>NZ_RJVO01000002.1 GCF_003730135.1 Stagnimonas aquatica | reverse complement strand
CCAACGTGGGTCAGTCACTACAACCAGTGCAGACCTCATGCCGCGCTCCACGGGAAACCACCGCTCAGCAGAATCCCCAATCAACTTCTCAATCACTGAATAACGTGGTGAGAAACGACAGCTAGGCGACGGGTGCGTCCGCCGCCTGCGCCTGCAGGCCCTGCCACATCAGCTGCACCATCAAATCCACCACCGCTTCCTTCGGCAGGTCGGGGCGGGTCAGCCACCACTTGGCGAGCTGCTCGCCGGCACCGGAAAGCGCATGGGCATAGGCCAGTAGACCGGTGCGCTCGCTGCTGCGGGTGGCGCCGGTAAACAGCAGGGCGATGCCCTCCACCGTCGAAAAGCGCAGCCGTGCCGCTTCCTCGGCGGCCGGCCCGGCGACGGCCACGCCGCCGGCGAACAGCAGCTGCCAGGACAGGCGGTTCTGTTCGACGAAGTTGAAGTAGCCGTTGACGCCGGCGCGCAGCCGGTCTTCCAGCCGTGGGTGATTGCCGGCGTGCGCCAGCTGGCGATCAAGATCGGCGCGTGCCCGGCGCAGGCAGGCGAGGTAGATGCCGTCCTTGGAGCCGAAGTGGTTGTAGACGATGGGGCGGGTGACCCCGGCGGCGCTGGCGATGTCCTCCATCGACGTGCCCTGGTAGCCGTGGGCGATGAACAGTTCCAGGGCGACGTTCAGCAACTGCTCGATGCGGTGCGCCTTGGGCAGGCGTACCAGCTTGCCGGCCTTCTTGCCGGGCATGGATTGCAGGGTATCGGGCATGGGGGGACGCGGCGGCTTCGGGAGTCGGTATGCAGTTAGCGCGCGCCTGGCTTCCCGGTTGACCGGCGGCGGGGTTCTTCTTGCCCCTCAGCCTAAGGCAGGCGATGACCCGCTGTCTCGGCCGGCGACCGGTCGGTAGAGGCGGGCCGACCGGCGCTTGTCGCCCCCGGGGGGGCGGCCTAGACTCGCGCCAAACGCAGAACTCACAAGCCTTTTTGGGGGAGAACCCATGCGCCTTGCGCTCAGTGCCGGCCTCGTCGCCGCCAGTCTGGTGGCTTTTGCCGCCGCAACCCGACCGGATGGTCATGTCGCCGCCGGCGCCTATGTGGCGGTGCCGGAGAACTACTGGCCGGCGGCCGGGCAGTACCCGGTGCCGGCGACGCCCTACCGCCACACCCTGCGCTCGGTGACCCTGGAAGACCTCGACGCCCGCCAGTTGCTGCCGCTGGGCATCTACAAGGGCACTCCGGAGCTCAACGCCAATCGCGCCTGGTACGAGCAGAACTTCTACGCGACGCTGGCGGCCAAGAAGGTCTGGCCGGACGGCGGTCAGCACTGGTTTCAGAAGTGGCAGGGCGAGCGCCCCTGGGGCTTCGCGCCGATTCCGCAGGCCGCGCCGCCGCCCTGCGACCAGCCGCAGCCGACCGGCTATGACGCCGAGTCCTGCCGCTACGTGAACGCGCTGTTCACCGAGCTGGCGGCGAGCGACCCGGCCAAGGCGCAGGCGGCGCGCGAGCGCGTGCGGCGCGGCCGCGATGTCTGGTTCAAGGGCACTTTCGGCAACCAGGACGAGATCTACCTGCACTTCTCGCGCACCACGCCGAACGGCATCAAGGACATCTGGTACCCCTGGCTCGACACCCGCGAGCGCAAGCAGCGCTTCACGAAGTACGGCGTCATCAACGACCCCGACTGCACCGAGGGCGATGCCTCCACCAACTACTGGGACAAGTGCCCGGACCCGCACTCCTCCGGCGTGCTCGGCTACCGCAAGTACTACGCCGACCCGCTCAAGGACGACAGCGGCAAGGTGGTGTTCGACCCGCAGACCGCGCCCTACGAGGCCGACGAGCTCAAGCACAACAAGCGCTTCGTGATCGGTCACCCCTGCGTGCAGTGCCATGTCGGCTTCGACCCGACCAATCCGCCGGCCGATCCCAACCAGCCGAAGTGGGAGAACCTCAGCGCCACCATCGGCAACCAGCACATCAACCAGCCGACCATGTTCTTCCAGGGCGCGCCGGAGGATTCGCTGGCGCGCATCGCGCTACAGGCCGGCCGGCCCGGAACCATCGACACCTCGCTGGTGGCGAACGACTTCCAGAACAACCCGGGCACCCAGAACAACATCATGGATTTCCAGAACCGGCGGGTGTTCAAGAACCGGATGAAGGACCCGGTGACCGGCGAGGTGCGCGAAGGCCTGACCCAGCACGTGCTCAAGGGCGGCGAGGACTCGGTGGGCGACCACCTCGCGCTGATCCGCGTCTACGTCAACATCGGCATGTGCACCGAGGAATGCTGGACGCCGAACTTCCCGACCCCGGGCAGCTTCTTCGGCGACAAGGCCAAGCAGAAGCCCTTCCGCATCGCCCAGTGCGCCAAGGACTGCGAGCCCTGGAACTACGCCGACGCGAAGATGGATGACCTCGCCGCCTTCCTGGTCACCGGCGGCCCGACCTATCTGCTGCAGGCGAAGGAGGTCGATGGCAAGCCGGGCAGCCAGTTTGTCGATCTCGCCCAGGTGCCGGCCGGCCGCAAGGTCTTCGCGCGCGAATGCGCGGCCTGCCACTCCACCAAGGTCGCACCCGAGAACGTGCGCGGCGACCGCGAGGCCCTGGCCCGTTTCTACCAGGGCCATGTGTTCGGCAAGGAGGACTACTGGCAGTACGAGTTCAGCGAGGCCGAGCGCAACAGCCCCGAGTTCGTCGCCCAGTATCTGGTGAAGGATGCCAAGAGCGGCGCGCTGCGGCCCAAGCAGTTCGTCGCGGCGGCGGCGGCCGGTGGCAGCGCTGGCGAAGTGTTCGGACAGGACTGGCTCGGCAACGACGAGCCGACGCCGTTCAACATCATCGGCACCAATGCCTGCCGGGCGCTGCACGACAACCACAACGAGGGCCACATCTGGGAGGAGTTCTCCTCGCTGGATTACAAGGAGCGGCCCTCGCCCGGCAGCATGCCCAAGGTCATCAACCGCATGTTCCCGCTGATCGGCGGCCTCAAGGTCGGCGAGCGGGAAGTCAGCGGCGGCCCCGGCTACCTGCGCAACATCTCGCTGCTGTCGGTGTGGGCGACCGCGCCGTTCCTGCACAACAACGCCATCGGCGAGATGCCGCGCCTGGCCGACGGCACGCCCGATCCCTCGGTGGCGGCGCGCATCCAGGCTTTCGAGCAGGCCTTCGACGAGCTGCTGCGCTCCGACAATCCGAACGATCCCAACGCCCGGCCGCAGAAGATCAGCGTCACCCCCATCGACTTCTGGCTGGCGCCGCGCGAGGACGGCCAGGGCCTGATCAAGCTGCCGGTGTCGAAAGGCACGCCGATCGCCAACTTCGCCAGCGCCAATCCGCACGCGCCGCTGTTCATGAAGTGCGACGACCCGGTGGAGAACAAGGGCCATCAGTTCGGCGTTTCGCTGTCGGCGGAGGACAAGCTGGCGCTGCGCGAATTCCTGAAGCTGATGTGATGCGGCCAGTGCCCGCTGTGTCCTTTTCCTCCCCCCGCGAGCGGGGGGAGGTCAGGAGGGGGGCGGTTCCGCGCGCAGATCGCGAACGCCCCCACCCCAGCCCTCCCCCGCAGGCGGGGGAGGGAGCGCTGGTTCGAGGCTAGATCGCGATGCGGCGGATACTGCTTGCCGCGCTGGCCTTGGGCGCCCTTGCCTTGGGTGTCTACGGCTGGTCACAGGCGCATCGTGACGGGCCGGCCATCGCCGAACTCGCCAAGCACGCAGCCGTAACCGATCCGGCCGCAACCTCGTCGCGGGTGTTGTCGCGCGCCGACCTGCCGCCTGAGCTCGTCGGCGACGACGGTGTTGCCCGTGGCACGCGCTCGCTGTTCGACCATCTGGTGGCGCAGGCGGACGGCGTGCCCTGGCCGTTCGAGAAGCTGGTGGCTCTGCTGGCCCAGCAAGACCCCAGCGGCGCGGCACCGCTGAGCCTGCTGATCCCCGATGGCCGCTCGCTGCTCAAGGGCCAGGCCGACTACGCGCACCCGCGCGTGCTGGTCGCGGCCGACTTCCAGGCGCCGGGCACCCCAGCAAGCCTCGGCCTGGCGCCGCGCGGGCAGTTGTTCCTCGGCTACACCGAACAGGCCAACGAGATCGAGGTCATCAGCTACAACGAGCTGGCCGGCCGCTACGAATTCCAGTTGGTGCAGGACTACCGCGCCAATGGCGCGCGCCGGCTGGTCTATGCCCAGCGCGCGATCTGCGAGTCCTGCCACCAGGGCGGCAGCCCGATCTTCTCGGTGCGGCCCTGGAACGAGACCAATGGCCAGCCGGAGACGGCCGCGAAGATCGCTGCGGCCGTCGGCGGCGAGCGCTACCTCGGCTTTGCCACGGCCGCGCCGCTGGCGGCGCCGGAGCGCTACGACGAGCTGACCGATGTCGGCGCCTACCTGGTCGCCGCGCAGAAGCTCTGGCTGGACCGCTGCGCCGATGCCGCCTGCCGCCGGCAGTTGCTCAAGCTGGCGCTGGACTACGCCCGTGCCCCGGGCGACTTCCATGCCGACAGCGCCGGCGTCGCCGAACTGCGGCGCCTGCAGGCCGCCAGCGGCGCGGGCGCCATCGCGGTGCCGCAGTCCGATCTGCCCAATCGCGACCCCATCGGCGAAGGGCGCGGCATCAAGGGCTACTTCCGCAGTCTGTTCAAGCCGAGCGTGAAGCTGGGCGACGGCGCCAAGACCAATGCCGATCTCGAAGCCTTTGACCGCCTGCCCAAGCTGCCGGCGGCGCAGGACCCGCTGACGCCACGCGCGCCAAAGCGGCTGCTGGGCGCGGCCGACATCGACGGCATCTACGCGCTGGCCAGCCTGTTCACGCCCGACGACCTGCGCCGCCTGCAAGCCGCCGCCGGGTACGACTGGAGTGCCGTCGAGCGGGCTGTGGATCGCTTGCCGGCGGCGCTGTTCGCCGAGCAGCCGGTGGCGCGGGTGCCGCTGATGCAGGCGCTGCTGGCGCCCGGCCTGATCCGCAGTGGCGGGGTGCAAGCCACGGCGGCGGGCGCGGTACCTGGCTACTGCTGCCTGGAGACCGCCGAGATGTCGCCGCCGATCAGTAGCGGCGAGCCGCCGGTGCAACTGGCCGCGGGTTCGCCGATAGAGCCGTTCGCGCACTACTGCTTTGCCTGCCATCGCGGCAATCCCAGCAAGCGGCTCAACTTCATGTCCGGCGCGACCGAGGCCGAGGTGGCCGCCAACCTCAAGGCCAAGCCGGAGATCCGCGACGCCCTCGACTGGCAGCGCTATCGCGGCACCGACAAGGCCGCCAAGCTGATGCCGCCCGCCGACGCCCCCCAGCACGCGGCGCTGGAGGAAGCGCTGAAGCAGAATCCGCAGTTGCTGGACGAGATGCGGGCGGTGGTGCCCGGGCTGTTTGATTTCTAAGGATGTCGCTCATGGATTTGAAGCAGCGCCCACTCTTCAGGCTCACGACCGCCCGGCAAGCCGGTTGGCTGCTACTGCTGGCTTGTGCGCTGCCTGCCCAGGCCGAACCCGCCTTCGCCCGTCTCTACAAGCAGCAGTACGGCTACACGCCGTCCTGCAATGCCTGCCACAAGGACGGCGGCGGCACCCCCAACAACGCCTACGGCCAGCAGTTCAAGGACGCCGGCGAGAACCTGGCGGCCTTCGCCAAGATCGCGGCGCTCGACGCCGATGGCGACGGCGCCCGCAATGCCGAAGAGGCTCTCGCCAAGTCCAATCCGGGCGACGCCAAGTCCACTCCCAGCAGCAAGGGCGAGTGGCTGGATACCGCGAGCCTGATCCCGCGTGAGGTGCAGGCGCTATTCCCCGGCGTGCGCGAATACCTGCCGCGCGATGCCGTGCTGACCGACGCCGATCTGGCGCGCGCGCAGGCGCTGGGCGCTGTGCTGGCCAAGGCCGACGAGAACACCATCTACATCCCGCTGACTGACAAAAAGCCGGTTGGCACCGCGCTGATCTTCCCGGCCGAGTACCAGGGCAAGCTGTTCTTCCTGCTGCTCGCCACCGACCGCCAGCTCAAGGTCACCCGCGTGCAGCCGCTCAACACCGCGCATGTGCCGGCGGCGGCCAAGAGCGGGGTCTATGCCAGCTTCCAGGGCCTGGCGGTCGATCAGCTGCCGGCCGGTGGCGGCGTGGGTGTCGATGCCGCGATCACCACGGCGGTGAAGAAGGCGGGGACGCTGCTCTACGTGAGGCTGAAGAATGCGTAGCTGGCTGCCGACGCTGCTGCTGAGTCTGGTCTGCGCCCTGGGCCTGTTCGGCGCGCGTGCCATCGCCCAGGCGGCGGCCGAGGCGGACGCCGCGCCGGCAGCGGCCGTGCCGACCGAGCCGGATACCGAATTGACGCAGGTCTCGGCCGAGACGGCGGCATCGGAGTCCGCGCCGGTCGCCGCTGCCCAGGACGACTTCGACTTCTTCAGCGACGCGCCGGTGCAGAGCGCCGAGGTGGTCGAGCTGCCGCCGGAGAAGTCACGCTGGCTCAGCCTCGGCGGCCCGCTGGCGCTGTTCGCCTTCTTCTTCCTGGTGCTGGCGATCATCTGGTGGCTGGTGCCGTTCTCCAGCCACAGTGTCGACATCAACCTGCGCGACTTCCCGCCGGCGGCGAAGCGCGGCATCGCGCTGGCGGTGGCGATGTTCGGCATCGCCTTCTGCTTCGGCGCCTCCGAGATCTGGTATCAACTGCGCCTGCACGGCTCGGCCGAGGCCTATTTCGCGCAGATGTCGCTGGGCAAGCTCATCGCCTTCACCCACGCCCACCTGTTCGGCTTCACCACCAGCTTCTTCATCATCGGCATCCCGTTCTCGATGCAGTTCAACCAGCTCCAGGTCTATCAGTGGGTGTTCCCCGCCGGGCTGGCGGCCTCGCTGACCGATGTCATGTCCTGGTGGGGCATCAAGTTCCTGTCGCCCAACTTCGAGTGGGTGTCGATGTTCTGCGGCATCGTCTTCTCGGTCAGCTATCTGTGGATGCTGATCGGCCTGCTGCGGGTGCTGCTGTTCCCGGAAGTGATCTGGGCTTCGGACAAGGATCGCGCGCCCCGGCTTGCGGCCAAGGCCGAGCAACGGCAGGCTGCGCGTCATGGCGAGGGCGATTACTGAAGGCCGCTGCCGACCGCGCCAGCGCCGCTTTCGGGCATCGGTCTGGGCTGGCACGTTATATGTCTCGTCTTCGGCACCGGCGGGTCTCGCCCGCGCAGTGCCGCTTGCGGCTCGGATGTCCATAAATTCACGGAGAGGGAAGTCGATGAACCAAGCCATAGTTCCAGCCCGGCTGCTGCTGATCGCGCTGGCCGGCGTCGCGCTGGCCGCCTGCGCCTCGGGGCCTTTGCACAAGGCGCCCGCCGGCAACGGCGGCAGCATCCACACCGCCGCCATCGGCCAGGCGCCGCCGGCCGAGCCGCCGAGCTTCGGCTCCAAGCCGCTGTCGGAGCTGAACACCCCGGACGCCATCGCCGCCCGCGAGGCGCAGGGGCGTCTGGGTGGCGGCGTCGCCACCCCGCCGCCCGCGTTCCCGGCCTACCCGGATTACCCGGCCGAACCGCCGCCGCCGCCGCTGGAATTCGGCACGCCGCCGCCGGTGCTGGCCTATCCGGCGCCATCGCCATCATCGGCGCCGCCGCGCGTGCCGGTCGCCAGCATGGCCCCGGGCGAGCCGGCCGCCGCCCATGCCCAGGTGAGTGCCTTCAGCAAGGGCGCCAAGGTCAGCGCCCGCCCCGGCGCCGCCCTGCGCCTGCGTCCCAACTCGGCCAGCGAGGCGATCCAGTCGCTGCTGCTGGATACCCCAGTGGTGCTCGACTCGCGCGTCTACAACGCCGAAGGCTACTGGTGGTACGTCACTTCCGGCGCCGATGACGGCTGGGTGGCGCAGAGCGACCTGCTGATCCCGTGAAGCCGCTGGCGCTGGTCTGCGCGCTGGCGCTGCTGCTCGGCGCCTGCATGCGGCAGGCGCCGCTGCCGCCGCCCTCGGGCCGGGCGCCGGTGCTGCGCACGCCCGAGGAGCGGGTGGCGATGGAGGCCGCACGGGAGGCTCCCGCCGCGCCGGTCGCCAGCGCCCCGCTCGCGGCCGGGCTGCCCGCGCGCCTGCGCGAGGCCGCGTTCTTGCGGCCCCAGCCCCTGACCGGTGCGGCGGTGCTGCAAGCGCTGCCGGCGGGCAGCGCGGTGAGCATCCTGGGCGAGATCGACAACGCCGGTGGCCGCTGGAGCAATGTGCGGGTCGGCGATCTGGCCGGCTGGCTGCCGGCCAGCGCCCTGGAGCCCGTGCACTGAAGCCGGCGGGTCCGGCGGCGGGTGTTAGCCTAGTGGCCTTGTTCCGATCTTCGTCGCCGCGCCCTGCCCTGCCGGGGTGTTGGCCGGCCGCTTCCGCATGACTCTCGCCAGCCCCCTATCCCTAGCCGCGACCGCCGCTGTCGGTGCGCCGTTTCTGACCTCGGTCGCCGGGTCGGGCCGGTTGCCGCCGGACGCGCTGGCCTGCCTGCACCACGGCGAGCCGCCGCCGGACGCCGATCCGCGCCGCCTGCGTCTGCCGCTGCCGCGTCTGCACGGCCCGGCCGCCGAGCTGTGGAGCGCCGGCCGGCCGGTGCTGGCGGCGGGCAGCGAGCAGGGCCTGCACTGGGCGCACGACGGCCAGCAGCTGTTCGCCCACCTGAGCGTCGCTGCCGAGGACGTGATCGCTGCCAGCGAGGATGTCTACTGGCGCCTGGAGCGGCTGGTGGTGCACCACGGCTTTCCCTACTGGCTGCGCACCTGGAACTACCTCGCCGGCATCAACGCCGGTGAGGGCGATGGCGAGCGCTACCGGCAGTTCTGCCTGGGGCGCGGTCAGGCGCTGGCGGCGCGCAGCGACTTCGAGCGCCACCTGCCGGCAGCCACCGCCATCGGCAGCGCCGAGCCGGGGCTGGTGGTGGCGGTGCTGGCCGGCCGCAAACCCGGCGTCGCGCTGGAGAACCCGCGCCAGGTCGCCGCCTTCCGTTATCCGCGCCAGTACGGTCCGCGCAGCCCCAGCTTCACCCGCGCCATGCTGCTGCGCGACGAGAGCGGCGCCGGGGCCGCCGCCCGCCTGCTGGTGTCCGGCACTGCCAGCATCGTCGGTCACGCCACCCGCCATGCCGGCGATGTGCTGGCCCAGCTCGACGAGGCGGCGGTGAATGTCGAGGCGCTGCTGCGCCACGCGGCGGTGAGCCACTTCCCCGATGTCGGCGAGCCGATGTGGACGCCGGAAAGCTTCAAGGTCTACCTGCGCCACGCCGAGCACGCCGAGGCAGTGCGCGCGGCCTTCGAGCGCCGGCTGGCGCACGGCCTGCCCTGGACGCTGCTGCAGGGCGACATCTGCCGGCAGGATCTGTTGGTGGAGCTGGAAGCGGTGTATCGCTGGGACGGGCCGGGTTGAGCCCGGCCGGGCCTGCGCTCCTATAGACTTTTGTTGCGCGCTCCCAGAACGGCGCGTCTATGGAGAGAGGAAGGTCCATGAACTATTTCGTCACCGGCGCCACTGGCTTCATCGGCAAGTTCCTGCTGGAAAAACTGCTCGCCCGCGAGGGCGCCAAGGTTCACGTGCTGGTGCGTCCGTCCTCGGTCGCCAAGTTCGAGGAGCTCAAGGAGCGCTACGGCGAGGCCGGCAAGAAGCTGGTGATGGTGCCGGGCGACATTACCGAGCCGGGCCTGGTCTCGCCCGCCGATTTCAAGAAGCTGGCCGGCAAGATCGACCACGTCTTCCACCTCGCTGCGGTCTACGACATGACCATGAGCGACGAGCAGGGCGACCGCATCAACAACGAGGGCACGCGCAACCTGGTCGCCTTCGTCAACGATCTCGGTGGTCCGGTGCGCCTGCACCATGTCTCCAGCGTTGCGGTGGCCGGCAGCGACTATGTGGGCATCTTCAAGGAGACCATGTTCGACGAGGGGCAGACCACCAATCACCCCTATTACCGCACCAAGTTCCAGAGCGAGGCCATCGTCCGCAACGAGTGCGCGGCGCCTTGGCGCATCTACCGTCCGGGCGTGGTCGTCGGCCACAGCGAGACCGGCGAGATGGACAAGATCGACGGCCCCTACTACTTCGCCAAGGCGATCCAGAAGATCAGCTACAAGGTGCCGAAGTGGCTGCCGCTGCTGGGCATCGAGGGCGGCAAGGTGGCGATCGCGCCGGTGGACTACGTGGCGGCGGCGATGGACGCCATTGCCCACATGCCAAAGCTCGACGGCCAGTGCTTCCACCTGATGCAGTCGCAGTCGCCGACCGTCGGCGATCTGCTGCAATGCTTCCTGGAGGCGGCGCACGGCCCGGAGTTCGGGGCGCGGCTCGACATCCCGGCGCTGCCGGCTTCGGTGAAGAAGTTCATGGGCCGGGTCGGCAAGTCGATCTCCGGCCGCAACGAGCAGAAGATCGCCGATGCCCTGGGCGTGCCGCTGTCGGTGCTCGGCTATGCCTTCAACCAGGCGGTGTTCGACGACCGCGAGGCGCGCCGCGCGCTCAAGGGGACTGGCATTGTCTGCCCGGACATCAAGCACTACGCCGACAAGCTCTGGCAGTACTGGGAGCTGCAGCTGGATCTGAAGGTGAAGATCCCGCCGCGCCTGCGCCAGAAGCTGTCCGGCAAGGTGGTGCTGATTACCGGAGCCTCTTCCGGCATTGGTTTCGCGGCCGCCAAGAAGATCGCCGCTGCCGGCGCCAAGGTGATCCTGGTGGCGCGCACCCGCGACAAGCTGGAGGAAACCAAGGCGATCCTGGAGAAGGCCGGCGGCGAGGCGCATGTCTACCCCTGCGACCTCAACAGCCTGACCGACATCGACCGCATGAGCGCCGAGGTGCTGCGCGACTTCGGTCATGTCGATGTGCTGATCAACAACGCCGGCCGCTCGATCCGCCGCGCGGTGTTCGAGAGCTTCGACCGCTTCCATGACTTTGAGCGCACCATGCAGCTCAACTACTTCGGCGCGGTGCGGCTGATCATGAATCTGCTGCCGGCGATGGCCAAGCAGAAGAGCGGCCACATCATCAACATCAGCTCTATCGGCGTGCTCGCCAATGCCGCGCGCTTCTCCGCCTACGTCGCCAGCAAGGCCGCGCTCGATGCCTATACCCGCTGCCTGTCGGCGGAGGTGAAGGCGCGCAACATCCACACCACGGCGATCTACATGCCGCTGGTGCGCACGCCGATGATCGCGCCGACCAAGATGTACGACTACATCCCGACCTGGAGTCCGGAAGATGCTGCCGACACCGTGGTCAAGGCCATCCTCGACCGGCCGAAGAGCATCGCCACCACGGTCGGCACCGCTGCGGCAGTGAGCTATGCGATCTGGCCCAAGGCCAACGACTGGGTGCTGTCCAAGGGCTTCCAGCTGTTCCCCTCGTCGAGCGCCGCCAAGGGCAAGAAGGACGGCGGCGAGAAGCTCACCCTCGAACAAACGGTATTCGCCAACATCTTCAAGGGTGAGCATTGGTGAAGTGGCGACACGGCGTTTCCAACAAGAAGGGGGCCAACGGCCCCCTTCTTGGTTGGAATGGGTGCGGGAGCCACTTCTGGGCGGCGTAGCCGCCGTGGCGACGGGACGAACTTGCCGGAAGCGATGGCCAACGGCCCCCTTCTTGTTGGAATGGGTGCGGGAGCCACTTCTGGGCGGCGTAGCCGCCGTGGCGACGGGACGAACTTGCCGGAAGCGATGGCCAACGGCCCCCTTCTTGTTGGAATGGGTGCGGGAGCCACTTCTGGGCGGCGCAGCCGCCGTGGCGATGGGACGAACTCGCTGGAAGCGACGGCCAACGGCCCCCTTCTTGTTGGAATGGGTGCGGGAGCCACTTCTGGGCGGCGCAGCCGCCGTGGCGACGGGACGAGCCTGCCCGGGGCGACGGCCAGCGGCTACGTTCTTTTTGCAGTCAGCGCCCGCGCGCTCTAGCCCGCTTCACACCGCCAAGCCCCGACCGCCCTTCTACAATCGCGCAATGCCGTCAAAGAACTCCCGCCGCCTGCGATGGGCGCTGCTGATCGCGCTGGCCCTGCATGCGCTGCTGGCCTGGCAGTACGCCGGTGATCTGCGTGCGCGGGTGGCGGCGGCGCTGCAGCCGGAGACGGTCCGCGAGACCGTGGTGCAGCTGGCGCCGGAGCCGCCCCTGCCGCCGAGCAAGCGCTGGGAACTGGCCACCAAGCTCAGCAGCCGCTCGCCGGAGGACCTGCCGCCGCCGCTGCCCGACAACTTCTTCCCCAAGCCGGCGCCGCCGGGGCGTGGTTTCCTGAGCCTGAGCACGAAGCTTTCCGGCGCCTCCCTGAGCGCGGCGCTGACTGCGGCCATCGTCCCCGAGGTGGTGCGGCTGCCGGATGTCGAGGCGCGCGGCGCGCCAGCGCGGACGCCGCGTCCCGCCCGCGCGGCGCGGGCCGCGCCACCGCCGGCCAGCCCCTTGCTGGCGGCGGCGACGCCCGAGGACGCGGAGGAGTTGCCGCTCCCGCTCCCGCAGGCGCCGCTGCGCCTGCCGACCCAACAGGACGAAGCGGAGCTGGATCTCGCCATCCGTCGCGCCGCCGAGGAGGCCCAGCGCAGTGCGCGGGTGGAACTGCCGTCGCGCACCAGTCCCGATCTGCGCGGCCTGCTGCCGCCGCAGGGGCCGCTGGCGCCGACCCCGCCGCCGGCAAGCCGCAAGCCGCTGGTCGAACCGCGCCCGTTGCCACCAGCGGCGCCGGCCGGCATCACCACCTATCCGCTGGACGCGCCGCCGGCGCCCGAGGCCAGCGCGTCCGGCGCTGAGTCTGGCGGTGACTACACCCGCAACCGCGCCGAGTATTTCGCGCGCCTCACGGCACAGCTCAAGGCCACCAACCAGCGCGCCCTGGCGGAAGCGGTGAAGGCCACGCCTCGGATGACGGTGCGGATGAAGTTCGTGGTCGACCGCCGTGGCGCGGTGCTCGATATCTACGCCTCGGAAACGGTGCCGGCCGAAGCCGCGCGGCGCGCGGCGGACATCGTGCGCGCGGCGGCGCCGTTTCCGCGCATCCCGGAATCCATGGTGCAGCCGCGTCTCGAGCTGAGCTATCCGGTGGAGATCTACCGCTAGCCGGCCACCGCCGCCCCAGGCCTCGATGCGCTACTGCGCAGCTAATGACCGCAGGGCAAAGTCCGCAGCCGCTGCGCGGGGGCGGCGGCTGCGAACCGGCGGCGTCCTAGCCGCCGCGCCGCTTGGCAACGCCTTCGGCGAGGGTCGCCAGCAGGGCTTCGGTGTCGTCCCAGGCAATGCAGGCGTCGGTGATGCTCTGGCCGTAGTTGAGGCTGACGCCCGGCTTGATGTCCTGGCGGCCGGCGACCAGATGGCTTTCGATCATCACGCCGGTGACGCGCCGCTCGCCGGCGGCCAGGCGCTGGGCGACGTCGTGGCCGACCTCGATCTGCTTCTGGTGCTGCTTCTGGCTGTTGGCGTGGCTGAAGTCGATCATCAGCTGCTCGCGCAGGCCGGCCTTCTTCAGCTCGGCGCAGGCGGCATCGACGCTGGCGGCGTCGAAGTTGGGGCCGCGATTGCCGCCGCGCAGGATCAGGTGGCAGTCGGGGTTGCCACGGGTCTGGAAGATCGCCACCTGGCCGGTCTGGGTGAGCGACAGGAAGCGGTGCGGATGGCTGGCCGAGAGACAGGCATCGACCGCGATCTTGACGCTGCCGTCGGTGCCGTTCTTGAAGCCCACCGGGCAGGACAGGCCGCTGGCCATCTCGCGGTGCAACTGGCTCTCGGTGGTGCGCGCGCCGATCGCGCCCCAGCTGACCAGGTCGGCCAGGTACTGCGGCGTGAGGATGTCGAGAAACTCCACGCCCGCCGGCATGCCACGGGTATTCAGCGTCAGCAGCAACTCGCGCGCGGTGCGCAGGCCACGGTCGATCTGGAAGCTGTCGTCCAGGCCGGGGTCGTTGATCAGGCCTTTCCAGCCGACCGTGGTACGCGGCTTCTCGAAGTACACGCGCATCACGATCAGCAACTCGCCGGCGTAACGGTCGCGGGCGAGGGCGAGCTTGCTGGCGTACTCCAGCGCCGCCTGGGTGTCGTGGATCGAGCAGGGGCCGACGATCACCAGCAGGCGGTCGTCCTCGCCGGAGAGCACGCGCTGGATGGCGGCGCGGGCGACGGCGACGGTATTGGCGGCGGCTTCCAGCAGCGGCAGCTCGGCCTGCACCTGGGCAGGGGTGGAGACGGGACTGACGGAGGCGATCCGCAGATTTTCAGTGACCAGCTTCATTGCAGCGGAGGTTCGTGGCGCCGTTGTGGACAAATGGCGCGCGATGATAGCGGAAGCGAATGACCCCCGGCCTCGTCCGGCTGATAGGCTTTACTCCCGCCCTCAATTCAAACTTGCTATCCATGCGCGCTGCCCTGTTCGCTGCTTCGCTGCTTGCCGCTGGTGCCGCCCAGGCCGAGGGCTATGCGCTGTTTAACCAGTCCAGCCTGGCGCGCGCTGCGGCGCTGCCGGCGCTGAATGCCGCGCCGGTGCTGGCGGCCGGGGAGTCGCGGACGCAGATCGCGCTGGACTGGTCCAGCGAGTACTACGAGGCGCAGTCCGGCGCCGAGAGCCTGAGCCTGGATGCCGAAACCCAGCGCTACGCATTGCGCTACCGGCGCGGCTTCGGCGGCAGCGTGGTGTCGGTGAACGGCTGGGAATGGGGGCTGGAGCTGCCCCTGCTCAGCAGCGGCGGCGGCAGCCTGGATTCGCTGATCGAGAACTGGCACGACGCCTTCGGCCTGCCCAATGGCGGCCGCGAGAACGCGCCGCGCGATCGCTACCTGATCCGCTACCAGCGAAACGGGCAGACCTTGCTGAATCTGAGCGAGGGCGACAGCGGCCTCGGCGACGCCCGCCTGAGCCTGGCGGCGGCGCTCGGCGAGCGCTGGGTCGTGCGCGCTCTGCTGCAACTGCCCACCGGCGACGCCGACCGTTTGAGCGGCGGGCATGCCGGCGGCGCGCTCTGGGCCGACTACAGCCTCGGGCTGGGCGAGACCGAGCGCTACCGGCTGAGTCTTTCCGGTGGTCTCTCCGCCAGCGCGACTGGTGGTCCGCTGGGCGAGTTGCAACAGCCCCTGGTGGCGGTGGCGGGCGCCAGCTTCAGCGGCCCCTTGTGGCCGTCCCTGCTGGGCGCCACCGAGGCGGTTGTGCAACTCGACGCGCACAGCGCCCTGTATCAGGACTCCGAACTGGAGCCGCTCGGCGATGACAGCCTGCAACTGGCCTTCGGCCTGCGCCTGCCCACCAGGCTCGGCCGGCTGGAGCTGGCGATCCAGGAAGACCTCGCGGTTTACACCGCGCCCGACTTCACGCTGCACTTCGCGCTGGCCTTCGGCGGCGGCCAGTAAAAACCCCGGCGGGCGCGTCGCCCGTCGGGGTCGGATGATCTGCGCCGTCGGCTTAGGGCAGATCGAACAGCAGCAGTTCGGAGTCGGTCTCGGCGACCAGCGCCAGCACCGACTCGCCCTCGATCAGCGCGGCGTCGCCGGACGACAGCGTCTGCTCGCCCAGCCGCACTTCGCCGCGCGCCAGGTGCAGGTAGTGACGGCGGCCGGTGCGCAGCGGCTGCTCGATCGCGCTGCCGGCTTTCGGCCAGGCCAGCGACAGCCCGGCGTCGGCGTGGATGTGGAACGGCGCCGCTTCCGCACCCGTCTCGTTGGCCGGCGCCACCGCCCGCACGAAGCCCTGCGACAGGGTTTCGGCGTCCAGGGCCGACTGCTCGTAGCCCGGCTTCACGCCCACTTCATTGGGCTCGATCCAGATCTGCAGCAGGTGCAAAGGCTCGCTGTAGCTGCCATTCATCTCGCTGTGGCGGATGCCGCTGCCGGCGTGCATCACCTGCAGCTCGCCGTGGCGGATCAGACCGGAGCCGCCGGTGGAGTCCTGGTGGCGCACGGTGCCAGACAGCGGGTAGGTGATGATCTCCATGTCGCGGTGGCCGTGGGTCGCGAAGCCGGTGCCGGGCGCGACGCGGTCCTCGTTGATGACGCGCAGATTGGAGTAGCCCATCCAGCGGCGGTCGTAGTACTCGGAAAACGAGAAGCTGTGGCGGGCCTCCAGCCAGCCGTGTTCGGCATGGCCTCGGTCGGCGGAGCGGCGGAGCTGGATCACGGTAATTCTCCAAAAGTTTTGAAGCTGTGAAAGCAATATAGGCTTGACCAATGCCGCTCTAAAGCGGAAGGTTTTGAGCCGATAGTTCAATGCTGTTGAACCCGAGAGATTCGCCATGCGCCTGACCCTGGACGCCCTGCTGGCCCTCGATGCCATCGCCACCGAAGGCAGCTTCGCCAAGGCCGCCGAGGCTTTGCACAAGGTGCCCTCGGCGCTGACCTACACCATGCAGAAGCTGGAGTCCGACCTCGACGTGCAGTTGTTCGACCGCAGCGGCAAGCGCGCGGTGCTGACGCCGATTGGCCGCATGCTGCTGGAACAGGGCCGCGATCTGCTGCGCCAGGCCGAGGGCGTGGAGCGGCGCATCAAGCGTCTGGGCGAGGGTTGGGAGCCGCAGTTGAGCATCGCGGTGGACAACGTGGTGCCGATGCAGTGGCTGTTCCCGATCATCCGCGAGTTCGATGCGCTGGGCTGCACCACCCGCCTGAAGCTGACCCAGGAAATCCTCGGCGGCGGCTGGGATGCGCTGATCGACCGCCGCGCCGACCTCGCCATTGGTGTGCCCGGCGAGCCGCCGGGCGGCTTCGGCCTGGTCAGTCGCGAATGGATACAGATCGAGGCCTTCGTGTTCGTGATGGCGCCCGGGCATCCGCTGGCGGCCCTGCCGGAGCCGCTGCGCTCCAGCGACATTGCCCGCCACCGGGCGGTGGTGGTGTCCGACTCCTCGCGGCGCATCGAGGCGCGGACGGTGAACCTGCAGCCGGCACAGGAGACGCTGCATGTGCCGAACCTGGAAGCCAAGATCGCGGCGCAGCTGGCCGGCCTAGGCGTCGGCTTCGTGCCTTCGCACCTGGCGGCGGAGCATCTGCGCGCCGGGCGGCTGGTCAGCCGCGAGGTCGAGGGTGGTCGCTCGGCGAGCGCGCTGCGGGTGGCCTGGCGCACCGCCGAGGACGGCCGGGCGCTGGCCTGGTTCCGCGACCGCATCCTGTCTGCGGGGCAGGGGCCGCAGGCCCCCTTCCAGGCCTAGCCTGGGCGGCTAAGCGGCTAAGCGGCTAAGCGGCTAAGCGGCTAAGCGGCTAAGCGGCTAAGCGGCTAAGCGGCTAAGCGGCTAAGCGGCTAAGCGGCTAAGCGGCTGAGTGACTGAGTGACTGAGTGGTGGCGTGATGGCGTGATGGGGCCGAGGCGCGCTGATGTGCGGCTGCGAGGGGCTTGCACGATTTGTTTGTGAAACGATATAACATTATCAGGTCGCCACTCAGCCCTTCCTGGATTGCTCATGCCACTCCCTTCCTTCTTCCGTCCCGCACCGCTGGCGCTTGCTGCGGCGGCTTTTCCCACGCTGTGGATTGCGCCCCTCCATGCTGCCGACGAGGCTTCGCCGGTGGTGCTGGAGCGGGTGACCGTCCAGGCCTCGCCGTTCAAGGGCGACCCGGACGCGCTGGTGCAGCCGGTGGAGGTGCTCCAGGGCGCCGAGCTGGACCGCAAGCGCCGGTCCACGCTGGGCGAAGTGCTGGAGGGCGAGCTGGGTGTCTCGACCACCGATTTCGGTCCTGGGGTCGGCCGGCCGGTGATTCGCGGCCTGGGCGGTTCGCGGGTGCTGGTGCTCAGCGACGGTCTCTCGGCCATGGACGTGTCCTCGGTGTCCGACGATCACGCAGTGTCGATTGATCCCGGCCACGCCGAGCAGGTGGAGATCATCAAGGGACCGGCCTCGCTGATCTACGGCTCCGCCGCTTCGGCCGGTGTGGTCAATGTCGTCGATGGCCGCCTCGCCGAGCAGGTCAGCCCGGGCCTCGGCAACGAGACTGAGTTGAGCTACGGCGACAACGGCCGCGACTTCACCGGCCGCACCGAGCTGAACTACGGCCAGGGCAAGAACCAGTTCCATGCCGACTTCTCCGGCCGTTCCACCGACCTGTTCCGTATCCCCGGCAACTCCGCCAGCGACGGCAGCGGCACCGAGGGGCGGGTGCCCAACAGCCAGGTCGAGAGTCAATCGGGCGCCCTGAGCTATTCGCGGGTCGGCGAGACCGGTCTGCTCGCCGCTTCGCTGTCCAGCTTCGCCAGCCAGTACGGCCTGCCCGCCGAGCCCACCGCCTACATCGACGCCAAGCAGACCCGCTTCGACGCCAAGGGAGTGCTGCAGGACCCGTTGCCGGGCTGGACGCGCCTGCGTGCGCGGCTGGGCGTGAATGTCTATACCCACACCGAGTTCGAGGCGCCGGGCGAGCCCGGGACCAAGTTCTACAACCAGGAGCAGGAACTGCGCGTCGAGGCCGAGCACGCGCCCCTGGGCCGCTTCCACGGCGTGGTCGGCGTGCAGGCCAATCACCGCCTGTTCGACGCGCGCGGCGACGAGGCGCTGACGCCCAAGACCGAATCCGACCAGATCGGATTGTTCGTGGTCGAGCGCATGCCGTTCCAGTGGCTGGTGCCCGGCCAACTGGAGGTGGGCGCGCGGGTAGAGTCGGCCCAGCACGCGCCGGTGGCCAGCAAGATCGACCCGCGCAGCGGCCTGCCCTCGCCCGACCGCGACTATCTGCCGATCAGCCTGTCGGCCGGCGGGCTGTTCAATCTCGACGCCCAGACCCATCTGCGCCTCAACCTCGCCCGCTCCGAACGGGCGCCGACGCCGGAAGAGCTATATGCCTTCGGGCCGCATGGGGCGACTGGGGTGTACGAGCGCGGCAACCAGGATCTACGCAAGGAAGTCGCCAGCAATTTCGAAGTGGGGCTGGACCGCCACGCCGGCCGCTGGACCTGGACCGCCAATGCCTACTACGAACAGATCCGCAACTTCGTGTATCTGGTCGAGGCGCCGGCCGACGGCCGAAATGCCGACGGCAGCGATTCTGGCGAGACGCCAGCGCCGGGGCAGAGCGTGGCGCTGGTCGACCCGGAAGGCAGCTTCCTGCGCGCCGACGCCGCCGGCGACGAGGCCTTCGTGCTGGCCGACTATCGCCAGGCCGACGCCCGCTTCTACGGCGCCGAAGCCGAGGCACGCTACAAGTTTCTGGCTGGGCCGGTGAAACTCAGTGGCCGGGTATTCGGCGATCTGGTGCGTGGCGCCCTGAAGGACGGCGGCGATCTGCCGCGCATCACCCCGCCGCGTTACGGGCTGGGGCTCGATGCCAGCCACGGTGGCCTCTCGGGCGAGCTGACGCTGACCCAGGTCGCGGATCAGAACCACTACGCGCTGGACGGTCCGACCGCCGGCTATCGCCTGCTGTCGGCGGATCTCTCCTACCGGTTGCCGCTGGCCGGCACCGAGACCACTTGGTTCCTGCGCGGCCGCAACCTGCTGGACGAGGAAGCGCGCCGCGCCACCTCCTTCCTCAAGGACGTCTACCCGCTGCCGGGACGCAGTCTCTACGTCGGCGTCAATCTGCGCTTCGGCTGAGCGATGAGCGCGGCCTGACCGCGCTAGTTGAGCAGCAAGCCCGCCTCATTCAGGCGGCGCTCGAAGTCCTCGGCCAGCTTGGGGAACGCCGCCAGCAGCTTGGCCGAGCGCGGCGCCTCGCTCTGTAGTCGGGCGAGGGCGCTGTCGACGCTGACGAACAGCTCGCGAATCGCGGCGGCGGTGGGTGCCTTGGTCTGCATCACCGCCGTCGGCAGTTGCGCGCTGCCGGCCTGGGCATTGGCGCTCAAGGCGGCGTTGATGGCATCCATCGCCCGGGTCTGCTCGGACAGCCGCTGCAGAACCCGCTGTTCCAGCGCCGCGATCGGCGCCTGCAGACGGGCGCGGCGCTGCTCGATCTCCACCCGCGCCGCCGGAATCAGATCCATCGCCAGCGCCGGGTCTGCCGGCTTGGCGCCGGTCTTGCCGCGACTGCGATTGTTCTTCAGCACCTGCCGGACCTCGGGGCGGGTCGCGAGATTGTCGAGGAAGACCGGGGTCCAGACGTTGTCGATGAAGCGGTCCGCCTCGGCGCGCTTGGCGCGAAACAGCGCCTGCACCAGGGCGGCCTGGGTTTGCTCGGCGGACTGGATGCGGGTGGCCAGGGCGTCGTTGAGCGCCGGCGTCGGCGGGCTGGCCGGGCGTACCAAGGCGCAGGCCGAGAGGCTGGCGGCGGTGGCCAGCAGCAGGCCGGTGCGGAGGAGGGTAAGGCGATACATCGGGGCGATCTCCAAGGGAATGCCCCGAGCTTAAGCCATGCGCCGCGCTAGCCGCCGGCCGGACGGCGCCAGGCCGCGCGTGCCGTGTCGAACAGCGCGAAGACCAGCAGTGCGGCACCAATCGGCGTGGCGATGATCGCCAGCGAAGGATCGCTCTCGCCATTGCCGATGCCGCCGAGCAGGAAGCCGGCCGGCACCAGGGCGGCGCCCCAGCGCAAGGCCCAGGCGCCGCGCGCCGCCGCCGGCAGCCTGGGCAGTACCACTACCCAGACCAGATTGAGCAGCGCCAGTAGGGCGCCGTGGGCATGGCCCAGCACCCAGAGTTCGCGGCGCAGGTGGTGGTCGAGATACCAGGGCGCCTTGATCAGATGCAGGAACTCCAGCGACAGGCCGCCGAGCAGGAACAGCAGCAGGGCGCTTGTCCCGTAGCGCAGCTGGGCGCGGATCGCCGTTTCCAGCGCGGCCTGGGCGGCGGGCGCCGTTGGGGCGGGTTTCTGGGCCATACGCTTACTCTCCGATATTGATGGCGCGGCCGTCGGCCTGGGCGCGCAGCTCGGCGATTCGTGCGGCGTCGCCGCCGCCGTCGCCGAGCAGCAGGCCGCCCATCCGGTCGACGACCGGAGCCGGCCGGAATTGACTGCGAATCACAGTCAGCACCTCGGCGCGTCGCGGCGCCTCGGCGATGAAGTCGAACTGGCCCAGGGCCAGCTGCAGGCGGTTGTCGCCGAGCACGCTCGCTGTCTGCCGCGCCGATAGCCAGGCAAAGCGCCGGACGGCGGGGTAGCGGTCCTCCATGGCGGCGAACAGCAGCGGCAGTTGGGCATGACGCGCCACCGGGGTCAGTGCGCTGTCCTCGGCACCCGCCAGGCGTGCCGCCACCGCGCGCTGTACCGGATCGCCCGCGAACAGCTGTCGCAGGTTCTCCGGGAGTGCCGTGGTCGGCACCGCGACGCCCGCCTCGCCGCGCCACTGTTGCAAAGCGGCCTGCGCCCAGTCGGCGCTGCGGTCGCCGTGGCAGCCGGTGCAGGCATCCGGCCGCTGGGCGGTGGCGTTGGCGACGGGCGCGGGATTCTGGATGCGGTGGCTGCGGTGGATCTCCATCACCCCATAGGCGAGCTTGGGCATGTGGCAATCGACGCAGTTGGTCTTCGCGCCGCTGGCGGCGTGCTGCCGGTGCGCGGGCAGTGCTTGCTCGATGCCCTGGTGGCAGCCCTGGCAGGCCGCCCCCTGGCGGTTTTCAGCGCTGATCATCCCGGCGGGATCGCCGCCGTGCGCGGAATGGCAGCCGATGCAGGTAGCACCGCCCTGGGTATAGCAGCTCGATTGCATCAGCCCTTGCAGTTCGTAGGCGGACAGCCGTGGAGTGCCGTCCTGCCAGAAGCGCAGCTTGAAGGTATCGGGATCGCCCGCCGGCACCGGGGTGTCGCGGGTGACCAGTCGGACATGGGCCTGCAGGTCGTCGCCGGCCCGGTAGGTCGGGCCACGGCTCAGCCAGCGGTCCACCAGCTCCGGCCGCGCTGGCAGGCGCTGGCCGTGGCACTGGCCGCAGACCTGGGCGGCGCGCTCCGGGCTCAGACGGCGGGGATTGACGATGCTGGGATCGGCGCGCTGGCTCAGGTGCAGCCAGTAGCGGCGCACCGGATTGCGGTTGGCGGCCGCGTGCTGGGCGCCGGGGCCGTGGCAGGTCTCGCAGGCGATGCCCAGTTCCGCGACCTGGCTGTCCCAGTGCGCCTCGTTCAGGTAGTTGAAGCGCTCGCCGCGCTTGAGCCGCTGGAACAGCTCATCGGCGTTGGTGATACGCGGTTCCGGGCCGGTGTTGTGGCAGTAGATGCAGTTGGGGTTCCAGGTCGCCGCGTGCTGGTCGAAGCGCTGGGCGTCGTCGTAGAGGAAGGCGCCGTTGTAGTGGATCCAGCGCTGCTCGCCGTTGTGCCAGATCAGCGGCAGGCGCTGGTAGCGGCCGCCCGGGGCTGCGGCCAGGTATTGCTGGTAGCGGTGCGAACCGACCGTGCGCGCCACCGGCACCGTGGCCCCGACCCGGCCACGGCGGTCCAGGTACTCGAACACGAACTCGCCGTTCTTCCGGGTCGGCCGTACCGGTTGGCCCCAGTAGCTCACCACCTGTCCATCGAAGGCGCCCTGCACCGACTTGGCGCTGGCTTCCTGGGTCATGGTCCGGTGGTAGGTACGGCTCCAGCTGGCGTGATGGTCGGCATGGCAGGACTGGCAGCCGGTGGAGCCGAGATAGCCGAACTCGTCGCGCGGCGCCGGCTGCTCCAGTCCCTGTCTGGCGCTCCAGGCCCAGCCGCCCAGTGCCAGCAGGCAGGGCAGGGCCAGCAGCGACAGCAGCAGGTAGCGACGGCGCGATCCCCGCATCCGTTCAGCCTGGGCCGGCCCGGGCGGCAGTCAGCGAGGCGGGCTCAGGCGGCGGTCGCGCGCCGCCCCTGGCGGAGTACCTGTTCGAAATAAGGGATCGCCTTGGTCAGGCCCTCGCGCAGCGACACCTTGGGTTCCCAGGCCAGTTTTTCCTTGGCGAGGCGGATGTCCGGGCGACGCTGCTTGGGGTCGTCTGGCGGCAGCGGCTGATGCACCAGGCTGCTCTTGGAGTGGGTCAACTCAATGACCAGCTGCGCCAGCTCGATCATGGTGAACTCGCCGGGGTTACCGAGATTGATCGGGCCGGTGATGCCGGCGGGCGAGTCCATCAGGCGCATGAAGCCTTCCACCAGGTCGTCGACATAGCAGAACGAACGGGTCTGCAGGCCTTCCCCATAGATGGTGATCGGCCGGCCCAGCAGCGCCTGCATGATGAAGTTGCTGACCACGCGGCCATCGTTGGGGTGCATCTTCGGCCCGTAGGTGTTGAAGATGCGCGCCACCTTGATGTCGACCTTGTGCTGGCGGTGGTAATCAAAGAACAGGGTCTCCGCGCAGCGCTTGCCTTCGTCGTAGCAGGAGCGGTAGCCGATCGGATTGACATGGCCCCAGTAGCTTTCCGGCTGCGGATGCACTTCCGGGTCGCCGTAGACCTCGCTGGTGGAGGCCTGGAAGATCCGGCACTTCATGCGCTTGGCCAGGCCCAGCATGTTGATCGCGCCGTGCACCGAGGTCTTGGTGGTCTGCACCGGGTCGAACTGGTAGTGGATCGGGCTGGCCGGGCAGGCCAGGTTGTAGATCTGGTCCACTTCCACATATAGCGGCATGGTGATGTCGTGCCGCATCAGCTCGAAGCGTGGATGGGTCAGCAGCGACTCGATGTTGGCGCGGCTGCCGGTGTAGAAGTTGTCGACGCAGAGCACCTCGTCGCCGCGCGCCAGCAGGCGCTCGCAGAGGTGGGAGCCGATGAAACCGGCGCCGCCGGTGACCATGATCCGCTGCGGACCGAATTCGCGTTGAGTGCGCACCTTGGAATTTCCCCTGGGCTGGATTGCCGTTTGTGGCGGTAATTGTAGTGCGCGCCTTGCCTCCACCGTCCGGCTCTGGGGACAATAGGCGACAAAGTTGTACCTCCCGCCGTCCGCCGAGCCCGCGCATGACCTCCCGTTTCGAACTTGCCAACGCCATCCGTGCGCTGGCCATGGATGCTGTCCAGAAGGCCAATTCCGGCCACCCCGGAATGCCGATGGGTATGGCCGACATCGCCGAGGTGCTGTGGAACGACGTGCTCAACCACAACCCCGCCGACCCGAACTGGTTCAACCGCGACCGCTTCGTGGTCAGCAACGGCCATGGCTCGATGCTGCTGTACGCGCTGCTGCACCTGTCCGGCTACGACCTGCCGATCGGCGAGCTGCAGAACTTCCGCCAGCTGCACTCCAAGACGCCGGGTCACCCGGAATACGGCATGACCCCGGGGGTGGAGACCACCACCGGTCCGCTCGGACAGGGCATCGCGATGGCGGTCGGCATGGCCATCGCCGAGGCCAATCTGGCGGCCAAGTACAACCGCGACGGCCTGCCTCTGGTCGATCACCGCACCTACGTCTTTGCCGGCGACGGCTGCCTGATGGAGGGCATCAGTCACGAGGCCTGCTCGCTGGCCGGTGCGCTGGGCCTGGGCAAGCTGGTGGTGTTCTACGACGACAACAACATCTCCATCGACGGCGAGGTGCACGGCTGGTTCCGCGATGACACCCCGGCCCGCTTCGAGGCCTACGGTTGGCAGGTGGTGCGCAACGTCAACGGCCACGACGCCAAAGAAATCCAGCTGGCGCTGGACACCGCGCGCAAGTCCAGCGACCGTCCGACGCTGGTCTGTTGCAAGACCATCATCGGCTTCGGTTCGCCCGCCAAGCAGGGCAAGGAGTCCAGCCACGGCGCGCCGCTGGGTGCGGAAGAAATCGCCAAGACCCGCGAGCAACTGGGCTGGAAGTACGGCCCGTTCGAGATTCCCGCCGAGGTCTACGCGGCCTACGACGCTCGCGCCAAGGGCGCGGCCAAGCAGCAGGCCTGGAATGGCGTGTTCGACGCCTACGCGAAGCAGTTTCCGGCCGAAGCCGCAGAGTTCCAGCGGCGGATCCAGGGCGCCCTGCCGGCCGACTGGCGCGGCTTCGCCGACGCCCTGATCGCCGAGCAGGCCAAGGCGGACAAACCCAACGCCACCCGCAAGTCCAGCAAGGCGGTGATCGAGGCTCTGGCCGCCAAGCTGCCGGAGCTGTTCGGCGGCTCCGCCGACCTCTCGGAGTCCAACGGCACCGACTTCAAGGGCCATGTTTCGCTGCGCCACGGCAGCCTGGGTGGCAACTACGTCAACTACGGCGTGCGTGAATTCGCCATGTCGGCGGCGATGAATGGCCAATACCTGCATGGCGGCTTGCGGCCCTTCGGCGGCACCTTCCTGGTGTTCTCCGACTACGCGCGCAACGCCCTGCGGCTGTCGGCGCTGATGAAGCTGGGGGTGATCTATGTCTACACCCACGACTCGGTCGCCCTCGGCGAGGACGGCCCCACCCACCAGCCGGTGGAACACCTCGCGACGCTGCGGCTGATCCCCAACGTGCAGCTTTGGCGCCCGGCCGATGCCTTCGAGACTGCGGTGGCCTGGACCGCCGCCCTGGAGCACCAGACCGGCCCCTCGTTGCTGATCCTCACCCGCCAGAACCTGCCGCCGCAGGCGCACGCTGGCGATCACGCAGCCCTGGCTGCGCGCGGTGGCTACGTGCTGTGGGAGCCGGCCGAGGCGCCGCAGGCGGTGATCCTCGCCACCGGCTCGGAAGTGCCGCTGGCGGTGGACGCCGCCAAGGCGCTGGCCGCCAAGGGCAAGCCGGTGCGGGTGGTGTCGCTGCCCTGCGTCGAACGCTTCCTGGCCCAGGACGCCGACTACCGCAAGGCGGTGCTGCCGGACGGCCTCAAGCGGCTGGCGGTGGAGGCGGGCGTCAGCCACTACTGGCGCGGACTCGCCGATGCGGTGCTCGGGATCGACAGCTTTGGCGAGTCGGCACCGATGGCGGCGGTGCTCAAACACTTCGGATTCACCGTGGAGAATGTCGAGGCGCGTGTCCTCTCGCTACTGGCATAGGCGTTGCTAGTAGGCCTGGACCCGGCGCCCGTCGGTTGCTGCCTGCTCGCGAAGCCCATACCATCGCGCTCTACGCACCAATTTGGCGCACCGCGCCCACGCGCCTTTCGGCGCTTTTCTTGAAACCTCTTTATCGGGAGTGTCTCTCGTGGATCCGACCACCGCCGCTGCTGCTGTTACCAATATGTCCTTCACCCACCTGTTCATGCAGTCGACGCCGCTGGTCAAGGGCGTGATGCTGCTGCTGGTGCTGTTCTCGGTGTGGAGCTGGGCCGTGGCCTTCATCAAGTGGTTCGACTTCAAGAAGTCGAAGGCCGCCCTGGATGGCCTCGAAGACGCGCTTGAAAGCGGCGATGTTGATGGCCTGATCAGCCACAGCCAGGCTTCGACGCATCCGATCGCCGATGTGTTCAAGGCCGGCGTCGCCGAGTGGAAGGACGGCTCCGGTGAACACGAGCACGAAGGTCTGCACGAAGTGCGCGACCGCATCGCCACCGCCATGCGCCTGGAAGCCAGCAACGAAGCCCGTCGCATGCAGTTCATGCTGCCGTTCCTGGCCTCGGTGGGTTCGTCCTCGCCCTTCATCGGCCTGTTCGGCACCGTCTGGGGCATCATGAACACCTTCACCCAGATCGGCGCGATGAAGGACACCTCGCTGTCCACCGTCGCTCCCGGCATCGCCGAAGCGCTGTTCGCCACCGGTATCGGTCTGGCCGCCGCCATTCCGGCCATCCTGGCCTACAACAAGTTCACCACCGACCTCTCCCGCTACAACGGCCGCCTCGCCACCGCCATCGGCGTGTTCTCGGGCAAGCTGTCCAAGCGCAAGCCGGCCTGAAGCGGCGTCAAGCCGCTTCCTTCTGAGTTTCCGGGAGACCCGTCATGGGCATGAACGTCAAATCCTCCGAGGATGATGACGACGGCAGCGTGATGTCCGAAATCAACGTGACGCCCCTCGTGGACGTCATGCTGGTGCTGCTGATCATCTTCATCGTCACCGCGCCACTGGCGTTGTCCACCGTTCCGGTCAAGCTGCCCAAGGCTGACCTCGACGAGATGGGCAAGCCGGTGGATCCCCTGGTCCTGTCGCTGGATCTGCAGGGGCAGTACTACTTCGAGGAAAACCACCGCACTTCCACCTTCACCGAGGCCGAGTTGCCGGCCCGACTGCAGGACGCGTTCTCGCGTTACAAGCAGTTCTCCGGCAAGGATCGTTTTCCGGTGGTCTACGTCCGCGCCGATAACGCGGCCGAGTACGGCAAGGTGTATTCCATCATCAAGAAGCTCGCCGAGACCGGGTTCTACCGGGTGTCGCTGATGTCGGAGGCGCCGCAGTAATGCGCCTGCCGAAATCGGAGAAACCATGAGCAGAAAACGTCCATTGATGAGCAAGCAGGCGCTGAGCTTCGGCATCGGCGCCACGGTGATCGTGCACATCCTCATCGCCATCGTCCTGATCAAGGGCATGGTGAGCCAGGGCGTGTTCGAGGATAAGAAGCCGCGCAAGATTCCGGTCGCGATCCAGCTGCCGCCACCGCCGCCGCCACCCCCTCCGCCGCCACCGCCGCCGAAGCCGCCACCGCCGCCGCCGCCGAAGGAGCCGCCGCCGCCGCAGCCCAACACCCCGCCGCCGCCCGCGCCTGAAATCGCGGTCGAAGCGCCTGTGAAGCCCAGCGAGCCGGTGGTGTCTGCCACGCCCGCGCCGCCTGCTCCGCCGGCCCCGCCGGCGCCGGCTGCACCGCAGGTGGCGACCCAGGTGAGTGCCGACTACTTCAACCGCATCCACGCGCTGCTGTCGAAGAATGTCCAGTACCCGCCCAAGGCCGTGCAGGATGGTCTGGAAGGCGAGTGCCAGGTGCAGATCACCTTCGACCGCTCCGGCGTGATCAGCAATTCCGTGCTGGTGCGCAAGACTGGGCATTCCAGCCTGGATCGCGCCTGTCTGGATGCGGTGTCGCGCGCCGGCCGCTTCCCGCCGGTGTCGCCGACCGAGGCGCCCGGCACCCCGTACTTCTCGGTGGTGCTGCCGGTCAGCTTCAAACTGGACGACGAGGGCTGGTAACCGCCCGCAGTGGTCACAGGTGTTGCAGAAAGGGCCCGCAAGGGCCCTTTCTGTTGGGGGTGCGTCAGGTCGCGGTGGGGCGCTAAAATAGCCGGCTATCGGCGCACGTCGCGCCTGTTTTCACGCACCAGGGAAGCTTCCATGACCGTCAAAGTAGGTATCAATGGTTTCGGCCGCATCGGCCGTAACGTGCTCCGCGCCGCCGTGCAGAACTTCGGTGGCGACATCGAGATCGTCGCGATCAACGACCTGCTGGAGCCGGACTACCTGGCCTACATGCTCAAGTACGACTCCGTGCACGGCCACTTCAAGGGCGAGATCGCCATCGAAGGCGGTGCGCTGCTGATCAACGGCAAGAAGATCCGCCTGACCCAGGAACGTGACCCGGCCAACCTGAAGTGGGCCGACGTCGGCGCCGATGTGGTCATCGAATCCACCGGTCTGTTCCTCGACAAGGCCACCGCCCAGAAGCACCTCGACGCCGGCGCCAAGAAGGTGATCCTGTCGGCGCCGTCCAAGGACGACACCCCGATGTTCGTCTACGGCGTCAACCACAAGACCTACGCTGGCCAGGCGATCATCTCCAACGCCTCCTGCACCACCAACTGCCTGGCCCCGCTCGCCAAGGTGCTGCACGACAAGTGGGGCATCAAGCGCGGCCTGATGACCACGGTGCACGCCACCACCGCCACCCAGAAGACCGTCGATGGTCCGTCCAGCAAGGACTGGCGCGGTGGTCGCGGTATCCTCGAGAACATCATTCCGTCCTCCACCGGCGCCGCCAAGGCCGTCGGCGTGGTGATCCCGGAACTCAACAAGAAGCTCACCGGCATGTCCTTCCGCGTGCCGACCTCCGACGTCTCGGTGGTAGACCTCACCGCCGAGCTGGAGAAGGAAGCCAGCTACGAAGAGATCAAGGCCGAGATGAAGGCCCAGAGCGAAGGCGCCCTCAAGGGCATCCTCGGCTACACCGAGGACAAGGTGGTCGCCACCGATTTCCGTGGCGACGCCCGCACCTCGATCTTCGACGCCGACGCCGGCATCGCGCTCGACAAGACCTTCGTCAAGCTGGTGAGCTGGTACGACAACGAGTGGGGTTACTCCAACAAGTGCCTGGAGATGGTCCGCGTCGTCGCTGGCAAGTAAGCGCCGGACACCACCGAAAAGCCCCGTTCTCAAGCGGGGCTTTTCACTTTGCTGGGCAGGATGCCCGAATGCCGCAGGCGCAGGATGCGCGGGAGCGGCGCTCTTTCACACAGGGAATACCCATGACCGTCCTTCGCATGACCGACCTGGACCTCGCCGGCAAGCGCCTGCTGATCCGCCAGGATCTCAACGTCCCCATCGCCAACGGCAAGATCAGTTCCGACGCCCGCCTGCGGGCCTCGCTGCCCACCCTCAAGCTGGCGCTGGAGCGCGGCGCTTCGGTGATCGTCATCAGCCATCTTGGTCGGCCCAAGGCCGGCAAGTTCGACCCGGACAGCTCGCTGACCCCTGTCGCCGGCTGGTTGTCGGAGCACCTCGGCCGCAGCGTGCCCATCGTCACCAACTGGATCGACGGCGTGGCGCTGGAGCCGGGGCAGATCGTGCTCGGTGAGAACACCCGCTTCCTCAAGGGTGAGAAGGAAGATGACGAGGCCTTGTCGAAGAAGATGGCCGCGCTTTGCGACATCTATGTGATGGATGCCTTCGGCACCGCACACCGCGCCGAGTGCTCGACCCACGGCGTCGGCAAGTTCGCGCCGGTGGCCTGCGCCGGCCCGCTGTTGGCCGCCGAACTCGACGCCCTGGGCAAGGCCCTGGCGACTCCCAAGCGGCCGCTGGCGGTGATCGTTGGCGGCAGCAAGGTCTCCACCAAGCTGGACCTGCTCAACAGCCTCGCCGACGTCGCCGATCAGCTGATCGTCGGTGGCGGCATCGCCAACACCTTCCTGGCGGCGACCGGCAAGCCGGTCGGCAAGTCGCTGTACGAGAAGGACATGGTCGACGTTGCGAAGTCGATTCTGGCCAAGATCCGCGCCCGTGGCGGCGACATTCCGCTGCCCATCGACGTGGTGACCGCCACCGAATTCTCGGCAGAGGCGCATGCCCACACCCGTCTGGTTGACGAGGTCGAGGCCGATGAGCTGATTCTCGACATCGGTCCCAAGACGGCGGCTCTGCTGGCCGAAAAACTCAAGAACTGCGGCACCATCGTCTGGAACGGCCCGGTCGGCGTGTTCGAGTTCGACAGCTTCGCGGCCGGCACCCGTACCCTGGCCAAGGCGATTGCCGAATCCTCGGCGTTCTCGCTCGCCGGCGGCGGCGACACCCTGGCAGCGATGGACAAGTTCGGGGTCTACGACCAGCTCAGCTATGTCTCGACCGGCGGCGGTGCTTTCCTGGAGTTTCTGGAAGGCAAGAAATTGCCGGCGGTGGCGATGCTGGAAGCGCGCGCTACGGGCTGAGCCGCAGCCAAAAAAATGGGCCGGTCGGGGTAGCTCCCAACCGGCCCTTTTATTTGCCTTCGAGCTTACTCGTCGGTCTTTTCGCGCGCGGCGAGGTTGGCGTTCAACTCGGTGACGTAGGCGTTGAATTCGGTCTGGGCAGCGACGGCTGCGTCGGCATGCGCCTTGGAGATTGCGTTGTGCTCGTCCACCACCGCTTTGCGGGCGTTGACATAGGCTTTGACGCAGTCCTGATAGCTCTTGTTATCGGCATTGAGCTTTTCGGATTCCTTCTTGCTCAGGGCCTTGGTCGGCGGCAGCAGCACGGGGCGCGTGCAGTTCATCGGCGCGACACTGATCGCAGCCGGCTCCGGTGCCTGAGCCCAGAGCGCGGAGGAAGACAGCAGCAGGCCGAAGGCAAACAGCTTTTTCATGTGGGTTTCCTTTAAGGATGACCTAATAACGATACCACTGCCTCCGGGCCCCGGCGATGGCGCGCGCCAGCACCTGCGCTAGACTCCGACGGTCACCATTCACCGAGACTTGCCCGTGCGCTTTACCGGCTCTGATAACTACGTCGCCACCGCCGATCTGATGCTGGCGGTCAATGCTGCCGTGACCTTGCAGCGGCCGCTGCTGGTCAAGGGCGAGCCGGGTACCGGCAAGACCCAGCTGGCGCGTGAGATTGCCAGGGCGCTGGGCGCACCGTTTCTGGAGTGGGGCATCAAGTCCACCACCAAGGCCCAGCATGGGCTGTACGAGTACGACGCGGTGGCGCGTCTGCGCGACGCCCAGCTGGGCGAGGCCAAGGCGCAGAACATCTCCAACTACATCGTCAAGGGCAAGCTCTGGGAGTGCTTCGAGAGCGCGCAGCGCCCGGTGCTGCTGATCGACGAGATCGACAAGGCCGACATCGAGTTCCCCAACGATCTGCTGCGCGAGCTCGACCAGATGGAGTTCTACGTCCACGAGACCCGGCAGACCATCAAGGCCACGCAGCGGCCGATCATCCTCATCACCTCCAACAACGAGAAGGAGCTGCCGGACGCATTTCTGCGCCGCTGCTTCTTCCACTACATCCGCTTCCCCGACGCCGAGACCATGGGGAAGATCGTCGATGTGCACTTCCCTGAGCTGAAGAAGAACCTGATCAACGATGCCCTGGCGGTGTTCTTCGGCCTGCGCGAGATCCCGGGCCTCAAGAAGAAGCCCTCGACCTCCGAGCTGCTCGACTGGCTGAAGCTGCTGGTCGCCGAGGACATCCCCGCCGACGCCCTGCGCGAGACCGCCAGCAAGAAGACTCTGCCGCCGCTCTACGGCGCCCTGCTCAAGAACGAGGCGGACGTGCACCTGTTCGAGCGGGTTGCCTTCATGGCCCGACGCAACGGCTGACCGCCCTGCGGATTGCGGTGACGGCTATCGCTGCCGAGCGCTGAGCGGGGGGGGGCGACTCAGCTCCAGTTTTCCACCGCGCCGTCGACCTGTCGCCACAGGTACCAGCAGGCCACCGAGCGGTAGGGCGTCCAAGGAGCGGTGATCTTCAAGGTCTTGCGATCATCCAGCGGCTTGAACTTGCCGTCGCGCCCGCGCCGCGAATAGAGGGCGTTGATGCTGTTGCGCAGGCCGACGTCGCCCAGCGAAAACACGTCGATGCGATCAAACGCGAAGATCAGCATCATCTCCGCCGTCCAGGGGCCGATGCCGGGCAGGGCATCGAGGGCGGCGGCCAGCTCCGCATTCTTCAGTTGCGCCAGTTGCTTCGGGTCAAAGCGCCCGTCGGCGCTGCGCGCCGCCAGCTCCAGCAGCCACCGGGCCTTGGCATTGGACAGTCCGCAGGCGCGCAGTGCCTCCTGGCCGACCCCGTCGAAGTGGGCGTGCGTGAAGGCCGTCGCCGGCGCCTCCAGGAGCTTCGCCACCCGTGCCTGGATGGTGTCGGCCGCCTTGGCCGACAGTTGCTGGCCGATGATGGAGGCACAGAGCACGTGAAACGGAGCGCGGTGCTTGCGGCCCAGCGTGCAGGGGCCGTGTTCGGCAATGAGCCGGGCCAGGATCGGGTCGGCCGCCGCCAGGTGGGCTTCGGCGGCGCGCAGGATTGAGGGGGCGATCATCGCGGATGGCGGGCGTAGAATTCGGACCATGCTATTCACATTCTTCGCCGCCGTCCGCGCCGCCGGGGTCAAGGCCTCGCTGTCGGAATTCCTGACCCTGCTGGACGCCATGTCCCGGCATCTGGCGATGTTCTCGCTGGACGAGTTCTACGTGCTTTCGCGCACCGCCCTGGTGAAGGACGAAGCACACTACGACCGCTTCGACCGCGCTTTCTCCGCCTATTTCAAAGGCGTGGAGGCGGTGACTGGCGAGTTGTTCGGCAGCGTCCCCGAGGACTGGCTGAAGAAGCAGTTCGAGCGGACCCTGAGCGAGGAGGAGCGCGCGGCGATCCAGAAACTGGGCGGGCTCGACGAGCTGATGAAGACGCTCAAGGACCGCCTGGCCGAGCAGAAGGAGGCCCACCACGGCGGTAGCAAGTGGGTGGGCACCGGCGGCACCTCGCCGTTCGGCAATTCCGGCGCCAATCCGGAAGGCGTTCGCATCGGCGGCAAGGGTGGTGGTGGCAGCGCGGTTAAGGTTTGGGAAAAGCGCGAGTTCAAGAATCTTGACGACTCCCTGGAGCTGGGCACCCGCAATATCAAGGTGGCGCTGCGTCGCCTGCGCAAATTCGCGCGTGAGGGCATGCCGGACATCCTCGATCTCGATGGCACCATCGAAGGCACCGCCAAGAATGCCGGTTGGCTGGACCTGCGGATGCAGCCCGAGCGGCGCAACACCGTGAAGGTGCTGTTGTTCCTCGACATCGGCGGCTCCATGGATCCGCATGTGAAGGTCTGCGAGGAGCTGTTCTCCGCCGCCAAGGGGGAGTTCAAGCATTTCGAGCACTTCTACTTCCACAACTTCGTCTACGAGAGCGTCTGGAAGGACAACCTGCGCCGACACAGTGAGCGCATTCCTCTCTATGACGTGATCCGCAAGCACACCCCGGACACCAAGCTGGTGTTCGTCGGTGACGCCACGATGAGCCCCTACGAGATCGGCCAGTCCGGCGGCAGCGTCGAGCACTGGAACGAGGAGTCCGGCGCCACCTGGTTCGAGCGCCTCACCAAGCAGTTTCCGCACACCATCTGGATCAATCCCACCCCGGCGGAGTACTGGAGCCACACCTCTTCGATCAACATGGTCAATCAGCTGCTGGGCGAAAATCGGATGTTCCCGATGACGCTCAAGGGCCTGGAGTCCGCCATGAAGCGCTTGTCCAGCAAGTAAACTCGGCGCTCCATAACCAAGGAGGAGACGCACGATGGCTGCTTACCACGCCCTGCTGGGCTTTACCGGCTGGACTTTGCTGCTGGTGGTACTGGTGTTTGCCTACCGCGGGGTGCGTCTGCTGACTGGCACGCCGATCAACAGCTGGACCCGGGGCGCCAAGACGGTGGAAGACCCGGTGTTCATGAAGCGGGTCGAGGACGCGCACGCCAACGCCCTGGAAAATCTGCCGATCTTCGCGGTCCTGGTCCTGAGCGCCGCCGCGCTCGGCAAGCTGGAGGCCATCAATGCCCTGGCGCCCTACGTGCTGTACGCGCGCGTCGGCCAGAGCCTGGTGCATCTCTCCGGCACCAACCAGCTGCAGGTGCTGATCCGCGCCGGCTTCTGGGGTGCGCAGCTGGCTCTGTTCTTCCTGATGCTGGTGAAGCTGTTCGCGTGATCTCGGCGCGGTGGCGGCGCGGCTTGCGGGGCCTGCTGTGGGCGTTGCAGGCGCTGTTGGTGCTGGCCGCGCTGCTGCTGGGGCTGGGCAATCTCTGGGTGGTCAACAACAGCAAGGCCTATGTCTACAGCAACTGGGCGGCGCTGCCGGAAAATGAAGTGGGGCTGGTGTTCGGCACCAGCCCCTACACCCGCGAAGGCCGAGGCAATCCGCACTTCAAGGGGCGTATCGCCGCCGCCGCCGAGCTTTACCAGCTTGGCAAGATCAAGCATCTGATCGTCTCCGGGGCCAATCCGGACGCCAGCTACAACGAGCCGCGCAAGATGTGGCAGGCACTGACCGCCGCCGGTGTGCCGGCTTCGGCGATCACCATGGACTTCGCCGGCTTTCGCACCTTGGACTCGGTCGCGCGCGCCCAGCACGTATTCGGCCTCGACCAGCTGACCCTCATCACCCAGGAATACCACGCCTACCGCGCGGTGTTCATTGGCAAGAAGCTGAAGATGCATCCCGTAGCCTACGCCGCGCCCGGAGAGGAGTCCGGCCCCGCCTTCCTGCCGTATGTGCGCGAAGTGCTGGCGCGCATGCAGGCGATCCTGGATCTGTTTCTGCTCGAGACCCAGCCGAAATTCCTCGGCGAGCCTCAGCGCCTGCCGCTGGAGCCTCCGGCGGTGCCGGAAGGCGCGGCGGCCAGCGCCAACCAGCCATAAAAAAAGGCCAGGCTTTTTGGGCCTGGCCGAATTCGCTCACACTCAAGGGGAGGGAAGAAGAGTGAGCGCTTGGAGCTGTTGCCCTCAGAAGGCGTACTTGATCGCGGCCTCGATGTTGTCGCGATCCCGGAGCAGGTTCTGCTGCCCTGCACCTACGTAGAGCGTGTAGCCAATTTCGCCGGAAAGCCCGGACAGATACGAAAAGCCCAGACTGGCGGTCAGCTGGCGCCGACCAGCGACGAAATTGCTGATCGGCGTCGGGCTGATGCCGTGCAGGTCGTGGTCCCAACGGAGCGTCGGCTTCAGGGCGATCGGGCCGATGGCGTTGTTGTAGTCAAAGCGCATCAGCAGCTTGTAGCCGTAGCTGGTGGCGGTGGCGTAGCCGTTGACCTGCTGCGGCACGCCCTGGCTGGCGGCGGTGGCGGCATCACCCGGCGTGTAGGTGCCCGGACCGTCGTAGCGCAGCACGCTCTGCGGCTCCATGTCGTGAACGTGGCTGACCGCCATTTCCAGCACGGCGATGGTCTGGTCGCTCTTGAGCAGGTCCGAGGGGCCGAACAGACGGGTCAGACCGACATCGAACTGGCTGACATCCTTGCGGCGCCAACCCCGCAGGTACTGGCCGCCCAGCGTCGCGCCGGCGACCGGATTGAGCTGGCTGGGAGCACCCAGGCCGGCGAGCAGCAGTTCGACGTCGTCGATCTGCAGCGGCTGGCCCTGCTTGTAGCTGTACTCGCCCTGGATCGACAGATCCCAGGGGATGGTGGTGTTGAACGAGAGGCCGTAAAGCTTGATGTCCTTCGGATACTCGGAGAAATAGCTGGCCGTGGTCGCCGGCGTGAGCCCGGCACCGGCCCGCGAGGTGCCGGAATACAGCGGCAGACGCGAGTGATAGTTGGCGCCGTAGAAGGCCAGCTCCATGTCGTTGAGCGCGGGGATGTTGAAGCGCAAGGCAGCGCCGTACTGGCCCTGGTTCTCCGGGGTGACATCGGCGGCGCGCGGCACGTAGCTGCCCACCGGGACGCACTGGTTGCCCGGGAACGGCGGCGCGCTGCAGGGCGTGCCCGCCACCGTGTTCTCGTCGGCGCGGCCGAAGCCAAGATTGACGGCGGTGCCGCCGATGCCGGCGAAGTCGTTGGTGGAGTAGAAGGTGCCGGAGGCGTCGATGATGGTCCGCTCCCAACGCAACTGGTAGAAGGCCTCCAGGTTGACGTTGTCGACGAGACTCACCGAGGCCCAGACCTGGTTGGTCGGGATGATCACTTCGTCCAGCTCGAAGCCAGGCACCCGCAGGCGGTTGGCGTCGAATGCCAGCAGGCTGTTGAGGCCGTGCAGTACCAGGGTGCTTTCACCCCAGTTCACCACCTGCCGGCCGACGCGCAGCGACATCGAGCGATCAGCGATCTGCTGCGTGGTGTAGACGTAGAGATCAAGCAGTTCAGCGTAGCGGCCGACATGCGCCGCGACGTCGCTGTCCTTCCGCTCGCGGTCCGCCTGGGTATAACCGCGCGTGGTCAGGCTGTCGTCGTAGTCGGCGGGGTTGAAGCGGTCGCCATAGGCCAGCGTCGGATTCCAGCCGAAGTTGCCGCGGGTGAACAGGCCGTAGTCGCCGTAGGTGAGCGAGAGGTCGGAAGTGAGCTTGATGCCGCTGGACACCACGTCGCCGTCATCGAAGGCGAGGTTGCCGTCGTCGCCATTGGTGGAAAAGGCCTCGCCGCCGTTGGCGATGCCGATCAGCTTGGGATCGCGCTTTTCCGCGCGCCACAGGCTGTAGACGGTGACCTTGCTGTCGAGCTGGGCGTGGACGCCCTGCCAGTCGTAGTCGAGCGCCTGGCTGTTGCGGCTGGCCATCAGGGCCAGGGCCACGGCGCTGAGCGTGAAGGCATGACGCAGGGCCTGCCGCCGGTGCGCCGTGAGCTGCTTGTGCTTGTGCATGATCTGATCTCCTCGATTCTTCATTCGGCGCTGCAGTTGCCGCCGGTGGGCAGGCAGGTGCCGTTGCTCTTCAGGAAGTTGGCGGTCTGCCGCTGCATTTCCTGGGTGGTGGCGGCGTTGATGTCAGACCCGCTGGGGTCGAGGATCGAACCGTGGTTGCCGGTGGTGAACACCGTCGCCACCGCCAGCTTGGCGCCGGTCCGGCGGGTGACGCTGGCCAGCGGCGGCGTCAGCGGGCCGACCACATCTAGGCCGAGGGTGGCGATCAAGGGATCGGTGCCCGACAGGTAGCCGGTGATGGTCACCAAGTCCGTGCTTGCGCCGGCGACGCCGGCATTGGCCGCGTTGGGCACCACGGTATCGCCCAGCACCTCGATCAGGTGCAGCGGGTGATTGGCCCTGGCGCTGGCGGCGAAATTGATCGGGTCGGCCGAATCCACCAGGGTCTGCGCGAAGCGCAGGAAGGTCTCGTAGGTATCGGTGCCTTCGATCACGCCGCTGGCAGCCAGGCCGGCGGAGATGCGCGGCCCGAAGCTCTTGGAGGCATCGAGCAGCTTGGCGATGCCGCCGCCCGGCATCGCCAGGGTCGCCGCGCCCACCGAGGTGTCCACGCCCAGGAAGCTGCCGCCGACGATGCCGCCCAGCGAGTGGCCGACGAAGCGCAGCTGGCTGGTGTCGATGTCCGGCGTGCCGTCGTGGTCGAGATCGAGATTGGCCAGCGACTTGCTCAGGGTCAGCAGATCCGAGGTCGCCTGCCGCAGGTTGTCGCGGCTGGTGATCAGGCTGCTGAGGTTGATGAAGTGGGTGCCGCTGCTGTCGGCCACGCCGTCCGGGCCCGGGGCGCCGGTGGTGTTGCTGACCAGGTCGAGGTCGAAGCTGCGTTCACCGGTCATCAGCCCGGCCGCCGGTGAGCCCGCAAACAACTGGTTCTGGTAGAACGGGCTGCTCGAGGCCAGGCCGTGCAAGGGCAGGTCGATGGCGACGGTGACGAAGCCCGCCGCCGCCAGCGCCGGCGCGATGGCCAGCATCTGGGTGCGGTTGCCGGTAATGCCGTGCTGGAAGATCACCACCGGCCAGCCGTTCTCCGGCTTGCTCTGGCCACTGTTGGCATTCGGTACCGCTACCAGCAGCGGCAGGGTCTCGTCGCTCTTCTTCAACGGCAGCGGGTAGCAGACCGTGGTCGAAACGCTGGGCGTGGCAGTCTGGCCGTCGGGCAGGGTGGCGCCGCTGGCGAAGGCGCCGCAGGGCACCTGACCAAGGAAGCTCGCGGCGAGGTCGGGCTTGGTCGGGTCGGCCGCCCAGAAGCCGGTCAGCGGTGCGGTGGATTGCCGGTTGCCGCCGCTATTGGCCAGGTAATAGGGCACCGTGACGATGCCGGCATAGATGTCGGCCACCGGCGGAGCGCCGATCACCGAGGTGTTCTGGCCGGTGTTCTGTACCGCGATGGTTCCGGCGCTGGCACCAGCCGCCAGGGCCTTGAGGGTCTTTTCAGTGGACTGGGTGGTGAAGCTCCAGGCCAGCACGATCTGATCCTCCGGGACGCCAGCGAGCTGGCCGAAGGCGGCGACCACCGGACGGATCAGCTGGCTGCGCAACTGCTCCAGGCCGGCCTTCTGGGCGCTGCTGTAGCTGGCCAGGATGGGTTCGGTCTGCTGCGCCACCGGGGTGCCCGAGCGCGCGACCCGGAACTGCGGGCTGGCGAACACACCCTTGCCCTGCGTGGTCTTGACGCCGTTCTTGAGCGCCACCAGGTAGCGGGTCGAGGGCGCCAGCGGCTTCAGCGGCTCGATCAGCACCCGCGAACGCTGCGAGCTGATCGGCAGCCCGGTGCCGTCCTTCGCGGGCGAGGGCTGGATGGTGAAGTCCACGCCGGCCTGCAGCAGCTGGCCGGTGGCGCTGTTGACGATCAGCAGGTTCTGGCTCACCGAGGCGAAGTCGACGAAGCCGAGGATGTCGAGAAACAGCGAGGCGGTGGTGGAGAAGCCGTCCTGCAGGTTCGCCGCCGTCACGAACGGCGCGTTGGAACCGTTCGGGATGTTCAGGGTCGGATCCTTGAAGCCCGAGAAGAAGCCGTCGAAAGGAAACGGCACCGTGGCGCTGTCGGTGGATTTGATCGGGATCGGGTCGAACAGCACCATCGAGTCGAAGGTCTGCGGCGTATCGCCGGAGCCGCCGGAAAGTTGGTCCTGGTTGCCGTTGCCGCCGCCACAGGCCGTCAGTACCGCCAGGGCAAGCGCAATTCCTGCGCCCCGCGCAAACCTCATTACTCGCATGGAAATCTCCTATCGCACCGGTCTATCCGGCCTTGTTTTGAGGAGCCCCCGGAAAAGTCGGGTGGCCCTGCACCGATAGGAGTCTCGGGAATGTGCGGATGCACAACCAGCGTGCACCGAGCCGCTGATATGCACGGAAATGTACCGCTGGTCAGGTGATCTCTGAGCTGACTGTCAGTTTCTGGATCAGCGGCGGTTCGAGGCAGACAGGCGGTAGGTCGGGGCTTAGTGACCGGCTTCGGCGATCAGTGCCCGGACCCGTTCCAGCCAGTCGCCCGGGCGGGCGATCAGGCGCAGCGGCAGGCGCCGGCGGACCACGTCTTCCAGCGTGCGCGCGCCCTCGTCGCGGACGGCCAGGATCACCTCCGCCGCGATGAACGGCGCATCCGGCAGCAGCCGCGCCGACCAGGCCGCTTGCTCTTCGAGCAGGGCATGGATGCGCGCCACCCGGGTGCCGTGGCGCAGGCTTAGTGAGCGGGCGATGTCGGCGTCGAGGCCGCGTGCGCGCAGCGCCGACATCGCCTCTGCCTGCCAGCCGGTGAAGTCGCCAAGCAGGACGGAATGCCGTGCCGAATCCTCGTGCAGACCGCCGGGGGCGCCGGGCAGCGGATAGCGGTGGCTCAGGCTCTCCCGGTGCGGGCGCCCGAGCATTTGCAGCACGTGGTCGACGATCTCCGCCGCGTCGCAGCGGCCGGTGGTGTACTTGCCGCCGATCGGCCAGATCAGGCCCGGGCGCGGCTGGCTGACCAGGAATTCGCGGGTCTGCGCCGACAGGCTTTCGGCCTCTTCCGCCTGCAAGGTGCGGGCGCCGGCGAAGGCGCCGAGCACATCGTCCTCGCGCCAGCCCAGGCCGGGCAGCAGGGCGTTCACCGCGTCCAGTAGGTAGCGGCTTTCGGCCTCGGTGACCTGCGCCTGCGCCGGATCGGCGATGGCCGATTCGGTGGTGCCGACCAGGGTGCGACCCTGCCAGGGAATCACGAAGAACACCCGGCCGTCCTGCGGCGCGGTGAGCAGGAAGGCGTCGTCCAGGCCGGCGATGGCCGGCAGCACCAGGTGGATGCCCTTGACCAGCTTCACCTTTGGCGCTTCCGCTCCCAGTGCGCCGGCGCTGAGCGCGGCGGCCCAGGGACCGGCGGCGTTTACGGTGACGCCGGCCTCCAGGTCGAAATGCTCGCCACTGTCGCCATCGAGCAGGCGGGCGCCGCGAATCCGCCCGCCTTGTTCGAGCAGCGCCTCGGCGGCGACGCCATTGGCACAGACCGCGCCGGCGGCCTGCGCGGCGGCGACCACCACCATGGTCATGCGGGCGTCGTCTTCCTGGCAGTCGCCGTAGCGCAGGCCGCCCTTCAGGCCCTCGGCGGCCAGGTAGGGATGATCGGCGAGCATCTGCGCGCGGCCGAAGGACTTGTAGCGCGGCACTGGCTGCTTGCCGGTGGCGAGGAAGTCATAGAGCGTCAGCCCGGCCAGCAGTTGCAGCCGGCCGACCCGCGAATGCGCCCAGACCGGCACCCGGAAGTTGAGCGGCCGCACCAGATGCGGTGCGATCTCCGACAGCACCCGCCTCTCGGCCAGTGCGTGGCGCACCAGCTTGAACTCGTAGTGTTCCAGGTAGCGCAGGCCGCCGTGGATCAGCTTCGACGACGACTGCGAGGTGCCGCAGCCCCAGTCGTTTTTCTCCACCAGCGCCACCTTGAGCCCGCGCAGCGCCGCGTCGTAGGCGGTCCAGGCGCCGTAGATGCCGCCGCCGATCACCAGCAGGTCGAAACGGCCGGACTTCAGGCCGGCGAGATTGCGGACCAGCGGAAAGGCAGCGGGCATGGTGTCGGGTCTGTGGAAGGGGTTTAGCGGTACACCAGTTCGATGTCGAAGCGCCCGCGCGGTTGCCGGTGCAGCTTGATGAAGCTCTGGGCGATCAGGTGCGGATCGAAGTGCGTGCCCGGCTGCACGAAGCCGTGCACGGTCACGGTGGCCACGTGGATGCCGCTGACGCCGAGATCCTGTGCCAGGGTCTGGGTGAGATTGCGCAACGCCGCCTTGCCCAGCGACAGCGAGGCGAAGTCGGTGGAGGGCTGGTCGGCGATGCCGCCGCCGGTGAACAGCAGGCTGCCGCCGCCGCGCACCCGCATCTCCGGCGCCAGCGTCTGCACGCAGACCAGCGCACCGGCGACGTTGGCGCGGAACTCGCGCACCAGTTGCTCGACATCGAGCGCGCTGGGGCGGGCGCGCTGCACGTCGGCGACGTTGTAGATCAGCACCCGCGCCGGCCCGAGATCGAGCTGGGCCGCGCGCAGGCTGCTGCGCAGCGCCTCGGCGTCGCTGGCGTCGGCGCCGTAGGCGCGTGCCTCGCGGCCGGTGGTCCAGGCGATCTCGGTGGTCTGCGCCACCAGCCGTTCCGGCCGGCGTGCCACCAGGGCGATGTTGTAGCCCTCCCGGGCGAAGGCCAGGGCGCAGGCCTGACCGATGCCACGGCCGGCGCCGACCACGATGCAGGATTCGTTCATGAGCGATCCGGGTTCAGTTGGGTGCAGGCAAATTCCAGCGCCTCCCGCAGGATGCCGGCCTCGGTTTCGGAAAGCAGCCCCAGGCGCTCGGCGTTGTCGATGCGCGCCGCCTCGGTCGCCGGCGGCGGTTCCATCTGCGCCAGTTGCAGTCGGCGCAGGCTCGGCTCCAGGGCCTGCAAGGCCTGCACCCGGGCATCCAGGGCCAGCAGCCCGGGATGCGCTGGCAGCCGGTTCAGCAGGCGTGCGCGCAGCGCGGGTTCGCGCAGCAGGCACAGGGCTGCGGCCTCGCCCTCGGCGGCGCTTGCTTCCCGACTGCCGGAGCCGGGGGGCAGCACCAGCGCCCGCAGCAGCCCTCGCAGCAGCGGCTGAGGTAGCTCGCGCAGGGCGGCAAGCAGACGGCGTTCCAGCTGGCAATGGCTGTCCTGGCTGAGCAGGCGCAGCAGCGGCCGCTCAAGGCGTGGCGCGGGCGCGCTCGCGTGCCAGGCCAGGGCCGCGTGTAGCCCGGCCAGATGCAGTACCGCCGCCGAATAGGCAGCGTCGAAGCCGGGGCTCAGGCGCTGGCTCAGTTGCAGCAGCAGGCGCAGGTCGGTGAGCACTGCTACCCGACTGCTCGCCAGCGCTGCGCGCTGGCGCTGGCGGCGCAAGGCTTCGTCGCCCTCGGCGGGGATCAGCAGGCCCAGGCTGAGGCTGCCGACCAGGGCGCGGGTCAGCTGGCTGAGCCCGTGGCCGATGAATTGCCAGAGCGCCTCATCGAAGGCGATCAACCGCTGTGCCGGCGAGACTTCGCGCGCCGCCGCCCACAGCGCCAGGCCGGGGCCGTGCACCTGGGCGCAGCGCTCGGCGAGGTCGGCCGGGTCGGCACTGGCGGCGGCGGTCCAGTCCAGACTGGCGTCCGGGGCGCGGCCGCGCAGGGTGCAGGTGGCCTGCGCCAGGGGCCAGGCCTGGCGCGCACGCAGCCTCTCGGCGGCGCAGTCCAGGCCGTCGTCCAGCAGACGCGGATCGTGGTGGTCGAGGGCGGCAGCGCCATACAGCAGCGCGGCCATCCGCGCCTGCGCGGGCTTGGCGCCGCTGGGCTGGCAAGGATGCCGCAGGCGGGCCGCCAAGGCGGCCGCCAGGGCCTCGGTGCGCAAGTCGGCGTCAGGACTGGCCGTCGGGGGCGACGCCGGCAGACGCAGTTCCCAGTCCCCCTCCAGAAGGCCGGCGGCGGGCCCGGCGCCGTTGTGCGGCAGCGCCGGTGGCAGGCGCTCCAGCAGGCGTTCCAGCAGCGGTCGGCTGAGCCATTCCTGGCGCAGGGCCGGCACGTTCAATGGCACGAACAGCAACAGGTAGAGCAGGAGCAGCAGGACGAAACCGCCGGAGGATTCGCCCAGCCAGCCGTAGAGCAGCACGGTCACGCCGACCAGACCGGTGGCGGTCTGCAAGGGCACGGCCCGGTAGGCGAGCAGGCCGGCGAGGCCTAGGAAGACGATCAGCCAGAACATTTCTAGGGGTGCTGGGCTCTGTGGACGGGGCCGGAGAAGTAAACTGCGTGCCTGCGTATTCTCGCCGATCAACATCAGGCTGCTGCTGAATGACCGAATCCGCTCGTCACTATTCCCGCGCCGACCGCCTCGTTCAGGGCTTTGCCGACGGTCTGCGCGCCCTGAGTCCCGCCGCATCGAGGCCGCTGCCGGCCGCCATCTCGGAGCCGCTCAGCGATGGCGAACGCCAGGCTGCGGCCAGTCTGATGCGGATCAACCATGCCGGTGAAGTCGCCGCCCAGGGCCTCTACCACGGCCAGGCGCTGGTGGCGCGCGATCCCGAACTACGCCGGCACCTGCTCGACGCTGCCCGCGAGGAGCGCGACCACCTGCACTGGTGCGCCGAGCGTCTGCAGCAGCTGCAGGATCACCCCAGCCGGCTGTCGCCGTTCTGGTACGCCGGCTCGGTCGCCATCGGCGCCCTGGCCGGTCTGAGCGGTGATCGGCGCAGCCTCGGCTTCGTCGCCGAGACCGAGCGCCAGGTCAGCGCCCACCTGCAGGAGCATCTGCAACGCCTGCCGGAAGCCGACCGCGCCTCGCGGGCCGTGGTGCAGGCCATGAAGGCCGACGAGGAGCGCCACGGTGCCGAAGCCCTGGCCGCCGGCGGCGCGCTGCCGCCAGCGCCGGTACGCGGCCTGATGCAGGCGGTGGCGGGGCTGATGAAATTCGGCGCGACCCGCTTCTAGCCGATGCGCCAGCCTCGACAGCGCCAGGCATGGCCGACCGGGGTCCTCGTGGCAAGCTGGTCCCGCATTCGAAAGCTTGGGGTGCCCACCGTGACGACAGGCAATAAACCGCGACCGCAGGGTCTCCCGCCAGGGCGGAGCGCGGCAGGCACCGCCGGCGGCGGCCGTGCGCCCTTGGCCTGCCTGCTGCTCTGGCTGGCGGTGGCGCAGGCGGGCCCTGCCGCTGCGGCCGGCGGCGCCTGTGCCAGTGCCCACCCGCAGGCAACCCAGACCTGCATCGCGGTACTGGCCGAGGGTGGCAACGCCTTCGACGCCGCCGTCGCCACCTCGGCGATGCTGGCGGTGGCCGAACCTTTCGGTTCCGGCATCGGCGGGGGTGGCTTTTTCCTGCTGCGGACCCAGGACCGGGAAGTTTTTCTGGACGGCCGCGAGCGCGCGCCGCTGGCGGCCAGCGCCGGCATGTACCGCGACGACCAGGGCAAGGCCATTGCCAGGAAATCGCTCACCGGCATGCTCGCTGTCGCCGTGCTGCACCAGCCGGCTCTGCTGGCGCACACCGCCGAGCACTACGGCACGCGGCCGCTAGCGCAGTTGCTGGCACCGGCGGTACGCGCCGCCCGCGAAGGCGTGGTGGTGGACTGGCGACTGGCCAGGGAAATCGCCGGCAACTACCCGCGCATGGATGCCGCGATGCGCGTGGTGTTCGCACCCCAGGGCCAGCCGCTGGCGGCCGGCGAGAGGCTGGTGCAGGCCGATCTCGCCGACAGTCTGGAGCGCTTCGGCCGCAACGGCCTGGACGAATTCCGGCGGGGCGAGACCGCGCGCAAGCTGTTGGCCGGCGTGCGCGCCGGTGGCGGTATCTGGGCGCCGGCTGATCTGGAGCGGATGCAGGTGAGCGAGCGTGCGCCGCTGGTGGGCCAGTTCCGCGACTACCGCGTGGTCACCGCGCCGCCGCCCTCGGCCGGTGGTGCCGCCATTCTCGAAAGCCTGGGCCTGCTGGAAGCGCGCGGCTTCCTCAGTCTGGACGGCGTCGAGTCGAAGCATCTGGTGATCGAGGCGCTGCGCCGCGCCTATCGGGACCGCAATCAGTATTTCGGCGATCCCGACTTCGTGAGCGTGCCGCTGGCACGGCTGCTGTCGACCTCCTACCTGCGGCGCCTGGCCGCCGGCATCGGCGCGCAGGCCACGCCCAGCCGCGAGCTGCCGGCCGCCGACGCTGGCAGCGAGGGCGGTCAGACCACGCATTTCTCGGTACTCGACGGTGCCGGCAACCGCGTCGCGGGCACGCAGTCGCTGAACCTGTTCTTCGGCGCCGCCGCGATGGCGCCGGGCACCGGCATCGTGCTCAACGACGAGATGGACGACTTCTCCGCCGCGCCCGATGCCGCCAACGCCTACGGTCTGGCCGGCAGCGCCGCCAATGCCATCGCGCCCGGCAAGCGGCCGCTGTCGAGCATGGCGCCGACCTTCGTCGACGGTCCGCGCGGGACGCTGGTGATCGGCACGCCGGGCGGCTCGCGCATCCCCAGCATGGTGCTGCTCGGCATCCTCCGCTTCAGCGAGGGCGCCAGCGCCGGCGAGATCGTCGCGACGCGGCGCTTCCACCACCAATGGCTGCCGGATACGGTGTTCTTCGAGCCACAGGCGCTGAGCGCCGACGAGCAGGCCGGCTTGTCGGCCAGGGGCCATGCGCTGAAGGCGCTGGACGAGCCCTACGGCAATCTGCAGGTGATCGTGTCCGATCCCCGCGCCGGGCGCCTGGAAGCGGCGGCGGACCCGCGCTGGGTGGGTACTGCGGCGACGGTGCCCTGAGCTGGTTTGCGGCTAGAGCGCGGGAGCGATCTCGACGACCAGGCCTTCCAGCGCCTCGCTCATCGGAATCTGGCAGGACAGCCGCGAGCCGGGTTTGAGCGGCACCAGGTCGCCGATCGCTTCCAGCATCAGTTGCTCGTCTTCGGTCTTGGGCGGCAGCTTGTCCAGCCAGGCGGCATCGACGTAGACGTGGCAGGTGCCACAAGAGCAGGCGCCGCCGCAGGTGCCCTCGACGCCGATGTTGGCATCGCGCAGGGCCTCCATCAGCGGGCAGCCGCTCAGGGCCTCCAGCTTGCTCTCGCCGCCATCACGGCCGATCAGCTTCACCACTGCCATTTTTCCAACTCCATTCAAAGTGAAGCCTCCGTGCCGGCGGCCGGCACGGAGGCGTTTGTACCAGCTTCTCCGGCTCAGGCGGAAGCGTCGTCGAGCTTCGGTTTCTCGACGTAGAACTGCTTGAACCACTTGCGGAACGGGAAGATCGGGCCGTCGCCGTCGCAGAGCAGCGGATTGGGGCGGTAGCGCTTGTTGTTCCAGACGATGAAGTCAACGCTCTCGAAGCCCGCGCTCTCCTCGCCCTCGGCGGCGCCGATCATGTGGTCGATCTGCTTCTTGGTGAACGCCAGCTCCGGAGTGCCCGCCGGGAAGTCGACGTGGCGGAACGACATGTTCATCTGGCTCTTGTCGTGCGAGACCGGCACCGTGTACGAGAGCATGGTCGCGGTGATGGCCTTGCCGGTCACCGGGTCCTTCTGGGTGAAGCGCATGACGTTGAGGCCGGGGCCGTAGCTGTCGCCAACGATGTAGCCCTGGCCGATGTTGATGCGCATCGTCGGGCCGTTATAGGTGGCTTCGACCGGCGGGATGATCGGCGCGTTGTGCAGGAACTTCAGGTGCGCGACGTCGACGCCGTTCTCGGCGATTTCCTGGATGCAGGTATTCGCGCTCCAGCTGCCACGGCGGCTGCCGGTATAACCGGTGGCGTCCTCGATCTCCGGAACATAGGGCAGCTCGAAGGAGGGCTCCTCGCAGGCCGGGTGATACCAGGACCAGATCATCCCGTACTTCTCGACCGTCGGCAGCGCGCGCAGGATCGGCCCTTTCTTGGTGATCGGCGGCATCACCTTGGCGTAGGGGATGGCCTTGCAGTTGCCTTCGGTGTCGTATTCCCAGTGGTGGAAGGGGCAGCGCAGGTGCTCGCCGCAGACCTTGCCGCCGTGGCCCATGTGGGCGCCGAGGTGCGGGCAGTAGGGGTCGGTGACGCCCGGCTTGCCGCTTTCGGAGCGGAACAGCACCCATTCCTGCCCGAACACGAAGATGTTGCGCAGCTCGCCCGGCTTGAGGTTTTCGGAGTAGTCGATGAAATACCAGCCGACCGGGACCGGGAACGGGGCGCGCTCCAGGCTCTGTGATTCGAGAAGCATCTTCAGATTGATGGCGCCCATGACGTCGGTATCTCCTGTTGCCTGATCTGGGTATGGCCCATGGCCTGCCGGGCCTTGCTGGGTACGGCATGGTGGCGTGCCGGATCGGGCCAGTCCTCGTCCATTTAGGTTATGAGAAGGCCTTCCATTTACTCGCCGGCGCCGGGGCGCGCAGGTGCGGCGCTCAAGCGGGATTCGCCGTCCCCGGGTCGAGCTGGCGTCGGCTCTTGAAGTGCCGCTCCGCACCGGTCAGAGGGTCGGCGAAGCGCACCGCGCGCGCCAGCAGTTGCAGCGGGTGGCGGTAGTCGTCCTCCAGCGCCGGCCGCAGTTCGGGATAGAAGCTGTCGTTGACGATGGGCGCGCCCAGGGCCGCGAGGTGGACGCGCAACTGGTGCTTGCGGCCGGTGAGCGGCTGTAGGCGGTAGCGGCTCAGGCCCTGGCCCAGAACCTCCTGGGTTTCGATCAGTGTCTCGCTGTTGGCCTCGCCTTCGGCTTCGCGCATGCGGAAGAAGGGTTCGCCCTCGAGCAGCCGGCTGCGGTGCCGCAGCGGCAGGGGCAATCCGGGCAGGCTGGGCGCCAGTGCTTCGTAGACCTTTTCCACGGCGCGGGTGGGGAACAGTTGCTGGTAGCGCCCCCGGGTTTCCGGGTTGACCGAGAACAGCACCAGGCCGGCGGTGCCTCGGTCGAGCCGGTGCAGCGGCACCAGTCCGTCCAGCCCGAGTTCGCGCTTGAGCCGCACCAGCAGGGTCTGTTGCAGAAAACGGCCGGCCGGGATCACCGGCAGGAAGTGCGGTTTGTCCACCACCAGCAGCTGCGCGTCGCGATGGATCAGCTCGGCCTGGAACGGGATTTCCGGCTCGCTTTCCAGTTCCCGGTAGTAGTAGAGCGCGCCGCCGGCCTGATAGGGCTGCTCCGGGTGCAGGGTCTCGCCGTTCTGCCGCCGCAGCTCGCCACGCGCGGCCCGCGCCAGCCAGGTTTCTGCGGCGACCTCGGGAAAGCGCTCGCGCAGGAAATCGGCGAGTCGTGGCCAGGCGCCGCCGGGCAGCGCGATGCTGCTGGGGCCGACGCCATCACGGACGGGCAGGGGAGCGTTCAACGGCAGGAGTTGGTGTGACCACGGCGGGGTGCCCAGCCTAGCGGGTTCCGGCGATGGTCGCGGAGCCCGGTCGGTGCCAATCGTTGTCGGCCGCCCTTGGGTTTTTCGCCGGCGGTCCCCATAGCTGCTATCTCCGCCACTCCCGTTCAAGGACGATCCCATGGAACACAGACAGCTCGGCCGCTCCGGCCTCAAGGTGCCGGTCCTCAGCCTCGGCACCGGCACCTTCGGCGGTGTCGGCAGCATGTTCAGCAAATGGGGCGCCACCGATGTCGCCGAAGCGCGCCGCCTGGTCGATGTCTGTCTGGAGGCCGGACTCAATTTCTTCGACACCGCCGATGTCTACTCCGGCGGCGCCTCCGAGCAGATTCTCGGGCAGGCCCTGCAAGGCCGGCGCGATCAGGTGCTGATCTCCACCAAGGCCACCTTCAGCACGGGCGGCGGTCCCAACGACAAGGGCTCCTCGCGCCACCACCTGATCCGCGCCTGCGAGGCCAGTCTCAAGCGGCTGGGGACCGACTACATCGACCTCTACTTCATGCACGGCTACGACGCGCTGACGCCGGTGGAGGAAACCCTGCGCGCGCTCGACGACCTGATCACCGCCGGCAAGATCCGCTATCTGGGTTGCTCCAACTTCTCCGGCTGGCATGTCATGAAGTCACTGGCCAGCTCCGAGCGCTACGGCCTGGGCCGCTATGTCGCCTACCAGGGCTATTACTCGCTGATCGGCCGCGACTACGAGTGGGAGCTGATGCCGCTGGCCCTGGAGCAGGGCCTGGGCACCATGGTCTGGAGTCCGCTCGGCTGGGGCCGGCTCACCGGCAAGATCCGGCGCGGCCAGCCGCCGGCGGCCGGCCGCATCCAGCAGGGCGGCGCCGAGGGCGGGCCGATCGTCGAGGACGACTACCTGTATCAGGTGGTCGATGCGCTCGACGCCATCGCCGCCGAAACCGGCAAGACCGTGCCGCAGGTGGCGCTCAACTGGCTGCTGCAACGGCCCAGCGTTGCCAACATCGTCGTCGGCGCCCGCAACGAGGAGCAGCTGCGGCAGAACCTCGGCGCCCTGGGCTGGACCCTGAGTGCCGAGCAGGTGGCGCGGCTGGATGCCGCCAGCCAGCGCACGCCGATCTACCCCTACTGGCACCAGCGCGGCTTCAACGAGCGCAATCCCAAGCCGACAAGCTGGTAAGCGCCGACCGCAGATGCCGTCTGGTCGTCATCGGCAGTTGCTAGACTCCGTCTGCACCAATTCTTCACCTCCTAAGCCCCGCAAACCATGTCTTCCCGTCAAACCCCCGGCCTCGGCCCCCTGCCGAGTCTGATCTTCTCTTCCCGCTGGCTGCAGTTGCCCCTTTATCTGGGCCTGATCGTCGCCCAGGGCGTCTATGTGGTGCTGTTCTGCAAGGAGCTCTGGCACCTCATCCACGGCGCCTTCGAGCTCAACGAGCAGCAGGTGATGCTGATCGTGCTGGCGCTGATCGACGTGGTGATGATCTCCAACCTGCTGATGATGGTGATCGTCGGCGGCTACGAGACCTTCGTGTCGCGCCTGCGGCTGGAAAACCACCCCGACCAGCCGGAATGGCTGAGCCATGTGAACGCCTCGGTGCTCAAGGTGAAGCTGGCGATGGCGATCATCGGCATCTCCTCCATCCATCTGCTCAAGACCTTCATCGAGGCCGGCAGCCTGGGCGCGCTGCCGCTGTGCTCGACGGTGGCCGCCGGGGTGAAGTGCACCACCACCACCGAGGTGGGCGTGATGTGGCAGACCATCATCCACATGGCCTTCATCGCTTCCGCCATCGGCATCGCCTGGACCGACCGGATCATGGGCGGCGGCATCGCCCACGCCAAGGCCGAGGGCAAGCACTGAGCCGGTGCCGCGCCGGCCGGGCCGCCCAAGGATGAGCAAGACCATCCTGGTGGTCGGCGCCTCCTCCGGTCTGGGCCGAGCCTGCGCGCAGGCGCTCGCGGAAGCCGGGCACCGGGTCTACGCCGCCAGCCGCCGACCGCCGCGCGACCTCGCCGGCTGCAAGCCGCTGGCGCTGGACGTGGACCGCGAGGACAGCGTGCAGGCCGCCATCACCTGGCTGCTGGCCGCCGAGCCGCGCATCGACGTACTCATCAACTGCGCCGGCTTCGGCATCGCCGGCGCCATCGAGGACAGCAGCAGCGCCGAGGCGCAGGCGCAGTTCGAGACCAATTTCTTCGGTGCCGTGCGGGTGACCCGCGCCCTGCTGCCGCAGTTTCGCGCGCAGGCCGGCGGGCTGATCGTGCAGGTCGGCTCGCTGGTGACGCAGTTGCCGGTGCCGTTCCAGGCCTATTACTGCGCCAGCAAGGCGGCGCTGGAATCCTGGGCGGAAGCACTGCGCTTCGAGCTGGCGCCGTTTGGGATCGCCGTGGTCTGCATCGAGCCGGGCAACTTCGCCACCGGCTTCACCGCCCAGCGCCGACGGGTGCAGGGCTGGACCGCCAGCTCGCCCTACGCCGCCCGCTGCGAGGCCTCGGTGGGCTGGATGGAGGAGGACGAGCGCAAAGGGCTGGACCCTCGGCGCTTCGTCGGCCAGGTGCTGAAACTGGTCGAGCATCCCCGACCGGTGTTTCGTCATCTGGCCATCGCCCCCATCGAGCGCCTGGCGCTGTGGCTGCGCGCGCTGTTACCGCAGCGCTGGTACGAGCGGCTGTTCCGGCGGCTATTTCACGCCCACTGATCGGCGTCGACGGATCTTTCTCTCCCGGCCGCCGATCTGCGGCTGAATCCGGCGCCTGGCTGCGCTAAGGTGCCGCGAAACATCGGGGGAGCCCATGAAGAGAATCGGCAAGCGCTACCGGCCCGGCCGCGCCGCGCAGGACTACGACGTGATCGTGATTGGCTCGGGCATCGGCGGCCTGAGTTGCGCGGCGCTGCTTACCCGCCTGGGCCGCAAGGTCTGCGTGCTGGAGCAGCACTACACCGCCGGCGGCTTCACCCATTCCTACGAGCGCGAAGGCTACGAGTGGGATGTCGGCGTCCACTACATCGGCGAGGTGCACAAGCCCTACGCGCCGCTGCGCCGCATCTTCGATGTCATCAGTGATGGCAAGCTCGAATGGGCGCCGATGGATGCCTGCTACGACCGCATCATCATCGGCGATCAGCACTACGACTTCGTCGCCGGCAAGGAGAACCTCGCCGCCGAGCTGAAGCGCCACTTCCCGGAAGAAAGTGCGGCCATCGACGAATACTTCCGCCTGGTGCAGAAGGTCAGCGGCAGCATGCAGAGCTATTTCGCCGGCCAGGCGATGCCGCCGCGCATCGCCCGCGTTTACGAGGCCTTGAAGCGCTTCCGGGTGCCGAAGGAATGCTTCATGAGCACCCGCGCAGTGCTGGAGAAGCTGACCAGCAACCAGCAATTGATCGCCGTGCTCACCGGCCAGTGGGGCGACTACGGCCTGCCGCCGGCGGACGCCGCCTTCATCATGCACGCCGCCGTCACCAAGCATTACTTCGCCGGCGGCAACTATCCGGTGGGCGGCTCCTGGAAGATCGCCGACACCATCGTCCCGGTGATCCGCAGCGGCGGCGGCGAGGTGTTCACCTACGCGAAGGTGAAGGAGCTCTTGATCGAGGACGGCCGCGCGGTCGGCGTGCGGATGGAAGACGGCAGCGAAGTCCGCGCACCGGCGGTGGTCAGCAGCGCCGGTGCCGAGCTGACTTTCGGCAGCCTGCTGCCGGAAGCCGAGCGCCAGCGCCACGGCTACCCCGCCAAGCTGCGCGAGGTGCACGCCTCCTCCGGCCATCTCTGCCTCTACGCCGGCTTCAAGGGCACGGCGCAGGAGCTGGGCCTGCCCAAGACCAATCTCTGGATCTATCCCAACGCCGATCACGAGGGCAACACGCAGCGCTTCCTCGACGATCCGATCAACACTCTGCCGATGCTCTACGTCTCCTTCCCCTCGGCGAAGGACCCGGACTGGGAAAAGAACTACCCCGGCAAGAGCACGGTGGAGGTCATCACCCTCGGCCGCTACGAGTGGTTCGAGAAGTGGGCCAAGGAAACCTGGAACCACCGCGGCGCCGAGTACGAGGCGCTGAAGAAACAGTTCGGCGAACGCATGCTCGAAGGCCTGTACCAACAGATGCCGCAACTGCGTGGCGCGATGGACTACTGGGAGCTGTCGACGCCGCTCTCCACCGAGTACTTCGGCATGTACGGCAAGGGCGAAATCTACGGGCTCGATCACGACCTGCACCGCTTCGAGCAGAAGTGGCTGCACCCGGTGACGCCGGTGAAGGGGCTCTATCTCACCGGCCAGGACGTGGTCACCGCCGGCGTCGGCGGCGCGCTGATGGGCGGCGTGCTGACCACGGCGGCGATGCTGGGCAGCCGGGCCGGGCAGGTGTTCAAGCTGCTCAAGAGCTGGCAGCCGCCGGCACCGGCACCAGCATCGGCCTAGCCCGGATGGTTGGCGTTTGCGGGCGCGGCCGCGCAATAGGCCTCGAAGTTCTCCCGGCTGAGCTGGAAGCCGCGTTCGGCGGCCAGCTCCCAGGGGCGCGTGCAGGCCTGCTCCCGGGCGCACCAGGAGTAGCCGGCGGCGACCAGACAGCCCTGCGCGTCGCGGTCGCCACCCACCATGCGCGGCTGGGGTTGCGGTGCGGACGGGGCCTTAGCGCAGGCTGACAGCAGGCCGAGGGGCAGTAGGGCACAGTGGAGCAGAGCGCGCATCGGGGATTCTCTGGGCAGTGGCACGGGCTTGGCGTTGCCTCAGCCTAGCAAGCTTCCGGCGAGTCCAGCCCGGGTTCCGTTGCAAACCCGGTGTCGGCATGGCGCCGGACCGGTGCCAGCTGCGGCCACTCTTCGTCGCCATACAGACGCGAGCGGGTGAGAAAACGTCGGCCGCTGCCGTTGTCCAGCGAGAACATGCCACCACGGCCGGGCACCACGTCGATGATCAGTTGGGTGTGCTGCCAATACTCGAACTGCGGCCGGCTGATGTAGAACGCGGCGCCGCCAATCGCCCCCAGGTGAATGTCCTCGTCGCCGAGCAGGAACTCGCCGAGCGGATAGCACATCGGCGAGGAGCCGTCGCAGCAGCCGCCGGACTGGTGGAACAGCAAGGCGCCGTGGGCGGCGCGCAATTCGTCGATCAATGCCAGCGCCGCAGGCGTGGCGGTGACCCTGGGGATGCGGGACATGGCCTGAAGCTCCGGCGGGGTGGCAATCAACGGCCCGGGCGCGGGCCAGTGCTCGCGCCCGGGCCGTGGCCGCTCAGAAGAAGCCCAGCGCCTTCGGGCTGTAGCTCACCAGCATGTTCTTGGTCTGCTGGTAATGGTCGAGCATCATCCGGTGCGTCTCGCGGCCGATGCCGGACTGCTTGTAGCCGCCGAAGGCGGCGTGCGCCGGATAGGCGTGGTAGCAGTTGGTCCAGACGCGGCCGGCCTGGATGCCACGGCCGAAGCGGTAGCAGCGATTGGCGTCGCGGCTCCAGACGCCGGCGCCCAAGCCGTAGAGCGTGTCGTTGGCGAGATGCAGGGCCTCTTCCTCGTCCTTGAAGGTGGTGACCGACACCACCGGTCCGAAGATCTCTTCCTGGAAGATGCGCATGCGGTTGTGGCCGGCGAACACCGTCGGCTGCACGTAGTAGCCGCCGGAAAGATCGCCGCCGAGCGCGGCGCGGGCGCCGCCGGTGAGCAGCTTCGCGCCTTCCTGCTTGCCGATGTCGATGTAGCTGAGGATCTTCTCCAGCTGCTCGCTGGAAGCCTGGGCGCCGATCATGGTCGCCTCGTCGAGTGGGCTGCCCTGCTTGATCGCCTGCACGCGCTTGACGGCGCGTTCCATGAAGCGGTCGTAGATCTTCTCGTGCACCAGCGCGCGGCTCGGGCAGGTGCAGACCTCGCCCTGGTTGAGCGCGAACATCGCGAAGCCTTCCAGCGCCTTGTCGAAGTAGTCGTCGTCCTCGCGCATCACGTCGTCGAAGAAGATGTTGGGCGACTTGCCGCCCAGCTCCAGGGTCACCGGGATCAGGTTCTGGCTGGCGTACTGCATGATCAGCCGGCCGGTGGTGGTCTCGCCGGTGAAGGCGATCTTGGCGATGCGGCTGGAGGAGGCCAGCGGCTTGCCGGCTTCCAGGCCAAAGCCGTTGACGATGTTGAGCACGCCGGGCGGCAGCAGGTCGCCGATCAGCTCGGCCCAGAGCAGGATGCTGGCCGGCGTCTGCTCGGCCGGCTTGAGCACCACGCAGTTGCCGGCGGCCAGCGCCGGGGCGAGCTTCCAGGCCGCCATCAGCAGCGGGAAGTTCCAGGGGATGATCTGTCCGACCACGCCCAGCGGCTCGTGGAAGTGGTAGGCGACGGTGTCGTGGTCCACCTCGCCGATCGAGCCTTCCTGCGCGCGGATGCAGCCGGCGAAGTAACGGAAATGGTCGATGGCCAGCGGCACGTCGGCGGCCAGGGTTTCGCGGATCGGCTTGCCGTTGTCCCAGGTCTCGGCCAGGGCGAGCAGGCGCAGGTTGTCCTCCATGCGCTGGGCGATACGGTTGAGCACATTGGCGCGCTCGGTGCTGCTGGCGCGGCCCCAGGCGTCCTTGGCGTTGTGGGCGGCGTCGAGCGCCAGCTCGATGTCGGCTGCGCTGGAGCGCGCCACCTCGCAGATCACCTGGCCGTTGACCGGCGAGAGGTTCTGGAAATAGCGGCCGTCCACCGGCTCGCGCCAGTCGCCGCCGATGAAGTTGGCGTAGCGGCTGCGGAATGGCGAGGCGGTGCTGTTGGCTTGCAGCAGGGGCATGTTCATCGGTGAGGCTCCTCCGTTGTTGTGGTGTCCGTCTCCGGGGGGCAGTGCCCATGCCAGCCTGCGGCCAAGGTCGGGGTGGCTGGGCTATTCGCTTGATCGCAGAAGGAAAGTCGGCGGTGCTCGCGGCTTCCGCCGAGCCGCGTCGTTTGCGTTTGCGCCGCGTCTATGTAACTTGGGGAAACAGGGTGCGGAACAGGTGTCGCAGATTGCGACAGTGACCGAGGAGACCCATGCAAGCCACCAACGACCATCAAGCGGTGCTGGCCGCCAGACGCCGCTTCTTCGAGGACGGCCGCACGCCGCGCGGCCTGATCGCCGAGCCTATCCTGCGCTCCTGGACCCGCTGCGCGGCGCTAGGCCTGGAAGCCGCCAAGACCCCCGAGGTGGCGGCGCTGTCCAGCGGCGGCCTGCGCGAAGCCTGCGAGCGCCACGAGCAACTGCGCCGCCTGTGCCGGCCGGAGATCGAGGCGCTGTATCTCGATGCCCGCGACACCGACAGCGTGGTGATCCTCACCGACCCGCAGGGCCTGGTGCTGGACGCGGTCGGCAGCACCGATTTCGCCGACAAGGCGGCGCGTGTGGCGCTGCGTCCGGGCGTACAGTGGCACGAGGCCGCGACCGGCACCAATGCCATCGGCATGGCGCTGATCGAGCGCCGGCCGGTGGCGGTGCATGGCGCCGAGCACTACTTCGCGCCGCACCGCATCCTGAGCTGCCACGCCGCGCCGATCCTGGAACCGGATGGCCGGCTTGCCGGCGCGCTCGATCTCTCCGGCCACGCGGCGCTGCCGCATGCCCACGCCCTGGGTCTGCTGCGGGTGGTGGTGGACCAGATCGAGCACCGGCTGTTCGAGGGCCGTTACCCGCACTGCCAGGTGCTACGCCTGCACAGCGAGCGCAGCCACCTGGGCACCGCGCGCGAGGGTGTTCTGGTGTTCGATGGCCCGCGCCTGATCGCCGCCAACCGCCACGCCCTGGCGCTGCTGGGGCTGGACTGGGACAGCCTCGGCCAGTGCCGCTATTCCGAGCTGTTCGGCACCACGCTGTCGCAGTTGCGCGACGGCCAGCCGTTGCGGGGGCTGCGCGGGCGCGAGTTTCACGGCCGGCTGGACGCCGAGGCGGCGAGGCCGCTGGCGCTGAGCGCGACGGCTGCTGGCGTGCCGGCTCGTCCGACGCCGATCACCGAGGCCATCGTGCTCGATGCCGCCGCCCGTCAGGCTTTAGCACGCGCCAGCCGGATCCTCGACGCCGATCTGCCGGTGCTGCTGCAAGGCGAGACTGGCGCCGGCAAGGAGGTGTTCGCGCGGCAGTTGCACGCCGCCTGCAGCCGCGCCCAGGCGCCACTGGTGGCGGTGAACTGCGCGGCGCTGCCGGAAAATCTCATCGAGTCCGAGCTGTTCGGCTATGAGGAAGGCGCCTTTACCGGCGCACGCCGGCGCGGTGCCGTCGGCCTGCTGCGCCAGGCGCAGGGCGGCGTGCTGTTCCTGGACGAGATCGGCGACATGCCGCTGGCCTTGCAGTCGCGGCTGCTGCGGGTCTTGCAGCAGCGCGAGGTGACGCCGCTCGGTGGCGGCAAGCCGGTGGCGGTGGACTTCCGCCTGATCTGCGCCACCCACCGCGATCTGCGCCAGGCGGTGGCCGAGGGCCGCTTCCGCGCCGATCTCTACTACCGCATCGCGCAGTACACGCTGCCGCTGCCGGCCTTGCGCGAGCACGCCGATCTGCCCGGCCTGATCGCCGACCTCTGGATCCGGCTGCAAGCCGGCCCCCCGTCGGCACTTCCGGCCGAGCTGATGGCGCGGCTGGCGGCGCACGACTGGCCGGGCAACTACCGCGAGCTGGTCTCCTGCCTGCGTGCGCTGCTGGCGCTGGCCGGCCCCGATTGCCGGCTCACGCTGGACGATCTGCCGCCGGCCCTGCGCGATCCGCCACAGCCCTTCGCGGCGGTGTCCACCGAGGCTACGCTCAGCGCGCTGGCCGAAGGGGCGATGCGTAGCGCACTGGCGGCGGCCGAGGGCAATGTCTCCGCCGCCGCACGGCGTCTGGGCGTCAGCCGCAGCACCCTGTACCGGCGGCTGTTGCAGAAGCCGCACTGAAGCGGCCGGATCAGGGGATCAGCCGCCGAGAGTCAGCGCACAGCTCTGGCCGACATCCAGCACCCGCATGGTGCGGCCGGCGCCCAGCCAGAGCGCGCAGCACAGGGCGAGATCGACGATCTCGGCATCGCTGAAGTCGGCGCGCAGGCGCTGCCAGAAGCCGGCGTCGGCCCGGAGCCCGACATGGTCGCTGGCGAAGCGCTCGGCATACTCGGCGGCGAGCTTCTCGCGCGGGCTGTAAATGGGGGATAGCCGCCAGTCGGCAACCTGCGCGTAGAAGGCCTCGTCGAGGCCGTCATCGCTGCCTGCCGCCCAGCGCGCGCCCTGGCAGACGCTGCACTCGTTGGCGAGCGCGATGCGCATGCGGGCGATCTCCTGCACGCGTCGCGGCAACTGGCTCTGGCCATAGACCGCATTGCTGAACGCCACCAGGCCGGGCGCCATGGACGGCTGCAGGGCCATCCAACTGCCGAGATCGTCGGTGACCGCGATGTTCGGCATGCTGGCGCTCCTTACGCGGCCTTGTCCTTGAACAGGCCGCGCTCCTTGGCCATGGTCAGGGCGGTGTCCTCGATCATGTCTTCCTGGCCGCCGATCATCTTCTTGCGGCCCAGTTCGACCAGGATGTCGCGCGCCGGCAGGCCGTACTTCTTGCCGGCTCGGTCGGCGTGCAGCAGGAAGGTCGAGTAGACGCCGGCGAAGCCCAATGTCAGCGAGGAGCGGTCGACGCGGACGATGTGATCCATCAGCGGGAAGATCACCTCCTGCGTCAGGTCCATCAGCTTGAACAGGTCGCAGCCCGTTTCAATCCCCATGCGGTCGCAGACCGCGACGAAGACCTCCAGCGGGGTATTGCCGGCACCGGCGCCCAGCCCGCCGACCGAGGCATCGATGCGGCTGGCGCCTTCTTCAATCGCGGCGATGGAGTTGGCGATGCCCATGCCGAGGTTGTGATGGCCGTGGAAGCCGATCTCGGTTTCCGGCTTCAGCACCTCGCGCAGCGCCCGCACTCGGGCGATGACATCGCTCGGCAGCATGTAGCCGGCGGAGTCGGTGACGTAGATGGTCTGCGCGCCGTAGCTCTCCATCAGCTTGCCCTGCTCGGCGAGGCCTTTCGGATCGTTGAGGTGCGCCATCATCAAAAAGCCGGTGGCATCCATGCCCAGCTTGCGCGCATAGGCGATGTGCTGCGGGCTGGTGTCGGCCTCGGTGCAATGGGTGGCGACATGCACGCTGCGCACGCCGTGGTCGTAGGCGCTCTGCAACTCCTTCATGGTGCCGAGGCCGGGAATCAGCAGGCAGGAAATCTTCGCCTGCTTCATCTTCGGGACCACCGCGTCCCAGTACTCCTCGTTGCTGTGCATGGCGAAGCCGTGCTGCAGCGAATTGCCGCCGAGTCCGGCGCCGTGCGAGACCTGGATCAGTGGCACGCCGGCGTCGTCGAGCTTGGTCGCGACCTCGATCATCTGCGCGGTGGAGATCTGCTCGCGCTTGGCATGCATGCCATCGCGCAGCGCCATGTCGTGGACCAGGACCTTGCGGCCCTTGAGGTTCTTGAGCTCGCCCATTACGCGGCCTCCTTCAATGCCTTCAGCTGGTAGCGGCCCGCCAGAATCTCGGTCGCGAACATCTCGGCGGTGCGCGCGGCGGCGGCGGTCATGATGTCGAGGTTGCCGGCATAGGTCGGCAGGTAGTCGCCGAGGCCGGCGACTTCCATGAAGGTCGCGACCTTCTTGCCGTCGAACACCGGGCCGTTCACCAGCCGGTAGCCGGGCACGTACTTCTGCACTTCCTTCACCATCGCCAGCACCGACTCGCGGATGCGCTCCTGGTCCGGTTCGTCGTCGGTGAGGCAGTAGATGGTGTTGCGCATGATCATCGGCGGATCGGCCGGGTTGATGATCACCAGCGCCTTGCCGGTGCGCGAGCCGCCGACCGCGCAGACCGCGTTGGAGGTGGTGTAGGTGAACTCGTCGAGATTGGCGCGGGTGCCGGGGCCGATCGACTTTGAGGACACCGTGGCGATGATCTCGGCATAGCCGACCGGCTGGATGCGCGATACCGCGTTGACCATCGGGATGGTCGCCTGGCCGGCGCAGGAGATCATGTTGACGTTCATCGCCTGTGCCTTGGCATGCGTCTCCAGATTCACCGGCGGCACGCAGAGGCCGCCGATGGCGGCGGGCGTGAGATCCACCATCAGCACGCCGAGCGCATTGAGCTTGTCGGAGTTGGACTTGTGGACGTAGGCGCTGGTGGCGTCGAAGGCGATCTGCACGCCGTCGGCCAGCACGTGCGGCAGCAGGCCGTCGACGCCCTGGTCGGTGGTCTTCAGGCCCATTTCGCGGGCGCGCTTGAGGCCCTCGGAGGTGGGGTCGATGCCGACCATCCACACCGGGTCCAGCACCGGGCTGCGCTTGAGCTTGTAGATCAGGTCGGTGCCGATGTTGCCGGGCCCGATGATGGCGCACTTGATCTTGGTCATGACTTTCGTCTTCAGCGTTGGAGGCCTCAGGCCTCGAAGGAAATGGAGGCCGCACCAATCCCGGCCAGCGTCATCTCGAAGCGGTCGCCGGGCAGTGCCGGCAGCAGCGGTGCCAGCGAGCCGGACAGGATCACCTCGCCGGCGAGGAAGGGAATGCCGAAGCGCCCCAGCGTATTGGCGAGCCAGGCGACCGCCGTGGCCGGGTGACCCTGCACCGCCGAGCCCAGGCCGGAGGCGACATGGGCGCCGTTCTTGGCGATGTCCATCTTCACCGCCGCCAGATCGAGCGCCTGCGGCTTGACGCGGTCCGGGCCGATCACGAACACGCCGCAAGAGGCGTTGTCGGCGACGGTGTCCTGGATCTTGATCTTCCAGTCGCGGATGCGGGAATCGACGATCTCGAAGCAGGGCGAGACGTAGTCGGTGGCGTCCAGCACCTGATCCTCGGTGACGCCCGGGCCCTTCAGGTCCTTCTTCAGCACGAAGGCGATCTCGCCTTCGGCGCGCGGCTGGATCATCCCGGCTCCGGCGATGGAGACGGTGCTGCCGTTCTGCACCCACATGCGGTCGGTGAGAAAGCCGAAGTCCGGCTGGTGCACGCCGAGCATGTCCTGCACCGGCTTGGAGGTAACCCCGATCTTCTTGCCGACCACGCGCTCGCCTTCGGCGGTGCGGCGTTCGAGAAAGCGCAGCGAGATGCGGTAGGCGTCGTCGATGTCGATGCCGGCTTCGCGGTTGGTGAGTGGCTCCAGCACGGAGCGCGCGCGCAGCGCGGCGAACAACTCGTCGCCGAGGGTCTGGATGCGGGCTGGGTTCAGTGCCATGTCGGCGCCCCCACCCAACCCTCCCCCGCACGCGGGGGATGGCTATCAAGTTCCCTCCCCCGCGTGCGGGGGAGGGCTAGGGTGGGGGCCTTGCCCGCCGACACGCACGAAACCTTATCCATGGCGCAGAAAGTCCAGCACCGTGCGATTGAACAGCTCGCGGTGTTCGATCATCACCCAGTGTCCGCAGTTGGGCACGGTCAGCAGACGGCCGTTCTTCAGCCCCTTGGCGAGTCGCAGGATGCCGTTCTCCGGCATCATGTTTTCATTGATGCCCCAGAGCGTCAGCGCCGGGCATTCGATCTCGCCCAGGCGCTCGGTGAGGTTGGGCACCTTCATGGTCTTCATCACCTGCGGGTTCTGTAGCTTCATCAGCGCCAGCCGCTCGGCGACCAGGGCGTCGTCGACGCAATCCGGGTTGACCACGAAGGCCTTGATGAAGAACGCCTTCATGGTCTCGTGGGTGAACGGTTGGCCGGTGGCGATGTGCGCGAACATCGCCGCCATGCCCGGCATGGCGAGATAGTCCGGCATGTCGCTGACGCCGCCCGGCGCCATCAGCACCAGCCGCTCGACGTTCTGCGGGTGCGTCAGCGCAAAGCCCAGTGCCACCGCGCCGCCCAGCGAGTTGCCGATCAGCGTGTACTTCTCGACCCCGATCACATCCAGCGCCTGCTTGACGCATTCGACGAAGAAGGCCAGCGGGTATTCGACGTTGTCGGGCTTGTCGGAGTAACCGAAGCCGATCAGATCGGGCAGGATCACCCGGTAGCCGGCCTGCACCAGCGCCGGGTAGTTGCCCTTGAAATTGCTGTAGCCGCTGGCGCCGTTGCCGGAGCCGTGCAGGAACACCACCACCGGCCCACTGCCTTCGTCGAGGTAGTGGATGCGGTAGCCATTGGCCAGGGTGACGTAACGGCCTTCCGGCACCGGCAGATTGGGGGTAGGGCTGGACATGCGGCGGGAGGCTCCCGGCAGGCGGCGTGTGAGTGCCGCGCATGTTTGCCAAACGGGTGCTCAGCAGCGTCACCCAATCGGACTACGGAAGCCCGCAGCCCTTGGCCTAGCATGTCGTCCAGTACATCAGCGGGCGTAGGGCCGTGGCGCGGAACACGGGGACGCCGGATCGAGGAATGGCTCCAGTGGCGGAATCAAACGTGGTCCTGGTCACCGGCGGCGCGAAGGGCGTCGGCCGTGGCATCTCCGAATGCTTTCTCGCGCACGGCGCGACGGTGATCGTCTGCGGCCGTGAAACGCCCGCCGAACTGCCGGCAGTGGCGGGCCGGCGCGCCGAGTTCATCGCCTGCGATGTCCGTGACCACGCCGCCGTCGAGGCACTGTTCGCCACCATCGCCGAGCGCCACGGCCGCCTCGACGTGCTGGTCAACAATGCCGGCGGTGCGCCCTTCGCACTGGCCGACAAAGCCTCGCCGCGCTTCCACGAGAAGATCTTCGCGCTCAATCTGCTGGCGCCCCTGCACCTTGCGCAGAAGGCCAATGCGCTCATGCAGCAGCAGGCCGGCGGCGGCAGCATCGTCTTCATCGCCAGCATCTCGGCACTGCGTCCCTCGCCGGGCACCGCTGCCTACGGGGCGGCCAAGGCGGCGGTGCTGAGTCTGGTGCAATCGCTGGCGGTGGAATGGGCGCCCAAGGTGCGCCTCACCGCCATCAGTCCGGGGCCGGTGCTCACCGAGCATGCCGACCTGCATTTCGGCGATGCCGAGGGCGTCGCCGCAGTCGCTGCCACCATCCCGCTCGGCCGCCTGGCCGAGCCGCGCGACATCGGCGAGGCCTGCGTCTGGCTGTCCTCGCCGGCGGCGGCCTATGCTTCGGGAACCAATCTGGTGCTGCACGGTGGCGGCGAGCGGCCGGCGTTTCTGGCGGCGGCCAGCGCCAACAAGACAAGCTGAACTCCTTCCCCCGCTGGCGGTGGGAGGTGTTGGCCCCGGCGAGGAGTGACCAATGTCACTCCAAGCTAACCAACGGCGGGATGGGGGCGTTTGGCGGCTACTGCGGGCTGACGCCGCCGCCCTAGCTCTCCCCCGCCAGCGGGGGAGGGGACTAGATCGAAATCCTGAGGCTGGGCAAACGGTCTATCCATATCCATTCCGGCGACGTACCGGAGCGGTTACAAAACACGTTTTTTGGAGAGAGACGATGGCGAGCAGCGCGAGGCGGCCAGGGTCGGCGGCGGGTATTTTCCTGGCACTGGCGACGCTGGGGCTGGTGGCCTGCGGGGACAGTGCTCCGCCCGAAACCGGCACGCCGCCGGTGGCCGGCGCCAAATGCGGCAACTACCAGGCGCTGCGCCAGCCGTTCTTCGGCGATCTGCACGTCCATACCAAGTACTCGCTGGACGCCAATACCCAAGGCACCCTGATCGGTCCGCACGAGGCCTACCGCTTCGCGCTGGGCGAGCGCCTGGGCATCCAGCCCTACAACGAGCAGGGCGAGCCGCTGCGCTATTCGCAGCTGGCGCGGCCGCTGGACTTCGCGGCGGTGACCGATCACGGCGAGCTGTTCGGGGAGACCGAGATCTGCACCAACCCCGACCTCCCCGGCTACAACTCGCCGGAGTGCCTGCTCTACCGCGCGGCGCCGGCGCAGTCCTTCATCCTGTTCAATTTCCTCGGTCCCGGCCTGGTTTCGGTGGGTGGACTGCCGATCCCGCGTTTGCCGTTCTGCGGCCTCGGCGGCGAGCGCTGCCTGGAGGCGGCGAAGACACCCTGGCGCGACATCCAGCAGGCGGCGGCGGCCTACAACGACGACAGCGCCGAATGCCGCTTCACCAGCTTCGTCGGCTACGAGTACACCGCCGCGCCGCTGTCCAACAACCTGCACCGCAACGTGATCTTCCGCAGCGCGGTGGTGCCGGAGATTCCGCCCTCCTACCAGGAATACCCGGCGCCGGAGCTGCTCTGGCAGGCCTTGTCGGCGCAGTGCCAGAGCGCGCAGGGCTGCGACTACCTGACCATCCCGCACAACTCCAATCTCTCCGGCGGCCTGATGTTCCAGACCCGCGATGCCCGCGGCCTGCCCTATGACGCCGAGCTGGCCCGGCAGCGCCAGCTCAACGAGCCGCTGGCCGAGATCTACCAGCACAAGGGTCAGTCGGAATGCCTGGGCACCACCGGTGCCGGCCTGGCCGACGAGCAGTGCGGCTTCGAGCTCTTGCCTTACCGCAACTTCATCGGCAGCCAGGTCAGCCCGCAGGCCAGCGGCGCGCCGCTGGAGCAGGACTATCTGCGCGCGGCGCTCAAGGACGGCCTGCGCCTGGAGCGCGAGCTGGGCGCCAATCCCTTCAAGTACGGCTTCATCGGCAGCTCCGACACCCATCTGGGTACGCCCGGCAATGCCGCCGAGATCGACTACCCCGGTCACGGCGGAGCCGGCGGCAGCGCCCGTGGCGAACTGCCGGCCGGCCTCACCGACCGTATCGAGAACAGCCCGGGCGGCCTCGCCGTGCTCTGGGCCGAGGAGAACAGCCGCGACTCGCTGTTCGCCGCCATGCGCCGCCGTGAGGCCTATGCCACCAGCGGCACCCGGCCGGTGCTGCGCTTCTTCGGCGGCGCCGAACTGCCTAGCGATCTCTGCGGCCGCCGCGACTTCGTGCAGCAGGGCTATGCGCTGGGGGTGCCGATGGGCGGCGATCTGAAGCCGGTGCCGGCCGGCGCGCGGCCGCGTTTCGCGGTCTCGGCGCTGCGCGATCCGGGGCAGGGCATCGAGGTGGCAAACCCCTTGCAGCGCATCCAGATCGTCAAGGGCTGGCTCAATGCCGACGGCAGCAGCCAGGAGAAGGTCTATGAGGTGGCCGGTGAGCCCAACAACGGCGCGAGCGTCGATCTTTCCAGCTGCGAGCCCACTGGCAGCGGCTACGCCAGCCTCTGCGCGGTCTGGGAAGACCCGGAGTTCGACGCCGCCCAGTCGGCCTTCTACTACGCCCGCGTGCTGGAAAACCCCAGCTGCCGCTGGGCGACGCGCCAGTGCCTCGCGGCGGGGGTGGATTGCAGCAATCCCGACGCGGTGCCGGACGCCTACGCCGACTGCTGCAACGCCGACTATCCCAAGACCATCCAGGAGCGGGCCTGGTCGTCGCCGATCTGGTATCGCCCCTAAGAGGATTGCCGAATGGCGATCGCGGATCGCAGGCTGAGACGGCTGTTGCGGGCGCCCTGGCTGCACTTCCTGCTGCTGGGCGGGCTGCTGCACCTGGGCCAGGGCCTGCTGCCGAGCGCCGCCGCCGCTCTGCCGACCGGCGCCGCAGATGTGGAGCGCCTGCGCCGCGAATGGCGTGCCGAGACCGGGCGCTGGCCCAGCCATGCCGAGTTGCTGGCCAGCACCGAGCGCTGGCTCGACGAGCAGGCCTTGCTGGCCGAGGCGCTGCACCGGGAACTGGATCTGCGCGATTCGGTGGCGCGCGAGCGCCTGCTCGCCAATCTGCGCTTCGCGCGGCCGGAACTGGGCGATGACGAGGCGGCGCTGCTTGCCGAGGCTCGCCGGCTGGGCATGCCGGCCAGCGATCTGGTGGTGCGCCGGCGTCTGGTGCAGCGCCTGGAGCAGGAACTGAGCGCCGGCCAGACCGTCGACGAGGCCGCTCTGCGTGCCTATGTGGCCGCGCATCCCGAGCGCTACGGGCAGCCGGAGCGGCTGCGCTTTTCGCAGCTGTATCTGAACCGCGACCGGCCCGGACGCAGCGCTGATCAGGCCGAGCAACTGCTGGCGCGTCTGCGCGCCGAGCCCGGCCTCGATCCCGCCACGCTCGGCGACGCCTGGCTGTTCGACGGCGACGCCGTGCCGCAGAGCCTGGCGCAGTTGCGCCAGCGCTACGGTGCCGGCCTGGCGGCGGCCCTGCAGACGGCGCCGGCCGGGGCCTGGGTCGGTCCGGTGGAGACCGTCTACGGCTGGCACCTGCTGCAACTGCAGGAGCGACTGCCCGCCCAGGCGCCCGATTACCCGGCGGTGCGCCAGCGCGCCGCCTATGCCTGGCTGGCCGAGCAGGAGCCGGCCTGGCGGCGCGCCCGCCTGGATGGCTGGCGTCGCGACCAGGGTCTGCCCAGCGCCAGCGCGCTGTTGGCCGAGGCCGGACGGTGAGAGTCGCGCTTTGGAGCCTGCTCGCCGGCTTGCTGCTGCTGGCCGGCGCAGTGCGGGCGCACCCGCTGGCGCCGGCGCTGCTCGAACTCAGCCAGACCGGCGTCAGCGACTACGCCCTGCTCTGGCGCAGCCCGCTCAGTCGCGCCAACGGCCGTGAGCCGCAACCGCGGCTGCCGGCAGGCTGCCAGCGGCTGGGCGAGGTGCGCGTCGAGGACGACGCCGTTGCCCGCAGCCAGCGCTGGTCGCTGCGCTGTGCCGCGCCGCTGGCTGGGGAGACGCTGGGCATCGACGGCCTCGCCGGCAGCGGCATCAATGTCATCGTCCGCTACCAGCCGGCGCAGGGGCCGGGCTTGCAGAAGCTGCTCAGCGAGCGCGAGCCGGCCTGGACGCTGCCGGCGGCCAGCGCGCCGCCCTCGGTATTCGCCAGCTATCTGCGCTTGGGCGTCGAGCACCTGCTGGGCGGCTACGACCACCTCTGCTTCGTCATCGCCCTGGTGTTGCTGCTGCGCCGGCCGCGCTCTTTGCTGCTGGCGGTGACCGCGTTTACCGCCGGTCACAGCCTCACGCTCAGCCTGGCGGTGCTGGGGCTGGTGCGGGTCAACCCCGGCTTCACCGAGTTCGCCATCGCCCTGAGCATCCTGCTGCTGGCGCTGGAGCTGCTGCGGTCGCCGACGGCCGGGCCGGGCCCGGTGCAGCGCTGGCCCTGGGCGCTGGCGGGCGGCTTCGGCCTGCTGCACGGCCTGGGGTTCGCGGGTGCGCTGGCCGAAATCGGTCTGCCGGAAGGCGAGATTCCGCTGGCGCTGCTGGCCTTCAATCTCGGCATCGAACTGGGGCAGTTGGCGGTGGTGGCCGGCCTGCTGGCGCTGGGGCTTGCCTGGCGGCGGATGCCCACCATCTTGAGTCCGGTTCTGATGCGGGCAGTGCCGGCGTATCTGATCGGCAGCCTGGCCGCGTACTGGTGTCTGGAGCGGGTGGCTGTCGGCTGGTGGCGCTAGGCTGAATAAAGCCCGCATGGATTTATGTTGCATCGCAACATAAAATGACGATCTGCACGATTGGAGGTTGGCGATGAAATTCCTGGCAACGATTCTGGCTCTGGGGTTGATGGGCACCGCGCAGGCGCAGACCTCGGCCGACAGCGTGCTCGACTGCATGCGCGCCAACCTGCCGCCCTCGCTGCGCATCCAGGACATCGAGTTGACCACCACCGACCGCAGTGGCGCCAGCCGGGTGCTCAAGGGCCGGGTCTATGGTCAGCAGGAGAAGTCCGCCAGCGGCAACCAGGTGCGCGCCATGCTGCGGGTGACCGCGCCGGACAATCTGGCCGGCGCCTCCTTCCTGATCCGCGAGGCGCGCCAGTACGCCGATGAAGGCCTGTACGTCTGGCTGCCCTCGGTGCGCCGGGTGCGGCGGGTGAGCGGCGAGTTCGCCGATGGCGCCCTGCTCGGCACCGACTTCAGCTACAACGACTTCAAGCAATTGCAGAGCGCGTTTGGCGGCTTCAGCGCCGCGCAACTGGACCCGGAGACCGTGGCGCAGCGTCCGGCCTGGGTGCTCAGCTTCAAGCCGGTGCCGGACGTGAAGTCCGCCTACACCGAGGTCCGCACCTGGGTCGACCAGAAGACCTGCGTGCCGCTGAAGACCGACTTCTACGAGGCCGGCAAGCTGCGCAAGCAGTTGAGCGTGTCGGTGGAGGCGATCAAGCGCATCGACAACTACTGGTATCCGGCCATCGTCGAGATGAGCGATCTCCAGAGCGGCAGTCGCAGCACGCTGCGGGTGCTGGGCGTGCAGCCGGACGACAAGCTGGCCAGCCGCCACTTCAATCCCAAGCTGTTCTACATGCCGGGTTGAGCGAGGCGCCGGTCTTTCTCCCTCCAACGGATGAGGTGAGGCGCGGCGGCTGACTCCGACAATGCGGTCATAACGACCGGTCGGAGGAGACAGGCATGACGCAGGCAGCATTCCCGCAAGGGGCGGTGTTGGTGTTCGGTGGCAGCGGCGGTATCGGCCAGGAGGTCGCCAAGAGCTTCGGCAAGGCCGGCGCCGATGTCGCCATCGTCTACCGTTCCAAGCAGGCGGTGGCCGAGAAGGTGGCGGGCGAGATTGCCGCCGGCGGCCGCAAGGCGACGGTCCACAACGCCGACGTGCGCGAGGCCGCGCAAGTGCAGGCCGCCGTCGCCGCCGCCATCGCCGCGCATGGCCGCATCCACACCGTGGTCTGGGCCGCCGGCCCGGTGGTCGAGCAGGTGCATCTCGCCGACACCAGCGAAGAACTCTGGCGCAAGTCCATCGACATCGAGGTGCACGGCTTCTTCAACGCCGTGAAGGCGACGCTGCCGCACCTGCGCGCGCAGGGCGGTGGCTCCTACGTGCACCTCGGCTCTGCCGGGCACGTCTGGTGGCCGGCCAAGGACGGCCTCTCGGTGGCGCCCAAGGCCGCCAACGAGGCGCTGGTGCAGGGCATCGCCAAGGAAGAAGGCAAGCACAACATCCGCGCCAACAGCGTGCTGGTGGGGGTGATCGAGGCCGGCATGTTCCTGGAGCTTTTGAAGCGCGGCGTGTTCGACCAGGCCTGGACCGACGAGACCCAGAAGCTGCTCTGCATCAAGCGCTGGGGCAAGCCGGAGGAGATCGGCAGCGCCGCCGTGTTCCTCGCCAGCAACGGCTATGTCACCGGCCAGCAGATCAACGTCTCCGGCGGCTTCGGCGTCTAGCCCGCCGCGCTCCGCTCCCCCCCAACCCGCACCTGGGCGCGCACGCCAGCCGTCCGCGCATCCCGAATCCTGAGGAGAACCCCGCATGTCCCTGCAACAACTCGAAGACCTCGAAGCCATCAAGCGCCTCAAGTACGCCTACTGCCGCTGCATCGACACCGCCAATGTCGAGGAGCTGAAAGGCCTGTTCACCGAGGACGCCAGCGTCCGTTACGAAGGTGGCTCCTACCTGTTCGAAACCGAGGGCCGCGACAAGATCCTGGACGCCATCCGCTACGCCTTCCACGCCGATGCGGTCGCCCAGCACCACGTCAATCACCCGGAAATCGACTTCGTTTCGGATACCGAGGCCACCGGCGTCTGGTATCTGAAGGACTGGTTCCTCGACCTCAAGCTGCGGATCATCACCGACGGGGCCGCGTTCTACCGCGACACCTATGTGAAGCAGAACGGCAAGTGGCGGATCAAGCGCGCCACCTACACCCGCGTCTACGAGCTGGTGATTCCGGTGGAAGGCGAGCCCAAGCTGACCGCGCACTATCTGGCCAAGCACGGCCAGAAGCTGCCGGAACAGGCCAACGAAGCCCTGCAGCGCAAGTAAGACGCCGGTCGCCGCCATGGCCGCCGCGCAGACGCTGGCCGGTCGCGTCGCGCTGGTCACTGGCGCCAGCCGGGGCATAGGCCGCGCCATCGCGCTGCGGCTTTCCGCGCACGGCGCCGCCGTCGCCCTGGCTGCCAGCCCGCGTTCGCAGGCCGCGCTGGAAGGCGTGCGCGAGGCCATCCTCGCGCACGGCGGCCGGGCGGCCGTGCTGGCGGCGGACCTTGCCGACGAGACCGCCCGCGCCGGGCTGGTGGCGCAGGCCGAGGCGGCGCTGGGGCCGGTGGACATCCTCATCAACAACGCCGCCGGCATCAGTGCCTACGCGCCGCCGAGCAAGATCGACCTCGCCGCGCGGCGCGCGATGTTCGAGTTGAATCTGCAGGCGCCGATCGACCTCATCCAGCAGGCGCTGCCGGGCATGCGCGTGCGGCGCTGGGGGCGCATCGTCAATCTGAGCAGCGATACCAGCGCCGCGCCGGCGATTCCCTACGCCGGCGACGCCAGGTTCGTGCATGCATTGGCGCTCTACGGCGCCAGCAAGGCGGCGCTGGACCGCTACAGCACCGGGCTCGCCGCCGAGCTGCATGGCAGCGGCGTGCAGGTCAACGCGCTGCTGCCCTACAAGATCGCGCGCAGCGAGAGCGCCGAGCAGATCGCCCGCCAGACCGCCGCCACGCGACCGGACTGGGTGGAGCCGCTGGAGCTGATGGCCGAGGCGGCCTATCTGCTGGTGGCGGGCGCGCACCAGGGCGAGATCGCGGTGAGTCGCGCGCTGTTGCAGCGCTGTCAGCAGCCGCTGCACGCGCTCGATGGCGAGACCGTGATCGGCGACGCCCGCAGTCTGGTTGAATTTTCTTGAGTCGAGAGCGGCCCGTCCAAACCGGGTCGCCGCATGGAGAGCCGTAGCATGAGCAAGCAGGAACAGCCCGGGTCCGAGCACTGGTATTCCGCCGTCGAGGCGCCGGAGGTGCTCGGCGATGTGGACGCCGGGCGCTGGGACGAGAGTGCCGACTTCGTGGTGGTCGGCTATGGCGGCGCCGGTGTCGCTGCCGCCATCGAGGCCGCCGAGCGCGGCTTGTCGGTGATCGCGCTGGACCGCTACGAAGGCGGCGGCAGCACCGCGCTCAACGGCGGCATCTACTACGCCGGTGGCGGCACCGCCATCCAGAAACAGGCGGGCGTGGAGGACAGCGTCGAGGCGATGTTCCAGTACCTGCGCGGCGAGACCCAGGGCGTGGTCAGCGACGCCACCCTGCGCGACTTCTGCGAGGGCAGCGCCGCCTCGCTGGACTGGCTGATCGAGCGCGGCGTGCGCTTCGATGCCACCGTCTACGCCAAGAAGACCTCGTATCCGCCGCCGGGCTATCACCTCTACCACTCCGACAGCTCGCTGTGCGCTGCCCGCGCCGCCGTCGCCAAGCCGGCGCCGCGCGGTCACAAGGTCTATTCGCCGAGCACGGCGAAGGCCGCGACCGGCTTCGGCACCGCGCTCACCGATCCGCTGCGCGCGGCGGCCGAGAAGCTGGGCGTGCGCCTGCACCGCCACAGCGAGGTGCGCAAGCTCATCACCGACGCCAGCGGCCGGGTGGTCGGCGTCTCGCTCTGGCAGATTCCGGCCAGTTCGCCGGCCTATGCCGAATACGCGCGCCTGCAAGCGCTCGCCAACAAGTATCTGCTGCTGCTGCCGCCGGCTTTTCCCGGCGCCGGCATCACCATGGCGCTGTCGCGCCGCTACGCCGCCAAGGCCGCGAAGCTGGAGGCGCGGCACCGTGTCGAACGGCGCATCCGCGCCCGGAAGGGCGTCTGCCTCTCCGCCGGCGGCTTCGTGTTCAACCGCCAGATGGTCGATCACCACGCGCCCAAGTACAGCGCCGGCATGCCGCTGGGCAATCCCGGCGACGACGGCAGCGGCATCCGCCTCGGGCAGAGCGTCGGCGGCGCCACCGAGCGCATGCAGCACATGAGCGCCTGGCGCTTCGTCAGCCCGCCTTCCGGCATGTCCTGGGGGATGATGGTGGACGGCCGTGGCAAGCGCTTCAGCGACGAAACCGCCTACGGCGCCGCCATCGGCTACGAGATCATCGAGCACTGCGAGGGCCGCGCCTGGATCGTGTTCGACGCTCGGCTCTACGCCGAGATCCAGAAGCAGCTCAAGTCCGACGATCTGTATCCCTTCCAGAGCGGCCCGGCCAAGCTGGCGCTGATGTTCGCGCGCAAGAAGGCACCGACCCTGGAGGCACTCGCGGCGCAGTGCGGCCTCGACGCCGCCACCCTGAAAGCCGAGGTGGCCGCCTACAACCTGGCTGCCGAGGGCCAGGCAGCCGACACCTACGGCAAGAGCGCCAAGGACGCCTGGGCGCTACAGCAGGGGCCGTACTACGCGCTCGACATCTCCATCCACAGCCGGCTGTTCCCGCTGCCGACGCTGTCGCTGGGCGGCCTGGTGGTGGACGAACGCAGCGGTGCGGTGCAGCGCGCCGACGGCAGCGCCATTCCCGGCCTCTACGCCGCCGGTCGCAACGCGGTCGGCATCTGCTCGCACCTGTACGTCAGCGGCTTGTCCGCAGCGGACTGCATCTATTCCGGGCGACGGGCCGCCGTGGCCGCCAGTTCGCTCTGAAGGTGATTGCCAGGCGGGCTTGTGGGCCCCGTCCAGGGCAGTGGGGTCTGATGAACGGGGCCAGTCACGCCACTTGATGATCGAGGCCGCCGCTGCGGCCTCGGGCATAGACCAGGCCTCCTCTGTCACCCGACGGACCGGCGCTCGGCGTCCCCGCGCCGCGAGCCTTGGTGTTGTCCGGTGACCGCTGCTGTGAATTGTTCGAGCGGGTAGCTGCTGGAACTCCCAGCGCCGCAACTCGCTGCCCAAGGCGGTGAGGAACGACCGACTAGGAGCCGGTCGCCAGTTCCGTCAGCCGGTCGGCGAAACCGGCTGCCGGGTCGCGAGGCATCCGCAAGCGGGCCCGCTCGGCCGCAGCGCGGCCCATGGCCGGCCAGCGCTCGCGTTCCTGCAAGGCGCGACGCAGCGTCAGCGCCAGCTGGCGGCCGTTGGCGGCGGCGGCGACAAAGCCGCTGACGCCGTCCTCGACGATCTCGGTGTTGCCACCGACATCGGTGCACAGCACCGGCCGACCACTGAGCATGGCCTCGACGATCGCCAGCGGCAGGCCCTCGTAGCGGGAGGGCAGCACCAGCAGCTGGTGCTGGCGCCAGATGCCGCTGATGTCGCTGACCTGGCCGCGCAAGCGTACCCAGGGCAGCTGGTAATGGCCGAGCAGCTGTTCGACATAGGCGTGGTGAGCCCCTTCGCCGAACAGCGAAACCTCCACGCCGAGCGGCTCGGCGAGCGCGCGCAGGGCAGGGTCTGCCAAGGCCTCCAGCAGCACATCGTGCCCCTTCACCGGATGCTGCAGGCGGGCGACGCAGGCCAGACGCGGGCTGGCGCTGGCCGGCCAGGGCAGCTCGCCATCCCAGGGCACCAGATAGGGGTTGCGCACCTGCTCGGCGCGCGGGATCGGCCTCGCCAGCATGCGCTCGGCCTGGCGGTGATTGGCCTCGGAGACGAAGAAGCTCGCCACCGCGCCGTCGAACACCCGCGCCACCCGTTCCATCTGCGGCTCGGCCAGTCGCCAGTCGTTGGCAACGTGCACCAGCGGCGCGTAGCGCCAGCCGCGTTGGCGCAGCAGCTCCATCCATTCGAAGCCGACCAGATAGTGACCCTGGGACACCACCACCAGCTGCGGTTGCAGGGCTTCCAGTGCCTGGAACACCTGCGCCACCGCCGCCTCGCGGCTGGGCTCGAAGGCGCACAGCGGCACGCCGGCCTCGGCCAGCGCCTGCAAGCGCGGCGGCCGCTGCGGCAAGGCCTGCGAGGCGGCCAGCACCGGCCCACCGCGCCGGTGCAGTTCCAGCGCGGTCGCGGCCCACAGCTCCTCGCTGCCGCCCCAGGGGATGCCACCCAGGGAGCTGATGAAGGCGATGCGCGGCCGGCTTGAAGACATCTCGCGGGAGGTGGCTGGCGGTGGGCTGTCGATCTTGCCACGGGCTTCGGTCGTTTCCATGCCGCCGCCGCTTGCGCCCGGGCAGCCACATCCGCACCATCCGCCCATGTCCGAACCCCTGAAGCCGCGCGCGCCGCGCCGCCACACCCTGTCCGTCTGCCTGATCTGCAAGAACGAGGCGGATCGCATCGAGCCCTGCCTGCAATCGGTCGCCGGCTGGGCCGACGAGCTGATCGTCTTCGATTCCGGTTCCACCGACGGCACCGTCGAGATCGTCCGCCGCTACACCGACCAGCTGTGGATCACCGACTGGCCTGGCTATGGCCCGCAGCGCCAGCGCAGTCTGGAGGCGGCGAGCGGCGAGTACGTGTTCACCATCGACGCCGACGAGCGGGTGACGCCGGAGCTGCGCGCGCAGATCGACGCCGAACTGGCCAGGGAGACCGTGCCCTGCGCGGTCTACCGCATGCCCTGGGGACCGATCTTCTTCGGCAAGCGCCTGCGCTTCGGCGGCCGCTACGCCAGCCCGCAGGCGCGGCTGTTCCGCCGCGAGGGCGCGGAGTTCCCGATGGCGCAGGTGCACGAAACGCTGAAGTTCCCGCCCGGCCCGGTCGGGCGTCTGAGCGGCCGGCTCGACCACGACAGCTACCGCGACTACCGGCACATGGTCGACAAGCACACCCAATACGCCTGGCTGTTGGCGCAGGAGAAGCTGGCGCGCGGCAAGCGCACCACCATCTTCACGCCGCCGCTGCGCTTCGTCTGGGAATTCATCCTGCAATACCTGATCCGCGGCCTGGTGTTGGACGGCCGTCGCGGCTTTCTGCTGGCGGTGCTGCTCAGCCAGTACGCCTATCACAAGTATGCGGCGCTCTATACCTTGCAGCTCTCCGGCGCCAAGCCGGACCCGAAGTTCGCGCCGGAGAACCGCCAGCGGCGGGTCGGCGGCCCGTGAGCGCGCCGCTGACTACGGCGGTTGCGCTGTTTCTGTTCAAGCGCCCCGAGGAAACCGCCCGCGTCTTCGCCGAGATCGCCCGCGCCAGACCGCCGGTGCTGCTGCTGATCGCTGACGCGCCGCGTCCGGACCGTCCCGGCGAGGCCGAGCTTTGCGCCCAGGCGCGGGCGGTGGTCGAGCAGGTCGACTGGCCCTGCACGGTCAAGCGCAACTACGCCGAGCACAACCTCGGCTGCCAGCGGCGCCTGCACAGCGGGTTGGACTGGGTGTTCAGCGAATGCGGGCAGGCCATCGTGCTGGAAGACGACTGCCTGCCGCACCCGGACTTCTTCCGCTTCTGCGAGGCGATGCTGAGCCGCTATCGCGACGACACCCGCATCGGCCACATCGGTGGCAGCAATCTGCAATTCGGGCGTCGTCGCGGGCCGGAGAGCTACTACTACTCGCGCTACAACCACGTCTGGGGCTGGGCCTCCTGGCGCCGCGCCTGGGCGCAGTACGACGTGAGCCTGCGCCAGTGGCCGGCGCTGCGCGACGGCGGTTGGCTGCGCGACCTCTTGGGCGACACCGAGCTGGTGCTGAGCTGGACCCGGATATTCGACGACGTGCACGCCGGCAAGGTCGATACCTGGGACTACCAGTGGACCTACTGCTGCTGGACCCAGAACCAGCTCGCGGTGCTGCCGGCGGTGAACCTGATCAGCAACATCGGCTACGGCGCCGGCGCCACCCACACCCAGACTGCGGGGCCCTATGCCGAACTGCCCTTGCAGGCGCTGGACGCCGAACTGCTGCACCCGCGCTGGATGATCCGCGACGACCAGGCCGACCAGTACACCGAGCGCATGCACGGCTACCGGCCGCGCACCTGGCGCAAGGCCTGGAGCCGGCGCCTGCGCCGCTGGTTGCGCGGCGGCTGAAGTAGCTTCGTTTTTGCTCCCCCGCTTGCGGGGGAGGGCCGGGGTGGGGGCGGTGCCCGCCGAAACGCTCAGCCCCGCCGTTTGCGGAACAGGATGCGCCCCAGCGTATCGACGGTGGCGTTGATGCCCCAGGCCCCCGGCGTCTTCGCCGCTTTCCGCAGCAGCTCACCGGCGCGTTGCAGGCGCGGCCGCTGATGGTCCAGTTGCAGTTCCTCCAGCGTCTGCCGCCAGGCCAGCGCGGCCAGGGCGTCGCGGGCGTCGGCGTGCAGGCTGGTGGCCTCCGGCAGGCGCAGCAGCTTTTCCAGCAACTGCACATGCTCCTGACCGAACTTCTCGGCCTGGCTCAGCGATTTCGAGGCGCCATGCAGGCGGAAGTAGGCGAGCACCGCCTCGCTGTAGCGCACCCGGGGATAGCGCAGGCAGTAGCGGATCAAGAGGTCGAGGTCGAAGCGGTAATGCAGGCTGGCGTCGATGCCGATCTCGCGCAGCGCGGCGGTGCGGTACCAGATGCCCGGCTGGTGCCAGCGGGTGCGCGATTCCACCGGCAGGCGCACGAACTCGCGGGCGCTGAAGCCACGGCTCAGGCGTAGTCGGTCGAGCCGCTCGGCGTAGAAGTTCTGGGTACGGCCGGCGATCAGGTCGGCGTCGGCGAGGTGCGCCACTTCCCAGAGCGCGCCCGGCGCCAGCAGGTCGTCGGAATTGATCCAGTTGAACCACTCGCCCTGCGCGCGTGCCAGGCCCTTGACGATGGCATCGACCTGGCCGCGATCCGGCTCCGACACCCAGCCGCTCAGCCAGGGCTCGTAGTAGCGCAGGATCTCCACCGAGGCATCGCGGCTGCCGCCGTCGATCACGTAGTAGTCGAGCGCCGGATAGCCCTGTTCCAGCACCGAGCGGATGGTGGTTTCCAGGAACTCCGCCTGGTTGTAGGAGGGCGTGACCACGGTGATGCGCGGCAGCTCGCCCCGCGTGGCGGTGGCGGGCGGCGGTTGTGCGCCGGGCCAGGCGGGCGGCAGGCGCAAGGGAGCAAGCGGAGGTGGGAGCGGCTTCATGCGCCCATTGTCGCAGCCAGCCGCCACCAAAGCGCGTTCCGGCGCGCCGGCGGCCGGCGCACGAAATCGACGATCTGCGACTGCTGCGCCGCCCAGCGCCCGGCGCCGGCCAGGCAGTCGCGCCGGGCCTGCGCGCCCCAGTCGCGCCAGCCGGAGAGATCCAGGACGCGGGCTTGCTCGGGGTCGTAGAGCGCGCCGTTGTCGCCGTGGCGCAGGTATTCGTTCATGGTCGGCCGGTCGGGGGCGATCACGCCCTGGCCCAGTGCCATCGCCTCCAGGGTCGCCATGCCGATGCCTTCCAGCGGGCGCGGCGCGAAGAACAGATCGCAGCCGGCCAAGAGCGCCCGATAGTCCTCGCGCGGCAGCCAGCCCTCGGCCAGCTCGATGCGGTAGCGCTGGATGTCGTCCTCGCTCGGGCGCACCGCCTGCCGGCCGGGGTCGGGCGAGAGCCGCAGCACCACGCTGTCCACCGGCTGCTCGCCCAGCAACTGCTTGAGCAGCGGCCATTGCAGATAGCCGCGATCCCAGACGAACAGGCGCGGCGCCGCGCGCACCGGGCGCGATGGCGCTTCGGGAACCGTGGGCCAGAACTGCACCGCCAGCGAGGCCTGGCCACGGCCCTCGAATACCCGGTGCGCCTCCTGGCAGAAGTTCACGAACTTGAGGTGGCTGCCGCGCAGTTGGCGCACCCGGCTGGCGTCGTAGCGCAGGTCGTCGCGCATCGGCACCCAGGTGACATTGGGGTGGTCGAGCGCGCGCAGCAGGCGCGGCTTGGGCTGGATCTGGAAGAACACCAGGGCCTCGCTGGGCGTCTGCCGCAGGCGCTCCAGCAGGGAGGCTTCGCCGAGATCGTGGTGCAGCACCACCGGCTCCAGCGCGGCGAACAGGTCGAGGAAGAAGCGGCTGCTCGCGGTCTGCTGGTGGTAGGCGTGATCGACGATGACCAGGGGCGTGGTACGAGGCATCGCGGGTGGGCGTTCGAGCCGGCGGCAGTGCGCGAAGTATATCCTTCGCCCCTCTCCGATCTGCCCCGAGTTCCCGCCCGCCGTGACCGCCGCCGCTCCCCGCATCGCTCTGCTCACGCCCACTTACCGTGGCGATCTGGAGCGCTTTGCCATGCTCCGCGAGGCGCTGGAGGCCTGGGGCTGCGACTGGCCGCATTACGCGGTGGTGCAGACCGAGGATCTGCCGCTGTTCCGGCAGCGCCTGGGTGAATCGCGTGTGCACTGGCTGACGACGGCCGAGGTCCTGCCGCCGGAGGTGGAGGCGGCGCGCCGGCGCCTGAGCGCCATGCCGGAACGCCTGCGTCGCTTCCGGCGCAGCCTGCAGAAGCGCTTCGGCTGGTTTCCGGACGCCAGTTGCGACGGCTGGCACGCCCAGCAACTGGTGAAGCTGACCGTGCCGGCGCGCGCCGAGCACGAGGCCTATCTGGTGCTCGACTCCGACCTGGTGCCGACCGCGCCGCTGCGCGCCGAGCGCTACTGGCAGGACGGCCGCGTGGCGCTGATGGCCGAGGACAACCCCACCTTCCGGCACTGGGCCGACGCTGCGGCCGCAGTCCTGGGGCTACCGGCCGAGACCGTGCGCGGCAGCAACTTCGTCGCCCATCCCTTCGTGTTCGCGCCGCAGGCGGTGCGCGGCCTGCACGCCCATCTGGAAGCCCGGCATCACCAGCCCTGGTGGCGGGCGCTGCTCGACCTCAAGCCCGGCGACCTGTCGGAATTCAGCATCTACGGCGCCTATGTGCGCTGGGTCGCCGCCGGTGCCCACCATTACGAAGTGCCGGCCAATGCCCGCACCCGCTGGGTGCTGTCGGCCGAGGACAGCGCTGCGGTGCGCGCCGCCATCGACGGCGCCTTCACCGCGCCGGACATCGACTTCCTGGTCTTGCAGGCCAGCCGCCGCTGGCCGATCGAGCCCTATCTGCCGGCGATCCGTGCCGCCTTGCAGCGGGCGGTGGCGGCTCGCTAGGGCCTTTAGGCCAGGACTTCGTCCAGCGCTTTCAGCACCTCGGTGGGGTGGATGCCGGTGAGGCAGTCGAAGCGCCCGCCGCAGGTCGGCTTGCGCGCGCAGGGCGAGCAGGGCAGGCCTTTCCACAGCACCCGCAGCGGTGCGCGGCCGCCGGTGCGGTAGGGCAGGGTGGAGCCGAAGATCGCCACCGTCGGCCGGTCGTAGGCGATGCCCATGTGGGTGAGGCCGGTATCGACGCCGATCAGCGCGCGGGCGTCGGCGATCCAGCTCAGCGCCTCGGACAGGCTGGTGGCGCCGACCAGATTGTTGACGCTGCCGGCCGGGAGCCCTTCGAGGATGCGCGCGGCGGCGGCGCGGTCGCCGGGGCCGCCGAGCAGGCTCAGGGACTCGCCTCGGGCGGCGAGCTGTTCGATCAGTTGCCGCAAGTAGGCTTCCGGCCAGTGCTTCTGCGGACGGGTGGTGAAGGGGGCCAGCACCAGGGTCGCGGGCCGTGCTGGCTGGCCCTCGGGGCGGCTCAGGCGCGGCGCGCCGATCTCGGTGCCGGTGAGCTGGCGCAGCATCGGGGCGTGCTCGCCGCCGATGCGCTCGCGGCCGGGTGCGGCTTCCTTCTGGCGCACCACGGTTTCGTGCAGCAGGCCGGCCAGCGGCTCCTTCGAGGTGTAGCCGATGCGGCGCCGGCCGCCGGCCAGCCAGGCCAGCGCGCGGGACTTCGCCAGGCCCTGGGCGTCGATCACCCAGTCGTAGCGGCGGGCGCGCAGCCGGCGGCGGAACTCCAGGACCGTGCGCAGCAGGTTCAGCCAGCGGCCCCGGCGCAGCAGCCTGCCCCAGGCGCGGCGTTCCCAGACGTGGACCTCGTGGATCGCCGGCTGGCTGCGCAGCAGGCCGGCGAATTCCGACTGCACCAGCCAGTCGATCTCGACGCCGGGCCAGGCCTGGCGCAGGCCGTCGAGCAGGGCGGTGGCGATCACCAGATCGCCCATCGCCGACAGTCGCACCAGCAGGATGCGGCGCGGCGTGGTCGAGGCTGTCGGGGAAGGCACGGCGGATTCGTAGGCTGGTGGTTGGCGGCGCCGCGCATTCTAGGCCCTGACAGGCCGCAAGCCGCGTCGCCACGGGTCGCCGCCCCCTAGGGTCGGCGTACAATACCGGCTTGCGCCGGGCTGGCGCAGACCCTGCGTTTCTATACCCCTCTGGAGAGTGTTCCGATGAGCAGCATGGCGGATCGTGACGGATTCATCTGGTATGACGGTGACCTCAAGCCCTGGCGCGAGTGCACCACCCACGTCCTGACCCACACCCTGCACTACGGCGTCGGCTGCTTCGAGGGCGTCCGCGCCTACTACACCCCGCGCGGCCCGGCGGTGTTCCGCCTGGAAGACCACACCAAGCGCCTGTTCAACTCCGCGAAGATCCTGGGGATGAAGATCCCCTACACGCCGGACCAGATCAACGAGGCGATCAAGGAAGTGGTACGCAGCAACAAGCTGCGCGAGTGCTACATCCGGCCGATGGTGTTCTACGGGTCGGAAGGCATGGGCCTGCGCGCCGACAACCTCAAGGTGCACATCATCATCGCCGCCTGGCCCTGGGGCGCCTACCTGGGCGCCGAGGCGATGGAGCGCGGCATCCGCGTGCGCACCAGCTCCTTCACCCGCCACCACGTCAACAGCGTGATGTGCCGCGCCAAGGCCAACGCCAACTACATCAACTCGATGATGGCGCTCAACGAGGTGATGCGCGACGGTTACGACGAGGCGATCCTGCTCGACACCTCCGGCCACATCGCCGAGGGTTCGGCCGAGAACATCTTCGTGATCAGCGAGGGCATCATCTCCACGCCCGACCTCAACTCCTGCCTCGACGGCATCACCCGCAAGACCGTGATGCAGCTGGCCAAGGACTTCGGCTACGAGGTGCGCGAGCGGCGCCTGACCCGCGACGAGATCTACGTTGCCGACGAGGCCTTCTTCACCGGCACCGCCGCCGAGGTCACGCCGATCCGCGAGGTGGACAACAAGCAGGTCGGCGGCGGCAAGCGCGGCCCGATCACCACCAAGCTGCAGGCGGCCTATCTCTCGCTGGTGAAGGGCGAGAGCGACAGCTACCCGCACTGGCTGGCGGCGGTCTGACCCGCTGCCGGTGAGTACCTCGCTCCCCGGTTGCAGCCCGGCCCGCGTCCGGTTGGCGGGCGATGGTGAGGCGCCGCGCGGCGGCCATGCCGTGAATCGCGTGGCCGCTCACGGTCCCCGCCTGGCCGGCGCATGAGTACCACCGTTCCCCATTTCGATTCCGCCCGCGTGCTGGTAGCCGGCGACGTGATGCTGGACCGCTACTGGTCCGGCAGCACCTCGCGCATCTCGCCGGAAGCGCCGGTGCCGGTGGTGCGGGTGCGTGCCGACGAGGCGCGCCCCGGTGGCGCCGCCAACGTCGCGCTCAATCTCGCGGCGCTGGGCGCGCAGGCCCGGGTGCTGGGCGTGGTCGGTGCCGACGAGGCCGGGCTGAGTCTGGCGCGCAGCCTGGAGCAGCGCGGCGTCGCCGCCGAGCTGCTCACTGGCAGCGCGCCCACCATCACCAAGCTGCGGGTGATGTCGCGGCACCAGCAGTTGCTGCGCCTGGATTTCGAGGAGCCGCTGGCGGCGGCGCACGATGCCGCCGAATTCGCCCTCCGCCTGCGCGCGCACCTGCCCTCGGTGGACGTGCTGGTGCTGTCCGACTACGGCAAGGGCAGCCTGGCCGGTGTCGCCGGCCTGATCGCCGACGCCCGCGCCGCCGGCAAGCCGGTGCTGGTCGACCCCAAGGGCAACGACTGGCGTCCCTACGCCGGCGCCACCCTGCTGACCCCGAACACCGGCGAGCTGGAAGCGGTGGTCGGCCCCTGTCCGGATGTCGAAACCCTGGTCGCCAAGGCGCAGGCCCTGCTCGCCGAACTGGGACTCGCCGCCCTGCTGGTGACCCGCAGCGAGCACGGCATGACCCTGCTGGAAGCCGGCAAGGCGCCGCTGCACCTGCCCGCCGAGGCGCGCGAGGTCTACGACGTGACCGGCGCCGGCGACACCGTGATCGCCACCCTGGCGGCGGCACTCGCTGCCGGCGCCGCGCTGCCGCAGGCCTGCCGGCTGGCCAACATCGCCGCCGGCGTGGTGGTCGGCAAGCTGGGCACCGCCACGGTCAGCCGCGCCGAGCTGACGCGCGCCGCCAATCCGCAGCGCACCGCTGGCGACGGCGTGCTCGACGAGGCCGAGCTGCTGGCGCGGGTCGCCGAGGCGCGCGCCCGTGGCCGGCGGCTGGTGATGACCAATGGCTGCTTCGACATCCTCCACGTCGGCCACGTCCGCTATCTGCAGGCGGCGCGCGAGCTGGGCGATGTGCTGATCGTCGCGGTCAACACCGACGCCTCGGTGCAGCGCCTCAAGGGCCCGAGCCGGCCGCTCAACAACACCGCCGACCGCATGGCCCTGCTGGCGGCGCTGCAATGCGTGGACTGGGTGGTGCCGTTCGGCGAAGACACCCCGGCGCGGCTGATCGAGGCGGTGCTGCCGGACGTGCTGGTGAAGGGCGGCGACTACCGGATCGAGCAGATCGCCGGCCACGAGGCGGTGCTCGCCCACGGCGGCGAGGTGCGGGTGCTGGGTTTCCACGACGGCTATTCCACCACCCGGCTGATCGAGCGCGCGCGGAAGTAAGCGGTTCGCGTGGTACCCCTCCGTCGGCTACGCCGCCACCTCCCCTGCACGCAGGGGAGGCACAGCTTTGCCTCCCCTAGGCAATAGGGGAGGTGGCGCGCAGCGCCGGAGGGGTTCTCCGGTTCAAGGATCCTGCCCCGGCCGGAACAGCGGTCGCGCCGCAGCTTCCGCCTCCGCGCGGTCCTTGATCGTCGCCGGTTCGGCGGCATCGTCGGCGGCCACGAACTGCTGCTTGAGCACCTCGGCGGCGCCGGTCAGCACCTTCTCGACCACGCCGACCTTCTCCTGCGCGGTATTGCCGCCGCAGCCGGTGCAGGGCAGGGCGGCGGCGGCCCTGCGCAGTTTCTCGTCGGCTTCCTGAAAGGCATCGCGATGGCCGGTGACCTTGACCTCGGGCAGTAGCACCGACCCGGCCGGCGCCTGGGTGGCGCTCTTCAGGTTCCATTGCAGCAGCGGCTTGGTGGCGGGCGCAGGCTCGGCCGTGCTCGCGGTCGGTGCGGTCGTGGCTGGGCTGGTCGGAGCAGGATCGGCCAGTACCACGCCGCTGAGCAGCCAGCTCGAAACAGCGACCAGGTTGCGGGGTGAAATCAAGGCTCGGCTTCCTGCTGGCACTTGCCGAGCGCGACAGCCCGCCTACACTGCGCGCCTTCGCTCGGGGACATCCGCATGATATTGGGCTTTGGTGAGTGGTGCGCGCTGGCCTGCGCGCTGTGCTGGGCCATCGCGGTGATCCTGCTGAAGAAGTCGGGCGAGAGCCTGAGCCCGTTCGCGCTCAACTACATCAAGAACCTGCTCTGCCTGCTGGCGCTGGCGCTGACCCTCCTGGTCACCCATGGCGGCCGCTGGCCGGGCATGCCCGGCGAGCAGCTGGCGCTGGCACTGTTCTCCGGCACCCTCGGCATCGCGCTGGCCGATACCCTCTACTTCCGCGCCCTCAACAGCATCGGCGCCGCGCGCATGGGCGTGGCCGGCACCGCCTTCTCGCCCTCGGTGATCCTGCTGGCGGCGATCTTCCTGGGCGAGCGGCTGTCGCCGCTGCAACTGGTCGGCGTCGCCATCACCTTGAGCGGCATCGCCCTGGTCACCTACGTGAAGACCGCCGGCAAGCTCGACGCCCAGACCCTGCGTCGCGGCGTGCTGCTGGGGGTGACCTCGGTGGCGGTGATGGCGGCCGGCGTGGTGATCGCCAAGCCGATCCTGGAGAGCCAGGACTTTCTCTGGGTGGTGTTCCTGCGCCTGCTCGGCGGGGTGGCGGTGATGACCGTCGTGCTGAGCCTGCGCCGGCAGTGGTCGGCGCTGGCCCAGGCGTATCGCGGCGTGCGTCACTGGCCGCAGGTGATCGCCGGCTCGCTGATGGGCACCTATGTCTCCAACCTGTTCTGGCTGGCCGGCTACAAGTACGCCGACGCCTCCATCGCCGCCGTGCTCAACGAGCTGTCGGCGATCTTCATCGTGCTGCTGGCGGCGCTGGTGCTGAAGGAAAAGCTACAGGCGCGCCAGCTGCTCGGCTGCGGTCTGGCGGTGCTCGGCGTGCTGGTGGTGGTGGCCGCCGCCTGAGACGGGCCGCGTCGGCGGCTCAGCCCACCGCCGGCCGCACCCGCGCGACTGCCCGCGCGGTACGCAGCGGCGTGATCCGGCCGTGCAGCAGGATGCGGCCGAGGTCGCGCAGTCCATAGGCGCGCAGGTAGTAGCCGCAGAGCCCGGCGATCAGCCGCAGCATGTAGGCAGCGTTGCGCTGCGGCGCCACCAGCTTGCTGCGGCAGCCGATCTCCGAGCAGACATTCGCCGGCCGGGCCAGGGCCGGGTGCACCGACTTCAGCCGGAAGCCGTACTGCCAGTGGTGCTTGTAGTCCTCGTCGATGGGGCGGCTGACTTCCGGGCTCGCGCGCAGGAAAAACTCGGCGAACTCGCGACGCATCACCACCGCCATCGCCGAGGGCGGCGGCTCGAAGAAGTACTCGACCAGTTCGTGGCCGGCGCCCAGCGGCCGGTGCACGAAGCGGCAGCTACGGGCGCCATCGAGCTTGAGCAGGTCCCAGCCGGGGCCGCCCGCCTCGTTGGCCTCGACGGCGGCCTGCACTACCTGGGCGATGTCGTCCGCGAGTACCGCATCGTCCTCCAGCAACACGCAGTAGCGCTGTGGGCTGTCGAGGAACTGCCGCATGGCCTTGCGGTGACTGAGGCCGCAGGCCAGTTCGCCGTCGGTGAGCGGGCGCTTGAAGCAGTGGCGGCGGGCCGCTTCCTGGCGCTGGCGCGGGCTCAGGGATTTCTTGCAGACCGCCGGCACCCGGATCAGGGGCAGCCGCAGGCGCTCGGCCTGCGCCCGCATCAGGCGCAGCCGTTCGTCACTGCCGTGCAGGTTGATGACCAGCCAGAGGATGTCCCCCATAGTGCCTCTCCGACCCTTCCCAAGGTGACGACGAAGTCATCGTACTTGCGCCCTGTTGCAAAAAGGAAACGCAAGCCCGGGGCCAGCCTACTCGATGCCGAGTTTCTTGATGCGGTAACGCAGCGAGCGGAAGCTCATGCCCAGCAGTTCGGCGGCCTTGGTCTTGTTCCAGCGGGTCTTTTCCAAGGCCTCGCGGATCGCCTGCTTTTCCAGCTCTTCGACATGTGCGTCGAGCGCGCCGCCGCCGACCACCGGCAGGCCGGCGGGTCTGGCCGTCGCTGGGCCGGGGGGCGCGGTGGTGGGTTCGGCCGACCCTTCGGTCGGCAGGCAGGGCCGCAGTTGCAGATCCTCGGCGGTGATGCGGGCGCCGTCGCTGAGGGTGATCGCCCGCTCCAGGGTGTTCTCCAGTTCGCGGACATTGCCGGGAAAGCTGTAGCCGCTCAGCAGCTCCAGCGCGCTGCGGTCCAGGCCGGGCGGCTTGCCCAGGCCGTTGGCTGCCGCCAGGCGCTTGAGGATGGCGGTGGCGAGCAGGGGGATGTCCTCGCGCCGCTCGCGCAGCGCCGGGGTGCGAACCTCGATGACATTCAGGCGGTAGTAGAGGTCCTGCCGGAAGGCGCCCCTGGCGACCAGCTCGGTGAGGCTCTTGTGGGTGGCGGAGATGATCCGCACGTTCACCGGCAGCTCGCTGTCGGCGCCCACCGGCCGTACCGCGCGCTCCTGCACCGCGCGCAGCAGCTTCACCTGCATGTGCAGCGGCAGGTCGGCGACCTCGTCGAGGAACAGGGTGCCGCCCTCGGCGGCCTGGAACAGGCCGGTCTTGTCCTTGCTGGCGCCGGTGAACGAGCCCTTGCGGTGGCCGAAGAACTCGCTCTCCATCAGCTCGCTGGGGATGGCGCCGCAGTTGACCGCCACGAACGGGCCGCTGCCGCGCGGGCTCTTGGCGTGGATCAGCCGCGCGGTCAGCTCCTTGCCGGTGCCGGACTCGCCGGCGATGTGCACCGGCGCCTGGCTGCGTGCCAGCCGCTCGACCAGGGCGCGCAACTGCTGGATCGCCGTGGCCTCGCCGAGCAGGCCGCCGCTGTCGCCGTCGGCGGCGGTCTCGGCGCGTGCCGGCGTGGCGGCGGCCGAGGCGGGTGCGGCGATGGGCGCCGGAGCCGGCGGCGCGCGCAGCTTCAGGGCGCTGTCCACCAGCTTGCGCAGCATGCCGAGATCCACCGGCTTGCTGACGAAGTCGAAGGCGCCGGCCTTGAGGCTTTCCACCGCCATCTCGGCGTTGCCGTAGGCGGTGATGACCGCGATCGGCAGCTTGCCGCTGTACTCGCGCACCAGCTCCAGGCCGAGGCCGTCGGGCAGGCGCATGTCGGTGATGCAGAAGTCGATGCTTTGCGTCGCCAGCAGTTCGCGCGCCTGGGCGAGATCGCCGGCCGCCTGGGTACGCAGGCCCATACGCATCAGGGTCAGCTCGACCAGCTCGCGGATGTCGGCCTCGTCGTCGACGATCAGAGCCAGGGCGGGCGGGTTGGCGGCGGTGGACATCAGCGGCTGGCTTCTTCGGATTCGGGCGCCACGAAGGCGATGCGGAACAGGGCCCCGCTGGCGCGGGGGGCGTCCGCCGCCGGCGCCTCGGGCGCCAGCAGGGACAGTCGGGCCTGATTGTAGGCGCAGAGTTCGCGGGCCAGATAAAGCCCCAGCCCGGTGCCCTGGGTGGTGGTGGTGAAGAACGGCTCGAACAGGTGCTGGGCGGTTTCCGGGGCGATGCCGGGGCCGTCGTCCTGCACGTCCAGCGCGCCGCCGCGTGGGTAGAGCGCGCTGACCCGCACCCGTACCTGCACCGGACGCTCGCCCTGGCGGCCGTGCAGCCAGGCGTTGTCGAGCAGGTTGAACAGCACCTGCTGCAGATGGTGGGCGTCGAAGCGCACCAGCAGGTTGTCGCGCAGTTCCAGTCGCGGCTGGCGCTCGGGATGCGCTTCCTGGTACTGCCCCAGCATCTGTCTCAGCCAGGGGCCGAGCGCGAACACCTGCGGGTCGGCGGCGCCGCGCGAAAGATTGAGCACGTCCTTGACGATGCGGTCGATGCGCTGGCCGTGGCGCTGGATGATGTCCAGCAGCCGGCGGTCGGCGGCCGGCAGGGCGCTGGATTCCGCCAGCAGCTGGCCTGCATGGGTGATCGCCGCCAGCGGATTGCGGATCTCGTGGGCGATGCTGGCCGACATCCGGCCCAGCGCCGCCAGCTTGATCTGCTGCGCCTGCTCGCGCACCCGCTGGGCATCCTCCAGCAACACCAGGGTGGGGGAGTCGGGACCGCTGCCCAGGCGCCGGAAGCGCGGCAGCAGCTCCGAGGCACCCTCGCGCTCGGGGCTGATCGCTGCCTCCGGCGCCGCGCTGCCGGCGCGCCAGCGTGCCACCGCCTCGACCAGCGCCGGCGAATGCCGCAGCAGCGGGCTGCCGACCGCCTCCGGCCCGCTGTGCAGCATGCGCGCGGCGGCGTGGTTGAGGGCGCGCACGGTGTCGCCGGCATCCACCACCAGCACGCCGGTCTGCATGGTGTCGATCACCGTCTCGTTGAGGCGGGCGAGGTCCTCGAACTCGCTGCCCACCCGCAAGGCCAGCGCCTCGCTGGCGCGGGCGCGACGCGCCACCGCGTTGGCGACCCCGGCGGTGATGAAGAAGGTGATGCCCAGCACGCCGGTGCCGGTGAAATTGGAGGTCGAGTAGAGGTTGGGGTAATGCCCCAGTACCTCCTCGCCGAACATCGCCAGCGTCGCCATCGCCGCTACCGCCATCGCCAGCCGGGTGGACAGCAAGAGGCTGGCGGCGATCACCGGCGGGATCGCCAGGATGCCCAGGCCGCCGGCGACGCCGCCGCTGGCGTAGACCAGCAGCACGATGGCGCCGGTATCGAGCGCGAAGTTGGCGAGCGCCTGTGCGCTCAGCGCCGGCCGCCGGTACAGCGCCGGGATCAGGATGCCCAGCGCCGCCAGGGCGTAGACGATGCAGACCCCGTAGAACAGCCGTGGGCGGTTGTCCTCGAACAGCAGGTCCAGGGTGCCGGCCTGCTGCAGGCTGATCAGCAGCGCCAGCAGCAGCAGGCGGTAGACGTTCTGCGCCTGTAGCAGCCGCCAGTCGTCGGTGACGGCGATGACCGGCGGTTTGCGCTCAGCCGCCCGGCTGGTCATTGCCGCATTGTCGGCAGTTGGCGCGCACCGCCGCGACCTGCGAGGCCGGGATGCGGATGCCGCAACGCTCGCAGCGCACCAGCGATTCCGGCTCGGCGGAGAAACCGGAGGGCGGCGCTTGCGGGCCGGAGCGTTGCTGGGCCAGCCAGCGGCGCAGCAGCTGCCAGGCAATGAAGATCAGCAGGGCCAGGAACAGGAGGCGGATCATGGAGGTCGGCGTCGGAGGCAGCCAGCGGGGTGCCTATCCTGACGCGCCGAGGCCCGTACAGCCAGCGCGGGTCAGTGGGGCTGATCGGCTTCAAGGCCTAAGCGGCTAAAATCGGCGCTCGTTCCAGGCTGTAGTTCCGATGAAACCCCATCTGCAAGACTTGCTGCGCGCGGCCCTGAATGCCGCCTGCGCCGAACTGGGTGCCGCCGCACCCGCCGCCAACATCGTCATCGACGCCACCAAGGACAAGGTGCACGGCGACTTCGCCAGCAACCTGGCGATGGTCTGCGCCAAGGGCCTGGGCCAGCCGCCGCGCAAGTTCGCGGAAGCCCTGGTGCGCCATCTGCCGGCCTCGCCGCGCGTCGCCAAGGTGGAGATCGCCGGGCCGGGGTTCATCAACTTCTTCCTTACCGGCGACGCGCTCAGCGCGCTGCTGCCAGAGATCCTCGCCGCCGGCGAGACCTGGGGGCAGGATCGCAGCGGTGCCAAGGGCAAGGTGATGGTGGAGTTCGTCTCCGCCAACCCGACCGGGCCGATGCACGTCGGCCACGGCCGTGGCGCCGCCTATGGCGACACCCTTGCCAACCTGCTCGCCGCCACCGGCTATGCGGTGCACCGCGAGTACTACATCAATGACGCCGGCCGGCAGGTGGACGTGCTCACCGTCAGTGTCTGGCTGCGCTATCTGGAAGCGGGCGGCGAGACGCTGAGCTTCCCCAAGCGCGGCTATCCGGCCGACTACATCCGCCGCTCGGCGGAGAGCATCCGCGCCGCCCACGGCGCGGCCTTCCAGCGCCCGGCCGCCGATCTCTACCGCGATCTGGCGCCGGAGCCGCAATTGCCCGAAGGCGCCGACGACAAGACCAAGGACGCCATCAAGCTCCAGCAGGAGGCCTATCTCGACCGCCTGATCGAGCGCGCCCGCGCCCTGCTCGGCGGCGAAGGCTATGCCCAGATCACCCGCGCCGCGCTGGACGACCAGCTGGCGGTGATCCGCGCCACCCTGGCGGCCTTCCACGTGCGCTTCGACCAGTGGTATTCGGAGCGCGCGCTGGTCGAGTCCGGCTTCGCCAAGACCGCCATCGAGCGCCTGCACACCGCCGGCTATGTCTACGAGAAGGACGGCGCCCAGTGGCTGAAGACCAGCGACTACGGCGACGAGAAGGACCGCGTGCTGTTCAAGGCCGACGGTGCCGCCACCTATTTCGCCAACGACCTCGCCTACCACGTCGACAAGCTCGACCGTGGCTATCCGCTGCTGGTGGATGTCTGGGGCGCCGATCATCACGGCTACATCGCCCGCGTGCGCGCCGCCATCGAGATGCTCACCCAGCGCAAGGACGCCCTGCATGTCGCGCTGATGCAGTTCGTGACGCTGTCCAGTGGCCGCATGGGCAAGCGCAGCGGCAACTTCGTCACTTTGCAGGATCTGATCGACGAGGTCGGCGCCGACGCCACCCGCTTCTTCTACCTGGCGCGCTCGCACGACCAGCATCTGGAATTCGACATCGACCTGGCGCGCAGCCAGAGCAATGACAACCCGGTGTACTACGTGCAGTACGCGCATGCGCGCATCTGCTCGGTGTTCCGCCAGCTTGCCGAGAAGGGCGGCACCTACGACCGCGACGCCGGCCTGGCCGCGCTCGCGCGCCTCGATACCGAGGAGGAAAAGAACCTGCTCACGGTGCTCGGCAAGTACCCGGAGTTGCTGCAGATCGCCGCCGGCAACCGCACCCCCCACACCCTGGCTTTCTACGTGCAGGACCTGGCGGCGGCGCTGCATGCCTACTACAACCAGCACAAGTTCCTGATCGACGACGCCGAGTTGCAGAACGCCCGGCTGGTGCTGATCGAGGCCACCCGCACCGTGCTGCGCGGCGCCCTCGGCCTGCTGGGCGTGGAACCGAAAGACTCGATGTGAGCCCGCGCATCGCCCGCGACTACGCCGACCGCCATCCGCGCAACGGCAGCCGCCGCAAGCCGGCGCGTGCGAGCGCGCGCAAGCCGCCTTCGCGTGGCGGCAAGGGCGGCAGGTCCGGGTTGCCGGCCTGGGCCTGGATGGTGCTGGGCCTGAGTCTGGGCCTGGTGGTTGCGGCGCTGGTCTACATCAGCCGCCCGGCCAAGCCCATGGACCTGGCGCCGAGCACGGCGGAAAAGGGCCAGCCCAAGACCATCGCGCTGCCGCCCAAGGAGCCCTCGCGCTTCGCCTTCTACGAGATGCTGCCCAGCTACGAGGTGGTGGTGCCGGACGAGGAGCTGAACCGTCCGGCGACCAAGCCGCCGCCCAGGCCGGCCACAGCGGTGGCGCCGGCCGATACCGCCACGCCGCCGCCCGCTGCTGCGGCGCAGTCGGCCACCGCTTCCACAGCCAGCCAGACACCGGCAGCCACGCCCGCCACCGCGCCCGGTGCCGCCGACCCGGCCGCCGCCCTGCAGGCCGCGCTGGCCGCCGAGGAGCGCAGCCGCAAGGCCAGCCCGCCGCCGGTGGTGGGCAAGGGCGAGCGCTACGTGATCCAGGTGGCCGCCTACCGCAACCGCGCCGACGCCGACCAGCAGCGCGCTGCGCTGGCCTTGCTTGGCCTGAGCGCGCGCGTGGAGCAGGTGACCATCGACCAGACCCAGACCTGGTATCGGGTCCGGCTCGGCCCCTACGGCGATCCGCAGGCGGCGCAAGCCGCGCAGCGCACGCTGAAGGGCCAGGGGCTGAACGGCGTGGTGATGAAGCTGCCGGGCTGAGCGCCGCCAGCGCCGGCTGCACTACCATCGGGCATCGGTCCCGTCGTGGCCCAGCCTGATCCCGGAGTCTTCATGCGTCTGCTGCCTGCCTGTCTGTTGCTGGGCTTCTTGCCCGTGCTGAGCCATGCCACCGAGGCGCCGGCGCGCGTCGAGCGCGGCAATCTGCTGATCGAGGGCATCCCCGAGATTCCCGCCGCGCTTTCCGAACGCCTCAACCGCTACCAGCAGGTGCGCGGCGCCAGCCTCGGCGGCTGGCTGCCGGACGGCAGCCTGCTGATCTCGACCCGCTTCGGCGAGACCGCGCAGGTACACCGGGTGAAGGCGCCCGGCGCCGCCCGCAGCCAGCTCACCTTCTATCCCGAGCCGGTCGGCGCCATGGCGCCACATCCCCGGCAGGCCGGTTTCGTGTTCGCCAAGGACAAGGGCGGCGACGAGTTCTTCCAGCTCTACTGGCAGGATCTCGCCAGCGGCGAGGCGCGGCTGCTCACCGACGGCAAGTCGCAGAACAGCGGCGCACTGTGGTCGGCCGACGGCAGCCTGCTGGCGCTGCGCACCACCCGCCGCAACGGCAAGGACACTGACCTGCATCTGCTCAAGTTCGGCGAGACCCAGAGCGTCCCCGTGCTGGAGCGCGAAGGCAGTTGGGCGGCGCTGGATTTCTCGCCCGACAATCGCCAGTTGCTGGTGCTGAAGTCGATCTCGATCAACGAGAGCGAGCTGTATCTGCTGGACCTCGCCAGCAAGGCGCTGACCCGCTTCCACGACCGCGAGCAGCCGCTGGCTTTCGGCGGCGCCAGGTTCGGCAAGGATGGCAAGGGCGTCTACTTCGTCAGCGACGAGGGCAGCGAGTTCATGCGCCTGCACTACCAGCGTCTGGATGGTGGCAAGACCGAGGTGCTGTCCGCCGACATCCCCTGGAACGTCGAGGAATTCGCGCTCTCTGCGGGCGGCAGCCGGCTGGCCTTCGTGAGCAACGAGGACGGCCTCGCCGCCCTGCACCTGATCGACCTCAAGAGCGGCCAGCGCATCGCCACCCCGAAGCTGCCGGCCGGCCAGATCGGCGGCATCGACTTCGATCCGCGCGGCCGCCAGCTCGCCTTCTCGCTGGACCGCGCAACCGCGCCCAGCGATGTCTACAGCTTCCGCATCGGTGAAAAGACGCTGAGCCGCTGGACCGAGAGCGAGGTCGGCGGCCTCAATACCGCCGACTTCATCGAGCCGCAGTTGATCCGCTACCCGAGCTTCGACGGCCGCAGCATCCCGGCCTTCGTCTACAAGCCGAAGCTGGCGGCGGGCGCCAAGGCGCCGGTGATCGTCAGCATCCACGGTGGCCCGGAGGCGCAGGCGCTGCCGACCTTCTCGCCGGTCAGCCAGTACTACCTGAAGGAGCTGGGCATCGCCGTCATCACCCCCAACGTGCGCGGCAGCGACGGCTACGGCAAGAGCTATCTGAAGCTCGACAACGGCCTCAAGCGCAAGGATTCGGTGAAGGACATCGGCGCCCTGCTCGACTGGATCGCGCTGCAGCCCGACCTCGACGCCGGCCGGGTGCTGGTGATGGGCGGCAGCTACGGCGGCTACATGACCCTGGCCAGCATGGTCGACTACAACGACCGCCTGCGCGCCGGCGTCGATGTGGTCGGCATCTCCAACTTCGTCACCTTCCTCACCAACACCCAGGACTACCGCCGCGACCTGCGCCGCGTCGAGTACGGCGACGAGCGCATCCCCGAGATGCGCGCGTTCATGGAAGCGATCGCGCCGCTCAACAACGCCCAGAAGATCACCAAGCCGATGTTCGTCGTGCAGGGCCTCAACGACCCGCGCGTGCCGGCCAGCGAGGCCGAGCAGATGGTGGCGAAGATGCGCGGCAACGGCGGCGCCGTCTGGTATCTCGCCGCCAAGGACGAGGGCCACGGCTTCCGCAAGAAATCCAACCGCGACTACCAGACCGCCGCGACCGTGCTGTTTCTCCAGCAGACGCTGCTGGGCGAATGAGTCGGGCCGCGCGCACCGCCGGACGCGCTGGCGGGTCGCGGCCAAGCCGCTGGTGGTGGTCTGCCTTGCTCTGGCTGATCGTCAGCGCGCCGCCGCTGGCGCGGGCCGCCGAGAGTTGCCAGAGCTTCGTGGTTTCCGGCGAGGTCCGTGGCGGCGAGTCCTACCGGCGGATCGTCGGACCCGGGTTGGTCTTCGGCCTGTTGCCCAGTGGCGACGTCGGGGGAGGCTGGAGTTTCGCGATGGGCCCCAGCGACTCCGCCAAGGTCGGAGGGCTTGATTACATCGGCCTGGTGACGCCGCCCTATCGCAGCCGTCTGGCCACCAGCCTGGATACGAGTTACGGGGTGCTCGCGCAATCGGTGGTGGAGAAGCGGGAGATCGAATTCTGGTTTCTGCTGAATCGCGAAGACGCGGCCAAGGCCGGCTACGCGGTGGGGCAACTGATCTTTTCGAGCCCGGTGCAGAGCGAGGAACGGAGCCTGGAGCAGTTGCGTGCCCTGCCCAAGGGCAAAGGCGTTTTCCGTGTCATCGGCGGCGACGCCATCGCCGGCGTCGCGGCTCCGGGCCAGCCCTTGCCGCCGGACCCCGGCTATCCCGACGACGAGACGCTCGAACGCCTTTACGGCCGCATCGAGCGCATCGCCTTCGAGGTTCGTCTGACCGTGCCGAAGGGCTATCGCGTCCCCGAGACGTTCTCCAGCCAGGCGGCTCCTTGTCCCGGTGCCTGGATTCTGTAGTCCGGCAGGCAGCCCTACAGCGACAGCTCCACCGCCGCGCCGATCAGCCGTGGCTCGCCGTAGCGCTTGGCCATGCGGCGGTTGCTGTCGGGGCCGGTCTCGAAGCGGTCTTGCAGATTGAGATCGTTGGTCAGGTTGCGGCCGTAGATCGACAGTCGTAACCGCTCGAACTGCCAACCGAGGCGCGCATTGAGCAGGGTCTTGGCGCCGACGCGGCTGTCGGCGCTGTTGCTGGCGCGGCCGTAGTAGGCGCCGTTGTGGGTGGCGGCGGCAAAGGCGAAGAAGCCGCCCAGCCGGTAGTGGGTGCCCAGGGTGCCGGTGAGCGGCGCCGCGTAGGGGAAGCTATTGCCGGCGTAGTTGTCGTCGCCATTGCTGAATTCGTCGAAGCGGCTGTGCAGCAGGCCCAGCGAGGCGAACGGTTCCAGGCCGCGCAGCCAGCGGCTGTCGAAAGGCTTCGCGCTCAGTTCGACCTCGGCGCCGTAGAGGTGCGAGCGGCCGGCGTTGGCGGTGGTGGTGTAGAAGCTGGCCTCGTCGCCGATCGTCACCTGCTGGTCCTTCCACTTGGTATAGAAGACGTTGGCGTTGAGCGCCGCGCGCCAGGTCGGTAGCGCCGAGCGCAGCGCCAGCTCCAGGGTCTGGGTGTATTCCGGGCCGTAATCGCTGCGGGTGCCGCCGAAGAAGCTCACCGAGGTGCCGCCGCTGCGATAGCCCTTCTGCCAGGTGAGCGCCAGGCGGTGGTCGCGGGCGAGCTGCCAGGCGAGGCCGAGCTTGGGCAGCCAGACCGGATTGCGGCTCTCGCCGCTGACGTCGTAGTCGGAGGGCACGGTATCCGGCAGCACCTGGCCGAGCAGATCGCTGGCGAACTCCGGCAGCGGCAGCACCAGCGGCAGGCCGACAGGCGCGGTGCTGAGCGCGTAGTCGAGTTGCGACACCTGCCGGCGCCGGCTGTCTTCGAGCTGGTAGCGCAGGCCGGCGGTGAGCGTCAGCCTGTCGGTAAAGCCCCAGTCGAATTCGCCGAAGCCCGCCACGGTTTCGATGGTCTGGTCGGAGAACTGGTAGCCCGACAGCAGCGCCAGGCCACCGCCGGTGGGGATGGGATCGACGGTCTCGTTGTAGGCGTACTGCTCGATGCGCGCCGCGTAGAGGCCAAACAGGCCGCGCAGGCGCTCGTCGGCCGTGTAGCGCAGGCGCAACTCCTGGCTGCGGTTGGCCTCCCGGTAGTCGTAGATCGCCGAACCGCCGTCGCGCTCGGTGCGGTCGTAGTCGGCAAAGCGATGGTCGTGGCCGGGCGCATAGCCGCTCACCGCCTCCAGCCGCAGCGTCTCGCCGAGATCCAGCGACTGTTGCAGGCTCCAGAGATTGCCGTCGTAGGTTTCGCTGTAGCGGATGTTGGCGGTCTCGCAGCGCTCGCAGGCGGTGGAGTCGTGCAGGTTGTCGCCGAACTCGTTGTTGGCGTGCGAGAGCGTCAGCAGCGCCCGGTAGCCGCTGTCCGGCGGCGTCAGCAGCAGCTTGAAGCGGTTGCTGGAGCTGTCCTCGCGGCCGGCGTCGTCGCTGCCCAGCGTGGTGTTGCGGATATTGCTGCGGAAGTAGCGGTCCTCGTGGCTGACGCGGAAGGCGAGCCAGTCGGGAATCAGGCCGCCGCCGAGTGCGAGCGCCTGCGACTCGCCGTCCAGCGAGGCGCGCTCGACGCGGGCCTTGGCGTCCCATGCCTGGCGCGGCGCGCGGGTGCTCATCACCACCGCGCCGGCCAGGGCGTTGCGGCCCTGGGTGGTGGACTGCGCGCCGCGCAGCACCTCGATCTGCTCGACATCGAACACCCCCAGCGGCCCGCCGAAATTGGCGGCGCGCTGAGGCAGGGCAACGCCATCGACGATCACGCTGATGGTCTCGCCCTCGCCGCCGAGGCCGTTTTGCGGCACGCCACGGATGGCGATCTCGCGGTCGCTGCCCATGCGTACCACGTTGCCGACCTGGCTCACCGCCTCCTGCAACTTGGCGTCGCCCTGCGCGGCGAGGTCGCGCGGGCGCAGGATCGCGGCGCTGGTCGCGGTCTCCGAGAGCTTGCGGCCGAGCTTCTCGCCGCTCACCACCACGGTTTCCAGTTGCACCGGGTTCAGCACCTGTTCGGCCTGGCCGGCATCGGCCTCGTCGGTGGGCAGGGTCTGCACCGGCAGGGTGGCGGTTTCGTCCTGCGCCCACAGCGGAGCCGGGGCGGCCAGGGCGAGGGAGAGCAGCAGGCGCGGAGTCTTGGACATGAAGGTCTGTAGGGAATGGTGTCGCGGCCAGCTTGGCCGCCGTGGGTGGAGGGGCGGGAGGATCAAAGCTGGAATTCCATCTGCATGCCGAAGGTGCGCGGCGCGCTGTAGCTGGCGTAGCCGCGCGCGCTGCTGGCGCCGGTGTAGCCCTTGGGGAACTGGTAGGTCTCGGTGACGAAGTCGGCGTTCAGCAGGTTGCGGCCGTAGAGGTACAGGCGCCAGCGCCGGTCTTCCAGGCCGATGCGGCCATCGAGCAGGGTGCGCGCCTCGCTGCGCTCGGTTTCGCTGTTGGCGGGGCTGGTGTAGCTCTTGCTCCGGGTCGAGAGGTTGAGCGCTGCCATCACGCCACGGTGACGCCAGACCGCGCCCAGGCTGCCGGTGGTGCGCGGCGCGAAGATGAACTGGTGGCCGCTGTAGTCGGCGCTGGAGGTCCGGTAGTCGAGGAACTCGGTGCTGGTGGTGCCGAGCGCCAGTTGCAGGCGCAGCGGCCGCAGCGGCCGCCAGCCCAGGCTGGCTTCGCCGCCGTGCAGCCGCGAGCGCGCCGCGTTCTCGGTGACGTAGAAGCGCCCGCGCAGCACCGGCACCTGTTGGTCGCGCCATTCGGTGTAGAAGAGATTGGTCGCGAAGTCGAAGCGCGCGTAGTCGGCACGCAGGCCAAGCTCGTAGTTCTGCGTGTACTCGGGGTCGTAGGGCAGCGATTCGCCGGTTTCGGTATCGACATCGACGCCGCCGGCGCGATAGGCCTCGGTGTAGCTGGTGAACAGCGACCAGGCGGGCGCGAAGGCCCAGCGCAGGCCGAGCTTGGGCAGCAGCGCCGAATACTGGGTGTGGCCGCGCTGCTCGCCGCCGGTGTCGGGCAGTACCCCGGGGATCTGGATCAGTAGCGGCCGTACGTCGATGCCGGGTTGCAGGGCCAGCAACTGCTCCAGCAGCGGGCCGGCCAGCGGTACGCTGGCAAGGCCCTCGGGGGCGGCGATCATCGCTTCGGCGCGCGAGGTGCTGCTTTCGCTGACGCTCGTCAGCGTCTCGCGGTCGTAGCGCAGCCCGAGGGTGGCGGTGAGCCGCCAGGGCAGCTTGATGTCGAACTCGGCGAAGCCGGCGAGATTGCGGGCGTCCTTGTTGGCCTGGTTGCTGAAGTCGAGTTCGACGCCGACCAGCTCGCCCAGCACCGGTAGCGGAATGCCGGTGGCTTCCGGCAGGGTCACGAAGACCTTGTCGGAGTAGTAGATGTTGTGGTCGCGGAAGCGGCCGGCGTAGACGCCGATCACGCCGGTCAGCGGCCCCACGTCCTTGAGGTTGAGCCGCAGCTCCTGCGTGGTGTTGCGGCCGTGGCTGTAGACCTGGTTCTCGCCGCCGTCTTCGGCCAGGCCGTCGAAGTCGCGGATGTAGTCCTGCTGGGTGCGCATGTAGGCGCTGAGCGCGGTCAGCGTCCAGCCCTCGGCGAAACGCCAGCGGTTGCGCCAGGAGGCCAGCCCGCCACGGCTGAGGTCGTAGCTGGGCACGCTCACGGTGCTGGTGCGGCGCTGCGCCGGATCGCTGCCGGCTTCGCCGGACTCGATGTTGTAGTCGGGCTGGCCGCTGTAGCGGTCGCCGCCGACGGTGAGCAGGCTGTCGAAGCGGTCCATCGGCGTCCAGGCGAGTTTGGCGCGGCCCAGGCTCTTCTGGCTGCGCGCGAAGTCGCGGTTGCCATCGGGCAGATGGGTGACGAAGCCGTCGTCGTTCTCGAAGCTGCCGAGCAGGCGGAAGGCGAGCGTTTCCGATAGCGGCCCGCCGCCGGCCGCCGCGAACTCTCGGCCATCGCGCTGGGCCAGGCCCAGACGGGTGCGCAGCTCCCAGTCGCGGGTCGGCTCGCGGGTGTTGACGACGATGGCGCCGGCCAGCGCATTGCGGCCCTGGCTGGTGGACTGCGCGCCGCGCAGCACCTCCACCTGCTCGACATCGAACAGTTCGTCGGCCGCGCCCTGCTGCGAGGTACGGTCCAGGGTCACGCCATCGACCTGCACGCTGATCAGCGGCGCGCCGGTGCCGCCTGCAGCGCCGGCCTGGCCGATGCCACGGATCGAGAAATTGCCTTCTTCGTTCGCCGTGGTGTTGGCGGCTCGGCGCAGCAGATCGCCGAGGTTGGCGTCGCCCATGTCCTCGATGTTCTTGCCGCCGTAGACGCTGACCGAGGTGGTGGTTTCCGAGAGCTTGCGGCCGAGCTTCTCGCCGCGCACCACCACGGTATCGAGCTGCACGGCGCTGGCGTCGCGCTCGGCGCTGGCCGGCGCTTGCGACGGCGGCAGCGCCTGCACCGGGATGGCGGCGAGCGGTTCCGGCGCGGCGTTCTGTGCGCCGACGGGCAGGGCGAGCAACAGTGTTGCGGCGAGCAGGCCCGCGCGCGGGAGAGACGAAGTCAGGATGGACATGGCGGTCTTCAGGCTCTACGGCGCAGCGCCCAGGCCAGCGCCGACAGCGCCCCCCAGATCAGCGGCAGGCCGGCCCACATCGGGCGGAAGTCGAACTGCGCGGTGGCGCGCACCGCCGGCTCGCTGTGCCGCGACTCGTAGTGGCCGGCGTACACCGATATGGCGACGACGGCGAGCGTCGGCAGCAGCGCGACCAGCGCCCAGCCAGTCTCGCCGCGACGGCGGAAATGCCAGGCCAGCAGCGCGCAGGCGGCGGCCAGGGCGAGAAAGCCGAGCAAGCCGAACAGACTGTGCAGCAGTGCGTGGGTGCTGGCCTGGTGGTAGGCCGGCAGGCCGGCCGGAGTGTCCGGGCCGGGTGGGAAGCCGAAGGCCGGATCGGTGCTGAACAGGCCCACCCCGACGTGCGAAAGCGCGAACACCGCCATCAGCCAGGCGGCCCAGCGGCCGCCGGGCTGGTTCCGCAGCGCGCGATGCAGCCCGAGCGCGAAGGCCAGCATCAGCACGCCGGCGACGACGAAGTTGAGCGCTTGCATCCAGCCGCCGTCGCCGAGCGCGAGCTGGCTGCTGGCGTGGCGCTGCCAGTCGAAACCCTCGCGGGTCGCGGCCAGGGTGAATTCGACCGCGAGTACCAGCGGCCCGGCGAGGATGCCGGCGGCGAGCAGGCGGTGGGTGAGGGCTTGGTGCATGGTGGCGGTGATCGGCGCAAGACGGGTTTAGCGAAACTGGAAGTCGAGCCCGGCCGACAGCCGCCGGCCGGCGCCGAGGCTGACCACATCGACCTTGCTGAAGGAGTAGCCGTTGGCGTCCTTGCGGTAATGCGTGTCGGCGAGGTTGCTGCCGGCGAGGAACAGGCCGACCGGGCCGCGCTGCCAGCGCAGCGCCAGGTTGATCAACTGGTAGGCCGGCAGCTCGTACGCGGCGGTGTTCTCGGAATCGCCGGCGGCGCGGCCGCTCCACTGCATGTCCGGACGGATCAGCAGACCGGGCAGCGGCATCCATTCCAGCGCCAGCGTGGCGGAATACGCGGGCGCCTTCGGCAGCCGGTGGCCGGAGAGATCGACGTTGTCACTGGTCTGCACGCCCTCGCCGAAGCGGCCGTGGGTGAGGCCGACGCCGCCGATCAGCCGCAGGGGGCGCAGCGGCCGCCAGCGCAGCTCCAGCTCGCCGCCCCGGATCTGCGCCGGGCCGGCATTGCCCATGTAGTTGTCGGTGCCGCTGCCCTGCTGGATCTGCAGGTCCTCCCAGCGGGTGCGGAACAGATTGAGCGCGGCTTCCAGCTTCCAGGGGCGGTGGCGGCCCTTGAGCGAGAGTTCGTAGTTGCGGGTGCGCTCGGACTCGAAGCGGAAGTGGCGGCCGGAGACCTGGTTGTAGCCGTCGCCGCCCGGCCGGTAGCCCTCGGCGTAAGCAGCGCCGAGATACCAGTCGTCGATCAGCTCGTAGCGCGCCGCCAGCTTGGGCAGAAACTCCGAGAACTGCCGCGACACCGGAATGTTGACGTCATTGGGCAGCACGCCGGCGCCGCCGAGCAGCGCCACCGCCAGGCTCGCGGTCGGGCTGTCGCCCCGGTAGTTGCTGGTGATGACGCGGCGGTTGCGCTCCTGGTCGAGGCGGGCGCCGGCGGTGAGCGTGAGGCCTGGCGTCAGCGCCCAGTCCAGTTCGCCGAACACCGCCATGTCTTCCACCCGCGTCGGCGACGTGGCCTCGAACAGGATGTTGCCCAGCGGCGCCGCGCAGACCAGTTGCAGGCCGCAGGCGCCGGCGATTTCGAGCAGGGCGTTGACGTTGATGAAGCCGCTCTGGTCGTCGCGGTTGCGGTCCCGGTAGTAGTAGGCGCCGAAGCTGGCCTGCACACGCTCGCCGGCGTAGTCGGCGCGCAGCTCCTGCGAATAGGCACGGGCGTTTTCCTGCTGCTCGGTGGCGTTCTGCGCCTCGGCGGTGTAGTCGCCGTCGAAGCGGCTGTGGGTGTCGGATTCGACATAGGCGCTGATCGCCCGCAGCCGCCAGGTTTCGCTGAGGCTCAGCCGCTGTTCCAGCGAGTACAGCCAGGCCCGGTTGCGGTAGTCCTGCGGGGCGTCGCTGAGCGCAGTGCGACTGTGCTCCTCGCTCATCGGCACGTAGCTGCTGCCCTGGCTGCGGCGCAGTTCGCTGACCCCGGCCATTGCCTGGTAACGACCGCCGTCGCCGCCGGGTCGCCAGTTCAGGCGCAGCCGCAGGCTGTCGCTGCGCTGCCGCGCCCAGTCGCGCTCGTCACGGGTGGCGTTGAAACTGTCGCCATCGTCCTGGCGATGGTCGTAGACCAGTCGCGCCGCCAGCGCCTCGGGCCAGAGGGTGGCGCCGAGCGCGCCGGCGTACTGCCGCGCCTGCGCACTGCCGGCGCTGATCCGCCCACGCAGCTCCGGCGAGAAACTCTCTTCCGGTTCCGGCACCCGGGTGTTGAGGATCACCGCGCCCGCCATCGCATTGCGGCCCTGGCTGGTGGACTGCGGCCCGCGCAGGATCTCCACCGAATCGAGATCGAAGGCCGAGAGGTCGGCATAGCTCAGCGCCGAACGTGGCAGGCCGACGCCGTCGAGCACCACCGCCGAGGCGGTGCCGTAGGCGGCGTAGGCGCCGGAGCCGCTGGCGCCGTAGCTGCCGATGCCGCGCAGGGTCATGCCGCCGACGCCGTAGTCGCTGTCGTCGAGGCTGGCGTTGGGCGTGGCGCGGATCAGGTCGTAGACATCTTCCGCCGTGCCGCGCTCGATCTCGGCGCCGGTATGCACGGCGACGCTGCTGGTGGTTCTGCTGATGTCGCGCTTGAGCAGCTCGCCGGTGACGGTGACCCGCTCCAGCTCCACCACTTGCGGCTGTTCGCCGGGCGTCGCCTGCCCGGCCTCGGGCAAGCTCTGCACCGGCAGGGTGCCGACGGTCTCCTGCGCCGGCGCGGCGGTCGCTGCCAGCAGCAGCACGGCCCCGGCAATCCGTTCGCGCTTCATGGGGTGGTCGCCGCTGGCAGGGCGCCGTCGCGCAGGGTCTGGCCCAGCATCCGCGCCGTTTCGGTGGCGGCGCGCTCGGCCTCGGCGACCACGCCGGAGAACTGCAGGAAGCTGTGGGTCAGCGGGCCGTAGTGCAGGTCCGCCACCGGCACGCCGTCGGCAGCGAGTCGCGCCGCGAAGGCGCGGCCGGAGTCGCGCAGGATGTCGAAGCCGCCGGTGGCGACGAGGGTCGGCGGAAAGCCGTGCAGGCTGGGCGCCTTGTGCAGCGGGTCCATCAGCGCGTCGGCCTGGTCCGGGCGGGTGTAGCCCTGGAACACGCGCGGCAGGAGGAAATCGATGAAGCTGGCGTCGAGGCCGTAGCCCACCGCGAACCGCTGCATCGAGCCGCTGCGTTCGGGCAGGCCGGTGCCGGGGTAGTAGAGCAGCAGGGCACGCGGCAGCGGTCGCCCGGCGGCGAGCTGGCGCTGCACGGTGTTGATCGCGACATGGCCGCCGGCGCTGTCGCCGCCGACCGCGACCTGGTCGGGATCGCCGCCCAGCGTCCTGGCGTGGGCGAGCGCCCAGCGGTAGGCGTCCTCGCCGTCGTCGCTGGCGGCCGGGTAGGGGTGCTCCGGCGCCAGCCGGTAATCCACCGAGATCACGATCACCCGCGCCTCGTTGGCGAGCAGGCGCACCGCGCGGTCGAGAGCGGCGACGCTGGCAAACAGCCAGCCACCGCCGTGGCAGTAGACCAGCACTGGCAGTGGCTCCGTCGTCGCCGCTTGCGGAACGTAGATACGAACCGCCACCGGGCCATCGCGGCCGGGAATCTCGCGGTCCTCGACACTGCGCATCGGCGCCGTGACCTTGGTGTAGAGCTGCCACTCGCGGTCGATGGCGTTGCGCACCCAGCGCCGGCCGGCCGGGGTGGCGAAGATCAGCGGCATGGCCGGCGCCAGCCATTGCGAGACCGGCCGCATCTGCTCGGCGAGGTATTGCAGCTTCGGGTCCAGGGTCTGGCCATCGGCGACCTCCCGTGGCCCTTGCAGTTGCCCGAGGAACCAGGACTCCGGCTGCTGGAACAGAGCCAGCTTCTCCAGCTCGGCCGGCGTTGGCTCGAAGGCCGGCTGCGGGCGCGCAGGCAGGCTGTAACCGGTCCAGAGCAGGGCGCCGGCCAGCAGGCAGATGGCCAAGGCGGCCAGCGCGGCAACAAGGCGGCGGCGCCGGTTCACGCGCCGGCTCCGGCGCGCAGTGGGGCCGCGCCGGCAAAGCGGGCGGCTGGACGGGGGCAATCGCTGGCAGTACGGGACAGGGTGCGCATGGCGGGTCGTCGGTGCGGGGCGCTGGCGACCGCGCGTGGCGGGCTGGCGAGGAGGAATCAGTCGGCGTCGCCGCCGCCGGGGTCGCTGGCCGGTGCCAGCGCCTGGGTCAGCGCCCAGCCCAGGCTGCCGCTCAAGCCCAGCCAGATCAGCAGGGCCGGCCAGAGTCCCAGCAGGGCCAGCAGCAGGCCGGGCAGGGGTGCCAGCCAGCCGAGCAGACGGCGCCGGCCGCGCGGCAGCGGCCGGACTCCGGTGGCGGTGCCACTGCGCAGGCGCTTGGGGTCGCGCCAGGCCAGCAGCGCGAGCAGGGCGGCAGTCGGCAGCAGAGCGGCGAGGGTGGCGACGAGGGTGCTCATGCCTGCTCCGCCGTGGTCGGGGCGCTGGCTGGCGTGGTCTCCGCTCCGGCCTGCGCGCCGCGCCGGGCGAAATGCAGGCAGAGCAGGCCGGCCAGCAGCAAGGCCAGTTCCACCGACAGCAGGCTGGTCTGGCCTTGTTGCCAGGCGCTGGCCCAGCCGGGTCCGCCGCCGACCAGTCGCGCTAGCGGCAGGCCGAGCAGGGCGAGGCCGGTGGCAGCGAGCAGGCCACGGCGCAGGCGGTCGAGGTCGCGAGCCAGCAGGCTGGCGAGGATCACCAGCGCCGACACCAGCAGGAACAGCAGGCCCTGGGTATCCAGCGGATGCCAGGCCCCCTCGCGCGGCAGCAGGAACCAGGCATAGGGCGCTGCCGCCAGCGCCAGCGGCAGGCCGTAGCCAACCGCGTGTATGCCGCGATTCATCCACCGCCAGTTGCGCTGCTCGTCACGCCGGCGGGTCCACAGCAGCAGGCCGGTGAGCGTCACGTAGGCGCCGGCGAAGCCCAGCGCGAACCAGGCGCTCTTCGACAGCACGCCGGCGAAGTTGCCGAAGTGCAGGGGGCTCATCAGCAGCACCAGGTCGTTGCCCAGTGAGGGCGTGTGGCCGAGGAAGGGCTGTTCGCGCAGGAAGCCGCCGCTGGGCAGGCTGTAGAGCAGGATGTCGCCGATCAGCCCGCCCTCGCGCGGCGCCAGCTGCACATTGGCCCAGCCGTCGGCGCGGCCCCAGTGCTGGAGTTGCGCGAAGGCGATGTCGCCGCCACCGCCGCGCTGGCGGGCGTCGGCCAGCAACTGGTCGAGATTGCTGGCGGCGGCCGGGGTGGCGTCCTCGGGCAGCTTCTTGGCGGTGAGCGCCTCGGTGGCGGCTTCGACATCGCCATTGAAGGCCACCATCGCCATCGCCGGCACGCCCACCGTGGTGGCGAAGCTGAAGAAGCTGCCGGTGAAGGCGAGCAGGAAGGCGAACGGCAGGTTCCAGGTGCCGGCGGTGACGTGCAGGTCGCGCGCGGTGAGCAGGCCACGGCGGCGGCGCAGCGTGAAGATTTCCTTGAACAGATGCCGGTGCAGGAACAGGCCGCTGATCGCCGCCACCATCATCATCAGGCCCAGGGTGCCGGTGAGCAGCAGGCCCCAGGGATTGGGCAGGTGCAGGCGCACGTGCAGGTCCACCAGAAATTCGGCGACGGCGTTGCTGCGGCGGCCGGCGCCGATGTCCTCCACCAGGCCGTCCTGGCGCGACAGCACCGCCAGGCTGTTCGGGTCCAGCTCGAATTCGGTGCCGCGTTCGAGGTGCTGTCCGTCGGCGCCGGTTTCGTGGGAATGGAACAGCAGGTGCCAGCGCTTGCCGGCGCTGGGGAACAGCAGGATTTCCTCGTGGTGTCGCGGGTCCACCTGCGCCGCCAGTTCGCGGAAGCGGGCGTCGAATCCGGCCGGCAGCGTCGCCGGCGCTGGCTGCGCCAGCGGGTTGGCCCAATCGCCGATCTCCTCGGCGAACACCGCCGCCACGCCGGTGCAGATCACCGCGTACAGCAGCAGGCCCAGCAGCACGCCGGACCAGCCGTGCACCGCCAGCAGCGACTGGGTTTGTTGCTTGGGCAGCTTGATCATGCGCCACCCGCCTTGGCCGCCAGCACATGGGCGAGGATCAGGCCGAGTTGCAGCAGCGCCGCACCACCGACCACCGCGTAGCCGCGCGGCAGCCGGGGGTCGAGGCAGGCGTAGAGAAACCAGCCGGCCCAGAGCAGCGGGAACACCAGCACCGGCAGCACCAGATGGTCGAGGCCGGCCGCGCCCTCGGGCAGCCAGAGTGCGCCCGCCATCATGGTCAGCAAGGCCGCCAGCAGGGCCAGCGGCCCGGCCAGCAGGCCGCGCAGCCAGGCGCGGCGACGGGTGGTAGGGGCGGCGTCGGGCATGAGACTCGGTTCGGTTGCGGTGCGGGCGGCCGCGCGTGGTGGGAGATGTTGTCGGCAAATGATATGTGTTCGCATTTGAGAACGCTAGCCATTAGGCTTTGATCTCCGCCAGCGCGCCGCCAGCGATTTCCCACCGCCTCTCCCTGGAGAAACCGCGCATGGTTCCGCTGAAGCCCCTGCCTTTGCATTCTTCCGTTCCCGTTCCATCGCCAGTCGATGGCTGTCGCCACTGTCCTGGCTGCAAGCGGGCGGGGACCGCTGCCGCCGGGCGTTGCGGTCCCGCCCGGGACGCCGCCAGGGCGCGCGAGGGGCAAGGGCGATGAGTTTCGAGGCGAGGGAGGACGTCGATCCCCCGGCCGGCCAGGCGCGCGAGCCCGAGCCAGTCGAGCGCCCGCGTCCCTCGCCGCGCCTGCTCAAGGTGCGGCGACTGATCGAGCGCTGCTACGCCGATCCGCTCAGCCCCGGCCGCATGGCGCGCTACGCCGGCTTCACCGCCACCGAGCTGCGCCGGCAGTTCGAGGTCTGCTTCGGCACCACGCCCGAGGCCTACCTGATCGCCTGCCGCATGCGCGCCGCCGATCACCTGCGCAGCCAGGGGCGGGCCGAGGTCGATATCGCGATGCTGGTGGGCTACAGCAGCTACCGGCGCTATCTCGGCGACTGCCAGCGGCACGAGCGGGCGCGCCGGGCTGCGGCGGGCGTCGCGGCGATGCGCGAGCGGCTGGGCGGCTGAGTGCTGCGCCTGCCAATCGCAGTTGCCGGCGGTCTTTGATGAGAATGATTTGCGTTTGGTGGCCGCCCGGGGTAGGGTTGGCTTCGCCAGCGACTACAGCGCCTCCGCGCTTGCCAGCGTCCCCACGCAAGGCCCGGTCGCGGGCAAGGAGTGCAACATGGAACTGGCTCTCTTCCTCACCGTCGATGTCCTCGCCAGCATCGCCCTGGCCGCCTGGTTGGGCGCCAACACCGGCGGCGGTCATTCCGACTGGGATCGCTGACCGGCAGACCCGGGCGGCCGGACCGACGAAATATTTCGCCCGTAGCGGTCCGCCGGGCTCGCCTTGGCTTGCGATTTGCTGTCCAATGCCGCGCCCCTGGCTGCTATCGGGTGCGCAGCAGTACAGCAGATGCACGCAGGAGAGCGGTGGCGCCGCCAGGCGCTGCCCACCGAAGGCGCAAACTCCCATGAACGCTCAGGTCCAGTGACTGCGGGTATCGACATCGCCGTCTGAAGAGCGACCCGTGGCACAACGGCACGGGTCCGCCGACGGAGCAACGCCACCCTCGTGGTGACGGAAACTCTCAGGCATCCGGGACAGGGGGAGCGGCGCAACGCGGGGTCCATGGCGGACTCCTGGCGCCGCTAGTCCCGTTGCTTTTGGAGTGTTCGCATGAAAGTCATCGTCTTGGGTGCCGGCGTGGTCGGCATCAACACCGCGTACTACCTGCAGAGCCAGGGCCACGAAGTCACCGTGGTGGATCGTCAGGCGCAGCCCGGCGCCGAAACCAGCTTCGCCAACGGCGGCCAGATCTCGGTCAGCCACGCCGAGCCCTGGGCCAATCCCGGCGCGCCGCTCAAGGTGCTGCAATGGCTGGCCAAGGAGGACGCGCCGCTGCTGTTCCGCCTGCGCGCCGATCTGCGCCAGTGGCTCTGGGGCTTGAGCTTCATGATCGAGTGCCTGCCCTCGCGCACCCGCCACAACATCGCCCAGATGGTGCGGCTGGGCACCTACAGCCGCGAGTCGCTGCAGGCGCTGCGCGCCGAAACCGGCATCGACTACGAGCAGCGCACCCAGGGCATCCTGCACTTCTACACCAGCGCCAAGGAGTTCGACGCCGCCATCGGCCCCACCGAGCAGATGCGCGCGCTCGGCTGCGACCGCCGGCTGATCAGCGCCGACGAGGCGCTGGCCCTGGAGCCGGCGCTGCGCCACATCCATCCGCAGCTGGCTGGCGCCACCTACACGGCGGCGGACGAGTCCGGCAACGCGCTGATGTTCACCCGCAAGCTGGCCTCGCTGTGCGCCGAGCGCGGCGTACAGTTTTTGATGAACCACCAGATCACCGCCCTGCGCAGCGCCGGCGGCGAGCTGGACTACGTCGAGGCCATCGACGGCGAGGGCCGCTTCACCCAGCTCAAGGCCGATGCCTACGTGCTCTCGCTGGGCAGCTTCAGCCCGCTGCTGGCGGAGACCGCCGGCCTGCGCCTGAACATCTACCCGGCCAAGGGCTACTCGGTGACCATGCCGGTGCGCGACGCCTCGCTGGCGCACGAGGTTTCGCTCACCGACGACGAGTACAAGCTGGTGTTCTCGCGCCTGGGCGACAAGCTGCGCATCGCCGGCACCGCCGAGCTCAACGGCTACGACCGCGAGCTCAACCCGGTGCGCTGCCAGGCCATCGTCCGCCGCGTCGAGCAGCTGTTCCCCGGTGCGGGCGACGCCAGCCAGGCCCAGTTCTGGTGCGGCCTGCGCCCGGCCACGCCCTCCAATGTGCCCTACATCGGCAAGAGCAAGCTCGGCCGGCTCTACCTCAACACCGGCCACGGCACCCTGGGCTGGACCCACGGCTGCGGCTCCGGCCGTGCGCTGGCGGACATCGTTTCTGGTCGCAAGCCGGAAGTGGACTTCGCCTTCACCGGCCAGTAGTCGCGTCTCTTCGCGTCACCACGAGCCCGCGCCGATCACCGTCGGCGCGGGTTTTGTATAAACCCTGGTGTGCGCCGCGGCATCGAAGCCCGGTATGCGGGCTTGCAAGCGGTCCGCGAATATCCAACGACAGGGAGTGACGGTGAAAAAATTCTTCAAGTGGCTGGGCCTGAGCGTGCTCGGCCTGAGTGCGCTGGTGGCGGCGCTGGGCGTCAACGCCTGGTACTTCAAGCCGCTGTCCATCGACTGGCTGTTCAATCGCACCTTCCTGCGCATCGTGCTGCAGGACCCGGAGCTGCTCTCCAACCTGCGCCTGCTGGAAGGTTTCGGCATCAAGGGGCATCAGGCCAAGCTCACCGACATCTCGCCGGAACACGAGACCGAGATGCTGGCCTTCACCCGCTCCGAGCTGGAAACCCTGCACCGCTACGACCGCGCCTCGCTGGACGAGGGCACCAAGCTCTCCTACGACGTGCTGGATTTCTTCCTCACCGACGCCGTCGAGGGCGAGCGCTGGCGCTGGCACAACTACCCGGTCAACCAGCTGTTCGGCGTGCAGAACGAGCTGCCGACCTTCCTGCTCACCATCCACCAGGTCAACGACCTGCGCGACGCCCGTGACTACGTGTCGCGCCTCAATGCCGTCTCGCTCAAGTTCGACCAGTTGCTGGCCGGCCTGAAGATCCGCGAGGACAAGGGCATCGTGCCGCCGCGCTTCGTGCTGGAGAAGGTGCTGGTGGAAATGCGCGCCTTCGTCGGCAAGCCGGCCGAGCAGAACGACCTCTACGTGCAGTTCGCCGACAAGCTGGGCAAGGTCGAGGCCAGCGACGCCGAGCGCGGCCCGCTGCTGGCCGGTGCCAAGACCGCCATCGACGAGTCGGTCTACCCCGCCTACGCGCGGCTGATCGCCTACTGCGAGGCGCTGCTGCCCAAGGCCACAGGCAACAACGGCGTCTGGGCGCTGCCCGACGGCGATGCCTACTACGCCTACGCGGTGCGCAACCAGACCACCACCCGGATGACGCCGGACGAGGTGCACGAGATCGGCCTGAAGGAAGTGGCGCGCATCGAGACCGAGATGGACGCCATCCTGCGCGCGCAGGGCCTGAGCGAGGGCAGCATCGGCGCCCGCGTGCAGCAGCTCGCGCACGACCCGGCGCAGCTCTACCCCAATGACGACGCCGGCCGCGCGCAGGCGCTCAAGGACTACCAGGCGATCATCGACGAGATCGACGGCGGCCTCGGCGGCGCCTTCAATCTGCGGCCGCCGCAGGGCGTGAAGGTGGAGCGCATCCCGGTGTTCAAGGAGGCCACCTCGCCCGGCGCCTACTACAACCCGCCGGCCTTTGACGGCAGCCGCCCCGGCATCTTCTACGCCAACCTGCGCGACATGGGCGAGGTGGCGAAGTTCGGCATGCGCACGCTGGTCTATCACGAGGCGATCCCCGGCCATCACTTCCAGATCGCCATCGCCCAGAACCTCGAAGGCGTGCCCTTCTTCCGCAAGGTGCTGCCGTTCACCGCCTACGTGGAAGGCTGGGCGCTGTACGCCGAGCGGCTGGCCTGGGAGCTGGGCTTCCAGAAGGAGCCGCTCAGCAATCTTGGCCGCCTGCAGGCCGAGATGTTCCGCTCGGTGCGCCTGGTGGTGGACAGCGGCATGCACCACAAGCGCTGGAGCCGCGAGCAGGCCATCGACTACATGCGCGAGAAGACCGGCATGGGCGAGAAGGAAGTCACCGCCGAGATCGAGCGCTATCTGGTGATGCCGGCGCAGGCCCTGGCCTACAAGACCGGCATGATCAGCATCCTGCGCCTGCGCGACCGGGCGCAGGCCGAGCTGGGCCCGGCGTTTGATCTCAAGGCCTTCCACGACGTGGTGCTGAGCGGCGGCGCGCTGCCGCTGCCGGTGCTGGAGCAGCAGGTGGACGCCTGGATCGCCAGCCGCAAGGCCAAGGCGTCCTGAGCCTCATCACCCGCTGCATTTCTGACTCCCTCCCCCGCAAGCGGGGGAGGGCCGGGGTGGGGGCGTTTGCCCACGCGAGCGAACCCCAAGGCGCGCGCGCTAGCCTTGCCCGCATCGCCCGCGCCACTGCACTATCGCGCCCCCTGGCAATACGCCGCCGTATGGAGCCCGTAGTGCGCCCGCCCGTTCCCAGCAAGCAGAGCCTCAGTGCCGAACACTGGGCCGCCGCCGCGCTGGACGCCCTCGCCCATGGCGGTCTGGACGCCGTGGCGGTGGAGCCGCTGGCGCGCGCCCTGGGCGTCACCAAGGGCTCGTTCTACTGGCACTACCCCAACCGCGACGCCCTGTTGCAGGCGGCGCTCACGCTCTGGGAGCAGCGCGAGTCGGCGGCGGTGATCGCCCGGGCCGAGCAGGAGGCCACACCGCTGGAACGCATGCTCACCCTGTTCCGCGAGCTGGCCAACACCGACGTCCGCACCGAAAAGCTGCTGCTGGCGCTGTCCGGCTCCGAGCACCCGCTGGTACGGGCGGCGGCGCAGCGGGTTTCGGCGTGCTGGCGCGGCTACCTTCAGGACTGCTACCGCGCGCTCGGCTACGGCGAGGAGCAGGCGGCGCACTCGGCGACCTTCGCGTTCTGCATCTTCATGGGCACGGTGCGGATGCGCCGCGACGACCCGGCGGCGCTGCCGGCCGGCGGGCAGTTCAACGACTATCTGCGCTTCCTGATCCGCACCCTGCTGCCGGGCACGCGCACGGCGCCGTCGGAGCAGGGCGCCTGAGGCTGGCGCGCGGCGGCCATTGCCGAGCGGCGGTGCGCGGGGAAAGATAGTGGCTCCTGTCCGAGCCCCGTCCATGTCCCAAGACCTCCTGATTGGCAGCGGCGAAGCCGCCTGCACTCTGCTGGCCCGCTACGCCAACCGCCACGGCCTGGTCGCGGGCGCCACCGGCACCGGCAAGACCATCACCCTGCAAGTGCTCGCCGAAGGCTTCAGCGAGATCGGCGTGCCGGTGTTCGCCGCCGACGTGAAGGGCGATCTCTCCGGCATCGCCGCGCCGGGCGTGGCCAGCCCCAAGCTGCTGGAACGCGCCGCCGCTACCGGTATGCCGGGCTGGACGCCGAGCGCCAATCCGGTGGTGTTCTGGGACGTGTTCGGCAAGAGCGGCCACCCGGTGCGCGCCACCGTCAGCGAGCTGGGGCCGATCCTGCTGGCGCGCCTGCTGGATCTTTCCGACGTGCAGGAGGCGGTGCTCTCGCTGGTCTACAAGTACTGCGACGACCAGGGCCTGCTGCTGCTCGACTTCAAGGACCTGCGCGCCGCGCTCAACCACGTCAGCGCCAACGCCAAGTCGCTGGGTGCGGACTACGGCTTGGTCTCCACCGCCAGCGTCGGCGCCATCCAGCGCGGGCTGATCCAGCTCGAAGCCGACGGCGCCGAACACTTCTTCGGCGAGCCGGCGCTGGACCTCAACGACTTCCTGCTGTGCGAGCCGGGCGGTCGCGGCATCGTCAACGTCCTTGCCGCCGATGTGCTCTACCGCAAGCCGCGCCTGTACGCGACCTTCCTGCTCTGGCTGCTCAGCGAGCTGTTCGAGAACCTGCCCGAGGCCGGTGACCTCGACAAACCCAAGCTGGTGTTCTTCTTCGACGAGGCGCATCTCCTGTTCAACGACGCGCCCAAGGCCCTGGTCGAAAAAGTGGAGCAGGTGGTGCGCCTGATCCGCAGCAAGGGCGTGGGCGTGTACTTCGTCACCCAGAACCCGCTGGACCTGCCGGAGAGCGTTCTGGGACAGCTCGGCAACCGCGTGCAGCACGCGCTGCGCGCCTTCACCCCGCGCGACCAGAAGGCGGTGAAGGCCGCCGCCGAAACCTTCCGCCCCAATCCGCGTTTCAAGACCGCCGAGGCGATCATGGAGCTGGGCGTCGGCGAGGCCCTGGTCAGCACCCTGCAGGACGGCGGCGTGCCGGCGGTGGTGGACCGCGTGAAGATCCGCCCGCCGCGTTCGCGTATGGGCGCGCTCACGGCGGAGGAGCGCGCGCAATGTCTGCAACACAGCCCCTTCGCCGGCAAGTACGACCAGGTTCAGGACCGCGAGTCCGCCTACGAACTGTTGACCGAGCCCGCCCCCGCCGCCGCACCCGCACCCGCGCCCACAGCGACGACCAGCAGTGGGGGCGGCAGCCTGGGCAACTGGTGGGAGACGATGTCGCGCCAGCGCGCGCCCGGCGCGCCGGAGCCCGAGCCGGCCCCCGTCGCCCGCCGTGCGCCGCCGGTGACGCGTGCGCCCGCCCCCAGCCGCCCGGCGCCAGCGCCACGGCCGTCCAACCGCCAGAGCGTCACCGAAGCGGCGATCAAGAGCGTGATCCGCAGCGCCGGCTCGCAGGTGGGGCGCGAGATCGGGCGGCAGTTGCTGCGTGGGGTGCTGGGCTCGCTGAGCAAGCGCTAGCGGGCGGCGGGTGGCGCTGCACTGCCGTAGCGCGTCATATCGAATTGCGGCCCCAGCAAAAAGCAAAGCCGCCGGAAGTTCTGCGCTTCCGGCGGCTCAGCCCGCGTTGACGCGCCCTCAGTGCAGCGTGACGACGATGGGTGCGCCCTTGGTGATGATCATCGTGTGCTCGTACTGCGCCGACAGGTTGCCCGGCGCTCCGACCAGGGTCCAGCCATCGGAGGTCTCCTTCACGATGCGGCTCTTGGTCGAGAGGAAGGGCTCGATGGTGATGACCATGCCTTCCTCCAGCACACGCCGGTCGGCCGGATCAAAGTAGCCGGGGATGTGCTCGGGGGCTTCGTGCAGCGCACGTCCGACGCCATGGCTGGCGAGGTTCTCGATCACGCGAAAGCCATAGGTCTTCGCCGTGCGCTCGATGGCCGCGCCAATGCCATTGATCGGCCGGCCGGCACGGGCCTGCTGCATGGCGTTTTCCAGCGCCGTGCGAGTGGCGTGGCACAGGCGCGTCTTCTGCGGGTTGCCCGGCGGCACCACGCGCGTCCCGCCGGTGTCCGCAAAGTAGCCGTCCAGTTCGGCGGAGACATCGACGTTCAGCACGTCGCCCGCGCGAATCACCCGCTCACCCGGGATGCCGTGCGCGGCTTCCTCGTTGATGCTGATGCAGGTCGAACCCGGAAAGCCGTAGCTGAGCTTCGGCGCCGAGTGCGCTCCGTGGCGTTCCAGCAGCGTCTCGCCCAGCGCATCCAGCTCGCGCGTGGTCATGCCCGGCTCGGCGGTATCGAGCATCTCCTGCAGGACGTAGGAGACGATCCTGCCGATACGCTTGAGCGCGGCGATGTCGTCTTCGGTTTCGATGGTCATGGTGCTGGCAATCTGAGCGTGGCGAGATTGCGCGAGGATACTCGTGCTGAAGTCGAGCCGGCGCACTGGTCTTCGATCAATCCAAACGGCGAGGGTGTCCGGCAGAAAACTGCTCCGCCTCATTTCCCCTGCGCGGATTTTTCTACAGCCTCAACGCTCAAATTAAGCGGCGGGCGTAGCCCGTCCGCTTGAATACATTGTTGGGCCCCAGCACATAACTTTTGGGGCATGTAAGTTTCATTGAACGCCAAACGCACTGCCTTTAATTGGCAACGACTTCGTAGGAACGATTTCATTGGTCGCCGCGTCACGGACGGCTACAGGGCAATTCGGAAAAGCGTTAGTTTGAACAACCTCGTATCTCTTTCCCGCTTGCGGCATGAATTGAATAAGATCGGCGCAACTAACTCCCGTAAGTTGATACACGCCAGGAGTTCCCGTGGTGTTGGTTGCCCCCGTTACGCGCCCGGAGGTGGCAAAGAGAGGAAAAGGCTTGTTGACCGGTATAAGGATGTTTTTTTCATCGGCTGTTGCCCAGCTAAAAACAAAAAGCCTATCAGTTTTATTTTTATCGATGCATTCATCGTCGCCGCACGTAAAGAATACGGTATTAGATATGCCTCCAAGATTGTTTCTTTTTAACAAAATCTCGGCGTGCGGGTCTGTTTCGGAGGCTCTATTAGTTGCGCAGGAAATCAATCCCGCAGAAAGTGCGATAACAAATACAAGGTGCTTTTTCATTTCGAGATCTCTTTGATATTTGACTGGATATTTCTTGTTTTAAACATGCAGATGACCCAACGCCAATTAGGTTGCAAGCCGTGACGCCTAATCTGCCGCCCGTGACGGCTAACTCGACAGAACGTTGCGCGCAGTCCGGTGTGGGGTGCCAGACAAGTGTCTGACGGAAATAAAGAATGGAAACCGGGCGCAGAAAATGGCCCCGAGTTATACGTCAGCGAAAGCGTCATCCCTGTCTTTCCCTTGTTTGGCGAAAAGCAGCGGTCCCACCCGCGCTTAATGACGAGCCTAGTGGAAGGCTGTTGCCGGCGTCCAGCGCGTCGCAATGTTGGGCTGTTGCTTCATGGACGTTACGGGGACGAGAGTCCGACGAGGGCCGCAACCGTGCGCAGGTCTGGGCCAAGCTGTTTGCAAGCGTTCGCGCTGCGCTCTGGCGTCCGGACAAGCTGTCCGCCAGTCAGCGAAAAGTGTCCGCCACAGTGTCCGCTGTCCGCCCTCGGACAGCATTTTGGGGTGCGCTAAAAACATAAAACATCAATAAATTAATAACTTAGGGAACTTGGCAAGCTTGGCACGCGCCTGGCTTTAACCGTCTTGCAAGCCACCGCAAGGAGTTCCGCCATGACCCACTCGCTCAAGTCCCTCACCGCCTTCGCCGCTCTCGGCCTCGCGTTCGGTGTCACCGCCGCCAGCGCGGCGGGCATCACCTACAACCAGCCGGTCACCTATACCGCGCCGGTGGTCTACACCGCCCCGGTCGTTTACAGCGCCGGCGTCACCTATGCCGCCGGCCTGAGCCAGGCCGCCGCCGCGCAGCCGGTGCTGCTGGAGCAGGTAGTCGTCACGCCCAAGGGCCGCTACACCGCTGCCGAGTGGAAGAGCCGCCAGGCGCGTCGTCAGCAAATGGTGGCCGAGGCGGCGCCGGTGCTGCTGGACAAGGTGATCGTCACCCCGGCGCGCAACTACAGCGTGGCCGAGTGGCGCGCGCAGCAGTCGGAGCGGCAGTTCGCGGCCTTGCAGCAGCGCCCGGCCAAGTCGCGCAACTGGCTGCACGCGGTCTGGCGCAGCCTGGGCTTCAAGCGCCAGCCGCTGGAGGTGCAGGGCTAATGGCAGGCATCCCGAGCACGGCGGGGCAGGACATCCCGCTGGAGCGCGCGCCGCGCTTTCGCCGGCGCGGGTTGATGATCGCCGCTGCGGCGGCACTGCTGGCCCTGCTGGTCTGGGCTGCCCTGCGCGCCGGTGGCGGCCAGCGCGTGGCGGCGGCCGAGAGCCTGCGGCTGGCGACGGTGAGTCGCGGCGAGTTCATCGCCGATGTCTCCGCCCAGGGCCGGGTGGTGGCGGCGGTCAGCCCCACGCTGTACGCGCCGGCGGTGGGCACCATCAATCTCAAGGTCAATGCCGGTGATCGCGTCGAGCAGGGCCAGTTGCTGGCGGAACTCGACAGCCCGGAAATCCAGAACCAGTACGCGCAGGAAGAGGCCAATCTCGCCGGTCTGCGCGCCAGCTTCCAGCGCGAGCGCCTGGAGGTGGAAACCCGGCGCCTGCAAAACCAGCAGGCGGTCGATCTCGCCAAGGTCGCCGAGGAAGGCGCCGAGCGCGAGCGCAAGCGTGCGCAGGAGGCCTACGGCATGGGCGTGCTGCCGATCATGGAAGTGGACCGCCGCGCCGACGAACTCATCAACGCCCAGTTGCGCCATCGCCACGCCCAGGAGGAAGTGCGCCTGCAGGGCAAGAGTCTGGACCTGCAACTGCGCGGCCGCGCGCTGGAGCTGGAGCGCCAGCAACTGGTGGTGGACAACATGCGTCGCCGCGCCGAGGAGCTGCGCATCGTCGCGCCGGTGAATGGCGTGATCGGCACGCTCTCGGTCTTGCAGCGCGCGGCGGTGGCCGCCAATCAGGCGCTGATGACCGTGGTCGATCTCTCGGCGCTGGAAGTGGAGATCCAAGTGCCGGAGACCTATGCCGACAGCCTGGGCCTGGAGATGCCAGCGGAAGTGCGCCTGGGCAGCCAGACCTTCCCGGCGCGGCTCACCGCGATCTCGCCGGAGGTCGCCAACAACCAGGTCACCGGCCGCGTCGCCTTCACCGGCGGCAAGCCGCCGGAGCTGCGCCAGAACCAGCGGGTGAGCGTGCGCATAGTGCTCGACCAACGCCAGGACGTGCTGCGTCTGCCGCGCGGGCCGTTCATCGAGGCCGGCGGCGGGCGCTACGTCTATGTGGTGCGCGACGGCGTGGCGGTACGCACGCCGGTCACCCTGGGAGCGATCTCGATCAACCAGGTGGAGATTGTGTCCGGCGTCGAGGCCGGCGAGCAGGTGGTGATTTCCGGTGACCAGGCCTTTGAAGGCGCCGAAACCGTTTCGATTCGTAACTAGGAGACGAACATGCTGCAGATGGATGGCGTACAGAAGATCTACCGGACCGATCTGGTCCAGACCTATGCCCTGCGCTCGCTCAGCCTGCGCGTCGCCGAAGGCGAGTTCGTGGCGGTGACCGGCCCCAGCGGCTCGGGCAAGACCACCTTCCTCAACATCGCCGGCCTGCTGGAAACCTTCGAGGCCGGCACCTACCGGCTCGACGGCGAGGATGTCAGCAAGCTCTCCGACCATGCGCGCTCGCGGCTGCGCAACGTCAAGATCGGCTTCATCTTCCAGTCCTTCAATCTGATCCCCGATCTCAACGTCTACGACAACGTCGATGTGCCGCTGCGCTATCGCGGCATGGCCGGCAGCGAGCGCAAGCGGCGGATCACCGAGGCGCTGGAACGCGTGGGCTTGGCCTCGCGCCACCAGCATCTGCCCTCGCAGCTCTCCGGCGGTCAGCAGCAGCGCGTCGCCATCGCCCGCGCGCTGGCCGGCTCGCCGCGCATCCTGCTCGCCGACGAACCCACCGGCAATCTCGACTCGCTGATGGCGCGCGAGGTGATGAACATGCTGGAAGAGATCAACGCCCAGGGCACCACCATCGTCATGGTCACCCACGATCCCGAGCTGGCGCGCCGCGTGCACCGCAACATCCATGTGATGGATGGCCAGGTGTCCGACCTCGACCAGCGCCTCGCCGCCTAGGAGCGCGCCATGCTCGGCTATTACCTGCAACTCGGCTTCCGCAACCTGCGGCGCTCGCCGGTGCTCACTGCGCTGATCATCCTCACCCTGGCGGTGGGCGTTGCCGCCAGCATGTCCACGCTCACCGTGCTGTACATGATGTCCGGTGATCCGATCCCGCAGAAGAGTTCGCGCCTGCTTACGCTCAAGCTCGACAACTATCCGCTGGACTTCAACGACACCGACGAGAAGCTGCCCGGCATCCTCACCTGGACCGACGTGCGCAATCTGCGCGAAGACGCCAAGGGCCTGCGCCGCACCGGGCTCTACGGCATCTCCGGCATCGTCTATCCCAACAAGGAAGGCGTGAAGAACTTCTTCGCGGACGGCGTGGCGGTGGATGCCGACTTCTTCGCGATGATGGATGCGCCCTTCATCGCCGGTGGCGCCTGGACCGCCGCCGAGGACCGCAGCGAGGCGCGGGTGGCGGTGATCGCCGCGCCCCTGGCCGAAAAACTCTTTGGCAAGGAGTCGGCCATCGGCCGAAACCTGCGCATGGACAGCGAGGAGTTCCGCGTGGTCGGCGTGCTCCACGACTGGAAGCCGACGCCGAAGTTCTACCGCATGGACGGCAACTCCAGCGCCGGCAGCGATGCCGACGACATCTTCATACCGCTCAGCACCGCCCTGGCCGCGCACCGCGATGTCTCCGGCAATACCAGCTGCTACAGCAATGCCGACCCTGGCTTCGAGGGCCTGATGCGCTCCGAGTGCATCTGGCTGCGCTACTGGGTGGAGCTGGGCTCGGAGGCCGAGCGTGCCGAATACCGCGACTACCTGAGCGCCTACGTGCAGCGGCAGAAGCAGCTCGGCCGACTGCCGCGCCCGGACAAGAGCGCGCTCTACAACGTGCGCGAGTGGTTGCAGGAGATCGAGGTGGTGGACGACGACACCCGGCTGCAAACCTGGCTGGCCTTCGGCTTCCTGAGCGTCTGTCTGGTCAACACCATTGGCCTCTTGCTCGCCAAGTTCACCGCCCGCACGGCGGAGATCGGCGTGCGCCGCGCCCTCGGCGCCACCCGCTCGCAGATCTTCCTGCAATACCTGAGCGAGGCGGCGGCGCTGGGGCTGGTCGGCAGCATCATCGGTGTCGCCGGCGCGTTCGGCATGCTGCATCTGCTGGCCAAGCAGTCGCCAAACCTCGAGCAGTACGCGCGCATGGACCCGACCATGCTCGCCACCACCGTGCTGCTGTCGGTGCTGGCGGCAGTGATCGCCGGCCTGCTGCCCACCCTGCGCGCGACGCAGGTGGTGCCCGCGCTGCAACTCAAATCGCAGTAATCCGCGCGCCCTCAAGGAGCCCTCGCATGGAAATCCGTCCCATCCTCTCCGCGCTGCGCCACAACCTCACCGGCGCGCTGCTGATCGCCACCCAGGTGGCGCTGACGCTGGCGATCATCAGCAACTCCGCCTCGGTGATCCGCGAGCGCCTGGCGGTCTCGCAGCGCGACTCCGGCGTCGATGCCGAGTCGCGCATCCTCACCCAGCGGCCGATCCTGTTCTCGCAGATCGACCTCGCCAACCTGATCCAGACCGACCTCGACGCCCTGCGCGCGATCCCCGGCGTGGAGTCGGTCACCGTCACCAACCAGGTGCCGATGGGGCGCAGCGGCTGGAGCTCCACCTTTGCCACCGAGCGGGTGCCGACCGCCCCCAACCAGAGCGCCGGCCTGTACTTCGACGGCGGTCGCCTGCTGGAAACCTTCGGCCTGAAGCTGGTCGAGGGGCGCGGTTTTCGCGACGACGAGATCGTCAACATCGACCCCAAGGTGCAGAACCCGCCGCCCACCGGCGTGCTGCTCACGCGGCGGCTGGCCGAGGCCCTGTTTCCGGGGCAGAGCCAGTTCGTCGGCCGGGTCTTCTATCAGGGCAATACCCCCGACTCCGAGGAGTTGCGGGTGATCGGCGTGATCGAGCGCTTCACCACGCCCTGGGCGCAGACCGGCCCGGGCAACGAGTACGCAGTGGTGTTTCCGGCGCGCTACCTCAATCCTTTCAATCACTACGTGGTGCGCGCCGCGCCGGGCGCCGAGGCGCAGGTGCGCAAGGCCATGGAGGAGGCGCTGGAAAAGAACGAGCCCGGCCGTGTCAGCAACGGCCAGTATTCGATCCAGGAGATGCGCGACCGCCGCTACCGTGGCGAGCGCGCGCTGGCCTGGCTGCTGGTATCGGTGACGGTGTTCCTGCTCGGCGTCACCGCCAGCGGCATCGTCGGCATGGCCAGCCTGTGGGTGAACCTGCGTCGCAAGCAGATCGGCGTGCGCCGCGCGCTGGGCGCCACCCGGGGCGACATCGTCCGCTACTTCCTCACCGAGAACCTGATCATCACCAGCGCCGGCATCGCCGTCGGCGTGCTCGCCGCCTGGGGCCTCAACGGCGTGCTGATGAGCGAGCTGTCGGTGCCGCGCCTGCCGCTGGACTATCTGCTGAGCGGCGTGCTGCTGATGCTCTTGCTGGGTGTCGTCGCCGTACTCGGCCCGGCGCTGCGCGCCGCCAAGCTCTCGCCGGCGCTGGCGACCCGCAGCGTATGACGATTGCGGATTGCGGATTGCGGATTGCGGAGGGCAGAGTGGCGGGCATGACTAGAACTAAAGCCGAGGTAAGCAGACAGCGCAGGGCGGCTCCGCTATCTCGATCCACCCCGCCAGTAAGCAACGGCGCCCCGCTGTTCAATCCGAAATCCGAGATCCGCAATCCGCAATGAGCACGGTCCTGATTGTTGACGACAACCTCGCGGTCTGTACCGCGCTGGACTTGCTGTTCTCGCTGCACGGCCTGAAGACGCTGCTCGCGCACTCGCCGGACGAGGCGCTGGCGGTGCTCGACGAGTCGGCGGTCGATCTGGTGGTGCAGGACATGAACTTCCAGCGCGATACCACCTCCGGCGAGGAGGGCGTGGAGTTGTTCCGCGCCATCCGCACCCGCGAGCCGGAGCTGCCGATCATCCTGCTCACCGCCTGGACCAATCTGGAAACGGCGGTGACCCTGATGAAAGAGGGCGCGGCCGACTACCTGGGCAAGCCCTGGGACGACCGCAAGCTGCTCACCACCGTGCACAACCTGCTGCGTCTGCACGCCGCCACCCGCGAGAACCGCCGCCTTCAATCGGCGCGGCAGGTGGTGCGGCGCAAGGTGGCGGGGGCCTTCGATCTCTGCGGCCTGGTCTACGAGAGCGACGCCATGCACGAGACGGTGTCGCTCGCCACCCGCGTCGCGCGCGCCGAGGTGCCGGTGCTGATCACCGGCCCCAACGGCGCCGGCAAGGAGAAGATCGCCGAGATCATCCAGGCCAATTCCAGCGTCAGCGACGGACCCTTCATCCGCGTCAACGTCGGCGCCATTCCGGCCGAGCTGGTGAGCGCCGAGTTGTTCGGCGCCGAACCCGGCGCCTACACCGGTGCCGGCAACAAGGCACGGCCGGGGCGCTTCGAGGCCGCCGACGGCGGCACGCTGTTTCTCGACGAGCTGGGCACGCTGTCGCTGGAAGGGCAGGTGAAGCTGCTGCGGGTCTTGCAGACCGGCCAGTTCGAGCGCCTGGGCAGCAGCCAGACCCGCAAGGTGCAGGTGCGCGTCATCAGCGCCACCAATGCCGATCTGCGCGCGGCGATCAGGGCCGGCACGTTCCGGGAGGATCTCTACTACCGCCTCAACGTCATCGAGCTGCATGTCCCGGCCCTGGCCAGCCGCCGCGACGATGTGCTGCCGCTGGCGCGGGCCTTTCTCGATGGCGCCCACAGCTTCAGCGCCGAGGCCGAGCGGGCGCTGCTGGCGCACCCCTGGCCGGGCAATGTCCGCGAGTTGCAGAACAGCGTGAAGCGCGCCTGCATCCTCGCCGCCGGCGCCGAGATCCAGCCGGCCGATCTGGGTTTACAGAAGGCGGTCGCTCCCGGCACCGAGGCCGGGGCCGCCGAGTCCGACAAGGAGGCGGTGCAGCGCGCCCTGGACAACGCCAACGGCGTCATCGCCATCGCCGCCCGCGAGCTGGGGCTGTCGCGCCAGGCGCTGTACCGGCGCATGGAGAAGTTCGGGCTGGCGGCCTGAGTGCGACAGCCCCTGTCGCGGCTTGCGAACTGCGGATTGCGGATTGCGGATTGAACAGCGATGGTTAGCCGCATGGCCGTTCCAAAATCCGAAATCCGCAGTCCGAAATCCGCCATGTCCCTGGAGGCCCGCCTGGGCCTGCTGATCGCGTTCGTGGTGCTGGTCAGCGTGGCGCTGACCGCCTGGCTGGCGCGGATCGACGCGCCGCCCGCGCACGCCACGCTGTTCGCGCTGCTGATCCTGCTGCCGCTGTCGCTGCTGGCCCTGCGCCGGGTGATGCGGCCGATCACCCGTTACCTGCGGGTGCTGCGCGACGGCGTCGCCGGCTTTCGCGATGGCGACTACTCGTTGTCCATCGCCGTGGATCGTCACGACGAGCTGGGCGAGCTGGCCACGCTCTACAACCACATCGGCGACGTGCTGCGCAGCGAGCGCCAGGAACTGTTCCAGCGCGAGCTGCTGCTCGACACGGTGATCCAGACCACGCCATGGGCGCTGGTGCTGACCAATGCCCAGGGCGCGGTGCTCTACGCCAATGCCTCGGCACGCCAGTTGTTCCACGAGGGCCGCAAGATGGAGGGGCTGCGGTTTCCGGCCCTGCTGGAGCAGGCGCCGGAGACGCTACGCGAGGCGGCGCAGGCCGAGGCTGACGGCCTCTACACCATCGCCGGTGGCGAGGAGCCGGAGGTCTATCACGTCACCCATCGCCGCTTCATGCTCAACACCCGCGAGCATCACCTGCATCTGTTCAAGCGGCTCACCCGCGAGTTGAACCGGCAGGAGCTGGAGAGCTGGAAGAAAGTGATCCGCGTCATCAGCCACGAGCTGAACAACTCGCTGGCGCCGATCGCCTCGATGGCCCACAGCGGCCGTCTGCTCGCCGAGCAGGGCCGCACCGACAAGCTCAATCTGGTGTTCGACACCATCGACGACCGCGCCCAGCGGCTCAAAGGGTTCCTGGAGGACTACGCGCGCTTCGCCAAGCTGCCGCGACCACGGCTGGAGAACGTGGAATGGACGCCGTTCCTGGCCGGTCTGCAGGCGGCGGTGCGGGTGGGGCTGAGCGAGCCGCCGCCGACGCGCCCCGGCCGCTTCGACGCCGCGCAGATCCAGCAGGTGCTGATCAACCTGATCAAGAACGCCCACGAATCCGGCAGCGCCGCCGAGGCGGTGACGCTGACGGTACGCGACGAGGGCGGCGCCTTTGTACTGCGGGTTCAGGACCGTGGCCCGGGCATGTCGGAAACGGTACTCGCCAACGCCCTGCTGCCGTTCTACTCGACCAAGAGCGAGGGCACCGGCCTGGGGCTCACGCTCTGCCGCGAGATCGTCGAGGCCCACGAGGGCCGGCTGGTACTCGCCAATCGCGAGGGCGGTGGGCTGGAAGTGCGCTTGATCCTGCCCGCCTGATCTTTCCCCTCTCCCCTTGTTGTAGGGTGGGCGCAGCCCACCGCATACACATTTGAGATGGCACGGTGGGCTACGCCCACCACGCACTGTTCCCCTCTCCCACGAGGGGAGAGGGGAGTCGCCGCGCGCTACTTTTGGTCGTAGCAAAAGCAGGTCGTGAGATGGTCGTTGACCACCCCCACCGCCTGCAGATAGGCGTAGATGATGGTGGAGCCGACAAAGGTGAAGTCGCGTTTCTTCAGCGCCTTGCTGATCGAATCCGAAAGCGGCGTGCTGGCGGGGACCTGTCCCATCGCCGTCCAGTGATTGACGACCGGCTGGCCGCTGACCTGCTGCCACAGCCAGGCGTCGAGGCTGCCGAATTCCTCGCAGAGCTTCAGGTAGGCCCGCGCATTGCGGCGGAAGCCGAAGACCTTGAGCCGGTTGCGCACGATGCGCGGGTCCAGCAGCTTCTTTTCCAACTGCGCGTCGGTGTAGCGCGCCATCTTCTTCGCGTCGAACTGGTCGAACAGCAGGCGATAGCCCTCGCGCTTTTCCAGAATCGTGCGCCAGCTCAAGCCCGCCTGCGCGCCTTCCAGCAGCAGCATCTCGAACAGCCGCTGCTCGTCATGGCAGGGGCGGCCCCACTCTTCATCGTGATACTGCTGATACTGGGGCGTGGAGAGGCTCCAGGGGCAGCGCGAAAGCGGCGACGCGACTACCACCGTAAGGCCCCCGGTCTATAGGGCTGTGCGCTCAGTGTCCTGCTAGTTGCGAACTCAAACATTATCTGGCCAGCCACTGCCGCCATCCTGCCGTCTTCGCCTGGACCATAAGTCCAATCGTCGCGAATGTAGCGACCTTCATAAACCACGACTTGGCGAATCGACGCAGTACCGTGGACCACTCTCAAGCCTTCCCACAGCTTTCCGTCGGAGTGCAGATATGAAACTGGTATCTCGCGAACGTTGTTGTTCTTTTTCATGGCGTTACCGCTTGCCATAACGATCCCGCAACTGCGTCTGCCGACTGCTCATCGGGATGGCGACACCGGCGGCGTAGACCTGTTTGGGAAAGCTGGTGACTTCCAGCGGATCGCCGTCCCAGATCACGAAGTTGGCCTGCTTGCCGGCCTCGAGGCTGCCGACTGTGGAATCGAGGCCATAGACCTTGGCCGGGTTGAGCGTGACTGCCGCCAGTGCCGCGCTCCAGGGCAGGCCGTAGGCGACGGCGTTGCCGGCCAGCTGGCGGATGTTGCGGCTGTTGTGGCTGCCCATGTCGCTGGCGGCGGAAAACGCCAGCAGCACGCCGGCGCGGTGCAGGATGGCAGCGGCGTCGGCGCGCGCGGCCAGGGCCTCGAAGTGGATCGGCAGGTTGTAGGTGGGGTCGAGGATCACCGGCACCTGCTTCTCGGCGAGTTCGCGCGCGACCAGATGCGCCTCGGCGCCGCCGTGGATCACCAGCTTGATGCCGTAGTCGTCGGCGAACTTGAGCAGGGCGCGGATGTCGGCGGCGCGCTGCACGTCGACCACCAGCGGCTGCTCGCCGCTGAGCACCGGGCGCAGGGCTTCGATGTCCAGCGCGCCGAGCAGGGAGTCGCGCTGCACGCCGCTGTGGCCGCCGTTGCGCACTTCCTGGAAGGCCTCGCGCAGCGCCAGCAGTACCGTCGGCCGGCCGCCGTGCAACTGCGCCATCGCCGCCTCGCCAAACGGTACGAACTGCGCGGCGTGGGCGCGGGCGATGAAGTTCTGCGGGCCGAGCTGGCCCAGGTTGATCACCGCGCCACGGCCGGCCAGCAGCGGCCCGCCCTCGCCGGTGGTGGGCGCGCTCATCGCCTGGGTGATGCCCTCGATGCGGTTGACCGGGATCAGCACCGAGCGCGGGTTGAGGCCATCGAGCACGTCCAGCGCGGCGCTGTAGCGCGGGTTGCCGCCGGCGTCGTCGCGGGTTTCGTCGATGCCGCTGATCTCTTCCAGACCGATGTGGGTGTAGGCGTCGAACAGGCCGGGGGTGACGCTGGCGCCGGCGGCGTCGATCACCTTGGCGCCCTCCGGCACCGGCAGGCCAACGCCGACCGCCTCGATCAGGTCATTGCGGATCAGCAGGGTGGCGTTCTCCAGCGCGCCGCCGCTGACGGTGTAGAGCTTGGCGTTGGTGATGGCGAGCAGGCCGGCCTGCGCCGGCAGCGCCAGGGCGAGGGCCAGCGGCGCCAGCACGCGGGCGCGGCGCAACCAGGGATGGCGGTTCATGGCTGGGTCTCCGAGGCGGCGGCCGCAGCCGGTTCGGTGGGGGCGGGTTCGGCGGGGCTGGCGGTCGGCGCGATCTCCGTCTTCGGCGCAGCGCTGGCGGGGATCGCCGCCGAGGGCGCGGTCAGCGGCGTGCCGGCTTCCTGCTCTTCCGGCGGGGCAAGGCCGAGCGCGAAGTCGCTTTCCACCGGCTTCGGCGTGTAGCGGTCGAAGCGCAGTACGCCGTCGATGTAGACGCGGTCGGCGCGGGCATAGCTGGAGAACGGCGTGCCGTTCCACAGCACCAGATCGGCGGCCTTGCCCGGCTCCAGGCTGCCGGTCAGCTCGCCGATGCCGATGGCCTTGGCGGGGTTGCTGGTGATCCAGGCGATGGCGTCCTCGTCGCGGATCACGTAGCCGGCGCGGCGGCCGGCGGCCATCGCCTTGGCGGCTTCCTGGTTGAGGCGCTGGATGCCGTAGGGATCGTCGGAATGCACGATCGCGCAGCCGCGCGCGCCGTCTTTGCTGACCGCCGCGTCGACCATGGCGACGTTCTCGCGGATGCCGTCGAAAGCCTCTAGCTTGAAGCCCCACCAGTCGGCCCAGAGCGCGGCGCAGACGCCTTCCTCGGCGAGCCGGTCGGCGATCTTGTAGGCCTCCACCGCGTGGTGGAAGGTGGTGATCTTGAAGCCGAACTCCTTGGCGACATCGAGCATGGTCTCCATCTCGTCGGCGCGGTAGCAGTGGTTCTGCACCAGGATATCGCCCTTGAGCACGCCGGCCAGGGTTTCCATGCCCAGGTCGCGTTCCTCGCCGCCGCCGGCCTCCTGCTTCTTCAGGTACTCCTTGGCCTTGGCGAAGGCGGCACGGTAGCCGGCGACATTGCCCATGCGGGTCATCGGCGCGCGCTGGCCGTCCTTGCCGTAGACGCGCTTGGGGTTTTCGCCGCAGGCGATCTTCAGCGAGTAGGGCGCGCCGGGGTACTTCATGCCCTGGTAGCTGACCGAGGGCACGTTCTTGAGCACGCTGCCCCGGCCGCCGATGAGATTGCCGGAGCCCGGCAGCACCAGCAGGCTGGTGACGCCGCCGGCGCGCGCGGTCTCGAAGCCCGGGTCCTGCGGCCAGACCGCGTGCTCGCTCCAGACCCCGGGCGTCACCGGATCGACCATCTCGTTGCCGTCGGCGGTGGCCCAGACATCCGGGCTGGGGTAGACGCCCAGGTGCGAATGGGCGTCGATCAGGCCCGGCGTCAGCCAGCGGCCCTTGGCGTCGATCACCTCCACCTGCGGCGGCGGCGCGACCTCCTCGCCGACCGCGACGATCTTGCCGTCCTGGATCAGCAGCGAGGCGTCTTCCAGCTTGCGGCCGGTGCCGGTGAGGATGGTGGCGTGGGTGATCAGCACCGCTGGCGCAGCGGGCGCGGTGTAGGTGCTGGGGAAGGGCGCGGCGGGGGCTTCGTCCTTCTTGCAGGCGGCGAGCGCCAGCGTCAGGGCGGCCAGAGCCAGGGATGCGGCGGCGAGGGGCTGGAATCTGCGCATGGGGAGCCTCGGGGGACCGGCGAAACTATGCCTCAAGCAAGGTCCGTTCCGCTTGCCGGCTGTTGCGCAGACGCTCGGCCTGGATAGGCGCACCCACCCGCTCGAACTGTTCGGCGGCGCGCGCCAGCCAATCCTCGCGCTCGGCGCAGCCCGGGCACCAGCGCGCCCGGTGCAGCAGCAACCAGGCCCGGAAGCCCTCGGCACCAGCCTCGTCGATCAGCACCGCGAGGCGCGCCAGGCCGGCGGCGGCGCGCTCGGCGGCCAGCGCCTCCTGCGGCAGCTCCAGCAGCATCAGCCAGGCGTAGATTTCCCAGATGCGCGACCGCGAGCCCTGCGCGCTGGCGATGCCGCGCTCGGCCAACGCGCGTGCCGCCTCAAACTGCCCGGCGCGCCGGTGCACCAGGGCCAGCGCCGCGTAGTGGCTGGCCTCGAACTGGTGCGCGAGGCCGCCGGGCTCGCTGATCGGCCGCAAGCCCTCCAGCAAGGCGATGGCCTCCGCATGACGGCCCTGGAAACTCAGCGCCAGCCCCAGCGCGCGGCCGGCGATGGCCTGGAAGTAGGGGCCGCCGGTCTCCTGGGCGCGTTCCATCGCCAGCTCGGCGTGGTTGAGCGCCTCGCGGTAGTCGCCGCTGAACCAGGCGAGATCGACCTTGAAGGCGTGCATCCAACTGGCATTGCGTGCCTCGCGGCTGGCGTAGTCGAGCACCGCCTGCAACTGCTGCTGGGCCTGTGGCAACTGCCCCATCCAGGCCAGCATCTGGGCGTGGAAGCCGCAGGAGACGAAGTTGTCCTCGCCGATGGCTTCCTGCCGCCAGCGGCCCTGGTCGGCGGTATCGACCAGGGCGATGCCCTCGCGCAGGCGGCCGGCGGAAAAATGGCTGAGCAGGATCGCCAGCCGGAAGCGCCGCACCAGTTCCAGCTTGCCCTCGGCCAGGCACAGCCGCACCGCCTCGTCGTGCAGGGCGATGGCGGTATCGGCATGACCCCGGTGCAATTGCTCGTTGCCGTAGGAGATCAGCAGCTCGGCGGCGCCGGCGGCGTCCTGGCCCTCGGCGGCCATCCGCCGGCCCTCGGTGTAGGCGCGTTCCACCTCCGCCTGCGGCACCGGCGTGAACAGCGCGATGCGGATCAGGCCGGCGCGGGCGGCGATGCGCAGGCGGCGCAGCGCCGGGCCATCGGGTGCCCGGTCGAGGTGGCGGAGCGCGAGCTGCTGCTGCTCGATGCTGATGCGGGTATCGCGGGTGGCGGCCCAGCGCGCCGCCTGCAGGTTCCACTCGCCGGCGCGGGCCCAGTCTCCGGCGTGCTGCCAGTGGTGGGCGATGCGCACCGAAGCGGCGTTGCCGCCTTCGCGGGCGGGGTGCTGCTGCTCCAGCGTCCGCGCCAACTGCTCGTGGGTGCGCGCACGCTGGGCTTCGAGCTGGCCGGAATACGCCACCTCGCGCAGCAGCGGATGCCGGAATGCGTAGCGCGTCCCGTCGGGCCCACGCTCGCTGAGCAGGAAGCCGGCGGTCTCCAGCGCCGCCAGCAGGGATTCGACCGCAGTCGCTTCCGGCGCCAGCAGCGCGGCGAGTTCTTCCGGGTGGAATTCCTGGCCGATCACCGCCGCCGTGCGCAGCAGGTTCTTGCTCTCCTCTGGCAGGCGGTCGATGCGCGCCGCCAGCAGGGCGTGGACGCTGTCCGGGATCGGCCAGTCGTCGATCGGCCGTGCCAGCCGGTAGGCCCCCGGGGCGCCCTGGAGATGACCGGACTCGGCCAGCGCCTGCACCGCCTCCTCGACGAAGTAGGGGTTGCCGGCGGCACGCGCACCCAGCTCGCCGGCCAGCGCCGCGAGGCCGGGGTCGGCGCCCAGGCGGCTGCGGGCCAGCGTGATCAGTTGCGGCGCGGCTAGCGCCGACACCGCGATGCGGATGTCGAGACCCGGCCGCAGCCAGTCGTCGGCGTAGTCCGGGCGGTGGTTGAGCAGCAGCAGCGCGCGATGGCCGCGCACGCTCTCGCACAGCCGGCCGAGCAGCTCCTCGCTGGCACGGTCGAAAAAGTGCAGGTCCTCGATCAGCAGCACCAGCGGCCGTTCGGTCGGGCAGGGCAGGTAGTGCGCCAGCAGCTCGAACAGGCGCTCGCGCGCCGCCGCCGCACGCTCGGGGTTGGTTTCGGCGCCCTCGCCGGCGCCGAGAAAGTCGAACACCATCGGCAGCGCCGCCGCGTGTTCGGGGTGTTCCAGCAGGAAGGTGCCGGCGACCAGGCGGCGGATCTCGCCGGTACTCGCCTGCGGTGGCAGGCCCAGGCGCGACAGCGCCAGGTGCCGCAGCGGGTGCAGCGGCAGCGCGTTGCCGTAGGGCAGGCCGCTGGCGCGATGCAGCTCGAAGCCGGCCTCGGCGCACAGCCGCGCGAATTCGTAGCAGAGCCGCGACTTGCCGATGCCCGCCTCGCCGACCACCGAGACGATCCGGCCCTGGCCGGCGCGCACGCCCTCCAGCAGCGCGCCGAGTTGCGCGAGTTCCGCCTCGCGGCCGATGAAGGGCGAGATGCCGCGCGAGAGCGAGCGGTCGAGCCGGCTTTGCAGGCGGCCCGGGCCTTCCAGCGCGTAGACCTCCACCGCTTCGTCGAGCCCGGCGACCTGCATGCGGCCGAGATCGCGCAGCGCGAAATAGCCGTCCACCAGCCGCGCGCTGTCGCGCGAGAGGTAGACCTGGCCGGGCTCGCAGATCTGCTCCAGGCGCGCCGCCAGGTTCACCGTCAGCCCCTGCGCGGTGTAGTCCATGCGCAGGTCGTCGCCGATGGCGCCGACGATCACCTCGCCGCTGTTGAGGCCGATGCGCAGGCTCAGGTTGAGGCCGGTGGTAAGCCGCAACTCGTCGGCATAGCGGCGCAGCTCGCGCTGCATTTCCAGCGCCGCCAGGCAGGCGCGCTGGGCGTGATCCTCCAGCGCCAGCGGCGCGCCGAACAGCGCCATGATGCCGTCGCCGGTGTACTGGTTGACCGTGCCCTCATAGCGATGCACGGCGGCGCTCAGGATGCCGAAGAAGCGGTCGAGGATGCCGTGCCAGGCCTCGGCACCGGCCTGCTGCGCCAGCCGGGTCGAACCCTTCAAGTCGCAGAACAGCACCGTCACCCGCTTGCGCTCGCCGCGCAGGCTGGCGCGCTGGCTCAGGATGCGCTCGGCGAGATGCCGAGGCGTGTAGCTCTTGCGCTCCGGCGCCGCCGCCACGCCGAGCTTGGCGCCGCACTGGTTGCAGTAGCGCGAGCCTTCGGGGTTTTCGGCGGAGCAACTGGGGCAGGCGGGCATGGGCCGGGGGAGCGGGGTGGGCTGACCGGGGAATCATATGCCTCTCAAGCCTTGGCACTGTCCAAGGTTTCTCCCACTCTTGGGGGGCGTTGCTTGTTTGTGGTTCGCGCGTTCGCGCTGACATGCTTGGCTGCGGTTCGCGCGTTCGCGCTCTGCTGGCTGTGCAGTTGGTGCGAGCTTTTTTTCGCCTATTGGCGACTCACTTTTCTTTGCTTGTGCAAAGAAACAGTTAATGGGTTGGCATGGCAAGCCATGCCAACAGCAAAAGAAAGCACACCCCTGCGTAGCGCCCCCTTTGGGGGCAAGCCTGCGATGCTCGGTCTCCGGGGGACGCCGGCGAACTCGGCGCCCTATAGGCGCCTCAGACAGGCGCCGGCTTCCATACCCCCGGAGACCTCCGCTTCTCGGCGCCACGAAGGGGGAGGGCAAGTCAAAAGCCACATCACCCGCCACATCAAAAGCCACATCAACGGCACTCCGGCTCGTCGGCTTCGCCAACCTCGCGCGAGCGAAGCTAGCGCCTGCTGTTGCTGGTGATGTTGCGGCGGGCGGAGACCGCCGTGCTGTAGATGTTCCGGTCCCCTTCGTAGCGCCGAGAAGCGGAGGACCAAAGGGGGATAACAGCGAGCGCCTGTTTGAGGCGCCTATAGGGCGCCGAGTTCGCGAGCGGCCCCTTTGGGCCGAGCATCGCAGGCTTGCCCCCGAAGGGGGGCGCTACGCAGGGGTGTGCTTTCTTTTGCTGTTGGCATGGCTTGCCATGCCAACCCATTAACTGTTTCTTTGCAGGAGCAAAGAAAAGTGAGTCGCCAATAGGCGAAAAAAGCTTGCACCAACTGCATGGCCGGCAGAGCGCGAACGCGCGAACCACTAACCCGCGAACCACTAACCCGCCACCTCGCCCCCACCCAGAAAACAGACCGCGCGCCTACTCAGAGCTGCATGGCCAGCCGCCCGAACGCCTCCGGTGGCAAAGTCTCCGCCCGCAACCCGGGGTCGATGCCGGCGGCGCGGATCGCCTCGGCCGGCATCAGGGTCTTGAGCGCGTTCGACAAGGTCTTGCGCCGCTGCGAGAAGGCGGCGGCTACCACCCGGTCGTAGCGGGCCAGATCGCCAAGCGGGAAGGGCGCCGGGCGCGGGGTCACCCGCACCACCGCCGAATCGACCTTGGGCGGCGGGTTGAAGCTGCCGGGGCCGACCTTGAACAGCCAGTCGCAATGGGCGCGCGCCGCCAGCGCCACGGTGAGCCGGCCGTAGTCGTCGGTGTCGGGGTCGGCGCACATGCGGTCCACCACTTCCTTCTGCAGCATGAAGTGCATGTCGCGCACCCGGTCGGCGAAGCGCAGCAGGTGGAACAGCAGCGGCGTGGAGATGTTGTAGGGCAGGTTGCCGACCAGCCGGAGCTGGCCGTCGGCCGGGGCCAGGGCGCCGAAATCGACGTTCAGCGCGTCGGCCTCGATCACCGTCAGCTTGCCGGCATGCTCGCCGCAGGCGGCACGCAGCGGCGCCAGCACGTCGCGGTCGAGTTCCACCACGGTGAGCGCCGGCACCCGCGCGATCAGCGGCACGGTGAGCGCGCCGAGGCCAGGGCCGATCTCCACCAGGGCATCGCCGGGCTGCGGGTTGAGCGCCTGGAGGATGCGTTCGATCACCCGGCCGTCGTGCAGGAAGTGCTGGCCGAAATGCTTCTTGGCCTTGTGGCTGCTCATGAGTGGGCCTTGAGGGCGAGATCGCGGGCCAGTTCCGCCGCCGCGCGCAGGGAGCCGAGTTCGGCCCGACCGCTGCCGACGAGGTCGAGGGCGACGCCATGATCGACGCTGGTGCGGAGGATCGGCAGGCCGAGGGTGATGTTCACCGCCTGGCCGAAGCCGGCGTGCTTGAGCACCGGCAGACCCTGGTCGTGGTACATCGCCAGCACCGCGTCGCCGCGCGCCAGCACCTTGGGCGTGAACAGGGTGTCGGCGGGCAGCGGGCCTTCCAGTTGCCAGCCCTCGGCGCGCAGGCGCTTCAGCACCGGTTCGATCACCTCGATCTCCTCGCGACCGAGATGGCCGCCTTCGCCGGCGTGCGGGTTGAGGCCGCAGACCAGGATGCGCGGTTGCGCGAGTCCGAACTTGCTCTGGAGGTCGGCGTGCAGCACCCGCAGGGTCTGTTCCAGGCGCCCGGCGGTGATCGCCGCCGGCACCGCCGACAGCGGCAGATGGGTGGTGACCAGGGCGACGCGCAGCGTACTGGCGGCCAGCAACATCACCGGCAGCGGCGCGCCGCTGCGCTCGGCGAGGAATTCGGTATGGCCGCTGAACGGCACGCCGGCCTCGTTGATGATGCCCTTGTGCACCGGGCCGGTAACCAGGGCGTCGGCGGCGCCGGCCAGGCAGGCGTCGCAGGCCCGGCGCAGGGCTTCCAGCACATGGGCGGCGTTACGGGTGTCGAGCTGGCCCGGGGTTTCCGGCACCGCCAGCGGCAGTGGCCAGTTCCACAACTCGCCGGCGGGCAGCTCGCCGGCCGCAGCGCCGGGCTGCCAGGGGTGCAGGCGCAGCGGCAGGCCCAGGCGCTGGGCGGCACGTTGCAGCGCGGCGGGGTCGGCGACGGCGATCAGCGCGGCGCCGGCCGGCGCGTCCTGCGCCAGCCGCACCACCAGTTCAGGACCGATGCCGGCCGGCTCGCCCGGCGTCAGCAGCAGGCGCGCGGCGGCGCTCACCAAATCAGGACTGCGCGTCGGCGCCCGCCGGCTTGCCGTCGGCGCGCCGCAGTTCGATGTAGGCCTCGTCGCGCAGGCGGCGCACCCAGAGGTCGTACTCCTCGGCGCTCTTGCGGGCGATGATCGCCTGCCGCGCCTTGAGCCGGCGGGTCTCTTCGGTGGTGTCGCGGGTGCGGCGCTCGGTGACCCGGGCGATGTGCCAGCCGAACTGGGTGTGGAAGGGCGCCGAGGTCTCGCCCGGCTGCAACTGGTCGAGACGGATCTGGAATTCCGGCACGAACACGCCCACCGGCTGGAAGCCGAGGTCGCCGCCGGCGTTCTTGGAGCCGGGGTCGTCGGAATACTGCTTGGCCAGGGCGTCGAAGTTCTCGCCGGCCTTCAGGCGCTTGGCGAGATCCTGCGCCTGCGCCAGGGTGGCGTCCTCGTCACGGATGGCATTGGCCTGCAACAGGATGTGCTGGGCGCGGGTCTCGGTGACGCTCTGCGCCTCGCCGCCGCCGCGCTTGCCGGCGAGCTTGATCAGGTGGTAGCCGCCGGCCGATTCCAGCACCTCGCTGACTTCGCCCTGCTTGAGCTTGCCGACCACGCCGGCGAACAGGCTGGGCAGGTCGGAGCCCTTACGCCAGTCCAGGTCGCCGCCCTGCAGCGCCTGCTGGCCGTCGGACTCGGCCGCCGCCAGCTGGGCGAAGTCCTCACCCTTGGCCAGCCGCGCCAGCAGGCCGTTGGCCTTGGCCCGGGCGGCTTCGCGCTGCTCGGCGCTGGCGCCTTCCGGCAGCGCCACCAGGATGTGCGAGAGGCGGTATTCGGTGTCGTCCACCGCGCTGCGGTTGGCGAGGAAGAGGTCGATGTCCTGGTCGGTGACCACCACCCGGCTCTCGACCTCCTTCTGGCGCACCCGGGCGATCAGCACCTCGTCGCGCACCTGCTCGCGCACGGCGAGGAAGTCCAGGCCGTCCTTGCGCACCGCGTCGGCGAAGGCGGCCAGCGTCAGGCCGTTCTGGGCGGCGATGTTGTTGAGCACCTCGTTCAACTCGCGGTCGTCGATGCGGATGCCGGCTTCGGCGGCCTTCTGCGTCTGCAAGCGGTTGGTGACCAGCCGCTCCATCACCTGGGTGCGCAGCACGTCCTCGCGCGGCGGGGTGATGCCGCGCTCGCGCAACTGGGCGGTGCTCATGTTGAGCGCGCGGTCCAGCTCGCTTTGCAGGATCACGCCGTCGTTGACCACCGCGATGATGCGGTCCAGGGGTTGCGGCGCCGCCTGGGCGTTGGCGGCCAGCAACAGCAAGGAACCGAGGAGCGGGCGCAGGCGGGACAGGAACGGAGCGGACATTGCGCGTATACGTGGTGAAACCGGGGGCGGGAAGGGTAGCACGAAGGTCCGGAGCGGCCGGACCGACGGGCCGGGAGACAGCTCAGTCGTCCCCGAGTGGACGGTCATCCCCGGGCAGAAGTTCATCGAAGCCGGCGCCGAAGCGGCTCAGGCCCTTGAGTTCCAATTGCAGGTAGACGCCGCTGTTGAACTCGCCGGCGCTGTTGACCAGGTAGCGGCGGTAGGAGCCGCGCAGCGCCCAGCAGCAGGTCTCGTACTCGACGCCAGCCAGGGCGTCGAGGCTGCGGTTGTCACGCAGCGAGCGGCGCAGCCGCCCGGCCAGCCGCCAGGCGCTGCTCACCGGCGCCGACAGGCTGAGGTCGGTCTGTTCCAGTAGCCCCTGACGGAAGCGGTAGGCGAGGTCGCCGCGCAGACCGTCGTTGCGGTAGCGCAGGGCCATGCCGGTGCGGCTGAAGCGGCCGCTGTCCGGCGACCATTGCAGGGTGCTGGTGGCCGACAGGCCCTGCATCAGGCGCATCTCCAGGCCGGCCAGGTAGTCGCTGCTGCCGGCGTCCAGGCTGCCGGCGTCGGGCAGGGTCACCCGCGATTCCTCGAAGCGGTAGATCTGGCCGAAGCTCGCCGCCAGCCGGGTGGCGCCGGTGCCGGCGTCGAGCTGGCGCCAGGTCAGTGCGGTGGTCAGCTGGTTGGCGTCGGCGATGCGGTCCAGGCCGGAAAAGCGGTTGCGGGCGAACAGCCTGGGCACGTCGTAGTCGGTCTCGCCGGTGTCGAACACCGGCAGCGTGTCCTGCTCGCGGTAGGGCACGTAGAGATAGAACAGCCTGGGCTCCAGCAATTGCAGGCCGCCGCCGTTGTCGAACTTGTAGAAGCGCAGACCGGCGTCGGCCGAGAAGATCGGCAGCGTGCGCTCGGGGTTGTCGTCGCCGGTGCTGTTGTTGCTGAGCTGGTAGCGGGTGTGATTGAGGTCGAGCTGGGCGCGGCCGAACATCGCGCCGAGGTCGCGGCTGTAGCGCACATAGGGCTGCACGGTCTGGCGCAGGCCCTCGACCGAATCCGGGCGGGTGAAGTTGACCGCCTGGGCGCTGATGCCGGCGCGGGTGTCGTGCCAGTCCTCGCGGGTGAGGGCGTCGAAGCGCAGTTCCGGCAGCCGCCGGTAGGGGTCGTCAACGGCAGTGAAGGCCGAGGCCAGCGGCTGGAAGTCCTGCACCAGCGCCTGCACGGTGTAGGCGCCCGGCGACTGGTAGGTGAGGCGGGCGCTGCGCTCCAGGTGGGTGAGCGAGGAGAAATCCACCACCCGGCTCAAGTCCTCGAAGTAGTTGGGGTCGCTGACTTCCGCGTAGTTGATCTCCAGCGCCAGCCGGCTGCTGAGCAGGCCGTTGTGGACAAACTCGCTGCTGCCGCGCGAGCGGCCAAACTGCTGGTCGTCGGCCAGGTACTCGAAACGGCTGCGGCCTTCGGCGCGCGGCAGCAGATAGCGCCCGGCCAGGGCCACCTGGTTGCCACGGTCGCTCATCATCCGGGGCGTGAGGATGGCGTCGTAGTTGGGCGCGAGGTTGAGGTAGATCGGCCAGGCGAAGTCGATGCCGGTGCGGCTGTCGCTGCCCAGTGAGGGAAACAGCAGGCCGCTGCGGCGACGGTCGTCGATCGGGAATTGCAGATAGGGCGTGTAGAGCACCGGCACGCCGGCGATGCGGATGGTAGCGTTGCGGGCGGTGCCCAGGCCTTCCTCGCGGTTGAGGTAGAGCCGGCCGGCGGTGATGGTCCAGCTATTGTCGCCGGGCGAGCAGGAGGTGTAGCTGATCTCCTGGGCGCTGGCCTCGCCGGCGCGGCTGAGCTGGATGCTGCGGGCGCTGCCACGGGCGCCAACCTTGCCCAAGGTGAACTCGCTGTCCTCGAACAGGCCTTCCTCGCTGTTGAGGTCGAACTGCGCACGCTCGGCGCGGATCAGGTAGTCCTCGCTGCGGAACTGCGAGGCCTTGTTGATCTGGATGCGGCGCAGCTCGTCGTTGTATTGCAGCGCGTCGGAGACGAATTCCTTGTCGCCCAGGCGCAGGCGCACCGAGCCGGCGAGGTCGGCCAGGCCCTGGCGCTCGGCCCGCAGGCTGTCGGCGGTGAGCACCAGCTTGTCCAGCGGCGAGCTGGGCAGCGTGCCGAGATCCAGTTGCTGGCACATGGCCGGCGCCGGTTCGTCGTTCTGGGCCAGCGCCAGGGCCGGCAGGCCGAGCAGCAGCAGGAGCGGGAAGCGGCGGAGCGAGGCCACGGAGAGGTGCCAGACGGCGGGAGGGGCGCGCAGTATCCCGCCTCGCCACCTCCGGCGGCAACGGCGCGGGGCAGACTCGCGCTGGCGCCTTCAATACACTGCCCGTCTTTACGCACCACCGCCGCACCGCCAGTGACCGACACCCCGCCCGATGCCCGCGCCGCCGCCGCGCGCCAGTTCGCCCTCGCCAGTCTCGGCCTCGACGACGCCCGGTTCGCGCCGGCCTCGGCCGACGCCAGCTTCCGTCGCTACTTCCGGCTGGAAGCCCAGGGCCAGAGCTGGGTGGTGATGGACGCGCCGCCCGAGCGCGAGGACTGCCGGCCGTTCATCCAGGTCGCGCAGCTGATGCTCGACGCCGGCCTCAACGCGCCGCGCATCCTCGGCCAGGACTTGGAGCAGGGTTATCTGCTGCTCTCCGACCTCGGTCGCCAGACCTTTCTGCACGTCATCACTGAGGACAACGCCGACGCCCTGTTCGCCGACGCCATCGCCGCCCTGGTGCAGTGGCAGGCGGCCAGCCGCGAGGGCGTGCTGCCGCCCTATGACGCGGCGCTGCTGGAGCGGGAGCTGGCGCTGTTCCCCGACTGGTACGTCGCCCGTCACCTGGGCCGTGCGCTGAGTCCCGAGCAGCAGGACTGGTGGCGCCAGAGCTGCCAGGTGCTGGTCGACGCCGCGCTGGCGCAGTCGCGGGTCTACGTGCACCGCGACTACATGCCGCGCAACCTCATGGTCTCGACGCCCAGCCCCGGTGTGCTGGATTTCCAGGACGCGGTGCACGGCCCGATCAGCTACGACGTGGTGAGCCTGTTCAAGGACGCCTTCCGCTCCTGGCCGGAGGCGCGGGTCGAGGCCTGGCGCCGCCAGTACTGGCAGGCCGCACGCGCCGCCGGCCTGCCGGTGCCGGCCGAGCTGACCGCCTTCGAGCGCGACTTCGACCTCATGGGCCTGCAACGCCATCTCAAGGTGCTGGGCATCTTCGCCCGCATCAACTACCGCGACGGCAAGCCGCACTACCTCGCCGACACCCCGCGCTTCATCGCCTACGTGCGGCCGGTGGCGGCGCGCTACCCGGAGCTGGCGCCGCTGCTCAAGCTGTTCGACGCGCTGGGCCTGGAGGCCTGAGGGCGTGCAGCGGTGGAGCTGCCCATGAAGGCACAAGCGAAGGTCTGTGCAAGCTCAAAGCCTTCGGTCATGCCGGCGCAAGCCGGCATCCAGTACCGGCAAGATTTGCGTCTTAATCAGGGACTGGATTCCGGCTTTCGCCGGAATGACGACCTCTGCCCGGTTTCCCTAGCGATGGCGCGGAGCTGCTCATGAAGGCTTTCGTGCTCGCTGCCGGGCGTGGCGAACGCATGCGCCCGCTCACCGACCGGCAGCCCAAACCACTGCTGCCGGTGGCCGGCAAGCCGCTGATCGAATGGCATCTGCAAAAGCTGGCGGCGGCCGGGGTGCGCGAGGTGGTGGTCAACCTCGGCTGGCTGGGCGCGCAGATTCCGGCCGCGCTCGGCGACGGCTCGCGCCTGGGTCTGCGGCTGTCCTATTCCGACGAGGGCTGGCCGGCGCTGGAAACCGGCGGCGGCATCTTCCGCGCCCTGCCGCTGCTCGGCGAGGCGCCGTTCCTGCTGGTCAACGGCGATGTCTGGACCGACTACGACTTTGCGCCGCTGCTGGCACGTGGCCTGAAGGCTGGCGAGCTGGCGCATCTGCTGCTGGTGCCCAACCCGCCCCAGCATCCCCGGGGCGACTTCTCGCTCAATGACGGCCGGGTCGGTGAAGACGAGCCCAAGCTCACCTACAGCGGCATCGCCCTAATGCATCCGCAGTTGTTCGAGGGCTGCAGCGACGGCGCCTTTCCGCTGGCGCCGCTGCTGCGGCGGGCGATGGCGCAGGGGCAGGTTTCCGGCGCGCTGCACGAGGGCATCTGGTCGGACATCGGCACCCCCGAGCGCCTGGCCGCCATCGGCGGCTGAGCGCCCCGCTGGCGCGGGCCTGGCGATAAGCTCTGGGCTCCGTCCCCCGTTCTCCCCGGAGTCCCGATGATCCGCGTCAGCAAGGCGCCGCAAGGCAAGCTCGCCCACCAGATCGAGGTGCGCGCGCACCAGTTCCTCACCGACGTCATCGCCGCCCAGGGTGGCGACGATCTCGGCCCCGACCCGCACGACCTGCTCGACTCCGCGCTCGGCGCCTGCACTGCGCTCACCGTGATGATGGTGGCGCGGCGCAAGCAGATGCCGCTGGAAGACGTGCAGGTGAGCATCACCCACGTCGAGGCCGACGGCCTGTACCGGCTCAACCGGCAGATCCGCTTCGTCGGTGCGCTCAGCGCCGAGCAGCGCGACTACCTGCTCGCCATCGCCAACAAATGCCCGATCCACAAGGCCCTGCACGGGCGCTTCGAGGTGGAGACCGTGCTGGCTGCCGCGTAGGGTTCATCTGCGCCGCCCTAAGATGGGCGGGCAGGGAAGCGGCAAACCAGGGAGAGCGCAATGCGTGTGCTGACGGCGGTGTGGACGGTGGTGCTGGGCATCTTCGCGGGCCTGAAGGATTTCCTCGGCACCGTGCTGGGCGGCTTCTTCGGCGAGCTGGCCTGGCAGCCGCCAGCCTGGCTGCAAAGCTTGCTGGATGCGCTGCTGCCCCGGCTCAGAGCGGCGCGGGACTGGCTGCGCGCCCACCCGCGCGAATCCGGCCTGGCCCTGGCGGTGGCGCTGCTGCTGCTCGCCGCCGGCCTGGGCGGCTGGCGTTGGTGGCAGTCGCGGCCGCAGCCGCAGACCCTGAGCTTCAGCGTCGAGGCGCCGGCGCTCACCTGCTATGCCTGCGAGGCGCCGGACGACGCGCCCAAACCCCTGGTGCTGCGCTTCAGCGGCTCGGCGGCGGCGCTGGATCTGGTCGGCAAGGAGATCGCGCCGGCCAGCGGCCTGATCCGCATGAGCCCGGCCCAGCCCGGCCAGTGGCGCTGGAGCGACGACAAGACCCTGCAATTCACCCCCAGCCAGGACTGGCCGGTGGGCGCCCACTACCAGGCCGATCTCAACCGCAAGGGCCTGGTCGCCGCCCACCTCGCGCTCCAGGACTACCGCTTCGAGTTCGACAGCCAGCCGTTCAGCGTCAGCCTCGCCGAGGCCAGCTTTGACCAGGACCCGGTCAACCCCGCCAACAAGACCGTGATCCTGAGCCTGCGCTTCAGCCATCCGGTGAACCCGGAGTCGCTGAAGGACCGCATCCGCATCAGCTATTTCGACCGCCTCACGGACGAGAAGGAAGTCGAGCGCGAGCGGCCGCTGACCACCCTCAACCTCGACGCCAAGCGCCTCAACGCCTATGTCCGCACCGCCGCGCTGGCGACGCCGGCCAAGTCCGGCCGCCTGCACTTCGTCATCGCCCCCGGCATCGCCAGCAGCCTGGCGGGTCCGGCGGCGCAGGCCGAGCTGGCGGGGGATGTCAGCGTGCCCGGCCGCTATGCCCTGCAGGTCGGCGAACTGGCGGCGCGCATCGCCCGTGATGTCGATGACAACCCGGTGCAGTTGCTGACGCTCTCGCTGAGCCATTCCAGCACCGAGGACGAAGTACGCAGCCACGTCCAGGCCTGGCTGCTGCCGGCGCGCAACCCCGATGCCGGCAAGCAGAAGGAGTGGGAGAAGAACTTCGAGACCTACAACGGCGAGCCCTATCCCTGGGGCCAGGACAACATCGGCAACACGCTGCCGGCCGGCAGCGAGCCGCTGGCGCTCAACCACAATCCGCTGGAGACCGAGCACGCGCAGGAGCACAGCTTCGGCCATAGCGCCGAGCCCGGACGCTGGCTGCTGCTGCGGGTGGCGGCGGGCATGAAGTCCTTCGGCGGCTACGAGCTGGAGAAGTCCAGCCAGCTCGCCTTGCAGGTACCGGACTATCCGCCCGAGCTGCGGGTGATGGGCAAGGGCGCGCTGCTGGCGATGGGCGGTCCGAAGAAGCTCAGCGTGTTCAGCCGCGACCTGCCCGGCCTGCGGGTGGAAGTCGGCCGCCTGCTACCGCGCCAGTTGCAGCACCTGGTCACCCAGTCCGGCGGCGAGCTGGCGACGCCCTACTGGAACAACTGGCAGTTCGACGAGAGCAACATCAGCGAGCGCCTGGAAAAAGTGCTGACCCTGCCGGCGCTGCCGCACGGCACGCCGCAGTACACGGCGGTCGATCTCGTGCCCTTCCTCGCCGAGGGTCAGGAGAGCCGGCGCGGCATCTTCTTCCTGCGCGTGCACGGCCACGACCCGGTCAGCCACCAGGACATCTCGGTGGCCGGCGACGAGGGCGGTGACGAGGGCTACGAGGCGCGGGTGTCCGACACCCGGCTTATCGTGGTCACCGACCTGGGCCTGGTGCTCAAGCGCAACAAGGACGGCAGCCGCGAAGTGTTCGTGCAGTCCATCCTCAGCGGCCAGCCGCTGGCCGGGGTCAGCGTCGAGGTGATCGGCAAGAACGGCGAGCCGGTGCTGAGCCGCGACACCGACGAGCAGGGCCACGCCCGCCTGCCCGACCTCGGCGACTACCGCAACGAGCGCCAGCCGGTGCTGCTGCTGGCGAAGAAGGGTGGCGACCAGTCCTTCCTGCCGCTGGATGGGAGAGTGTCCTCGCTGGACCTGTCGCGCTTCGATGTCGGCGGCGTCTCCCAGGCTACCGAACCGGGCGCGCTGTCGGCCTTCCTGTTCAGCGACCGTGGCCTGTACCGGCCGGGCGAGCGCGCCGAGCTGGGCGTCATCGTGCGCGCCGCCGACTTCGACCACCCGCTGCCGCGCACGCCGCTGCGCTACACCATCACCGACCCGCGCGGCAGCGTGGTGCTGGATCAGCGCCGGCCCTTGCCGGAAGACGGCTTCGACAGCCTCGCCTACACCAGCCGCCCGACCTCGGCGACCGGCGAGTACAACCTGAGCGTCTACCTGCCGCAGCCGCGCGGGCAGCGGCTGTTGGGCAGCTTCGGCTTCAAGGTTCGCGAGTTCGAGCCGGATCGCCTGAAGATGCGCCTGGACTTCCAGCCGGCGCGCGCGCAGGGCTGGGTGTCGCCGGAGGCGCTGGCCGCGCGCGTCGATCTGCAGAACCTGTTCGGCACGCCGGCGCAGTCGCGGCGGATCAGCGCGGAGATGAACCTCACGCCCTGGCTGCCGGCCTTCGCCGGCTACGAGGACTACCGCTTCAACGATCCGCAGGCGGCGCGCGAGGGTTTCACCGAGGCGCTGGCCGATGCCCAGACCGACGCCCAGGGCCAGGCGACGCTGGCGCTGGATCTCAAGCGCTTCGCGCGCGCGAGCTACCGCGTGCATCTCACCGCGCGCGGCTTCGAGCCCGACGGCGGACGCGGCGTCACCGCCGAGGCGGCGCAGATCGTCTCCGACCTGCCCTATCTGATCGGCTGGAAGGCCGATGGCGATCTCGACTACGTCAGCCAGAGCGTGCCGCGCGCGGTCCAGCTCCAGGCGCTGGACCCGCAGGCGCAGCGCACCGCCGTCAAGGACTTGCAGCTCAAGCGCTACCAGCGCAAGTACGTGAACGTGCTGATCCGCCGCCCCAACGGCAGCTACCAGTACGAGTCGCGGCAGAAGGACATGCTGCTGTCGGCGCAGGCCTACGCGCTGCCGGCGAGCGGCGCCGCGCTGAAGCTGGAGGCCAGCGAGCCGGGCAGCTACTTCTATCTGCTGGTCGATGCCGCCGGCCAGAGCTACGCCAACATCCCCTACCGGGTCGCCGGTGCCGGCGATGTCAGCCGCAGCCTGGAGAAGAACGCCGAGCTGCAACTGGCGCTGTCGAAGAAGGACTACGCGCCCGGCGAGGAGATCGAGCTGAGCCTGGTCGCGCCCTATGTCGGCAGCGGCCTGATCACCATCGAGCGCGAGAAGGTGCTGAGCTGGCAGTGGTTCAGGGCCGAGACCACCGCCAGCGTGCAGCGCATCCGGGTGCCGGCGGACCTGATCGGCTCCGCCTATGTGCATGTGATCTTCCTGCGCGACCCCGGCAGCGCCGAGATTCACGCCTCGCCGATGAGTCACGGCGTGCAGCCGTTCTCGGTGTCGATCGACGCGCGCCGCAACGGCCTGAGCCTGAAGGCGCCGGCCAAGCTCAAGCCGGGCGAGACCCTGCGCCTGCAGGTCAGCGCCCAGCGCCCCGGCCGCGCGGTGGTCTACGCGGTGGACGAGGGCATCCTGCAGGTGGCGCGCTACCAGACGCCGCAGCCGCTGGAGTACTTCTTCCAGAAGCGCAGCCTGGACGTGGACACCTTGCAGATCCTCGATCTGGTGCTGCCCTCGTTCCGCGCCCTGATGCCGGGTGCGGCGCCCGGCGGCGACGCCGACGGTGCGCTTGGCAGGCATCTCAATCCGTTCCGGCGCAAGACCGATCCGCCGGTGGCCTGGTGGAGCGGCATCGTCGCGGTCGGACCTGAGCCCAAGACCCTGGAATGGACGGTGCCGGAGAGTTTCAACGGCAGCCTGCGGCTGATGGCGGTGGGCGTCGATGCCCAGGGCATGGGCCAGGCCGAGACACGCACGACCGTGCGCGGCGACTACACCCTGCTGCCCAACGCACCGCTGGCGGTGGCGCCGGGCGACGAGTTCGAGGTCAGCACCGGGGTCGCCTTCAACGTCGAGGAGGCCAAGGGCGAGACGGCGGTGCAGGTGCAGTTGCAGCCGTCCGCCAACCTGGAGGTGCTGGGTGCGGCGCAGCAGTCGCTGGGCATGAAGCCGCTCAGCGAGGCGGTGGTGCGCTACCGCCTGCGCGCCAAGGACCAACCCGGCCCGGCGGAGCTGCGCTTCACCGTGAATGGCGGCGGCTACGGCGCCAGGCTCGGCGCGACGCTGTCGGTGCGTCCGGCCACGCCCTACCGGGTGCAGCTCGATGCCGCCAGCGTGCCGGCCGGCAAGAGCGTCGAGCTGCCGCTCAGCCGCAGCCTCTACCCGCAGCAGCGCGAGGTCGAAGTGAGCGTCTCGCCGCTGCCGCTGGCCTTGGCGCACGGACTCGCCGCCTGGCTGGGCAATTACGCGCATGCCTGCACCGAGCAGTTGGTGAGCATGGCGATGCCGGCCCTGGTGCTGTCCGGGCGGCCGGAGTTCGGCGCGCTGAAGACCGCCAAGGGCAGCGATCTCGACGGCAGCTACGCCGAGCTGGCCAGCCGGCAGACGCCGGACGGCGGCTACCGGCTGTGGCCGAACGGCGCCGAGGCGGAGTTCGTGTCGGTCTACGTCCAGCACTTCCTGCTGGAGGCCGCCGAGCGCGGCCGCCCGGCGCCGGGCGAGCTGATCGAGGCCGGCAACCGCTACCTGCTGCGGCTGGCGCGCCGCGATGGCGACAATCTCGAACAGGAGCGCAACGCCGCCTACGCGGTCTACCTGCTGACCCGCCAGGGCCAGGTGATGAGCGCCGAGGCCGATGCCCTGCGCGGCCGCCTGGAAGCCAACTGGAAGAACCGCTGGGAGAGCGACGCCACCGCCGCCTGGCTGGCCGCCGCCTACCAGCGCATGCAGCAGCCGGCGCTGGCGGACAAGCTCATCGCCCGGGTCAAGCTCGGCCGCCAGGCCGGGCATTACTACGACCGCTATCACAGCGCGATGGCGACCGACGCCGAGCTGTTCTACGTGCTGGCCAAGCACTTCCCCCAGCGCCTCGCGGCCTACGGGCCGGAGTTCGTCGCCAATCTGGTCGCCGAGCTGCGCGAACAGCGCTACCAGTCGCTGTCCGCCGCCACCAGCATCCTGGCGCTGGATGCCTACGCGCAGGCGGCCGAGGCCAGCGCCACCATGCCCAGTCTCAAGGCCCTGCTGAAAGCCGGTGGCGAGCAGACGCTGAGCCTGCCGCCGGGCCTGTTCCCGAGTCTGCCGGTGAGCGAGGCGAGCAAGGTGCTGCGGGTGACCAGTCCCGGCCCGCTGCCGGCCTACGCGCTGCTCAGCCAGGCCGGCTTCGACCGTCAGCCGCCGCCGTCGGCCAGCCAGGGCATGGAGATTCTGCGCAGCTACACCGACCTCGCCGGCAAGCCGGTGAGCCAGGTGCGGCTGGGCGAGGAGATCGAGGTGCATCTGAAGTTCCGCAGCACCGGGCGCGACTGGCTCAGCGATGTCGCCCTGGTCGATCTGCTGCCCGGCGGCTTCGAGATCGTGCAGCCGAGCAGCGCGCCCGCCGAGCAGGCGATGCAGCCGGTGTTGCCGGACGAGTCCTCCGAGGGTGAAGGCGAGAGCGAGGCCAGCGAAGACGCCGGCAATCTCGGTTGCGGCTGCAACTGGCTGAGCTGGCTGGCCGGCGCGCGGCCGACCTATGCCGACTACCGCGAGGACCGCGCGGTGCTCTACGTCGATTTCGGCAAGGAGGTCAGCGAACTGAAGTACCGGATCAAGGCGACCGCCGCCGGGCGCTTCCAGATTCCCCCGGCCTATGGCGAGGCGATGTACGAGCCCAGCATCTACGCGCGCGCCGCCGCCGGGCAAATCGAGGTGATCCGGCCTTGAGTCCGGCGGGGCAGGGCGGGTCTTGAGCCGCGCTCGTCTCGCGGCGCTGTCGCTGCTGGCGCTGGCGGCGCTGCTGCTGATCGTCCGGCTATGGCCACGGCCGCCGCTGGCGGCACGCATCCCGCTGTCGACCGCGGTGCTCGACAGCCGGGGCGAGCTGCTGCGCCTGCGCCTGGCCAGCGACGGTCAGTTGCGGCTCTGGCAGCCGCTGTCGGACATGCCGCCGGCGCTGATCGAGGCGGTGCTGCTGCACGAGGACCGCCACTTCTACTGGCATCCCGGCGTGAATCCGCCGGCGCTGCTGCGCGCGGCGCTGGTCACCGCCAGCGGCGGCGCTCGCCAGGGTGGCTCGACCCTGAGCATGCAGTTGGCGCGCCTGCTGGAGCGCCGCCACACCCGCAATCTGGCCGGCAAGCTCGGCCAGATCGGCGCCGCGCTGTGGCTGGAGGCGCGCTATTCCAAGCGCGAGATCCTGGAGGCCTATCTCAACCTCGCGCCTTACGGCGGCAACGTGCAGGGCGTGGGCGCGGCGGCGCGGCTGTACTTCGGCAAGCGCCCGCGCGAACTCGATCTCGCGCAGACCCTGGCGCTGGCGGTGCTGCCGCAGGCGCCGAATGCGCGCGTGCCGGGCACCGGCGAAACCGAGAGCCTGCGCGCCGCCCGGCTGCGTCTCTACGCGCGCTGGCTGGCGGTACATCCAGCGGCCGCCGAGCAGCGCGCCCTGGTCGAGGCGCCGCTGCGCTTCCAGCGCCGGGCGCTGCCGTTCCGTGCGCCGCATTTCACCGGCGCGCTGCTCGCCGAGGCCGGTGAGACCGCGCCGGCGGAACTCAAGACCACGCTGGACCTGCGCCTGCAAAGCCTGCTGGAGCAGCGCCTGCGCCAGCACCTGGCGCCGCTGGCGCGCGTCGGCATCGACAACGCGGCGGTGCTGCTGGTGGACAGCCGCGACCTCGGCGTGCGCGCCTGGATCGGCTCGGCCGACTGGTTCAATGCCGGCATCCACGGCCAGGTCGATGGCGTCAGCGCGCGCCGCTCGCCCGGCTCTACGCTCAAGCCGCTGCTCTATGCGCTGGCGATGGACCAGGGCCTGATCCATCCGCTCAGCGTGCTCAAGGACGCGCCGACCTATTTCGGCCCCTATGCGCCGGAGAACAACGACGGCGCCTTCCTAGGCCCGATCAGCGCCCACGATGCGCTGATCCGCTCGCGCAACGTGCCGGCGGTGCAGCTCTCGGCGCAGTTGCGCGAGCCCAGCCTGTACCGCTTCCTGAAGAGCGCCGGGGTGGCGCTGCCGCGCAGCGAGCGTCACTACGGCCTGGCGCTGACCCTGGGCGGCGGCGAGGTGTCGATGGTCGAGCTGGCGCAGCTCTACGCCATGCTCGCCAACCGTGGCCTCTGGCGGCCGCTGCGCCGGCTCGCCGAGGAGCCGCCGGCGCCGGGCGAGCGGCGGCTGTCGGCCGACGCCAGCTTCATGGTGATGGACATCCTGCGCGACAACCCGCGCCCCGACGAGGCGGTGTGGCGCCCGACGCGCAACCGCCTGACCCCGGCCTGGAAGACCGGCACCAGCTGGGGCTTTCGCGACGCCTGGACTGCCGGCGTGTTCGGCCCCTATGTGCTGGTGGTCTGGCTGGGCAACTTCGACGGCCGCAGCAATCCCGCCCTGGTCGGCATCCGCAGCGCCGCGCCGCTGTTCTTCGATCTTGCCGACGCCATTCGCGTCGCCGAGCCGGAGCTGGTCGAGCCGGCGTTTCCGCAGCCGCCCCGGCTGGCGCGGGTGGAGGTCTGCACCGCTTCCGGCGATCTGCCCAATGCCGACTGCCCGCAGCGCAGCCAGACCTGGTACATCCCCGGCGTCTCGCCGATCCGCCTGAGCACGGTGCACCGGCGCCTGCGCATCGACCGTCGCAGCGGCCGGCTGGCCTGCCCGGATACGCCGGCGAGTGCGGTCGTCGAAGAGGTCTACGAGTTCTGGCCCAGCGAGCTGATGCGGCTCTACGCCCAGGCCGGCATGCCGCGCCGCGCGCCGCCGCCGCCCGGCGACTGCGGCCTGCTGGCGACCACGGCGGTTGGCGAGGCGCCGAGCATCCGCTCGCCGCTGGCCGGCGTCGAATACGCCCTGCGCCCCGAGCAACTCGGTCAGCAGGTGATCCCGCTGCTCGCCCATGCCGATGGCGCGGTGCGGACGCTCTACTGGTTTGTCGATGGCAGCTATCTGGGCAGTTCGGCGCCGGGCGTGGCCTATGCCTACCGGCCTACCCAGACCGGCCGCCATCAGCTCAGCGTCAGTGACGACACCGGCCGCAGCAGCGCGCGCGAGCTGCGCCTGCGGCTCAGTGATTGATGCTCCCAACATCCACGAGCCGGGTGCGGATTTCCAGAAAGGCGTCGAGGTTGCCCAGCAGCAGGTCGACCAGCCTGGGGTCGAATTGCCTGCCGCGCTGCTCGCGCACCAGCGCCAGGATGTCCTCCAGCGGCCAGGCGCTCTTGTAGCAGCGCTCGCTGCCCAGCGCGTCGAAGACATCGGCCAGCGCGCTGATGCGGCCGTAGAGGTGGATGTCCTCGCCGCGCAGGCCGCCGGGGTAGCCCTGCCCATCCCAGCGTTCATGGTGCTGGGCGGCGATGATCTTGGCGGCGCTGAACACCGGCAGATCCTGGCTGCTGAACATGCGGCCACCGATCTCGGCATGGCTGCGCATCACCCTGGATTCCTCCTCGGTATGGGCGCCGGGCTTCTTCAGGATGGCGTCGGGGATGGCGATCTTGCCGACATCGTGCAGCGGCGCCGCCAGCAGCAGCACCTCGGCCTCGTCCTCGGGCAGGCCGCTGAGCTGGCCCAGCAGCCGCGAGTATTCGCCGACCCGGCGGGCGTGGTTGCCGGTTTCCTGCGAGCGGATCTCCACCGCCTCGCTGAGCATGTAGATCAGCTCGCGCTGGGTGCGGCCGAGCTGCTGGTGCAGCAGCGCGTTGTCCAGCGACAGCGTGGCGTTGCGGCAGTACACGTCGAGGATGTGCGCCTCCGGCGGTTGCAGCGGCGTGTCGCTCTCCAGATACAGCGTGAGCGGCTGGCGCCGCTGCGCGACGAGCCGGGCGATGAAGCTGTGGGCATCGGCATGCCAGCTGCCGTTGCGGGGAATCTGGTACTGGCGGCTGTCGAGCTGGGGCAGCCGGCCCCGGGCCAGCGTCTGTCCGCCCAGTTCCCGATAGCGGCCGCTGCCGGCCAGCACCCGCGCGACGCCGTCCTTGCCCGGCTCCACCAGCAGGCCGCCGTAGCCGGGCGGCCGCTGGCTGTGCTCGACGCCGAGCAGCTTGCCCAGCAGTTGCAGCAGGCCTTGGCCCAGGCGGTCCGGCTGCTTGCGCCGGAACACGGTGACGCCGGCATCGACCAGGCGTTCCAGCTCGCGGCGGCCACGCTCCAGGCGCAGGATGTCGCGGTACTGGCCCAGCGCGGTGTAGACCAGGGTGAACAGCTTCTTGGCGGTGAGCTCGGTCTTTTCCTTGTAGTCGTTGATGTCGTAGCGCATCACCACCTCGCGCTCCGGTGCCTGTCCGGGCTGGCCGGTGCGCAGCACGATGCGGACCAGGCGGTTGCGCAGGCGGTTGCGGATGGCATCGACGGCGTCGAGTCCGGCGGTCTCGCGCTCCATCACCACGTCGAGCAGCAGCAGGGCGATGTCCGGCGTCTGCTCGACCTGCTCCACCGCCTCGCGGCCGGAGCGGGCGTGCAGGAATTGCAGCGGCTGGCCGTTGAAGCGCAGGCCGCCGAGCGCCAGCTTGGTGACCTCGTGGACTTCCTCGTCGTCGTCGGCGATCAGGATTTTCCAGCTCGCCTCGGAGTCCTTGGTGGGCTCCGGGCTTTCCGCCGCGAACAGCAGTTCATCGTCGTCGCTGCGGACTTCGCTCATGCGCGCTCTCCGGATCGCGGATCGGTGTTGCCGCCAGCGGGGATTTCCAGCGGCAGGTCGAGGTGGAATTCAGTGCCATGACCCGGCGTCGAGAGCGCCTCGATGCCGCCCTGCAACTGCTGGTGCACCAGGCCGAAAACGATGTGCAGGCCCAGCCCGGTGCCGCCGGCACCGCGCTTGGTGGTGAAAAAGGGGTCGAAGATGCGCGGCAGGATCTCGGCCGGTATGCCGCGGCCGTCGTCGCGGTAGACCAGCTTCAGACGCTGGCCCTGCTGGCGCGCCTCGATGGCGATGTGCCCGGCCTCGCCCTCGCCGTAGGCATGGCTCAGCGAGTTGAGCACCAGGTTGGTGATGATCTGCGAGATGGCGCCGGGCAGGGTGTCGATCTCCAGCGCCGGGTCGCAGTCGATGCGCACCTGATGCGCGGTCTTCTTCAGTTGCGGGCTCAGGCTGGTGATGATTTCTTCCAGATACTCGCGGAAGTGCAGGCGGCGGCGCTCCTCGCTGGTCTGGTCCACCGCCACCCGCTTGAAGCTCTGGATCAGCTCGGCGGCGCGCCGGGCGTTCGCCAATACCAGCCTGGCGCTGTGCTGAAAGGTTTGCACGAAGCCGCTCAACTGCGAGCGCTTGAGGCTGTCGTCGGCCATCGCCGCTTCCAGCCGCAGCGCCTCGTCGTGCAGGTGCGAGGCGGCGGTGAGGCTGATGCCGATGGGGGTGTTGATCTCGTGGGCGACGCCGGCCACCAGGCCGCCCAGCGAGGCCAGGCGCTCGGCGCGCACCAGCTCGCGCTGGGTCTGCTGCAACTGCTCCAGGGCCTGGCGGGTGGCTTCCACCTGGGCGCGCAGCGAGTCGTTGAGCTGGTGCAGCGCCTGCTCGAACTGCTTGCGCTCGGAGATGTCGCGGATCACCGCCGCGCCGTGGCGGCGGCCTTCGAGGTCGAGCACGCCGATGGAGACCTCCACCGCCAGCTCGCTGCCGTCGGCGCGCAGCGCCAGGCGCTCGCGCACTCGTCGGCCCTCGGGGCCGGCGTCGAGCCTGTCGAGCTGGCCGAGGTCGCTGTCGCCTTCGGCGCGTGCCGGCAGCAGCTCGGCGATGGCGTGGCCCAGCACCTCGGCGGCGGCGCGGCCGAACATGCGCTCGGCGCCGGCGTTGAAGGTCTGGATCAGTCCCCCTTCGCCGAAGGTCAGGATGGCGTCCGGCACCGTGCCCTGCAGCAGCAGGCCACGGATCTGATCGTTGCCCGGCGCGGGGACGCCGACGGCGGGCGAGCCGGCGCTGGCCGGCTGGCCGGACTCGGCGGCGAGTTCGGTCCAGCGGTCGTAGATGTCGAGACTGAGGCGTTCCAGCAGGTTGTCGGCCTGCTCGCGCTTGGCCTGCTCGCGGGCCAGGCGTTCCGCCCGCAATTGTTCCTCATCGAATTCGAGCAGCGGCAAGGGCTCGGGTTCGGCAGGCTCGGGCGGGGCGACAGGTACGGCTGCAGCGGCTTCCAGAGCCTTCAGTGCCCGCAGGCGATCAGTCTTGACGGCCACCCCGATCCCTCCGCTGGCTGCTGGCCCGGCTGCTTGCCGTGCCAGACATGCTAGTGGTGGTGGAGGGCCGCCCGGCTTGGGTCAGGGATCAGTGGCCGCAGCCAGCCGACCGGCGTCCGGATCAGTCGAGCACTTCGGCGTTGAGGTCGTGGGCGTCGGCCTGCACCACCTCGGCGCGGACGATCTGTCCCGGCTTCAGCGGCTCGTCGGACGACAGATACACCTTGCCGTCGATCTCCGGCGCGTCGGCCCAGGAGCGGCCGGTGACGATGCCTTCGTCGTCGATCTCGTCGACCATCACCTCGATGACGCTGCCGATCTTTTTCTTGAGCTTGGCCTTGCTGATGCGCGCCTGGGTCTGCATGAATTTCTTCAGCCGCGCCTGGGCGACCTCCGCCGGCACCGCGTTGGGCAAGAGGTTGGCGGTGGCGCCTTCGACCGGCGAGTAGACGAAGCAGCCGGCGCGGTCGATCTTGGCTTCCTTGAGCCAGCCCAGCAGCTCCTCGAACTCGGCGTCGGTCTCGCCCGGGAAGCCGACGATGAAGGTGCTGCGGATGGTGATGTCCGGGCAGATCTTCCGCCAGGCTTCCAGCCGGCGCAGGGTGTTCTCGGCGAAGGCCGGGCGCTTCATGCGCTTCAACACCGTCGGCGAGCCGTGCTGGAAGGGGATGTCGAGGTAGGGGAGGATCTTGCGCTCCGCCATCAGCGGAATGATCTCGTCGACGTGCGGGTAGGGGTAGACGTAGTGCAGGCGCACCCAGATGCCCAGCTCGGAGAGCCCCTTGCAGAGATCGAGCATCGAGCTCTGGTACTCCTGCTCGCGCCAGACGCCACCGGCGTACTTGAGGTCGGCGCCGTAGGCGCTGGTGTCCTGCGAGATCACCAGCAGCTCCTTGACCCCGGCCTTGGCCAGGCGCTCGGCCTCGCGCAGCACTTCATCGACCTTGCGCGAGGCCAGCTTGCCGCGCATCGAGGGGATGATGCAGAAGCTGCACTTGTGATTGCAGCCCTCGGAAATCTTCAGATAGGCGTAGTGCTTGGGCGTGAGCTTGATGCCAGGAGCCGGCAACAGGTCGAAGCGCGGATCGTGCTTGGGCGGCACCGCCTTGTGCACGGCGGTCATCACCGAGGCGTAGTCCTGCGGGCCTGAAATCGACAGCACGTCGGGGAACTGTTCGAGGATGGTTTCCTTCTTCGCGCCCAGGCAACCGGTGACGATCACCTTGCCGTTCTCGGCCATCGCCTCGCCGATGGCGTCCAGCGACTCCTGCACGGCAGAGTCGATGAAGCCGCAGGTGTTGACGATCACCACGTCGGCGGCGTCGTAGCTGGGCGAGGTGACGTAACCCTCGGCGCGCAACTGGGTGAGGATGCGCTCGGAGTCGACCAGGGCTTTCGGGCAGCCGAGGGAAACGATGCCGACTTTCGGCGAGGCGGAGGCGCGGGCGGAGGACATGGCTGGCGGCCAGAGGGGTAAAAGAGGCGCGCAGTTTACTTGATGCCGCCGCGCCGACCCGGATCTGGCTGGCCTATAGACGGCTGGGGTTCAGCCCGCGCGGCTACACTCAGCACCCGCCCCTTGCCCTACGCGCCGGACCGTCCGATGGCCAAGCCGCTCAAGTTCCTCCTCGTCTTCCTGGCCGGCCTGCTGCTGTTGCTGGCCGCAGCCATCGTCGCACTGCCCTTCCTGTTCGATCCCAACGACTTCCGAGGCAAGCTCGCGGAGACGGTGAAAAAGGAGACCGGCCGCGAGTTCTCGGTGGGCGAGATCCGGCTCAGCGTCTTCCCCTGGCTCAGGGTGGAGATCGCCGACGCGGTGCTCGGCAATGCCGCCGGCTTCGGCAGCGAGCCGATGCTGCGGCTCAAATCCGCCGAAGTCGGGGTGAAGCTGCTGCCGCTGCTGCGCGACCGGCGGGTCGAGGCCAGCGAGCTGAAACTCTCCGGCCTGCGCGCGGCGCTGGCGGTCAATGCCGAGGGCCTCAGCAACTGGGCCGACCTGCTGGCCTTGCAGAAGCAGAAGAAGGACGAGCCGGCGGCGGAGTCGGAAGCCGGCAAGGGCATGGCCGACCTCGACATCGCCGGCGTGCAGTTGGAGGACGTGGCGCTCAGCTACGCCGACGCCCAGGCCGGCAAGGACTACGCCGTGGAGGGCCTGCGGCTCAAGCTCGGCCGTCTGCGCGCGGGCGAGACCCTGCCGTTCGAGGGCGGGCTGACGCTCAACTCCGGCGCGCCCAAGGCGCGCGCGGCGCTGGAGTTCCAGGGCGATCTGCGCTTCGACGCCGACAGCGGCTCGGCCCAGGTCGCGGACCTCAAGCTGAAACTGGATGGCCTGCAAGAGGGCACCACCCCCGCCGAGAGCCTGGCCGCCAAGCTGCGACTGGAAGCCTCCGCGCTGGGCTATGACGGCGCTAGCCAGGTGCTGACGGTGGCGCCGTTCAAGCTGCTGATCGACCAGTTGCTGGCCGGCACCGCCGAGCAGCCCCGGCTCAGCGCCAAGGGCACGCTGGCGGCCAGTCTCAAGGCCGATCTGGCGCAGCGCCGGCACCAGGTCCAGGGCCTGGAACTGGCTCTGGAGACCGCCGGCAGCGCCATTCCCGGTGGCAAGCCGCAGACCCTCAAGCTGAGCGGCACGGCGAGCGCCGATCTTGCCGCCGACAGCGCGCGCGTCGAGGGCCTGCAACTGGAGTTCGCCGGACTCAAGGCCAGCGCCAAGCAGTGGCTGGTGGCCGGACTCACCGGCGAGCTGCCGACCGCCAGCGGCGATCTGACCGTGGCGCCGTTCTCGCCGCGCGCCCTGCTCGGCAACCTGGACATCAAGCTGCCGGAGATGGCCGACGCCAAGACCTTGCAGACCGCCAGCCTGAGCGCCGCGCTGAGCGCCAATGCCAGGAGCGCGGCGTTCAAGAACCTGCTGCTGAAGCTCGACGACAGCACGCTCAGCGGCGAGCTGGCGGTGCGCGATTTCGCCAGCCAGGCGCTGGCCTTCGCGCTCCAGCTCGATGCCATCGACGCCGACCGCTACCTGCCGCCCAAGGCCGCCGCCGCGCCAGCCGCCGGCACCGAGGCCGCCAAGACCAATCTCAACGACACGCCGCTGCCGGTGGAGATGCTCGACCAGCTCAATGCCGAGGGCACGCTGGCCATCGGCAGGCTCAAGCTGAAGGGCATGACGCTCAATGATGTGCGGCTGAAGCTGGACGCGCCCAAGAGCGGCAACAAGCGCCAGCAGCTCAGCGCCCAGCTCTATGGCGGCAACGCCAATCTGGCGCTGGACGTGAGCCCCGGCGCCAAGCCCGGCTACGCGCTCAAGACCACGCTCAGCGGCATCAGCGCCGGGCCGCTGCTCAAGGATTTTCTCGGCAAGGACTACGTCAGTGGCAAGGGCTCGGTGAACCTGGATGTGCGCAGCGGCGGCCGCACCGTCGGCGAGGTGCGGCGCGCGCTCAACGGCGATGTCGCCTTCAACTTCGTCGACGGCGCGGTGAAGGGTTTCAATCTCGGCAAGACCATCCGCGATGGTCAGGCCCTGCTCAGCGTTGCCCAGGGCGGCGGCGCCACTGCCGCCGCCAGCAGCGAGCCGCAGTCCACCGATTTCGCCGAGCTGCGCGGTGCCGGCAAGATCGTCAACGGCGTGCTCAAGTCCGACCAGTTGTCGGCGAAGAATCCGCTGTTCCGGCTGGAAGGCGCCGGCGAACTCGACCTCGCCAACGAGACCATCAACTACCTCGCCAAGCCGACCCTGGTCGGCACCGCCAAGGGGCAGGGCGGCAAGGAGCTGGCCGATCTGCACGGCGTGGTGGTGCCGATCCGCCTGACTGGCAACCTGTTCAAGCCCAAGGTGCAGATCGACTGGCAGGCTGCCTTGCAGCAGAAGGCTGCCGACAAGCTGCGCGGCCAGTACGAGGCCAAGAAGGAAGAGCTGCAGGAGCACCGCGAGGAGATCAAGCAGAAGGCCGTCGAGGAACTCAACAAGGGCCTGATGAAACTGTTCGGCGGCAACAAGAAGCCGCCCGACGAGCCGGCGCCGGGCAGCACGCCGCAGCCCTGAGCCCCGATGCGCTGGCTGCTACTGGCCGCGAGCCTGCTCGCGGCGCCCGCCTGGGCCTACGAACTGCGCACGCTGAGCGTCCGCCATCAGGCGCAGGACTACCTGGTGAGCCTGGATGCCGAACTGGCCGCGCCGGGGCCAGCGGTCTACGCGCGTCTGGCCGACTTCGCGGCGCTGTCGGCCTTGAATCCCTCCCTGCGGGTGCTGTCGCTGTCCCCGCCTTCGGCCGACGGCCGCCAGCAGCTGGTCAGCGAGGCCGAGTTCTGCCTGCTCGGGCTGTGCCGGGTGCTGCGCCAGAGCCAGCAACTGAGCAGCACGGCCAGCGGCGACGGCGGCAGCATCGTCGGCATCACCGAGCCGCCGCCGGCCAGCGACTTCCAGAGCGGTATTTCGCGCTGGACGGTGACCGCCATCGACGACCGTCGCTGCCGCCTGCGCTTCGAGGCCAGCCTGCGCCCGGACTTCTGGCTGGCGCCGGTGTTCGGCCCCTGGATGCTGGAGCGGCGCCTGCGCGAGGAAACCCTGATCACCGTGCAGCGCCTGGAGTCGCAGGCGCAGGCACGCCTGCCATGAGCCTGCCCATGCCGGATGCCGACAGCTTCGCCCGCCGTCTGCTGGCCTGGTTCGACGTGCACGGCCGCCACGACCTGCCCTGGCAGCACCCGCGCACGGCCTACCGCGTCTGGCTGTCGGAAGTGATGTTGCAGCAGACCCAGGTGGCGGCGGTGATCCCCTACTTCGAGCGCTTCCTGGGCCGCTTTCCCGACCTGCGCAGTCTGGCGGCGGCGCCCGGCGAGGAGGTGATGCGCTACTGGGCCGGCCTCGGCTACTACGCCCGCGCCCGCAATCTGCACGCCGCCGCCCGGGCGGTGGTCGAGCGCCACGGCGGTGAATTCCCCAGCGACTACGCGGCGGTGCTGGCGCTGCCCGGCATCGGCCGCTCCACCGCCGGCGCGATCCTGGCGCAGGCCCACGGTCAGCGCCACGCGATCCTCGACGGCAATGTGAAGCGGGTGCTGGCGCGTTGGGCCGGCATCGCCGGCTGGCCGGGGGAGACGGCGGTGGCCGAGCAGCTCTGGGCCTGCTCCGAGCGCCTGCTGCCGGCGACCCGGTTGGCCGACTACACGCAGGCGCTGATGGACCTCGGCGCCAGCCTGTGCAGCGCCCGCAAGCCGCGCTGCGGCGACTGCCCGCTGGCCGCCGATTGCCGCGCCCATCTCGAAGGCCGCACGGCCGAGCTGCCGGGCGCCAAGCCCAAGGCCAAGAAGAAGGCGCGACCGCAGCGCGAGGCCTGGTTGATCGTCGCCAGCGATGCGCAGGGCCGCTGGCTTTTGGAACAGCGACCGGGCGCGGGCATCTGGGGCGGGCTCTGGTGCCCGCCGGTGGTGGACCTGGCCGAAGACTGGGCGGCGGCGCTGTATCAGCGTCACGGCCTGCGTCTGGCAGCGGTGCAGACCGACACGCCCATCGACCACGCCTTCAGCCATTACGACCTGCGCCTGCATCCCCTGCGTGGCCGCCTGGCCGAGCCCGCAGCCGCCGAGGCTCTGCGCGAATCGGTTCCGCATGCCTGGCACCAGCCGGCCGAGCTGAGTGCCGGCGTGGTGGCCCTGCCGGCGCCGATTGCCCGCTACGCCGAGCGCCAGGCGGCGCCCACCGACTTGCTGGGGCAGACCGCCCTTGCTAGCGTCCGCCGCCCGCGTCGCCGCGCCGCCCCGAAAACACCGAGCCCTGCCTCATGACCCGCACTGTTCATTGCATCAAGCTCGGCCGAGACGCCGAGGGCCTGGACCGTCCGCCGCTGCCCGGCGCGCTCGGCCAGCGCCTCTACGAGCAGGTGTCGAAAGACGCCTGGCGCGAGTGGATCGCGCACCAGACCCGGCTGATCAACGAATACCGCCTGACCCTCGCCGACCCCAAGGCGCGCAAGTTTCTCAGCGAGGAGCTGGAGACCTATTTCTTCGGCAGCGGCGAGCTGACCAAGACCGGCTACGTGCCGCCCAAGGCCTGAGCCGCCGGTTTTTCTTGACGGGGGCGGGCCTCGCCGCTTTAATACGCGGCCTCGCGGCTACCGACAGCCGCCGCGAGTGCGAGCAGCACAGGTTGGCCGGGTAGCTCAGTCGGTAGAGCAGGGGATTGAAAATCCCCGTGTCGGCGGTTCGATTCCGTCCCCGGCCACCACTTTTAACTCCTTGATGCCAAAAGACTTCTTCCCGTGACGTAAACGCATGGGGAGTGCGGCGAATTCGTTCGCCGTGACTGCTTCGTGCCATCGCTTCAGGCCTTGGCGGGCCTGTCTTGGCGTCGGTCCTGCTGGGGATTTTGCTGTCTGCTCTGATGCCTGTGGTTTGTGGGAGCATGGTCGGCACGCAGATCCCGCCATTGGAGCGCCTCCATGCAACGTCGCGATTTCACCCTCGGCCTGTTCGCCGCCGCCGCTACTGCCAGCAGCCTGGCGCATGCGGGGAAAGAGAAGGTCAGCAAGCCTGCGGCCGCCGACCATCCCGGCCATCACGGTGTCGGCGCTGGCACCGGCCGCTATGCGGCACTGGCGCAGGCCTTCGCTAGCTGCGCTGGCACTGCCACCGAATGCGTCTCGCACTGCCAGCGTCTGCTCGCCGAGGGCGACACGATGATGGGGGACTGTCTGAAGACCTCCCTGGCTTGCGATGCCATCTGCCCGGCCGTGGCCCGTCTGGCCCGTCTTGAATCCGATCAGGCGCCGGTCTTCGCCAAGGCGGCGATCCCGGCCATGCAGGCTTGCATGGACGCCTGCAAGCCGCACATCGAGCATCACGCCTTCTGCAAAGCCTGCTTTGAGGCTTGCGGCGCAGCGGTGGCGGCGGCGCAGGCGGTCTGAGCCGCCATCATCATCCCCGCCGATTGCGTCCTCGGTTGGAGGTCTCGGCGCAGCCCCTGCTCTGTTGACCCGGGTCAGTGGCAGCCGATCACCAGCGCCGGAAACTCCTCGCCATGAATCGCGAACTTCCCGCGCTACCGAGCCCCTCGCTGGAGTGGCGGCCAATCTGCTCCGGGCAGCAAACGCTGACCCTGACCGCGCAGCGGGTCGGGGCGCGTCCGGCCTTGCGATTGGACTATGACTTCAGGGGCCAGGCCGGCTTCGTGGTGGCGCGCTGCGACTGGCGGCGGCCGATGCCGTCGCGCTACGCGCTGCGCTTCCGCCTGCGCGGCAGCGGCGCGGCGAATGATCTGGAAGTGAAGCTGGTCGATGCCAGCAATCACAACGTCTGGCGGCGGGTGCTCAAGGCGCAGCGGCCGTCGGCGCGTGGCCGTCGCTATCAACTGGCGAGCCATGAGCTGGAGTACGCCTGGGGTCCGGCCGGTGGCGGCAAGCTGGGCGAGCTGGGCGCCATCGAGATCGCGCTGGTGGCGGGCGAGGGCGGTGCCGGCCGGCTCTGGCTCAGCGAGCTGGAGATCATCGACACCAGCGCGCCGGAGCCCTGGCTGGTGGAGTGCTCCAGCGCCGAGGCCGGCCACGCCGGCGCCCAGGCGCTGGAGCCGGCCGGCTGGTGGCCCAGCCCAGGCGATGCGCGGCCCTGGCTGCAACTCGACGCCGGCACCACGCGGCCGTTGGGCGGCGTGAGGATCGACTGGCTGCACGGCGCGCCCGCCAGCGGTTACCGCCTGCTCGGCTCGCGCGATGGGCGGCGCTGGTCGCGCCTGCATGTCGCGCGCAAGGCCGGCGGTCGCTACAGCCTGCTGCATCTGCCGCATGCGCGGCTGCGCTATCTGCGGCTGGAACTGGACGAAGCCTGCGCCGGTTTGCGCATGCAGGTGCTGCCGCCGGACGATCTGCGCTCCATCGACGACTACTGGCATCGCCGAGCCCAGACCGAGCCGCGTGGCCGGTTCCCGCGCTGGCTGCTGCGCGAGCAGAGCCTGTGGACGCCCATCGGCAGCGGCCAGGGCCGCCAGTGCGCCCTGGTCAACGAGGAAGGGCTGGTCGAACTCGACGCCGGCTCCTGCACGGTCGAGCCCATGCTCTGGCTGCGTGGCCGCCTCTACACCTGGGCGGATGTCCAGGTTCATCACAGCCTCAAGGACGGCTGGCAACCGCAGCCGGCGGTGAGCTGGAGCGCCGAGGACTGGCGCCTGCACCTGGCGCTGGAGATGCAGGCCGGTGGCGAGCTGCGGCTGTCCTACCGCTTCGACAACCTCGGGCCGGAACTGCTGGCCGCGCGGCTGTTCCTGCTGCTGCGGCCCTACCAGGTGACGCCGCCCTGGCAGCGCTTCCGGGGGCTCGGCGGCGTCAGCCCGATCCGCAGGCTCGACTGGCGGCGTGGCGTGATTGCGGTCAACGGCCGGCCGCGCCTGCGCGTGGTGCAGCGCCCCATCGGCTTCGGCGTGCTGAGCTTCGACGAGGGCCCAATCACCGATCTGCTGGCGCAGGGCCAGTTGCCGACCGACGACCATGTCGCGGATCGCAGCGGCTATGCCAATGGCGCCCTGCGCTACGACTTGCAGGTGCCGGCGCGCGGCAGTGCCACGGTCGAGGTGCTGGGGCTGCCGGCCAGCGAGGAAGAAGCCCGGCAGGGCACCACCGACTGGGCCGACAAGCTCGGGCGCCAGCCCTGGCAGGCGCCGGGCTGGGGCGCGGAGGCGATCCGCGTCGCCCGCAGCGCCAGTGCCCACATCCTGATCTGCCGCGACGGCCCGGCGCTGCAGGCGGGGCCGCGCCGCTACAGGCGCTCCTGGATCCGCGACGGCGCGACCATGAGTGCGGCGCTGCTGCGCATGGGCTGTGTCGCCGAGGTGGGCGCGTTCATCCGCTGGTACGCGCCCTATCAGCGCGCCGACGGTTTCGTGCCCTGCTGCGTGGATCGCGAAGGCCCGGACTGGCTGGTCGAACACGACAGCCACGGCCAGTGGCTGGCCTTGATCGCCGACCACCAGCGCCACGGCGGCGAGGCGGGCTTGCTGGACGAACTCTGGCCGGCGGTGCAGCGCACCGTGGACTGCATCGCCGGCCTGCTCGACGGCACCGGCCTGCTGCCGATCTCGGCCAGCCACGAGGGCTATCTGGCGCAGCCGGTGCATGCCTACTGGGACGACTTCTGGGCGCTGCGTGGCTTGGGCGACGCGGTGTCTCTGGCCGAGCGCCGTGGCGAGGCCGCGCTGGCGCAGCGCTGGCAGGCCTTGCAGGCGCGCTTCGGCCACAGCCTGTTTTCCTCGCTGGCGCGGACCCGCGTCGAGCGCGGGCTGGACTACCTGCCGGCCAGCCTGGAGCTGGCCGACTTCGACCCCACCGCCACCGCCAACGCGGTGCAGCTCCTGGGCCTGCCGGAGGCGCTGGACCGTGCGGCGCTGGAGCAGACCTTCGACCGCTATCTGCAAGGCTGGCAGCGCCAGCGCGAGGGCCGCCAGGACGGCGCCAACTACTCGCCCTACCAGATCCGCATCATCAGCGCCCTGGTACGCCTGGGCCGGCGCGCGCAGGCGCTGGAGCTGCTGCGCTACTTCCTCGCCGAGCGCCAGCCCGTCGCCTGGAATCAGTGGCCGGAAATCATCTGGCGCGATCCGCGCTCGCCCGGCCATCTCGGCGATCTGCCGCATGCCTGGATCGCCGCCGAATATGTGCTGGCCCTGCGCAGCCTCTACGTCTACGAGCAGCCCGACGACCAGGGCCTGGTGCTGGCCGCCGGCCTGGCGCCGGAATGGCTTGAGGGCGAGGGCGTCCGCTTCGGCCCGGCGCCGAGCGTCTGCGGGCCGCTGCGCTACGCCTTGCGGCGCACCGGGCCGCACAGCCTGGAATTCGAGATCGAGACCGGCGGCCGTCTCAGCCTGCGGCCGCCGCTGCCCGGCGCCATCCACGCCGTCTGGGTCGATGGCGCGGTCTGGCGCGAGCACGATCACGAGTCGGTGCGGCTCGACACCCGTCCCAACCACTATTCCAACCCCTGCCGCGTGCGCATCGAGACCACGCCCGGAGATGCGCGATGAACCCCAGCCCAGAACAACCCACCGCGTGGACGCTGCGCGCCGGCGACTACCAGTTGCAGCTCAGCGCTGCGGGTGGCGGCCTGTCGGAATGGCGTGGCCTGGCGCTCAACCGCTGGCCGGGCGACGCGCTGGAAGACGCCCACGGCAGCTACATCTACCTGCGCGACGCCGACAGCGGCGCGCTGTGGTCGGCTAGCCGCCAGCCGGTGCCGGGCGCGCCCAGCCGCTACGCCGTGGAGGCCGAGGCCGGGCGCCTGTGTATGGAGCGCGAGGAGCAGGGCATCGTCAGCCGCCTCTCGGTCGAGCTGGCCGCCGACGGCAGCCACGAGCGGCGGCGTTTGCGCCTGCACAACCCGTCGGCGCAGCGCCGGCGTATCGAGGTGAGCAGCTACATCGAGATCGCCCTGGCGCACCGTGGGGCCGATCTCGGCCATCCGGCTTTTCTCAAACTGTTCGTGCAGACCGAGCTGGCCGAGGGCGGCCGTCTGCTGCTGGCGCGGCGGCGTCCGCGCGGCCAGGGTGAAACCTGGCCGACCCTCTTTCACGCCCTGCTGGGCGCGCCCTTGCAGCGCTGGGAGACCGACCGCTGCCGCTTTCTCGGCCGTGGCCGCGATGTCGCGGCGCCGGCCCTGGATTTGCGTGGCAGCGTCGGCAATGTGCTGGACCCGGTGTTCAGCCTCGCCACCACGCTGGAACTGGCGCCGGGCGAGAGCCGCGAGCTGGAGTTCCTGTTCGGCGTCGCCGGTGCGCCGGAGCAACTCGCGGCCATCGCCGCGCAGGTGCAGCTCGCGCCGGCCTGGCTGCCGCCGTCGCCCGAACAACCGCCGCTGCGTTCCGGCCTGAGCGCCGACGGCAGCGAGTACCACATCCACCTGCCCTGGCGCGGCGACGGCCTGCAACGGCCGCCCATGCCCTGGATCAATGTGCTCGCCAACGAGCAGTTCGGCGGCCTGGTCAGCGAGACCGGCGCCGGTGCGACCTGGGCGCGCAACAGCCAGGCCAACCGGCTCACGCCCTGGTCCAACGACCCGGTCTCGGACCCGCATGGCGAGGCCCTGTACCTGCGCGACGAGACCAGCGGCGCCTATTGGTCGCCGCTGCCCGGCCCGGTGCCGGCGGCCTGCGACTACGCGGTCGCGCACGGCTACGGTTACAGCCGCTACCAGTCGCGCTTCGAGGACTTGGAGCAGACCGTCACCGCCTTCGTCGCCCGCCAGGCGCCGCTCAAGTGCCTGCGCCTGCAACTTCGCAACCACGGCAATGTCGCGAGAGAACTCTCGCTGTTCGGCTACCAGCAACTGGTGCTGGGCACGCTGCCGCCGGCGGCCGGGGCGATCCGTAGCTGGCCGGCTGGCGAGTGGCTGTGCGCGGCGCAGACCGGCAGCGGCGCCTTCGCCGGCGCTGTCGTCTACGCCGGTCTGCTCGCCGAAGGCGTCACCGTGCAGGCGCGCGATTCCACCGCTGACCGTGCCAGCTTCATCGGCCCCTTGGGTAGCGCGCGGCGTCCGCAGGCCTTGCGCGAGCCGGCGCTCGACGGCCGACATGGCGAGGGCCTGGACGCCTGCTTCGCGCAGCGCCTGCGCTTCCGCCTGGAAGCTGGAGAGAGTGCCGAGTTCTGCCTGCTGCTGGGCGAGGCCGCTGACGCCGAGGCCTTCGAGTCGCTGACCGCCAGCTATGGCACCCCGGCCGCGCTGCGCGCCGCCGAGGACGAGGTGCGCGCCTGGTGGCGCCAGAGCCTCTCCGGCCTGGCAGTGCGGACGCCCTCGCCGGAGATCGACCATCTGGTCAACGGCTGGCTGCCTTACCAGGCGCTGGCCTGCCGCATCTGGGCGCGCAGCGCCTACTACCAGTCCAGCGGCGCCTACGGCTTTCGCGACCAGTTGCAGGACGCCGGCAACCTGAGCCTGCTGTGGCCGGAGCTGACCCGCAGCCAGATCCTGCTGCACGCCCGCCAGCAGTTCGTCGAGGGCGATGTGCTGCACTGGTGGCACGAGCCGCCGCTGGCCTCGGGCCTGCGCACCCGCTTCGCCGACGACCTGCTCTGGCTGCCGCAGGTCACCGCCGGCTACCTGCGCGCCACCGGCGACATGGGCCTGCTCGACGAGCCTTGCCGGCTGCTGCAAGCGCCACCGCTGAAGCCGGGCGAGGACGAGAACTACCTCGCGCCCGGCGAGGCTGGCAGCGCCAGCCTCTACGAACACTGCTGCCGGGCGCTGGACCGCTCGCTGGCGGTCGGCGCCCACGGCCTGCCGCTGATGGGCACCGGCGACTGGAATGACGGCATGAACCGCGTCGGCCGCGAGGGCCGTGGCGAGAGCGTGTGGATGGGGTTTTTCCTCTACGCCATCCTTGGCGAGTTCGCGCCGCTCGCCGAGGCGCGTGGTGACTCGCCGCGTGCGGCGCGCTATCGCGCGCATCGCGAGGCGCTGCAAGCGGCAGTCAACGACGCCGGCTGGGACGGCGCCTGGTACCGTCGCGCCTACTACGACAACGGCAGCGTCATGGGCAGCCACGACGCTGCCGAATGCCGCATCGACGGCCTGGCGCAGGCCTGGGCGGTGCTCTCCGGCGCGGCGCCGGCCGAGCGTGCCGCGCAGGCCATGGACGCCGCCGAGGCGCAGTTGATCGACGAGGAGGCCGGCCTGCTGCGGCTGCTGACGCCGCCCTTCGTCGATACCCCGGAAGATCCCGGTTACATCAAGGGCTATGTCGCCGGCGTGCGCGAGAACGGCGGTCAGTACACCCACGCCGCCTGCTGGATGGTGGCCGCACTCGCCAAGCTCGGCCGCCGCGAGCGCGCTGCGCTGCTGCTCACCCGACTGAGCCCGCTCTGGCACAGCCGCGACGCCGCCGCGCAGGCGCGCTACCGGGTCGAGCCCTATGTAATCGCCGCCGACATCTACGGTGCTACGCCGCACATCGGCCGTGGCGGCTGGACCTGGTACACCGGCTCCGCCGGCTGGGCCTGGCGGGTGGCGGTGGAGTCGGTGCTGGGCCTGAGCATCGAGCAGGGCCAGTGGCTGCGCCTTGCGCCCTGCGTGCCGGACGACTGGCCCGGCTACACGCTGGACTACCGGCACCCGACCAGCGGCGGCGAGTACCACATCCGCGTCGAAAATCCGGAGCGCTGCGCCGAGACGGTGATCGCCGCCGAACTGGATGGCGAGCCGCTGTCACTGACGCCGGATGGCTTGCGACTGCCGCTGGCTGCCGGCCGGCACCGGCTGCGGCTCAGCCTGGGGAAGGCGGCTCGGTAGCGCTCGCGGGCCGCAGGCTCCAGCTTCCGTCGGGCGCGAGGTCGAGCACCTGGTCGAACAGGTCCAGGGCATCGCCTGGCTTGCCCAGCAGCAGGTAACCGATCCCGTACTCGTGCAGCAGCTCCAGCATGCGCCGCTGCTCGGCGGGGTCGAGGCTGACCCGCAGGCGGTCCAGGAACACCAGCGCCGGCCGGGTCAGCAGCACCCGCGCCAGTACCAGCCGCAACTGCTCGCCGATCCCCAGCCGGTTGGTCCAGTCCTGCTCCAGGTCCAGGCCGCTGCCGGCGGGGACCAGATGGTCGAGCCGCAGGCGTTTCAGCAGCGCCAGCAGTTGCGCGTCTTCCGGCGCGGCCAAGGGTCCGCCCGGCATCAGCAGCTGGCGCAGCGTGCCGTGCGGCAGGTAGGGGCGCTCGGGCACAAACATCAGCTGGTCGGCGCAAGGGCGGCGGATGCGACCGGCGCCGGGCTGGATCAAGCCGGCGCTGGCGCGGAACAGCGCGATCTTGGCGTGGCCGGAGCCGGCACGGACCAGCAGGCGGCTGCCGGCGGGCACTTCCAGGCTCAGGTCGAGCACCAGGGCGGCGCCGTCCTGGCGGTACAGGCTCAGGCCCTCGTAGGCCAGACCACGGCGCTGCGGTTCGCAATAGACCTCCACCGGCGTTGGCTGCGGGGCATCGGCCTGCTCGAAGGCTTCCAGCAGCTTGCCCAGGCGCGCCGCCACCGCCGCATAGCTGGAGATCGACTGGAACTGGGTGACCAGCAGCGAGAAGGCGCCCATCAGGAAGGAGAAGGCCACCGCCGACTGGGTGACCACGCCGAAGCTCACTTCCTCGTTCATGAACATCGGCGCGACGATCAGCGCCGGGATGATCTGGATCAGGTAGTTGTAGCCGTTGGTGAAGAAGCCGAGGTTGCGGTTCACCGCGATCATCTGCCGGCTGTTGGCGACCAGTTGCTGGAGGCGCCCGAGCAGGCGCTGGTGCAGCAGCTCCTCGCGGTGCTGCAGGGCCACCGGCTCGGCGTTCTCGCGCAGGTGCAGCAGCTCGGCGCGGAGGTTGGCCTCCTTGTCCAGTTGCAGGCTGTTGAGGCCGATCAGCCGCCGGCCGAGCAGGCTGGCCACGGCCGAGCCGAACAGCGCGTAGGCGACGGCGATGCCGAACAGTCTTGGGCTGATCGACCACAGCACGCTGGAGAAGGCGAACACGGTGATCAGCGCGTTCAGGGTCATCAGCACGAAGGACAGGGTGCTGGTGGTGAAGCTGCGCACGTCCTCGGCGATGCGCTGGTCGGGGTTGGCGAGGCCACCGCCCTCCTCGATGTGGAAATAGGCGCGGTTGCGCAGGTAGCGGTCCAGCAGCCGGCTGGTCTGCTGGCTGCGCCAGAGCAGGCCCAGGCGCTCTTCCAGATAGCGGTAGAGCACGGCGGCGACGGTGGCGACGCCGAAGATGCCGACGTACAGCCAGGCTTCGCGGAGAAAGCGGCCTCGATCACGGTTCTCGATCGCCGACATGAAGTCGCGGCCGATATAGCTCATCAGCACGTTGAGGCCGCTGATCGCGGCCAGGAAGGCGATCAGCAGCAGGAACATCCATACCGCCCTGGCGCCTTCGGGCGAGGCCAGCAGGGCGCGCATCTCGCGGCGGATGCGCTGCCAGCTGTCCCGGTTGCTGTGCGGGGCCACGGCGGTCATGGGGAAGGCACTCGGAGGAGAATGCCGGGGAGGATGCCCGGCTGGCATGGCCGCTGATTCTAGGGCCTGAGCGCGACCGCCTACCGCCCGAATCCGCGCGGTTCAGGCTGTCGCGGCCGCCGGCAGTAGCTCCTCGTAGGCGGCCAATGCATCGGCGGCGTACATCAGCGAAGGGCCGCCTCCCATGTACACGGCCATGCCCAGTGCTTCCTCCAGTTCCAGACGCTGGACCCCGAGGCGGATCAGCGCCTGCACGTGAAAGCCTATGCAGGCATCGCAGTGCGCGGCCACGCCCAGCGCCAGGGCGATCAGCTCCTTGGTCTTGCCGTCGAGTGCGCCCTCGCGGGTGGCGGCGCGCGCCAGGGCGCTGAAGCCGTTGGTGACGTCGGGGATGTCAGCGCGGAGCTTGGCTAGCGAGGCGGAGACCGAACGGGTGATTTCGCGGTAGTTCTTGCTCATGGGGAGACGAGGTTGGGAGGGGCGGCAGGCTTAGTCCTGGCCTGAGTGCGGCGGTTGCCGCGCATCCGTTGGTGGCTCGCGGCCGGCGTCGTGACGCGCGCGCGCCAGTGACAGCTTGGCCACGTCTTTCAGGTACTGCCAGGCGCTGCGCGGTGTGTCGTGGCGGGCAAAGCCCAGGCTGTGCAAACCCCGCTCAGTGAGCGCGTACTGGGTAGCGCCGTCGGCCCGCGTCTGGCTCAGGCTGCCGCTGGTGACCAGACCCTCCAGGGCGGCGGGCAGCAGTTCCGGCGGCAGGCCGTCGCTGGCCCATTCCTCGCGCAGCGCGGCCAGATCGAGGCTGCCGCCAGGCTGTGGCGGGCTGTCCGAGCGGCCGTAGATGCTGCGGGCATAGATGTTGAGTACCGCGTCTTGCAGGAACTGTGCGTCGAAATTCACCGGCGCTCTCCGCTGTTTTCCAGACCGGGATACTCCGCCCTGCGCAGCGCGCAGGCATTGACCGGTGTCAATCCACAGGGCTGGGGCATTGCCCGGAGCGAGTCGCTTGAACCATGCTTGACCACCATCGCCGGATCGCGATGGATGCCAGCCCAAGCCCTGCCATGCCGATTGCCGAGTCCCACCCCGACTACATTGGTCCGTACCGCATCCTCGGCTTGCTCGGCGAAGGCGCCATGGGCCGGGTTTACCGCGCCGAGCAGGACAGCCCGCATCGCGAAGTCGCGCTCAAGCTCTCTGGCACCGCTGCGCTGAGCGCCGAGGCGCGCCGCCGCTTCGAGCGCGAGATCGAGCTGCTGGGGGCGCTCGAGCACCCGGACATCGCTCGCCTCTACGGCGGTGGCCTGTACCAGACCGCACTGGGCGAGATGCCCTACTTGGTGATGGAGCTGGTGCGCGGTCAGCCGCTGGGCGAGGCGGCGCGCGACTGGCCGCTGCGTCGCAAGCTGGAGCTGCTGGTGCGGCTGGCGCGCGCCGTGCACTACGCCCACACCCGTGGCGTGGTGCACCGCGACCTGAAGCCCGCCAATGTGCTGGTTACCGCCGAGGGCACGCCCAAGGTGCTGGATTTCGGCCTGGCGCGGGCCCGCGACGACGGCGAGGGCAGCCAGCTGACCCGTGCCGGCGAGATTCTCGGCACCCTGCCGTACATGGCCTGGGAGCAACTGGCCGGCGAGCCCGGCCAGGCCGATCCGCGCGTCGATGTCTACGCTCTGGGGGTGATCGCCTACGAGCTGCTCAGCGGCGTGCGTCCCCATCCCGAGCTGCCCGGCCATTCCATCGCCGCCGCGCTGGAGGTGCTGCGCAGCGAGACCCCGCAGCCGCTGGCGCAACGCGCGCCGGCCTGCCGGGGCGACCTCAACACCATCGTCATGAAGGCGCTGGCGCGCGAGCCGGGCCAGCGCTACGAATCGGCACTGGGCCTGGCCAGCGATCTCGAGCGCTATCTGGCCGGCCAGCCGATCGAGGCGCGGCCGCCCACCGTCGGCTATGTGCTGGGCCTGTTCGTGCGTCGTCACCGGGCGCTCGCCGCTGCGATGGCGGTGGCGCTGCTGGCCCTGGTCGCCGGGGTGGTGGTGTCCACCCGCTACGGCCTGGCCGAGGCCCGTGCCCGCGACGCCGCCGAGCGCCGCGCCGCGCAGCTCGATGCCTCCACCCGCTTTCTCGAAGACATGCTCACCTCCGCCGACCCGGAGAACGCCCAGGGGCGCGAGGTGACGGTGAAGCAGTTGCTGGAAGCCGCGCGCATCAACCTCGACGGCGATGCCGGCATGGCGCCGGCGGTGCGCGCCCTGGCTGCGCGCGCCATCGGCATGAGCTATGCGCAGCTGGGCGACACCGCCACCGGCCTGCGCCTGCTCGACCAGGCCGATGCCGCCTTCAAGGCTGCCGAGCACGAGGGCAGCGCCGATGACCTCTACAGCCGCCAGAAGCTCAGCCTGACCCGCGCCCAGATCCTGGTGGTGATGGGCGAGTACCAGCAGAGCCTGGACCTGCTGGCGCCGCTGATTGCCGGGCCGGTGCCGGCCGACGAGCTGGGTCTGCGCCAGCGCCTGGAGGCCGAGCAGGTGGCCCTGGTTGCCAACGGCAATCTCGGCTACAGCAAGCAGGCACTGGAGATGGGCAGGATCACGGCGGCGCTCGCCCAGGCGCGGCTGGGCGCTACCGACAAGGCGACGCTGGTGTCGCGCCTCAACGTCGCCACCATGCTCTATTACATGGGGCAGGTGCAGGACGCCCAGGCCGCCTTCGCGGCACTGATGCCCGATCTCGACGCCGGCTATGGCAAGAACCACCCCTTCACCCTGATCGCACGTCAGAACCAGGCCAATACCTTGCGCGATGCCGGCGATCTCGAAGGCGCCATCGCCGCATTGCGTGGCGTGGTTGCCGACATGGGCCGGGTTCTGGGCGAAAACCACTACACCACCCTGAGCGCGCGGCTGTCGCTGGGGCGGGCGCTGGCCGCCAGTCCCGAGCGGCTGGCGGAGGCGGAAACGGTGATTGCGGCGGTCTATGAGCAGTACCGTCTGCAGCGCGGCGAGCAGGCGCACACCACGCTGATGACCGCCAGCACGCTGGCGCAGCTGCTGACCGACCGTGGCGAGTACGCCAAGGCCGAGCGGCTGTACCGCGAGCAGATCGCGGTGCGCGAGCGCATGAGTGGCGGCGACAGCGCCGACCGCCTTAGCCCGCAGCACGGCCTTGCACAACTGCTGCTCAAGACCCGGCGCCTGTCCGAGGCCGAAGCGGTGATGGGGCCGCTGCTGGCGCGGGCCCTGGCCAGCGAGCAGATGGGCGCGGCGCATCCGACCAGCCTCGCCTACCAGCAGACCCAGGCCGAGATTCTGCTGGCGCAGGGCGAGACGGCAGCAGCGCGGGCGCTGCTGGACCGGGCCGCCGTCAGCGCCGAGCAGGCGCTCGGGCTTGCCCATGCGCGCACCGGCAAGCTGCTGGAGAAGCTGGTCGCCGCCGACACCGCACTCGGGCGCGAAGACCTCGCGGACGCCGATCGCGCGCGGCTGCAGCAGGCGCGGAAGGCGGCGGCCGAGAAGCAGAAGTGATCGCGCTGGCGCTGGCGATCACTGCTCTGGCGGCGGTACTGGCCTGGCGTTGGTGGCCGCGCGCACGGCCCCCGGTTCCGGCGCCGGCCGAGCCGGCGGGCGCGGCCCTCGCGGCCGAGCGCCAGCGCATCTACCAGGACCTGCACGACGACCTCGGCGCCAAGCTGCTGAGCCTGATCCACCGCGCGCCCGATGCCGCCACCGCCGACCTCGCCCGCAGCGCCTTGCAGGATCTGCGCGATGTGGTCAGCCGCACCCGTGGTGAGCCCGGCAGCCTGCTCGACAGCCTCGGCGAGATCGAGGGCGAGGCGCGCCAGCGGCTGGAAGCCAGCGGCGGCCTGCTGCTCTGGGAGCAGGAGGACGGCATCGCCGATCCCAGGCTCGATCACGCCCAGGCTTTGCAGCTCTACCGCATCGTCCGCGAGGCGATCAGCAATGCCCTGCGCCATGCCCAGGCGCGGCATGTACGCATCCGCGTGCGCCAGCGCGGCGCCACGCTGTATCTGGATGTCACCGACGACGGTCCGGGCCTCGCGGTCGAAGGCGGACGCGGCCAGGGCCTGGCCGGCATGCGCCAGCGCGCCGGTGAGCTGGGTGGCGCCATCGACTGGACCGCCGGCAGCGTCGGCGGCACCAAGGTGGTGTTGCAGTTTCCGCTGCCGCGCTGAGTTGCGCTGCGCAAAAAGCCGGCCCGCGATTGACCTGGGTTAATGCGCCGCAGCGGCCGCTGTGCCTGGCCGCCACTTCGCCCCTGCGACTTGATCTAGGTCAGCTCTCGCCGGCAACCGACTCCCTACTGTTCGGCTCCGGACAACGTAGTCCTGACACGAGTCGGAGTAGAAGCGATGAACACAACTAAACTGAAAATGCTGGCGCTGGCCGGTCTGGTGATCAGCGGTGCGGCGCAGGCCGAGGCGATGGTCCGCGTGCGCGCCATCGACATCCTGCCGGACGCCAAGTCCAGCCCGGTGACCGGCGTCGATGTCTCCAACAAGATCGCCCCGGACGTTGATCTCAACTGGTTCTTCACCAAGAACCTCGCGGTGGAGCTGCTGCTGTCCATCCCGCAGGAGCACAAGGTCACTCTGAACGGTGCCAGCCTCGGCAAGGTCAGCCACCTGCCGCCGGCGCTGCTGCTGCAATACCACTACCCGGTGGGCGAGACCTTCCGCCCCTATGTCGGTGCCGGCCTCAACTACACGCTGTTCACCGACCGCAAGCTCGACGGTGGCCTGAAGCTGGAAACCGGCAGCTTCGGCCCCGCCATCCAGGCCGGCATGGACGTGGCCTTGCAGGGCAACTGGTACTTCAACGTCGACGTCAAGAAGATCTGGATCGACTCCGACGTCACCGACGGCACTGGCGCCTTCGTCACCCACGTCGAGATCAATCCGCTGATCGTCGGCGCCGGTATCGGCTACGCCTTCCGCTAAGCCACCGGCGCGAGCAGCAAAGCCCCTGTCCGCGCGAGCGGGCGGGGGTTTTTCTTGCGCGCTACTGCACCAGCCCCAGACGGTTGGCGACCAGCGCCGCCTCGGCGCGCGAGCTGATCGCCAGCTTGCGGTAGACGGTCTTGATGTAGGTGGCGGCGGAGGTGCGGGTGATGCCCAGGGCCTCGGCGACTTCCGGCAGCTTGTAGCCCTTGCCGATCAGCATCAGGGTTTCGCGCTCGCGCGGCGACAGATGCGCGTCTTCCTCGGCGGCTTGGGCGGGTGCCGACGCCGCTTCGGCGAAGGTGCGCAGCACCCGCCGGGCGATGGACGGCGACAGCGGCGGCTCGCCGGCGAGGATGCCGCGCAGCGCCGATTCCAATCGCTCGCGGGGTTCGTCCTTCAGCAGATAGCCGGCGGCGCCGGCGCGCAATGCCGGGAACAGGTGCGCGTCGTCGGCGTAGATGGTGGTGACCACCGCGACGCAGCCGGGCGCGGCGGCGGGCAGGGCACGCAGGAGATCAAGGCCGGAGCCGTCGGGCAGGCCGAGGTCGATCAGGGCGATGTCGGGCCGGTAGCCCTCGCGCAGCTGTTGCAGCGCCGCCTCCAGGCCGTCGACCAGGCGCAGGGCGATGCCCGGGAAGGCGCCTTGCAGCGCCGCCGCCAGGCCGAGGGCCACGTCCGGGTGGTCTTCGACGATCCAGCCGCTCTGCATGCTGATGGCAACCCTCCCCGGATGGGGACTGATGGAATCCGTAGCGGAATTAGATCATCGCGCGTGGTCGCCGCCAATCGCCGCGACGCGGTTGTCGGGCGCGGCTGGCGGCCTCAGGTGCGCGGATAGAGGTATTGCAGCCAGGCCTGTGCCGGGCCGAGTTGTTCGGCCAGGCCGATCCAGGCCGGGTCCAGGCGCGACGCCAGCTGGTAGGTCCGGCTGGCGTTTTCCGCTGGCCAGGGGCCGTCGTAGCCGGGCAGGCCGGCGGCCTTGCGGCGGCGGTCGAACTCGACGGTGGTGCCGGCGAACTCCTGGTGCTGCTTGCGGCCCTGCGCGTAGTCGGCGAGCCAGACCAGGGCGTTGTTGAGGCTGGCGCCACCCTTGCTCTGGAACCAGTACCAGTCCTCGCCGTGGCCGCGCGCCACCAGGGCGGCGGTCAGCAGCGGCTCCAGGCCGTAGGTGACGTAGCGCAGGGCGTCGCGCTCGCGGAAGTCGTAGAGGGTGCCGTCGGCCTCGATGTTGCGCGCCACCTGGTGGCGGAAGGCCACCCGGCTGCGCTGGATCAGCCCGGCGTCGTCCAGGCTGAAGGCCAGCAGGCTGGCGATCTTCACCCGGTGGCTCTGCCAGTTGTTGCGGCCGGTGGGGCGTGGATCCTCGGTCTGGAGATAGCCCTCGGCCATGCTGCGGAACAGCGCTTCGGTGCGCCGCCGCAGCGGCTCGTCGAGGAAGCGCTGGCCGCGCTCGTAGGCCAGGGCCAGGTAGGCGAAATCGGTCTCGTCGATGGGATTGAGGCTGGGACGGTAGACCGTCACCCAGGCATCGAAGTAGTCGTTGAGCTTCTGCCGGTAGCGCGGGTCGGCGCGGTTCTCGGCGGCGATCGCCAGCGCCAGACTGGCGAACCAATCGGCCTTGGCCAGCCGGCTGCTCTGGTAGCCGGGGGCGTCCGGCAGCAGGCCCTCGGTGTGGACCACGGCCTGCGCGCGCGGCGCGCGGGCGAGCGCCCCGTCCGCCACCTGCAGCAGCTCCGGCAGCGCGGCCTGGCGTCGGAGTTCGGCGCTGCCCGGCGCACTGGAATCCGGCGCAGGGGCCGGCAGCGGCGCCGAGACGCAGGCGACGCAGCAGAGGGCGAGTAACAGGCTGGTCAGGCGCATGGCAGACGTGGGCTGGGAGCAGGGGTGACGGCCGGTGCGGGTTTTTGCCGCTTTGCGTATTATCCAACCACTCGCGGCCGCCGGCCGCCGTTTCCTCCCAGAGGCCTGCCATGCGTAGCCTGCTCGTTCTGACTCTCGGTCTCGTCCCCCTGTTCGCGTATGCCGCCGCCGGCCGCGTGGTCGAGACCAATGGCAATGTCGAAGTCTCGCAGTCCGGCGCCACGGCGCCGATCAAGGCTGGCGGCGTGATCGAGGTCGGACAGTCGCTGACGGTTGGTCAGGGCTCGCTGGCGGTGTTGCAGATGGACGACGACGAGGTGGTGTCGCTCGGCGCCAATGCCCGTTTTGAAGTTCAGGAGTACCGCTTCGACCCGAAGTCGGAGACCGGCAACAGCGCCCGCTACCGGCTGGAAGGCGGCAGCGCGCGGCTGATCTCCGGCGTCATCGCCCGCCAGCAGCCGGGTGCGGTGCAGCTGGATACGCCCTTCGGCCAGGTCAGCACCGTCGGTACCGACTACGGAGTGCGGGTCTGCACCGCCGGTACCGGCTGCGGCGCGCCGGGTGTCTACGTCACGGTCAACTCCGGCAAGGTCAAGGTCTCCAACCCGCGCGGTTCGCAGACCGGCACCAATGGCCAGATCGTCTACATCGCCGGTCTCGACGTGGTGCCGGTGCTGGTGGCCGCGCTACCCCGCGACCTCGACGGCGCGCCGGATCCGGAGCCCTTCCTGCTCGCCGCCGGTGCTGGCGTCGGCCCGCTGCGCATCGAGATCACCAGCAGCGTCTGCGATCCGGCGGCAACGCCGTCGACGCCGACGTGTTCCTCCGGCCGCTGAGTGCGTTAAGCCTGCTGGAGGCGGGACAGGCCGGGTGCAACGCCCGGCGTTCGCGCTGGAATCTGTGACTTTTCGCCGTACCGAACCTTGCGCGATAAAACCGAGATCCTGATTACCCCGGAAGGCGGGCGCCTCCGGGGCTATCTGGCGGCGCTGCCGGCCTTCCACGAGCTGCTCGCCTTCCTGGTCTGGAAAGACCTGAAGGTGCAGGTCGCCCAGACCACCCTCGGCTTCGGCTGGCTGGTGCTCCGCCCCATGCTCAATGTGCTGGTGATGAGCCTGGTGTTCGGCAAGCTGGCGCGGCTGCCCAGCGACGGCCATCCCTATCTGCTGTTCCTGCTCAGTGCCTGGCTGCCCTGGAGCTATTTCACCGGCGTCAGCTCCAAGGCCACCAGCAGCCTGCTGGGCAATTCCGCGCTGGTGACCAAGGTCTATTTCCCGCGCCTGCTGCTGCCGGTCTCGCTGGTGCTGGGCGGCCTGCTGGAATTTCTCATCGTCTTCGTGCTGTTCGTCCTGCTGTCGCTGGCGATGACCGGCAGCATGCCGCTGGCCGGCCTGCTCTGGCTGCCGCTGCCGCTGCTGCTGCTGCTGCTCACCACCGCCGGTGCCAGCTTCTGGCTGGCGGCGCTGGCGGCGCGTTTCCGCGACGTGCGCAATGCCGCCAGCTACCTTCTGCAGCTGCTGATGTTCCTGGCGCCGGTGATCTGGCCGCTGAGCCTGCTGGCGCAGCGCTTCGGCATCAGCGCCGACCAGCACTGGCTGGCCACCGCCTACGGTCTGTATCCCCTGGTCGGCGTGGTCGAGGGTTTCCGTCGCGCCCTGCTCGGCAGCGGCGAGATCCCCTGGCAGCTGCTGGGTCTGGGCTTCGTCTCCGGCTCGCTGCTGTTCATCAGCGGTCTGGTCTATTTCCAGCGCAGCGAGAAACGTCTCGCCGACGAACTCTAGGGTGTGTTAACAGCAGATATGTCGCTGCGTTGCCGGTCAAAAGCGCGTCAGGCCAGACGCGAGCCGACGCAAAGGCTGGAGCCTTTGCTAGGCGAGCAACGCCGCATGACGCGCTTTTGGCCAGCAACCCTTCGGGGCGGGGCGGTTTTGGGGCATTGCCGCGTCAGCAAGAGTTTCAATAGCCCCGCTATTGCGCACTCTTGCTTCCTTGCACTGCCCCAAAACCGCCTTCCGCCGCAGCGACATATCTGCTGTTAACACACCCTAAGACATGAGCGACTACGCCCTCAAGGTCGAAGACCTGTCGAAATGCTTCCGCGTCGGCGCGGTTCGGAAGGGAAACCCACAGACCCTGGTGGCGCAAACGGCGGAAGCCGGCCTGCGGGCGCTGCGCCGGCTCTCCGGCCGGGTCAGCGCCGAGGAGAAGGCGGCCACCGAACACTGGGCGCTGCGCGACCTCAATCTGGAGGTCAAGGAGGGCGAGGTGGTCGGCGTGATCGGCCACAACGGCTCCGGCAAGAGCACCCTGCTGAAGATCCTGTCGCGGATCACCGCGCCCAGCACCGGCCGGGTGCGGGTGCGCGGCCGCATGGCCAGCCTGCTGGAGGTGGGCACCGGCTTCCATCCCGATCTCAGCGGCCGCGAGAACGTGTTCCTCAACGCCGCCATCCTCGGTCTGAAGCGCGCCGAAACCCGCCGCCGCTTCGACGCCATCGTCGAGTTTTCCGGCGTCGGCCGCTTCATCGACACGCCGGTGCGCAATTATTCCTCGGGCATGAAGGTGCGGCTTGGCTTCGCGGTGGCCGCCCATCTGGATCCGGACGTGCTGCTGATCGACGAGGTGCTGGCGGTGGGCGACGCCGCCTTCCAGCAGCGTTGCCTGGAGCGCATCGAGCAGGTTGGCGCCGCCGGCCGCACCATCCTGTTCGTGTCCCACCAGCTGGGCGCGGTGTCGCGCCTGGCGCCGCGCAGCGTGCTGCTCAATCGCGGCCGTATCGCCTTCGACGGCCCGACGCTGACCGCCATCCGCCATTACGAAGAGCACATCGGCGGCTTCCAGTCGCAGCAGCGCTGGGACGACCCGGCGCAGGCGCCCGGCGACGACTGCGTGCGCCTGCGCGCAGTGCAGCTGACCAGCGATGGCAAGCCGCTGAGCGGGCCGGTGGACGTGCGCCGGCCGCTGGAGCTGCGGCTGCGCTACGAGGTGTTCAAGGCCGGCCTGCCGATCCTGCCCAGCCTGCACCTGTACGACTTCAGCGGCACGCCGGTGCTCAGCGCCATCGACAACCATCCCGAGTGGCACGGCCAGTCGCGCGGCGCCGGTGTCTACGAGACCGTGGCGGTGTTCCCCGGCAACCTGTTCAACGAGGGCAGCTTCCAGCTGGCGGTGGGTCTGTCGACGCTCGACCCCTTCCTCAGCCATGCCTACGTGCATCACGCGCTGGCGTTCTCGCTGTACGACCCGATCGAGGGCGATAGCACCCGTGGCCAGTACCGAGGGGAGTTGCAGGGCTATATGCGGCCGGCCCTGGACTGGCAGACCGCGCGCCTCGGCGCCTGAGCTAGGAAGGACGTAGGCCCAGGGTGTCGTCGCGGCCGGTGCGCAGGGAATACCCGGCGTCCTTGAGCCGTTGCCGCGCCTGCTGGCGGTCGTCCGGGCTCAGGTGCTTGTGTTCGTAGAGCACTACCGAGGGGCGGTAGCGCTGCAGGTCGAACATCCGCAGCACCTGCCAGTCGTAGCCTTCGGTGTCGATGTGCAGCACGTCGATGCGGTCCACCCGGTGCTGATCCAGCACGCTTTGCAGGGGCAGGCAGGGCAGCGCGGTTTCGACGATGTAGGGTTCGAGCAGGCCGTCCAGATGCTTGACGATGTGCTGGCGGTCGAACGACCCCAGTTGGTCGTACCAGTACGGCAGCCGCTCGCCCAGCGCCGCCTTGGCCTGCTCGGAGACGTAATAGAACGCGGCGCTGCCGGGTTCGGCGGCGATCGCGACATTGGCGAAATCGAAGCGCGCGTCGCCGGCGTAGTTCTGGCGCAGCCGTTCAAACAGGAAGCCGACCGGCTCGATGAACAGGCCGCGCCAGCGGCGGTCTCGGCGCAGCAGGCGGTGCAGGGGGTCGCCCTGGGTGCCGTCGTTGGAGCCCACCTGCACGAAGTGGACGCGGTCCAGGTTGCGCAGCGCGGCGCGAATCTCCGCCTCCAGCGGGTGCGGCGCCGGCACCAGCCGACGGTAGCCGCGTTGCAGGGGCTGATAGAGCCAGGGCAGGCGCCTGAGCGCGGCGCTCAGGCGCTGACGCAGGGTGGAGGTCATGGGCAATCGGTTGGCGCTCAGTGGGGCGTTTCCAGGCGCTGACGCAGCTTGCGTACCCGGCCGCGCAGGCCGCGCCAGTTCAGCCGGGTCAGCAGATTTTCCAGGTCCAGCAGCGTCCAGGGCGTGTGCGCCACCGGCCAGGGCAGTTGCCGTGCGTAGCGGGCATGCAGGCGGCCGTAGGGATGCTTGGCGGGATTCACCCAGGGCTTGGTGCTGCCCTCGAAGTGGATGATCGCCGGCCTGCGGATGGCGTCTTCGAGATCGGCCGCCGCGAACAGCTGCCGGCTCTGCGGCGCCATCATCAGGATGCGCATGACGTTCCAGCGCGGTGGCAGCGGCAGGCGTTGCCCGTGCAGCACCGCCACCAGCGAATCCTGATCGCCGAAGCGGGTCCAGCCGGCGTTGGCGCGACCGTGGGCGAGCACCGCCTCGGTGAGCTGCGCGGCGCGGAAGCGTTCTAGGTTGAGCAGCATCACCCCGGAGTTGAAGTACTGCTCGGGGCCGCTCAGGCCGAGCTTCGCGTACCAGCTGTTGTCGCCGTCCCAGAACGGATTGCTGACCGCCGCCAGCGCATGCTCGCCGAGTGCGCGCTGCCAGAGCCATTCCAGGCTGTCGATCACCAGGGTGTCGCAGTCGAGATAGAGAACCTTGGGCTCGTCCGGCAGCAGCCGGGGCAGGAACAGCCGGTACCACATCACCGGCCGGATCTCGCCCGGCTTCATGAAGCCGAACAGCGGCAGGTCGCGCACCCACTCGTCGGGCACGGTGTGGAAATGCAGCTCGACCCGCTTGCCGTAGCGCGCCAGCGACTGCCGCACCAGGGCGCGGGTCGCCTCCGGGAAGTCCGGGTCGGTGAGGTAGTGAATGACGAAGTTCGCGCGCGGGGTGTTGCGCAGGGCGCTGCTCAACATCACCGTCGCGTGCGGGGCGTAGCCGTCGTCGCTGCTGCAGGTGAGGGCAATGCGGCTGCTCACGGAGCCCGCTCCAGCGGCGCGTAGGGCGGCTTGGCGCGCACCTTCAGCGCCACCCGCAGCTGCTCTGGCCGCGAGCCGGGCCGGTTCTCGCTGAGGCTGTGCTGGTTGTTGTAGATGTAGAGGGTTTCGTCGAGATAGCGCCAGTGCTTCGGCGTCGCCATCTCCAGCATCGGCCACATGGTCACCGCGTCGGCGGCGGCGCGGTAGTAGTCGCCGTCGCTGTCGCGCAGGTCCTCGTCGCGCAGTGCTTCCCACAGGAAGCGCCGGTAGCTGCGCAGGTGGGCGGCGATGAAGTCGTAGTAGCGGTAGGCGCCCAGTTCGCTCACCGGCGCCGGGTAGCGGTAGACCTTGCCGCGCACCTTGCGGCGCAGCCAGCGGTCCCGGCGCGCCGGCGGCACCCGCAGCTCGTGGCTGCCGTAGGTCAGCCAGACCTCGGGATCGGCATAGACCTCGGCGAGCCGCTCCAGCACCCGCGGGTGCGCCAGCCAGTCGTCGCCGTCGAGTACCACCAGCACGTCCTCCGGGCCGCCGCCGACCTCGGCGCTGGCGCGGACGATGTTGGCGAGCGGGAAGCGGCGCTCGGTATTGGCCAGCACCTGGAAGCGCGGATCGTTGCCGACCCGGGCGCGGGCGCGCTCGAAGGTGCCGTCGGTCGAGCAGTCGTCGACCATCACCATGCGAAAGTGCGGATAGGTCTGGCTCAGCACCGAATCCAGGCAGCGGTTGACCCACTCGGTGCATTGGTAGCTGGCGCTGACCAACAGGAACTGCAGGGGTTTCGGAGCGGACATGGGGCCTGAGGGAAAGGAGAGTCGTTGGATAACGGCGCCGCCGCTCTTGCGAGGACGGTCGGTGCCGGATCGGTACGGACCGCCGGCACGGTCGCCCGCGCGATGCTACATGGCGGCATCGCCGGCTGGCATCGTTGCTTCAGCGACGGCCGCCGACCGAATCCAGATTTCCTGCCGGCAGCCGCTCTGCGGCCGGCTCCAGCCGGAAGCGATCCTTCAGCCGCAGCGCTGGGGCTTCCACCAGCCGGTACAGCAGCCAGGCCAGGAACCCGGACAGCAGCAGGCTGCAGCCGGCGGTGCCCAGTGCCATGGCGTTGGCGCTCAGTACCGGCTCAAGCCAGGGTTGCAGGCACAGTCGCACCCAGGTGTCTGCGGCCATGTGCACCAGGTACAGCCCATAGGAGTAGAAGCCGAACCAGCCGAGCAGCGGTGTGGACAGACCGCGCCGCAGCCAGGAGTCCGGCGCGGCGCGCAGGCTGGCTTGCAGCAGCCCGGCGAACATCACGGCCAGGGCGCTGGTGGTCAGCACCAGCTCGCCGCTGCTGCGGAACATCGACAGTCCACGGCGGCTGAGGAAGACCGCCGCCAGCAGCGCCGCGCCGAGGCCGACTGCGGCCCAGGCGGCCGGCGACAGCCGCGCCTGACCCGATTGCCGACGAGCCGCCAGGTAGCCGCCGAGAAGGAAGCCGTCGAGTCGCGCCGGGGTGAACAGGTACAGGCTCAGCGCCGGGGCCTCAGCCAGGTACAGGGCCAGCTTGATTGCCCAGACCAGCAGCACCCCGTGCAGGCAGGCGCCGGCCAGCTTCTGCACCGGCAGCCGCCAGACCAGCCAGGGCCAGAGCAGGTAGAACTGCTCCTCGACCGACAGCGACCAGAGCACGCCCAGTTCGCGCACCGCCGGCAGGCCGTCCCAGCTGCTCTCCAGGTTCTGCACGAACAGCAGCAGGCCAGGCAGCCGGTCGAGGCTGTCGGCGACGATCTCCGGCGCCGGCACCAGCCATACGATCACCAGCACGGTCAGCGTCAGCACCAGGTAGTAGGCCGGCAGGATGCGCAGGGCGCGGCGCAGGTAGAACCGCCGCGCCCGCTGCGGCGCCGCGCGGCTGCGGATCAGGATGCCGGTGATCAGGAAGCCGGACAGCACGAAGAACAGGTCGACGCCGATCCAGCCCGAGCGTAGCGCCGCGTCGGCCCAGGCCGACCAGGCGGCCCTGGCGTCGAAGCGCAGGAAGTGGAAGGCCAGGACCAGCAGGATGGCGATGCCGCGCAGGCCGTCCAATACCGGATCCCGGCCCGCGTCAGCGGTCCAGTCCTTGGAACTCATTGTCACGCCCCTCCACAGGGCGGCGCCGGCATCCTTGCCCGCGCTTGGGTGCGTCACTGTGCCGACGGAGCCGCATGACTCGCAAGTCTGGTCAGAGCCCCCCGCGAACGGCGATGATCGCGGCTCTTCTTCCGCAGACCAGTCCATGGACGCCAGCCAGTTCAGTTCGATGCCGCGTGTCGGCGCCGCTCCCATCCCCCGCAACTACTGGCGCTGGTATGTGCTGAGCCAGCTGCGCGCTGCGATCAGCCGGGCGCTGGTGGCGGCCGGCTCCGGGCCCGGCAAGCGGGTGGTGGAGCTGGGCTGCGGCAACCGTCCCTACGAGGCGGCGGTGCTGGCCACCGGCGCCGCCTACGAGGGCGCCGATCTCAAGGGCAATGCCCACAACGACCGGGTGATCGGCGACGACGGCCGGGTCGAGGTGGAGGACGGCTACTACGATCTGGTGGTCTCGGCGCAGGTGCTGGAGCACGTGCCCGATCCCAAGGCCTATCTGGCCGAGTCGCTGCGGCTACTCAAGCCGGACGGCTGCCTGATTCTTTCCACCCATGGCACCTGGCCCTACCACCCGGAGCCCAACGACTACTGGCGCTGGACCGCCACCGGCCTGCGCAAGACCCTGGAGGACAGTGGCTTCGTGGTCGAGGGCTTCGAAGGTCTGGTGGGCCTGATCCCGGCCGGCCTGCACCTGATCCAGGACCATCTCTACAAGCGCTTGGCGATGTCCAAGCGCTGGTACGGCAAGAGCTTCGTCTGGCTGATGCAGGGCCTGATCGCCGCCGCCGACCGCCTGCACGGCGCCGACGGCCGCGCTAGGGATGGGATGATTTATGTGGTACGGGCACGGCCCGCGCCGCGCCAGCCCGGCGGGTCTGCAAGCCCTGGTCGATGAAGCGATAGAGCAGGTGGGCTAGCAGGAAGCAGATCGTCAGCGTTACCGCCGCCTCCAACACCCCTGGCAGCGGCGGCAGCCCGAGCTTGGCAGCCAGGGCCGGGGCCAGCTTGGGCATGAAGCGCACGATCGGGTAGTGCACCAGGTACAGCGCGTAGCTGATCACCCCGGTGTAGACCAGCGGCGGCCAGCACAGCAGCCGCAGCCAGGAGGCGCCGCGGTTGATCGCCAGCAGGCCGATCCAGCACACCGCCATCAGGATGCCGGCGGTGGCCGGCCAGGCCTCGTAATGGCGTTCCTCGCCGTTCACGAACCAGGCGTGGTAGCCCTCGATCACATAGGGCAGGAACCACAGCAGGCCTACGAAGAAGCCCAGCCACAGCGCCGGGTTCACCTGCCGCCGGTGGTCCTGCATCCACTCGATGCCGATCGCCATCAGCGAACCGAGCGCGAAAGCGTCGATGTGGCTGGTGATGACCACCGTGTAGGGATGCATCGCGCGCTGCCAGACCGCGAACGGCACCGCCGCCAGCAGCACCGTCATCCACACCAGGCGCGGCGTGTGCCGCAGCAGCAGGATCAGCACCGGCAGCAGGATGTAGAACTGCTCCTCCACCGACAGCGACCAGAGGTGGCCGGTGAAGTAGGGGTAGTTCTCGTCGCTCACCGAGTCGAACAGAAAGTCGGAGAACTGCGAGAAGGTGAAGAAGCGCCAGAACAGGCTCAAGTCGAACTGCCGTCCGGTGCTGACGCCGTTGATCGCCAGCGCCAGCAGCAGCAGTGCCCAGACCGTCAGCAGATAGAGCGGCCAGATGCGCTCGATGCGCCGGCCCCAGAAGGCGATCAGGCCCTTCGCCGAGGTGACCTGGCGCAGCACGATGCGGGTGATCAGCAGGCTGGACACCACGAAGAACATGTCCATGAACACCCAGGCCCAGAACAGGTTGTGGTAGTTGATGTGCCCGACGATCACCACCATCGCGCCCAGGCCGCGCATGCCGTCGATCTCGATGAAGCGCACCGCCTCGCCGCGCACGGGCGCGGAGCGGGCGGGCGCGGTGGCCTCGGACGCGGACATCGGGGGTCTCCTCTTGGGGGCAGGCTGGGCGCAGTCTCGTTGTGGCCAGAGGTTAGCAAGCTTGCCGGCCCGCCGGATGGTCTTGGCGGGTGAGGTCCGGGCGCCTACGCTGTCGTCACTTTCCGCAGCCCCCGCCATGACCGCTTCCAAACCCACTCCGGGCCTCGCCCGCCGTCTCGCGCGCCTCGTTCCCAGCGTCCTGCACCATGCCCGCCAGGGCAGCCTGCTGCCGGCTATCAAGCGCCGCCTGCGGCCGGTGCCGGCGAAGGCGCCGGACCTGCGCTTCAGCGCCCAGACCCGTGCCGACGCCATCGCCCGGTTGCCGCCGCTGGCGGCGCAGGCCGCAGCGGGTGGCGAGGTGCTGGTGATCGGCGTCGAGGGCGAGTTCCTGCAGGGGGTGCTGGCCGGCCTGGTCCAGCGCGGCCTGCGCCACCGCCGACTCGCACCGGAGGCCATCGCCGGGCTCGGCAAGCCGCAGCTCGCGGGCGTCGGCTGTCTGCTGCTGGCGCTGCCGGATTCGCAGTCGCAGTTCGCCGCCGCCAGGGCCCTGGTGGCCAACCCGGCCAGCGCCGAGATTCCGCTGGAGTACCTGGCGCTGCCGCGCGAGGACAACGCCGCCATCGCCGAGTGGGACCACTACGACACCCGCGATTTCGTCTCTCCGCTGATCAGCCAGCACGGCGCCGCCTTCTACGACATCTACCGCGAGTCGCTGAGCCGCTTCCGTCGCAAGACCGACATCCGCGACTACCTCGACCTCAGCCAGCTGCTGGAGTCGGTGGTGAGCCGAGGCGTGCCGGGCCAGGTCGCCGAGTTCGGTTCCTACAAGGGGCACAGCGGCTATCTGATCTCGCGGGTGCTGGAGCGACTGGGCAGCGACAAGACCCTGTACATGTTCGACATGTTCGAGAACTTCCCGGAGGAGGGTGTCGGCGTCGACCGCTTCTGGAGCGGCACCCACCAGGTCGATTTCGCGCAGATCCAGCAGCGCTTCAGCGATCGCGCCAACGTGCGGCTGGTAAAGGGCGACTTCACCCGCACCGTGCTGGAGACCGACACCGGGCCGCTGGCGCTGACCTTCATCGACTGCGACTCCTACCGCGCCACCAGGGTGCTGCTCGCCGAGCTGTGGGGTAGCCGCGTGCCGGTCGGTGGCATCGTCATCATGGAGGACTACGGCCACGCCGCCCTGCTCGGCAACCGCCTGGCCGTGCACGAGTTCTTCGACGGCCGGCGCGACGCGGTCACCTGGTTCTCGCAATTCAGCGGCTTCTTTGTCGCCATCAAGCTGGCCTGAGGCGACGATGACCGCTCTTCCCCGCCTGCTGGTCTCCAGCCAGGCCGGCTCGCCCGCCGATCCGCGCGTCTGGTCCGGCACCCCGAGCAAGCTGTTCGAGGCGCTGCTCGCCGACGGTGCGCTGCGGCCGGAACCCTGGTCGAGTGCGGCCGCCGGCCCCAGCGCCCTGCGCATCGACCGCGCGCTGGGCCTGCAGCACCGCTTCATCCACGGCCCGGCCCGACGCTGGCAGGCTGCCGCAGCCGCCAGCGCCGAGGCGGAGCGCCTGGACTGCGTCGCGCAGTTGCATCTGGGCAGCTACGACGCGCCGTTGCGCGCCGGCCGGCGGCCGTTCTACCTCTACGTCGACAGTTCCTACGACTTCTGGGAGCGTCACGCGCTGGCCGCCCGTTCGCTCGGTGGCTGGCAGCGCCGGGCCTTCCGGGCCCTGGACCGCCGGGTGCTGCTGGCCGCCCGGCACATCTTCACGGTCGGCGAGCACATCGCCGACAACATGGCGACGCACATGGGCGTGCCGCGCGACAGGCTGACCGCCGTCGGCACCGGCATGGGCGACATCCAGCCGTACAGCGGCGCCAAGGACTACCGCCGCAACCGCTTGCTGATCGTCGCCAAGAACCGCCCGGCCGACAAAGGTCTGCCGCTGCTGCTGGCCGCCTTCGAGCGTGCCCGCGCCAGCCTGCCGGACCTGCAACTGACCGTCATCGGCGGCGCCAAGTATCCGGAGCTGAAGGACCGCCCGGGCATCCTGCCCACCGGCTGGATCAGCGCCGAGGAACTGCAGCGCCTGTTCGACGAGGCCTGCCTGTACGTGATGCCGGCCGGCTACGAGCCCTGGGGCCTGTCGTATCTGGAAGCTCTGGCCTGCCGCATGCCCATCGTCGGCCTGGAGCGCGGAGCGTTCCCGGAGATCAGCGGCCGGGGCCGCTACGGCTTCAGCTTGGCGCAGCAGACCCCGGAAGCACTGGCGGACCTGCTGCTGTCCGCGCTCGCCGACCCCGAGCGCCTGGCACGCATGGGCGAGGCAGGTCAGGCGCATTGCCTGGCGCACTACCGATGGCAGCGGGTGGCGCGCGAGATATCCAGGGTGATACTGGACGCCCGCTCCTGAGCGCGGCGCGGCGAGTTCGGCGCTGAACCTCAGTCGCGATAGCGGCGCACCAGATCGCCGTAGGCATCAATCCGGCGGTCGCGCAGAAACGGCCACCAGCGACGCACGTTCTCGCTGCGCGCCAGGTCGACATCGACCACCAGCACGTCGGCGGACTCGTCGGCCCTGGCCAGGAACTCGCCCTGCGGGCCGGCGACGAAGCTGTGCCCCCAGAACTGCGAGCCGGACAGCTGGCCGCTGGGGTCGGGCTCGAAGCCGACCCGGTTGGCGACCAGCACCGGCAGGCCGTTGGCAACGGCATGGGCGCGCTGGATGGTCACCCAGGCCTCGCGCTGCCGCTGCTGCTCCGCGTGCGGATCCTGTGGGTTCCATCCGATGGCGGTGGGGTAGAGCAGCAGGTCGGCGTCCGCGAGCGCCATCAGCCGCGCGGCTTCCGGGTACCACTGATCCCAGCAGACCAGCAGGCCGAGCTTGCCGACGCTGGTCTGGATCGGTGTGAAGCCGAGGTCGCCAGGGGTGAAGTAGAACTTTTCGTAGTAGCCGGGATCGTCCGGGATATGCATCTTGCGGTAGACGCCGGCCAGCGAGCCGTCGGTTTCCAGCACCACGGCGGTGTTGTGATAGAGCCCGGGCGCCCGGCGCTCGAACAGGCTGCCGACCAGGACGATCCCCAGTTCCCGGGCCAGCTCGCCCAGCCATTGCGTGGAGGGGCCGGGGATGGGTTCGGCGAGATCGAACAGCTCGGTGGATTCGTGCTGGCAGAAGTACAGCGAGGTGTGCAACTCCTGCAGCAGCACCAGCTTGGCGCCGCCGGCCGCAGCGGCGCGCACGCCTTCCTCGGACATCTTCAGATTGAGTGCGCGGTCGCTGGTGCAGGGTTGCTGGATCAGGCCGACGCGCAGGGTCTTGCTGGACATGGTCAGATTCCTACTGGGCAGCGGTGGCGGCGGGAATCTGCATGGTGACGCAATGCAGGCTGCCGTACTGGTTGATCAGGGCGCGGCAATCCAGGCCGATGACCTCGCGGCCCGGGAAATGCGGACGCAGGCGGCGCAGCGCCTCGGCGTCGTTGTGCTTGTCGCCGTAGGTGGGCACCAATACCGCCCCGTTGAGGATCAGGAAATTGGGATAGCCGGCCGGCAGGCGACGGCCGTCTTCGTCGTGGATCGGCTGGGGCAGGGGCAGAGGGACCAGGGTGTACGGCGCACCATCGGGAGTGCGTAGAGCCTGCAACTCGGCTTCCAGGGCCTTGAGGTCCTGGTAGTGGGCGTCGTTCTGATCCTCGCAGGCTTGGTAGGCGATGGTGTGGTCGTCGCAGAAGCGGGCGATGGTGTCGACGTGGCCGTCGGTATCGTCGCCCAGCAGGTCGCCATGCCGCAGCCAGAGGACGCGCTTGGCACCCAGTTTGTCCTTGAGCACGGCCTCGATCTGCGCCTCGGACAGCTGCGGGTTGCGGGTGGGCGCCAGCAGGCAACGGCGGGTGGTGAGCAGGCTGCCCTGGGAGTCGACATCAATGCCACCGCCCTCCAGCACCAAGTCAACGGTCTCTACCGGCGCGGTCAGTGCGCCGAGTGCGGCCAGTTGCTGGGTGAGGGTGTTGTCCAGGCGGGCGTCGAACTTGCCGCCCCAGCCGTTGAACTGGAAATCCAGATGCAGCGGCTGGCCGTCGCGCAGCACGGTGATTGGGCCGTGGTCGCGGGCCCAGACGTCGTTGCTGCGCACCGGATAGATGGCGAGCCGCTGCGGCAGGGCGCCTGCGGCGATCAGGCGTTCGCGCAGGGTCTCGGGGGGCTGCTCGGTCCCGATCAGCACGCGCTGGTAGCGGCTGATGGCGACCGCCAGACGGATGAAGTTGTCCTCCACCGCCTCGAACCAGTCGGCGAAATCGCCGTCGGGACGCGGCCAGGTGAGCTGGATGGCAGTTTGAGGCGCCCACTCGGGCGGCAGCAGACGGTTGGTCATGGGGTGGAAAGTGCGGACAGGACAACTGACCGGCGCGCGATGGCGCCAGTCCGGGGCAGGTAGGCGGACCTACTTATTTAAGGTGTGGATGTTTGCAGTTCGTCGCGATGCTGAACTGGCGGCGGCTGCCCGGGGATCACCGCGTCGACCACGTGCTGGTGTTCAAAGAACACGGTGAAGCCCGGATAGTCCCAGCGGGTGATGGGCGGCTGCTGGGGCCGGCCACCACCCACTGCGGGGTGCTTCTTCAGCGGTTGGCCGTACTGGCGTTCGACCGCCGACATGGTGCTGCCCTTGGCGGGCTTGTCGATATGAGGGGCGGTTTCGGTGGGCGCAGGCAGGTCCAGCACGTCAGCGCCGGCCAGCAAGGGCATCAGGCTGGCCAGTAGAAAGAAAGTTGCCGGTAAAGCGGGCGGTGTCAGGCGCATGAACGACTCCAGCAATAATGCGGATGCCTTTGAATGCTCACTACTTTACCAGCGCCGGCCGGCCTCCCAGCGCGCTCATCGGGGACAAATTTCGCCTGCACGCCACTTGTTGACACTGCCAAGGAGCGCCCGTAAGATTCGCGACCTCCAAAAAACGGGCCGGCCTGTCGGCCCGTTGCTGTCTTTGCCAAGCCGACCTCGCGGAATCGCGGGAGACAAACGAACGTGCCGACGATCAACCAACTTGTGCGCACCGGGCGCACCAGCAAAGTCTACAAGAGCAAGGCTCCCGCCCTTGCTGGTAGCCCTCAGAAGCGTGGTGTCTGCACGCGCGTCTACACGACGACCCCGAAGAAGCCGAACTCGGCGCTTCGCAAGGTCTGCCGCGTGCGTCTGACCAATGGCTTCGAAGTCACCAGCTACATCGGTGGTGAAGGCCATAACCTGCAGGAACACTCGGTGGTGATGATCCGTGGCGGTCGCGTGAAAGACTTGCCGGGTGTCCGTTACCACACCGTGCGCGGCGCGCTCGACGCCTCTGGCGTCGACAAGCGTCGTCAGAGCCGTTCGAAGTACGGCGCCAAGCGTCCCAAGGCCGGTGGTGCCCCGGCTGCTGGCAAGAAGAAGTAATTAGGAAGCTGCCATGTCCCGTCGCCGTACCCCTGAGAAGCGCGAAGTCCTGCCCGACCCGAAGTTCAAGAGCGTCACGCTCTCGAAGTTCATGGCCATGATCATGGAGGACGGCAAGAAGGCCGTCGCCGAGAAGATCATCTACGGCGCCCTTGACCAGATCGCCGCCAAGAAGAAGACCGATGATCCGGTCGCCGTGCTGCAGACGGCCTTCGACAACGTCTCCCCGAGCGTCGAAGTGAAGTCCCGCCGCGTCGGCGGTGCCACCTACCAGGTTCCGGTGGAAGTGCGCGCCGTGCGCCGCACCACCCTGGCCATGCGCTGGCTGATCGACGCCGCCCGCAAGCGCGGTGAGAAGGGCATGATGGATCGCCTCGCCGGCGAGCTGCTCGATGCCTCCGAGAATCGCGGTGCGGCCGTCAAGAAGCGCGAAGACACGCACAAGATGGCGGAAGCGAACAAGGCCTTTGCCCACTTCCGCTGGTAAATCCGGGGTTCGTCCCCAGATTGCCGCTGTCCCGACAATCCGCAGCCCGAAAAGCTGCGGATTGTCGTTTTCTCCGAACACTTTACAAAGAGGTTAACGCCGTGGCCCGCACTACCCCGATTGAGCGCTACCGCAACATCGGCATCTCCGCCCACATTGATGCCGGCAAGACCACCACGACCGAGCGCGTGCTGTTCTACACCGGTGTCAACCACAAGATCGGCGAAGTGCACGACGGCGCTGCCACCATGGACTGGATGGAGCAGGAGCAGGAGCGCGGCATCACCATCACCTCCGCTGCCACTACCACGTTCTGGAAGGGCATGGCGGGTCAGTTCGACCAGCACCGCATCAACATCATCGACACCCCTGGGCACGTGGACTTCACCATCGAAGTCGAGCGTTCCATGCGCGTGCTTGACGGCGCCTGCATGCTGTACTGCGCAGTCGGTGGCGTGCAGCCGCAGTCCGAGACCGTGTGGCGCCAGGCCACCAAGTACAAGGTTCCGCGTCTCGCGTTCGTCAACAAGATGGACCGCACCGGTGCGGACTTCTTCAAGGTCGTCAAGCAGATGAAGGAAAAGCTCCGGACCAACCCGGTGCCAATCCAGATCCCGATCGGCGCCGAGGAAAAGTTCCAGGGCGTGGTCGACCTCGTCAAGATGAAGGCGATCATCTGGAACGAAGCCGACAAGGGCACCACCTTCACCTACGGCGACATTCCCGCCGATCTGGTCGCGACCGCCAAGGAGTGGCGCGAGAAGATGGTCGAATCCGCCGCCGAAGCCAGCGAAGAGCTGATGAACAAGTACCTCGAAGAGGGCGACCTCTCCGAGGAGGAAATCAAGAAGGCTCTGCGTCAGCGCACGCTGGCGCTGGAGATCTTCCCGATGCTCTGCGGTTCGGCGTTCAAGAACAAGGGTGTGCAGGCCATGCTCGATGCCGTCATCGAGTACCTGCCTGCGCCCACCGACGTCGCGGCCACCGAGGCCCACGATGTGGACGACTACGCGACCATCATCGAGCGCAAGGCGGACGACGCCGAGCCGTTCTCGGCCCTGGCGTTCAAGATCATGACCGATCCCTTCGTCGGCGCGCTGTCGTTCATTCGCGTCTACTCGGGCGTCCTGAAGCAGGGTGACTCCGTGTACAACAGCCGTACCGGCAAGTCCGAGCGCATCGGCCGCCTGGTGCAGATGCACGCGAACAACCGCGAGAACATCGACGAAGTGCGCGCCGGCGACATCGCCGCCTGCGTCGGCCTCAAGGAGGTCTACACCGGTACCACGCTGGCTGATCAGAACAAGCCGGTGGTGCTGGAGCGCATGGAATTCCCGGAGCCGGTGATCAGCCAGGCTGTGGAGCCGAAGACCAAGGCCGACCAGGAAAAGATGGGTCTGGCCCTGTCCAAGCTGGCTCAGGAAGATCCCTCGTTCCGCGTCAAGACCGACGAGGAAACCGGACAGACCATCATCTCCGGCATGGGTGAGCTGCACCTCGAAATCCTCGTGGATCGCATGAAGCGCGAGCACAAGGTCGAGGCCAACGTCGGCGCGCCGCAGGTGGCCTACCGCGAGACGATCCGCAAGAGCGTCGAGCAGGAAGGCAAGTACGCCAAGCAGTCCGGTGGTAAGGGTCAGTTCGGCCACGTCTGGCTTCGTATCGAGCCGAACGAGGTGGGCAAGGGTTACGAGTTCGTCAACGAGATCGTTGGCGGCGTGGTGCCCAAGGAGTTCATCCCGGCGGTCGATAAGGGTCTGAAGGACGCCATCAAGAACGGCGTGCTCGCCGGCTACCCCGTGGTTGACGTCAAGATCAGCCTGTTCGACGGCAGCTACCACGAAGTCGACTCTTCGGAAATCGCCTTCAAGGTTGCCGCTTCTATGGCCTTCAAGGAGGGCTGCCAGAAGGCCAGCCCGGTGATCCTGGAGCCGATCATGGCGGTGGACGTCGAAACTCCCGAGGACTACACCGGTGACGTGATGGGCGACCTCAACCGTCGTCGCGGCATGATCCTGGGCATGGAAGACAACTACGGCGCCAAGATGATCCGCGCCGAGGTGCCGCTGTCCGAGATGTTTGGCTATTCCACGACCCTGCGCTCGATGAGCCAGGGCCGCGCCACCTACTCCATGGAATTCAAGAAGTACCAGGAAGCGCCGCGCAACGTCATTGAGCAGCTCTCGAAGGCAGCCAAGGCTTAAAGCCTGCAATTCCCCTATCCATCAATTGATCTGACAAACGAACAGAGGACGCCGACATGGCCAAGGAAAAGTTTTCCCGTAACAAGCCGCACGTAAACGTGGGCACGATTGGTCACGTTGACCATGGCAAGACCACGACGACGGCGGCGCTGACCAAGGTGTCGTCGGACAAGTACGGCAACACCAAGTACGTGGCGTATGACGAAGTGGCGAAGGCATCTGAGAGCCAGGGCCGTCGTGACTCGACCAAGATTCTGACGATTGCGACCTCGCACGTGGAATACGAAACCGAGAACCGTCACTACGCGCACGTTGACTGCCCTGGGCACGCCGACTACGTCAAGAACATGATCACCGGTGCTGCGCAGATGGACGGCGCGATTCTGGTGGTGTCCGCGACGGACGGCCCGATGCCGCAGACCCGCGAGCACGTGCTGCTGGCCAAGCAGGTGAACGTTCCCAAGATTGTCGTTTGGCTGAACAAGTGCGACCTCGTTGACGACGTCGAACTGCTCGACCTGGTCGAGATGGAAGTGCGCGACCTGCTCGCCAAGTACGGCTTTGACGGCGACAACACCCCGGTGATCCGTGGCTCCGCCACCCAGGCCATCAAGGGCGACGCCGAAGGCATTGCCAACCTCCAGAAGCTCTACGACGCCCTGGACACCTGGATTCCCGAGCCGCAGCGCGAAACCGACAAGCCCTTCCTGCTGCCGGTGGAAGACGTGTTCTCCATCTCCGGTCGCGGCACCGTCGCCACCGGCCGTATCGAGCGCGGCGTGGTCAAGGTGGGCGAAGAAGTCGAGATCGTCGGCTTCCGCGACACTGCCAAGACCATCATCACCGGCGTTGAGATGTTCCGTAAGCTGCTCGACCAGGGCCAGGCCGGTGACAACGTCGGTCTGCTGCTGCGCGGCACCAAGAAGGAAGACATCGAGCGCGGCCAGGTGCTGTGCAAGCCGGGCAGCATCAAGCCCCACACCAAGTTTGAGGGTGAGGTGTACGTGCTGACCAAGGAAGAAGGCGGCCGTCACACCCCGTTCTTCAACAACTACCGTCCGCAGTTCTACTTCCGCACCACCGACGTGACCGGTAGCTGTCAGCTGAAGGCCGGTACCGAGATGGTGATGCCGGGCGACAACGTGGCGATGACGGTGGAACTGATCGCCCCGATCGCGATGGAAGAGCAGGTCCGCTTCGCCATCCGTGAAGGCGGTCGTACCGTCGGCGCGGGCGTGGTGACCAAGATCCTGGCGTAAAAATAATTCCTCGCAGATCACCGCGAGGCTGTTGTAACAACGAAAGGGCGTCGATATAATTCGCGCCCTTTCGCGTTACCACCCTGTTCTTTAAGACCTGAGTGTGAGCATGGCCGCAACCAGCCAATCCATCCGTATCCGACTCAAGGCGTTCGATCATCGTCTGATCGACAAGTCCGCCAAAGAGATCGTCGAGACCGCGAAGCGCACCGGTGCTGTTGTCCGTGGCCCGATCCCCCTGCCCACACGCAAGGAGCGCTTCACCATCCTGGTGTCCCCTCACGGTGACAAGGATGCTCGCGACCAGTACGAACTGCGTACCCACAAGCGCCTGATGCAGATCGTGGAGCCGACGGAAAAGACCGTCGACGCTCTGTCGAAGCTGGATCTGCCGGCGGGCGTGGAAGTCCAGATCAGCCTCAACTGAGCCTGGAGAAGACATCATGACTAATACTGTCTCCCGTCTCGGTCTGGTCGGTCGCAAGGCCGGCATGACCCGCGTTTTCACCGACGCTGGCGAATCGATTCCGGTCACCGTGATCGAGTGCGCCCCCAACCGTATCACCCAGGTCAAGACCGTTGAGGCCGATGGCTATCGCGCCATCCAGGTCACTTCCGGCGCTGTGAAGGCCTCGCGCCTGAACAAGGCCGAAGCCGGTCACTTCAAGAAGGCGGGCGTTGAAGCCGGCCGGACCCTGGTGGAGTTCCGCCTGCAGGACGGCGAGGGTGCGGAATTTGCCGCCGGCGCCGAGCTGAAGGTCGAGCTGTTTGCCGACGTCAAGGCCGTCGACGTGCTCGGCACCACCCAGGGCAAGGGCTTTGCCGGTTGGCAGAAGCGCCACAACTTTGGTGGCGGTCGCGCGACCCACGGTAACTCCCTGTCGCACCGCATGCCCGGTTCTATCGGTCAGCGTCAGTCCCCCGGCAAGGTCTGGAAGGGCAAGCCGATGGCCGGTCACATGGGTTCCAAGCAGGCGTCCGCGCTCAACCTCGATGTGGTCAAGATCGATGGCGAGCGCAACCTGATCCTGGTCAAGGGCGCAGTCCCTGGCTACGCCGGCGGCGAAGTCATCGTCCGTCCGACGGTCAAGTAAAGCGAGCGAGTCCTTCATGGAACTGAAAACCAACAAGGGCGAATCCGTGACGGTGTCTGACACCGTTTTCGGCGCCGAGTACAACGAGCCGCTGGTTCACCAGATCGTCACCGCCTACATGGCGGCCGGTCGTGCCGGCACCAAGGCCCAGAAGACCAAGGCGGAAGTTTCCGGCGGCGGCAAGAAGCCCTGGAAGCAGAAGGGCACTGGCCGTGCCCGCGCCGGCTCCATCCGCAGCCCGCTGTGGCGCGGCGGCGGCCGGACCTTCGCGGCCAAGCCGCGCGACTTCGCGCAGAAGGTCAACAAGAAGATGTATCGCGGCGCGATCCGTTCGATCGTCTCGGAGCTGTCCCGCCAGGGTCACCTGGTGCTGGCCGATAGCTTCAGCGTCGAGGCGCCCAAGACCCAGTCCCTGCTGGCCAAGCTGGCGGAAGTGGGTGGTAACGACATCCTGCTGGTGACCGAAGCGGTGGACAAGAATCTGTACCTGTCCGCCCGCAACATCCCGCATGTCGCGGTGTGCGACGTCGAGGCCCTGAATCCCGTCGCGCTGCTGCGCCACGAGAAGGTGCTGTTCACTCGCGAAGCCGTGAAGAAACTCGAGGCTTGGCTGGCATGAACGTCGAACGCATCCATCAGATCATTCTCGCGCCGGTGGTTTCCGAGAAGGCCACCCGCGTCGCCGAGAAGCGCAACCAGGCGGTGTTCAAGGTTGCCCTCGATGCCGACAAGCCCGAGATCAAAGAAGCCGTCGAAAAGCTCTTCAACGTCAAGGTGTCTGGTGTCCAGACCCTGGTCGTGAAGGGCAAGAGCAAGCGCTTTGGCCGTTTCGAAGGCAAGCGCTCCGACTGGAAGAAGGCTTACGTGACGCTCGCCGAAGGTCAGGAAATTGATTTCCTGGCCGGCGCCGCGCCGCAGGCCTAAGGCACTAGAAGAGAGATCCAGGCCATGCCGCTGATCCAACTCAAGCCGACCTCGCCGGGTCGCCGCCACCAGGTCAAGGTGGTGCATCCGCAGCTCCACAAGGGCGCTCCCTACGCTCCCTTGCTCGAGTCGCAAAGCAAGTCCGGTGGCCGCAACAACAACGGCCACATCACCACCCGTCACAAGGGCGGTGGCCACAAGCAGGCGTACCGTCTCGTTGACTTCAAGCGCAACAAGGACGGCATCCCGGCCAAGGTCGAGACCATCGAATACGATCCGAACCGCTCGGCGCACATCGCGCTGGTGCTGTTCGCCGACGGCGAGCGTCGCTACATCATTGCTCCCAAGGGGCTCTCGGTGGGTGATACCGTGCAGTCCGGCTCGGACGCGCCGATCAAGGCGGGCAACGTGCTGCCGCTGCGCAATATTCCGGTGGGCTCGACCATCCACTGCATCGAGCTGCGTCCCGGCAAGGGCGCGCAGATCGCTCGTTCTGCCGGCGCCGCCGTGCAGTACGTGGCTCGCGAAGGCGACTACGTGACCCTGCGTCTGCGCTCCGGCGAAATGCGCAAGGTGCACAATGAGTGCCGCGCCGCCATCGGCGAAGTCAGCAACAACGAACACAACCTGCGCCAGTACGGCAAGGCCGGCGCCAAGCGCTGGAAGGGCATTCGCCCGACCGTCCGTGGCGTGGTGATGAACCCGGTCGACCACCCGCACGGTGGTGGTGAGGGTAAGTCCGGTCAGGGTAACCCGCATCCGGTTAGCCCCTGGGGCCAGAAGGCCAAGGGTCTCAAGACCCGCAAGAACAAGCGCACGCAGAAGTTCATCGTGCGTAGTCGCCACAAGAAGTAATTGAGAGAACGACCATGCCGCGTTCCGTAAAGAAGGGTCCGTTTATCGATCATCACCTGATGAAGAAGGTGACTGACGCTAGCGGTTCCCGAGTCAAGAAGCCGATCAAGACCTGGTCGCGCCGTTCCATGATCACGCCCGAGTTCGTGGGCCTGACCCTGCAAGTCCACAACGGCAAGCAGCACATGCCGGTGTTTGTGACCGACAACATGATCGGCCACAAGCTGGGCGAGTTTTCGCCGACCCGGACCTTCAAGGGTCACGGCGGCGACAAGAAGGGTTAAGGGAGCGCCATGAACACGCAAGCCGTTCTGAGATTTGTGCGTCTGTCCCCGCAGAAGTCGCGCCTGGTGGCCGACCTCGTGCGCGGCAAGCCGGTCGCCGAAGCCGTCAACATCCTGAAGTTCTCTCAGCAGAAGCCCGCTCGCATCATCCTCAAGGTGCTGGAGTCGGCGATCGCCAATGCCGAGAACAACTTCGGTGCCGACGTCGATGAGCTGAAGGTGAAGGAAATCTTCGTCGACAAGGGGCCGGTGCTGAAGCGCGTCATGCCGCGTGCCAAGGGTCGTGCCGACCGCATCGTCAAGCCGACGGCGCACATCACCATCCGTGTTTCCGACGGCAAAGCGGCGTAAGGACCAGGATCATTTATGGGCCACAAAGTTAACCCCAACGGTTTCCGTCTCGGCATCACCACCGGCTGGACCTCCAACTGGTACGCCGAGAAGGGCGCCTACGCCGAAACCCTGCAGAAGGACATTGCTGTCCGTGCCTTCCTGTTCAAGAAGCTCGCGGCTGCTTCGGTCAGCAAGATCAAGATCGACCGCCCGGCGAAGTCCGCGCGCGTCACCATCTTCACCGCGCGTCCCGGCATCGTCATCGGCAAGAAGGGCGAGGACATCGAAAAGCTGAAGGCCGAAGTCGCCGCCAAGATGGGTCTCAAGACCGATTCGGTGCACATCTCGGTTGAGGAAATCCGCAAGCCGGAACTCGATGCCAAGCTGGTCGCCGAGTCCGTTGCCCAGCAGCTTGAGCGTCGCATCATGTTCCGCCGCGCGATGAAGCGCGCGGTGCAGAACGCGATGCGCATCGGCGCCGGCGGCATCAAGATCCAGCTCGGCGGCCGTCTGAACGGCGCCGAAATCGCCCGTGTCGAGTGGTACCGCGAAGGCCGTGTGCCGCTGCACACCCTGCGCGCCCACGTGGACTACAACACCGCCGAAGCCAAGACCACCTACGGTGTCATTGGCGTCAAGGTCTGGGTCTACACCGGTGAGGTGTTCGAGGCCGACCAGCGTGGCCACGGCAAAAAGGACGAAGCTGCCGAGGCCGTCGCGGCCTAAGGCTTAAGGAGCACTCCCATGATGCAGCCCAAGCGGACCAAATTCCGCAAACAACAGAAAGGCCGTAACCGCGGACTCGCGCAGAACGGCAACAAGGTGAGCTTCGGCGAATTCGGCCTGAAGAGCTCCGAGTGGGGTGCGCTCACCGCGCGCCAGATCGAGGCCGCCCGCCGTGTCATCACCCGTTACGTGAAGCGTGGCGGCAAGATGTGGATCCGCGTGTTCCCGGACGTGCCGGTGACCCGCAAGCCCCTGGAAGTCCGCATGGGCTCCGGTAAGGGTAACGTCGAGTGGTGGGTTGCCAAGGTGCAGCCCGGCAAGATGATTTACGAACTGGATGGTGTCACCGAAACCGAAGCGCGCGAGGCTTTCCGCCTGGCGGCCGCCAAGTTGCCGGTGAAGACCTCCTTCGTCCAGCGCACCATCATGTGATGTGATCGCCATGAAGAAGAACAGCGAAAAAATGAAGGAACTGCTCGCCAAGTCGGCGACGCAGCTCAACGAGGAACTGGCCTCGCTCCGCAAGGAGCAGTTCAACCTGCGCATGCAGGCTGCCCTCGGCCAGCCCACCAAGTCCCACCTCGTCCGCGAGGCGCGCAAGAGCATTGCCCGTCTCAAGACCGTGATGACCCAGCAGGCGAACGCGAAATGAGCGAGCAGACCACCACCGCGACCAAGCCGGAGCGCCGCATTGTCGGCCGCGTGACCAGCAACAAGATGGCCAAAACCATCACTGTGCTGGTCGAGCGTCAGGTCAAGCATCCGCTCTACGGCAAGTACGTGCGCAAGAGCAGCAAGCTGCATGCTCACGACGAAAACAACGAGTGCAACGAGGGCGATCTGGTCGCCATCGTCGAAACCCGTCCGCTGTCCCGCAGCAAGCACTTCAAGTTGCTCGAAGTGCTTGAGAAAGCGCACGGCTAAGGAGGCTTAGAGCCATGCTTCAGCAAGAATCATTTCTGGTCGCCGCTGACAACAGCGGCGCCAAGCTGGTCCAGGTGATCCAGGTCAAGGGTTCTACCTACCGCCGCTACGCCAACGTTGGCGACGTGGTGAAGGTGACCGTGAAAGACGCCATCCCGCGCGGCAAGGTCAAGAAGGGTGAAGTCCACGACGCCGTGGTGGTTCGCACCCGTCATCCGATCCGTCGCAACGACGGCTCCGCCATCCGTTTTGATACCAACGCGGCGGTGCTCATCACCACCAAGATGGAGCCGATTGGCACCCGTATCTTTGGACCCGTGACGCGCGAACTGCGCGACCGGTTCATGAAGATCGTGTCCCTGGCGCCGGAAGTGATCTGAAGGACAAGAAGCCATGAGCAAGATCAAGAAGGGCGACGACGTAATCGTCACCACCGGCAAGGACAAGGGCAAGCGCGGCACCGTTTCTCAGGTGCTCGAAGGCAAGCTGATCGTCTCCGGCATCAACGTTGCCAAGAAGCATCAGAAGGGCAATCCCAACGCCGGTGTCGCGGGTGGCATCGTCGAGAAGGAACTGCCGATCGACATCTCCAACGTGCAGCTGTTCAACCCGAAGTCGGGCAAGGGCGAGCGCGTCGGCTTCCGTGTTGAAGGCGGCAAGAAGGTTCGTTTCTTCAAGTCCAGCAAAGAATTGGTGGGCTAAAGGATTTCTCCGATGACTCCGAATTTCCAGACGCTGTACCAGGACAAGATTGCCACCGAGCTGAAGACCAAGCTCGGCTGCAACGCCATGGCGGTGCCGCGCATCAAGAAGATCACTCTCAACATGGGCGTCGGCGAGACCACCCAGGACAAGAAGGTGATCGAGAATGCGCTGGCCGACATGACCGCGATCGCCGGCCAGAAGCCGGTGATCACCAAGTCCAAGATCGCCATCAGCAACTTCAAGATCCGCGAGAACTATCCCGTGGGTGTGAAGGTGACCCTGCGCCGTGAGCGCATGTGGGAATTCCTGGAGCGTCTGGTGTGCGTGGCTCTGCCGCGTATCCGCGATTTCCGTGGTCTTTCTCCCAAGGGTTTTGACGGCGCCGGCAATTACAATTTCGGCATCACCGAACAGATCATCTTTCCGGAAATCGAGTACGAAAAGGTGGATGCGCTGCGCGGCATGAACATCACCATCACCACCAGCGCCAAGACCGATGCCGAAGGCAAGGCCCTGCTGGAAGCCTTCCAGTTCCCGTTCCGCAAGTAAGACCAGGTAGAGACTCATGGCCAAGACCAGCATGATCAACCGCGAGGTCAAGCGGAAGAAGCTCGCCAAGCGCTACGCCAAGAAGCGCACCGAGCTGAAGAAGGTGATCGCCAACGAGAACGTCGGCTACGACGAAAAGCAGGCCGCCGTGGTCGCGCTTCAGAAGCTGCCCCGCGACGCCGCCAAGACCCGCCAGCGCAACCGCTGCGCCATCACCGGCCGTCCGCGCGGTGTCTACGCCAAGTTCGGCCTCGCCCGTCACAAGCTGCGCGAGGCGATGATGCGCGGCGAGGTGCCCGGACTGAAGAAGGCCAGCTGGTAAGGCGTATTCCGTATTGCCGGCTCGCGGCATCCTGCCGCGAGCCGTTTGTTTCAAACCGACCGAAGAAGATTTGATATGAGCATCAACGATCCTATCGGCGACTTTCTGACCCGCATCCGTAATGGTCAGCAGGCGCGCAAGAAGTACATCGTCTCTCCCTCCTCGAAGGCGCGCGAGGCGGTTGCCGCCGTCCTCAAGGACGAGGGCTACATCGCCGACTACGCGGTGACCGCCGACGGCAACAAGAAGACCATCGCCGTTACCCTCAAGTACTTCGCCGGCAAGCCGGTGATCGAGCGGCTGGTTCGCGTCAGCACCCCGTCTCTGCGCGTCTACAAGGGCAAGGATGAACTGCCGAAGGTGCTGGGTGGCCTCGGTGTTGCGATCATCTCCACCCCCAAGGGTGTGCTTTCCGACCGCAAGGCCCGGGCTGAAGGCCAGGGCGGCGAAATCATCTGCCTCGTGGCGTAAGGAGAAGACCCCATGTCACGCGTCGCAAAGAATCCCATCAAGCTGCCGGCCGGTGTGCAGCTGACCACCTCCGGCGGTGTCGCTACCGTCAAGGGCGCCAAGGCGTCCCTGACCCTGCCGCTGCCCGCCGGTATCGCGGTTGACGTCCAAGGCGATGTCGCCACCATCAGCGCCGAGTCGATCAAGTCCAACAAGATGCTCGCGGGCACCATGCGCGCCCTGCTGAACAACATGGTCGTCGGCGTTACCAAGGGCTACGAGATCAAGCTGCAACTGGTCGGCGTCGGTTACCGCGCCGCCATGAAGGGCAAGTTGCTCGACCTGCAGGTTGGCCTCTCGCACCCGGTGAACTACCCGGTGCCGGAAGGCATCTCGGTGGAAACCCCCACCCAGACCGAAATCGTCATCAAGGGTGCCGACAAGCGCCTGGTTGGTCAGGTGGCCGCCGACATCCGCAGCTATCGCGAGCCGGAACCCTACAAGGGTAAGGGCGTGCGTTACTCGGATGAGAAGGTCATCCTCAAAGAAGCGAAGAAGAAGTAAGTCTGGGCACCCGGTAAACGAACATGAGCACCGACAAGAAATCCGTCCGTCTGCGCCGCGCGCGCCGGACGCGTGCGAAGATCACTCAGCTGGGCGCGCACCGCCTGACGGTTCACCGCACGCCGCAGCACATCTATGCCCAGATCATCTTCGAAGGCAAAACCCTGATCGCCGCTTCGACGGTGGAGAAGGACGTGGCCTCCGGCCTGGAAGGTACGGGCAACGTCGACGCCGCCAAGAAGGTGGGCGCCACCATCGCCGAGCGTGCCAAGAGCGCCGGCATCGTCAAGGTGGCTTTCGACCGTTCCGGTTTTCAGTATCACGGCCGCATCAAGGCGCTGGCCGAAGCCGCGCGTGAAGCCGGCCTGGAGTTCTAAATCATGGCTAACTATCAGAACACGCAGGACGACGGCCAGGGCAGCGATCTCAAGGAGAAGCTGGTTGCCACCAACCGCGTCTCCAAGACCGTTAAGGGCGGCAAGCACTTCAGCTTCACCGCGCTGACCGTGGTGGGCGACGGCGCTGGCCGCGTCGGCTTCGGCTACGGCAAGGCTCGCGAAGTGCCGCAGGCAATCAGCAAGGCGATGGACCAGGCTCGCAAGAACATGGTCACCGTCCCGCTCCGCGGCCACACCATCCAGCACGAGGTGATCGGCACCCACGGCGCCACTCGCGTCCTGCTCCGTCCGGCCTCCGACGGTACCGGCGTCATCGCCGGTGGCGCCATGCGCCCGATGTTCGAAGTCGCCGGCGTGCAGAACGTGCTGGCCAAGACCTACGGTTCGCGCAACGCCATGAACGTGGTGCGTGCCACCGTCGATGCCATCAAGAAGATGAGCCTGCCTTCCGAGATTGCCGCCAAGCGTGGCAAGACGGTTGAAGAGATCCTGGGGGCCTAAGCCATGACCGCTACCACCAAGCAGATCAAGGTCACGCTGGTTCGCAGCCTGGCCGCCCAGCTGAAGATGCACCGCAATTGCGTGAACGGCCTCGGTCTGACCCGCATGCACCAGTCCGTGATCGTGTCGGCCACCCCGGAGAATCTGGGCATGGTCAACAAGTCGCGCTTCATGCTGAAAGTCGAAGAAGTGAACTGAGACAGTCATGAAACTGAACACCATCAAGCCCGCCAAGGGCTCCAAGCCGGGTAAGGTCCGCGTTGGCCGTGGCATCGGCTCCGGCTTCGGCAAAACCGCCGGTCGCGGCCACAAGGGTCAGCGCGCTCGCTCGGGCGGCTACCACAAGGTTGGTTTCGAAGGCGGCCAGATGCCGATCCAGCGTCGTCTGCCCAAGCGCGGCTTCAAGTCGCCGCTCAAGGGGCTGACTGCGGAAGTGCGCCTGTCCGAGATCGAGAAGCTGACCGCCACCGAGATCGACCTTGCTGTGCTCAAGGCTGAAGGCGTGGTTGCTGCGGGTGCGCAGACCGCCAAGCTGGTGAAGTCCGGCACGCTGACTCGTAAGGTCAGCTTCAAGGGCGTGCTCGCTACCAAGGGTGCCCGCGAAGCCGTGACCGCCGCTGGCGGTAGCTTCGCCGAGTAAGCCCAGTACCGTTTCCCTAGCCTCCACCGAACGCGTTCGACCGAGTAGACCATGGCAAATCAGCAAGCCACCGGGATGATGCCGGATCTCTCCAAAATGGGAGAGGTCCGCAATCGTCTGCTGTTCCTGCTGGGCGCGCTGGTGGTGTACCGCATCGGTTCGTACATCCCGGTGCCGGGCATTGATCCGGGCAAACTGGCTGCGCTGTTCAGCCAGCAGAAGGGCACCATCCTGGACATGTTCAACATGTTCTCGGGTGGCGCACTCGAGCGTCTGTCGATCTTTGCCCTGGGCGTGATGCCCTACATCTCCGCCTCCATCATCGTGCAGTTGATGGCCGCTGCGGTGCCGCAGCTCAAGGAGTTGAAGAAGGAAGGCGAGGCCGGTCGTCGCAAGCTGACCCGCTACACCCGTTTCGGCACCCTCGGCCTGGCGATCTTCCAGTCGGTCGGCGCCGCCACCGCTCTGCAGAAGAGCGGCGTGGCGATGTTCCCGGGCTTCGGTTTCGTGTTCGTCGCCGCCGTGTCGCTGGTGACCGGCACCATGTTCCTGATGTGGCTGGGTGAGCAGATCACCGAGCGCGGCGTCGGTAACGGCATGTCGATGATCATCTTTGCCGGCATCGTCGCCGGTCTGCCCCGGGCCCTGGGTGCTACCGCCCAGCTGGTCAGCGAGGGCTCGCTGAACGCCTTCGTGGTGATCGTGATGTTTGCGCTGGTCGGTCTGGTGACCTGGGCGGTGGTATTCGTGGAACGCGCTCAGCGGCGTATCCCGGTTCACCACGCGCGCCGTCAGCAGGGCCGCAAGCTGTTCGCCGCCCAGACCCAGCATCTGCCGCTGAAGCTGAATATGTCCGGCGTGATCCCGCCGATCTTCGCTTCCTCGATCATCCTGTTCCCGGCCTCGATCGTCAGCTTTTTTGGCGACGGTGAAGCGGGCAGCTTCCTGCAGCGGCTGGCCAATGCCTTGTCGCCAGGCCAAGCCCTGCACTCGGTGCTCTACGGCGCCATGATCATCTTCTTCTGCTTCTTCTACACGGCGCTGGTGTTCGATTCCCGCGAGACCGCCGAGAACCTGAAGAAGTCCGGCGCGATCATTCCCGGGGTTCGTCCGGGCGTGCAGACCGGCCGCTACATCGACCAGGTGTTGACCCGCCTGACGGTTGCCGGCGCCATCTACATCACCGCCATCTGCCTGTTGCCGGAAATGCTGATCGCGAAGTGGTCGGTTCCCTTTGCCTTCGGCGGTACCTCCCTGCTCATCACCGTGGTGGTGGTCATGGACTTCATGGCGCAGTTGCAGGCGCACCTGATGTCGCATCAGTACGAAGGTTTGCTGAAGAAGCAGAACCTCAAGTCGCTCGGCAAGGGTGCCGACGGCAAGTCCGAGCAGAAAACCCCTGGTCGTCCCGGCGCACTGCGCCAGGGCTAATAGCAACAACGTCGTCAAGAGATAGAGCCATGAAAGTCCGTGCATCCGTCAAGAAAATGTGCCGCAACTGCAAGGTGGTGCGCCGCAATGGTGTCGTGCGGGTGATCTGCTCTGACCTGCGCCACAAGCAGCGCCAGGGTTAATACCCTCCGTCTGATCGGGGCGGCCTGAATGGGTTGGTCTGCTCAGCAGGGTTTGGAAGATCGAGTTTTGCCGGCTGCGTCAAGGGCGTTGCCGTTTGAATAAGTCAAGAGTTTTCTTTACAATCCGCGCCCTTTTATTTGGCGCTTGAAGGAAGTCGAACATGGCACGTATCGCGGGCGTCAATGTCCCCGACAAGAAGCACACGGTGATCGCGCTTCAGTCGATCTATGGCATCGGCGCGACCCGGTCCAAGAAGATCTGTGAAGCGACCGGCATCGACCCGTCGGTCCAGATCAAGAGCCTGACCGAGGCCGAGCTGGACAAGCTGCGTGCCGAAATCGGCAAGTACATCGTCGAAGGCGACCTGCGTCGCGAGGTTTCGATGAGCATCAAGCGGCTGATCGACATGGGTTGCTACCGTGGCACCCGTCATCGCCGTGGACTGCCGGTCCGTGGCCAGCGTACCCGTACCAACGCCCGTACCCGCAAGGGTCCGCGTAAGGCGACTGTCGCCTCCAACAAGAAGTAGTAACCAGTCAGTTTAAGGACGCCCTATGGCCGCCCCACAATCCGCCGCAGCTGCCGCTGCCGCCAAGCGCAAGAAGGTCAAGAAGAACGTTAGCGATGCGGTCGTGCATGTGCACGCGTCGTTCAACAACACCATCGTGCTCATCACCGACCGCCAGGGCAACGCCTTGTCTTGGTCGACGGCCGGTGCCTGCGGCTTCAAGGGCTCGCGCAAGTCGACCCCGTTCGCGGCCGGTGTTGCCGCCGAGCGTGCGGCGACCGCAGCGGCCGAGCATGGCGTGAAGACGGTGGAAGTGCTGGTCAAGGGCCCCGGCCCTGGCCGCGAGTCTGCGGTCCGCGCTCTGAATGCGGCTGGTTTCAAGGTGACCAACATCTCCGACGTCACCCCGATCCCCCACAACGGCTGCCGTCCGGCCAAGCGCCGCCGCGTCTAAGGCCTAGGTAACAGGAATCGATCATGGCTCGTTATATCGGCCCCAAGTGCAAGCTGTCCCGTCGTGCCGGCACCGACCTGCTGCTCAAGTCGCGCGCCCGCAGCCTGGAAACCAAGTGCAAGCTGGAAACCCGCCCCGGCCAGCACGGCGCGGCCAAGACCCGTCTCTCGGACTACGCCCTGCAGCTCGCTGAGAAGCAGAAGCTCAAGCGCATGTACGGCGTGCTGGAGCGTCAGTTCCGCAACTATTACCTGAAGGCCACCAGCTCCAAGGGCGCGACCGGTCTCAACCTCGTGCACTTCCTGGAAGCGCGCCTGGACAACGTCGTCTACCGCATGGGCTTCGCCTCCACCCGTGCTGAAGCCCGCCAGCTGGTTGGCCACAAGTCGGTGGAAGTCAACGGCAAGCCGGTGAACATCCCCTCCTACCAGGTGGCGGTGGGCGACGTGGTGTCGATCCGCGAGAAGTCCCGCAACCAGACCCGCATCGCCTCCTCGCTGCAGCTGGCCTCGCAGGCCGGTTTCCCGGAGTGGCTGGACATCGACGAGAAGGGTCTGAAGGGCACTTTCAAGTCGCTGCCGGAGCGTAGCCAGATTCTGCCCGACATCAACGAAAACCTGGTCGTCGAGTTGTACTCCAAGTAAGCGATAGCCGCCGCACTGGTTTTCCCGAATTTTCTAGAGGTCATCCCATGCAGGGTATCGTCAACGATTTGCTCAAACCGCGTAACGTCGAGGTCGAACAACTCGGTCCGAACCATGCGCGGGTTTCTCTGGAACCGCTTGAGCGCGGTTTTGGCCACACTCTCGGTAACGCCCTGCGTCGCATCTTGCTGTCCTCCATCCCCGGCGCCGCGATCACGGAAGTCCAGATCGAGGGCGTGGTGCACGAGTACAGTGCCGTCGAAGGCGTGCAGGAAGACGTGCTCGACGTGCTGCTGAACCTCAAGAACGTCGCCATCCGCATGCACTCGCGCGACAGCGCGACCCTGACCCTGTCGAAGTCCGGCAAGGGCCCGGTGACCGCCGGGGACATCCAGCTCGATCACGACATCGAGATCGTCAACCCGGATCTGGTGATCGCCAACCTCACCGGCGGCAAGCTGAACATGACCCTGCGCGTGACTCGCGGTCGTGGTTATCAGCCTGCGCTGGCGCGCCCCGAGGAAGAGGGCGTCGGCATTGGCATGCTCAAGCTTGATGCCTCGTACAGCCCGGTTCGCCGTGTCAGCTACTCGGTGGAGCGCGCCCGTGTTGAGCAGCGCACCGACTTGGACAAGCTGATCCTCGACATCGATACCAACGGTGGTGTCGACGCCGCTGAAGCGGTGCGCCAGGCGGCCCGTATCCTGCGCGACCAGCTCACCATCTTCGTCGGCCTGGAAGCCGAAGAGACCGTGGCCGTCGCCGGCGGCAAGAAGGATCTCAGCCCCATCCTGTTCCGTCCCATCGACGAGCTGGAACTGGGCGTGCGTTCCACCAACTGCCTCAAGGCCGAAAACATCTACTACATCGGCGATCTGGTGCAACGCACCGAGACCCAGCTGATGAAGACGCCGAACCTCGGCAAGAAGTCGCTCAACGAGATCAAGGAAGCCCTCAAGGGCCACGATCTCGACCTGGGCATGAAGCTCGACAACTGGTCGTCGCCGAAAGCCTCGGCCTAAGCCATCAGATCTGGAATCTAAGTCATGCGCCACAAAGTCTCCGGCCGCCGTCTCGGCCGCACCACCGCTCACCGCAAGGCCACCATGCAGAACATGGTCGCCTCCCTGATCCAGCACGAGCTGATCCAGACCACTGTCCCCAAGGCCAAGGAGCTGCGTCGCGAGATCGAGCCGCTGATCACCCGCGCCAAGGAAGACTCCCTGCACAACCGCCGCATTGCGTTCGACCGCCTGCGCAACCGTGATGCCGTGCAGAAGCTGTTCCTGGATCTCGGCCCGCGCTTCAGCAAGCGTCCGGGCGGCTACCTGCGCATCCTGCGCTGCGGCTTCCGTGCCGGTGACAATGCGCCGATGGCGTATGTGGAACTGGTTGATCGGCCATTGTCGGTTGGTGAACAAGCCTCGGCGTAATGTTCCCACAAGAATAAAAACGGCGCCCTAGGCGCCTTTTTTATTCGTCGGCCGCGACTCGGCTTGGGACGCTTGGACTGCGGCCCTCTTTTCGGAGCTGACGGTCTTCGTCACTGAGAAAACGTGAACCACGCATTGAAAGCCACGGTGATGCGCGGGGAGTCCCCGAAAAATGGGGTGACTTGGTGCGATACCCAGGATGGGAACAGCAGCAAATCGCCTGGGTTCAAGAAGTACTCCCGGGATTGATAGCCGTACGGGATTCTGAGCTTGCTGTTTGCCGCATCTTTGAACATCGCGGCGGCGAGGTTGGGGTGCGGAAAACTTAGTAGGCCTCCCTTCTCTGGCTCTTCGCCGTTGCATCCCGAATCGACGCAGTAGACGCCCGACCACGAAGCCATGGGGTGGTTGTGAAGTCCGAAATAACCGTGCTGTCGAGTGACGTGGAACCAAGCATCGGCATGTCCGATGATTCTAGACAGTGTGGTGGCCTCTTGACCATGCAATGTCGAGACGAAGTGGTGCAAGTGCCGCCAGCAGAATTCCCGCAACTCGCGTACGCATGGCTCGGGCCAATTGAACAAGTCGAAGCGGCTCTCGAATAAGTCCTTGGTCACCTGCATGGTGGCCTTCGCATTGGCGGAAGAAGGATCCTTTTCCTTTTCGAGAAATAGCCTGCGCAACTCAGCGTTCAAACTGCTTGGTGCCGGGTGACGAGCGAAGCCGAATGGCGTCGCAAAAGGGGTTGTAATTTGTAAGTTCATTTGCGGTTGATGGTACTTGTCCTGCCGCAATTCATGCACGCCTCCCCAAAGGCCAAACATCGACTGCTAGGTGTTGAGGTTCGATACGTTATTCATGGGGATGCGGCTGATGGGAGGGCAGAAGCCGATTGCTGAATGTTGTCGGTGGTGATTGTAGAAGTGGTTCCATCGTGCAAGCTGGTCGGTGCGTTCGCTGGAGTGGTTATAGGCATGGGCATAGGCCCATTCGCGCAGTGCCGTTTGCACAAAGCGTTCGGCCTTGCCGTTGGTCCGTGGCGTATACGGTTTGGTGAAGACGTGGCGGATGCCTCGTACGGCCAGTGCGGCACCAAAAGGCTTCGAGCGATAGGACACGCCGTTGTCCGTCATCACCCGCGCGGTTGAAACACCGTGTTCGGTAAACCACGCCAGTGCGCGTTCCAGAAAGTCGGTGGTCGTAGCTTTCTTCTCGTCGATCAGCACTTCGGTGTAGGCCAGCCGGCTGTGATCGTCAATGGCCAGATGCAGCACTTCCCAGCCCACGCAGCAGACGTGATCGCGCTTGTTTCCGGTGATGCGGTGTCCGGTCTTCTCGAGCCGCCCGAGCTTCTTGGTGTCGAGGTGAATCATAGACCCGGGCGTCGTATGCTCGTAGCGCACCACCGGTGGTGGCGCTTCGATGGGAGGCAGCCGGCTCAAGCTCCGACCGGCCAGGAACCGCCGCACAGTCGGATAGGGCGCTGCCAGTGAGCTGGCAATCGCCCGGATCGTCCAGCGGGCCCGACGCAAGCGCAGTGCTTCAGCAAGCTGCTCTCCGTTCAGCGCCGCGCGCACGGCATGAGGTCGGCTCGACCGATCCCGAAGGCCCGCGTCGCCTTCAGTCACAAAGCGGGACTTCCATTTCGCTGCCGTGCGCTGCGAAATACCCGCCTCAATCGCAGCGGCAGCAAGACCAATGACTGCGATCCGCTCTACCAATCACATTCGCCCACGCCACGTCGTTCGGGCATTCTGATGACTGTTCATCCGGCTCCCTGGTGATGGCTCTGAACTCTCGACAAGCTCAGATTCCCATCTCCACAGCCGGATGAACAACCTATCGAACCTTTACAGCTAGCCCGCGAGGTTCCCTGTCTGGGCAAGGATTTTGCTTTCCCACAAGTATCAGGCGGGATATGGGTTTAGGCCGTAAGCCGTATTGACGTGTCGCAATGCACAACGTTACGTTGCGGTGACAGCCTGGGCTGAAACTCGTGTTGGCTTGGCATGTGGGCCCTGCTTTGGTCGAGGGCCTTTAATTTTTTGGTATTCGCTGTCCCCAAGGGAGTCAATCAAATGAAACTTAGCGTAGACGGATGTATTCGGAGGTCAGTGTGGGCTGCGTTCGCCGCTGGCATTGCCAGCGCCGCAGCTCCCACTTTTGCGCAGGACACCGCTCCGGCGGCGACCACTGTGCCTGAGACGGCTCCTGCGCCTGAAGCGGCCCCTGCCGCTGCTCCGGCGACCAAGGCGGTGGAGTTGAAGGCTGTTCAGGTTACGGGCTCGCGCATCAAGGCGCCGAATCTGACCAGTTCCAGCCCGATTACCACGGTAGGCGCGCAGGAGATTAAGTTCCAAGGCACCACCCGCGTCGAAGATTTGCTCAACAGCCTGCCGCAGGTGTTTGCGGATCAGGGCGGCAACCTCGCTAACGGCGCGACTGGTACTGCCACTGTGGATCTTCGCGACCTTGGCTCCTCGCGTACCTTGGTGCTGATCGACGGCAAACGCGTGCAACCGGGTGATCCTGGCGATTCCACCGCTGACCTCAACTTCATTCCTGCGGCACTGATTGATCGCGTTGACGTGCTGACTGGCGGCGCTTCGGCCACCTATGGTGCTGACGCGGTCGCAGGTGTCGTCAACTTCGTGATGAAGAAGAATTTTGAAGGCGTTCGCATCGAGGCTCAGCGCGGCATCTTCAACCACAAGAATGACAGTCAAATCGGCGATGTTGTGCAGGCCAAGGGCTTTACGCGCCCTGCCGAGAATAAGTGGGACGGTCAGTCTTGGGATCTTGCCGCAGTTATCGGCACCAATACGGCTGATGGTAAGGGCAACGTTTCGGCCTACGCGACTTACCGCCAGATTGATCCCATTGATCAGGGGCAGCGCGACTTCAGTGCGTGCGCGCTTTCTCGTGCTAGTGCTCCGACTGGTGCGCGGCCTAACGACTTCATCTGCGGCGGTTCCGGTACCAGCGCGACCGGCCAGATTCTTGGCAATTACGATGGCGCCTATACCCTTGATACGTCTGGTCCGGGCAATACCTTCCGCCCGTTCGCTGCGACGGACGTTTTTAACTTCAATCCGTACAACTACTTCCAGCGTAACGACGAGCGTTACACCCTGGGTGCGTTTGGTCATTACGAGATCAATAAGCACGCTGAGGTTTACAGTCAGGTCATGTTCATGGATGACCGCACCAATGCCGTGATCGCGCCCAGCGGCGCCTTCGGTGTGGCCGTCACCATCGATCGCGACAACCCGCTGATCTCGCAGCAACAGGAAGACCTGTTGTTCCAGAACGAAGACCCGACTGCCCAGACCACGGACACTCTGATCCTGCGCCGCAATGTGGAAGGTGGTGGTCGTGACAGTGATCTCCGCCACAACTCCTTCCGTATCGTCGGCGGCATTAAGGGTGATATCGTTGGCGACTGGTCCTATGACGCGTCTTATCAGTTCGGTAAGACCACCCGCGAGAACATTTACCGCAACGACTTCTCGATCGTGCGCGTCGGTCGGGCTCTGGACGTCATCGATGACGGTAGTGGAAACGCGGTTTGCCGCTCGTTTGCCGACGGGACCGACCCGGCATGTGTGCCCTGGAATATCTTCTCGGTTGGTGGCGTGACCCCTGCGGCTCTCGGCTACCTCCAGACTCCGGGCTTCCAGCTCGGAGTGGTTGAGGAGCGTGTTGCCACGGCGTCGGTCTCCGGTCCGTTGCCCTTGCAGACGCCCTGGGCTAATGAAGCCGTTACGGTCGCGTTGGGTACGGAATACCGGGACGAGCGTTCCATCCTGGAAGTTGATCAGGCTTTTGCCACAGGTGACCTCGCTGGTCAGGGTGGTGCAACGCTTGGCAGCGGAGGGCAATTTGATGTCAAGGAATTCTTTGCCGAGGCCCGACTGCCGATCTGGCAGGACCAGCCGTTTGGTAAGGAGTTGAGCGTTGACCTCGGGTATCGCTTCTCCAGCTACAGCTCCATTGATAGCACCAACGCCTACAAGGTTGGCCTGAACTACGCTCCGGTTGACGATATCAAGCTTCGTGGCAGTTACAACCGAGCGGTTCGTGCCCCGAACATCGGTGAGTTGGCCTCGCCGCTGAACGTGCAGTTGGATGGTTCGACCGATCCTTGTGCTGGTCTGCTGACTCCGGACCAGGTTGCCGCGGGTGAAGTTGTTTCAGGCGGCGCTACGCGCGACCAGTGCCTTAACGATCCGCTGATTGCCGCCAACCCGGCACTGTATGGCACCATCCGACCGAATGCTGCGGAGCAGTACAACGGCCAGGTCGGCACCTCACCGGGCCTGAAGGCCGAGACCGCCGACACCTATACCTTTGGCTTTGTGTTGACTCCGTCGTTTGTCAAAGGCCTGAGCTTCTCCGTCGACTACTTCAACATCAAGGTTGACGGTTACATCTCGGGCTACGGCGCAGATACCATCCTGGCCTCTTGCTACAACAGTGGTGCGCTTTGCGATCTCATCAATCGCGATCCCACCGCCGGTATCACCCAGGGTACCCTTTGGCTGAGCAACAACGGTTACGTCGTCGACACGACGACCAACACTGGTACGTTGCTGGCTGCGGGTATTGACTTCAAGGGCGATTACCGCATCAAGGCCACCGATCTCGGCCTGGGTCCTGTTGGTACCTTCGTGGTCGATTACGTCGGTACTCTGAACACCCAGCAGAAGGTTTCCCCGATCCCGGGTGACGAAAGCCTGGCCTACAACTGCGTCGGTAAGTACGGTCCGCAGTGCGGCGCGCCGGTTTCGCAGTGGCGGCACAAACTGCGTGGTAGCTGGCAGATGCCCTGGTATGACTCGGCGGTTTCGCTGGCTTGGCGCTACATCGGTGAGGTCGAGGCTGACGGTTCTGGTCTTAACAATCTCCGTGACGACAAGCTGTCGGGTCAGAGCTACTTCGATCTGTTCGGCAGCATCCGCCTTGCGAAGAAGTACACCGTGCGCGCCGGTATCCAGAACGTCCTGGACAACGAGCCGCCGTTGGTGGGCTCCGGCGCCACGACCTCCGTTGTCGGCAGCGGTAACACCTATCCTCAGGTGTACGATTCCATGGGACGCTTCCTGTTCACCAGCGTGACCTTGGATTTCTAAAGCAGCACTGTTGTTTGCAATCAAAGCGGCGGGTTCGTAAGACCCGCCGTTTTTTTTTGGATAATCTGCTAGCACGTAAAGACGACGAGGGTGGGTTTGACGGTGGAACTGTCGAGAACGATTCAACAGACCCTATCGGTACTGCATCAGCAGGCCAGTGAGGCGATGGCTGCTGCCGATGCTGAGACGGCACGGGACCGCCTCAAACAGGCATTGAATCTGCACTCGTCGGACCCCGGTTTGTGGCTCCACCTTGCGGCCGCCAGCAGAGCTTGCTGCGATTATTCGGGCGCAATGGTCGCCGTCGATCAGGCCTTGCGTCTTGATCCACGTTTCTTTCTCGCCCTTCTGATGAGGGCGACGTTGCTAGAAAGAGACGGAAAATCGAAGGAAGCAGCCCGCGCGTACGGAGTTGCGCTCACCCAGGCGCCGGCGGATAGTCGGCTAGACTCAGCTAGCCTCCAGGCCATACGACATGGGCGTTTGGTTTACGAACGCTATCTGCGCGGAATGCGTGAGCACCTAAACCAGATAGTCCCGCTGATTACAGAGACCAACAGCGGTGTGGTGGGACGACGGCTCGCCAACTTTGTCGACTCCACTTTGGGCCTCAAGCCGCGCTTCCGACAGGAGCCGACAGACTATTTCTACCCCGGCCTGCCTGCAACCGAGTTTTGGGAGCGAGGCGAGTTCCCCTGGTTGGAAGAACTGGAAGCAGCTACTCCGCGAATTCAGCAGGAGCTCGCCCAAATTATGGCGGTAGAGCAGGGGTTCACCCCCTATGTTGATTACCCCGACGGCATTCCGCTAGACCAATGGGCTGCATTGAATCGCTCGCTGAGCTGGAGCGCGTTTCATTTTTTTCATCACGGGCGCCGTTACGAAGAGAACTGTTTACGCTGCCCGGCTACGATGGCGGCGTTGGCAAAGTTGCCGCAACCGCAAGCTGCGGGGCGCATGCCGGCGGCGATGTTCTCTGTGCTAAAGCCGCAAACCCGAATTCCGCCGCATACCGGCGTAGCCAACGTCCGTTTGGTGATGCACCTCCCTTTGGTGGTTCCTTCGGGCTGCGGTTTCCGTGTGGGTAATGAAATCCGAGAGTGGCGTGTTGGCCAGGCCTGGATCTTCGACGACACCATTGAGCACGAGGCCTGGAACAACAGCAACGAAGTTCGCGTGGTGCTGATTTGTGATGTTTGGAATCCCCGCCTCAGCACGATTGAGAGGGAGAACATCAGCGCGGTACTGGCGGCAATGGATAGTTATAACGAACTGACTCCGAGCGAAGGGTTATGAGCCTGCTAGCCATGCCCACAATCTGACGTGACCTGGCTCCATATTGGGCTTGCCTCATGAGCCGCGTTAGGTCAGAGGAATACCTGTACATAGCAACGGTATCGTCAGGTTGGAGATTCAGCTCTCTCCCGATTGTTTGCCGGTTCAATATGTCTCCGCGCTATTCGGCCGGCTTCACCGGGGCGTCGGCTTCGCGGCTCGGGATGCGGTTCAGGAGATCAAGCTTTCTAGGGGCGGTTTACGTCACGGGCACCCTTACTGGCTTGGCACGCTGCGGGTGTGTGACTCCGAAGCCGCGACTAGAAAAGCCGGTCTCGGCGAAAGCTTGGTCGTGAGTTTCCCGGCGCGAAAGCTCTGCTGGCAGATGCTGGCTGCGCTGCTGTTGTGCCCAGCCCATTTTTGCGCGGCGGAGTCACGACTGAGCGTCGGCAATGGGAACGAACCTGAAACCTTGGACCCACAGCGAGTCGAGGGCGTCAGCGCGTCAAACATCGTACGCGACCTCTACGAGGGACTAACCAGCTTGTCGTCTCGCGGTGAGGTCGTTGCCGGCGCGGCGGAGCGCTGGGAGGTCAGTCCCGACGGCCGGGAATACCGGTTCCAACTGCGCGCGCAGGCGCGTTGGTCGAATGGCGATCCACTAACGGCAGAGGATTTTGCTGATGGTCTGCGTCGCAGTGTCGATCCAGCGACCGGTTCTGCCTATGCCCAGATGCTGGCACCTATCGAAGGCGCGACGGAGGTGATGGTTGGGGCGCGGCAACTTAGAGAGCTTGGCGTGGAAGTGATCGATGCGCAGACTCTAATAATCCGTCTGAGCTCGCCTCGGCCGTACTTCCTCGGGTTGCTATCCCACCCCTCTACCTTCCCCATCCACCGCCCCAGCCTGGAGCGCTGGGGCAAGGATTTCGCACGCCCTGGCCGTCTGGTCAGCAATGGCGCCTACACCTTGGAGTCCTGGACGCCGCAGTCGTCCATTCGCCTGAAGCGCAACCGCTATTACTGGAACGATGCGCGTACTGCCATCGACACGGTGGTGTACCAGCCCTCCGAGGACAGCAATACCGAGCTCAAGCGGTATCGCGCCGACGAACTGGACGTGACCTACGAGATTCCCTTGCAGCAGGCGCCATGGTTGCGCCAGCACTATGGCCAGGATTTGCATGTTTCCAGCTATCTCGGAACCTACTTCTACGGCTTCAACTGCTCCCGCCCACCGTTCAAGGACAACCCCAAGCTGCGCAGGGCCTTGACCTTGGCGGTGGATCGCCAGGTGATCGTCGATAAGGTCATGAACGGTCTCGCGCTGCCGGCGTATAGCCTGCTGCCGCCGGGCTTGAGTGGCTACACGCCGCAACGGCCGGAATGGGCCGACTGGTCGCGCGAGCGGCGGCTGGCCGAAGCCAGGCGCCTGTACGCGGAGGCGGGCTACTCCGAGCAGCGGCCGCTGGAGGTGGAACTGCGCTACAACACCCACGAGGATCACAAGCGCATCGCGACAGTGGTGGCGGCGATGTGGAAGCAGTGGCTGGGTGTGCGCACCACGCTGCTCAACGAGGAGTTCAAGGTCTTTATCCAGAATCGCAATCTGCGCAAGATCACCCAGTTGTTCCGTGCGGTCTGGATCGCCGACTACGACGACCCCACGGCCTTTACCGACATCCTGCATTCCAGCCACGGCCAGAACGACATGGCCTACAGCAATCCGGACTACGACAGCTTGCTGGCGTTGGCAGCCGCAGAAGCGGACTCCGAGCGTCGCCGCCAGCACCTCGCGCAGGCCGAGCAAATGCTGCTGCGTGACCAGCCGCTGCTGCCGATCTACACCTACACCTCCAAGCATCTGGTGAAGCCCTGGGTCCAGGGCTGGCAGGACAATCCGCTGGACATCCATTACAGCAAGGATCTGCGCATCGTCGGGCGTCCGGGCGAGGCGGCACGGTGAGTCGTTATGCGCTGCTGCGCTTGCTCACGGCGCTGCCGACCCTGCTGCTGCTGGTGACGCTCAGCTTCTTCCTGATGCGCCTCGCTCCCGGCGGCCCCTTCGATGGCGAGCGCAGTCTGCCGCCGGAGATCGAGGCCAGCCTGCGTGCCGAATACCACCTCGACGAACCCCTGCCGCAGCAATACCTGCGCTATCTCGGCGGACTGCTGCGCGGTGATCTCGGGCCCTCATTCCAGTACCAGGGCTTCCGGGTGCGCGAGTTGATCGCGGCAGGCTTGCCGGTATCGCTGAGCCTGGGATTGTTGGCGATGGCGCTGGCCTTGCTGCTCGGTGGAGCCACGGGCGTCGTCGCCAGCCTGCGGCCGGGAAGCGTGCTGGACCGGGGCCTGATGAGTCTGGCGATGCTGGGCATCTCGGTGCCCAGCTATGTGGTGGGCCCACTGCTGGTGCTGCTGTTCGCGGTGCTGCTGCGCTGGCTGCCGGCGGGCGGCTGGGAACCGGGTCGCTGGAGCGATCTGCTGCTGCCGGTGCTGGCACTGGCGCTGCCGCAGATCGCCGCCATCGCCCGGCTGTTGCGCGGCTCGATGCTGGAGGTGCTGCGCCAGCCGTACATTCGTACCGCTCGCGCCAAGGGGCTCCCGGAGTCCCGCGTGGTACTGGTGCACGCCCTGAAGCCGGCCTTGCTGCCGGTGCTCTCTTATCTGGGCCCGGCCACCGCTGGACTCATCACCGGCTCCGTAGTCGTCGAGCAGGTGTTCGGTCTGCCTGGCATCGGTCGTTACTTCGTGCAGGGGGCACTCAATCGCGACTACACCCTGGTGCTGGGTGTGGTGCTGGTCTATGGCGCGATGATCGTGCTGTTCAACTTTCTGGTCGATCTGCTCTACGGCCTGCTTGACCCCAGGCTGCGGCGAGCATGAGCACGATGGCGGAAGGCCTGTGGCCGCTGTTGCGCCGTGATCGCGGTGCGTTGCTGGCGGCGGCCTTGCTGAGCCTGCTTCTGCTGCTGATCCTGCTCGGCCCACTGTTGTCGCCCTATGCGGTGGACAGCATCGACTTCGACGCCGACTGGGCGCAGCCGCCGCAGTGGGCCGGGCGGCACTGGTTCGGCACCGACGGTCTCGGTCGCGACGTCTTCGTGCGCAGTCTGGAAGGTGGCCGGGTGTCGCTGCTGGTCGGTATCGCCGCCACTGCGGTCTCGCTGCTGATCGGCGTCGCCTACGGTGCCATCGCCGGCTACTTCGGCGGCCGGCTCGACGAGCTGATGATGCGTGCGGTGGACATCCTCTACGCCCTGCCGTTTCTGTTTCTGGTGATCCTGCTGATGGTGCTGTTCGGCCGTGAGTTCTGGTTGGTGTTCGTCGCCATCGGCGCGATCAACTGGCTGGACATGGCGCGCATCGTCCGGGGCGAGACCCTGGCCCTGAAGCAGCGCGAGTTCGTGCTCGCAGCGCGCGCCTCGGGCCTGGGCGATTTCGCCATTCTCTGGGGCCAGATCCTGCCCAACCTGCTGGGTACGGTGGCGGTGGTGGCGACGCTGACCGTGCCGCAGGTGATCCTCACCGAATCCTTCCTGAGCTTCTTGGGCCTGGGGGTGCAGGAGCCGGCCACCAGTTGGGGCGCGCTGGTCAACGACGGCGCCCGCGAGATGGAGCGCACGCCCTGGACACTGCTGTTCCCGGCCGGCCTGCTGGCGCTGACGCTGCTCTGCCTCAACCGCCTCGGCGACGCCCTGAGCGATGCCCTCGAGCGCGGTGCGGACTAGCACCATGGCCCTGCTGGAAGTGGAAGACCTGAGCATCGACTACCCGCGTGGCAGGGTGGTGGACGGCCTTTCTTTCACGCTGGAGGCGGGCGGCTGTCTGGGCCTGGTTGGCGAGTCCGGCTCTGGCAAGTCGCAGAGTGCGCTGGCGCTGCTGGGTCTTCTGCCCGAGCAGGCCCGCGTGCAGGGTTCGCTGCGCTTCCAGGGGCAGGATTTACTGGCGCTCCCCGAGGCCTCGCGGCGCCGGTTGCGTGGCAGCGCCATCGGCATGGTGTTCCAGGATCCGATGAGCAGCCTCAACCCCTACCTGCGCATCGGCAGCCAGCTCACCGAGATGCTGGTCGTGCATCGCGGCCTGGGGCAGGGCAGTGCCGAGGCCGAGGCTTTGCGCATGCTGGAGGCGGTGCGCATCGGCGACGCCCGCCGCCGCCTGCGGCAGTGCCCGCACGAGTTTTCCGGCGGCATGCGCCAGAGGGTGATGATCGCGATGATGTTGCTGCTCAAGCCGGCGCTGCTGATCGCCGACGAGCCCACCACCGCGCTCGATGTCACCGTGCAGGCCGAGGTGCTGCGCCTGCTGGCAGACCTGCGGCGCGAGTTCGGCCTGGCTTTGCTGATGATTTCCCACGACCTTGGCGTGATCGCCGAGGTCGCCGACCAGGTGCTGGTGCTCTACGGTGGCCGGATGATGGAGCGCGGACCGGTGCCGCAGGTGCTCGGGCAGGCCAGGCACCCCTACACGCGCGGTCTGATTGCCTGTCGTCCCCGTCTCGACAGTCCGCTGGGGCGACCGCTGTCGGCGATCCCCGGCTCCGTGGTCAGCGCGCGTGACGCGCGAACAGGCTGCGTTTTTGCACCCCGCTGCGAGTTGGCGCGTGCGCTTTGCCAGCGTCAGCGTCCGGTCTGGACCTCGGTGGACGGTGGCGCGGGGCTGGCCTGCCATGCGGCGGCTGGCTGGCCCGAAAACGGTGACGGCTAAGTCATTTTTTTACCCATTCTCCGGGGGCTTGCCTTACCATGCTCGGGCTGCTGAACAAACGGTAAATAGTGCCTCCGGGGAAGCCCTATGCCCTGGCGGCTCGCCGTGCCGGCAGCCACCGACCGCGCCAGATCCCCAGGGAGTTCCCGTGTCACTGCCGTATCGCTATCTCGCCTTGACCCTGCTGCTGGCCGCCCTGCCGGCGCAGGCCATCGAATTCAAGCTCCCCTACCGCGACGACGAAGTGAAGGGCGTGCTCAACACCGTGGTGACCGTCGGCGCCGCCTGGCGCATGCAGGAGCGCAGCGCGGCCCTGGTCGGCAAGTCCAACGTCGATCCGACGGTCTGCGGCATTCCCAACCAGTCCTGCCAGGCGGTATTCCGCGATCAGCTGTATCCCGCGCAGACGCTGGCGGCCGCTCCCGGCCAGTACTCGCTGAATGCCGACGACGGCAATCTCAATTACGACAAGCGCGACCTCATCCAGGCGCCGCTGAAGATCACTCAGGATCTCACTCTGGCTTACGGCGATTTCGGCTTCTTCGCCCGTACCCTTTTCTTCCACGATTTCGTCAACGACGACTTCGAGGAATACCACCCGAACCGCATTACCGCCGAGAACGCTGCCAGCGTCGGCTATTCCTCGTTCAATCCGGGCTTCACCCTGCCTTACCCGGGCGCCCGCGTGTACGGACCCGGTGCCGTGGTGCGCAACCAGCGCAGGGACAAGGAGGTGCTGCGCCAGGCCGGCCAGGACTACCAGTTCCTCGACACCTACGTGTACGGCAAGCTGCCGTTGCCGTTCAGCGACGAGAAGATGCTCAGCTTCAAGCTCGGCCGCCAGACCGTGAACTGGGGCGAGTCCACCCTGCTGGTGCTCAACTCGATCAATCAGGCGCAGCCGGTTAACGCCAACAACTTCATGCGCATCGGCACCCAGGTCGAGGAGGTGTTCACGCCGGTGGCGATGGCCTTTGCCAGCTTCGAGCCGTTCGAGAACGCCACGCTGGAGGCCTTTTACCAGCTCGAATGGCAGCCGGTGGAAGCGCAGACCCCGGGCACCTATTTCTCCACCATTGATGTCGGCACCAACAACGCGGGCGACTACGTGTTCGCCAGCTTTGGTGGCGCCGCCGAAGATCCGGACGGCAAGGCCTCGCTGCAGTACAACCCGCTGGCGCGTATCACCGACACCACCTTGCGCCTGCAGCGCCAGCCCGATCTGGAACCGGACGCCGCAGGCCAGTTCGGCGTCGCGCTCAAGTACTACGCCGAGAACATCAACTCCGGCAGCGAGTTCGGCTTCTACTTCATGAACTACCACTCGCGTCTGCCCTACGCGAGCTTCTTTGCCGCCGACGCCAGCTGTGCCCGCCGTGAAGGCAATGCCCTGGGCATCGACGCCTACGATCCGCTCAGCTTCGTCGCTGCCTGCCCGGGCATTCCGCAGCTGTCGGTGGATCCCAGCAATGCCAGTTCCAGCGCCGCGCCGCTGGATACCGCCAGCTTCATGCTGGAGTACCCGAAGAACATCCAGCTCTACGGCATCTCCTTCAACACCACGGTCGGCGATTACTCCCTGCAGGGCGAGGTGGCCTACCGCCCCAACCTGCCCTTGCAGGTGGACCAGGAAGATCTGGTGTTTGCCGCCTACGGCCCGACGCTTACCCGCTGCCACGACCAGAACCTGGCGCGGCTGGCGCTGCCGGGACTGAACCTGGGCGCAGCCAGCACCGCGCTCAACAATCTGCTGTCCGGTCTGGGCCTGCCGGTGGGCGTGCCCAATGTGCTGCCGGTCGGTAGTGGCTGCGCCGGCACCACGGTAGGCATCGACACCAACAGTGCCTACCTGGGCACGCTCTACGGCCCCAGCGATTTTCTCGACGCCAACGGCAACAATCCCTTCCCCGATACCTTCGACCTCGGTGTCGGCCATCTGCCGGGCTCGGCGCGCTCCTTCCCCAGCTTCATCATCCCCTACCGTGGCGGCGTGGTCGGCGAGAACGCGCCCACCGACCGCAGCAAGGCGCTGGACCCGAACAATCCGGGTTACATCCGTGGCTACGAGCGCTTCGGGGTGTATCAGTTCAACCTGGGCGCGACCCGCGTGCTGGGAGCCACCGAGAATCCCTTCGCCGCCGATCAGATTCTGCTGCTGGCCGAGTTCGGCGCCACCTGGGTGCCCGACCTGCCGCCGCTGGATCAATTGCAGATCGAGGCGCCCGGCACCTTCACCCATGCCAGCGCCGGTGCCGACGGCTCGGGCGGCTACTTCACCGACGAAACCCGGCGCATGGCCTGCTCCACCAACCCGACCTGCTCCTACGGTGCCGACGGCGCGCGGTTCAATCCGCACCAGCAGGATCCCGAGGGCTACACCGACCGCTTCTCCTGGGGCTACCGGATGATCGCCATCGTCAAGTACGAGAGCGTGCTGCCGGGCATTTCCTTGCAACCCTTCCTGGTCTGGAGCCACGACGTCAACGGCACCGCGCCGGGGCCAGGCGAGAACTTCGTGCAGGGGCGCAAGACCGTCTCGGCCCTGCTGGAGACCCGCTACAAGTCCAGCTTCTCGTTCAATCTCGGCTACACCTGGTTCACCGGCGGCGGCAGCTACAACCTGTTGCGCGACCGCGACTATGCCCAGGTGTTTGCCAAGTACCTGTTCTGAATTGTTGCAGCGGTTGAGAAAAGGACGCCCCCGGCGTCCTTTTTCTTTTCTCACTTTCTTTTTTGCCTGTATTGCGGCTGCTCGGAGGCTGCTGCTACCTTCCATGAATAAGCAGGCGCTGTTGTCAGGGCGCCGCAAATTTTAAGAGTCCGCGTCTGCGGGCCAGTGCGTGAGAGAGAGGAGGAGAGAGCATGGGGTACCGTCTTGGACGTCCTGGGCTGCTGCTGGCCCTGTTCGCGGCACTGGTCTGGCAGGGGAGTGCCCACGCGGTGGAATTCACGTTTCCCTACGGCGATGAGGGCATCACCGGCGTGCTCAATTCCACCATCACCGCCGGTGCGCAGTGGCGCATGCAGGAGCGCTCGCAGTCGCTGGTGGGCAAGGCCAATCTCGATCCCAATGTCTGCGGCCGCAAGGCCAACGGCACGCCGCTCTATCAGTCCTGTCAGGGCCTGTTCCGTGCCCAGACCTACCCGGCGGCGCGGCTGTCGGAAGTGCCGGGGCAGTTCTCGAACAATTTCGACGACGGCAACCTGAACTACGACAAGGGTGACCTCACCCAGGCGCCGATCAAGCTCACCCAGGACTTGACGCTCAACTACGGTGACTACGGCTTTTTCGCCCGCGCGCTGTACTTCTACGATCTGGTGAACAACGACTTCACCGAGAACCACCCCAACCGCATCACCAAGGACAACTATCTGCAGGTCGGCAATGCCGTTACGGCCTTGCAGAATCTGCCGCTGCCGCGCACCGATTCGCGACCCTGCGATGCCGCGCGCAACCCTCTCGGGTTGCCGTGCAGCATCCTTTACGGCCCCGGCGCGCAGGTGAACAGCAAGCGCACCGACGCCGCGACCCTCAGGCAGATCGGTCAGAACTTCCAGTTGCTGGACGCGGTGTTCTACGGCAAGGCGCCATTGCCGTTCGACCGCGAGCTGACCTACAAGCTGGGGCGGCAGACCATCAACTGGGGCGAGTCCACCCTGCTGGTGATCAACTCGGTGAACCAGGCCCAGCCGGTCAACGCCAACAATTTCCTGCGCACCGGCTTCGCGGTGGAGGAGGTTTTCACGCCGCAGACCTCGGCATTCGGCAGTTTCGAGCCGTTCGAGAACGCCACCATCGAGGCCTACTACCAGTTCGAGTGGCAGCCGGTGGAGATTCCCGCGCCCGGCTCCTACTTCTCCTTTGCCGACCTCGGTACCGACAACGCCGGCAACTTCGCCACCATCAGCTTCGGTGGTGCCGCCGAGGATGCCGACGGCAAGGGCCGGCTGATCGACAACCCGCTGTCGGGGCTGACCGATACCAGCCTTCAGGCGCAGCGGCTGCCCGACAACGAACCCGACCGCTTTGGTCTGAGCAACCAGTACGGCATCTCCCTGAAGTACTTCGCGGAATGGCTCAACAACGGCACCGAGTTGGGTTTCTACTTCATGAACTACCACTCGAAGCTGCCCTATATCAGCACCTACGCTTCGATCGACTCCTGCGGCCGTTATTCGCGCAGCACCCTGCAGTTCCTGGCCGACTGCCCGGGCATTCCCTTGCTCGCCAGCCTGACCAATCCCAACGACCCCGACTCCTACCGCATTGATCCGGCCACCGGCCAGACCAAGACGGTGAACGATTACTCGGCGGTGCCGTTCGACAGTGCCAAGCTGCAGTTCGAGTACCCGAAGAACATCAAGATGCTCGGGGTGTCGTTCAACACCACGCTTGGCGAGTACTCGATCCAGGGCGAGGTGGCGTACCGGCCGAACATGCCGCTACAGGTGGATCTCGAAGACCTGCTGTTCGGCGCCTTCGGGCCGACGCTGTCGCTGTGCCAGAACCCGACCGTCGGCGGCACGCCCTGCGCCGGAACCGGCAATGGCACCGGCCTGGCGCTGGGCGCCTTGCCGCCGCAGTTGCAGGCCGCTCTGGGGCCGCTGGTGGACTCGCTGGGCGGCAACATCAATGCCGTCGGCGGCATCGGCACCGACGCCAACGGCAACCCGGTGCTCTATCCGGGCAGCGATTACGTGGTCGATGCCAACGGCACTCCCGGCGCCTACAACGACACCTTCGACCTGCTGGTCGGCCACATGACCGGCTCCTCGCGCTCGTTCCCCAGCTTCATCATTCCCTACCGGGGTGGTGCAGTGGGCGAGAACCCGGGCAGCGACCCGACCCGGCCCTACGACCACAACAATCCGGGCTACATCCGCGGCTACGAGCAGCTCGGCGTTTACCAGTTCAACTTCGGCGCCACCCAGGTGCTGGGCGCGACCGACAACTGGATCGGCGCCGACCAGATTCTCGGCGTGCTGGAAGTGGGCGGCACCTGGATCCCGGACCTGCCGCCGCTGGACGTGCTCCAGTTCGAGGCGCCGGGTACCTACACCCATGCCAGCGCCGGTGCCGACGGTTCCGGCTCCTACTACACCGACGCCACCCGTCGGCAGGCCTGCTCGACCAATCCGACCTGCTCCTACGGTCCGGATGGCCTGCGCTTCAACCCGCACCAGGCCGACCTCAGCCTGTATCCGGACAAGTTCTCCTGGGGCTACCGGATCATCAGCATCATCCGTTACGAGAGCGTGTTCCCGGGCATCAGCTTCCAGCCCCAGATCATCTGGCAGCACGACATGAACGGCACCGCGCCGCAGCCGCTCGACACCAATTTCGTCGAGGGCCGCAAGACCGCGAGCATCAACTTCGAGGTGCGCTACAAGTCCTCGCTGTCGATCAATCCTGGCTACACCTGGTTCACTGGCGGCAAGGGCGCATCCAATCTGTACCGCGACCGCGACTTCGCACAGCTCTACGTGCGCTACCAGTTCTGAGGCAGGTCCGCCCTCCGCGCCCCGGCGAGTTCCGCCCGGGCGGGGGAGGGCAAACGGTGACGTCGCCCCGGGCGCGCCGTTATACTTGCCGAGTTTCGGGATTGCGGCCCGCTCTATGCGGCCGCAGGCCAGTTCCCAGCCAAATTTTCGAATTCCAGCGAGGGTATCCGTACATGAGTACCGAAGGCGTCGACACCAGCCGCCGCCGCTTCCTCACGCTTGCCACTACCGGCATGGGCGTGGTGGGCGGCGCTGCCGTGGTTTGGCCGTTCCTGGCCTCCCTGAGGCCCAGTGCCAAGGCGCAGGCGGCTGGCGCTCCGGTCACCGTTGACCTGACGGCGGTGGAGCCGGGCCAGAAGCTCAGCGTCACCTGGCGCGGCAAGGCGGTCTGGGTTGTGCGTCGCACCCCCGAGATGGTCGCCAGCCTCGACAAGGTCACCGCCGATCTGACCGACCCCGAGTCCAAGAGTTCGCTGCAGCCGGCCTACGTCAAGGGTGCCGGTCGCTCGATCAAGCCGGATGTGCTGGTCACCATCGGCAACTGCACCCACCTCGGCTGCATTCCGACCTTCCGTCCCGAGCACCCCGCGCCGGACATTCACCCTCACTGGGAAGGTGGCTTCTTCTGCCCCTGCCACGGTTCCAAGTTCGACCTCGCCGGCCGCGTCTACAAGGGCTCTCCGGCCCCGGTCAATCTGGTGATCCCGCCGCACCGCTTCGCCAGCGACCTCTCGGTCGTCATCGGCGAAGACCAGGCCTAAGTTCCGCGAGCGAGTTTTAAGACATGGCCATTGTTCCCAACCCGTACAAGACCACCGGCTTCCTCGGCTGGATCGACGACCGCTTCCCGCTGACCAAGCTGTGGAAGGATCATCTCTCCGAGTACTACGCGCCGAAGAACTTCAACTTCTGGTACTACTTCGGCTCGCTGGCGCTGCTGGTGCTGGTCAACCAGCTGATCACCGGCATCGTGCTGACCATGCACTACAAGCCGGGTGCCGAGACCGCCTTCGACTCGGTCGAATACATCATGCGCGATGTGCCCTGGGGCAACATCATCCGCTACATGCACTCGACCGGCGCCTCGGCGTTCTTCATCGTCGTGTTCATGCACATGTATCGCGGCCTGCTCTACGGCAGCTACAAGAAGCCGCGTGAGCTGATCTGGGTGTTCGGCGCGCTGATCTTCCTGGTGCTGATGGCCGAAGCCTTCTGTGGCTACGTGCTGCCCTGGGGCAACATGAGCTACTGGGGTGCGCAGGTGATCATCAGCCTGTTCGGCACCATCCCGGTGATCGGTCCCGACGTGGTGATCTGGGTGCAGGGCGACTACTCGCCGGCCGATGCCACGCTCAACCGCCTGTTCTCGCTGCACGTCATCGCGCTGCCCTTCGTGCTGGTCGGCCTGGTGGTCGCCCACCTGATCGCGCTGCACGAAGTCGGCTCCAACAACCCCGACGGCGTCGAGATCAAGAAGCACAAAGACAAGGCCACCGGCATCCCGCTCGACGGCATTCCCTTCCACCCGTACTACACGGTGAAGGACATCGTTGGCGTCACCGTGTTCCTGATGATCTTCGCGGGCATCATCTTCTGGGCTCCGGACGGCGGCGGCTACTTCCTTGAGAAGCCGAACTTCACCCCGGCCAGCGCCATCAACACCCCCGAGCACATCACCCCGGCCTGGTACTTCGGCAGCTTCTACGCGATCCTGCGCGCCACCCCGCCGCTGTTCGGCTCGGCGCTGCCGGGCGTGATCGCCATGTTCGGCGCGGTGCTGGTGATCTTCTTCGTGCCCTGGCTGGACCGCTCGCCGGTGAAGTCGATCCGCTACAAGGGCCCGCTGTTCAAGATCGCCCTGACGCTGTTCACCATCGCCTTCATCGCCTTGTCCTACTACGGCATGCAGCCACCCAGCCCGCTGGGCAAGCTGGTGTCGCAGATCGGCAGCGTGGTGTACTTCCTGTTCTTCTTCCTCATGCCCGTCTACACCAAGATGGATTCCTACAAGACCGAACCGGAGCGCGTGACCCATGACGCTCACTAAGATTCTCGCCTCCGGCCTGCTGGCGCTGGCGGGCATCGGCGCCTCGGGCGCGGCCCTGGCGTCTTCCGGCGGTGCCGAGTTGCAGTACTTCCGCGCCGACACCGGCAACCTGCCCTCGTTGCAGCGCGGTGCCCGCGACTTCATGGCCTACTGCTCGGGCTGCCACGGTCTGAAATACCTGCGCTACAACCGTCTGGCCCAGGATCTCCAGATTCCCGAGGAGCTGCTCAAGGCCAATCTGATGTTCACCAGCGAAAAGCCGGGTGACACCATCGTTTCGGCCCTGCCGAAGAACGCTGCTGACTGGTTCGGTGCCCAGCCGCCCGACCTGTCGCTGACCGCCCGTTCGCGCGGTGCCGAGTGGGTCTACACCTATCTCCAGAGCTTCTACCTCGACCCCAGCCGTCCGCTGGGCGTCAACAACACCGTGCTGCCGGGGGCTTCCATGCCGCACGTGCTCTGGGAGTTGCAGGGCCTGCAGGCCAAAGTTGAGCACCACGGTGAGGCTGCGGCCGAAGGCGAGCACGGCGCCAAGCCGTTCGAGCTGGTGCAGAAGGGCAAGCTGTCGCCGGAGGAGTACAAGAAGTTCGTCGGCGATCTGACCAACTTCCTGGTCTATGCCGCCGAGCCGGGCCGCAACCACCGCATCGCGTTTGGCTGGAAGGTTCTGGCTTTCCTCTCGGTCTTCTTCGTCCTGGCCTATGCCCTGAAGAAGGAATACTGGAAGGACGTGCATTGAGATTCAGCGCCCTGGCTGTTGGCCTGGCGGCCCGCTAGTCGAGCCGCCAGATCATGAGCCTGCGTCGTCCCCGCAACAGCCTCCCCCCCAAGCCCGCGCCGGTCGCGGGCTTGGTGCTTTACGCCGGCAGTGATCTCTGGAGCGACTGGGCGCGGCTGATCTTCACCGAGAAGGACGTGGTCGATGCGCGTGTCGACCGCCTGCGTGCCGGCGCGCCACCCAATGAAGACTTGCTGGTGCTCAACCCCGAGCAACGGCTGCCGGCCCTGGCCGACCGCGAGTTGCTGATCACCGGTGCCAGGGTCATCGCCGAATACCTGGAAGAGCGCTATCCGCATCCACGGCTGATGCCCACCGATCCCGCTGGCCGGGCGCGGGCGCGGATGGTGCTGGAGCGCTTCGAGCAGGAGCTGTTCCCGCTGTTGGAGGAGGCCGCTGGCGACAAGGCGGCCGCCAAGGCGGCGCGTCTCAAGCTGGGGCAGACCCTGGCGGTCAGCGCCCGCTCGTTCAGCGCCCGTGGCTGGTTCCTGGGGCCGGAGTTCAGCCTCGTCGACAGCGCCTGGGCGGTCTGGCTGCAAGGGGTGTTCGCGCGCGGCATCGAGCCGCCCGAGCCGGTGCGCAACTACGCCGAACGTCTGGCCCAGCGGCCGGCGGTGCGGCGTTTCTTCACCGGCCGCTGAAATCCGGCCCGGCCGCCAAGGCGGCCGGCTATCCTTGGCGCCTGTTTTCGCTTGTCGAGTGCTGGCCGTGTCAAAGACCCATAAATCCCGCCGTCCGTACCTGATCCAGGCCATCTACGACTGGGCGGTGGACAACGGCCACACCCCGCACATCCTGGTGGCCGCCGACTATCCGGGCGTGGCGGTGCCCCGTCAGTACGTGCAGGAGGGTCGCATCACCCTCAATCTGTCGCCGATGGCGGTGCAGTCCATGCACCTCGACGACGATCCCCTGTGGTTTTCCGCCCGGTTTTCCGGCCGGCCCTTCGAGGTGGTGATTCCCTCCGGCGCGGTGCTGGCGATCTTCGCCCGGGAAAACGGCGAGGGTCTGGTGTTCGGCGAGGTGGAGCCGCCGGAGGGAGAAACCGACGCCGAGACAGGGGCCGATCCCGTGGTTTCCCAGGATGAGCCGCCGGAGCCGCCCAAGCCCAAGGGACGGGGGCACCTGCGGGTGGTTAAGTAGGCGGTCTGGCAATCCCCTCTAGCCGGGTGCAAGCTGGCCGCCGCACTCTCGGCGAGATCGCGACCGCCGGACCTGTATTGGGAGGTAGATCATGCGAGCTGAGACATTGTGTCGGTGTCGTGGGCTGTTGATGGTCTTGCTTTCCCTGTTGCTTCTGGCCGCTTGCGGAGGGGGCGGCGACTCCGGGGGGAGTTCGGGCGGCGGTGGCAGCTCCTCGGGCGGGAGCAGCGGCGGCAGTGGCGGTTCCAGCGGCAGTGGCTCGGGGAGCAGTGGCAGCTCCAGTGGCAGCGGTTCGAGCAGCGGTAGCTCGGGCTCGCAACCGCTGCCGACCGATGGCTACGTGAGTGGACCCACTGATCGCGACTCCGCCACCGTCACGGTCGATGGCCGCCAGATGGTTCTCTGGCGAGGCACGGAAGCCGGTGTCGAGACGCTGAGCCATCAGGGCGTGCTGCGCAGCTACTTGGTCGTCCGTCCGCAGGGCCTGAACGCGGATGTGCCGGTGATGATGTTCCTGCACGGCAACAACGGAACTCCGCAGGGCATGTCCGATCAGGTCGAGGCGGCGGCGCTGGTTGCCAGTCAGCGCCTAGTGGCGGTGTTGCCCGAGGCCACCGACCTCCGCTGGTCGGAGGACCCTTCCGATACCCGTGGCATCGACGACATTGGCCTGATCAGCGCCGTCGTGCAGCGTTTGCGCGGCACCGCGCATATTGATGCCCAGCATTTCTACCTCAGCGGCTTTTCCAACGGCGGCGCGATGGTGGAGCGCTATGCCTGCTCGAATCCGGGCGCATTCGCCGCCTATGGCGTGGTCTCGGCGGTGCTGCGCCCATCCATCGCCGCCGCTTGCGCGAGCAGTCCGGCGCGGCCGATCGCCTACATGCTCGGCACCCTGGACCCGGTAGTGGCCTTCGACGGCCTCAGCGGCTTCTCCTCGGCGGCCACCTCGGTGGCGCACTGGGTCGATGCCCAGGGCTGCACCGGTGAGAGCACGGAAGCGCTGCCGAATACCGCGCTCGACGGCACCACCACCGATCTCACCCGCTACACCGGCTGCGCGCAGGGCAACGAGCTGCGCTTCTACAAGATCAACGGTGGCGGCCACGCGTGGCCGGGCGGCACTTTCCAGGGGCTGGCCAGCAGCATCGGCCTGACCGCGCGGGACTACTCGGCCACCGAAGCCTTCTGGGACTATTTCGGCGCTTACCGAAATTAGATGCCTGTTGCCGTCGGCAGGGCCTTGCCGGGATTGAGGATGCCCAGCGGGTCGAAGAGCTGCTTCACCGCGCGCATCTGTTCAAGCGTGTCGGCGTCCACCTCCCAGCCGACGTAGTCGCGCTTGTCGATGCCGACACCGTGCTCGCCGCTGAGCGTGCCGCGCAGCGACAGCACCAGTCGGAACAGCGCCGCCAGGCAAGCCTCGATGCGCCCCATCTGTGCCGGGTCGTCCGGGTTGGCGAGCAGATTGACGTGGATGTTGCCGTTACCGGCATGGCCGAAGCAGACGATGGGCAGGCCGTGCGCGCGGGACAGCGCCTGCACCCCGGCGATCAGCGCCGGTAGCTGGGTGACCGGCACCGCCACGTCCTCATTGACCTTCTTCGGCGCCAGCTTGCGCAGGCTGGGCGAGAGCGCCTTGCGGCAGGCCCAGAGCGTCTCTGCTTCCTCAGCGCTGCCGGCGCTGCGCAGCTCGACTAGCCCGGCGCCGCTCGCCGCCGCCTCGATGGCGCGTACCGTTGCCGGCAGCGTCTCGGCCTCGCCGTCGGCCTCGATCAGCAGCAGCGCGCCGGTGCCGGCGGGGACGCCAGTGGGCCGGTACTCCTCGGCCAGCCGCACCGCCTCGCCGTCGAGGAATTCCAGCGCCGAAGGGATCGCCGGCTGGCCCATGATCCGCGCCACCGCCTCGGCGGCGGCAGTGACATCGGCATAGGCGGCGCGCAGCAGGCGGGTCTGGCTGGGCCTGGGCAGCAGCTTGAGCGTGGCCTCGGTGATGATCGCCAGCGTGCCCTCGCTGCCGATCAGCAGGCGGCTCAGGTCGTAGCCGACCACGCTCTTGCTGGTGTAGGCGCCGGTGGTGAGCGTGCGGCCTTCGCCAGTGACCGCCTTCAGCCCCAGCACCGCGTCGCGGGCGGTGCCGTACTTCACCGCGCGCGGCCCGCCGGCGCCGCAGGCGAGGTTGCCGCCGACGGTGCTGAAGGCGGCACTGGTCGGGTCCGGCGCCCAGAACAGGCCGTGCCGGCCGGCGGCGGCCTGCACCGCGCCATTGAGCGCGCCGGCCTCGCAGCGCAGCAGGCGGTCGCCGGGGGAGACTTCGAGGATGCGGTCCATGCGTTCCAGCGACAGCACCAGGCCGCCGGCCAGCGGCACGCTGGCGCCGGTGGTGTTGGTGCCACGCCCGCGCGCGGTCAGCGGCACGCGGTACTGGTGGCAGAGTCGCACCACGGCCTGCACCTGCTCGTGGTTCTGCGCGAAGGCAACAGCTTGCGGCAGGGTCAGCCGCCGTGAGTTGTCGTAGCCATAGGTCAGGCAGTCGGCTGGATCGGTCAGCAGCGCCGCCTCACCCAGCAGGCCGCGCAGCGCCGCGACGAAGGCCGCCGGCAGCGGCTCAGGGCCTGGGGTAGAGCAGCTCATCCAGGGCGTCGCAGAGGCAGTGCAGGAACAAGAGATGCACTTCCTGCACGCGGGCGGTGACGGCGCTGGCGGCGCGCAGTTCCACGTCCTCGCCCTGGAGCATCCGCGCCATCGCGCCGCCGTCCTTGCCGGTCAGCGCGATCACGCTCAGGCCCTTGGCTTGCGCCGCCTCGATGGCCTTGACCACGCTGGGCGAGTTGCCGGAAGTGGAGATCGCCAGCAGCAGATCGCCGGGCCGGCCGAGACCGCGCACCGCCTTGGCGAACACCTGTTCGTAGCCGTAGTCGTTGGCGATGGCGGTGAGCTGCGAGCTGTCGGTGGTGAGGGCGAGGGCGGCGAGTTCCGGCCGCTCGCGCTCGTAGCGGCCGACCAGTTCGGCGGCGAAGTGCTGGGCGTCGGCGGCACTGCCGCCGTTGCCGCAGGCCAGCACCTTGTGGCCGGCGTCGATGCGCGCCGCCAGGAGGCGCGCGGCGCGCGCGATGGCGGGTAGGGCGCTGTCCAGGGTCGCGCGCTTGGCGGCGAGGCTGGCTTCGAAATGACCGCGCAGGCGGTCCTCTAGGGAGCTCATGCGAAATCGTCCATGGAGAAGGCGGCTTGCAGCCACTCGCGGCGGCCATCGGCCTCGTAGGCCAGCACGTCGAAGCGCAGCGGCGCCTCGGCCTGGCGCGGATGCCGTTGCAGCCAGGCCAGTGTGGCGGCGGCGATGCGGCGCTGCTTCCTGCGGTCCACCGAGCCGGCGGCACCGCCATAGCCGGCGTGGCCGCGCTGGCGCACCTCGACCACCACCAGGGTGTCGCCGTCCTGCATCACCAGGTCCAGTTCGCCGCGCGGGCAGCGCCAGTTGCGTTCCAGCGTGCGCAGGCCGCGGCTCAGCAGATAGCGCTCGGCCTCGCGCTCGGCATCCTGGCCGCGCACGGCGGCCAGCCTGGCCTTGAGCGCGGCGATCACTCGCCGCCCTCGTCGCTGACCGGATTCGGCGCCACCAGCGTGGTGCAGCTCAGCCGTCGGTGCAGGGCGGCGTCAGCCTCGATCACCAGTTCGCCGGTGAGTCCCGGGACGGCGTTGCCCGGCGCCAGGCCCTCGCTCTGCATCCGCCGTGCGAGGTTGTAGGCGTCGTAGCCGAGCGCGAACAGCCGCTGGGCGTCGGGACTGCGCGGGTTGACGGTCGCCAGCGTGCCGCGCAGGTCGGCAAGCGGGCCGGTGGTGTCCAGGCGCCAGGGCGCGTCGCAGACGCGCAGGCCGCCGAGGTCGGCAGGGCCGGCATCGGCCGCCGCCGCCGGCGCATAGGTGGCGATGCGGCCGGCGCGGAAGTAGCGGAGCTGCGGCCAGATCAGCTTGGCCTGGGCGGCGCGGGCGCCGATGAAGATCACGTCGACATCGCCGCGCGGCCGCGCCGCCGCCTCGGCACGGATGCCGATGTTGGCGAGCTGCTTGCCGCGCTGCTCGGAGGCATCCAGCGCCAGCAGTTGCTTGAGGCTGGTGGAGAAGTCCACGGTCGCGGGGGCGAAGCGCGCCTCCGCCAGCACCCGGCCGCCGCGCGCCTCCAACTGGCTGCGGAAGGCCTGCGCCACGCGCTCGCCCCAGTCGCCCTGCTGGCTGAAGATCAGCGCCCGCAACTGGCCGGCGTTGGCGGCATCCTCGGCGGCGGCGCGGGCTTCGTCCTCCGGCGCCAGGCCGAAGGGGGTGAGGCCGGTCGGCGGACTGCGGCCGGCATCCAGATAGTTGAGCGCCAGCGTCGGCAGCCGCAGCGGCGAGGCGGCGAGGGCAGCGACATCTTCCTTGCGCAAGGGGCCGATCAGCAGGCCGGCACCGGCGGTGATCGCCGCCTGCTGGGCCGCTTCCAGGCCGGGAGCGAGATCCTGCACGCTCAGGGCCGGCGCTTGCGGACCAGCCTGCTGACGCGCGGCCTCGGCGCCGGCGCGCACCGCCTGCGCGGCGCTGGCCAGCGGGCCGCTGAGCGGCAGCAGCAGGGCGAAGTCGCGGCCGCCCACCAGCGGTGCCGGCGCCGGGCTGTCCGGCAACAGCAGCGCTGGCAGCTGGCTGACGCCAGGATGGTCGGGATGGCTGGCGCGCCAGGCCTCCACCGCCACCAGGGGCGCGCCGCCGCGCGCCAGCTGCGCCAATTCGATCCAGCCGCTGACCAGGGTGTTGCCGCTGTTGACGCTGCCCTCGGGCAGCGGCGCGCGACCGAGTTCGGTCCACAGCGCCTGCCAGTTGGCCTCGCGCGCCTCGGGAGAGAGCAGGGGGTCGCGGGCGACCCGGCTGGCGGTGCCCGCCACCGCGTCACCGAGCGCGAACTGCACCTGGGCGCGCACAGCCAGACCTTCCACCGCCAGCGGTGCGTCGAAGCTGGCCGGCAAGGCCTGCAAGGCGCCGCTGGCATCGCCCAGCTGCAGGCGGGCGCGGGCCCGCAGCAGGCCGGCGCGTTGGAACTGACGGTTGTCGAGCGAGGCCGGCGGCAGCTTCTGCAGCAGCGGATCGACGCCGGCCGGTTCACCGGCCGCAAGCAGCGATTCGGCGGCGAGCAGGCTGTAGTCCGCCGCCAGCCCGCCCTTGGTCTGGCGGGCGGCGTCCTGATAAAGCCGGCTGGCCTCGCGGTACTCGCCGCGCGCCGCCGCAGCCTGGGCGGCGGCGGCCGGCGACTCGGCCATGGCGGGCAGGGCGGTGTGCAGCAGCAGGGCCAGCAGAGCGGCGCGGTGGAACGCGGTGTTCATGGCTAAAGTATCGCACGCCCCCTCAAGACCTCCGCACCCGTGACCATCGTCGAAGAACCGCTGCTGCCCGGCTGCCTGTACGTGGTGGCGACGCCGATCGGCAACCTCGGCGATCTCTCGCCACGGGCGCGTTCGGTGCTGGCGCGGGTCGACGGCATCTGCGCCGAAGACACCCGCACCAGCGGCCAGTTGCTGGCGCAGTTCGGCATCCAGCAGTCGCTGCTGGCCCTGCACGAGCACAACGAGGACCGCATCGCCGCGCGGGTGGTGGCCGACCTCGCCGCCGGCAAAACCCTGGCCCTGGTCAGCGATGCCGGCACGCCGCTGGTTTCCGATCCCGGCTACGCGCTGGTGAAGGCGGTGCGCGAGGCGGGCGGCGAGCTGCGCGCCATCCCCGGCCCCAGCGCCTTGATCGCGGCGCTGTCGGTGGCCGGCCTGCCTACCGACGAATTCCGCTTCGCCGGTTTTCTGCCGGCCAAGCCCAATGCCCGTCGCGAGCGCCTGCGCGCGCTGGCGGCCGAGACCGCCACCCTGGTGTTCTACGAGGCGCCGCACCGCATCGTCGAATGCGCCGAAGATCTGGCCAGCGAGCTGGGCGCCGGGCGGCTGGTGTGCCTGGCGCGCGAGCTGACCAAGCGTTTCGAGCAGAGCGTTCGGCTGCCGGCCGGCGAGCTGGCGGCCTGGCTCAAGGCCGACGACAACCACCAGCGCGGTGAGTTCGTGCTGGTGGTCGCCGGCGCCCCGGCCGGCGAGGCGGGCAGCGTGGTTTCCGCCGAGCAGACCCTGCGGCTGCTGCTCAAGGAGCTGCCGCCCTCGCGCGCCGCCCGGTTGGCCGCCGAACTCACCGGCGCCAAGCGCAAAGCCCTCTATGAGCGGGCGCTGCAACTCGGCGGAGCGGCCGAGGAGACCGCCGGCGACATCGCCGACTAGGCCGGAATGCGGCCCGCGCAGGCTGGCGGCTCGCAATTATTACTACCCCTTCGAATCACTTTATTCCTGAAAACTCCTTGACCCCGAATGCAGGCAAACACTAAGGTCCGGCACTGTTTTTGCGAAAACGTGCCGGTACTGGCGTCATGTGCCGCCGCTGGAGTTCAAAGATGCGAGTTTTCTCCCTGGTCGGGAGCCTGTTTCTCGGCCTTAGTTTGAGCACCCTGGTTCAGGCTGCCCCAGCAGTCGCGGGCACTGCCGGGGCGCATACCCATGCGGTGACGGTTTCGTCGAAGAATGCGGCGACGAAGCCGAAAAAAAAGAAATCCACCACCACCGCCAAGGCGCATCAGGCGCTGGCCAAGCGTCCGTCGGTGGCCGCCGTCGCTGCTGAAACGGAGGCCGGCAACGCGTACGCGGACCGCAGTCTGGACGGCCACTACGGCCTGAGCCCGGAACGGGTCTACGAGGGCGTTCTGCCCGGCGAAGGCGTGGAAGTCGCCTACCCCAGCTTTGCCAACAGCGCCGGTCGCACCGAGTGCGTGGAGCTGATCAAGGGCCTGCTCGACGCGCCCAGCACCCGCCAGTGGCAGGAAGGCCGCAAGCTCAAGGCCCACGCCGACCAGATCCAGCCTGGCACCGCCATCGCCACCTTCGTCAATGGCCGCTACCCGCAGGCCCGCCGGCGCGGCAACAAGCACGCGGCGATCTTCCTGCGCGCGACCGAGCAGGGCATCTACGTGCTCGACCAGTTCGTGCACCAGCAGCACGCCCAGGAGCGTTTCATCCCCTGGCACAACCCGCGCGACCGTCGCGCCGCCAACAACGCCAGCAGCTATTCGACAGTGCGCTGGTAGGCCGCTCCGCGCCCGCGTTCAGTTGCTGCGGCGGTAGATCCTTCCGTCCGGCGCGGTCAGGCTCGCCGCCATAGGGCTGTGTCGCCGCGCCCAGCGCCGCCAGAACGGCGTGCCGGCGTAGTCAAAGTCGATACAGGCCTGCACCAGCGCCGGCTGCTCCCAGGGCACGTCGTGGTGCGCGGTTTCCAGCGCCGGGTCTTCGGGGTTTTTCAGCCAGGTGCCGGGGAACATCGCGATCTGGCCGCGATTGGTCAGCGCCGGCCGGTCGGCGACGGCCTGCCCCAGCCACTGGCGGCTGAGTGCCGCCACCAGATCGCGGCCCGGCCCCAGTGCCAGCGCGGTCACCGGCGTCGCGCGCGGATTCACTTCGATCAGGTAGGCCCGGCCGCTCGCCGCTTCGAGCATGAAGTCGAAGCCGCAGAGGCCGGAAAGACCCAGCCGCCGTACCAGGCGTCGTGCCGCCTGCTCCATCTCCGGGTGCTCGATCGGCTGGATCAGCGTCGCCGCGCCGGTGGCACTGAGTGTCGCCAGCGCCTCGACGCTGCTCCCCGCCAGTACCTCGCCCTGCCAGCAGGCCACCGCCCGGTTGGCGGGACGCCCGGCGATGTATTGCTGAGCGATCAAGCCCTGACTCTGGCGGTCGCGCAACTGGTCGAGCAGGAAGTGATCGTGGTTCACCAGCAGGCGCTTGAGGATGCGCAGCGCGCTGGGTTTGGCCGACACTGCGCGATAGGCCGGCTCCAGTTCTTGCGCCTCGCGGATGATCGCCACGCCGGTGCCGCCGAAAGTGCCGTCGGCCTTCAGCACCAGCGGCCAGCCTTGCTGTCGCTGCCAGGCCTGAAGGTCGGCCAGGCTGCGGATCTCCGCCGTCTCCGGAATGCGTACCTGCTCGGCCCGCGCCGCCGCCATCAGTGCTTCGCGGCGGGTGGCTTCCAGGCAGGCGTCGGGGTTGCCCAGGGAGCGCTCGATCAGCGGCCGCAGCGCCGGCCGCTGCTGCGCCACCCGGTGCAGGCGCACCACCGCACTGTCGTCGCAGGGGATGATGAAATCCGGCGCGCCCTGCTCGATGGCGGCGATCAGCGCCGCCAGCGGATCGAGCAGACTGTAGGGGTGCAGCCGTCGCACTGCCGAGGTGCTGCCGAGCACGTGGCCGCGCGGGCCGACAGCTTCCACCTGCCAGCCCGCCTCGGCGAAGGCGATGGCCAGACGCGCCGGGAAAGGCCAGTGCTGGGTGGCGACCAGCAACAGCCGGGATGGCGCCGGAATTTCCGAGGGACTCATTGTTGTGATCGTGGTGGTCTGTTCTCCGGTCCTCGATTTGACTGCAAGTCGGGGCCAGCCGCCAACCACACAGGCCTGCGGGCTTGCGGGCCGGGCTGGCCCTGCGGCAAGGTGATCTGGCGCGGACTCTTCGCGCCGCTACCCGTAATCCACCGCCATGGCCGCGCCCGCCGCCGCAAGCTCTCACGATCCCTACGCTGCCTTGCGTTACCCCGAGTTCCGCCGCCTGGTGGCCGGCAGCTTTCTGCTCACCCTGGCCTTGCTGGCTCAGGAAGTGGCGCTGGGCTACGAGCTGTACCTGCTGACCCGCGACCCGCTGACCCTGGGTTTTCTCGGGCTCGCCGAGGCCATCCCCTTCATCGCCCTGGCCCTGGTCGGCGGCCATCTCGCCGACCGCCGCGAGAAGCGCAATCTGATTCTCGGCGCGCTGCTGGCGATCTTCGTCGCCTCCACCTGGCTGCTGGCGCTGTCGCTGGACGCCAGCCGCGCCGCCTTGCCGCAGACGCCCTGGCTGCTGGCGATCTACGGCGCCATCGTGCTCATTGGTTTTGCGCGCGGCATCTTCTCGCCCTCGGCCAGCTCGCTGAAGGCCTTCCTGGTGCCGCGCGAGATCTATGGCAACGGCGCCACCTGGTCCTCGGCCGGCTGGCAGGTGGGCGCCATCCTCGGCCCGGTCAGCGGCGGCCTGCTCTATGCCGCCTTTGGCCTGGAAGGCACGCTGCTGGTGGTGATGGCCCTGCTGGCCGCGTCCGCCGTGCTGGTTGCCGGCATCCGCAAGCGCGGCGTGCCGGCGGCGGGCGAGGGCGGCGACGACCTCTGGGCCTCGCTGAAGGAAGGCCTGGCCTTCGTCCGCAATACCCCGATCATCCTTTACGCCATCACCCTCGACCTGTTCAGCGTGCTGTTCGGCGGCGTGGTGGCGATCCTGCCGGTGTTCGCCGAGGACGTGCTGCACGTCGGCGCCACCGAGGTGGGCCTGATGCGCGCCGCCTCCAGCGTCGGCGCGGTACTCACCCTGCTGCTCTGCGCCTGGTATCCGCCCACCCGCCGCGCCTGGCGCAATCTGTTGTGGGTGATCGCCGGCTTCGGCCTGGCGACCCTGGTGTTCGCGCTGTCGCGCAGTTTCTGGCTGTCGATGTTCGCCTTGTTCCTCACCGGAGCCTTCGACTCGGTGAGCGTGGTGATCCGCTCCACCATCCTGCAGGTGATGCCGCCCGATCATCTGCGCGGTCGCGTGCAGTCGGTCAACAGCGTGTTCCTGTCCTGCTCCAACGAGATCGGCGCCTTCGAGAGCGGCCTGGCGGCGCGGCTGATGGGCGCGGTGCCAAGCGTGGTGTTCGGCGCCGGCATGACCTTGTCCATCGTCGCCGGAGTCTGGACGCGTTCCGGCAAACTGTTCGCGGTCAACCTGCTGGAGCTGGGCAATGAGCGCAAACCCGACACTCCGGCCGCCGTCGCCTGAGGCCTGGCGCGCCGCCGGTGCCCACTTCGACTATCGCGGCCAGCGCATCTACTACCGCGACAGCGGCGCGTCGGCGAAGCCGGCGCTGTTGCTGATCCACGGCTTTCCCAGCGCCTCCTGGGACTGGCACGGGCTCTGGGCGCCGCTGGCCGAGCGCTTCCGCCTGATCGCGCCGGACATGATCGGCTTCGGCTTTTCCACCAAGCCGCGCGGCTGGGGCTATTCCATCCACGACCAGGCCGATCTCCACGCCGCGCTGTGCGCGCGGCTGGGCGTGAGCGAAGTGCATGTGCTGGCGCACGACTACGGCGTCTCGGTGGCGCAGGAGCTGTTGGCGCGGCATGAAGCTGCATTTCTCCCTCCCCCGTTTACGGGGGAGGGTCGGGGTGGGGGCGTTTTGCGCCTGCGCTCCATCGTCTTCCTCAACGGCGGCCTGTTCCCGGAAACCCATCGCCCCCGGCCCATCCAGAAGCTGCTGCTATCGCCACTGGGTCCGCTGGTCAGCCGCCTGTTCAACGAGCGTGGCTTCCGCAAGAGTTTTTCCGCCGTATTCGGCCCCGATACCAAGCCCAGCGCGGCCGAGCTGGCCGCCTTCTGGCAACTGGTTGCCTACAACGACGGCGGCCGGATCATGCACGAGCTGATCCGCTACATCCTCGACCGCCGCCAGCACCGCGAGCGCTGGCTGTCGGCGATGCAGCGGACAGCGGTGCCGATGCGCCTCATCAACGGCCCGGTCGATCCGGTGTCCGGCGCGCACATGGTGGCGCGCTACCGCGAGCTGATCGCTGCGCCCGACGTGGTGAGCCTGCCGGGCATCGGCCACTATCCCCAGGTCGAAGCGCCGCAGGCGGTGCTCGACGCCTTCCTGCAATTCCACGACCGCCAGCGAGTCTCATGAGCGAATCCACCGGCACCGGGCACAGCCAGTTTGGCCTCTTGAAGGCGCGCCGTTTCGCGCCGTTTTTCTGGACTCAAGCGCTGGGCGCGTTCAACGACAATGTGTTCAAGAACGCGCTGATCATCCTGGTGACCTTCGGCATCGCCGGCCTGAGCGAGGGCCAGCGCGCCCTGTACGTCAACCTCGCGGCCGGGCTGTTCATCCTGCCGTTCTTCCTGTTCTCCGCCTTCGCCGGCCAGTTGGCGGAGAAGTACGAGAAGTCGCGGCTGATCTGCGGCATCAAGCTGCTGGAGCTGGGCATCGCGGTGCTCGCCGCCGTCGGTCTGGCGATGCAGAGCGTGGGCTTCCTGCTCGCCGTGCTGTTCCTGCTCGGCCTGCAGGCCACGCTGTTCGGGCCGGTGAAGTACGCGATCCTGCCGCAGCATCTGCGCGCGGACGAGCTGGTCGGCGGCAATGCTCTGGTGGAGGCCGCGACCTTTCTCGCCATCCTGCTCGGCACCATGCTTGGCGGCTGGCTGGTGGCGCAGCCGGGCGGCGCGCACTGGGTGGGTGGCACGGTAATCGCCGTGGCGGTGATCGGCTACCTCAGCAGCCGCGCAGTGCCTCTCGCCCCGGCCGCCGCGCCCGAGCTGCTGATGCGCTGGAACCCGATCACCGAGACGGTGCGCAACATCGCCTTCATGCGCGGTAACCGCACCGTATTCCTGTCGGTGCTGGGCATCTCTTGGTTCTGGTTCTACGGCGCGATGTTCCTCTCGCAACTGCCGGCCTATACCAAGACCACGCTCGGCGGCGGCGAGGAAGTGGTGACCCTGCTGCTGACGGTGTTCTCGCTGGGCATCGGACTGGGCTCACTGCTCTGCGAGCGCTTGTCCGGCCACAAGGTCGAGATCGGCCTGGTGCCCCTGGGCTCGATCGGCCTCACCGTGTTCGGCGTCGATCTCTACTTTGCCGCGCCGGGTGTGGCGGAAGGCGTGGCGCTGGATGCCAAGGCGTTCATTGCCCAGGTTGGCAACCACCGCGTGCTCTGGGACTTGCTGCTGATCGGCGTGTTCGGCGGCTTCTACATCGTGCCGCTCTACGCCCTGATCCAGACCCGCAGCGAGGCCAGCCACCGCTCGCGCATCATCGCCGGCAACAACATCCTCAACGCCGCCTTCATGGTGGTTGCCGCCGCGCTCGCCATCGCCTTTCTCAAGGCGGGCCTGAGCATCCCGCAACTGCTGCTGGTGACTGCGCTGATGAACGCCGCCGTGGCGGTGTTCATCTACAGCCTGGTGCCGGAATTCTTGATGCGCTTCCTGGTGTGGCTATTGATCCACACGCTGTACCGAATCCGCGCCGAGGGGCTGGAGAAAATTCCCGACGAGGGCGCGGTGATCGTCGCCGGCAATCACGTCAGCTTCGTCGATGCGCTGATCGTCGGCGGCAGCATCCGCCGGCCGGTGCGCTTCGTCATGTACCACAAGATCTTCAAGATCCCGGTACTCAACTTCATCTTCCGCACCGCCCGCGCCATCCCCATCGCCCCGGCCAAGGAAGACGAGGCGCTGCTCAAGCAGGCGTATGAAGACATCGACGCCGCGCTGAAGAACGGCGAGGTGGTGGGCCTCTTTCCGGAGGGCGGGCTCACGCCGGACGGCGACATCCAGGAGTTCAAGGCCGGCATCGAGCGCATCCTTGCCCGCACCCCGGTGCCGGTGGTGCCCTTCGCCCTACGCGGCCTGTGGGAAAGCATGTGGAGCCGCCGAGACTCGCGCCTGCGCCGCATGCGCCTGCCGCGTCGCCTGCGGGCCAGGATCGAACTGATCGCCGATGCGCCCGTTGCCGGCGACACCCTGAAGGCGGCGGAACTGCAACAGCGCGTCTCCGCCCTGCGCGGCGATTCGGCCTGAGGCCCTGGCGGTGACCGGCGGCTGTCGGCCGCCGGATCCGCCGCAAGATTCAGCGCGCGCGGCGACGGCTGCCGAGTAGCAAGAGGCCGAGCAGCAGCGAAGCCGTTAGCGCGCCGCCGCCGCTGGCCGCACCCGAGGAGCCACCCGGCGCACCGCCGGAGGAGCTGCCGGAGCCAGTGCTGCTGCCACTACTGCCACTGCTGCCGCTGCTGCTGCCGGAGCTGGAGCTGCTGGACGAGCCCTCTGGCTCGCAGCCGCCAGAGCTGCCCCCTGAGCTGCTCGACGACGACGAGCCCGAGCTGCTGCCGGACCCGCTCCCCGAACCGCTCGCCGAGCCCCCGCTCGTGCTACTGCCGCTGGTGCCGCCGCCGCTGCTCGATCCGCTGCCGCTACCCGAGCCGGAACTGCTGCTGCCGGATGTTGAGCCACTGGCCCCGGAACTGCTGGAGCTGCTGCTGGACTCGCCTTGGCAGCCGCAGCCGGCGCGGATGTCCTCGCAGAGCGCCGGGCTGCCGTCGCGCTTGGGGAAGGCCCGCGCCGAACGCGCGTAGAAGCTGTAGCGATCCACCCAGTCGCTGTCGGCCAGCAGGCGCGCGTCGGCATCGTCATAGCCCGCCTCGCCCGGTTGCTTGAGCCAGCGGTCGAACCAGGCCAGCGAGTAGTTCTCGGCCAGCGGCCGTCCCCAGCCACCGACGCACTGACCGTCGACCACTTCCGGGCACCAGCTGGTGGCGGGAAAGGTCGGGATCAGGCTCCACTCGAAGTGCGTCGAGCCCTGGATGGTGAGCTGGTATACCGGCACGCCAGCGTCGCGCCAGGCGCTGTAGGCCGCCTTGTCGGACTCCGGGTCGGGCGCTTGCGTGAAGGGCGTGCCGCCGATGCCGTACTCGCTGGTCTGCCCCATCGCCGGCACTCGCGCCACCACGGCCGGGGTGCCGCTGCTGGCGGCGCCGGGCGCGCGCAGCGAATCCCAGGCAACGATCACCTTCACCGGATTCTCGCGGTCGAGCCGTCCGGGCCAGGGCTCCGCGCCCTCGCCGCCGTAGGCCTGCACCACCGACACCCCGGTTGCGCCCAGCGAGTGGCCGGCGATGCCCAGCCGTGCCCGGTCGATACGGTCGTGAAACGGGTTGAAGTCGGTGACCGGGGTCGGGTAAGTGCCAGCGCAACTGGCGTTGTGCGGGTAGGGCATCACCGGCGTCGAACGGAAGAAGTCGATGACGTTGACCAGACCCTCCCAGAACACCGCCGAGTTGAGGTTGCTGCCTTGCTCCCCGGAGGGAGTCTGCTGGTCGCTGCGGCCCTGGCCGCGCGGGTCGAAGCTCATCACCACATAGCCCTGCCGCACCAGCGCCTGCGCCATCCACCAGTACAGCGGCTCCGGGGCCTGGATGCTGCCGTTCTCGATCACCACTGCCGGCAGGTTGGCGCCGGCACGACTGCCTTTCGGCGCCCACACTCGTCCCGAGAGTCGCGCACAGCCTTGGTCGTAGATCACCAGCGGAATGACCTCGGCCTCGTTCTCATAAAACGGATCGAAGCCCGGGTAGCGGAAGGGGTCGCCCGCGCACTGCAGTGCCCAGGTTGTGCAGAGCGGCAGCACCGGCGTGTTGCCACTCGGCAGCAGCAGCCAGCTACTGTCGCCCAGCGCGCGCTGGTTCCACTCGACGAGGTTGGCCGTGGACTGCGGCAGCCAGCGCGCCTGGAAGGCCGGCAGCAACTGTTCGGTGGGCGCCTCGGTGGTCTTTGCGTAGTTCAGCGCCTCGCGCTGCACCCAGGCCGGCGTGTTCGGCGCCGGGCCTTCAGGGATCGCCAGCGCGGCGCTGCTCAGCAGCCACGAGACTGCGGCTGCGAGCCGCAGGGGTTTGGAAATGATCATCGGTCTCCTCCACGGCCGCGTCTTGGCGCGACCTTGTGACGAAGAGACTACTCCGGCCGTTTGGGTAAGGGGGCTTACGCTACGGCGTACTCACCTGCGCGGTTGCTGGTTCGCCGCCATGACTCCCCCCCCCCGCGCGTCGCGTGCGCCCGCCATGCAGCCTGAGAGCAAGTATTTAGCTGATAGCCAATACACACTTGGCGGTGAATTCCTAAAAGCCGGGAAACTGCAACGGCGCGTCGTTCACTTCGTGATGATTCGGCTTTAGGTCAGATTGCAGACGTAGGGCGGACTTTAGCCCGCGCTTCATTTGCTCTGGCGATTCGAGTGGGTCCGTTTGACTTTGCTCGCCCTAAGATTGCAGCTGTGTACTATCACTGAGGCCTAGGGAGGGCACGATATGCAGAATCTCGCAGCGTATTCGTTTGAAGCGGTGGTGGGGGACGTGAGCGGCCGCTTAGAAGTACTCGACCAGCTTGTTGACGAGTGGTTGGCCTATAAGGGTGTCGAGACAGTTCGGGCGACTGATGGATCGTTTGTCTCGAAGACCGGTGACGGTACCGGCCAATTTCAACGTCGGGTGTTGGAAAGCAGTCTAGGCTCTTTGCGTGAGATTGAGCTGATCGAGACTGCATATGCCGGTGCCATGTTCACCACTAGCATCCAAATTGCGAGTGCCGCTGATCGGGTGACGGTTTACGCTTCGCTGTCTGCTACCCCCGGCGAATCAAGGATCGCTCCTATGGGGCTCTACCCGCGTTGCCCTTGGGTGATTCGGGCGATGGTGAATCGCTTTTCGGACTGGAAGTCTTTCGGCAAGGTCTTGCCGGGCGCAGTGGCATTCGACGCGACCGATGCCGTTAGCGCCAAAGAACTGTGCGGCGTGCTCCGAGCTGGCGGTCGCCGGTTTCCTGTCGTTGTCGTCTCGAATGATGAAGACGAGAGGGTCTGGCTTGATCTTCACCTAAAGGTCGCAGAGCACCTAGTTGGCCTAGCATACGTTGCAGTTGTTAGTGCTGAGTCGTCTTGGATTCTGACCGATGAACTCGGGCCGCGAGATTCATGCTACCTCGGGGCGGTTCGCCTTTATTGGCCCGGCGCTACCGTTGGCCGCTCATTGGCGGGAATTAACTGGCTGGCGTCCAGACTTGCATTGTTCGGAACAGATGAAAGTGGACGCAATCGATTCCTGGCGGTACTCCGCAAGGAAATTATGTCAGTTGCTGCATGGACAATTACCCCGCCACGAATCCTCCGGGATATTCGCACGACAGGCGAGAAAGAGAGAATCAACGCGCTCGAATCCCAGGCCCGTGATCAGGCCTTGGACTCTATCGTCGAAGAAAATGCCAAGTTGACGGAACGCCTCCGGGAAGCTGAGCAAACCATTCATTCGCTCAACTCAAAATTGGTAGCTGCTACCTATGCGGTACCGGGGCGAGATTCAGCTCGGGATGATTCCGATGAGGGGGGAAGCGATTCGGCATCGCATATTCCGCCTCAACCGGGTGAGACTAGGTTTTACAAGAAAATCGGCAGTGGCGGTGGCGTAGATGCCTTGGTACAGACCAAGGAATGTAACCACAAGGAGTCGAACTGGAAGCCGGCCTTCAAAGGTATCCAAGCAGAAAAAGGCCTGTTGAAGCTTGAGGGGAGAAGCGATTGGAAGACCCTTGCGCACTGCAGTGCTTGCACCGGGGGGGGGCGTTGGCGCGTACGTTGGTGACTGAAGAGGCGAAGGAGGCACAGTGCCCTTTGCCCGTCTAGGTTCTAGTCAGAACTCCAGGTCCAGTGAAGTACACAGCCAGTCAATCATCGGCGCCATCAGCGCATAGCGGCGTACGGCCTCTTTCAGAAAGCCCGGCGCGCAGACTTCCTCGTCGCTGAGCGCACAACTCGCGACGAAATCCTTGCGCTTCAAGTCCTCGATCAGTTCGTGGTCGGCCGGGTAGCCGGCGGGCGGGCGTTGCAGACTGTCGCCGCCCAGCGCGAACAGCTTCAGAAACTTCGGGTCGCGCGTGGCCTTCTTCCAGCTTGCGGGATTGCTGACGATGTTGGCGCGGATGCGTTTCAAGGTGTCGGGCTGCGGGTGCCAGAGGCCGCCGCCGAGAAAGCTCGCGCCGGGCTCCAGATGCAGGTAGAAGCCCGGCGCGTCGAGCCGACCCATCATCGCGTTGGCGCCGGCGGCGCGCGCGACCTGCTTGGTGGCGGCGTGGAAAAAGCTCATTCCGGCGTGGGTCTTGTACGGCGTCTTGTCGCCGCTGAAGCGCGTGTCGCGGTAGATGCGGAACAGCGAGCCGCCCACCGGCTTGGGGCTGGCGACCATCTGCGGGCTGATCTTGGCCAGCGGCGCGGCGAGGTCGGCGATGAAGGCGAGGCAGGGCGCCTTCACGGCCGCCTCGTATTCGGCCTTGTGGGCGGCGAACCAGTCCTTGCTGTTGTTCTTGGCCAGCGCGCGCAGAAACTTGAAGGTGGCCGGGCTGAAATGGGCGGTGGTTGGCATGTCGGGCTCCCTGTGGATGCCGGCAATCTAGGGAAACTCGGCCCTGCTTGTCATTTCCGCGCCGGCGCCAACGTCCTGGCGCAGAATGCCCGGACTACAACCATCATCCGAGGAGCGCGCGATGAGCACCATCGAAACCCCGTCCGTGAAGGAACACGTCAGTGCCGAGGAGTGGCAGCGTCGCTGCGATCTGGCCGCCGCCTACCGGCTGGTGCGGCTGTTCGGCTGGGACGATCTGGTGTTCACCCACATCTCGGCGCGGGTGCCGGGGCCGGAGCATCATTTCCTCATCAACCCGTATGGCTTCCTGTTCGAGGAAATCACCGCCAGCTCGCTGGTGAAGGTCGATCTCGACGGCAAGCCGGTGATGAAGACGCCGCACTTCATCAACCCGGCCGGCTTCACCATCCACAGCGCGGTGCATGCGGCGCGCGAGGACGCGCACTGCGTGATGCATGTGCACTCTCTCAATGGCATCGCGGTCTCGGCGCAGAAGGGTGGGCTGTTGCCGATCAGCCAGCAGAGCCTGTTCGTGCTGGCGAGCCTGGGTTACCACGACTACGAGGGCGTGGCGCTCAATGCCGACGAGAAGCCACGGTTGGTGCGCGATCTCGGCGACAAGGCCTTTCTGATGCTGCGCAACCATGGCCTGCTGACCGCAGGTGGCACGGTGGCCGACGCCTTCCTCGCCATGTACCTGTTCGAGGCGGCCTGCATGATCCAGGTGCGGGCGCAGTCCGGCGGCGGCGAGTTGTTGCCGATTCCGGCGCCGATCCTGGCCGGTATCCAGGCGCAGGCGGCGGCGGTCACCAAGGGGCTGGGCGGCGCGCTGGTCTGGCCGGGCCTGCTGCGGCGTCTGGGGCGGGCGAATCCGGGGTGGGAGGTTTGAGGGGCTGCGGCGCGTTTGGGTAAGGCGCTGGTCTCCTTCCCCTGCGTAGCGGGGGAAGGTCGGGATGGGGACGTTATTTGCGCTAAGGGATTCGCCGGGAACAAACGCCCCCTCCCTGGCCCTCCCCCGCTGCGCAGGGGAGGGGATTTTGGGGCGCACTTGAATTGCGTGGTGCTAGCGCGTCGCCACCGGCGGCGCCCGGCCGCTCTGGCGCAGGTTCCAGGCGAGCACGGCATGCACCGGCAGCCAAAAGGCGATCCAGGGCAGTTGCTGCTGAGCGCCCGGCAAGAGTTGCAGCGGCAGGCTGAGCAGGGCGCCGAAGGCGATCAGCGCCGCCAGCAGACGCTGCGTCCGCCCCGGCCGCCATTGCGCGCGGGCGCTGCCGGCGAGACTGGGGATCAGCAGCAGGCTCAGGGGACTGAACAGCAGCAGATTGTGGTTGGCCCACATCGCCCAGTGGTCGGTCAGCGTCCAGGCCGCCAACAGCACCACGCCGCCCAGGCCGGAGAGCAGGCTGGGCAGCAGCGCCAGCACCAGGTAGGCGCCGCGTGCGGCGGGGCGCCGACGCTGGCGGTGCAGCAGGACGAGCGCCGTCGCCAGCAGAGCGCCCAGCAACAGGGCGGGCAGGGTGTAGCCAAAGGCTTGCTCGGGCGCCTCCGGGCCGCCGGCGGGCGGCAGCCAGTAGCCTTCGCGCGCCACCAGCGGCTGACCATCGACGCGCACCGCGCGCACCGCGCGCATCAGCACCTCGGGCACGAAGGCCTGCTCCCAAAGGCTGATCGGCCGGTCGGCGGCGGGGCCGAGGATGTAGTCCATGCCCAGCATCAGCGCCGGCACCGGCGACATCAGGCGGGTGGCCTCGCGGCGGAAACTGCTGCCGCTGGGTTGCCCGCTCCAGGCCTGTTTCAGCGCGCCGCCGAGGGTCTGGTCGAGCGCATCGCGCACCCGCGTCGAGCAGTTGGAGAGGAAGTAGTCGTAGCGGTACTCGGCGTTCTGCGGCAGGGCGTTGTCGGCCAGGAAGGCAGCCAACTGGCGCGCCTGTGTCTCGCTCAGGGCCAGTTCCTGCACGTACACCCAGCGGCCTTCGGCGGCGTACTCGGCGAGCGTGTTCGGCACCGGGATCGCCGCCAGCCGGTAGAGCATGTGGCCGCGTGCGAAGTTGAGGAAGAAGTTCTTCTGGAAGAAGTCGAAGATGCCGTAGTTGTAGACGGCGGTGGCGCTGCCATCGCCGGGTTCGACCATCAGCGCGTTGTGGCCGAAGCGCTGCCAGTACACCGGGCCGGGCGCGAAGCTGAGCAGGCTGATGCGCGGCGCCGGTGCCGAGGCCGGCTCCGCCTGGGCCTGTGCGGCAGGCAGCCAGGCGAGCAGGGCCAGCAGGCTCGCGGCCAGCCAGTGGCGCAGGGCGGACATCAGTCCTGGGACAGCAGCACTTGCAACTGCTGCACGCGCCGCGAGTCGGCGCGCTGCACGCTGAACTGGAAGCGGCCGATCTTCACGCTCTCGCCGCGCCTTGGCAGGTGCCCGAAGTGGTGCACCACCAGGCCGCCGACGGTGTCGAATTCCTCGTCGCTGAACTCGGCGTTGAAGTGCTCGTTGAACTCCTCGATCGGCGTCAGCGCGTTGACCACGTAGCGGCGCTCGTCCTGCTTGATGATCCAGGCGCCCTCGGCCTCGTCGTGCTCGTCGTCGATCTCGCCGACGATGGTTTCCAGGATGTCCTCGATGGTCACCAGGCCAGCGACTCCGCCGTATTCATCGACGACGATGGCCATGTGCTGGTGCTTGCGCTTGAAGTCCTTGAGCAGCACGTTGACCCGCTTGGACTCGGGCACGAAGCTGGTCGGGCGCATCACCCGCGCCAGATCGAAGGTGGCGGTGGCGGTGGTGAACTTGAGCAGGTCCTTGGCCAGCAGCACGCCGACCACTTCGTCCTTGTTGTCGCCGATCACCGGATAACGCGAGTGGCCGGACTCGACCACGGCGGCGAGCACCTGCTCCGGCCCCCAGTCGGACTCGATGCAGACCATCTGCGCGCGCGGCACCATGATGTCGCGGGCCTGCAACTCCCGGGTTTCCAGCACGCCGTCGATCATGTCGGCGGCATCGGCGTCCATCAGGCCGTCCTCGCGGGCACCCTCCAGCAGGTCCTTGAGGTCTTCCTGGGTGCGCGGGCCGCCCACCAGGCGCAGGGTCAGACGCTTCCACCAATGGCTGGGCGTCGTCTCGTGAGTGTCTTCGTGGTTGCTACTAGGGCCGTCGTTCATCGTGTCAGCACACTCGCAAAAGCCAGGCCTTGCGGGCGGGCGGCTCGGGCGGTGTGGGGTTTTTGCTGGACCGGTAGTTTACAGGCTGGGCCATGACGGGGCGTTTTCAAGCCCCCGGCCGGGCTGCCAGGCTTCAGTAAGGGTCGGGAAAACCAAGCCGCGCCAACAGCTTGCGCTCCAGGGCTTCCATCTTCTCGGCCTCGTCGTCCTGGATATGGTCGTGGCCCAGCAGGTGCAGCACCCCGTGCACCACCATGTGCGCCCAGTGGGCGCGGGCGGCCTTGCCCTGCTCGACCGCCTCGGCCGCCACCACCGGCGCGCAGATCACGATATCGCCCAGGTAGCCGGGCTCGCCCATCGGAAACGACAGCACATTGGTCGGCTTGTCCTTGCCACGGAAGTCGCGGTTGAGCGCCTGGCTCTCGGCGGCCGCGACGATGCGGATGGTGATCTCGCCCTTCTTCCTGCCGCGCGCCGCCTCGGCCCAGCCGCGCAGGCTGGCGGCGGTAGGGATGCCGGCGGCGGGTACGGCGCGCTGGATGTGGATTTCGCTCATGCCTGCTCGGCTTCGTGGCGCTCGTAGGCGCCGACGATGGCCTGCACCAGCGGATGCCGCACCACGTCCTGCTTGCGGAAGTAGGTGAAGCTGATGCCGGCAACGCCGTCGAGCACGGCGATGGCGTGCTTCAGGCCCGAGCGGTCCTTGTTGGGCAGGTCGGTCTGGGTGAGATCGCCAGTGATGACCGCGCAACTGCCGAAGCCAATCCGGGTCAGGAACATCTTCATCTGCTCGGTGGTGGTGTTCTGCGCCTCGTCGAGAATGATGAAGCTCTCGTTGAGCGTGCGGCCGCGCATGTAGGCGAGCGGGGCGACCTCGATGACGTTCTTCTCGATCAGCTTCGCCACCCGCTCGAAGCCGAGCATCTCGTAGAGGCCGTCGTAGAGCGGCCGCAGATAGGGGTCCACTTTCTGCGCCATGTCGCCGGGCAGAAAGCCCAGCTTCTCGCCGGCCTCCACCGCCGGCCGCACCAGCACGATGCGGCGCACGCGGTCCTTCTCCAGCGCGGCGACCGCCGAGGCGACCGCGAGATAGGTCTTGCCGGTGCCGGCGGGGCCGATGCCGAAGCTCACGTCGTGGGCGGCGATGGCCTTGAGGTAGGCTTTCTGCAGCGGCGTGCGGCCGCGCACCACGCCGCGCTTCGTGCGCACCACCACCTCGTCGCCCTCGACCGGCGCCAGCTCCTCGGCGGCCGGGCGCGGGCCACTCAGTTCCAGCAGCGCCAGATGGATCTGCTCGGCGGCCAGCGAGCTGGTCTCGGTCTGCGCGAACAGGTGTTCGAGCAGGGTCTGGCCGCGCGCGATCTCGTCCTCGGGACCGAGCAGGCGGTAGAAGTTGCCGCGGTTGCGGATCTCGATGCCCAGGCGCAGCTCGATCTGCCGCAGGTGGGCGTCGAAGGGGCCGTTGAGGCTGGCGATGCGGCCGGCCTCGTCGGGTTCGAGGACGAGGTCGAGATGGGCAGGTGTTGAGGTCATGGGTTGCGCCCTTCGAGAGCGTCTTCAAGCAGGCGTTTGCCGTGGATGACGGCGATCACCGAGATTTGCTGTGGTTCGAGGCGGTAGAGCACGCGATAGCTATGGATGAAGCGTTCCCGCAGGTTTGGATCGCGGTATTCCGGGACCATCCGGCCCAGATGCGGGAAATCCTTGATCGAAGGTCCCAAGGCCAAGAAGCGCTCCACCATCACATCCGCATACTGCGGTACGTCTTTGCGGATGTAGTCCGCGATCTCGGCAATGTCGCGCAGCGCCGTTGTCGCCCAGATCAGTGTTTGAGCCATTTCGCCAGAAGGATGCGCGCCTCTTCGGTGGTGTGGCTGCGGCCGGCACGGATGTCTTCGTCACCCTTGCGTATCTTTTCCAGCACATACAGGTGGTACTGCATGTCCTCGAAGGTGGCGTCCTCCGGTAGCTTGGCGATCATCTCGGTGGCCAGGGTCTTGTCGTTTGGCGGGGCTGTGCTCATCGAGTGCTCCGGTCAGCAGGCGGCGAACAATTCTAAGACACCCGGACCATACGCCCGCGCAGCGAATTCGGCATCGCCTCGGTGATTTCCACGTCCACAAACTGGCCGATCAGCGAGGCCGGCGCATCGAAGTTCACCGTGCGGTTCTGAGGCGTGCGGCCGGCCATCTGGCGGGCGTTCTTGCGCGAGACGCGCTCCACCAGCACCGGCTGGGTGCTGCCGACCAGCGCTTGCTGGAAGGCATCGCTGCGCTGCTTGATGCGCGCCTGCAGCAGGGCCAGGCGGCGTTCCTTCAGTTCCACCGGCACGTTGTCGCGCAGGTTGGCGGCGGGGGTGCCCGGGCGTGGCGAGTAGAGGAAGGAGAAGGCGGCGTCGAAACCGGCCTGCTCCACCGCGTCCAGCGTGGCCGCGAAGTCGTCCTCGGACTCGCTGGGGAAGCCGACGATGATGTCGGTGGAGATCGACAGCCCCGGCCGCACCTGGCGCACGCGGGCGATCTTGTCGAGGTACTGCTGGCGCGTGTAGCCGCGCTTCATCGCGGCGAGGATGCGGTCGCTGCCGCTCTGCACCGGCAGGTGCAAGTAGCTGGCCAGCTTGGGCTCCTCGGCGTAGGCGGCGATCAGCGCCTCGCTGAACTCCGCAGGGTGGCTGGTGGTGTAGTGGATGCGGTCTATGCCGGGGATGCGCGCGACGTAGTGGATCAGCAGCGCCAGATCGCAGAACTCGCCGGTTTCGCCCATGCGGCCCTGGTAGGCGTTGACGTTCTGGCCCAGCAGGTTGATCTCACGCACGCCCTGCTCGGCCAGCCGCGCGCACTCCACCAGCACATCGTCCAGCGGCCGGCTGACTTCCGGGCCACGGGTGTAGGGCACGATGCAGAAGCTACAGTACTTCGAGCAGCCTTCCATGATCGACACGAAGGCGGTCGGCCCTTCGGCGCGCGGCGCCGGCAGGTGGTCGAACTTCTCGATCTCAGGAAAGCGCACGTCCACCGCCGGCTTCTGGGTGCGGCGGGTCTGTTCCAGCAGCTCCGGCAGGCGGTGCAGGGTCTGCGGGCCAAACACCATGTCCACCACGCCAGCGCGGGCGCTCAAGGCCTCGCCTTCCTGCGAGGCGACGCAGCCACCGACGCCGATCACGCGCTGTGGGTTGGCGGCCTTCCACTCCTTCCAGCGGCCCAGCTCGCTGAACACCTTCTCCTGCGCCTTCTCGCGCACCGAGCAGGTGTTGAGCAGCAACAGGTCGGCTTCCTCGGGGTTCTGGGTGCGGCTGTAGCCGTGCGACTGCGCCAGCACGTCGGCCATCTTGGACGAGTCGTACTCGTTCATCTGGCAGCCCCAGGAAATCAGGTAAAGCTTCGGCGACGCCGGACTGGCCGCCGGGGTGGCGGGAGTTTCATTGGTGCTCATGGCAGCGGGACGGCGGATAAGCCGGGGCTGTGAAAGGGGCGGCGATTATAGGTCGCCCGCTCGCCGGGCTGGCGATTATTTGAGCTTGGACAGCCAGTCGCCGACCTGCGCTTCCATCTGCTGATAGGCGCTGACGAAGTCCTCGCGAGGATGCCGGTAGGGGTCGGGCACGTCCTCGTCCTTGCGCCATTTGCCGAGCTTGTGGACCTTGCCACGGAACTGCGGGTAGCGGCCGTTGATCCAGGCGCTGTGCGAGCCGTCGAGGGTGAGCACCAGGTCGGCGTTCTGGAGCATGGGCAGGGTGAGCTGCTGGGCGCGGTGGGCGGAAATGTCCAGGCCGTACTCGGCGCTCACCTCCACCGAGTAGGGATCGGCGCCGTGGCCGACCATGGCCATGGTGCCGGCGGACCAGACCTGCTTGCCGCTCAGGCGGGCCTTGAGCAGGCCTTCGGCGATGGGGCTGCGGCAGATGTTGCCGGTGCAGATGACGAGTATGCGATCAAACATCGAAGTGCTTTCGGGTCGCGCGACGGCCAGGGCCGCCGCGACGGTGGAGGGTGTTCAGGGGATGAGGACGATCTTGCCGGTCACCTTGCGGTCCATCATGTCACGGAGCGCGCGGCCGGCCTCGGCCAGCGGGTAGCGGGCGGAGATGTAGGGCTGTAGCTCGCCGGCCTCGATCCAGGCGAACAACTGCTGGAAGTTGGCGAGGTTGAGCGCCGGCTCGCGCACCGCGAAGGCGCCCCAGAAAACACCGACCGCCGAAGCACCCTTGAGCAGCAGGCGGTTGGCGGCGAGGTTGGGGATGGGGCCGGAGGCAAAGCCGATCACCAGGTAGCGGCCGTTCCAGGCGATGCAGGACAGACAGTCCTCGCCGAGCGCGCCACCGACCGGATCGTAGATCACGTCGGCACCCTGGCCCTTGGTCAGGGTCTTGATCGCGTCCTTCAGCGACTCCTTCGAGTAGTCGATCAGCGCGTCGGCGCCCTGCGCCTTGCACAGCGCCAGCTTGTCGGCGCTGGAAGCGGCGGCGATCACCTTCGCCCCCATCAGCTTGCCCAGCTGCACTGCGGCCAGGCCGACGCCGCCGGCCGCACCCAGCACCAGCAGGGTCTCGCCGGCCTTGAGCTGGCCGCGCTGCTTGAGAGCGTGCAGGGTGGTGCCGTAGACCAGCGGGAAGCCGCCAGCGTCAGCAGCGGCGAGTCGCGTCGGCAGCGGCAGGGCGGCATCGACGCTGAGCACGCACTCCTCGGCGTAGCCACCGCTGGGCACGAAGGCAGCCACCGCGTCGCCGACCTTGTACTGGCTCACCGCGCTGCCCACTTCCGTCACCAGCCCCGCCACCTCAGCGCCCGGGGTGAACGGCGGCTCCAGCTTCATCTGGTACTTGCCGGCGATCTGCAGCGAGTCGGGGAAATTGACCCCCGCGCTCTTCACCGCCACCCGCAGTTCGCGCGGGCGCAGCGCGGGCGAGGGGCGCTCTTGCAGTTCCAGCAGCTCGGGGCCGCCGAGTTGCGTGCAGACGATGGCTTTCATGGGATCGGGTCGGACGACGGGAAGGTCGCCATGCTCGCCGATTGCCGGCGAAAACCCAATGGCTGCCGCACTGCGCGCCGGTCAGGCTCAAGGCCACCGTTGGTCCGATCTGGGCATTCTTGCCCATAGGCTTGCGCTCGTGGCCGCATGGCCGGCGCCGATATAAGGCAACACCTGCTACTGCGAGCTGGAGCCGCGCCATGCACATCTCCTCGACCATCCGCGAATCGGCCGTGATCCAGATCTGCCGGGACTACCGGGCCGATTGGCCGGGCGCACGCCTGCGTATCCGCGATTTCGCCGAGGCCTGGCAGGCCACCGGACTGCGTGAGGCCGACCTCGCCCTGGCGCTGCGGGAAATGCTCGACGCCGGCGTGTTCAGCGGCCGGCCGCAGAGCCTGGATTCGGAGCTGGAGCTGAGCGCCGTCGGCGCCGAGCTGATCGGCAAAGGCCGTAGCGGCCTGGACGGTTTGGTCGAGGGGCTGATGGTCCGGCGCACCCTGGAGCGTGCCCGGCGCCGGGTGGCGTCTGCGGATGCGGCCCCAGGGCTGCGGATGCCGGCGCGGCGCGAGACTGACCGTCGTCAGGCCGGCTGAGGCGCAAAAGAAAAGCCAGCCCGAAACCCGGACTGGCTTCGCCGGCCTCAGGCCGAGGGCTCAGAACGGAATGTCGTCGTCGTCGAAGCCGCCGTGTTCCGGCATCGGCGCCGGTGCCGCCGCCGCCGGGCGGGCCGGGGCGCTGCTGCGCGCTGGCGGCTGGTCGTAGCCGGAGCTGCGGGCGTAGCCGCCGCCACCGCCGGCTCCGCTGCCGCCGCCTTCACCGCCACGGCCATCGAGCATCTGCATGTCGCTGACCACGATCTCGGTGGTGTAGCGGTCGATGCCGTCCTTCTCCCACTTGCGGGTGCGCAGGCTGCCTTCGACGTAGACCTTGGCGCCCTTCTTCAGGTACTGGCCGGCGATTTCCGCCAGCTTGTTGAAGAACACCACGTTGTGCCACTCGGTCTTTTCCTTCTTCTCATTGGTGGCCTTGTCGGTCCAACTTTCGGAAGTGGCGATGGTGACATTGGTGACCGCGCCGCCGGAGGGCAGGTAGCGCACCTCGGGATCTTTGCCGAGGTTGCCGATGAGGATGACTTTGTTTACGCCACGGGCCATGAGCCTGTCCTTTATTTATCGAGAGTGGGGGCCGCCGCCGCTGCCGCAGGCGGTGCGCGCAGGCCAGTGGCGAATGATAGCCAGATCAGCGGCAGCAGGGCCGCCGCCGCGAACGCCGCCGACAGGCCCCAATGGCCCTTCACCCCACCCAGCAGGGCGCCGCCGAGCATGGGGCCGAGAAACTGGGCGCTGCCGTAGACGCCCAGCGCCGCGCCGCGCTGGTTGGCGGGTGCGCGGCGGCTGATCAGCGAGGGCAGCAGGCCTTCCAGGGTGTTGAAGGCGATGAAGAACAGAGTCAGCGCGCCGACCAGCACCGCCGGCTGGCGGTAGCCCAGGGACAGCAGCGGCAGCGCCAGCGCCAGGCCGACGATGGCGCTGATGAACAGGCCCCGGGTGGCGTGGCGCTGCTCGGCGCGGCGCACCAGCGGGAACACCGGCAGCAGCGATAGCAGCAGCACCGGCAGGTAGAGCTTCCAATGCGCTTCCGAGGGCAGGCCCAGGGTCTCGACGATGGCGAACGGCGCGGCCACGAACAGGCCGGTGAGCAGGGCGTGCAGCAGCAGGATGCCGCCGTCCAGGCGCAGCAACTGGGTGTCGCGCAGCACCGACCAGACCCCGGCATTGCTGACCTTGGGCAGCGGCGCGCCCGGCACCAGCCAGAGCACCACCGGAATGCCGCCCAGGGCGAGCAGGCCGGTGAGCCGGAAGATGCCGTCCACCCCGATATGGCCGGCCACCACCGGCCCGGCCACCAGGGCGCCGAGAAAGGCCAGGCCCATGCCGGCGCCGAGGATGGCCATGGCGGTGGTGCGGACCTGGTCGCGGGTGAGGTCGGCGAGCAGGGCCGACACCGCCGAGGACACCGCGCCCAGGCCCTGGAGGATGCGGCCGGCGATGATCCAGTGGATGTCCTGGGTTGCCCCGGCGACGAAGCTGCCGACGGCGAATACCGCCAGGCCCAGCACGATCACCGGCTTGCGGCCCCAGCGGTCGGAGGCGATGCCCAGGGGAATCTGCAGGCCGGCCTGGGCCAGGCCGTAGATGCCGATGGCGAGCCCGATCTGCAGGTCGCTGGCCGGCACCGGCAGGCCGTGGGCGTAGAGCGCGAACACCGGCAGGATCATGAACATACCGATCATCCGCAGCGCGTAGATCAGCGCGAGGCCGATGGTGGCGCGGATTTCCAGGGCATTCATGTTGCTAGACGATCCAGGCGGCGAAGGCCGCGCATAATAGCCGATCAACTTTTGAGCCCCTTTCTCCATGAGCGCGAGCAGCAACCAGATCACGATCCGTGGCGCCCGCACCCACAACCTCAAGAACGTCTCGCTGAGCCTGCCGCGCGACCGGTTGACGGTGATTACCGGGCTGTCCGGGTCCGGCAAGTCCTCTCTGGCCTTCGACACCCTGTACGCGGAAGGGCAGCGGCGCTACGTCGAGTCGCTGAGTGCTTACGCGCGGCAGTTTCTGTCGATGATGGACAAGCCCGATGTCGATGCCATCGAGGGCCTGTCGCCGGCGATTTCCATCGAGCAGAAATCGACCAGCCACAACCCGCGCTCGACGGTGGGCACGGTCACCGAGATCCAGGATTACCTGCGCCTGCTGTTCGCCCGCGTCGGCACCGCCCGCTGCCCCGACCACGGGGTGGCGCTGGAGGCGCAGAGCGTGGCGCAGATGGTCGATCACGTCCTGGCCCTGCCCGAGGGCTCGGCCTGGATGCTGCTGGCGCCGGTGGTGCGCGGCCGTAAGGGTGAGCACGCCGAGTGGTTCGAGCAGATGCGCGCCCAGGGTTTCGTGCGCGCGCGGGTCGATGGCAAGGTGCTGGAGCTGGACGAGACCCCGGTCTTGAACCGCAAGCTCAAGCACGACATCGAGATCGTCGTGGACCGCTTCAAGGTGCGTGCCGACCTCAAGCAGCGCATCACCGAGTCCTTCGAGACCGCCCTGCGACTGGCGGATGGTCTGGTGCTGGTGGCGCCGCATGGCGAGGCCAACAGCCACGCCGAGATCACCTTCAGCAACCGCATGGCCTGCCCGCACTGCGGCTACTCGGTGCCGGAGCTGGAGCCGCGGCTGTTCTCCTTCAACGCCCCGCACGGCGCCTGCCAGACCTGCGACGGTCTCGGCAGCCTGCAGGTGTTCGATCCGCAGCGGGTGGTGGCGGCCCCCGACCTCTCGCTGGCCGATGGCGCGATCAAGGGCTGGGACCGCAAGAACGCCTATTACTGGGCGCTGATCGAAAGCCTGGCCAAGCACTACAAGTTCGACGCCGGCAAGCCGTTCCAGAAGCTCAGCGAGAAGATCCGTGGGCTGATCCTCTACGGCAGCGGCGAGGAGAAGATCGAGTTCCACTACCCGGACATGAGCGGCAAGCGGGTGAGCCGGGTGCATCGCTTCGAGGGGATCATTCCCAACCTCGAACGCCGCTACAAGGAAACCGAGTCGCTGGCGGTGAAGGAGGAGCTGGCCAAGTACCTCTCCGACAAGCCCTGCCCGGACTGCGGCGGCGCGCGCCTCAACCGGATGGCGCGCAATGTCTTCGTCGCCGATCAGCCCATGCACACGCTCTGCGCGCTGTCGATCCGCGAGGCGGAGCAGTGGTTCCGTGACCTCAAGCTGCCCGGCCACAAGGGCGAGATCGCCGAGAAGATTCTGAAGGAGATCGTCGCCCGTCTGGGCTTTCTCAACAACGTCGGCCTCGACTACCTGATGCTGGCGCGCAGCGCCGAGACGCTGTCCGGCGGCGAGGCGCAGCGCATCCGCTTGGCCTCGCAGATCGGCGCGGGTCTGGTTGGCGTGATGTACGTGCTCGACGAACCCTCCATCGGCCTGCACCAGCGTGACAACGAGCGGCTGCTGAAGACGCTCTTCCACCTGCGCGACCTCGGCAACACCGTGATCGTGGTCGAGCACGACGAGGACGCCATCCGCCATGCCGACCACGTGGTGGACATCGGCCCCGGTGCCGGCGTGCACGGCGGCCGCGTCATCGCCCAGGGCAAGCCGGCGGACATCGAGAACAATCCCGACTCGCTGACCGGCCGCTATCTCTCTGGCGCCGAGAAGATCGCGATCCCCAAGCAGCGCCACAAGCCCGATCCCAAGAAGATGCTGGTGATCCAGGGCGCGCGCGGCAACAACCTGAAGAACGTCACGGTGGAGATTCCCACCGGCTTGATGACCTGCGTCACCGGCGTCTCCGGCTCCGGCAAGTCCACGCTCATCAACGACACCCTGATGAACTACGCGGCGCGCCATCTCAACGGCGCCGCCAGCCGCTGGGCCGAGTGCGACGCCATCACCGGCTTCGAGCACCTCGACAAGCTGGTGGACATCGACCAGTCGCCCATCGGCCGCACCCCGCGCAGCAACCCGGCGACCTACACCGGCCTGTTCACGCCGATCCGCGAGCTGTTCTGCGAGGTGCCGGAGGCGCGCGCGCGCGGCTACGAGGCCGGGCGCTTCAGCTTCAATGTGAAGGGCGGCCGCTGCGAAACCTGCGAGGGCGACGGCCTGATCAAGGTGGAGATGCACTTCCTGCCCGATGTCTACGTGGTCTGCGACACCTGCAAGGGCCGCCGCTACAACCGCGAGACGCTGGAGATCAAGTACAAGGGCAAGGGCATCGACGAGGTGCTGGGCATGACCGTCGAGGCTGGCCTGGAATTCTTCAAGGCGGTGCCGGCGCTGAAGAACAAGCTGCAAACCCTGATGGATGTCGGCCTGAGCTACATCACCCTGGGCCAGAACGCGACGACGCTTTCCGGCGGTGAAGCGCAGCGCATCAAGCTCGCGAAGGAACTCAGCAAGCGCGACACCGGCCGCACGCTCTACATCCTCGACGAGCCGACCACCGGCCTGCACTTCCACGATGTCGCGCAGCTGCTCAAGGTGCTCGAGCGTCTGCGCGATGCCGGCAACACGGTGGTGGTGATCGAGCACAATCTCGATGTCATCAAGCGCGCCGACTGGCTGATTGATCTGGGCCCCGAAGGCGGCAGCGGCGGTGGCGAGATCGTCGCCAGCGGCACGCCGGAACAGGTGGCGGCGAACAAGCGCTCGCACACCGGACGCTTCCTCAAGGCGATGCTGCGCTGATCGCAGGCGGTCCAGGCCAGCCGCAGCTTATTTTGCCGGCTTGAGCCGCACCGCCAGCACGTCGCAGGGTGCGTGGCCGACCACGCCCTTGTCGGTGTGCGAGAACAGCGCCGCGAATCCGCGCAGCGGGTGATGGCCGAGGACGATCAGGTCGGCATCGACATGCTGCGCCACCTCCAGGATGGTGGCGGTGATCGGGCCGACTTCGACCCGCAGCCGGCCTGGGTCCAGGCCCTCGGCGGCGCACAGCGGGCGCAGGCGCTTGCCGGCCAGTTCGACCAGTTCGCTGGTGAACTGGGTGGGGACCACGCCGATGTCGCCGTTGAAGTCGGTCAGCACCGGCTCGACCACCGAAAGCACGGTGAGGCTGGCGCCGAACTGCCGGGCCAGCTGATTGGCATGACTCAGCAGCGCGCGGCCTTCGTTCTCGTCGGCTTCGACCGCCACCAGGATGTGTTGGTAAATGCTCACGGCAGACTCCGGGGTTGCGAGGAATGCCGTCAGTCTGGACCGCCCCCGGCGCCAGGCCGTTGACCCAGGTCAACCGCGCGGCAGATTCAGGCCTGCGCGCTGGCCTTGGCCGGCGTCAGCGCCACTGCCAGCACATCGCAATGGGCCTTGCTGACCACGCCCTTGTCGGTATGCGAGAACAGCGCCGCCAATCCGCGCTGGCGGTGGTGGCCGAGCACGATCAGATTCGCGCCCAGCTCGGCGGCTACCGCCAGGATGGTGGCGGTGATCTGTCCGACCTCGATGCGCAGGCGCGCCGGTTCCAGGCCGTGGGCGGCGCACAGCGGTTGCAGGGTTTTGCGCGCCTGCTCGCGCATCTCGCCGTCGAGGTTCATGGGGATCACCCCGAGGTCGCCATTGAGGTCCATGGGCATGGGCTCGACGACGTTGAGCACGCTCAGCTCGGCGCCGAACAGGCGTCCGAGCTCGCGGGCATGGGCGAGCAGGCGGTCGGCCTCCTCGCCGGCTTCGACGGCAACCAGGATGTGGCGGTAGTGGCTCATCAGGGACTCCGGCGGAACGGCCGGCGCGAGTCGGCCTGGGGAGGGCGTCGGCACCGCTGACCACAGTCAGCCGTGCCGACCAGGACAATCAGGCGCTGGGCACCGGCGGACAGCCGGCCGGTTTGTGGACGCGCTGGTTGGAGGCGGGGTACTTGGCGAGCAGATGAGCCGGTCGGCGCGGCCTGGGCAGAAGGCCGCCACCGCAGTTGGGGCAGATGCCCGCGAGGCGGCCGTCCGCGCAATCGGCGCAGAACGTGCACTCGAAGGAGCAGATGCGCGCGTCTTCGCAGTCTGGCGGCAGATCCTTGTCGCAGCATTCGCAACTGGGGCGGAGCTGGAGCATGACGACTCTCCGGTGGCGATGGCGGAGCCCATTGTGCGTCCGCCATCGCCCGCGAGGCTAGCCTCAGCCGTCGATCCAGCCGCGCTTGAGCAGCTCCATCTTCACCATCAGCACGATGAAGCCCCAGATCGCCTTGACCTGCGACCACAGCGTCGGCTTTTCCTCGGCGCGCAGGCGGATGTAGTGGCGGATCGAATCCAGCTCCTCGTCGCTCAGCTCATCGAACTTGGGCATGCCGCGCGCTTCCAGCGCGCCGCCCTGGACGATGGCCTTGAACGCCGGCGCGGCGAGCGGCACCGGTGAAGCGCGCAGGTCCGGCGCATAGCCGCCGGCGACCACGCCGGTGCCGTGGCAGATCGTGCAGTTCTTGCCGTAGAGCGGCTTGCCCTTGGCGGCCAGCGCCGGGTCGATGGCGAAGCCGGGCTCGTGCAGCGGCTTCACCTCGCTGGGCGCGGCCGAGGCTGGCAGCGCCGCCTGGCCGTCGAGCGCGAAGGTCAGCAGACGGCGCGGGTGCTCGCGGCCGACCCAGCCGTGCTGGGCCGAGAGCGAGCCCAGCAGCATCTGGCCGCCGGCCCAGCCGGCGAGCACGCTGACGTACTGCTTGCCGTCCACCTCGTAGGTCAGCGGCGGCGCCTGGGTGCCGACGCCCATGTCGGCGCTCCACAGCACCGCGCCAGTGTCGGCGTCGTGGGCAACGAACTTGCCATCGGCCTGGCCCTGGAACACCAGGCCGCCCTGGGTGGCGATCACACCGCCGGCGGTGGCGCCGGGCGTCGGCAGCTCCCAGGCCTTGGTCTGGCTCAGCGGGTTCCAGGCCAGCAGCGAGCTCTTGCCCGCGTTCTTGGGTACATCGTCGAAGAAGCCGGCGATGCCCAGCGGGCCGTCCTTGTCCATCTGCCAGGTGCGCGGGTCGATCTCCTTGTCGTTGTAGTAGCCGGCCATCTCGCGCGCCGGGATGTAGACCAGCCCGGTCCTCGGGCTGTAGGCCATCGGCTGCCAGTTGTGCAGGCCGCCGGAGCCGGGCCAGGTCAGCGCCTCGCCGCCCTCGTAGCGCACGCCCTTGTTCTCCACCGGCCGGCCGGTGGCCATGTCCACCTTCTCGGCCCAGGTGACCTTGCCGAGCTTCTCGGCCGAGATCAGCTTGCCGGTCTCGCGGTCGAGCACGTACATGAAGCCGTTCTTCGGCGCGTGGAAGATCACCTTGCGCGGCTTGCCGGCTATCTCGACGGTGGCCAGCACCATGTCCATCGTCGAGTTGAAGTCCCAGGTCTCGTTCGGCGTGGTCTGGTAGTGCCAGAGGTATTCGCCGGTGTCGGCGTCGAGCGCGACCACCGAGCACAGGTAGAGGTTGTCACCGCCGCCGGGGTTGCGCAGCTTGGCGTTCCAGGGCGAGCCATTGCCGGTGCCGAGGTAGATGCGGTTGAACTCGGGGTCGTAGGTCATCGCGTTCCAGACCGTGCCGCCGCCGCCGAACTTCCACCACTCGCCGCTCCAGGTCTTGGCGGCTGCCTCCATCGCCTTGTTCTCGAAGCCGTCGGCGGGATTGCCCGGCACTACCCACCAGCGCCAGTCCTGCTTGCCGGTCTCGGCGTCGTAGGCGGTGACATAGCCGCGCACATGGCCGAAGTCGGCGCCGCCGTGGCCGATGATGACCCTGCCCTTGCCGTCCTTGCCCGCCCAGACGCGCGGTGCGCCGGTGATGTAGCGGTTATCGCCCGGCTCGGTGGTGAGCGTCTCCCAGACCAGTTGACCGGTCTTGGCGTCGAGCGCGAACAGCCGGCCGTCCTGCACGCCGGTGTAGACCTTGCCCTGCCAGTACGCCAGCCCTCGGCTGCCCCAGGCCATGCGCATCTTCTTGCTGTCGATCTTGGGGTCGTACTTCCACAGCAGCGTGCCGGTCCTGGCATCGACGGCGTGGACCACGCTGTAGCCGACCGCGAAGTACAGGACACCGTCGATGGCCAGCGGCTGGCTGGAGACGTTCCAGACATCGTTGAGTTCCAGCGACCAGGCCAGGCCCAGGCGCGAGACGGTCTGCTTGTTGATCTGGTCGAGCGTGCTGAAACGCTGCTCGTCGAAGTTCTTGCCCCAGGCCGCCCAGTTGCGGCTGTCGGCCTGGTTGGCGAGCGCGGCGTTGTCGATCTCGGCGGTGGCGGGCTGGCTCAGTCCGGTGCTGATTGCGAACAGCGCCAGCGCCAGGGCGCGGCTCCAGCGGGCCGCGTTGCGGGCAAGAAGCATGATTTCCCCTCCAGGAAATGGCCGGTGCGGTGGCACCGTGCCGGGCTGCCCGCGAGTGTGCGCAAGCCGGCGGCCGGCCCCATCGGCCGAATGCAGTAGCCGGGCGACAAATACGGCGGAGGACAGCCGCCTGGCGCGGCGCCGGCGCTCAGGCCGCGATCAGCCGCAGCAGGGTGATCTCGGAAGGCGCGCCGAAGCGCAGCGGCGGTCCCCAGTAGCCGGTGCCGCGACTGGTGTAGACCCAGAGCTGGCGCAACCGGCGCAGCCCGGCGGTAAAGGGCTGTTGCAGGGGCACGAAGAAGTTCCAGGGCAGGAACTGGCCGCCGTGGGTGTGGCCGGAGAGTTGCAGGTGGTAGCCGGCCTCGGCGGCCTGCGGTGCCGAGCGCGGCTGGTGCGCCAGCAGCAGGCGCAGGTCCACCTGCGCGGGCGCGTCGGCGAGGGCGCCGGCGGGATCGCTGTGATGGTCCGGGTGGAAGTGGCCTGCCGAGTAGTCGGTGACGCCCGCGACCAGCAACTGGGCGCCATCGTGGTCGAGCACCCGGTGTTCGTTCATCAGCACCCGCAGGCCCAGGCGCCGCCACTCCGCCACCCAGGCCTCGGCGCCGGAGTAGTACTCGTGGTTGCCGGTGACCGCATAGACGCCGTGGCGCGCCTTGAGCTCGCCGAGCGGTGCGACGTGCGGGCGCAGGCGGGCGACGCTGCCATCGACCACGTCGCCGGTGATCGCCACCAGATCGGCCTTCAGGCCGTTGACCCGCCGGACGATGGCGTCGAGATAGCCACGGCGGATGGTGTGGCCGACATGGATGTCGCTGATCTGCGCGATGTGGAAGCCGGCCAGTGCTGCCGGCAGTCCGGTGATCGGCACCTCGACGGTCACCACCCGCGCCAGCCGGCGGGCGTTGAAATAGCCGACCAGGCTGACCAGCGCGCTGAGCAGCACCACCGCCTGCGCCGAGACGACGCGCAGTGGCGCGCCGGCCCAGGCCGCCGGCAGCAGCGGTGCCGCGAGCAGCAGCAGGTCGCGCAGGACCGTGAGCACCAGCAGCGAGGAGAACACGCCCATCGCCAGATAGCCCAGCCAGGCCAGGGCATCGGCCAGCCAGTGCGGCCTGAGGCCGCGCAACAGCAGCAGAGGCGCCGGCGTGGCGAGGGTGGAGACCGCCAGCCAGAGCAGGCCGAGGACGAGGCCGGTCTGACCCCAGGGCAGATCCGGCAGCAGGCGCCAGCCGACATAGGCATGCAGCAGGGCGCTGATCAGGCCGAGAACCAGGAGAGCTTTACGGGGCATGCCAACGACTATTGGAGCGGCGCGGCGGCGATTCAATGGCGTAGGCTAAATGCGGAAGCCAGAACCCGGGACCGCGCATGGAGCCGCAGACACTGCTGGAGATTCCGATCTTCCCGCTGACCACGGTGCTGTATCCGGCCGGGAGGCTGCCGCTGCGCATCTTCGAGCCGCGCTATGTGGAGATGACCAAGGCCTGCTTGCGCGACCAGAGCCCGTTCGGCGTGGCGCTGATCCGCGCCGGTTACGAGGTGGGTCAGCCGGCGATCCCCTGCGACTGGGGTTGCACCGCGCGCATCGCCGACTGGGACATGCCGGTGCCCAGCCAGTTCCGGCTGCTGGCGCGCGGCGAAAGCCGCTTCCGCATCCGCCGCCGCTGGACCGAGGCCGACGGCCTGATCCGCGCCGAGGTCGAACTGGCCGAGCCGCCCGATCCTCTGGAACTGCCAGAGCGCTACCGCCTGCTCGGCCAGTTGCTGGAGCGGCTGGTCCGCGAGCTGGGTGCCGAAAATTTTCCCCAGCCGGCGCGCTTCGACGATGCCGCCTGGGTGGCCTACCGCCTCTGCGAGCTGCTGCCGGTGGCACCGGAGCGCAAGCAGCAACTGCTGGAGGAGTCCGACCCGCAACGGCTGTTGCAGGCCATCGAGGACTATGTGCAGCGGCTGCCGGAAGAGGATTAGGGCTAGCGCCGTTCAGATGGTGATCTGGCGGGTCTCCTTCCCCCGCCTGCGGGGGAAGGCCGGGATGGGGGCGAACCCTAGAGCATTTTTCGTTTAAGTGCAGATATCGAACTGCTGTCATTCCGGCGCAAGCCGGAAGGTGGATTCACAGTTGGAATGCAACACTTTGGCAAAAGCTTGGGCGGGCGTTTGGAAGCCCAGGCATTTGCGCGGGGTGTGATTGTAGAGAAGGGCGGCGAGCTGAATTTGTTCGGGAGGGAGCGTGGACAAATCGGTTTTGCGCGGCAGGAATCGACGGAGCTGGCCGTTGGCATTTTCGATGCCCCCTTTTTGCCACTGCGCGTGCGGATCGCAGAAGAAGGTTTTCAGGCCCAGGCGTTCGTTGAGCGTGTAATGCCGCGCGAATTCGGTGCCGTTATCGAAGGTCAGCGTGCGTCGAAGGGTGGGCGGTAGAGGCGCGAGCAAGTCATGCAGTCGGTGGGCGACGGGCTCTGCCGCCTTGCTCGCCAAGGCGGCGACCGCCGTAAACCGGGTGCTGCGCTCATGCAGTGTCAGCACCGCCTGTCCGTATCGGGAAAACAGCATCAAGTCGGCTTCCCAGTGTCCGGGCTGCTGGCGGTCGTTGGCCTGGGCCGGCCGTTTTTTCACGGAAATCCGCTGCTGGATGTGCTCGACCGGGGAGCCGCCGCGAGCAGGGCGCCGGCCCCGCTGGCTCTTCCCGCGCGGCAGGTAGTGACGCCAAGCGTAGTGGTTGGTACGGCGGATCTGGGCGTCGATGAAGCGGTAGATGCTCTCGTAGCTGATCCGGTGATCCAGCCGGGCGGAAGCCTGCTCTGGTGAGAAGCCCTGGCGTAGACAGTCGAGGACTTCCGCTTGCAGACCTTCGTCACGTAGCAGGCGGCTGCCTTGCCAGCGGCGCGCGCCGGCTTGTTCCTGGGCATAAACCGGCTGATAGCCCTTCTGACGGCTGGTATTGCGTTTCAACTCCCTCGATACGCTCGACGGCGAGCAATCCAGAGCTGCCGCGATTTGCCGCAACGATTCCCCCGCTTCGCGACGCCGGGCCAGTTCACATCGCTCTTCCAGACCAAACTGCTTGAACTTCGTTCCCATCGCAGCACCCCCAAAACGCCCTCAGGGTGTTGCATTTCGTTTGTGAATTCAGGGAATCCAGTCCCAGCAACGATTTCCCAGGCTGAAGTACTGGATACCGGCTTTCGCCGGTATGACGATGCATATGGACGTAAATCGAAAATGCTCTAGCGGCGGTGCCTTCGCGGAGCGCGCGTCATAGCGCCGAACGCTCGGCTTGTCGCCCTCACCCTAAGCCTCCCCCGCGCGCGGGGGAGGGGACTGGTTCGTGTTGAGCCAATGAGTGCTCCGAGGCCGGCGGCGGACAAAAAAAACGGGCCGCGTAGTGCGGCCCGTGATTGCTTCGCGTAACGAACGGCTCAGGGCGCCCAGGATGCCAGCGAGGCCTCGCGGATCGCCTTGAACTCCGAGCCCGGCTTCCACTCGGCGCTCGCCGTACCCTGCGCCAGGCGGTAGCCGACCTCGAACAGCGCCTGCATGTCCTGCGCGGCGCCGTCGAGGTTCCAGTCTTCGCGCACTTCGTCGCTGACGTTGTGGTAGCTGTTGCTGGTGAAGACCTTGTTCTTCTCCGCCAGCCAGCCTTCCGGCTGGCCGATGGCCTGGCTGCCCCGGCAGGCGTAGAGGCCGGGCACGCCGACCTTGGCGAACTCGAACTGATCAGAGCGGTAGTAGCTGCCCTTCTCCGGCTGCGCGTCCGGCACGGTGATGCGGCCACGGTCGGCGAGCACCGCCGCCAGCGTGTCCTCCAGCGTCGTCTGGCCGGAGCCGACCACCTGCAAGTCCTTGGTCGGGCCCCAGGGATTGAGCGCGTCCATGTTGATGACCGCGCTGGTCAGCGGCAGCGGGTAGAGCGGGTTCTTGGCGTAATGACGCGAGCCGAGCAGACCCTGCTCCTCCGCAGTCACCGCCAGGAACAGCACCGAGCGCTTCGGCGCCGAGGGCAGCGCCTTGTAGGCCTTGGCGATCTCCAAGAGGCCGGCGACGCCGGAGGCGTTGTCCACCGCGCCGTTGAAGATCTGGTCGCCCTGCAAATGACTGTCGCGGCCGAGGTGGTCCCAGTGCGCGGTGTAGATGACCGTCTCCGCCGCCAGCTTGGGATCGCTGCCCGGCAGGCGCGCGACGATGTTGTGCGACTCCACCGTGCGCACTTCATTGCGGATGCTGAAGTTGGCCTTGGCCTTGATCGACACCGGCTGGAAGTTGGGATGCGCGGCGTCCTGCTTCAGCTCGTCGTAGTCGCGGCCGCCGGCAGCGAACAGCTCGCGCGCCTTGTCCACGGTGATCCAGGCCTGCACCGGCACCCGGCTCATGTTCTTGTCGGGTGCGGCCAGCTCGAACTGCTCGCCGGTCCAGGAGTGCTCGACCACGCTCCAGGGATAGGCCGCCGGTTCGGTCTCGTGGACGATGATGACGGCGGCCGCGCCGAGCTTGCTGCCGATCTCGAACTTGTAGGTCCAGCGGCCGTAGTAGGTCATGCCCTTGCCGGCGAACTTCTTCGGGTCGAGCTGGCCGTCGGCGCCGCGCACCGGCGGGTCGTTGATCAGCATCACCAGGGTCTTGCCCTTGACGTTGAGGCCCTTGTAGTCGTCCCAGTCGTATTCCGGCGCCTGCACGCCGTAGCCGACGAACACCAGGTTGGAATTGCTCACCGTCACTTCCGGCAGGAAGCGCGCGGTGGCGGCGACGAAATCCTTGCCCGGGGTCATCGCCAGCGTGGTCTTGCCGGCCTGGAAGCTCAGCGTGGGCGTGCCGTTGATGCCGACCAGGGGCACGTCCTGCACATAGCGGCCGTCGGGATTGCCGGCTTGCAGGCCCAGCGCCTTGAACTGCTCGCTGAGGTAGGCGACGGTCTTGTCCTCACCCGGCGTGCCGGGCAGCCGGCCCTCGAAGGCGTCAGAGGCGAGCACGCCGATGTGGCGGCCCAGGCCGGCGGCGCTGATCGCCTGGGCGGCGATCTGTTCGGGCGGAGTCGCCGGTTCCGGCAGCGGATACGGCGTAGGCGCCGCGCAGGCGACGAAGCCGGCGGTGAGCGCCGCGAGACTGAGCTTCTTGAGCATCGATTGATCCTTGATTACTTCAGCCACTGCGCCAGCCAGGCTTCGACGGTCTGGTGCCATTGCACGCTGTTCTGCGGCTTCAGCACCCAGTGGTTCTCGTCCGGAAACACCAGGAACTGGCTGGGCACGCCGCGCCGCTGCAAGGCGGTGAAGGCGGCGAGGCCCTGCTCCAGCGGAATCCGGTAGTCCTTGGCGCCGTGGATCACCAGCATCGGCGTCTTCCAGTTGTTCACGAAGTTGACCGGGTTGTGCTTCTCGTAGGCGGCCGGCGCCTCGTAGGGCGTGCCCTTGTGCTCCCATTCGTCGAACCACAGCTCTTCGGTGCTGTAGCCCATGCTGCGGTTATCGAACACGCCGCAGTGGGTGACGATGGCCTTGAAGGCATCCGGCCAGTTGCCGGCGATCCAGTTCATCATGTAGCCGCCGTAGCTGGCGCCCAGCGCGGCGGCCTTGTTGCCGTCGAGAAAGTCGTAGCTCTTCAGCGCGTGCGCCCAGCCCTTTTGCAGATCCTCGAAGGGCTTGCCGCCCCAGTCGCCAGAGATCGAATCGGTGAATGCCTGGCCGTAGCCGGTGGAACCGTGGAAGTCGATGAACACCACCGCGTAGCCGGCGCCGGCATAGGTCTGCGGATTCCAGCGGTAGTGGAAGTGGTTGCCCATGCTGCCCTGCGGACCGCCGTGGACGATGAAGGCCACCGGGTACTTCTTGCCCTTCTTGTAGTTGGCCGGCTTCACCACGTAGCCGTACACGGTTTCCTCGTTCCAGCCCTTGAAGCTGAACTGCTCGTAGGCGCCGAACTTGAGGTTCGACAGCGTGGTGGCGTTGTGGGCGGTGAGCGGCTTCAGGCCGCTGGCATCGACCAGCTTGAGATCGGTGGGGCGGTCGAGGGTGTTGTGCGCGACCACCGGGCCGCGCGCGCTCAGGGTGAAGCCTTCCACCGTGCCGGGGCCGGTGAGCGGGCTGACCTTGCCGCTGGCGACCTCGATGGCGAACAGCTTGTTCTGGCCCAGCTCATCGGCCTTGGTGTAGAGCGTCTTGCCGTCGGCGGACCAGACCAGGGTCTCGGCCGAGCGGTCCCAGTCGGCAGCCAGCTCGCGGCTCTGGCCGCTGGCGAGGTCGCGCAGGATGATCGCGTAGCGGTCGGCCTCGAAGCCGGCGCGCTTCATGGCGCGGTAGGCGAGGGTCTTGCCGTCCGGCGAGACCACCGGGCCGACATCGGTCGCCGGGTTGCCGGCGGTGAGGTTGCTCGGCTTCTTCGAGCCGTCGGCGGGCACGCTCCAGACATCGAGGTTGGTGCTCCAGGCCTCGGTCTTGCCGGCCAGTCGCAGCGAGAAGTACAGGGTCTTGCCGTCCGGCGAAAAGCTGAATTCCTCGGCGCCGCCGAAGGGCTTGGAGGGGGCGTCACCGTCGAGGTTCTGGCTCAGCGGCAGCGGCTCGCCGACTGCGATGCCGTCCTTGAGTGCGAGCGCGAACAACTGGTTGCGGGCGCCGCTGGCCCAGGTATCCCAGTGGCGCACGAACAGCTTGTCGTGCAACTGCCCGGCGCTGGGATTCTTCTCGGCCTTGTCGAGGCGCTCCTTGGTCTCAGCCAGGGTCTTGGCGTCGGGGAACACTTCCAGCGCCACCGCGATGCGGTCACCGGTCGGGGACAGCGTGTAGGCCACCACGTCCAGCGGCAGGTCGCTGACCTGCTGGGCTTCGCCGCCGGTGAGGCTCAGCTTCCAGACCTGCGAGGAGCCGGAGCGGCTCGAGAGGAAGTAGAGATCGCCATTGGCCGCCCACTGGGCGCTGTCGCTGCTGCCCTTGCCGCCGGTGAGCGGACGGCTCTTGCCGCTGGCGAGATCGAGCAGCCAGAGCGAGCGCACGCCCTTGTTGGCCTCGTAGTCGGTCTTGCGCAGGGTGTAGACGATGCGCTGGCCGTCGGGCGAGGCGACCGGATCACTGACCCGCTCGAAGCGGACCAGCTCGTTGTAGGTAAAGGGCTGGGGAGCGCTCATGGCAACAGTGGCGGTGGCCGCGAGACTGGCGGCGAGGAGTAGGCGTTTCATCGAAGGGAGAAGGCAAGGCGTGCGGGGCACGAACGGGTCGATGTTACGTTTTCGCGTCGCGGCATGGCTACACTCGGGGCATCCCCCTTTTGTCTTCCCCCATGACCGCCACCGCCCACGCGCACACGGACTTCCTCGGCCACCCCAAGGGCGTCTACGTCTGCTTCTTCACCGAGATGTGGGAGCGCTTCAGCTTCTACGGCATGAAGGCGCTGCTGCTGCTCTACGTGCTCAAGTACCACCTGTTCAGCGACGACGCCGGCTACGACCTGCTGGGCGCCTACGGGGGCCTGGTCTACGCGGTGCCGGTGATCGGCGGCCTGGTGGCCGACCGCTACCTGGGCATGCGCAAGGCGGTGATCTACGGCGGCGTGCTGCTGGTGCTCGGGCACCTGGGCATGGCCTACGAGGGCCACGCGGCCCGGCTGGTCGACGGCGTGGTGGTGCGCGATCAGTTCGCGCTCCAGGTGTTCTACCTGTCGCTGGCGCTGATCATCATGGGTGTCGGCTTTCTCAAGCCCAATATTTCCACCATCGTCGGCAAGCTCTACCCGGAGAGCGATCCGCGCCGCGATGGCGGCTTCACCCTGTTCTACGCCGGCATCAATGTCGGCGCGCTGTTCGCCAGCCTGATCTGTGCCTTTCTTGGCGAGACCTATGGCTGGAAGTACGGTTTCGGTGCCGCCGGCATTGGCATGCTCGCCGGCCTGGGCATGTTCCTCTGGGGGCAGAAGTATCTACAGGGTCATGCCGAGCCGAACGATCCGGCCAGGCTGAAGGAGAAGGTCGGGCCGCTGAACCGCGAATGGCTGATCTACCTCGCCGGCTTCGGCGGCGTCGCCCTGGTCTGGCAGTTGATCCAGCGCACCTGGACCGTGCACGGCGCCATGCACCTGATCGCGCTCGGCTTCCTGGCCTGGTTCGTCTGGTACCTGGTGCGTCATTGCTCCAAGGTGGAGCGCGCGCAGATGCTGACCCTGGTGGTGCTGATCGTCGGCGTGCTGATCTTCTTCACCCTCTACGAGCAGACCTACGGCTCCTGGATCACCTTCACCGACCGCCTGCTGACCAAGGAGCTGTTCGGCCTCGACGCCGGCGCGGTCGGCCATCTGCCCTGGGCGCTGTACTCGCTGGTCGCCTCGCCGCCGCTGATGATCGTGGCACTCGCCGCCAGCGACCGCGGCCGCAAGGGCCTGGCGCTGGCGATGGTCGGCCTGCTGGTGCTGGGGCTGGTGATCGCCATCGTCCACGACATCGTGCTGGTGCCGCAGACTGCCGGTTCGCTGACCTTCCTCGGCGCCTTCTTCATCGTCGCGCTGGCGCCGGTGTTCTCCTGGCTCTGGCCCTGGCTGGAGCGGCGCGGCCTCAACCCCAGCAAGCCGGCGAAGATGGCGATTGGCCTGGCGGTGGCCGGCTTGTCGTTTCTGCCGATGATCGCCGCTGCCAAGGCCGCCGCCGGTGGCGAACTGGCCAGCGTCTGGTGGCTGGTGCTGGCCTATTTCGTCCTGGAGATCGGCGAGATGTGCCTCTCGCCCATCGGCCTGTCGGCCGTCACCCAGTTGTCGGTGGCCAAGGTCGTGGGCTTGATGATGGGCGCCTTCTGGCTGGCGACCGCCTACTCCGAGGTGCTGGCCGCGCAGTTCGGCAAGCTGGCCTCCATCGAGATTCCCGAGGGCAGCACGCTCGACTTCGCCCAGGCCTCGGCCGGCTATGTGCAGCTGTTCGAGCTGATGGCAGCGGTCGGCATCGGCGCCGGCCTGCTCTACGCCCTGGCTACGCCGCGGCTGCGGCGCGGCATGCACGGCGTGAAATAGCCAGCAGCGCCAGCCCGGCCAACAGTGCCGGGCCGGGGCTGCCGCCGCCGCCGTCGCCGGAATCCGGGGCGCAGGAGCTACCGTCAGATGGGGGCGGGTCGCTACAGGCGGTCACCGGCGAGGCGCTGCCGGGATTCTTGCCGCTCAGGGTCAGGCAGCCGCTGCTATTGGGGTCCAGATGCGCCTTGAGCTGGCCGCTGCCGCTGCTGTTCGCCGTCCAGCCGCGCTCCAGACGGGCGAAGTAGTCCGGCTCCGAGCGCGCGCTGCAGGAGGCGCCGCCGCCGGACAGCACGCCGACCACCCGGTGATCCTGGTTCCACAGCGCTGCACCGGAAGACCCCGCCTCGGTGGTGCCCTGCGTCCAGACCACCCGCCAGGCGTCGACCGTGAAGAAACTGCTGCAGCTGTCGTTCTGACAGATGCGGTTGTTGTCCGCAGGTGTTGCTGCCGAGTTGTAGACAGAGATTTTCTTCTCGTCGCCACTGGGGTGGTGGATGGCGACGCCGCACTGCGGCGCGACGCCGCTGCGGGCGTCCCAGCCGGCGTAGTAGGCGTTGTAGGTGCTGGGCGGCTTGCTGGCGAGGGTGAACAGGGTGAAGTCCGAGTTCTCGTCACGGGCCAGGAAGCTCGCGCCAGCGAGGTTCTGGTCGGTGCGGCCGTTTTGGTTGCCGCCGCAAGTGCCGGACTGGAGATTGAAGTAGGCGGTCACCGTGCGGACATTGCTGCTGCGGATGCCGCAGTGGTTGGCGGTGAGGATCAGCGGCCGGTCGTCCTGCGCGGTGTTGCTGACCAGCGAGCCGCTGCACAGGCTGACCCCGGCGGTGGACAGCAGCACAGTGGAGCGGATCTCGCTGCGCCAGTCGTTGCCGGCGCTGCACACCACGTCGATATTGCAACTGCCGGAGTCGCTGCCGATCGAGGCCTTGGGTTCGACGCCATCCGCTGAAGTCAGGCTGCGGAAGCCGTGGAAGGCCTCGGCGACGGCCAGGTGCAACTCCGGGGTGGCGTCCATCGGGAGCTGCACCTCCAGCACCGCCTCGCTGGCGCGCACCACCGGCAGCCACAGCTCGCCCTGGTAGATGGCGGCGCTGTCGCGGTCGTAGGGGCCCTGGCGGTCACCGCTGCCGCTGGCGTCGTACAGCCAGAGCTGGGCGCCCTGCGGCAGATTCAGCTCGCGCAGGTGCAGGCTCAGGGAGCGTGCGCCGTCGGAGGCGATGCGCAGGCGCCAGCGCGCCAGGCCGGTCTCGGTCTGGTCCCAGGCGCCGCTGCGCTGATCCAGGTTCAAGGGCTCCGCCACCGCGTACCGCAGCGGATCGCCTTGCACCCGGCCGATCTCGGCCCGCACCTCGGCCGGCGTCAGCAGGGTCTGCGGTACCGCCGTCAGTGCCAGCCGCTGCGAGGCCTTGGCCGGGGTCAGCACCGCCGAGGCCAGAGCAAGGCTCAGCAACAGCGGGGTCGGCAGCGACGTTCGCATGGGAATCTCCTGATCGGGGCGGACAAGCCAGGGCGATCCACCCTAGCCGGACGACGGGCGTTCCGGCCACCCCTGGCGATGGTCGGTCCGGCCGCCGGGGCCGGGAGGTGCGTGCCACCCCAACGAAACGGGCCGCCTGCCGCAATGGATGCGGCAGGCGGCCCGGGGGTCGTAGCGGCAGAGGTTCAGCCGCCAACCAGCAGGCGGTCGATCTCGGCCAGGTCGGCCTCGACCAGGCGGCCGGCGTAGGCCTTCAGTTGCAGCACCGACAGCAGATAGTCATAGCGGGCGCGGGCGTAGTCGCGCTCGGCGGAGTAGAGCTGCTGCTGGGCGTTGAGTACGTCGATGGAGGTGCGGGCACCGACCTGCAGGCCGACTTCGCTGGCTTCCAGCGCGGTCTTGGACGAGATCACCGCCTGCTTGTAGGCCTTCACCCGGGCGATGCCCGAGAGCACGCCCTGGTAGGCGTCGCCGGTCTGGCGCTCGGCGGTACGGGTGGCGCTTTCCAGTTGTGCCTGGCGCTGGCTGGAGGTGCTGCTCGCCGCCTTGACGCCGGCGCGCACCGCGCCGCCGGCGAACAGCGGCAGCTTGGCGACCACGCCGATCGAGGTGCCCTCGCTGTCGCGCGGGAAGGTGCCGACACCCGAGTAGTCCACGTCGGAGTCGGAGTTGCTGTAGCTGCCTTGCAGGCTCAGCGTCGGCAGATGGCCGGCCTGGGCGATCTGGATGTCCTTCTTGGCGATCTCGGCCTGCAGGCGTGCGGCGAGCACGCTGAGGTTGTCCTTGCGCGCGGCTTCAATCCAGGTCGCCGGGGTCTGCGGATCCGGGCCGGCCAGCGGCATGTCCTCGGGGACGGCGCCGGAGGCGTTGTCGGTGCCGCCGGTGGTCTCGGCCAGCACCCGGCGGGCGCTGGACAGCGCGGTCTCGGCGTTGATCAGCGAGGCCACGGTCAGGTCGTAGCGGGCCTGGGCTTCCTGCACGTCGGTGATCGCCGACAGGCCTACTTCGAAGCGCTGCTTGGACTGCTCCAACTGGCGGCCCACGGCCTGGTTTTCCGCCTGCGAGAAGCGCAGGGTGTCGGCGGCGGCCAGCACGTTGAAGTAGGCGGTGGCGACCCGCAGGATCAGGTCCTGCTGCGAGGCGCGGTAGCCGGTCTCGGCCAGCGCCACCTGATCGGTGGACTGGCGCAGCTTCTGGATCGCCGACCAGTCGAAGATCGACTGGGTCAGGCTCACTCCGTAAGCGCTGGTCTTGGTTTCGACGTCGGTATTGTTGCCGCTCGAACTGCCCGAGCCGGACGAACTGGCATCGGTTCCGCTGGTGTTGTTTTGCGTGTAGGACGCCTGCGCACCGATCTGCGGCAGCAGGTTGGCCATGGCCAGCGGCTTGGCCTGCAGGGCGGCATCGCGCTGGAACTGCGCGGCCTGGAAGGTTTTGTCATTGGCCAGGGCCTGCTGGTAGACGTCGAGCAGGGCATTGGCCTGGGCGGCGGTGGCGCAGCAGCCGGCGGCGAGGGCAACGGCGTAGCGGGTCAGGCGCATGGCGAGTCCGGAAGTGTGTTGATGGGGATGCTCAGTAGCGGGGGATGGTCGCATCGACGCTGCACGACCAGGCGTCGATGCCACCGTCGAGGCTCAAGACCTCGGGGTAGCCATTGCGTTCCAGAAACCGCGCGGCAGTCTGGCTGCGCACGCCGTGGTGGCACATCGCCACCAGCGGCTTGTCCTTGGGCAGCTCGGTGTGGCGCGCCGGCAGTTCGTGCAGGGGGATCAGCACCGCGCCCGGCAGGCTGGCCGCCTCGATCTCGTCCGGCAGGCGCACGTCGAGCAGGGTGACGGCACCCTGGTCGAGCAGGGGCTTCAAGTCTTGCGGGCTGATGATTTGCATGGCGGGTAGTGTGGCCTTGGCGGGTCGGATGCGCGAACCCGGCGGAAAGTTTATAGACCGCGCCGGCTGATTTCCCGGTGGCCTTTGTCAGCCACTCGCCGGCGCTCAGTCCTCGGCTGGAACCTCGGCATGAATCAGGTCGGCCAGCTCGGTGCGGCTGGCGACGCCCAGCTTGCGGTAGATGCGGTACAGGTGGTTGGCGACTGTCGAGGGTGCCACGCCGATCTTGCGCGCCGCCTGCTTGAACGACAGGCCGTGCGCCACCGCGATCACGATCTCGCGCTCGCGCTGGGTGAGCTTGTCGAGCGGGCCCGAGGGCCAGATGTGGACGATGTAGAGATCACCCATCGCCTCGCAGCGCACGCACAGGCTGCCGACGTTGCGGGTCTCGCCCGGGCCGGGCAAGGGGAACGGCAGGGTGCGCTGGCGATGGTCGGGAAAGTGCTGCTCCATCGCGTCGAGGAATCGCGGCTGGGCCTCGTGGAACTGGCCACGGACATCCACCACCGCCGCCATCGCCTGCGCCGGACGGTCTCGGTGGGTGCGGGCGAGATGGATGAAAAAGGAGTGCGAGACCGCGTTGAACAGGTGGTAGTTGAGGCGGCGCTGGATCGCCTTCTCGGCATCGGTGAAATGGGCGTTGCGATCACGCCGGTACAAGGACACCAGCGAGTAGAGGCCAGAGCGCGGGTCGACATGCACGGTGCCGAGAATGCGCTGGATGCCCACCGGCTCGAAGGCTTCGTGGTAGAGCCGCGACTGGAAGAACTGCTCGTCGGGGTAGACGCTGTCCATGGTGGTGGGCACTTCCGGCACCGCCAGCATCCTTCGGATCAGCGGGTTCTCGTCGGCGGTACGTTCCAGCCGCAGTGGGTAGTCTTCCGGGACATCGCGCAGGGTGACATTGTGGAAGCGGCGGCCTTCCCAGAAGCCGGTGCCCCAGAGCGCGGCGTCGTGCGGAACCACCGTGTTGATGCGGTCCAGCGCCCAGGCGCGGAATTCCGGCGGCGGTACCGCCAGCACCGAGCGGTACAGCTGGGCGATGACCCGGTCCACCGGGTCGGCGCTATCCGTGCGCGGAACGTCCACCATGCGCGAGCCATCTCCTTTACTGCGAAGCAATGCGATCCAAAGCCAGAGCCGCTTTTACTATCGTGGGCTCTGGGGGGCAAGCGGATACTGGAAAAAAAACGCCAGATGTAAAGTTGTCGTCGAGGAGACCGCGCCATGAAAACACTGCACCAGTGGCTGGACGAGTACAGCGCCAGCCACCGCAACCCCCGCAACAAGCTCACCCACTGGATCGGCATTCCGCTGATCGTGTTCGCCGTCTGGTGCGCGCTCAAGGCGATCCCGCTGGGCAATGAGCTGATCAACCCTGCCACCGCCTCCATTGCCATCTTCGTCGGCTACTACCTGCTGCTGTCCTGGCGGCTGGCCGCCGGCATGGCGCTGCTGTCGGCGGTGTTCTATGCCGGCGTGCTGAGCCTGCGCGACCTCAGCGGCGCCAATCTGATCTGGGTGGCGGCAGCGATCTTCCTGGTCGGCTGGGTGTTGCAGTTCATCGGTCACCACATCGAGGGCGCCAAGCCCTCGTTCTTCAAGGATCTGCAGTTCCTGCTGATCGGCCCCTTGTGGTTGCTGGCCGACCTCTACCAGCGCTTCGACATCCCCATGCTGGGGTCGCCACGGCCCGCGACGGTCGCCGAAGGCAAGCGCTGACCTCGGCTCAGGGCGCGGCGCGCTGCATGCGCCTGCGCGCCAGCGCCTGGATCGTTGCCGCCACTGCCAGCGCCAGGGCGAAGGCCAGACCCGCGCTCATCGCTGGCAGCGTCAGTGCCAGGATCAGGCAGAAGCCGGCGAAGGCGTAGTAGCCGTAGACCATCGCCCGCAGCAGCCGGATGCTGAAGCCGGCCCCGGCTTGATGGTGCGAGAACACCGCCAGCACGCTGGCCATCACCGGGAACATCGCCAGCAGGCCGCTCAGCCTTGGCCCCAGGGTTTCCGCGCCGCCGGTGACGCCCAGCACCAGCGCCGCAGCGGCGAGCATCCGCCAGAACAGATCACCGCGTGCCGTGCGCGAGGGGACGCTGTAGGGCGGCGGCGCGGGATAGGCGCCGGGCGCCAGCCACAGGGCCAGCAGCACGCTGCCGGCGGCCAGCCACAGCGGCGGCGTCCAGAGATTTAGCAGCGCCACCGCCAGCGCATAGGCGGCGAGGCTGATCAGCAGGCTGAGCGGCCAGCCGTGGCGCAGCGCGGCGCGGCAATAGGCGATGCCGAACACCAGGATCGCCAGCACCGCCGACAGCGTCGCCGCCGCCGCTTGCGCCGCGAAGTCCGCCCCGCGTTCCAGCGCCAGCAGCCAGAGGATGGGCGCCGAGACCACCGGGAAGGCCGACAGCCAGCCGGCCACCGCCGGACCCCAGCGCCGGCCGGCGGCGGTGATGCCGGCGATCAGGCTGGGGACCAGCAGCAGCTTCAGGAGCAGCAGGGAGTTCAGGGCCAAGGCTCGCGGGGCGGCGAATAAAGAAGGCGCGCCGGGTGAGGTCTCACCACGGCGCGCCCGGTTCTCGCTGTCGGCTCCGTGCCAGGCGCGGAGCCGCGCTGACGGCTTACTTCGGGGCCATGCGGATGGCGCCGTCGAGGCGGATGGTCTCGCCGTTGAGCATCGCGTTCTCGACGATCTGCTGCACCAGTTGCGCGTACTCCTCGGGGCGGCCGAGGCGGGCCGGGAAGGGCACGGTGGCTTCCAGCGAGGCGCGCACATTGGGCGCCATGCCGGCCATCATCGCGGTCTCGAAGATGCCGGGAGCGATGGTCATGATGCGGATGCCGAAACGGGCCAGCTCGCGGGCGATCGGCAGGGTCATGCCGACCACGCCGGCCTTGCTGGCGCTGTAGGCGGCCTGGCCGATCTGGCCGTCGAAGGCGGCGACGCTGGCGGTATTGATGATGACACCGCGCTCGCCACCCTCGTTGGGCTCCTGCTTGGCCATGGCGTCGGCGGCCAGGCGCAGCATGTTGAAGCTGCCGATCAGGTTGATCTGGATGGTGCGGGCAAAGCCTTCGAGGCTGTGCGGGCCGGTCTTGCCGACCACCCGGTCGCCGGTGGCGATGCCGGCGCAGTTGATGAGGCCGTGCAGGCCGCCGAAGGCGCTCTGTGCCAGCGCCACCGCCGCCTGGGCGTCGGCTTCGGAGGTGACGTTGACCTTGCAGAAGCGGGCGTGGTCGCCCAGCTCGGCGGCGAGCTGCTGGCCGAGGGCTTCGTTGAGGTCGGCGATCACCACCTTGCCGCCCAGGGCGACCAGACGGCGGGCGGTGGCGCCGCCCAGGCCGGAAGCCCCGCCGGTGACAATGAAGCTGGAACCTTCGATACGCATCTTGTTCTCCTGATCCGCGTTGTAGTTGGGGGTAAAAATCGGGACCGAATTGTATGCGCTGCCTGCCCGCCCCGACTCCTCCTTCAGGAGGGGGCGTGCCGCCGCCGCGCCGCCGGCTTGCGCAGGCCCAGTCGCGCCGCGATCTGGGCATAGATCACCGGATGATTGAGCAGGCTCATGTGGTGGGCGCGGTAGAGCACGGCGGTGTCGGCATCGGCGAGATGCCGCGCGGTGGCGCTGGGCAGCAGCACCAGACCGTCGCCCAGCACCTTGCCGACCAGATCGTGCTCGTCGGTGCCGAAGCTGCTGCCGATGAAGTGGTAGCGCGCGCCGGGCAGGCGCGGGATCGGCGTCAGCGCCTCGGCATTGAGGGCATTCTCCGGGCGGCCGCGCCAGTCCTCGTCGGCGATGTAGCCGTGGCGCAGGTCGCGGATGCCGACGCTGCGCACATTGAGCACCTTGGCGACCGGCCGCGACAGTGGGAACATCTCCAGCGCATTGGCGGCGAGATGCGCGCCGCGTGCCAGCGGCGCACCGGTGTGCGGCGAGCCCAGGCAGATCACCTGGCTGACTTTGGTGGTCCAGCCCAGTTGCGACTTACCGCCGGCATAGCAGGCCGAGCGCGCCACCAGTCCGCCCATGCTGTGGCCGATCAGGGCGATCTCGCGTACCGGCACCGGCCAGGCCTCGACCAGCTTCTGCAGCTGGCGCGCCAACTGGCGGCCGTTCATGGAGATGCGCAGGCCGCTGTTGTAGCGCAGGTACAGCGAGGTCCAGCCGGCCTCGTCCAGACGGTCGCCGTAGGGGCGGGTCTCCGGGTCGTCGGGGTTCTGGTAGAAGCGCCAGGTGTGCTCGTTGCAGCAGAGGCCGTGGATGAACACCACCAGCCGGCCGCTGGCTTCGGGGTAGGCGGCGGCCAGCGCCGCCGGCGTCAGCGCGCGGCGGTGACCTTCGCGGTAGAAGCCCATGCGCACCGCCAGCGGATTGCGCTCCTGTGCCATGAAGTCGCCGACCAGGCCGCTGACCGCGCTCACCAGGTTGTCGCGCGCCAAGGCCGCCGGCGTCAGCGCCAGGGCCTGGCGGCTGGCCGGCTGGAAGTTGCGCTCGGCCGCCTTCAGGCTGCCCTCGGCGAGCTTGAACAGGCCGCCGCCGATCCCGCGTACCGCCGCGTAGACGCCGTCGGTGATGCTGTCGTGCAGCTGCTTGGCCGAGCGCGCGCCGGGCTCGATGCCGGGCAGCGCCGCTGCGGTGTTGAACGGCATGTCGGCGATCGCCCGGTGAAACTCCTGAACGCGGGTGGTGATCTGCTCGAAGCCGACGCCGGCCAGCCGCACCGAGCCGCGCAGGCCGCCCAGGGGGTGGGTCTTCATGGTTCTCCTCCAGGCCGTGGACTCGCGGCTCTGGAGCAGACTCTACGCGCTCGCGAATCGCGCCGGCCTCCCCGCAAAGGGTGAGCGGCAGGATGTGCGGGTTGTATCGGTCGGCCCGTGGCGCTACCGCAGCGCCAGACCACTGACCTGTGCCGACGCCGGCTCGGCGCCGCGCTGCCAGCGGTTGGCGCGCGCGAAGCTGCCGGTGTCGTTGAAGCGCACGCCCATCTCGCGCATCACCGCGTGCGCCTGCTTCGCCGTCCACTGGCGGATGTAGAAGGGCTCCTTCACCACGAAGTGATGGATGGCGTGGGTGCTGCCGAAGTTGAAGCAGAACAACTGGAACGGCAGCAGCCACCAGGGATTCAGCACCTGGGTCTGCTGGATCACGTTGTCCGCTTCGACATCGCCGTAGTAGTGCATGTTGGAGCTGACGAAATGCAGGCAGAACATGCGCAACTGATTGGGCCCGACCCAGACCACGGTGGCGAGGTCGATCCAGGGCATGCGCGCCAGCGTTGTGGCACTCCAGGCGATCTCGCTGCCGCTCAGCACGGCGTAGAGGTTGGCGCCATGGAAACCCAGGAAGCAGTACCAGATGGCGAGGTGGATCCAGCCCATCGGGAAGTAGCCCAGCGGCGCCACCAAGGCGAGCAGCAGCTTGCGCTTGGTGTTGGGCATCTGCGGCACCCGCAGCCACAGCGCCAGCAGCCAGTCGCCGAGCATCAGGAAGCGCTTGAAACCCCAGGGCTGGCCGTTGGTGATGCCGCGCTCTTCGAGATCGCGGTGGCTGCCCGAATACTTGTGGTGCTGGAAGTGCAGCTTGCGGCGAATCCAGGGATTGATGGTGCCCGGCCGCGACAGCCAGCACAGCGCCATCATCAGGTGGTGCGGCAGCGGGTTCTTGCGGAAGTACATCAGGTGGATGAGGTCGTGCTCCAGCTCGTGGATCAGCGAGGCGAAGAAGGCCGACAGCGGCAGGCACAGCCACCAGGCGATGGCGCCGGTCCAGTAGAGCCAGCCGCTCAGGCCCATGCCGGCCAGCGCAAAGGCCATGATCGCGGCGCCGAGGGCGTCCTGCCGGCGCAGCCAGGGGTGGCGCTGGCGCAGGGCGACGCCAGCGGCCTGGACCACGGTCTTGATGCGGGCGGTCTTCTCGGCGTCGGTCAGGAGGGCGGTGCTCATGGGGGCTCGGTGACGGGCTCAGGGTTTGTGTCGCAGACTCTAGGGATCAACCCCTCACCCGCGCCCAGCCCGGCGCGCCAATCGCTTGACCACGGACGCCAGGCCCGACACCCCGACCGCCCTCGCCAGCTGGACCCGCGCGATCCGCAAGGCCCTGCTGGCCGCCGGACTCGATGCCGAGGCGCTGCTGGCCGAGGCCGGCATCGCGCCAGAGCGCCTGGCCGATCCCGACGCGCGTCTGCCGGTGGCGCAGACCCGCCGGCTCTGGCAGCTCGCGGTCGCCGCCAGTGGCGACCCCGCCTTCGGACTGCGGGTGGCGCGCCAGGTGCAGCCGACCACCTTCCAGGCGCTGGGCTATGCGCTGGCGGCCAGCGCCACCCTCGCCGAGGCCTATGCGCGCGCCGAGCGCTACTGCCGCATCGTCACCGACGCCGGCGAGCTGAAGCTGGAGCGTCACGGCGAGGAATGCCATCTGCTGCTGCATACCGTCGGCGGCGAGGCGGCGCCGGCCGAAGAGGCCACCGATGCCTTCGCCGCCTTGCAGGTGCGTACCGTGCGCGGGCTCTCCGGCCGCAGCGTGCTGCCGCTGCGGGTGCAGTTGCGGCGCGCACCGCCGGCGCAGGCCGAGCCCTATCGGCTGGCTTTTCACGCGCCGGTTTCCTTCGCTGCCGCCGACAACCGGCTGGTGTTCGCCGCCGCCGACTTCGACCGGCCGCTGGAAGGCGCCAATCCCGAACTGGCCCGCATCAACGAGGGCCTGGCCGCGCAGCAGCTGGCGCGGCTGGACCAGGCCGACCTGCCGGCGCGGCTGCGTGCCCTGCTGGCCGAGCGCCTGCCGGACGGCGAACCCACCGCCGCCGAACTGGCCGCCGCCCTGCACCTGAGCCTGCGCAGCCTGCAACGCAAGCTCGCCGAACGCGGCCTGCGCTACGAGAACCTGCTCGACGACACCCGCCGCGAGCTGGCCCTGGCGCGCTTGCGCGAGGCGCGGCTCTCGCTCAACGAGATCGCCTTCCTGCTGGGCTTCTCCGATGCCAGCAGCTTCAGCCGCGCGTTCCGGCGCTGGACCGGCCTTGCGCCCTCCGCCTGGCGCGAGCAGCAGTCGGGCTAGCTGATCGGCGTTTCCGTCTCCCCTGCGCGCAGGGGAGAGGTGCGCGGAGAAGTGGGTCAGCATCGAGCCGGACACCGTCTCCCCTGCGCGCAGGGGAGAGGTGTCACTAGCCCCAAAATCCGGCCCACGCCACTCCTGTCTCCCCTGCGCGCAGGGGAGATGTCGCGTGAGCGACAGAGGGGTTCTCCGCCGTTGCCAGCGATCCCGAATCCGCAGCAACCCCTCCGTCGCCTACGGCGCCACTTCCCCTACACGCAGGGGAGGCAGGGAGCGTCGGATTCCCGGCTGGCGAACTGGCCTGGACTTTGCAGAATCTCCAGGCAGGGAAAGGCAGCTCAGCAACGGAGGTCAATCGCATGCAGACGCCCGATTTCGCCCAGCTGGGCCATCCGCCCTTGCCGGCCCGCGATCTCAACTTCCTGTTCGAGCGCTTCCCGGGGAAGATCGACGTCGCCCGCGCCATCAGCGAGGTCGGCCAGTTCTTCAACACCCTCGACTCGATGCTCGACGCCGACTACGTCTACGCCGCCCTGCGCGACGCCGACACCCTGGATCTGCCGGTATCGCCGCAGCTCTGGTTCGAGGTGATGCTGCGCAACGCCTTGCCGGGTCGCCGCAATCGCCAGGAGCAGCAGGCCCTGCATTACATCGCCCATCTGCTGGCCCTGTTCGCCCGCGCCGAGCGTCTGCGCCGGGTGCAGGATGGCGATGACACCGCCTACGACTATCTGGTCGATCTGGTGATGGAGGAGCAGGCCGCCGATGCCTCGCGCCGCTTCGTGGTGCAGGCGCACATCGCCAACTACGCGCTGTTCCTCGGCGGCGTCTGCGCCGAGTGGGTCGAGCACCGGCACCGCTACCGGCGCCGGCCGGTGAACCTGGGCTATTACCGCGACATGGGCGCCTCGCGCTTCCACATGGCTTCGCGGCATCCGCTGGCAGACGAATTCGGTCTGACCGCGACCTACCGCGAACTGGCGCAGCGCTTCGACTATTACCGTGGCGGACTGCAGAAGATGGCCGCCGAGCACTTGTACAACTGAGTCCGAGGCCCGGTCGTCGTTCGGGGAGAACCGCTCGCTGCGTGCGGCCTCAGGCGCGCGACCGGCCTGGCTGGTCCCGGTTCCGGTACTCGACCATCAGGCAGCGGTCCTGCACCACCGCGATGCCGGCTTCGGTCAGACGCTGCGCCACCTCGTCGTTGCGGATGCCCAGTTGAAACCACACCGCCCTTGGGGCCTTGGCCCGCAGATCGTCGAAATGTGCCGCGAGATCGGCCGGGCGGCGGAACACGTTGACCAGGTCCACCGGGCCGGGAATCTCGGACAGCCGGCGGTATACCGGTCGGCCGAGGATCTCCCGCGCCTCCGGGTAGTAGACCGGCACCGGCACGATCTCCACGCCGCGCGCGGCGAGATCGGCGGCGACGTAGTAGGCGGGCTGGTCGCGTTGCTGTTCGGTCTTGATGCCGAGCACCGCGACCCGGCGAAGCTCGCCGAGCAGGCTGGCGATGGCCTCGTCGGTATCGAGCAGCAAGGGGTTTCCGGACATGACGGCATCATGCCGCAGGCAATCGCCGCCGTCGCGGCGGCCTAGGCTGCCGCGCGGGCCTGCTGCTGATGCCTCAGCAGCGCCGGCTGGCGCGACAGCCGCTCCGGCGACACCAGCCGGCGGATCGAATCCTCGGCACGCAGCGCGAGGCTCTGGCGGTCGTCCTGCTCCTGCGGAAACACCGGTGTGCAGTAGTGCAGCTCGGCGGTCAGCCCCGGCGCCTTGAGCAGTCGGACGATGTGCGAGACCAGGTCGTCGTCGCCGATGAAGGGAGCGAGATCGCGGCCGTCGGGCGTAGTCCCGTAGCGCAGCGCCACCGGCTGCACCGGGCAGCCGGCGTCCAGCGCGCCCTGGAACAGCCGCGCGTGGAAGCCGAGTACCTCCTTGCCGTCGGTGGTGGTGCCTTCCGGGAAGATCACCACCGAGCCACCGGCGCGCAGGTGCGGACGCAGCTTTTCCAGCAGCGGCCGGCTGCCGCCGGGGCCGCGCCGGATGTAGAAGGTGCCGATGCACTTCGCCAGCCAGCCGGCCACCGGCCAGTGCTGGATCTCGCTCTTGGCGACGAAGCGACTGCACAGCGCTGCGCCGACCAGGGGGATGTCCAGCCAGGAGACGTGGTTGCAGACGATCAGCTGCCCGCCTTCGACCGGGCTGCCGTGGATGCGGAAGCGGATGCCGAGGATGCGCATCAGCCGCTTCAGCCAGCGCCGTGCCCAGTCGTCGGCGTCGATGCGACGGGTGAAATCGAGATTGATCAGCGTCGCCAGCGTCATGCCCAGCGCGATATGCACCAGCAGACGCAGGCTGCGCAGCAGGAAGAGCATGTTCGTGCGGAGGGCGGAGTCGACCGGGGTCGGTGCAGGCATGGCAAAACGGCGGCCGGGGAGGCCGCTGTCGAAGAAGGCCGCCAGAACCTTACGCAAGCGCGACCGCCTCGCGGGCTTCGCTGCGGCCCTTGCCGAGGAAGTGACGGGCGTAGCGCGGGTTGAGATCGCTGACGTTGAGCAGCATGAACACGTCGGCGCAGTTGAAGTCGCGGTCCCAGTAGGCCTCGCCGCAGGCCTTCGCGCCCAGGCTGACGTAAGCCTTGAGCAGCGGCGGCATGCGCACCGCGCCTTCCGGACGGCGGTCGGCCAGCGGCAGCGGGTAGTAGGGGCGCACCCGCTGCGAGGCGGCGGTCATGTACTTGCCGCGCAGGGTTTCGAGGATGCTGTGGGCGGCGGCACCGCCGTCTTCCAGGCCGATCGAGGCGCAGCCGAACAGGTAGTCGTAGCCCTCGCGGGTGATGGTCTCGGCGATGCCCTGCCAGAGGGTGGCGATCACCGCGCCGCTGCGGTGCTCGGCGGCGACGCAGGTGCGGCCGATCTCCATCACCCGGCCGGGCAGGGCGCGGATCATTTCGAGGTCGAACTCGCTCTCCGAATAGAAGCCGCCGGCGCGCTCGGCGGCGGCGTCGGTGAGGATGCGGGTGCAGGCGACGATCTCGCCGCTGTCGGCGTCGCGCACCATCAGGTGGCGGCAGTGGCCGTCGTACTGGTCGGCGTCGATGCCGGCGTCGCCGCCGTCGATCTGCGCGCCCAGTTCGCCGGCGAAGATGCGGTAGCGCAATTGCTGGGTGGCCAGGATCTCGGCCTCGGTTTCCGCGAAGCGCACTTCAAAGCGCGGCGTGCGGGTCTGCGGCAGCAACTGGATCATCTCGGTCATGGTCAGCATCCGGTTTGAGGATGCTGCGCAATCTATGACCAGTTTCTTGCTCGCTTCTTACTGCCTGATGAAATCTCCATGACAACGCCGGCACGGCCGGGCAGTCAGGACTTCAGCGGCTCCAGACCTTCTCGTGCATCGCCGCCAGCACCGCACGGTCGCTGAGCAGGCGGTTGCGGGCATAGACATCGAGGGTGTCGAGCCGGTCCAGCGAGGCCGCCTGGGCCAGCTCCTTGGCCGGATGGGCACGAGCGATCCGGGTGGGGGCGAGCGCCAGCACCAGGGCATTGGTGAGCGGCGAGCGGATCGCCCGCCGGAAGCCCTGCGCGTAGTCCTCGGAGCTGTGCAGCAGCACCTTCAGGCGGCGCAGCTCGCGCGGTGGCGAGGCTTCCTCGGGGATCAGGAACAAGCGCGCGCTGCGCGCGGCACGGCCCCAGCTCACCCGGCTGCTGAACACCGAGGCCGGGATCGAGATCAGCAGGGCGCCGGCCACCGGCAGCAGCCAGGTGATGAATTCCGGATTCAGCCGGTACACCGCGTACAGCCAGACGCCGCCCAGCAGCGTGCCCCAGCCGTGGCGGAGCAGGGCCTCGCTCCAGGGCGTCTGCGAATCCTCGCGCGGCGGCGACTTCCACTGGATGGCGATGCCCAGCAGCGCCGAGGCGACGAAGCGGGTGTGGAAGAGCATGCGCACCGGCGCCAGCAGCGCCGAGAACAGCATTTCCAGCAGCAGGCTGGCGGACAGCGCCAGGCCGCCGCCGAACCAGCGCCGCTCGGCCGGCTTGAGCAGCAGCAACAGCGCGGCCAGCACCTTGGGCAGGAACAACAGGCCGGCGGTGATGCCGAACAAGCGCATCGCCCATTCCGGATGCCACTCCGGCCAGGTGGGGAACAACTGGTAGGGCTGGCTGAAGTACACCGGCTCGGCGGTGACGTTGACGTAGAGCAGGGCGGTGGACAGCGCCAGGAACAGGAACCACAGCGGCGCCGACAGATAGGCCATCACGCCGGTCATGAACACCGCCCGGTGCGCGGGGTGCAGGCCGCGGGTGAAGAACAGCCGGAAGTTCTGCAGATTGCCCTGGCACCAGCGGCGGTCGCGCTTCAATTCGTCGAGCAGGTTGGGCGGCATTTCCTCGTAGCTGCCCTGGAGGTCGTAGGCGATCCACACGCTCCAGCCGGCGCGCCGCATCAGCGCCGCTTCGACGAAGTCGTGGCTCAGGATCTCGCCGGACAGCGCGCCGCGTCCGGGCAGGCGGCCGAGCGCGCAGTGCTTCATGAACGGCGCGACCCGGATGATGGCGTTGTGGCCCCAGTAGTGGCTCTCGCCCAGCTGCCAGTAGTGCAGGCCGGCGGTGAACAGCGGGCCGTAGACGCGGGTGGCGAACTGCTGGATGCGCGAGTACAGGGTCTCGCGGCCGGAGGCGCGCGGCGCGGTCTGGATGATGCCCGCGTCGGGGCGGGCCTCCATCAGTTGCACCAGGCGCTTCAGGCAGGCGCCGGACATCACGCTGTCGGCATCCATCACCACCATGTATTGGTAGCGGCTGCCCCAGCGCCGGCACCAGTCGGCGACGTTGCCGCTCTTGCGCTTGATGCGGTGGGTGCGGCGCCGGTAGAACACCCGGCCATAGCCCTGCACCGCCTGGCAGAGGTCGCGCCAGGCTTCCAGCTCGGCCACCCGGATGTCCGGGTCGCCGGTGTCGGAGAGGATGAAGTAGTCGAACTGCCGCGCCGCGTCGGTGCGGTCGGTGGACTCGATGGTGGCGCGCAGGCCGGCGAAGACCCGCGCCACGTCCTCGTTGCAGATCGGCAGCAGGATCGCGCAGCGGTGCTCGGGATTGATCGCCTGATCGGCGGCGGTGCCGCTGTCGATGGCGTGCTTGTCGCCGCCCTTGAGCAGCACCATGAAGCCCATCAGCGCGGTCCAGAAGCCCAGGCCGACCCACATGAACAGGATCAGGTAGAGGCTGAGGATGGCGGCAACCAGCCAGTGTTCGATGGCCAGCGTGCCCTTGTAGGGCAGGATGGCGCGCATGTAGTAGGTCGCCGCCAGCGCCTGTCCGACCGTCAGCAGGGCGAGCACGAAGCGGCGGTTGCGGCCGGCACTGCGCCAGCGCGAGCGCCGCCCCTGAGCCTCTCCCGGGGCCTGATCGGGAGCGGCGTCACCGATCGGTTGCAGACCGCGTCGGCCCAGCAGCCAGGCGCGTGCCGCCTCGATCACCCGCCGCAGCGGATTGGCCGACCAGGGCGTGGGCGACATGCTGGCGCGCGCCAGCGGCGGTGTGGTGATCAGCCGGGTGGTGCCACGGCTGTCGTGCTGGATCGGCGCCGTGCTGCCCAGGGCCAGTTGCAGCCGCGCTTCCAGCGGGTCGCGGGCGGCGGTCAGCGCCACCAGGCCCTGGTTCAGCGCCGGCAGCGCCTGGGCCGGCTCGGCGCCGTCGATCTGCTCCGCCAGTTGCCGGGTCTGCGCGGCCAGCAGCGGCAGCTCGTTCAGGTAGTCGCGCGCGGCGGAGCGGGGATCGGGGGCAGCCATCGTCGGATCGCGGGCCTCAGCTCGGCGGGTAGACGTAGCTCCAGGTCTCGGAGACCTGGGCATTGCCGCGCTTCAAGTAGGCGCGCATCTCCACCGGCTTGTCGTTGTCGCGGCGCCGGAAGCGGAAGCTCATGCGCCAGCCGCCGGTGACCTCGTTGCGGAAGGTCTGCCGCTCCAGCAGCTCGGCGTTGTCGTCCAGCCAGAGCACGCCGTTGACCGGCTCGGGCGCCGGGGCGGGCTCGGGCTTGGCCTTCTTGCCCTTCGCGGTCTTGGTCTTGCCGTCGGTAGCCGCGACCGGCGCCGGCAGCGCGTCGAAATCGACGATCAGCCGCTGGGTGTCGTCCACGGTCTTGATGTAGCCGTGGCCGCGCCGGGTCTGCAACACCCGCGCGACACCGCTGTTCGCCGGGTCGTGCAACTGCCAGCGCAACTGGTACTGCAGGTCCATGGCCTGGCCGGGCGCCGGCGGTGCGTTCGGCACCCAGTAGGCGACGATGTTGTCGTTGGTTTCGTCCGGGCTGGGGATCAGCACCAGCTCGACGCGGCCGGCGCCCCAGGCGCCCTTGGGCTCCACCCAGGCGCTGGGGCGCAGGTCGTAGCGGGCCTCCAGATCCTCGTAATGGGCGAAATCGCGGCGCCGCTGGATCAGGCCGAAGCCCTTGGGATTGGTCAGGCCGAAGCTGGTGACGATCAGCCGGCGCGGGTTGACCAGCGGCCGCCAGATCCACTCGCCGTTGGAATTGGCGACCAGCAGGCCGTCGGAATCGTGCACTTCCGGACGGTAGTCCTCGGCGACCCGGGTCTGGTTGGAGCCGTGATAGAACATGCTGGTCAGCGGCGCCAGGCCCAGCTTGCCGACGCTGTCGCGCAGGAACAGCCGCGCCTGTACGTCCATCACCGTGTCGGCGCCGGGTCGGACCACGAACTTGTAGGCGCCGGTCACCCGCCGGGAGTTGAGCAGGGCGTAGATGGTCAGGCTCTGCGACTTGGCGCTGGGGACTTCGATCCAGAAGTCGGTGAAGCTGGGGAATTCCTCGCCGGCCGCCAGGCCGGTGTCCACCGCCAGGCCGCGCGCCGACAGGCCGTAGCGCTGCTTCTCGCCGAGCGCGCGGAAGTAGCTCGCCCCCTGGAACACCAGCAGCTCGTCCTTGTACTGCGTCGAGTTGAGCGGGTAGTGGACGCGGAACCCGGCATAGCCGACGCCCTTGAGCCGGGTCTTGTCGAGGTTGTTCTTGCCGTAGTCGAAGTAGCTGGGGTCGAACTGCAGCGGTCGGGCGACGCCGCCGGAGATCATCGAGATCTTGACTGGCGTCGTGTAGTACAGCCCGGGGTGGAACAGTTGCAGCTCGAACGGCAGCTTGTTGCCGCGCCAGATCGCGCGCTCCGGCTTGAAGCGGATGTCGCGGTACTGGTCGTAGCTCAGCTCGCGCAGCTCCTTGGGCAGTTCGGTGTCGGGCGGCGAATAGCTGGACTGCGACAGCCGCTGGGCCCGCTTGGCGACATCCTCGAAACCGAAGCCGGCCTGCGCTGCGGGCGCGCACAGCAGCGCCAGCAGGGAGAGCAGCGCGAGGGCGCGGCGCGGCGCGGCAAACAGCGGGGCAGACGGCATGGCGGTGGGCGCGGCGAGGGCGATGGTGCAACGCACTATTTTATGGAGCCTGCCACACAAAGTCTTGCGGCGGCGCCGGTCCTGGCCTGCTGGCGGCCGGCTTCAGGCCGGTTCGCCGCCCTCGCCAGCCCGCAGCAGCAGTTGCTGGCGGACCTCGCGGGCGCTGTTGTAGAGCAGGCAGAACAGGTCGGCGGTCTTCTCGGCGTCGTAGATCGCCGAATGCGCCTCGCGGGTGTCGTGGCCCAGGCCGGTGGCCTCCAGGGCCTTGGCCAGCACGGTCTGGCCGAGCAGCACGCCACCGAGGGTGGCGGTATCGAACACCGAGAATGGGTGAAAGGGATTGCGCTTGATGCCGCTGCGCTCCACGGCGGCATTGACGAAGCCCAGGTCGAAATGGGCGTTGTGGCCGACCAGCACTGCCCGGCTGCAACCGTTCTCGGACACCGCGTTGCGGATCGGCCGGAACAGCTTGTCCAGCGCCTCCCGCTCCGGCACCGCCATGCGCAGGGGGTTGTCGATCTTGATGCCGTTGACCTCCAGCGCCGCCTTCTCGATGTTGGCGCCGGGGAAGGGTTCGACCTGGGCGAACACCGTCTGCCGCCGCACCAGACGACCGTCGTCCTCGGTGCCGAGGATCACCGCCGCCACTTCCAGCAGGGCATCGGTGCGGGCATTGAAGCCGCCGGTTTCGACATCCACCACCACCGGCAGAAAGCCTCGGAAGGTGTGCTTGAGCTGCTGCATGGGAAAGGCGGGTGGGAGTCGGGGCGCGACATGATACGGGAGGGCCGGATTTACCGGCGCCGGCTGGCCGGCAGTGGCGCGCTCTTTGTATGGTGTCGGCACCCCTATTCCATGGATGGTCCTGTCATGTTTCCGCTGTCCACGCGCCGCGCTCGCGGTCGCCGCCCTTGGCTGTGTGCCCTCGCCCTGTCCCTGCTGGCGACCAAGCTGCTGGCCCAGGAGGCGCCGCCCGAGCCGCCGCTGGCCGACATCCCGGTCCAGGCCCTGCCCGAGACCCCGGCACCGGCCGCCAGCGAGGCGCTGGCCGAGAACACCCGCTTGCAGGACGTGGTGGTCACCGCCCAGAAGAAGAAGCAGAGCCTGCAGAAGGTGCCGGTCTCGGTCGGCGTGGTCAGCGGCGACACCCTGGCGCAGGCCGGCAGCTTCGATGCCGGTGGCCTGGAGAACTTCGTCGCCAACGTCGAGATCGACAGCGATCCTCAGGCGCCGGTGATCGGCATCCGTGGTTTCTTCACCGAGACCGACAACGTCGGCTTCGAGCCCTCGGTGGGCCTGGTGTTCGACGATCTCTCGCTGGGTCGGCCGGAGTTCATCCCCGACGGTCTGTTCGACCTCGACCGGGTGGAGGTGCTGCGCGGCACCCAGGGCACCCTGTTCGGCAAGAACACCATCGCTGGCGTCATCAACTTCCAGACCGCCGAGCCGGTCGGCCAGCCGCAGGCCAGCGTCACCCTGACCGGTGCCCGGCCCTTGCAGCGCCGGGTCGAGACGATGTTCAACCTGCCGTTCGACGAGGACTACGCCGCCCGTCTGGCCGGAGTGAACTGGTTGCAGAACGGCGAGATTTACAACTCGACGCTGAATCGCGACGAGGGCCGCTCGCAGCAGACCGCCGGCCGCCTGAAGTTCCTGGCGCGCCCCAGCGAGGACTGGCGCATCAGCCTGTCCACCCAGTTGTCGAAGACCGAGGTGGACTACGCCACCTGGCAGCTCTACGACATCGACCAGGACGCCCTCGACTACGCCCGTGGCTTCGACGCCAGCACCGAGGACAATCCGCTGGACCGCCACACCGCCTTCAACCTGCCGGGCTATGTGAACCGCGACTCCAACGTCTCGCGACTGCTGGTCGCCTACGAGCCGCAGCGGGCGCCGGCCGGGCTGGACGACTTCAGCCTGACCCTGATCGGCGGCCATGCCGGCACCAAGTTCCAGGCGCTGATCGACTCCGATGTCACCGCCGCCGACATCATCAGCACCTATTTCAGCCTCGACTACCAGCAGGATTCGGTGGAACTGCGCACTGCCCTCGGCAGCAAATCGCTGTTCGGGCTGGGCGGCGCGGTGGACGCGGTGTTCGGTGTCTACGGCCTGCGCGCGCGGCTGCACAGCAGTCTCGACAACTATGCCGGCGACGACCTGATCAACTTCGCGCTCAGCCCGGCTGGCTTCGAGGTGCTGGGCCTGCCGGCACCGGACTTCCTCGATCCCATTCTCGGCGCCATCCCGGATTTCAGCCTGCCGCTCAACGACGGCGTGCTGCGCGGCTTCCGTCAGGACGCCAACAGCGAGGCGCTGTTCGGCCAGATGAGCTGGCACTTCACCGAGCGCTACGCGCTCATCCTCGGCGGTCGCCTGGGGCAGGAGACCAAGAAGGCCAACTTCAACACCGAGCAGGTGGGGCCGGGCGTGGTGGCCCTGGTGGTCGGCGCCGATCCCTTCACCGACCGCCGCGAGCGCAAGGAGAAGGACTTCTCGCCCAAGCTCGGTCTGGAAGCGCAGTGGACGCCGGACCTGATGAACTACCTGAGCTGGACGCGCGGCTTCAAGGGCGGTGGCTTCAACGGCGCCGCCGACACCAACGAAAATCTGGAGTTCGAGCCCGAGCACGCCAGCAGTTGGGAAGCCGGCCTCAAGAGCCGCTGGCTGGGGCGCAGCCTCACCCTCAATCTGGCGCTGTACCGCACCGACATCCAGAACCTGCAGGTGGTCGATCTCACCGACTTCACCTACGTGATCGGCAACGCCGCCGAAGCGCGTCTGCAAGGCCTGGAGCTGGAGGCGCGCTGGCGGCCGAAGCGGGCGCGCTGGTTCGAGTTCAACGCCTCGGCGGCGGTTTCCAAGGCCGAGTACCTGAGCTATCCGGAGGCACCGCTGTCGCAGACCGAGGCCGCCGAACGCAGCCAACGCAGCGAGTGCCAGGGCTCTGCGCAGAACCAGCCGGCGAGCTGTCGCTCCCAGGACCTCAGCGGCCGCACGCTCGCCAATGCGCCGACCGTGACCCTGAGCGCCTCGCCGACCCTGCTGTTCCCGGTGCCCTACAGCGAATCGCTGGGCCTGGCCTGGTCGGTCGATGTCAGCTACCGGGGCGACCAGTACTCGGCGACCGATCTCGATCCGCACAGCCACCAGGCCGGCTACACCCTGCTCGGCTCGCGGCTGGTGCTCGCGCCCAAGAGCCGGCGCTGGGCGATTGTCGCCAGCGGCAGCAACCTCACCGACGAGCGCAAGCTCGACCTGGTGTTCGACCACAGCGTGTTCAACAACAGCTTCGTCGGCCAGCAGATCACCGGCCGCGTGCTGCTGCTGTCGTTCCAGGCCAGTTGGAAATAGGGCGCGGTGGCGGGGCGGCGCCCCTATAATCCGCGCGCCGTCCCCTCCAACGCTCGTACAGACATGGCCTCCAACAAGAACACCGTCCGCAAGGTCGCGCTCGCCTATTCGGGCGGCCTGGACACCTCCGTCATCCTCAAGTGGCTGCAGGACACCTACAACTGCGAGGTGGTGACCTTCACCGCCGACATCGGTCAGGGCGAGGAACTGGACCATGTGCGGCCGAAGGCGAAGGCGCTGGGCGTGAAGGAAATCTTCATCGACGACCTGCGCGAGGAGTTCGTCCGCGATTTCGTCTTCCCGATGTTCCGCGCCAACGCCATCTACGAGGGCGAGTACCTGCTCGGCACCTCCATCGCCCGCCCGCTGATCGCCAAGCGGCTGATGGAGATCGCCGCCGCCACCGGCTGCGACGCCATCGCCCACGGCGCCACCGGCAAGGGCAACGACCAGGTGCGCTTCGAGCTGGGCGCCTACCACTTCAATCCCAACATCAAGGTCATCGCGCCCTGGCGCGAGTGGGACCTGACCAGCCGCGAGACGCTGCTGGCCTACGCCGCCAAGCACAAGATCCCGATCACCAAGAAGAAGGGCGGCGGCTCACCCTATTCGATGGACGCCAACGCCCTGCACATCTCCTACGAGGGTGGCGGTCTGGAAGACCCCTGGTGGGTGCCGGACGACAGCATCTGGCGCTGGACCAAGAATCCCGAGGACGCGCCCGCCACGCCGGAGTACATCACCCTCAAGTTCGAGAAGGGCGATGTGGTGGCCATCAACGGCAAGCGCATGAAGCCCTACAAGGTGCTGGCGACGCTCAACGAACTGGGCGGCAAGCACGGCATCGGCCGTCTCGACATCGTCGAGAACCGCTACGTCGGCATGAAGTCGCGCGGCTGCTACGAAACCCCGGGTGGCACCATCTTGCTCAAGGCCCACCGCGCCATCGAGAGCATCACCCTCGACCGCGAGCAGGCGCACCTCAAGGACGAGCTGATGCCCAAGTACGCCAGCCTGATCTACAACGGCTACTGGTTCAGCCCCGAGCGCCGCGCCCTGCAGGCGCTGATCGACGACACCCAGCAGAAGGTCAATGGCGAGGTGCGGCTGAAGCTCTACAAGGGCAATGTCTACAACGCCGGCCGCCGCTCCAAGGACTCGCTGTTCGACGCCCGCGTCGCGACCTTCGAGGACGACAAGGGCGCTTACAACCAGAAGGACGCGGAAGGTTTCATCCGCCTGAACGCCTTGCGCCTGCGCACCGGCGCCAAGCGCGACCGGCGTTGATTTGGTGAATACCGCTGGCCGCCGGGTGTAGACGACGAACGTGATTAACTTCCGGCGCCGGTCGGTATTGCTTGGGCTCGGTGGGCTTGCTGTCTCTGGCTGCTCGCCCAATTCGAGCATGGGCCAGATGCTCCAGGGTTATCGAGACATCCAGCGGGCCAAGGCTGAGTACCCGCTGTCCGTAGCCAGGATTCGCGCATTTCCCAAGCCGTTACTGGGTATGCAGGTTCGTGGCGGCCTCAAGGGCTTGATGTATCTCGATGATCGAGAAGGAGGTCAGGAGCGCTGGCTTTCCAGCAACGGCGTGCTACTGGTCCTGGATGCCGGCCGGGTTGTTCGCAGCCGAGGCTTCGCCTCCGACGTTCTCGGAAATGTTCCGCTGAAGTGGCAGGATCCCCTGGGCAGCCGCCTTGATCCGGGGAAGAGCTACCAGTTCAGTCGGCAGCTGGATCTGGGGCCGGATCGCTATGGCATTGTGACCGAGCACCGGATGGACTATTTGGGCAAGGAAGCGCTGCAGGTTTTGGACCGGCCTCAGTCGGCCGCCGTCTGGACTGAGACCGTGCGTCTGCCCCGACTGCGACTGCAGTGGTCCAATCGCTACTACCTTGATCCTGCCTCGGGCTTCGTGCTGCGATCAACGCAGCACTTGGACCTTGATGTCGAACTGACACTTGAATATCTGAGTGTCTGAACGGCTTGCTTCGACCCTCATTTACAAAAAAACCGCGCCGAGGCGCGGTTTTTTTTCTACTTGAGCCTTAGCGGCGGGTAGCGGTCGAAGTGCTAGTAGCGGTCGAAGTGCTAGTAGCAGTGCTAGTAGCAGTAGAAGTGCTAGTAGCGGTCGAAGTGCTGGTGCCTTCCGGGTTGTTGTCGTCGGTGGTAACGGCAACCAGTGTGGCAACCAGAACAGTCGCTCCGACTGCGGTGGCGGTGGCGGTGCTCACGCCCGGCAGAATCTCGGTTTCTGCAGAGGCTGAGGTGGCAGCGATCATGCCCAGCAGGGCGATTGCAAGTTGCTTCTTCATATTCAGTGGCTCCGCGGAAGAAATTGGATTTATGTCCCAGTCAGCATTCGCACTAACAGAGCCTAGAAGAAAGTTGGAGTTTTAACTTTCCAACTCTGCCAGCGCGTATCTATATTGCCCCAGATTTCCTAAAATCGGAACTGATCGGGGCAAAAGTTTTTGACTTCCGATACCTCCATAAGCCCAAATTCGATCATGCGCTCACCCTCTCTCGCACGCTGGCTACTGCTGGGCGTCGTTTTTTTGTCCCCGACTGTCCTCGCGCAGACCGCCGCTGATTTGAGCTTGTTGCAGGGCTTGTCTGCCGAGGATCGGCAGAGGGCGCTGCAAGCGGTTCAGGGCAGTCGCGGCGAAAGCTCGGATACCGCCGTGCTTGGCGAAGATGCCGCCCAGAGTGGCGCTCGTTCGCTTGGCAACCAGTCCGGCGTAGGTGCGCGGTCAGCAGGGTTGACTTCCGGGGCTGGCGATGCTTCCCCCGCCAAGCAGGACCAGGCTGCCGAGGCTTACGACGAGACAACCGGCCTCCCCCTATTCGGGTACGCCTTGTTTGGCGGCAAGCTTGCCAACGCTCCCGCAGCCAACATTCCCACCCCTTCGGAGTATTTGCTTGGGCCGGGCGATGTGGTGCGGGTGCAACTGTTCGGGAATCAGAACGAGACCCTGAACCTTTTGGTCATCCGGGACGGTGCCATCAATTTTCCCAAGCTCGGCCCTATCCAAGTGGCGGGCCTGCGGCTCGATGATGTCCGGCAACTGATTGAGCGTCGGGTGAGCAAAGAGCTGATCGGAGTGCAGGCCAACGTCACCCTTGGACCGTTGCGTAGCATGCAGGTCTTTGTGCTGGGTGATGCCCAACGTCCTGGCGCCTACTCGGTCAGCGGGCAGTCGACCATCAGCCAAGCCTTGTTCGCTGGCGGCGGCGTGGCGCTTTCCGGATCGCTGCGCAACATCCAGCTGAAGCGGGAGGGCAGGGTGGTGCGCACACTCGATCTCTACGATTTTCTGCTGGGAGGCGACGCCCGGGACGATCTGCGACTTCAGTCTGGAGACGTGATCTTCATCCCCGCCGTGGCGGGTCGTTTGTCGGTCGCCGGTTCGGTTAAGCGTCCCGCAGTCTACGAGCTCAAGGGCAGCTTGCGCCTTAAAGCCGCGCTGGAGATGGCGGGTGGTCTTTCCGCCGAGGCCAGACGGGGACAGGTGCTGCTGGATCGGGTGAACCGCGATGGGCAGAGGAGCCTTCAGGAACTGGATCTGTCGCTGCCGGCAAACCAGGAGATCGAACTACGTGATGGCGACCGTCTGCATGTGCAGTCGGTATCGGGGCAGGTGGACAACCGGGTGGCAGTTCTTGGGCATGTGCGGTACCCCGGCCCCTATGCTTGGTCTGAGGGAATGAATCTGTCCCGCTTGCTTTCGCTCGCGCAGGTGCGCCCCAGCCAGGCCGGATTGGAGTTGTACCCAGTATTGGGACTGATTGAGCGCAGCAACCCGGTATCAGGTCTGCGCGAGTGGTCAGCTTTCGATCTCCAGGCGGTTCGCGCCGGCGCTCAGGATATGCCCCTGCGTCCCGAAGACCGGGTGGTGATCCTCAATCGCGGTCACATTGAGTATCTCGCCGCGCCGGAAGTCAGTGCCGCCCTGCGCGGTGAGTTGCCGCCGATTGTTCCCCTAAGCAGCCAGGATCGTCGTTCATACAAGGCCCAAGCGGCTTACCCGCCTTCGACGCGCCTGCCGCAGCATCAGAGCGTAGAGCCCCTGTTTGCTGGCGCGGACCAGGATTCCCGCGATCAACGCGCCACTAGGCCCGAGGGCATCTGTCCAGCACTGGTCGAGGTGGCGAAAATCGCGACTTCGGCGCGCGCGCTGACCATTCGCATGATGCTGAGTGCCGAGAAAGGGCGCGAAACCGAGGTTGGCCCGCAACGGCAGCGAGGCAGTATGGGGAACTCCGGGGCGAGCGATAGAGCACCGGCAATAGATAGTCTGGAGGTGGCTGCCGATGCCCCGGCACGGACGGTTCAGGCCGGTGCGGACACCATCACTGCTGCCGCAAATGGCGAGGCGGAAATCTCGAAACTCAAGGAATGCCCCTCGGTGTTTCGCGAGGCGCCGACAGCCCTGGTCTATCTGCTGGAGCGTGGCGTCAGTCTGATCGGCGAAGTACGGCGTCCCGGCCTCTATCCGGTGCCGGATGGTGTCAGCTACGAGCGCCTGTTGGCCAGTGCGGGTGGTGCCACTGATGAAGCGGATGGCACCAAGCTCGACCTATTCGCGGCGAGCAATGCTGATGACGGCGGTGCGTCGCGGTTCCAGACCTTCGAACTTGACCCCGCCGAGCGCAGCCGTGTGGTGCGGCCGGGCGAGATCTACCAGCTGCGGCCTGGACGGAGCCTCCCAGAGGTCGGGGCGATCACCTTGCGTGGCGAGGTCCGCTTTCCTGGGCGTTATCTGATCTCCCGCGGCGAGCGTCTCGCCGAGGTGCTGGCGCGGGCGGGCGGACTCAGCGAAACCGCGTATCCCTACGGAGCGGTGTTTATACGTGAGAGCGCGCGCCGGGCCGAGGCCGAGTCCAACCGCCGCGCGGCCAATGACCTGCGCGATGCGCTGGCTACGGCGACCACCAAGGGGGTTCTCAATCAGGTACAGGGGCAGTCGGCTGCATTCTTGGGTGACCTGCTGAACCGCCTGGAAACCACGCCGCCAGTTGGCCGAATCGTGATCCAGGCCGACCCGACCCTGCTGAGTGCGCAACCGGAAGACAACCTGTTGCTGGAACCTGGAGACGAGCTCTACGTCCCGAAGCGCCCAAGTGCCGTCACCGTAACCGGACAGGTGCTGAATCCGGGCACCTTGGCGTTCCGAAGCAGTGCGACCGCGCGGGATTACCTTCGCCAAACCGGCGGCTTCAGCAAGTCCGCAGACCAGAAGCGTTTGTTCCTCGTACTTCCCGACGGCTCCGCCCGACCGTTGCAGATCTCCGCCTGGAACTATCGCCAGGAGGCTATCCCGCCGGGCAGCGTCATCGTGGTGCCTCGCGACGCAGCTCCGCTTACCGGACTGCTGTTGACCGAACGCATCGCAGGCATCGTTTCCAACCTGGCGCTCTCTGCGGCCGCCTTGGTCACCATCAACAAGTAAAGGATGAACAGTATTCGGCGCGGCCGGACCCTGGTTCCGTGCTGGCTGCTGCTAGTGGCGGCCCTTGCTTTTCAGCCCGCTTGGGCGCAGCCGATCTTGTCGGTCAACGATTACGGAGGGACCGGACTCTGGCAGACCCCCACAGCCCGCTACGGCGGCGACGGGGATTTCTCGCTCGGTGTTTCCAGTGGCGCGCCCTACAACCGCTTGTTTGTCACCTTGGTGCCGCTGCCCGGTATCGAAACCACACTGCGTTACACCGATATCACCAACCGCCTTTACTCGGACATTCCCGAGTTCAGTGGAGAGCAGTCGTATAAGGACCGTTCCTTCGACGCCCGCCTACGCCTGGCGCGCGAGTCGGATCTGCTGCCGGAGTTGGCGCTGGGGTTGAGGGACGTTGGCGGCAGTAGTCTGTTCGCCAGTCAGTACTTGGTGGCGAGTCGTCGCCATTATTCGTTCGACTGGAGCCTGGGAGTTGGCTGGGGACGCATGGCGGGTTCCGGTGTGCTGCCCAATCCTTTTGAGGGTTTGACGGGCCAAGCGGAGGAAGTGCCGCGCGCCGGCAGCCTGGGAGTCAAAGGTTACTTCGGCGGCCGGCGACTCGGGCTGTTCGGCGGCGTGGTTTGGCAAACCCCAGTGTCGGGATTGGAGGCGGTGGCCGAATACGACGCCAATGATTTCAGCAAGGAGCCTAAGGACAATAATCAGACGGTCCGCTGGCCGGTTAATGTCGGCCTTAAGTACCGGCTTCCATTCGGCGTCCAGCTGGGTCTGTCCTACCAGCGCGGGGACATCCTGGCCTTCCAGCTGGCATTGCAGAGCAATTTCGTCAGCTCGCCCGGCTTCCCGAAATTGTTTGACCCGCCGCCCCCCCCTCCTCACCGGTCGTCGGCTGCTGCAACCGTAGCCGTATCCCCTGTAGCGAACCCCGAAAAACTGGGGGGGGAGGTTCAGTCGGTTTTGCAGCGGCAACGGATCGGCCTGACTGGGTTCGCGCTTGATCCAGAGCAGCGGCGTGCTGATCTCTGGCTGGGCAGCCTGCCCTACAACGAGCCCCTGAAGGCCGTCGGGCGCGCTGCACGTGCGGCCTCAACGGTGTTGCCTGACTCGGTGTCCGAGTTGCGTCTGACTGGCAAGGTTGCCGGTGCCGAGATCTATCAGGTTTCGGTGCACCGACCGTCGCTGGATCGAACCGTGCTTGGCGCCATATCGGAAGATGAGTTCCGGCGCACCTTGATCATTAGCAGTCCGGAACCGAACAAGCCGGCACCCCAGTTTCCACGCCGTCTCGACTTTCCTTCGTTTCGCGGCGGATTCAGCCCCCAACTGCGGTCCAGTGTTGGCGGGCCCGATGGGTTCTACTTCGGGCAGATTTGGCTGCGTGCGGCAGCCGGTGTCAGCCTCACTGAACGCTGGAGTCTGAGCGCCCAGCTGGGCGCCAACGTCTATAACAACTTCGACCAGATCAAGCTGAAATCAGACAGCGTGCTACCGCATGTTCGTAGCGACATCGTGCGCTACCTCCAGGAGGGTGAGCAGTCGCTGGTCCGCTTGGAAAGCGACTACATTCGCCAGCTCGGCTCGAACTGGTACGGCCGATTCTCTGCGGGCATTTTTGAAGAGATGTACGGCGGTGTCGCTGGCGAACTGCTGTATCGCCCCGACGATCCTCGCTGGGCGGTTGGGATGAACCTCAATCGCGTGCGTCAGCGCGACTTCGATCAGCGTTTTCGCTTCCGGGACTACGAGGTCACTACCGGCAACCTCACCGGGTACTTCCAGCTGCCTCGTCCCAACCTGTTGCTCAAGCTGAGTCTGGGCCAGTACCTGGCCGGGGATCGTGGTGGAACGGTCGAACTCTCCCGGCGCTTCGCCAATGGTATGCGGGCAGGCGTGTTTGCGACCAAGACCAATGTCTCTGCGGACCAGTTCGGCGAGGGCTCGTTCGATAAAGGCTTTTACTTCGTGATTCCGTTCGACCTCTTCCAGCCCCGGTCCACCCGCGCCTCGGGCAGTTTCGTGTTCAGGCCTCTGACCCGCGATGGCGGTCAGATGGTGCGTGATGGCCCGGCTTTGTACGATCTCACCTATGACGCCGTGCAGCTGCGTATCCCCGAGCGGCCATCGCTGTTTTTTGAATGAAGCCATTCGCCCCCCCGCCGGTATTCCGTTTCCAGCCCGCCAACGGGCTGGAGTTTGGCTTGCTCGAGGCCGGCCCGGTCGATGGGCCGCTGGTGCTCTGCCTGCATGGCTTTCCGGATTCCGCGCTCAGCTTCCAGCCGTTGATCCAGGGGCTGGCCGCCGAGGGCTATCGGGCAGTCGCGGTGGCGATGCGCGGCTATCAGCCGACCAGCCTGCCGACCGATGGCGATTACAGTGCGGTGGCGCTGGCGCGCGACGCCATCGCCTTGATCGACCACCTGGGGGCCAAGCAGGCGGTCCTGGTCGGCCACGACTGGGGCGCGGTGGCCACCTATCTGGCGGCCGCCCTGCGGCCGGACCGCGTGCGTGGCGTGGTGACGGCGGCGATCCCGCACCTGCGCCGCTTCCTGCTGCGGCCGACCGCCGCGCAGCTCTGGCGCTCACGCTACATGCTCAAATTCCAGTGGCCGGGCACCGAATCCCGGCTGCTGGCGGAGCAGCTGCGGCCCTTGCAGGCGCTTTCCAGGGACTGGTCGCCGGGTCTGGAGACGGTTGCGGCGTTGGCGCCGGTCTGGGCTGGGTTCGCCGAGCGTTCCAGGCTGACGGCGGCTTTGTCTTACTACCGGGCCCTGCCTGCGGCGCTGCTGTCTTCGGAGATCTGGCAGCTGGTTCTGGCACCCACCCCGGTACCGGCCTGTGTCATCCACGGGCAGGACGACGGCTGCGTCGCGGCCGAGATGTTTGCCGGCCAGTCGCACCTGTTCGCCGCCGGGTTGCAGGAAGTGGCCATCGCCGGCGCCGGCCACTTCATGCACCTTGAGCAGCCGCAGCGCTTCAACGCGGCGGTGCTCGACTTCTTGCGCCAGCTTTCCGGGTAGCCCGGCTTCGGCGCCCTCCGGTCAGGCGGGCGGCAGCCCAGCCAGCCAGAGATCCACCAGCGCCAGCTCCTTTTCCGGGATCACTCCCAAGCTCACCAGCGCCTGGTAGCAACGGCGCAGGTCGCCGCGCACCTCGCCTTGCAGCGCGCAGTCGGCCAGAGCGACGACGATGCGCTCGTTGTTGAGATAGCCCGGCACCTCGTCGGCGAAGTCGCGCAGCAGGTTGTGCTCATTGCGCTCCTGGCGGACGCTGGGGGCGGTGAAAATGACTCTCTCGCCCAGCGCCCAGAGGCAGCGCTGTGCCACGAAGCTGCGCCAGATGTCGGTCATCCGGAAGCTGCAATACGAGGGCAGATAGCAGAGCGCGGCGATGTCGCGGCGGAACCAGGTGTTCTGACTGTTGAACGGACACCAGAGGCCGGACTCCAGCGAGATCGCCGCCGCCTGGCGGTCGAAGTTGACCGGCAGCGGCCGGGTCAGGCGGTAGACCGCATCGACATCGGGGTTGTCGTCGGCCAGACCCTGCACCAGCGCCGGGCGTTCCAGCTCCCATTGCTCGCTGGCCTTGCTGGCCAGGTCTTCCGCCAGCTTTTCCAGCGGATAGCCGCGCGGCCACACCGGCTCGCTGGGCGAGAAATAGCGATAGGCATTGAGCCAGCGCGACTCGCTGCGCAGCCGGCGTGCGCGCAGCTCGTCGCCGCGCACCAGGCTGAAGAAGTTGTCGAGCGGATAGTTGTCGTCGTCGGTTTCCACCAGCCATTCGCAGCCGCGTTGCAGGGCTAGCAGATAGCCAAGGTTCTTGCGCGCGTAATGGCCCACCGGCAGTGCCTGGCTGAACTCCGGCAGCACCGCATTCTGGCGGGCGAGGTCGTAGTAGTCCGCGCCTTCCAGCTCGAATACCGGCGGCGACTTGCGGTCGCCGATCACCACGAACTCGGCCTGGCTGGCCTGCGCCTGCGCGGCCAGCGCCTGCATCACCGGGTTGGGCGCCTGTATGGTGGTGACCACCAGTCCGATCTTCATGTCCGCGCTTCCTTTAGTTGTTCGCGTTGAGGGAGTTGTAGAGCTGTTCCAGGCGGTCCAGCCAGGCCTGGTTCTGGTAATGCGTATCGACCCGCGCGCGGCCGGCCCGGCTGAGCAGGGGCCAGCGTTCGCGGTCGTCGAGCAGCCTGGCGATGGCGGTGGCCAGGGCCGCCGGCTCGCCCGGCGGCACCAGGGCCGCCGCAGCCTCGCCCAGGGTTTCCGGAATGCCGCCGACCGCGCTGGCGATCACCGGCAGACCGCAGGCGAGCGCCTCCAACAGGGCCACGCCCTGGGTCTCGGTATTGCCCTCGGCATCGACCACCACCGGCGCCACATAGAGATCAGCGCTGTCCATCAGAGCCTGCACCGCCTCGCGCGGCTGGGCGCCGAGAAAGCGCACGCGCTCTTGCAGCCCGAGTTCGCGCGCCTGCGCTTCCAGCGCGGTGCGCAGCGGGCCGTCGCCGACCACTTGCAGGCGCAGCGGGCGCTGCGCCAGCGCCGGCTCGGCCAGCGCCGAGAGCAGAAATTTCAGGCCCTTGAACTCCACCAGCCGGCCGACGCTGAGCAGCTCCACCGGCCGCCCCTGCGGCGCCTCGCGCAGGCGCCAGTGGTAGCGCTCCGGGTCGATGCCGTTGGCGATCAGCCGCAGCTTCTGGGCCGGCGCACCGAGCGCCAGCAGCCGTGCGCGCATGAACTCCGAACACACCACCAGCGCGGCGGCGCGGGCGAATAGCGGCGCGTAGTAGTCCGCCGGACGGCCTTGCAGATAGCCGTGCACGTCGTGGCCGTGGAAGGTCACCACCAGCGGCGCGCGCAGCAAGCCGGCGGCGTAGAGCGGCAGCAGCCGCTGGCCGTTCTGGCCGGAATGCGCGTGCAGCAAGTGGTAGTCGCCGCCCTGGTTCCAGAACGGCAGCGCGGCGTAGAAGCGGCTCCAGAACTGATCGCGCGGCCCGGCCCGCCAGAGCGCGCGCAGCCGTGCCGGATGGCCGAGCAACGGCCGCCAGACACGGCGCAGGGCATCACGCCAGACCGCGCTGCGGCCGTGCGGCGGTACCGGCAGGTAGTGGGTCCGGGCGCGCAGGCCGAGACGCGCGACTTCGGGATGTTCGGCACTGTCCTTGCCGGCGCGCCGCGCGTGAATGTCGACCGCATGGCCGCGTGCCAGCAGGCCGCCGACATGGTCGAGCACGAAGGTCTGCGACACCGCTGGGAATTCGGTGGCGACGATGGCGACACGCACTAGTGCTGATCCTTGCTGGGCGGCTTGCGCAGCACCGACAGCGCGAAGTGGTAGTAGAGCAGGATGCAGATGGCGACCACCCCGACCCGGCGCGAAACGGGCAGATGCCCGGTCTTCTCGTGGCCGGCGAGCATCCGCCACCAGTAGCGCGGTCGCGGCCGCAGCATCACCCGCAGGTCCTTGACCACCTCCCAGGTGCCGCGTCCGCGCAGCTCGAACTCGCGGCGGCGGAAGCCACCGGCTACGCGCCGGTTCTTGCGCAGCAGGGCGTCGAGATTCTCGCGCGCCGGATGCAGCACCAGCGCTTCGGCGGAATAGATCAGCCGGTGCCCGCCCTCGCCGGCGCGGCGGCACAGCTCGAAGTCGCCGCTCGACTGCAGGTCGGCATTGAACGGCCCCACCGACTCGAACACCCGGCGGCGCACGAACAGGTTGGCGGTCACCGAGGTGCCCTGGCTGACGTAGCGCTCCTGCGGGAAGGCGAACACGCTGTCGTAGTCGGCGACCAGGCCGGGTTGCTCGACCAGGATGCCGATGCGTCCGCCGACCAGCCCGGCCTCGCTGTCCTGCAGCGCGGCCCAGCCGGCGGCGAGCCAGTCCGGCGAGGGCTGGCAGTCGGCGTCGGTGAAGGCCAGCACCTCGCCGCGCGCCAGCGCCAGGCCGGCGTTGCGGGCGGCGTAGGAGTGGCCGCGCGGCTCCTGCAGCAGGGTCACGCCGGCCGGCAGCCGGAACTCCGCCGGCGGCGGCCGGTGGTCGTTGTTGATGGCGATGATCTCGAAGTCCTCGGCCGGCCAGGTCTGGCGGGCGAGGGCATCGAGGCAGAGGCTCAGGCGGTCCCAGTCGCGATAGACCGGAATCAGCACCGAGATGCGAGGAGCAGGTGCGGCTTGTGACATGGATTATCGAATGTGGTGTTCGACCCGACGGTCGCTGAGCCGGCTGCGCAGCATGCGCCAGGCGATCTGGTAGTGCAGGCCCAGCCGCAGCAGCATCACCGGCAGCCGCTGCGCCGGCGTGTAGATCTCGCTGCCGCGGCCGCCAGCGAGGATGTAGTACCACTCGCGTGGCCGTGGCCGGAAGGCGTGCAGCAGCAGGGTGTAGAAGCGTCGGCGGCTGCCGGCGGAGTCGCGCAGCAGGCGGTCGTACTGGCCGCTGGCGATACGGCGGTTCTTGTCGAGGATTTCCGTCAGCGTCTCGCGCGCCGGGTGGCGTACCAGAGCGGCGTCGGCATACCCGATGCGGTGGCCCTGCGTGCCCAGGCGGGTGCAGAACTCGGAGTCGCCGCAGGATTTCAGCGCGCCGTCGAAGCCGCCGCGCGCCGCATAGACCGCATGGCGCACGAACAGGTTGGCGGTCACCGAGTAGCCGCCCAGCTCCACCAGTTGCTGCTGCTGGAACTCGAACAGGCTCTCGTAGCGCACGGCGGTGTTCTGCTGGCCGGCGATGATGTCGATGCGGCCGCCGACCAGATCCCATTCCGGATGTGCCTCCAGCGCCGCAAGGCCGGCTTGCAGCCACTGTGGCGCCGGCTGGCAGTCGGCGTCGGTGAAGGCCAGTACCGCGCCACGCGCCAGGCCGGCGCCGGCATTGCGGGCGGCGTAGGAGTACCCCGCCGGCGCATGCACATAGCGCACGTCCTCGGGCAGCTGCGGCGGGTTCGATGTGGCGTCGTTGTCGGCGACGATGATCTCGAACTCGTCGGCCGGCAGCGTCTGCTGGCGCAAGCCTTCCAGGCACAGCGCCAGCCGTGGCCAGTCGCGGTAGGTGGGGACGATCACCGAGACGCGGAGGCTCATGGCGTCGCCGCCTCACGCACCTGCTGGCGCAGCAGGCCCAGATAGCGCTGCGCCTGCTCGGCGGAGGCGTAGCGGCGCAGGGCGGTCGCGCGCGCCTGGGCTCCCATCGCAGCCCACTGCGTTTTCGCCGCCAGCGCGCGTCGCAGTGCGGCTGTCAGCGCGGCGCTGTCGGGCGATGGGTAGTGCCAGCCGGTCTGGCCGTCGTCGATGGTCTCGGCCGGCGCGCCCAGGGCGTGCACCAGCACCGGCTTCTGCATCAGCATCGCCTCGACGATGGCGAGACCGAAGGGCTCGGCATCGATGCGGGTGCTGGCGGCGAAGTCGGCCATCGCCCAGTAGCGCTCGGGATCGCTGACGGTATCGACCCAGTGCAGGCGCTCGGCGATGCCCAGCGCCTGCGCGCGGGCCTGTAGCGCCTGCGCGTAATCGGAGGCGAGTGGGCCGCCGACCAGCAGCAGGTGCAGGCGGGGCTCTTCGGCGGCCAGCGCCGCGACCGCGTCCAGCAGCAATGCCGCTCCCTTGCTGGGATCGAGGCGGGCGATCTGCGCCAGCAGCAGGGCGTCTTCGGGGATGCCCAGTGCGGCGCGCGGGATGGCGCTGACCCGCGCTGGGTCGAAGCGCGCGGCATCGACCGCTGGCGTCACCACCGACAGCGCTCGTACCTTCGCCAGATGCCGCGCGCTGTACTCGCTATTGGCCAGCACCCGGATGCGCCAGCGCCGCGACATCGCGTCGTAGATGCGCTGGTTGAGCGCGAACGGGTAGGGCGAGGGCGTGTTGGGCATTTCCAGCACCAGGCCTATCCCCAGTTGGCGGCAGATCGGCCCGGCCAGCGGCATCAGATCGGGCCAGGGCAGGCAGAGCAGATCCGGGCGCTCGGCGCTGAGCGCTCGGCGCAACGCGGCGCGCAGCGTCCACAGGATGCCGGCGCGGCCCAGGAGCCCACGCGGCGAGAAGCGATGGCTCAGGTAGCGCGTGTGCAGCGCGCCGTCCGGCTGCACCTGGCGCACCGGCCAGCCGCGTGAGCGGGCTGCCTCGCACAGCGGGCCCTCGGCCAGACTGAGCAGCGAGACCGGCTGCTCCAGCTCGGTCAGCAGACGGCCGTTGTTGAGCACCGCGCTGGCGACGCCGCCGGGCTCGTCGCCCCAGACCAGCCAGGCGATGCGCAGGGCCGCAGGCTTACTCATCGCCAGGGCTCCGCGCGCAGGCAGCGTTCGTAGGCCGGCAGGCTGACCGCGAGGCTGTAGTGCGCGATGGCGCGCTGGCGCGCCGCCGTACCCATCGCCTGCCAGCGCGGCCGTTCGGCCAGGGCGCGGGCAATGCCGGCAGCGATGGTCGCCGGTTCGGCGTCGGCCAGATGCCAGCCGGTGACGCCGTCCAGCACGGTTTCGGCGGGGCCGCCCAGTGCGCGCGCCAGTACCGGTTTCTGCATCAGCATGGCCTCGACGATGGATAGGCCGAAGCCCTCGGCGTCGGGCCGGCAACTGAGGATCACATCCATCATCGCCTGCGCCGGCGCCGGGTCGTCCACCGCCGGGATGAAGTGCACAAAGGCGCCGAGTTGGAGCTGCCGCACCAGGGTACGCAGCGTCTCGGCGTAGGGGGAGTCGAGCGGCCCGCCGACGAAGACCAGATGCAGGCGCGGCTCCTTGCTGCGGGCGAGGGCCAGGGCCTGGATCAGCGCCTCGCCGCATTTCTGCGGCGACAGCCGCGCCACCGCGCCGAGCAGGATCGCGTCCTCCGGCAACTGCCAGTCAGCACGCCGCCAGGGCTGCACGCGGGCCGGGTCGAACTGCGCCGGGTCGGAGGGCGGGTAGACCACCGCCAGCCCGCGCGGCTGGCCCAGCCGCTCGCCGCTGAAGCGGCTGTTGGCGACGGGCTTCACCCGGTACCAGGCCAGCAGCGCGGCGTAGATGCGCTGGTTGAGGCGGAAGCGGTAGACCGAGGGCACCTCCGGCATCTCCCACAGCAGGCGGATGCCGAGCTGGCGGCAGGGGCCACCGGCCAGGAGCAGAAAGTCTGGCCAGTAGACGCTGACCACCGCCGGCCGCAGTTGCCGCAGCGCCGCCGTGAGCGCCGGCCGGTAGCCGCGCAACTGGCGCAGTGCAGCGAGCTGGCCGAGCCGGCCACTGGCGGCGGTCGCGGCGTAGCGCGCGTGTTGCTGGCCGTCTTCGTGCAGGCAGTGCACGGTGTAGCCGAGGGATCGCAGGGTCTCGGCCAGCGGACCGTCGTCCAGGCAGAGCAGTTGCACCGGCCAGCCGCGCGCGCGCAGGCCGCCGGCGAAATTCAGCAGCGCCCGCCGCACGCCGCCGATGGGCTCATCGCCCCACAGCAACCAGCAGACCGGCGGCCGCGCGTCGTCCGGGTCGCGGGTCGCGTTGGCGCTGGCGGCGGGGACGGGGTGGGAAGACATCGGCGGGCTTGGCAGCGTGGAGCGCGGGGAAACAACGCTCATGCCGGCACTTTCGCTGACCGGCCGGCCTGCAGCCGCCGGTACAGGCCGAGGCTGAGGTCCGCCGTTCTCGCCCAGCCGAAATCGGCGGCCAGCCGCCGCGCCCGCTCGCCCATGGCTGCCAACTGTTCTGGCGACCGTGACAGCGCTTGGCGGAGTGCGTCACGCACCGAGTCGGCGTCGGCCGGCACCCACCAGCCGGCCTCCTGTTCGCGCAGGCGGGACCAGGGCATGCCCTGGCAGGTCAGCGCCGGCAGGCCGGCGGCCAGGGCCTCGGCGACGGCGAATCCGAAGTTCTCTTGCAGGCTGGGTTGCAGGAACAGCTGGCTCTGTTCCAGCCAGGCCTGCTTGGTGGCGCCGCTGACCAGGCCGAGAAAGCGCACCTGCTCGCCCAGACCCAGCTCCGCGACCAGGGCGTACAGCTGCTGCTGGTAGTCGGGCGCGCCCTCGCCGGCAATCAGCAGCTGCCAGCCCGGCGGCCGCAGTTCCGACCACAGTCGCAGCAACAGATCGACCTGCTTCTTCGGATGCAGCCGGCCCAGGAACAGCGCCTGCCGCTGGCGCTCGACGCCCGGCGTCGGCGCCGGCAGGTCGATGCCGTGCGGAATCCGGGCGACCTCGCGGCCGGGTTGCGGCGGCAGGGGCAGTTCCCTCGCCTCGTCCTCGGAAGTCACCACCACGGCAGCGGCGCCCGCCATCAGCCGACGCTGATAGAACCGCCAGGCCAGCGCTTTCTTGTAGCGGCTCTGGCTCAGCGACCAGGCTTGCAGCATGCCGCAGGGCTGGGCGACCAGCGGGATGCCCGCCCGCCGCGCCGCCGCCATCGCCGCTGCGTTTTCCGGCAGCCAGAGGCCGTGGTCGTGCAGCAGTTCGATCTGCCGTTCGCGGATCAGCGCCTGCAGCCTCAGGCGGAAGCGCCGGTAGCGTTGCCAGGGGCCCCGGACGCGGGGAACCGCGACGGCATGGATGCTGGCCGGCAGTGGCAGCTCCGCCACCGCCTCGCGGTGGCTGTAGGCGAGGCTGACCGCATGCCCCTGCGCGGCCAGTTCGCCGGCCAGGCGCAGGGCCGCCAGTGGTTGGCCGCCCGAGGCCAGCTCGAGGTCGGGGACGGTCAGCAGGATGTTCACTGCGAGGGGCTGGACCGATCCGCCAGGCGGCGGTCGCGGATGTAGCGGGCCGGGTTGCCGGCGTGGACCTGCCAGGCCGGGACATCGCGCATCGCCACCGCGCGTGCGCCCAGCACGGCGCCGGTGCCGATGGTCACCGAGGGGCCGACGAAGGCGTCGGCGCAGATCCAGCAGCCGTCGTCGAGGCGGATCTGTGCGCGGATCAGGCGGAAGGCCGGGTCGGCGTCGTCATGGCTGCCGCCGCAGAGATGGGCGCCCTGCGAGACCGTGACCCGGGCGCCGATCCGCAGCGGCCCGAGGTTGTAGAGCCGGGTATCGGGGCCGATGGTGGTCTGGTCGCCGACCGCCAGCAGACTGGGCAGGAAGATGCGGGCGCTGGGATAGACCTGCACCTGCCGGCCAATCTGGGCGCCGAACAGTCGCAACAGCAAGTTGCGCCAGCCGTAGAGATGGCGCGGGCTGAACCGGAACAGCGGCTGGCACAGGCCCCAGAGCACCCGCTCGATCAGCTCGCGGCGGCGGTACTTCGGGCTGCGGCGATTGCCGGCGATGTCCAGTTCCGCCGTCATCGGCGCAGGGTCCGGGTGAACGGCAGGCGGCTGTCCGGCAGCCAGCTGGTGAGCTTGCTGAACAACAGCAAGGCCAGGATCGGATAGCTCATCAGGATCAGTTCCAGATAGCTGCGCAGACCGATGAACAGGCACATCGCGCCGAGGCTGTAGAGCACGGTGTTGCGCACCGTCGGGCGCATCCAGTGCAGCACCAGCTTGCCGCCGAGAAAGCCCATCATCAGTCCGGCCAGCAGGATCGAGATCAGACCGAAAGCGACGTACCAGTCGCCGATCGCCGAGACGGTGAGGGTGAAGCCCTCGCCCCAGCGTTCGCCCAGTTCCCAGGGCAGGTCGATGCCGGGATTGATCGGTTTGCCCGGCCACAGCACCCGGGGGATGGGCCGCACCGCCCAGTAGATGATCGCGTCCCAGCCGGTGTGCGGCATGAATTCCGGGATCAGGTCCAGGGTCTTGACCAGGAACTTGAAGTTGTTGTCGACCCGGATGCCCTCGTCGAGCGGGTTTTCCTCGAAGGCGCGGCCGCTGAACAGGCGGCTGATGATGCCGCCCTCGGAGGTTCGGAACACCAGCATCACCTCCAGCAGCGCCAGCAGGGCGACGCCCGCGACTCCGCCGATGGCGAACTGGCGCAGGCCGATGCGTGGCTGCAGCAGCAGCCAGGTCAGCAGCGCGGCGCCGGTGACCATGCCCACCAGCCGGCGGCCACCGTCGCGGATCAGGAACAACAGGAAGATGGTCGACAGGATCAGGCCGATCACCACCCGCCAGTCGATGCGCCCGACCCGGTGGTGCAGGGCGACGGTCAGCGGCAGCGACAGGTAGCCGAAGTAGGCGAGCTGATAGATCAGGGATCCACCGGTCACGCTCTGCTGCCAGGGGCCGTCGGCGCGGCCGCTGAACAGGCCATCGACCATGCAGGCCGGGGAAAAATCGCAGGGCACCAGCTTGGACAGCATGCCCAGCAGCGAGCTGTAGATCAGCACATTGAACAGCCAGCGGTCGCTGAACTCGGCGGTCGCCGGCCGCAGCGGCGCGATCTGCGAGTGCCAGCGATGGGCGAGCAGCGAGCCGATCTGGATCGTGGCGGCGAACAGGCCCATGTAGAGGTAGGCGCGCAGCACCCCGTCCTGGGTGATCTCGTAGGCGTCGTAGCTGGGGTAGAGCAGTTCGGTGAGCAGCCAGTAGACCAGGCCGATCATCATCACGCTCTCGGCACGCAGCCAGCCGCGCAGGTCGGTCAGCGACGAGGCGATCGGCCCCACCAGCAGTCCCAGGGCCATGCACACCGCCGAGGCGCGCAGCTGCCCCGGCTCGAAGTAGTCGGATGGCACCAGCAGGATCGCGGCCAGGGTGCCGACGAGGATGCCGAGCAGGGCCGTGGCATAGCTCACCGGCGGCGGCGGGCTTTCGCCGGGCAGGGGCTGGGGTTTGAGGTTGGGGGACAAGGTTGGGGAGATTCTGTGGAGGCTGCAAACGGCGTCGTCTGTCAGCTCTGGGATGCTATTTTGCGGCGGCGGTCTTGCCAACACGTTACCACCCGGGCGCGGCCGTCATTTCCTTGGGATCGTCCTTGCGCATCACCCTCTTCGCCCGCCAGCTGGCGCCTTACACCATCAGCTTCCTGCAGGCGCTGGCGGCCCGGGGACATCGCCTGGAGCTGATCTACGAGCCGGCCAGCGGGCAGGCGCCGTTCCGGGCCTTTGATCTTTCCTGCTGTGAACGGGCGGTGGCCGACGGCGACCGCAGCTACCGGCGTGCCTGGCTGCGTCGTGGACCCGAGGCGCTGCCGGACGCCGCCTATATCGCCGGCTGGACCGAGCCGCTGGAGCGGGCGGCCGGCCGGCTGTTGCGGCGCCACGGCCGGCCGGTGGTCTGCGGCATCGACAATCCCTGGACCGGCTCCTGGCGCCAGCAACTGGGCCGGCTGGTGGCGCCGTTCCGGCTCTGGCCGATGGCGCGCGCCGCCTGGGTGGCGGGCGCGCCGCAGGCCGAGTTTGCCCGCCGGCTGGGCTATCGCTGGGTGGAGACCGGCCTGTATTGCGCCGACCTCGAGGCCTACCGCTGCGAGTTGCCGCTGCGCCAGCGACCGCGTGCCCTGCTGTTCACCGGCCGGCTGGTCGCCGACAAGGGGGTTGATCTGCTGGTCGAGGCCTACCGGGCTTACCGACGCCAGGTCGAATCGCCGATGGAGCTGCTGGTCGCGGGTACCGGCCCGCTGGCCGCCCTGACCGAGGGGGTGGACGGCCTGCACGCCCTGGGCTTCGTGCAGCCGGACCAGCTGCCGGCTTGGATGGCGCGCTGCCAGGCCCTGGTGCTGCCCAGCCGGGACGAGCACTGGGGGGTGGTGATCCACGAGGCGGCGGCAGCCGGACTGCCGGTGCTGGCCAGCGAGGCCTGCCGGGCGGCGACGGCCTTCGTGCGCGACGGCGACAGCGGCTATCTCTATCCGCCGAACGTGCCGGCGCTGACCGAAAGCCTGCTCCGGTTCCACCGCTTGGACGACCCGGCCAGGGAAAACATGTCTCGGCAAAGTAAAGACTTGGCATTAACATGGTCACCGCGTCAGCAGGCCGAGGCTTTCGAAAAGCTGCTGCAACGGATGACGCGCGGTTAGCGTATGGCTGTTGGTTGCCGTGCCGGAGCGCGGCAATTTCCCCCGGGGTATTTGAGAACTTCACATCTGGAGCATCAGCCAGTGATCGTCACTCGTCGTCAGTGGGGCCTTGCCCAACCGATTTCCCTTCTGGCGGCCTCGCTCGCCCTGGTCAGCCTGCCGGCGCTGGCGCAACAGCCGCGCCTGTATCAGGTGGGTGGTGGTTTTCTCGGCGGCGTCACGGTCGAGGCCAGCGCCATCCAGGTGGAGAATTTTTTCTACGAAGACAGCGAAAGCGTGTCCGCCAACGGATACCGGGTGCGGCCCTCAGCTTCGCTCACCCGCACCGACTCCATCGGCAGCCTGCGCCTGGACGGCTACGGCGAATACTCCGACTACGATCTGCGCGGTTCGCTGGACAGCAATTTTGATTACGGCGCCAGCGCCCGCTACGACTGGCGGCCGCTGACCAAGCACAGCTTCGACCTGGCGGGCGGCTACCAGCGCGGCCACGATCCGGCCGGCTTGGTCCGCACCGAAGAAGGACGGCCGCTGTTCGACCAGGGCGAGGTGGACGAATGGGACCAGACCCGCTTGTCGCTCACCTACGGCTACGGCTCGCCCAGCTCGCTGGCGCGTAACGAACTGAGCGTCGGGGTGCGCAACCGCGAGTACGTCACCAATCGCGACGCCACCCGCTTCCTGAATTACGACACCCTGCAGCTGGGCTACCTGCTGTCCTACGCCTATTCGCCGAAGACCGCGTTCCTGTTCGTGCTGAACAACAACGCCATCGACTACGAGATTCCGGTGCGTGCCAGCGGCAACCGCAACCTCAACGAACTTGCCGTGCGCACCGGTGTGCGTTGGGTGGCCACCGCCAAGACCTCCGGCGACGTCCAGGTCGGCGTCCGCAGCGTGTCGCTGGACGGCCGCGCCCGCCCGTCGCGACAGGCCTTCGCCTGGCGCGCCAACCTCGAATGGGTGCCGACCGCGCGCTCGACGCTGCGTCTCTCCACCGGCGAGTCGACCTCGGAAACCTACCGCAACGACACGCTCTACATCGACAACAAGAGCTACTCGCTGAGCTGGCGGCAGTCCTGGACCAGCCGTCTCGATACCTCGGTCAGCACCAGCTACGTCGAAAGCGAGTTCGTCGGCTCCGGCCGCAAGGACGAAACGGTCAATGCCAACCTCGGCATCGACTACCAGGTGCTGACGCCGCTGACGCTGTTCGCCGATCTCAGCTCGCGCAACCGCGAGTCCACCTTCAATGGTCTGGACTACGATGCGCCGCAGGTTCGACTGGGGGTACGCTGGACGCCTTAAGCGACCGCGAACGTACGATGATCTTGAAGTCTCTCTCTAGCCTGCTGCTTCTCGGCGGCCTTGTTGCCTGTGTCTCCGCGCCACCGCCCCGGCTGGCCGACAACGTGTCCCGCACCCAGTTCGTGGCGGCCACCTATCGCCTCGGTGTCGGTGACCGCATCCGTATCGACGTGTTCCGCGAAGCCGACCTTTCCGGCGAGGCTTCGGTGGAGTCCACCGGCTACATCAACTACCCGTTGATCGGTTACGTGCCGGCGGTCGGCCTCACCACCCGCGAGCTGGAACTGGATCTGGCCCGCCGGCTGCGCGGCGGCTACCTACGCAACCCGGACGTACGTGCCTACGTGGTGCGCTACCGGCCGGTATTCGTCTCCGGAGCGGTGCGCAACACTGGCGCCTATCCGTTCACCGAAGGCCTGACGGTGGAGAAGGCCCTGACCCTGGCCAGCGGCATGACCCCGCTGGGCTCGCCGCGCCGGGTCTACGTGCTGCGCGAAGGCGCTCCCGCCAGCGCCCGCGAAAAGGTGGCGCTCGACGCGCCGCTGTACCCGGGCGATACCTTGTTCGTTGAAGAGGGCGTGTTTTGACCTCCACCTCCGTCGCACCGCTGCCGGCCCCGGCTGATGCCGGCCGGCAGAACTCCTCCGAGATCGCCGCGCTCTGGCGCTTCTTCCGCCGCTACCGTGGCGGCATCCTGCTGGTGACGGTTGCTTTTGGTCTGCTGGGGCTGCTGATCGCCCTCTCGCTGCCGCCGATCTACCGCTCGACCGTCACCCTGTTGATCGAACCCCGCACCCAGCGGGTAGTGCAGGTTGCCGAAATCTACGACCCCACCCAGGGCGGGCTCGACGAGTACTACGCGACCCAGCACGAGCTGCTGCGCTCGCGCGGCCTGGCCGAGCGGGTGGTGAAAAAGCTCAAGCTCGACGACAACGAGGCCTTCCTGCACGACGCCGCCAGCGAGAGCCTGGGCACCAGCCTCAAGCGCAAGCTCGACTGGTCCCAGTGGTTGCCCGGCCTGCCGGAGCCGGAGGCGGAGAGCAGCAGCACCGCCGAGCAGCGTCGTGAGCGCGCCACCTCCTTGGTGATGAGCCAGATCCTGGTGCAGCCGGTGCCGAAGACCCGCCTGGTGCGCGTGCACTTCCATTCCGGAGACCCGCAGCTGGCCCAGCAGGTGGCCGAGGCGCTGGGGGATGTCTTCATCGAAAGCGGTCTGGAAGCCCGACTGGAAGCCACTCAGCGCGCCAGCCGCTGGCTCACCGACAAGCTCGGCGGCCTCAGCGAAGACCTGAAGAAATCCGAGAAGGCCTTGCAGGCCTTCCGCGACAGCAACCAGCTGGTGGTGGTCGGTGGCAACCGCGGTCTCGTCGATCAGGAAGTGATGGAGAATTCCTCGCGGCTGCGCGAGGCGCAACGCACCAAGGCAGCACTGGCCAGCACCTACGCGCGCATCCGCGCGGCCGGTAGCGACGGCGAGCGCCTGGAGCAGATCACCGCGCTGTTGCAGGACGCCGGCGTGCAGAAGGCGCGCTCCGGCGTGCTCGATGCCCAGCAGGTGTTGAAGGGCGTCGAGGAGCGCTACGGCTCCCGGCATCCGCAGATGGCTGCGGCGGTGGCCAGTTTGCAGGCGGCCCGCCGGGCCTTCCACGAGCAGTTGCTGAATGCCGCAGAAGGCGTGCGCAACCAGTACGAGATCGCGGCCGATACCGAGCGCCAGCTCTCGGATGTGGTGAGCACCACCACCTCCCGCGTGCGCGAGCTGGACCGCAAGCAGTTCGAGTTGGGCGTGCTGGAGCGCGAGGTGCAGACCAACCGCCAGCTCTACGACATGTTCCTTCAGCGATTCAAGGAAAACGACAGCACCACCAGCTACGAGCCCCTGAACGCCCGGGTCACCGATGCTGCCCTGGTGCCGAAGGGGCCGATCCTGCCGGAGCGGCCGAAGATCGTCGTGGTCGCTGCGCTGTTCGGCTTTCTGCTGGGCGTGATCATGGCCTCGCTGCGGCATGTGCTGAGCGAGGGGCTGCGTAGCGTCGAGGATCTGGAGGCCGTGGCGCAGGTGCCGCTGTTCGGTGTGGTGCCGCGCGTGGCCTTCAAGCGTTCGGCGGGGGTCATCAACCAGTTCCGCGACGATCCGCGAACCCCGTTCGCCGAGGGCGTGCGCTCGGTACGCACGGCCGTGCGACTGGCGGAAGTGGCCGGCCGCAAGCAGTGTTTCGTGATTACCTCGGCGGTGCCGGGCGAGGGCAAGAGCAGCCTGGCGACCTGCCTGGGCCTGACCCTGGCGGCGACCGAGAAAACCCTGCTGATCGAAGGCGATCTGCGCGCGCCGACGCTGCGCAAGATTCTCGGCCTGCCCAAGCAGCAGCGTGGCCTGATGGAAGTGCTGCTGGGCACCGCCACGCTCGACGAGGCGATCCACGTCGATGCCGCCTCCGGCCTGCACGTGCTGGCGGTGGTGCAGCGGCCGCCGAACCCGGCCGAAACGGTCAGCTCCATGGCTTTCGCGGCACTGCTGCTGCAGCTGCGCGAGCGCTACGAGCGCATCATCATCGACTCGCCGCCGGTGCAGGCGGCCAGCGATGCCCTGGTGCTGTCGCGCCTGTCGGACGCGGTGCTGTTTGTCGCCCGCGCCGATGTCACCAGCACCGCTACCGTGCGCCGGGCGATCCACCAGCTCAACAACATCCAGGCGCCGCTGGTGGGCTGCGTGCTCAACCGCGTGGACGTGCGTCGCAACCCCGACGCCTACGGTCACTACCAGTACGCCTACCGGTACTACGGCTAAGCCATGGCGGGCCTGGGCCGTTGGCTGACGCTCGGTCTGGCCCTGCTGCTGGTGGTTGGTGGTCTGTTGAAGCTGGCCTCCAGCCTCTACTACGAGGTGGCGCACCAGAGCCGCTGGCTGGGCGATCTGCGCCGCGCCGCCGCCGCCGCCGAGCTGGCGGCGACGGTGCTGCCCGGCGCCGATGCCGCCCGCGCCCTGAGTGGCCGTCTGGCCTCGGTGCAGGGTGACCCGCAAGGTCTGCTGACCGCCTACCGGACAGTGCTGCGCCACGCCCCGGCCGACGCCTACCGCTGGGCCGAGCTGGCGCGCTCGCTGGCGGTCATCAACGACTTCGGCCCCGAGTTTGACCGCGTTGCCGCGCGCGCCCACCAGCTGGCGCCCTGGTCGCCGGCGGTGCACGCGGTGCTCGCCGACGTGCTCTGGCGCTACAGCGGCCGGCTGTCGGAAGCGCAGCGGCAATGGCTCTATCCCAGCCTGCGCTACACCATCTACAACCAGGCCGAGCGCTTCCGTCTGCTGGATTCGGTGGCGCGTTCGCGTCGTCACCACGCCTTCTGTGCCGAGTACGGCTACGCGCTGGGGCGGCGCAAATGGTGCAACACCATCGACGCCGAACTCGCCCGCTGCGCCAGCAGCCGCAAGCTCGACCGCGCGCAGATCCGCTGGTGCGAGCGCATGCAGGCGCTGCCGCCATGACCGCGCCGGTGCAGTCTTCGCTGCGCGACCGCCTGGCCTATGGGGTCCTGCTGCTGGTGGTGCTCGCCTTGCCCTGGCCCTGGGGTAGCGTCGGCGAGGCGGCGCAGGGCGTCCTGCTGGCGCTCACCGGGCTGGGCTTGCTGCTGTCGCTCAGTTCCGCCGAGGGTGCGCGCTGGCCGGTGGGGCTGGGCTTTCGCATCGCGGTCGGGGCCTGGCTGCTGTGGTTGCTGTGGCTGTGTCTGAGCCTGCTGCCCCTGCCGCTGTCCTGGTTACAGCAGCTGTCGCCTGCTGCGGTGGCGGTGCATGACGGCGTGCGTCTGCTGGGGCTGACGCCGAGCTACACGCTGTCCACCGAGCCGGGCGCGACCTGGCACTACCTGATCGCCACCCTGGGCCTGTTCGGCCTGTACCTGCTGGCCGCACGCACCGTCAGCGACAACCCGCGACGCAAGGGCCTGCTGGCGGCGATGGCGCTCACCGCCGGCGTGCAGGCCTTCTACGGCCTGGGCATGACCCTGACCGATACCGAGATTGGCTATCTGGTTCGCAAGACCTTTGGTCGTGGCTCGGCCACCGGCACCTTCGTCAACCGAAACCACTTCGCCCATCTGCTGGCCCTGGGCGCGGTCGCGGCACTCGGCTTGCTGCTGGCGCAACGCGCCAGCGAGGAATTGCGGGAGGGCTGGCGCGGCACCTTCCTGCGGGTCTCGGCCTGGATCATGAGCCCGGCGGCGGTGTGGCGCGTGCTGCTGCTGGTGATGCTGGCGGCGGTGGTACTCAGCCAGTCGCGCATGGGCAATGTCGCGCTGATGGTGGCCCTGGTGTTCGCGGTGCTGCTCTGGGTACTGCTGCACAACCGCCGCCGCTTCGTGCCGGCGCTGCTGCTGCTGGCCAGCTTCGCGATCGCCGACATTTGGATTCTCGACAACTACTACGGCCTGGAGAAGGTGGTCGAGCGCATCGACGATACCGAGCTGGAGACCGAACAGCGCACCCTGGCCTGGCAGGATCTGCAACCGCTGATCGGCCAGTATCTGCGCACCGGCTCCGGCGGCGGCAGCTTCCAGAGCCTGTTCATGGGCGTGCAGAGTCCGCAGCTGTACGGGCTCTACGACCACGCCCACAATGAGTACGCCGAATTTCTCATCGAGCACGGTCTGTTCGGCCTGGTCTGGCTGCTGGCCATGGGCGTCTTGCACTTCCGGCACGCGGTCTGGCTGCTGATCGGCCGACGCAGCGGTGGCGCCCGGGCGCTGGGCATCGCCGCCGCCGCCGCGCTGGTGGCGGTGGCACTGCATTCGCTGACCGATTTCATCCTGCACATCCCGGCCCTGCGAGGCTGGCTGGCGGTGCTGATGGGCGCACTGATGGCGGCGGGTTTGCGCCACCGTCGCGACACCCGTAAGCCGGAGCGGATGCGCCATAATGCTGACACTGACCTCAGTCCCACCGCACCGGTAGCTTGAACGTGAGCCACAATCGATCCAACCGCGGTCTCCGGATTCCCTTCGTACTCGCCGCCTTGCTGCCTTCGGCGGCGATGGCGCAGAGCAGCCTGCTGTCGACGCCCTGGTACGTCGGCGGCAACGTCGGTGTGGTGCAGCCGGAGTCGCTGCGCGGCCTGTCCACCGGTGGCCAGGCGCGGTTGCTGGTCGGTGTGCCTCTGCGTCCCCAGGCCTTCCTCGAAGTGACCGGCTTCGGCATCAGCGTCGAAGGCAAGGACGGTCAGCCCAAGGAAGACACGCTCGGCGGCGGCCTCGACCTGCGGCTGGAAAGCCTGGGCGAGGACCTCAACTTCCTGTTCCTGGTTGGCGGCGGCTATTCGCAGACCAAGCGCGATTCGGTGAAGGTCAACGCGCCCTACGTGAACATCGGCTGGGGCGTGGAGACCGACCTGCTGCCCAGCCTGTCGCTGCGCGCGGAACTGCGCGGCCTGGCGCGGTTCGGCGAGGAGTTCATCCCCGGACGCGGGGTCAGCTACGACGCCCTGGCGACCGTGGGTCTGGTGAAGCGCTTCGGGGGTCGTCCGGCGGTCGCCGTTACTCCGCCGGCCCCGCCCGCGCCGCCGCTGCTGCCCAGCCTGCCGCCGCCGGTGGCGCCGGTGATCGCTGCTGCGCCGGTTGCGGCGGTGGACTACTCCGGCGGTTGCCCGCCGGCACCGGAAGGCACCAAGACCGACAGCAGCGGCTGCCTGGTGGCCCAGAACTACGTGCTGCCGCGCTCGCGCCTGTTGCAGGGCGAGAACGGCGTCCTGCGTCCCGACGCGGACCAGGTGCTGGCCCCCTTCGCCGCCGCGCTCAGCCGCCAGTCCGGCCTGGGCCTGGAGCTGGTGGTTCATACCGACACTCTTGGCCAGCAGTCCTACAACCTCGACCTGACCATCAAGATGGCCGAGCGCCTACGTGACCGCTTGGTGGAACTGGGTGCCGCCAGCAGCCAGATCGAAGCCATCGGTGCCGGCGAATCGGAGCCGATTGCCAACGAGGCCGACGAAGCAGGGCGTGAGAAGAACCGCCGCGTCGAACTCAATCTGCGCCCGCGCCGCTGAAGTCCCGCCAGCCCCGGCCGCCGCAACCGGCGGCCGGGGCTTTTTTGTGCTCGTCGCCCACCGCTGCCCGCGACGCGAGGGGCGGTCGCGGCGCCCTGAGCGGCAGCAAATCGAAGCCGGATGCGACCAGCCTGGAGTCCTTGGGCTTCAGATAACAATGGTTCTCATATAGAATTGCATTCGTCTCGTAGGCAAGGTTGCGGACTGTCCCCGGCCAGTACCGAAAGCAGACATTCCAGGCGCGCCGTCGGCGCGTCTCTTCGGTAGGCCAGACCATCACAGGGAGTTGCACCCACATGAAGTTCCGCAAGAGTCCGATGACCGCCGCGGCTGCTGCCGTCCTTGCCATCTACGCCCTGCCGGGCGCCGCCCAGGACGCCGCTGCTGGCGCCGCGCCCACGCCCGAAGCCGCGACCCAGCTCGAGGGCGTCAAGGTTCAGTACGAGGCGGTCAGCCCCTACAAGGCCGAGGAGATTTCCTCGCCGAAGTACACCGCGCCGCTGCGCGACACCCCGAAGTCGGTGACGGTGATTCCCTCGCAGCTCATTCAGGATGTCGCTGCCACCTCCTTGCAGGAGGCGCTGCGCACCGTGCCGGGTATCACCTTCATGGCCGGCGAGGGTGGCCAGCCGATTGCCGACCGTCCGGTGATCCGCGGCCTCAACTCCGCCAACAGCCTGTTCATCGACGGCATCCGCGACATCGGCTCGCAGACCCGCGACGTGTTCGCACTGGACGGCATCGAAGTCACCAAGGGCGCCGATTCGGCCTTCGGTGGCCGTGGTTCGGGCGGCGGCAGCGTCAATCTGGTGAGCAAGCAGGCCAAGGCGGAGGACTTCGCCAACGCCAGCCTTCTGCTCGGTACCGCCGACACCCTGCGTGCCACCGTCGACCGCAACTGGAAGGTCAATGAGCACACGGCCGCGCGCCTGAACGTCATGGGCAACCACGCCGGCGTCGCCGGTCGCGACAGCGCCGTGGTGTCGGACAAGTGGGGCGCCGCCGGCGCTCTGGCGTTCGGTCTGGGTTCGCCGACCCGCATCAGCCTCGACTACTACCACCTCTCCGACGACGGGATGCCCGACTACAGCATCCCCTACGACCTCGCCACCGGCCTGCCGGTGACCGAAACCCTGGGCGTTGATCGCAAGAACTTCTACGGTCTGAAGAACCGCGATTTCCTCAACACCCAGACCGACATCGGCACGGTCAGCATCAGCCATGACCTGAGCCCGGCGACTACGCTGAGCAGCAGCACCCGCTACGGCATCAGCAGCAACGACTACCTGGTCAGCAATCCCGACGACAGCGCCGGCAATGTCGCCAACGGTCTGGTTTACCGCTCGCCGAAGAGCCGCATCTCCGAGACGGAAACCTTCGCCAATCTCACCACGCTCAGCACCCGCTTCGACACCGGTTTCATCAAGCACAGCCTGAGCACCGGCGTCGAGTTCTCGCGCGAGCAGCGCGACCAGGACACCTATACGGTCAACCGCGTGCCCGCCGGCACTGCGCGCGTCTGCACCCAGGCGCTGCAGGACTCCAAGGACTGCGCCAGCCTCTACAACCCCAACCCGAACGACCTCTGGCTGGGACAGGTGCTGCCCACCAACACGCCGACGCACTTCACCACCACCGCCGGTGCGCTGTTTGCCTTCGACACCCTGGAGCTGCACAAGCAGTGGCTGGTCAATCTCGGCCTGCGCTGGGACAGCTACGAAACCGAAGCCCAGCGCAATGCCGGCGCCACGCCCGCCACCACGCCGGTGCCGGTGGCGGCGCTGTATGCCTCCCGGGAAGACAACTTCCTCAACTACCAGCTGGGCCTGATCTACAAGCCGGTGGAGACGGGCAGCATCTACCTTGCCTACAGCACCGAATCGACGCCGCAGGCCATCGCCGCTGGCGACGAGGACGCGGTCACCGCCGTCAACGCAGTGGGCAAGCCGGAAAAGGCGCGCACCGCCGAACTGGGCGCCAAGTGGGAGCTGTTCGGGCAGCGCCTGCTGCTCACCGGCGCGCTGTTCGATACCGAACGCAAGGACGCGCTGCTGCAGCTCGACACCACGACCTACCAACAGGTCGGCAAGACCCGCGTGCGCGGCTTCGAGTTGAGCGCCAGCGGCAACCTCAGCGACAACTGGTCGCTGTTCGGCGGCTATTCCTACCTCGACAGCAAGCTGGTGCGTGGCAGCCTGTATATCGCCGCCCCCTCCGAGATTCTCGATCCCTCGCAGGGCAAGCAGCTGCCGAACACTCCCAAGCACAGCCTGAGCCTGGCGAGTACCTACAAGTTCCTGCAGAAGTACTCGGTGGGCGGTGGGGCCTACTATGTCAGCGAGGTCTACGGCAGCACCCAGACCACCCGCAACACCAGCACCGGCGTGGTGTCGATTCCCAAGCATGTGCCCGACTACTGGCGCTTCGACCTCAACGCCGGCTGGCAGGTGAACCCGAACATCGGCCTGCAGTTCAACGTTCAGAACCTGCTCGACGAGGTCTACTACACCAAGGCCTACAGCAATCACTACGCGGCGCTCGGCACCGGCCGCCAGTACCTGCTGACCGCCAACTTCTCGTTCTGAGCCTCGGGGTAAACGGAGCCGACATGCTGTTGCGGATTCCCCAGTTGCTGTCGGCCACGCAGGTGGTGCAGGCCCGCAAGGTTCTGCTGGCGGCCGAGTGGGTGGACGGCAATGTCACTTCCGGTCACCAGTCGGCCAGGGCCAAGAGCAATCTGCAGGTTCCCGAGCAGCATCCCGCCGCCCGCGAGGTCGGCGGGATGATCCTGCAGGCGCTCAGCAGCAACCCTCTGTTCATGTCGGCGGCGCTGCCACAACACGTGTTCCCGCCGCTGTTCAACCGTTACGGCCTTGGTCAGAAGTTCGATACCCACGTCGACAACGCGGTGCGTCAGCACCGGCTGTCCGGGCTGCGCATCCGCACCGATCTGTCGGCGACCCTGTTCCTGGCCGAGCCCGCCGACTACGACGGCGGCGAGTTGCTGATCGAGGACACCTACGGCAGTCAGAGCATCAAGCTGGCGGCCGGCGATCTGATTCTTTATCCCTCCACCAGCCTGCATCAGGTCACCCCGGTCACCCGTGGCGAGCGTCTGGCCTCGTTCTTCTGGATCCAGAGCATGGTTCGCGACGACGGCCACCGCCGTTTGCTGTTCGAGATGGACCAGTCGATCCAGCAGTTGGGCGCCGACCTGCCCAGCCACCGTGGCGTGGTGCAGCTCACCGGCGTCTATCACAACCTGCTGCGCCAGTGGGCCGAGGTCTAGGCGGCGCATGCGTTCCGCTGCCGTCCCGTCGCGGACGCCCTATCGCCGCCGTTCCGCCGACGCACCGCGCTGGCTGGTCTGGCTGCTGATCGGCGGACTGCACGCGGCGGCGCTCGCAGCCTTGGCGGTGGCCGGCGTTCAGGTGCCGCTGCCTTCCGCGCCACAGACCCTGATGGTCAGCTTCCTCAGCGAGCCGGCTCCCGCCGTAGAGCCGCCACGGCCGCCTCCACCGCCGCCGCCCAAGGCCGAGCCGCCGCGCATGCTGGCGACGGCCAAGCCGGCGCCGGCGGCGATGCAGGCCCTGGCGCCGGAGCAGCCGCCCGCCGTGGCCGAGCCGGCACCGCCGGTGCCGGCCGAGCCCGGCCCCGCCGCGCCGGCACCCGAGCCGGCGGTGGTACCGCCCAATTTCGCCGCCGCGCATCTCAACAACCCGGGCCCGCAGGTTCCCTACCAGTCACGCAAGCTGGGCGAGCAGGGCACTGTGTGGCTGCGGGTGCTGGTGAGTCCGCAGGGTTTGCCGCAGGAGGTGCAGGTGGAGCGCAGCAGCGGCTATCCGCGCCTCGACGAGGCGGCGGTCGCCGTGGTGCGCGACCGCTGGCGCTTCGTGCCGGCCCGGCGTGGCGAGGAAGCGCTCGCCGCCTGGGTGCGGGTGCCGATCAGTTTCGAGCGCAACCAACACTAGTCGCCATTTTCGTCAGGGCAGGAATCATGGACACGATGCAGGGCATGGGCTTCGGCCACTTCATTTCGCAGGCGGACGGCGTCGCCAAGGGCATTCTGGTGCTGATGTTCCTGGCCTCGGTGACCAGCTGGTACCTGATCGTCACCAAGCTGGTCGGCCACTACCGGGCGCGCCGGCGCAGCGCGCAGTTCCTCGACTTCTTCTGGAACGCGCCCTCGCTCGACGCGGTCGCCGCCAAGATCGAGCAGCAGCATCCGGACGAGCCGTTCTCGCACCTGGCCTACCACGGCATCGCCGCCAGCCGGCATCACGAGCGGCACGGCATCAATCGCCTGAACGAGGCCGGCAGCTCCAGCGACTTCGTCACCCGCACCCTGCGCAAGACCATCGACGAGGAGACCGCCAACATGGAGTCCGGCCTCACCGTGCTGGCCTCGGTCGGCGCCACCGCGCCGTTCGTGGGCTTGCTCGGCACGGTCTGGGGCATCTACCACGCGCTGATCGCCATCGGCGTATCCGGTGCCGGCACGCTCGACAAGGTGGCGGGGCCGGTGGGCGAGGCGCTGATCATGACCGCCATTGGTCTGGCGGTCGCGATCCCGGCGGTGCTTGGCTACAACTTCATCGTCCGCGCCAACCGCCTGGTGCTGGCGCAGCTCGACGCCTACGCCCACGACCTGTTCACCTTCCTCGCCACCGGCGTCAAGTACGACGCCCACGCCGCCTCGGTGGCGGCGCCCGCCAAGCCGGCGGAGCGGAGCTAGTCATGGCCTTCGGCAGCTTCCACGCCCGGCCCAACAGCGCGCCGATGGCGGAGATCAACGTCATCCCCCTGGTCGACATCATGCTGGTGCTGCTGGTGATCTTCATCATCACCGCGCCGCTGCTCACCCATGCGGTGAAGATCGACCTGCCGAAGGCGAGCAGCGCCGCCAATACGTTGAAAGCCGACAACATCCAGTTCGCCATCGACGGCGAGGGCCGCATGTACTGGAACGGCGAACCGCTGGCGATGCCGGAGCTGATCCGCCGTCTGCAGGCCGCCGGTCAGCAGCCGGTCACGCCCGAGCTGCATCTGCGGGTCGACCGCAATACCCGCTACGAGGTGATCGCCGAGGTGATGAGCGAGGCCGCCAAGGCCGGCCTGAACAAGGTCGGCTTCGTCACCGACCCGAGCGGCGCACCGGTGGCGGTCCCGCCCTGATGCGCTCGGTGGCCGATCCCAGCCAGCAGGCGCGGCGCCGCTCCTATTGGCTCAAGACCCTGCACCAGTGGCACTGGATCAGCGCCGCGCTGTGCCTGGTCGGCATGATCCTGTTCGCGGCCACCGGCATCACCCTCAACCACGCCCAGCAGATCAAGACCAAGCCCGAGGTGCTGCTGCGCAAGCAGAGCTTGCCGCCCGCGCTGCACAGCGCCTTGCAGGCCGGCCCGGCCGAGGGCGCCGCAGCGCTGCCGCCGGCGCTGCGCGACTGGCTGGCCGAGAGCTGGGACTTGCGGCTGGCCGGGCGCGAGGCCGAGTGGTCGGCCGAGGAGGTCTACCTGTCGCTGCCGCGACCGGGTGGCGATGCCTGGCTGAGCATCGACCGCGCCACCGGCGAGGCCGAATACGAGCAGACCGACCGTGGCTGGATCTCCTACTTCAACGACCTGCACAAGGGCCGCAACGCCGGCGCCGCCTGGGGCTGGTTCATTGACGTTTTCGCCGGGGCCTGCCTGCTGTTCGCGCTGACCGGACTGTTCCTGCTGGCGCTGCACAGCCGTCAGCGCGCCCTGACCTGGCCCAGCGTCGGCCTGGGGCTGCTGCTGCCGCTGCTGCTGGCGCTGTTGTTCATCCACTGAGTTCCACCCACGAGGTCCGCATGCGTACTCCCTCCCTCTCTCCGATGACGCTGGCGCTCGGTGGCGCTCTGCTCAGCGCGCCGGCCATCGCCGCGCGGCTGGACCTCAGCGTGCAGATTCCGCAGCTGGAGGTCGCCGAGTACCACCGTCCGTATGTCGCGGTCTGGCTGGAGCGCGACGACCGCAGCCCGGTCGGCACCCTGGCGCTCTGGTACCAGCAGCCGAAGAAGGGCGACAAGCCCGCTGGCGAAGGTCCCGCCGGCATGGCCGCCGGTGCCGAGGGTGGTGGCAAGTGGCTGCCCGACCTGCGCCAGTGGTGGCGGCGCGGCGGCCGCGAGCTGAGCCTGCCGGCCGACGGCGTCAGCGGCGCCACCCGGCCGGTCGGCGAGCACGCGCTGAGCCTGGTCGAGGGCGGTGCCGCGCTCAAGGCGCTGCCGGCCGGCAACTACAAGCTGCTGGTGGAGGCGGCCCGCGAGGAAGGCGGCCGCGAACTGCTGGAAATCCCGTTCCAGTGGCCGGCCGCCGCCGGCCAGACCCTGAAGGCGCAGGGCAAGAGCGAGCTGGGCGCGGTGCGCCTGGCGCTGTCGCGCTGATCCGCCACCCCACGGAGAATCCCATGAGCCACCCGCTGCTTCGCGCTTCGCTGCTGCTGTCGCTGTCGCTGCCGTTCGCCGCCCAGGCCCACAAGGCCTGGCTGGAGCCCTCCAAGACCGTGCTCGGGGTCAACCAGTGGGTGACCGTCGACGCCGCCGCCTCCACCGATCCCTTCGTCAAGGACCACAACCCGCAGCGCCTGGATTCGCTGGAGATCACCGCGCCGGACGGCAGCCGCCTGACGCCGGAAAACCCGGTCACCGGCAAGCTGCGCAGCAGCTTTGATCTGCAACTCGCCCAGGCCGGCACCTACCGCATCGCCCTGGTCAGCAACGGCCTCAGCGCCAGCTGGGAGGAGAACGGCCAGCGCAAGATGTGGCCGCCACGCGGCCAGCCGTTCAGCGCCGAGGGCTTCGCCAAGGAAGTGCCGGCCAAGGCCGACCAGCTCAAGGTGCTGGCCTCGCAGCGGCGGGTGGAAACCTTCGTCACCGCCGGCAAGCCCAGCGAGGGCGCGCTCAAGCCCAGCGGCGTCGGCCTGGAGTTGCAGCCGATCAGCGGCGTCAATGATCTCTACACCGACGAGCCGGCGCGCTTCCGCTTTCTGCTCGACGGCAAGCCGGTGGCCGGCCTGAAGGTGGAGCTGATCGCCGACGGCGTGCGCTACCGCAATGCCGTCAACGAGATCGAGCGGACCACCGGCGCCGACGGCAGCTTCGAGCTGCGCTGGCCGCAGCCGGGGCTGTACTGGCTGTCTGCGACCGTGGTCGACCAGCAGGCGCCGGCGCCGGCCAGCGAGCGTCGCGCGGTGTACAGCGCGACGCTGGAAGTGCTGACGCCCTGAGCGCCTGGTCGCGGAGTTGCCAGTGAGCGAGGCCGAACGGCGGCTGCTCATTCCCACCCGCTTGAGCGCTGCCGCCGAGGCCGGCCCGGAGCCGGCGGCGCGGCTGCTGGAGCTGTCCGGCGAGAGCATGGGCACGCGCTGGTCGGTGAAGCTGGCGACCGCGCGTGCGCTCGCGGTCGAGGACTTGCAGTCCGGCCTGCAGGCCGAGCTGGACCGGGTGGTCGCGCAGATGAGCCACTGGCGGGAAGACTCCGACCTCGGCCGCTACAACCGCGCCGCTGCCGGTAGCTGGCAGACCTTGCCAGCGGACTTCGCGGCGGTCCTGCGCGAGGCGCTGGCGGTGGCGGCGCTCAGCCAGGGCGCCTACGACCCGAGTGCTGGCGCCCTGGTCGACTGCTGGGGCTTTGGCCCCGCGCCGGCGCGCCGGCAAGCGCCGGCCGCCGCCGAGATCGCCGCCGCCCTGCGCGGGGTCGGCTGGCAGCGGCTGCGGCTGGATGGCGAGCGCCTGTATCAGCCCGGCGGCTGCCGGCTCGATCTGTCCGCCATCGCCAAGGGTTATGGCGTGGACCTGCTCGCGCGCTACCTGCAGGCGCGCGGACTGAGCCACTACCTGGCGGAAGTCGGCGGCGAGCTGCGCGGCCAGGGCTGCAAGCCCGACGGCAGTCCCTGGTGGGTGGCGCTGGAGAGCCCGGACGGCACCGGCAGCGACCTCTGGCTGGCGCTCGACGGTGTCGCCATCGCCACCTCCGGCGACTACCGCCGCTATTTCGAGGCCGACGGTCAGCGCTACCCGCATAGCCTGGACCCGCGCAGCGGCTATCCGGCCAGCGGGCTGGCCTCGGTGAGCGTGTTGCACAGCAGCTGCATGTCGGCCGACGCACTGTCGACCGCGCTCACCGTCCTGGGCTGGGAGCCGGCGCAGAACTTCGCGCTGCGCCACAACCTCGCGACCCGCTTCCTGCGCCGGCGCGGTGCGGGGTTCGAGGAATGGCTGTCGCCGAAACTGCAGGCCCTGCTGGAATGAGCGCGCGCCGCATCCAGGCTGCCCTGCTGGGGCTGCTGGCGGCGCTGGCCGTGCTGGCCTGGCAGGCGCAGCCGGAGGGCTGGTACTGGCGCGACCCGGGCCCCGCACGCGGGTGCGCGGCGGCGCTGGCGCTACTGGGCTATCTGTTGTTCTGCGCGGCGCTGCTGCGCCGCCGCCGGCGCCCGCCGGCGCCGGTGTCCGACCAGGCTAGGCTGCGGGTGCTGTACGCCAGCCAGACCGGCTTCGCCGAGCAACTGGCCCGGCAGGCCGCCGCCGCGCTGACCGCTGCCGGTCGGCCGGCCTCCGCGCAGCCGCTCGCCGAGCTGGACGCCGAAACCCTGGCGGCCGGCGGCGCCTGCCTGTTCGTGGTCAGCACCACCGGCGAGGGCGACGCGCCGGACTCGGCGTTCCGCTTCGTGCAGCAGGTGATGGTCGCCCGGCCGACGCTGGCGCCGCTGCGCTACGGTCTGCTGGCGCTGGGCGACCGCAGCTATCCGCGCTACTGCGCCTTCGGCCGCCGGCTCGATGAGTGGTTGCGGCAGCAGGGCGCGCAGCCCCTGTTCACGATGCTGGAGGTCGACAACGCCGACCCGGCGGCGCTGCTCCGCTGGCAGCAAAGGCTTGGGGAACTGGCCGGCACGGCGCTCGCCGCCTGGACGCCGGCCGCCTTCCGGCGCTGGCGGCTAATCGAACGGCGCCTGCTCAACCCCGGCAGCGTCGGCGGGCCGGTCTGGCATCTGGCGCTGATGCCGCTGGAATCCGTCGCCGACTGGCAGGCCGGAGACATCGCCGAAGTGCAGCTGCCGGACGGCACGCAGCGCGACTACTCGATCGCCTCCTTGCCCGGCGATGGCCGGCTGGAGCTGCTGGTGCGCGAGTCGCATCGGGCCGACGGCAGCCTCGGCGCCGGCTCCGCGTGGTTGTGTCGCGACGCGGCGGTCGGTGGCGAGATGGCACTGCGCCTGCGCGAGAACCGTGGCTTCCATCCCCCCGGCGACGCGCGTCCGCTGATCCTGATCGGCAACGGCACCGGGCTCGCCGGCTTGCGCGCCTTGCTGAAGGCGCGCGCCGTGGCCGGTCAGCATCGCAACTGGCTGATCTATGGCGAGCGCAATGCCGCCTGCGACCACTACTACCGCGCGGAGCTGCAAGCCTGGCAGACCGAGGGGCTGCTCAGTCACTGCGACTACGCCTGGTCGCGCGATCTACCGACGCCCGTCTACGTGCAGCAGCGTCTGCGCGAGCAGGCCGGGCGGCTGCGTGCGTGGCTGGTGGCGGGCGCAGCGATCTACGTCTGCGGCAGCGCCCAGGGCATGGCGCAGGCGGTGGACGCGACGCTGCGCGAGCTGCTCGGAGAGGCCGAACTCGGCCGCCTGATCGAGCAGGGTCGCTATCGCCGCGATGTCTACTGAGCCCGGGAGGGCGATGAAGATTCGGTGACGACCCTGGTCAAAGACTGGTCAAAGCAGGGGAAAGTCCGTAGATTCGATCCGTAGCGGCGAACAGCAGCGAACATTGCAGGTTGAACAGGTAATGATTCCGGCGATTCTGAAGCTCGATGCAGGCGGTCTTCCGGTGGGTTGGATCCACTGGCAAACCGCTGCGACGCTCTACGCCCGCAAGCGCGTTTGCTGGGAGGCTGGCGAGGAGCGATTCGCCGTCGCCGGCGGCATCAACGCTCGCACTGGCGAGCGTTCGTTTTTTGAGCTGGGCTCGATCATCGCGGTTGCCGACCGCTCCAAGCGCTACAGCCAGGGCGAGCCGCTGCTCACCAACCGCACGCTGTTCCAGCGCGACCAGAACCTCTGCCTGTACTGCGGCGACGAGTTCCACAACGGCGAACTCACCCGCGATCACATCGTGCCGGTCTCGCGCGGTGGCGAGAACACCTGGGAAAACTGCGTGACCGCCTGCCGCGACTGCAATCAGGCCAAGGACGCGCGCACGCCTGAGGAGGCCGGCATGAAGCTGCTGGCGGTGCCCTACACGCCCAATCTGGCCGAGTACCTGATCCTCCAGAACCGGCGCATCCTCGCCGACCAGATGGAGTTCCTGAAGAGCTTCGCGCGCAAGAAGGCGCAGGCCGCGCGGCGCTGAAAGCCGATCTGCCCGGCGCTTTGACCGCGCCGAAACCGGCGTGCTAAACCGTCGGCGTTTCTTCTCCGGACGACGGCAAACGCCATGCGCATCCTCGCTGTAGACATCGGTTTCGGTTACTGCAAGGCCACCGACGGCCGGCGCTCGCAGGCCTTCAAGTCCATCGTCGGCGAGGCCAATCCGGCGGCCTACTCCGAGTCCCTGCTGCCCGGGCAGGAACAGGCCGCGCGGCATTTCGACATCGGTGGCGAGTCGGTATTTGTCGGCGAGCTGGCCGAGACCCAGAGTCGCGGTCGCGGCTTCACCCTGGATCCGGCGCAGTTCCTCAGCCAGTACGCCAAGACCCTGGGGCTGGCGGCGCTGGTGCCCTTCGTCGATCACAGCGATCCGGTGCGGCTGGTCACCGGCCTGCCGATCAGCCTGTTCCGCCGCCATCGCGAGGCGCTGGCGAACAGCCTGATCGGCCGCCACCAGATCGGCGTCTACAACGCCGCCGGCCAGCGTGAGGAAAAGACCCTCTACGTGGAGAAGGTGCGGGTCATTCCGCAGCCGTTCGGCTCGCTCTACAACCTGATGCTCGACAGCGCCGGCCGGGTCAGCCAGCAACGCTATACCAGCGAGAAGATCGGGGTCATCGACGTCGGTTTCCGCACCTGCGACTTCGCCATCGCCGACAAGACCCGCTATTCCGAGCGTGGCAGCCAGTCCACCGACTCCGGCATCTGCCTGGCCTACGACGCCATCGCCAACGCGCTGCGCGAGAAGAGCGGCGTGCAGGTGGAGCTGTACCGGCTCTACGAGGCGATCAATGCCGGCTCGATCAAGATCCGTGGCGAGCGCCATGATCTGGGGCCGCTGGTGCAGCGCGCCTTCAGCCAGCTCGCCGGCCGCATCGCCACCGAAGCCAACCGCCTGTGGGCGGAAGATTGGGACATTGACACCATCGTGCTCTCCGGCGGCGGCGGCGCGGTGCTGGCGCCCTACCTCAAGGGCCAGGTTGCCGGCGAGGTGCTGCCGGTGCCGGCCGACCAGGACGCCCGCCTCAACAACGTGCTCGGCTACTGGAAGTACGGCAACCACGTCTGGGGCCAGGCGCAGGCCTTGAGCGCCTAGGCTTCGGTAGCCCCCGGGAGGGTGCCGCGCCTTCCGTCACGGTGGTCTCTGCGGGGTTGACCGGCGCCAGGGCCGGATCGTCGTCGGCGCAGGCGATAATGCCGCCATGGACATGCTCTCTCTGTTGGTGGTGATCGCCGTCGCGCTGATCGCGGCGGTACTGGGTGCCTTGCTGTCGGTGCTGCTGGGGCGCGGTCGCGGCAAGCCCGCCGAGGAGTTGGCGCCCCTGCTGGCCCGCATCGAGCAGCAGCTCGCCGCGCAGTCACAGGCGCTGCCGGCCGAGCTGGGCCGCAGCCGCGACAGCCTGCTCGCCGCGCTGTCGCAGCAGCGCCAGGAGTTCGGCGGCCAGCTCGCCAACAGCCAGCAGGCGGTGGCGCAGCGCACCGAGGCCATCGCCCAGCTCATTGCCCGCTCCTTCGAAGGTTTCGAGCAACGCCTGGCTGCGCTCACCGCGCAGACCGATGCCCGCGCCGAGGCGCTGCGGCTGGCGGTGGAAACCCGGCTCAAGGAGTTGCAGACCAACAACGAGGCCAAGCTCGACGAGATGCGCAAGACCGTCGATGAGAAGCTGCACGCCACGCTGGAAGCGCGCCTGGGCGAGAGCTTCAAGCTGGTCAGCGAGCGCCTGGAGCAGGTGCACCGTGGCCTGGGCGAGATGCAGACCCTGGCCACCGGCGTCGGCGATCTCAAGCGCGTGCTCAGCAATGTGAAGACGCGCGGTGGCTGGGGCGAGGTGCAGTTGGAGACCCTGCTGGACCAGTTGCTGACGCCCGAGCAGTACGGCCGCAGCGTCGCCACCCGGCCGGGCTCGGAGGCGCGGGTGGACTTCGCCATCAAGCTGCCCGGCCGCGAGGCGCAGGGCGTGCCGGTCTGGCTGCCGGTCGATGCCAAGTTCCCGCGCGAGGACTACGAGCGCCTGGTCGATGCCGCCGAGCGCGGCGAGCTGGCTGCCATCGAGGCGGCCGGCAAGGCGCTGGAGACGGCAGTGAAAGTGCAGGCCAAGTCCATCCACGACAAGTACGTGGAGCCGCCGCACACCACCGACTTCGCGCTGATGTTCCTGCCCACCGAAGGCCTCTACGCCGAGGTGCTGCGCCGCCCCGGGCTGGCCGACGGCCTGCAGCGCGACTACCGCGTGACCATCGCCGGCCCGACCACGCTTACCGCGCTGCTCAACAGCTTGCAGATGGGCTTCCGCACGCTCGCCATCGAGAAGCGCAGCAGCGAGGTCTGGAAGGTGCTGGGTGCGGTGAAGACCGAGTTCGGCAAGTTCGGCGAGGTGCTCGACAAGGTTGGCGAGAAGCTGGAGCAGGCGCAGAAGCAGATCGAGCAGACCGGTGTGCGCTCGCGCGCGATCCAGCGTCAGTTGCGCGAGGTCGAGGCCTTGCCGGCCGGCGAGGCGGTGGGCTTGTTGCCGCTGGCGCCGCCCGAGGAGCACTGAGAGCGAGGCGATCTGGCGACGCCTTGCGCAAGGCCTGGATTGCAAGCGCGGCGTCGGCGAAGTTCTCCGCAGTTCCACCAAAGCGCTTGATGGCGCAGGCAAAAAAGCCGCCCGTACAGAGTTATCAACAGACTCATCCAGTCCGATTGGGGACAACTGTCGGGGTTTTGCTGAAGCTTTGCTCAGCCGGCGGTCGCACCGCCGCAGGAGGATCCGGCGCCTGCCGTGCAACCGAGGCAATGGCTGCCCCAGCGGATCCGGCGCGACATCAGCGCCTGGTAGTCGAAATCGAACAGGCTGGCCGAAGCCCCGGCCTCGGCGACGAGTCCGAGTTGCTGGTTGAAGTCGCAGTCGTAGAGCCGGCCCCGGTGATCGACACTGATCAGGCTGCGGCACATCACGCCCTCGGCCGCCGCCGGGTTGAACGCCGCGAGTAATTTGTCCATGTAGGCCTGGTACTGGCCGCTCTTGCGCAGGTGCAGCGCGAAGCGGTGTATCGGCATGTTGGTGATGGTGTAGAGATTGTTGAAGTGCAGGCCGAATTTGTCGCGCAGCTCGCGCTTGTAGTCGGCCTCCAGCCCGGCCTGCGCCGCCGGCAGGTAGGGGCCGACCGGGTTGTAGACCAAGTTGAACACCAGGCCGGAACCCTCGATGCCGTAGCCGACCGCGTTGAGTCGCTGCATCGCGGTGATCGACTTGCCGAACACGCCCTTGCCGCGCTGGCTGTCGGTGAAGAACTCCTGCCAGTAGGGCAGGGAAGAGATCACCTCCACGCCCTGCTCGGCGAAGAAGGCCGGTAGATAGGCCTTGCTCTCGCCGGTCTGCGGGTGGCCGTCGAGCTGCACGGTGAGGTTGTGGCGGACCATCACCTGCTTGCCGAGCCGCACCGCCGCCCGCACCAACTCGTCGAACTGCGGGTGTAGCTCGGGCGCGCCGCCGGTGAGATCGAGCTTGCCGATCTGCGGATGCCGCGCCAGCACCTCCAGCACGGCGGCGACGCCCTCCGGCGACAGTGCCTCGGTGCGGCTGGGGCTGCTGTCGACGTGGCAATGCCGGCAGGCCTGGTTGCAGAGCTTGGTGAGGTTGACCTGCAGGGTCTCCACCGAGCGCGGTGGCAGCTGCAGCGCGCGCGCCGCGAGCAGAGCGGCGAAGTCGTGGCGCGGCAGCTCGCCGTCCAGCTGCGTCAGTGTGATCGGGGCGTCGTCCATTTCGGCTCCTCTCGGAAATCCTGGCGGGCCTGGCGGCCGCGCACCGGCTCAAGCCGTCCGGTTCACAGCACCAGCTTGTCGAGATGGTTGTACATCTGCACCGAGTGGGCGAGGGTGATGCCGGCCTGCATCACCGCCGCTACATGCACGGCTTCCATCATCTGCTCGGGATTGCTGCCGGTTTCCAGGCACTGGGTGGTGTAGGCGTCGATGCAGTAGGCGCACTTCTGGGCGTGCGCCACGGCCAGGGCGATCAGTGCCTTCTCGCGCTTGCTGAGTGCGCCGTCGGTGGCGGTGACGTTGCCGTAGTACTTGAAGAAGTCCTCCGCCAGCTTCGGGGCATGGCGGCCGATCTGGCCGAACTTGGCGAGGTCTTCGGATTCGAAATAGTTGCTCATCGGGTCTGCTCCGGGGTGGGTCAAGCCAGTGTAGGCGCGGCGCGCGGTGGACGCCCTGCTAAGCTGCCAGCGGGCTTACGGCGGGAGTGAAGTCATGGACGCCTTGCTGAACCTGGTGGCGGTGCATCCCTGGTGGACCTTGCTCCTGCTGGGCGGTGCCTTTGCGGTGTTGGCAATCTCGGCTTCGGCCCGGGGCGATGTCCGTGAGGGCGAGCACCCCGAGTCGCGGCTGCTGCCGTTCTACAAGCGCTTCAACCGGCGCGATTTCGAGCTGGGGGACCGCCGCCATCGAGCGTCGCCACCGCCACCGCCGGCCAATCAGCCGGAGCGCCGGCACGGGCCTCGGCGCGACGGCGATTGAGGCGCTAAAATGGCGGCCAACGCGGGTGTAGTTCAATGGTAGAACTGTAGCTTCCCAAGCTACTAGCGTGGGTTCGATTCCCATCACCCGCTCCAAACCTTTCCAAGGCCCTCCCCGCGAGGGCCTTTGCACGACGCGGGATCACCATGCCCCTGCTCACCGTCAACGGACGTCCGGAGCCGCTGCCGGCGCCGGCCACCCTGGCCGGCCTGATCGAGGCCTTGCAACTGCAAGGCCAGCGGCTCGCCATCGAACACAACGGCCAGATCGTGCCGCGCAGCTTGTGGTCCGAGACCCGGCTGGTGGAGCAGGACCAGATCGAAATCGTCAAGGCGATCGGAGGTGGGTGAGCCGAATAAAACGGTCCAGTGGACCGTTTTATTCGGCGAACGGGCGCACATGGATGTGCGCCCAGGGGGTCGTTCAAGGCGCTGCGGTCTCGCCATGGACGGCAGCGCAAGGGAAGCGACCGAGAGAGCGGTAGGCCCTTGCTTCGGTGCTTCACCAAGGACACGCAAGGCCAGAATCACCAGAGACCAAGATGAGCACACACAGCATCACCATCGCCGGCAAGACCTATGGCTCGCGGCTGCTGGTTGGCAGCGGCAAGTACAAGGACTTCGCCGAGAACGCCGCTGCCGCCGAGGCCAGCGGTGCCGAGATCGTCACCGTCGCCATCCGCCGGGTGAACCTGGGCCAGGACGCCGGCGCGCCGAACCTGCTCGATTTCATCCGCCCCGAGCGCTACACCCTGCTGCCCAACACTGCCGGCTGCTACACCGCCGAGGACGCGATCCGCACCTGCCGGCTGGCGCGCGAGCTGCTCGACGGCCACCGGCTGGTCAAGCTGGAAGTGCTGGGCGACCCGAAGACGCTCTACCCGGACATCACTGCCACGCTGGAGGCGACCAAGGTGCTGGTGAAGGAGGGCTTCGAGGTGATGGTCTACTGCACCGACGACCCGATCCAGTGCAAGCGCCTGGAAGAGCTGGGCTGCGTCGCGGTGATGCCGCTGGCCGCGCCCATCGGCTCCGGGCTGGGTATCCAGAACCGCTACAACATCCTCAGCATTGTCGAGAACGCCAAGGTGCCGATCATCGTCGATGCCGGCGTCGGTACCGCCAGCGACGCCGCCATTGCCATGGAGCTGGGCTGCGACGGCGTGCTGATGAACACCGCCATCGCCGAGGCGAAGAATCCGGTGCTGATGGCCAGCGCCATGCGCCACGCGATCATCGCCGGCCGCGAGGCTTTCCTTGCCGGGCGCATGCCGCGCCGTCGCTATGCCTCGGCGTCCTCGCCCCTGGACGGCGTGATCGGGTGAGCCGCCGCGTAGCCGCCACAGATTCCAGCGCGGGCGCCGGTCAGCGGGCGTTTGCGCCGGACGCGGCGGCGCGCGCCGAGCAGGCGGAGCTGGCCGAGCTGCGCCAGATTCCCGGCATCGGCGTCTCGCTGGCGCGCGATCTGCGCGCGCTGAGCATACGGCGTGTCGCTGACCTCAAGGGGGTGGACCCGCAGGCGCTGTACGAGCGCCTCTGCGAACGCAACAGCCAGCACCAGGACCGCTGCGTGCTCTACACCTTCCGCTGCGCCGTCTACTTTGCGAGCACCGCCGCGCCCGACCCGGAAAAGCTGAAGTGGTGGCATTGGAAGGACGCGCCCGGCGTCGCGCTAGCCGCGCGCAAGGCGGCGGCGCGGCGCGGCCTGCGGCCGGCGGGAGCCTGACCATGAGTCTGTACACGCCGCCGTCGTTCGCGCTCAGCGACCAGGAACAGCAGGGCCGGTTGATCCGCGACTATCCCTTCGCCACCTTCATCACCAGCCTCGCCGGCGCGGAGCCGCACATCAGCCATCTGCCGCTGCTGCTGGAAGCCGACGGCAGCTTGAGCGGCCACCTGGCGCGCGCTAATCCGCACTGGCAGGCCTTCGCCGAAGGCGAGACGGTGGCGGTATTCCACGGTCCGCATGCCTATGTCTCGCCGCGCTGGTATGTGCATCCAGAGCGCGAGGTGCCGACCTGGAACTACGCGGTGGTGCACGTCCACGGCCGACCGGAGCTGGACGAGGACGCCGGCTTCAAGCTCGATCTGCTCGACCGCAGCAGTGCCGCCTTCGAGCCCGCCGTCGGCGGCTGGACCCGCCAGCTCGACGCCGCGCGCCAGAACGCGCTGCTGGACGCCATCGTCGCCTTCCGCCTGCGGCCCAGCCGCATCGAAGGCAAGTGCAAGATCAACCAGAACAAGACCCCGGCCGACCGCGCCCAGGTGGCGGCGCAGTTGCGCGCCAGCGCCCACCCGGAGCTGCTGACCATGGCCGCATGGATGGAAGCCCTCGATGTCCGCTGAAACCGAAAACGAAGCTGCAACCGAAATCACGATGGCCGCGCCCTACCGGCGCGAGATCAAGTCCTTCGTGCGCCGCGAAGGGCGCATGACCGATTCCCAGAAGGAGTCGCTGGAGCGGCTGTGGCCGCGCTACGGCCTGGACGCGCCCGCGCCCGGCCAGCCGCTTGATCTCGACGCGCTGTTTGGCCGCGCCGCGCCCAAGGTGTTCGAGATCGGCTTTGGTGCTGGCGACGCCCTGCTGTTCCGCGCCGAACAGGCGCCGGAGCGCGACTACCTCGGCGTCGAGGTGCACCGTCCGGGCGTCGGCCGGGTGCTCAATCGTGCCGACAAGGCCGGCCTGGGCAATCTGCGTGTCGCCTGCCACGACGCGGTGGAGGTGCTGCGCGACTGGCTGGCACCGGAAAGCCTGGACGAACTGATCCTGGAATTCCCCGACCCCTGGCACAAGACCCGCCACCACAAGCGCCGCATCGTGCAGCCGGCCTTCGCCAGCCTGGTCGCCAGCCGGCTCAAGCCGGGCGGGCTGTTCCGTCTGGCGACCGACTGGGTTCCCTATGCCGAGCACATGCGCGAGGTGCTGGATGCCGCGCCCGAGTTCGAAGGCGGCCCGGTGCCGCGCCCGGACAGCCGGCCGATCACCCGCTTCGAGGCGCGCGGCGAGCGCCTGGGGCATGTCACTACCGACTTCTGCTACCGGCGGCGCTGACAGCGCGCGGTTAAGCAAGACACACTAGGTTATGTCCGCCCGCCATCCCATCATCGCTGTCACCGGTTCCTCGGGGGCCGGCACCAGCACGGCCAAGCGGGTGTTCGAGCGCATCTTCGCCGACCTCGACCTCAAGGCCGCCTATGTCGAGGGCGACAGCTTTCACGCCTACGAGCGCGACCACTGGCGGCAGATGCTGGAGCGGGCTCGCATCCGTGGCGAGACGCTGTCGCTGTTCGGCACCCAGGGCAATCTGCTCGGGCGTCTGGAAAACCTGTTCCGCGAGTACGGCGAGACCGGCGGCGGCCAGACCCGCCACTACCTGCATACCGAGGAGGAGGCCCGCGCCGCGCGTCAGAGCCCGGGCAGCTTCACGCCCTGGCAGCGCATCGAGCCGGGCACCGACGTGCTGTTCTACGAGGGCTTGCACGGCGGTCTGGTGACCGGCGAGGTGAACATCGCCCAGCATGTGGATCTCTTGGTGGGGATGACGCCGATCATCAATCTGGAGTGGATCCAGAAGATCAACCGCGACACCGCCGAGCGCGGCTATACCTCGCAGGAGGTCACCAATACCATCCTGCGCCGCATGCCCGACTACGTGAACTACATCCTGCCGCAGTTCTCGCGCACCGACGTCAACTTCCAGCGGGTGCCGCTGGTCGATACCTCCAACCCTTTCGAGCCGCAGGCGATCCCGGCCGCCGACGAGAGCCTGATCGTCATCCACTTCAACAAGGCGGCGCGCTTCGAGGCCAGCTTCGAGGGCATCCTGGCGCTGATCCCCGACGCCTTCATCTCCAGCCCCAGCACCGTGGTGGTGCCGGGCGAGCAGCAGGAGCAGGCGATGGAGCTGCTGCTCGGCGATGCCATCGAGCGGCTCGCCAACCGCCGTCACCGCTAGCGCAGGAACCCGCATGGACTACCGCCCGCTGGGCCGCACCGGCCTCAAGGTTTCACTGATCGGCCTCGGCACCATGACCTGGGGCGAGCAGAACAGCGAGGCCGAGGCCCACGCGCAGATGGACCGCGCCGTCGCCGAGGGTGTGAACTTTTTCGACGCCGCCGAGATGTACCCGGTGCCGCCGCGTGCCGAAACCCAGGGCCGCACCGAGGACTACATTGGCAGCTGGTTCGCCAAGACCGGCCGGCGCCAGGACATCGTGCTCGCCACCAAGGTCACCGGGCCGGGCATGTTCCCCTACCTGCGCGGCGGCTCCTGTCTGGACCGCGCCAGCCTGATCGCCGCCTGCGACAGCTCGCTCAAACGCCTGCGTACCGACTGGATCGACCTCTACCAGGTGCACTGGCCTCAGCGGCCGACCAACTTCTTCGGCCAGCTCGGCTACACCCCGCAGGACCGCGACGGCCCGTCCATCGAGGAAACCTACGGCGCGCTCGTCGAGCTGGTACGCGCCGGCAAGGTGCGCCACATCGGCATCTCCAACGAGACGCCCTGGGGCCTGGCCGAATACCTGCGCCTGGCGCGCGAGCAGGGCGGCCTGCGAGTGGCGAGCATCCAGAACCCGTATTCCCTGCTCAACCGCAGCTACGAGGTGGGGCTGGCGGAGTTCGCGCACCGCGAGGCGGTGGGCCTGCTCGCCTATTCGCCACTGGCGATGGGCGTGCTCAGCGGCAAGTATCTGGGCGGGGTGAAGCCCGAGGGCGCGCGGTTGACGCTGTTCAGTCGCTTCCAGCGCTACAGCACGCCCGAGGCCGAGGCGGCGACCGCCGAATACCAGCGCCTGGCGCAGGCCCAGGGCATGGATCTGGCGCAGATGGCGCTCGCTTATGTGCACAGCCGGCCGTTCGTCACCAGCACCCTGATCGGCGCCACCAGCCTGGCGCAACTGGAAGCCAATCTCGCCTCCGCGCAGTTGCGTCTGAGCGCGGAGGTATTGGCCGCCATCGAGGCCATCCACCGTCGTCACACCTATCCATGCCCCTGATCCTCACCACGCCGCTGCTGATGCTGGCGGCCTATGCCCTGGGCTCGCTGATGGGCGGGCTGATCGTCGCCCGCCTCAAGGGCGGGGTGAATCTGCGCGCCAGCGGCAGCGGCAACATCGGCGCCACCAATGCCCTGCGTACCCAGGGCAAGGCCTTTGCGCTGGCGGTGCTCGTGATCGACGTGGCCAAGGGCGTGGTCGCGGCACTGCTGCTGCCGCGCCTGGCCGGGGCGGCGGCGACCCCGGAACTGGCCTATGCCTGCGGCGCGGCGGCGGTGCTCGGCCACTGCTATCCGCTCTGGCACCGCTTCCAGGGCGGCAAGGGCGTGGCGACGGTGGCCGGCGTGTTCGCCGCCCTGCTGCCGGCCAGCTTCCCCTGGATGCTGCTCGCCTTCGTGCTGGTGGTGTTGCTCACCGGCACGGTCAGCCTCGCGACCCTGGCGGCCAGCGCGGCGGCGCTGCTGCACGTCGCCTGCTTCAGCGAGCAGGGCCTGTTTTCCGGCGCCGGCGCCTTCACCGCCGCGATGGCGCTGCTGGTGCTGGTCAAGCACCGCGCCAACTGGGCGCGCCTGCGCGCCGGCACCGAGCCGCGCTTCGAGCGCGCGCGGCTGCTCGGCCGCGCCCTGGGCCTCAAATGAGTAGCGATCCGCTGCTGGACCTGCTCGACGCCCTGGCCGACGGCGAGCGCCATTCCGGCGAGGCCTTGGCGGAGCGTTTCGGCATCAGCCGCGCAGCGCTGGCCAAGCGCGTCGACAAGCTGCGCGACTGGGGCGTCGCACTGGACGCCCAGCCGGGCGCCGGCTACCGGCTCGCGCATCCGCTGCAACGTCTCGATGCCGCCCGCATCGCCGCCGCGCTGCCGGCCGGCCTGCGTGCGCTGGGGCTGCATGTGGCGGTGGAAGCCCGCGTGGACTCCACCAACACCCGCCTGCTGGAAGCCGAGCCGGCGCAGGACCCGCAGGCGCTGTTCGCGGAAAGCCAGACTGCCGGTCGTGGCCGCCGGGGCCGCGACTGGGTGTCGCCGTTCGGCGCCAATCTCTATCTCTCGCTGGCCTGGAGTTTCCCGGCCTGGCCGGCGCGGCTCACCACGCTGCCGTTGGCGGTGGCGGTGGCGTTGGCGCGGGCGCTGTCGGCGCTGGGCCTGCCGGAGGCCGGCATCAAATGGCCCAACGATCTGCACGCCGACGGCCGCAAGCTGGCCGGCGTGCTGATCGAGCCGCGCGGCGAGGCTGGCGGCCCCTGCCGGGTGGTGGTCGGCGTCGGCCTCAATCTGCAAATGGAAGCGGTGCAGGCGCAGGCGGTCGGCCAGCCCTGGACCAGCCTGGCCGCCGCGCTCGCCGCCCGTGGCCGCGCACTGCCGGCGCGCGAGGCGGTGGCGGTGACCGTGCTCGCCGAACTGGCGACGGCCGTGCAGCACTACCAGGACTTCGGCTTTACGCCCTTCGCCGGCGAGTGGTCGCAGCGTGATCTGCTGCGGGATCGGCCGGTGCGGGTCGAGGCCCAGGGCGGTTACGAGGGCGTGGCGCGTGGCATCGACGCCGACGGCGGCCTGATCGTCGAAGTCGGTGCCGAGCGCCGGGTGGTGCATGCCGGCGAGGTCAGCGTGCGGGTCGCGGCATGAAGCTGCTGGTCGATGTCGGCAACACCCGGCTCAAGTGGGCGCTCTGGGATGGCACGCTCCGGCCCGGCGAACCGTTGCCGCACGGCGGCTATCCCTGGGCCGCATTCGCCGGCCAGCGCTGGCCGGTGGTGCAGGAAGTCTGGCTCTCGGCCGTGCCGCGTCTGGGCGAGGCCGCGCGCTGGCAGTCGGTGGTGCAGGCCGCTTGCGGCGTCGCGCCGCAGTTGCCGCGCAGCCGCGCCGAATGGCAGGGCCTGCGCAACGTCTACCCGCAGCCGGAGCGGCTGGGCATCGACCGCTGGCTGGCAATGGTCGCGGTCTGGCAGCAACGGCGCGGGCCTTTCGTGGTGCTCAGCGCCGGCACCGCGCTGACCTTCGACCGCGTTGATCGCGAAGGCTGTCACCTCGGCGGCATCATCGCGCCCGGCTACGGCAGCGCCCTGGCCAGCCTGTTGCAGGTGACCGCCACCGCGACCCCGGCCGCCGTGCCGGCCGATCCGCGCGGGCTGGGCAGCAACTCCGAGACTGCGATCCGCCAGGGCGCGCTGTTCGCCGCGCTTGGCGCGGTGGAGCACTGCCTGCGCGCGCCGGGCGGCGATCCCGATGAACTGCGGGTCCTCACTGGCGGCGACGCCTTGCTGTTGCTGCCGCAATTGCCGGGCGCCTGGCAGTTGCGTCCGCAACTGGTGCTGGAAGGCCTGCTGGCGCTGTCCGAGGCCGGCGCCACGCCATGAAATAAACGGCCGCAGGCTCTACACTGCGCGCCTTCCGTCGGGCCGGCTTAGCACAGCGGTAGTGCAACGGTTTTGTAAACCGTAGGTCGGGGGTTCGAATCCCTCAGCCGGCACCACATTCCAGAGTCGCGCCCCGGTCGCCGCAAAGGCCGCCGTGGCGCCTGCGCCCGTCGCCACCGGGCGTGCAGGCCCGAAAGTTGCCGGCTGCCAGTGCACTGGGGCGCGGCAGGTCGGCGCAAGCGCGCCGCAACGGGCTCAGCAACGAGGTAGCCGTCTTGGCAGCAGGTCGTACCAGAAAATTCCATCGTCTCCCGGTCACCGGCAGTTGTGGCCGTGCTTGGTCGGCAACTGCCGTGGCCGGTCAACCGGCTGTGCGCGGTGCCCGTCCTGGGCGGGGGTGGCGATGAACGCCGCCGTCACGCTGCCGACCATCCTGCTGGTCGGCGAGGTTGCCGAGGATCTGCGCCTGGTCCGGCAGATGCTCGACGGCGTCGAGGCGGAGTTCGGCCTGCGCAAATCGCTGGAACAGGCCGGGCAGGTGTTCCTGGAACAGCAGCCGGCGCTGGTGATCGTCTGTCAGGAGCCGGCTGCGGTGCCGGCCGCCGAGGCCGAGGCGCCGCCGGTCTGGGCGGAATACTTCGGCGACAGCCCGGTGATCTTCCTGGCTTCCGAGGCCTCCAGCCGCGATCCCCAGCGCCTGCAATGCTTCGACGCCGCCAATCTCGACTACGTGCTGCGGCCGCTGCAGAAGCACAACCTGCTGCCGAAGGTGCGGGCCTACCTCAATGCCTACCGCAGCAAGCTGGGCCTGCAGGCGGCGCTGGAGCAGCTCTACGAGCGCGGCCGCGAGGTGCAGGAGTTGCAGGACACCTTCCGCAAGCTGGCCTATCAGGACCCGCTCACTGGCCTGCCCAACCGTTTGCAGTTCATGGACCGCCTGGCCAATGCCATCGCCCGCGCCGACCGCAACCGCAGCCGGCTCGGCGTGCTGTTCATCGACATCGACGGTTTCAAGGGCGTCAACGACCAGCACGGTCATGCCGCCGGCGACGAACTGTTGCGGCAGATCGCCACCCGGCTGTCCTCGGCGGTGCGCCGGGCCGATACCGTCTCGCGTCTGAGCGGCGACGAGTTCGCGGTGCTGATCGAGCAGCAGGCCGACGCCGGCAGCGCGCTGGCGGTGGGCAACAAGATCTGCCAGATCGTCGCCCAGCCGTTCGAACTGGAACTGGCCCCGGGGCAGCCGCTGGGCCTGGGATGCAGCGTTGGCGTGGTGCTGTACCCCGATCATGGCCGCGACTGCGATTCCCTGCTGCGCGCCGCCGACCAGGCGATGTACGAGGCCAAGCGCGGCGGCAAGGGCATCGCCCGGCTGGCGCCGCTCGCCGGCCCGCAGGCCGATCTGCCGGCGGCAGCCGCTGCGCCCTCGCTGGCCGCTGGCCTGCCCGGGACGGCGTCATGAGCGAGTCCGGCGAACTGTCCGGGTTCCGCGCCGGGGTCTACCGCCACTACAAGGGCAACTGCTATCTGGCGCTGGGCTTGGCCCGCGAGGACGAGAGCGAGGAGGTCGTGGTGGTCTACACCCGGCTCTACCCGCGCGAAGGTTTGCCGATGAGCACCCGCCGGCTGCGGGTCTGGAACCAGATCGTGGACACCCCGGAAGGTCCGCAGCCGCGCTTCCAGTACCTCGGCCAGCAGACGCCCTAGGGCGAATCGGCGCCGGCCGCGAGGCGCTGGCGTTCCCAGTCGCCGATCTGCTGAGCCACCCACTCGCCATCGTCCAGCGGCAGGTCGTGGCCGGCGCTGGGGTGCACCCGCAGCGGCGCCCGCCAGAGTGCCGCCAGGGCCTGCGAGCAGCGCGGCGATACCAGCCGGTCCCCGGCGCCGCAGAGCAGCAGCAGTGGCACGGCGGGCGCGCTCGCCGGCGCGCGGAAGCGGATCGCCGCGCCGAGCTGGCGCAGGCCGTTGGCGCGCGACACCGGATGGCTGCGGCGCCACTCGGTCCAGATCGGCAGTTGCTGGCGGGTGCGCTCGTGGTGGCGGCTGGTCAGGTCCAGCACCGCCCGTTCGGCAGCGGCCGGGCTGGGCTCGCGCAGCGTCTGCCGCAGCAGCAGCGGGTAGGCCACCGGCCGCAGACGGTGATAGAAGGGACTGACCGGCCGCAGACTGGTGTTGGACAGCACGCAGCTCTCGACCTCCGCCGGGTAGGCGCTGCTCCAGGCCACCGCCACCATCGCGCCCAGCGACATGCCGAACAGCCGGTAGGGCGGGGCAATGCCCTGGCGGCGCAGCTCCGTGCGGTAGAGGTCGGCCATGGCCTCGACCCTGGCCGGGCTTTCCTCGCGGTTGCGCTGGCCGTTGCCGGGCAGGTCCGGCGTCAACAGCCGCGCGCCGGGGAACTGGGCCTGGAACAGGGCCGGGAAATCGCCCCAGTGACGTTGATCGCGCATCAGGCCGCGCAGCAGGATCCAGGGCGTTTGGCTCATCGGGGGGCTCGGGTGTACCAGTGTTTCAGGGCCTGCGCGCGCAAGGGCTCGCGCTGCTCGTGGCTGGGCAGCCAGCGCGGATGGCTGCGGGCGGCGCGGGTGAAGAATTCCAGCAGCGACAGGTGCCGGCGCATCACCCGCTGCTGCCGGTGGCCGATCAGCGGGTTGAAGATGCCCATGCGCGAGAACAGTTGGCGCGGGTTCTTCTTCACCCACAGCCAGGAGCCCATCTCCAGGGTCAGCGGCAGGAATACCCGCTCGGGCTTGCCCAGGGCGCGCAGGTAGAGGTGATCCCAGAGATCGCCGTGGGTGAGGTATTGCAGGCTCTGCGGCTCGAAGACGTACTGGTGGTGCACATGCGCCTGCTCGAAGATGCGGCGCAGCGCGTGCAGCTCGGGCAGGTGCTCGATCGGCTCGGCGGTGTGCGCGTGCGGGAACCACAGCCGGTCGCGGGTGCCGAAGCCGGAATGGCAGTCCACCGCCAGGCTGAAGCGGCGGCTCAGCAGCTCCTCCTCGACCAGGCTGCAAAGAGCGGCGCTCTCCGCCTCCATCGGCGCGCCGGCCAGGCCGCGATACCAGGGCAGGCCGGGGCTCAGACGCTGGCCGCCGATCAGCAGGGGCACCGGCTGCAGCGCCTCCACCGGCGCGTTGCGCATCAGATCGACGCCGTTGGGATTGGCGCGGGTGCCCAGCCAGAGGCCGCCGGGGTTGACCAGTGGCATGAATACCAGACGCATCTCGCGCAACTGCTGGTGCAGCAGTTCGTCCCAGGCCAGGCGCTTGACCAGGCTGCGCAGGAAGGCGATCACCACTTCGGCGCCGATCCGCTCCAGGCCGTGCACGCCGCCGAAGAAACCCACAGCCGGTACGTCCAGCGAAGGATTGCCGAGCGTGATCGCCTGTACCGGGAAGCGCCGGCTGCCGACCCGCGCCTCGCACAGCGTCCGCGCCTGCAGATGACTGCCGCCCTCGGCGATCAGTTGCTGGAGCTCGTCCAGCTCGGGCAGGGGGCGGTCGTGCACGCGCGTTTGGGGAGTGGAAGACGCGGGAGTCTAGCCCGCGCGGCTGGCGAAATGCGCCGGTCATGGCCGCTGTCATCGGACTGCCACGGAGATTTCACGGAGGCTTGATACGGTGCCGTCCGTTCAACACCAGACCACAGTCGCACAGGAGTTCCGCCATGCGTGAAATCGTCCGCAGCTTCCGCAGCTATCCGGCGCTCAGCCTGGGCAGCGCCGTGCTCTGGGGCGTGATGGAGCTGGTCGCCCTGCAACGCTCGCAGCGGCTTACGCGCAGCCAAGAGGCTGACGCTGCCTGAGCCTGGCTCAGCCGGCCGCCTCGGCGGCCAGCAGTTCGCGCAGCTTTTCCTCGAGGGTTTCCGCATAGCCCTCGCCGTGACCGTAGTAGATGAACTTCACCTGGCCGTCGGCGCCGACCAGATAGGCGCTCGGTAGCTTCGGTGGGGCGTAGCGCTTCGCCGCCAGACCGATCAGGTCGGAAATCACCGGATAGCGCACCGGGTGCAGTTCCAGGAAGCGCCGCGCCCGCGCCGGATCGTCATCGACATTGACGCCGATGATCTCGAAGCGCTCGCCCAGGCCCTCCGCGTGCAGCTTGTCGCGCAGGCCATCCAGTTGCGGCATCGACAGCACGCAGGGGCCGCACCAGGTGGCCCAGAAATCGACGATCACCAGCTTGCCGCGCAGCTCGCTGAGCCGTACCCGCTGATCCGCGTGCAGCAGATGCCGGCCGGCGACTTCCGGCGCCGCCTCGCCCGGGTCCAGCGCCCACGCCGGCGCGGCGATCAGGCCCAGCGCCAGGCAGGCGCCGAGCAGGCCCAGCCGGCTCACCGCTGCAGCGCGACGCCGAGGGCGACGCGGGTGACGCTGCGGTTGTAGTCGATCAGGCTCTCGCCATAGCCGTTGAACACGCGCAGGAACAAGGCGCCGACCGGGCCGACCTCCAGGCTGTAGTCCACCTGCACGGCGCCACGGCCGGTGGCGGTATTGCCGCGCAGCATCACTTCGATCAACTGGTTGTTCCAGGGCAGGTCGCGGCGGTAGCGCAGCTCGCCGTAGCCGTAGTAGCTGCCGAGGTCGGGGTTGTCGTCGCGCTTGGGGTCGGTAACCGCGCGGCCGTCGTCCTCAGGGATGCGCCACCAGGTCTTGAGCTGCACCGCCTGCCGGCCCTTGATCCAGTAGGGCGCGAAGAACAGGCGGTTGTAGGAGCGCGAATCGGGCAGGTCCTGGCCGTTGGACTCGTGTTCCAGGCCGGCGTCGAACGACCAGTCCGGCAGCAACTTGAGCGGCTTGGGCAGACGCACGAACAGTTCCGGGTTGTAGTTGCTCTCGCGGAAGGCCTTGCTCTTCTTCTCGTTGAAGATCTGGAAGTAGGAGCGCTGCGAATAGCCGAAGTAGAGCGCCCCGGGGCCGAAGTCCCAGAGCTGTGCCTTGCCGCTGATCTGGAAGATGAACTCGCTCTCGTCGCCCGGGAAGCGCGGGCTGTAGCTGAACGGCAGGATGAAATTGGCCTTGTGCAGCGACACGCCCGAGCAGGTGTTGAAGATCGCGCTGGCGATCTGGCCGCGTTCCACCGGGGCGCCGTAGTCGCGCAGCGAGCAGCCGGTCTGCACCCGCGCCGGCGTCGCCAGCACCGGCTTGGCGTCGAGATTGCTCACCGGCACCAGCGGCACCGGACCACTGGAGAGCGTGGTGCCGGCGCTGTCCTCCGGGGCGTCGGCCGGGGCCGGCGCCGGGTTTTCCAGCGGCACCTCGCCGGGAGCGGTCGGCGCCACCGCCGGCAGGGCGCGCACCGGCGTCGGCTGCCCTCCGCTGGTGCTGGCGGCAGGGGTTTCGGCCAGGGTCGGCAGGGCGCAGACGGCGAGCAGGACGAGACTGGCTGAGCGGAGCATGGGTGTGTTCATTCGCGAGGGTGCCACTAGCATACGCAGAGCCGTGATCGCCTGCCCCGAAGTGCGCGGCGCAGGCCCTTACAATGCCGGCACTTTCCGTCGGCCATCAGGGCTCATGCTTCAGGAAGCCGCGCTGTTTCTCGCCGCCGCCGTGCTCTTCGTGCCGCTGTTCAAGCGGGCGCGGCTGGGCTCGGTGCTGGGCTATCTCGCGGCCGGCCTGGTGATCGGGCCGCACGGGTTGGGCTATGCCCGCGATGCCGAACAGGTGCTCCATGCCAGCGAGTTCGGGGTGGTGCTGCTGCTTTTCGTGATTGGCCTCGGATTGCAACCGCGCCGGCTGTGGACGCTGCGCCGCGAGGTGTTCGGCCTCGGTGGCGCCCAGGTGGCACTCACCGCGTTGCCGCTGGCGCTGGTCGCCCACAGCTTTGGCGTCGCCTGGGCCGGCGCGGCGGTGATCGGCCTGGCGCTGGCGATGTCGTCCACCGCCCTGGTGCTGCAACTGCTCGGCGAGCGCGGCGAGCTGACCGCCCATCACGGTCGCGGCGCCTTCGCGGTATTGCTGTTCCAGGACATCACCGTGATCCCCTTGCTGGCGCTGATCCCGCTGCTCTCGGCCCCGGCCAGCGCCGGCATCGGCTGGCCAGAGATCGCCAAGGCGCTGGCGGTGGTGGCGGCGGTGATCGCCAGCGGCCGCACCCTGCTGCGGCCGGCGCTGCGGGTGCTGGCCAATGCCCAGGTGCCGGAGATCTTCACCGCCGCCTCGCTGCTGCTGGTGATCGGCGTGTCGCTGGCGATGCAGGCGGTGGGCCTGTCGGCCTCGCTGGGCGCCTTCCTGGCCGGCGTGCTGCTGGCCGACTCCGAATACCGCCACGAATTGCAGGCCGATCTCGAACCCTTCAAGGGCCTGCTGCTGGGCCTGTTCTTCATCGCCGTCGGCATGGGCGCCGACCTCGGCCTGCTGGCGCGCGCGCCGCTGACGGTGCTGGGCCTGACGCTGGGGCTGCTGCTGCTCAAGGCGCTGGTGCTGTACGGGCTCGGCCGGCGTTCCGGCATGGATCATCAGGGCGCTCTGCGCCTCGGTGGTTCGATGGCGCAGGGCGGTGAATTCGCCTTCGTGCTGTTCGCGGTGGCCGCCGCCGCCGGCCTGCTCAGCGCCCAGCAGGGCGCGCTGCTGACGGTGGTGGTGACGCTGTCGATGATCGCCACGCCGCCGTTCTATGCGCTGTGCGCGCTGGCAGCGCGCCGGCACGCACCGGCGCCGGCGCCCTATGACGAGATCCGGGTCGCGGAAACACCGGTGGTGATCGCCGGCTTCGGGCCGTTCGGGCAGATCATCGGCCGCGTGCTCAGGGTCAAGAAGATCCCCTACACCGTGCTCGACAAGAACGCCGAGCACGTGCAGTTCGTGCGCAGCTTCGGCAACCCGGTGTTCTTCTCCGATGCCGCCCGCCCCGAGGTGCTGCGCGCCGCGCACGTGCACAAGGCCAAGTTGTTCATCATCGCCATCGCCGACGAGGCCGAGAGCCTGCGTGTCGCCCAGGCGGTGCGCGCCTTCGCGCCGAAGCTGCGGGTGATGGCCTCGGCGCGCACCCGCCAGCACGCGCTGCAACTGATCGACGCCGGAATCAATCCGGAAGACGTGATCCGCCGCGCCTACTATTCCAGCCTGGAGATGACCCGGCGGGTACTGCTGGCCCTGGACCTGCCGCCGAGGGAAGTGCACCGTGCCGTCGATTTGTTCCACCAGCAGGATCAGGAGACGCTGATGCGCCAGCACGCGGTTTACCAGGACGAGGCAGCCCTGCGTGCCGCCGCCAGCCAGTTTGCCCGTGAGCTGGAGCAGCTGTTCGAGGCCGACAACGAGGCCGAGCGCGCCGCCGCCAAGACCGCCACGGCCGCCAAGGCCCGTCAGGAGAGCCCGTGATCGCCCTCGCGCCGATGCTGCCGCACCTACTGGTCGCCCTGGTGGCGGTCGGTATGGCCCTGGCCTTCCTGCTCGCCGACGGCCGCGCACCGACTTCGCGGGCACTGGCGCTGGCGCTGTCGAGCATGGGCGTCGGCATCGTCGTCAATTTCGGCTACATCCAGATGAGCGTGCCGGAAGTGGTGCCCGGCTGGACCGGCTGGCTGGCGCTGCCGGAAGCGCTGGCGATGGCGGCCTTCCTGGAATGGCTGCTGCGCGTGCGTCGCACCATCCCCAGCGGCAATCTCGACGTGCGCGGCGGCGATGGCGTGATCCGCCTCGGGCAGGCGGCGGCCCTGGTCTACCTGGTGGAGTCGCTGCTGTGGCCGGAGCTGCGGGTGCAGCAGTTCTACGGCGCCGCCCGCCACGGCGCGCTGGGGTTCTCCGGCAGCGGCTTCTGGCGCTTCGCGGTGCCGGTGCTGCTGGTGGCGGCCTCGGGCCTGTTCTCCACCCTGCTTCTGCTCAACCGCCGGCCGGATGTCTCCGAGAAGCTGCGGGTGCTGGGCTTCGTCGCCGCCTCGCCGTTCATGCTCGCCGCCTTCGTGCTGCCCTACGACTACGCGGCGCTGTCGGTGACCGCCGGGCTGATGACCCTGCTTGCCGGCGCCACCCAGTACCACGTGCTGCAGGGCCAGCGCGGGCAGTTCATGAGCCGCTTCCTGTCGCCGCAGGTGGCTGACATCGTCAGCCGCAAGGGCCTGCGCGGCGCCATGCAGGAGGCGCATCTGGAGATCAGCATCGTCTGCTGCGACCTGCGCGGCTTCACCGCCTACGCCCAGGCGCATCCCAGCTCGCGGGTGCTGGAGGTCTTGCGCGACTACTACGCGGCGGTGGGCGCGGTGGTGGCCGAGTACGGCGGCACCATCAAGGACTACGCCGGCGATGGCGTGCTGATCCTGGTCGGCGCGCCGCTGGCGATCCCCGACCACGCCAAGGTCAGCCTGGAAATCGCCGAGCGCATCCGCAAGGACTGCCACACCCTCACCCAGCGCTGGAGCAGCCGCAAGGGCAAGCTCGGCATCGGCATCGGGGTGGCCAGCGGCTATGTCACCGTCGGCGTGATCGGCTCCGCCTCGCGGCTGGAGTACACCGCCGTCGGCCCGGCGGTGAACCTCGCCTCGCGACTCTGCGAGCAGGCCGAAGACCGCGAGGTGCTGGTGGCGCCGCGCACCGCCGAACTGGCCGGGCGGGAGCTGGAAGCGCAGCCGGCGAGGGCGATGAAGGGCTTCGCCAATCTCAAGCGCATTTACGCGCTGGAAGCTGCCTAGGCAGTGCCGGCGCTCAGCACCGGCCCGCTCCAGCGCGCCAGCCGCACCTGGTTGCGGCCGCCGCGCTTGGCTTCGTAGAGCGCCTCGTCGGCGGCTTCCAGCAGCTGTTCCCGCTGGGTGTCGGCGGTCACCGTCAGGCTCAGGCAGCCGGCGCTGATGGTCAGCGTGCCGCCGGGGCTGTCGGCATGGGCGATGCCCAGCTTCTCGATGCGGGCGCGGGTGCTTTCCGCCAGCTTGCCGGCAGCGCCGGCCTCGACGTTGTACCAGACCACCGCGAACTCCTCGCCGCCCAGCCGCGCCGCGAAGTCGAAGCCGCGCCGGGCGGCGTGACGGCGCAGGCTCTGGGCGACGGCGGTCAGCGCGCGGTCGCCCTCCGGGTGGCCGTAGCGGTCGTTGTAGTGCTTGAAGTGATCGACGTCGATCAGCATCAGCGCCAGCGGCTTCTGCTCGCGCCGGGCCTGCCGCAGCAGCTCCTCGAAGCGCTCGTTGAAGCCGCGCCGGTTGAGCACGCCAGTCAGCGCGTCGTGTTCGGAGCGGTGGTGGCTCATCTTCGCCAGCAGGTAGTTGACCCGCGCCAGATACTCCTGGGCATAGCCGGCACCGGCCGCCAGCAGGCCGATCGCGGTCAGGTTGTAGGCCATCTGCGCGAGTTCCGGGGTGTCCTGCGGATACATCCACTGGAACAGCAGCGCCTGCGCCAGCCACACCAGCGCGATCAGCAAGGCCGGCAGGAAGCGCAGGCCGGAGAGCAGGAAGATCAGCAGTGTCGCGTAGCTTTCGGTGCTGTACGGGTAGTGCAGGCCCTGTTCGGCGAACTTGCAGCGGGTCAGCAGATGCAGGCCGGCGCCCGCGATCATCGCGCCGGCCATCAGCTCCGGCAGGCGGCGGCCCTCGCGGTCGAACGAGAAATGCAGCAGCAGACCGCCCAGTCCCAGGAAGCTGACCAGCAAGGTCAGCAGATTGAGGATCAGCGCCGGGCCGTCGGGGACGTAGACCTCGCTGTTGAGCAGGCCGTTGAGCGCCAGCAGGGGCAGGGTGATGCCCAGGCCGAAGCGAACATGGGTCAGGCAGAAGCGCCGGTAGAAGCGGCGGAAACCGGGCTCCAGTTCGCCTTCGAAACGCAGCCAGCCGACGCCACGGTGGAGTTGCTCGACATAGTCGCTTTCGTTGAGTTCCGTGCTGTTCATGCCGAAGTGATGTGGGGCGGCCGAAACGATCCGGGCCCGAGGGTGGGGAGGGATTTTCCGGCCCGGACTGCGGCCTGTCCATCACCCCGCGTGGGTCGCGGTGAGGGGAGCCCGGCTCAGAAATAGCGCTCCAGCGTCAACCGCAGCTCGTCGGCATCTTTCACCACATTGGCGAGGTCGCTGGGGTCGCCGCCGGTGAAGGCGCGCAGGCGCAGGCCCAGCTTCCAGTCGTCGCCCAGCCGCCGGCTGGCTTCCAGCGACCAGGTCTGGCCGGCGCCGGTGCTGTCGATCAGCACGCCGCCCAGGGCCTGGCTGCCGGCGACATCGTTGAGCGACCAGCGGCCGCCGAGGAACACCTCGTGGTCGTAGCGGGCCGACAGCAGACCCGGCTGGGTGTCGCGCAGGGCCTCGACGATCAGGCCCAGGTCCTGGGCGCTGCCGAACAGGCCGGAGAGGTTGTACTCGAAGCCGGCCACCGCCGCGTAGCTGCGCGCGCTGCGGGTGTCGCGCACCAGGCCCTCGAACTTCAGCGCCAGCGCCTCGTGGATGTACTGCGCCTCCAGCCCCAGCCGCCGCTCGCGCTGGTAGACCGGCACCAGCACTAGATTGGCGTAGGCGCGCTGTTCCAGCTCGGCGGCGATCTCGGCATTGCTGGGCGCCAGACCGAGGGCCTGCAACAGCGGGGTGAGCAGGTTGCGGCGCGGCGCGGCGGCAGTGACGGATTCCAGCAGCGCGCAGTTGGCCTCGTCTTCGGTGCCGGGAAAGCCCGAGCCCTGGCGCAGGCAGGGCAGGATGTCCGGCTCGCGGCCGATGCCGTCGAACCAGGACAGCGCCAGGTCGAGGTCGCCGAACTGGCCGCTGGCGCGCGCCGCGTAGTCGGCGTGCAGCAGGCCGGCGCCGGCCTCGATGCGGGTTTCCTCCGGCGCCAGCGGGAAGGGATAGACGATGGGCCCGCCCGGCCCCGGCAGGCGCCGCTCGCGGAAGCCGGGCAGGGCGTAGAGGCTCAGCGCCGTGGTCTCGCCGCCGAACACGAATTCCAGCATCGGCTGGCCGAGCTTGGTCTCGCCGTCGAGATCGTCGGCGAGGTCGGACTGGTTGAGGGTATCGACCAGGTGCCGCGACTCCGCCACGCCCCAGTAGACGCGCCGCGCGCCCAGGCGGGTGGTGAGCAGCCCGGCCTGCGCCTCGTAATAGGCCTCGCGCAGGTCGGCGCGGCTGCGGGCATCCTCGCGCGCATCGGCGCGGACAAAGGCCTCCAGCACCAGCTGTTCGCCGGGGCGGGGGGCATGGCTGGCGCGCAGTCCAGCGGCCACGGCGGCGTCGCCGCGCGACTGGGCGGTGAACAGGCGGGTCTCGGTCTCCAGCCGCAGATCCAGGTCGGCGGCGGCCGGGCCGGCGGCGGCCAGCGCGAGCAGCAGCGTCAGCGCTGGCCCCGGCACCGGGCGCGGCCGGCTCAGTCGCGGTCCAGCCATAGCAGCAGGGTGGGGGTGAGCACGAACTCGGCGATCAGCGCCAGCGCCAGGATCAGCGAGGTGAGCAGGCCCAGATGCACGGTGAGCAGGAAGTTGGAGAAGGCCAGCACGCCGAAGCCGATCACCAGGGTGGCGCTGGTCACCCACAGCGCCGCGCCGACATCGGCATAGGCCTCGCGCAGCGCTGCCAGCGGCGTGGCGCCGCGTCGGCGGGCGGCGCCGTAGTGGCTGAATACGTGCATGGTGTCGTCCACCACGATGCCGATGGTGAGGCTGGCGACCACCGCCAGGCTCATGCCCATCTTGCCGACGGTGAGCCCCCAGATGCCGAAGCCCACCGCGATCGGCGCGAGGTTGGGCAGCAGGCTCACCAGCCCCAGCTTCAGCGAGCGCGACAGCCAGATCAGCAGGCCGGCGATCAAGGCGCAGGCGGTGAGCATGCCGGAGGACATGCTCTGGAAGTTGCTGCGCGCGATCTTCGCGAACAGCGCCGAGATGCCCGAGCTGCGCGCCTTCATCGGCGGCGGCCAGTGGCTTGCCACCCAGGCCTGCGCGCGCTGGTCGAAGGCCTCCAGCTCGCTGCTGGAGATGGTGTTGAGCAGCACCGTGAGACGCACCGCCGACTTGTCGAGATCGACGATGTGGGTGAGGTCCTGGCCGCTGGGCAGACTCATCTCGTAGAACAGCAGGTGCTGGGCGGCCTCCTCGCGGCTGGCGGGCAGCCGGCGCTCGGCCGGGTCGTCGCCGTGCATGGCCTGGTTGAGGCGCTTGGCGATGTCCACCAGGCTGGCGACGCGGCGCACCTCCGGTTGCTGCTTGAGCCAGTCGGAATAGGCGTCGATGCGCGCCAGGAAGTCCGGCTCGAACACTCCGCCGGGGCCCTCGGCCTCCACCGCGTATTCGATGAACTGCATGCCGGTGAGGCGCTCGTTGATGAATTCGGTGTCGGTGCGGAACTCGACGCCCCGGGTGAAGTATTCGACGTAGTTGTCGCCGAAGCGGTTGAGCGCGATGCCGGCGCTGAGCCCGGCGGTGGCGAGCAGTGCCAGCGGCAGCACCCAGCGGCGCTGGCGGATCACCGCCTCCACGAAGCGCTTCACCAGCTCCACCTGACGCAGCGCGCTGGGCGAGACGCGCGGCGGCGAGAGCTGGGTCCAGGCGGCGACGAAGCTGATCGACAGCAGCCAGGCCAGCACGGTGCCGATGGCAACCAGGTTGCCGAGGTCGCGGTAGGGCGGCGAGTCGGAGAAGTTCATCGACAGGAAGCCCAGCGCGTTGACCAGGGTGGTCAGGAAGATGGTGCGGCCGTTGATCCGCAGGCTCGCCGCCATCGCCGCGCGCGGCGCGGCACCCTTGGCGCGCTCGGCGGCGAAGGTGGTCAGCAGATGCACCGCGTCGGCGATCGAGATGGTGAGGATGATGATGCCGGCGGTGAGGCTGGCCGGATTGATCGCCAGGCCCGCCCAGCCGGCCAGCCCGAAGGTGGCGGCCACCGCCAGGCTCATCGCCGACAGCGTCGCCAGGGTCGCCGAGCCGCTGCGGAAGAAGGCGAACAGCAGCGCCGTCATCACCAGGAAGCACAGCGGGTAGAGCGTCGAGGCGTCGCGCAGCAGTTGCTCCTGCAGGGCGGCGTCGAACATCAGCACGCCGCCGAGGGCGATGCGCAGCTCGGGGTGGGCCGCACGCAGCCTCGCCACCTCGGCGTTCACCGCCGCGCGCACCGCGTTGAGTTCCACCGGCGGGTTCTGGTGCGGCAGCTCGAAGTAGAGATAGACGCCGGCGACATCGCCCTTCACCGACAGCAGGCCGCCGCTCAGGCGCTCGTCGGCCTTGGCGCGGCGGGCGATGGCGGCGAGGTCGGCCTGGGCGAGATCGTCTGGCAGCAGTGGTTCGGCCAGGAGGTCGTCGCCTTCGGCGCGCGCCTCGATGTAATTGCTGATCGAGGACGCACCCTTGGCGTAGGGCAGGCGGCTCCAGGCATCGGTGAGCGCGCGGATCGCTTCCAGGCGCTCGCGGGTGAACAGCTCGCCGTCGGCCGGCGCCACCGCGATCACCACGGTCTCGGCGCGCGAGAAGCGCTGCTCCAGCGCTTCCAGCGCGATCAGGTCGGGGTTGTCGGCGGCGAAGAAGGCGCGGTAGTCGGGATTGAATTTCAGGTCCTTGACGCCGGCCGCGCAGAGCAGTGTCAGCAGCAGCGCCAGCAGCAGCACCAGCCGGGGCCGGCCCAGCACGAAGCCACTCATTTCAGCGCGCCGAGCCGAGGCGGTTGAGGTCGAAATCGGCCTCGCGCAGGCCGCTGCCGAAGCGGATGTCGCTCCACTCGAGGCTGGTGCTGGCGCCGGTGCGGGCATTGCTCATCAGCAGACGGTCGGCGCGCCAGAACCTGCCCTGGTACTGCCGGTAGCCCTCGGCGGTCAGCGTCTTGATGCGCTGGTTCTGGGCGTCGTAGTAATCGGCCTGGTAGAGCCGCCGCTGGGCCTGGTCCATCCAGATCTCCTGGCGCGCGTAGCCGCTGCCGGACTCCTTGGGGATGCGCTCGATCAGGTCGCAGCGCTCGCCCTGCGCCGGCGCCGGGCAGGGCGCGGCGCGCAGCCATTTGTAGCGGTAGCGCTCGGTGCTCTGCGCGGAGAAGTCGTCGAAGGAAAACTCCGAGCCCATGAACGGCCCGGAACGGCCGGAGCTGGCGATGCGCTTGGTGCGGCCGGCGGCCGGCAGGTAGATCCACTGCTGGTCGCTGGCGTCGGCGGCGGTGTGGGTGAGCAGGGCGGTACCCTTCACGTCCTTGGGCGCCTCGACCACGGTCAGGCTCTTGCTGGCCGCGCCCGGCAGGTCGAGCAGGGCGATCTTCAGGCTGCGTCTGGCCTCGCCGCCACGGCCGTTGCGGATCAGCATCTGCGCCTCGGCGGAGAGATCGCCGAAGTTCTCGCCGCGCTTCTCGGCGTCCTGGATGATCGCCAGGCCCTTTTGCTCCGGCGTCTCGGCGCGGGCGGGCAGGGTGGCGAACAGGCCCAGCAGGGCGATGGCGAGCGGCAATGGCTTCATGGCGCTGTTAACGAGGGAAAGAGGTCGCCGGATGCTATCCGTCCGACGCGGGGCCTTGCTTGGTCCGGCTTACTGATCGGGGCCGTCGCTCGGGTCAATGCCGGTGCGCACCTCGCCGTCCTCGCCGACCCAGGCGCGGAACATCACATAGGAATTGAACGGCAGGCTGATGCGGCCCTGGTGGTCGATGGCGATGCAGCCGCCACGGCCGCCGTAGTGCAGCACCTCGTCCAGCGCATGGCGGCAGGCGCGCGCCAGTTCCCAACCCTGGTAGCTCATGCGCGCGTGCACCTCGTGGCCGAAGCCGACCTTGATGAAGCTCTCGCCGGTGCCGGTGCAGGAGATCGCCGCGCTGCGGTCGTCGGCGAAGGTGCCGACGCCGACCAGCGGGGTGTCGCCGATGCGGCCCGGATGCTTGTTGGTGAGCCCTCCCGTGCTGGTTGCCGCCGCCAGGCCGCCCCAGGCGTCGCGGGCGACCGCGCCGACGGTGCCGAAGGCGGCATCGGCGCGCTCGCTCTTCTGCGCGCGGTCGAAGTCGGAGTCGTGGTCGAGGGTGATGATGCCCTTGCGCCGCGCGTCTTCCAGTTGCACCAGGCGCTCGTGGGTGACGAAGTGGGCGGGCTCGACTTCCGGCAGGCCCAGCTCGCGGCCGAGCTGCTCGGCGCCGGCGCCGAAGAACAGCACGTGCGGCGAGCGCTCCATCACCGCCCGCGCCAGGCGGATCGGGCTCTTGGTTCGCATTACGCCGGTCACCGCGCCGCAGGCACGGTCGCTGCCGCGCTGGATGGCGGCGTCCAGCTCCGGCAGGCCGTCGCGGTTGAGCACCGCGCCGATGCCGGCATTGAACAGCGGGCAGTCCTCCAGCAGGCCCACCGCCAGCTCCACCGCGTCCAGCGCGCTGCCGCCTCGCAGCAGCAGGGCCTGGCCGGCGGCGGCGATGCGCGCCAGGGCGGCGCGGTGCTCGGGCTGCGGGCCGGCGTCGGGGGCGAGGTCGCCGGCGCCTCCGTGGATGGCGAAGCGGATACGGCTGGGATCGGCGGAAGCGTTCATCGACAGGACTCGGGATTCATCAAGTGTTCAGCCGCGCAGTCAAGGCTTGCGCACCTTTTCGCGGCACTACAGTCTAACGGCTGGTCTGCCGTTCCCCCCTGGAGCCACCCCATGCGTCTGCCCGTCGCCGCCCTTGCCGCCCTGTCCTTCTCGCTGACCGCCTGCGCCGCCTCGACGGCGACCGTGGTGTCCTCCTCGGGGCCCGGCATCGCCGCCGTGCAGAACGCGCCTGCGCACGGGCCGCAGCCGCGCATCGCGGTGCAGCCCTTCGAGTTCCGCTCTTCGGAAGGCAGCCCCGGCGTCGGCGCCGGCATGGCCGACATGCTCACCGACTCGCTGGTCAACACCGGCAAGTTCATCGTCGTCGAGCGCGACCGCCTGAAAGACCTCACCGCCGAGCAGGATCTCGCCGAGAGCGGCCGCTTCAAGCGCGACACGGTGGCGCCGGTCGGCGAGCTGGAAGGCGCGGAGCTGTTGATCCGTGGCTCCATCACCTCCTTCGAGAAGGAGTGCAGCGGCGGCTCGGCGATCATCGTCTCCGCCAAGGAGGCCTGCATCGGCATCAACCTGCGCATCGTCGATGTGAAGACCGGCCGGGTGGTCAATGCCACCACGGTGGAGGCGACCTCCGCCAATCGCGGCATCGGTCTGGTCTACACCAAGTCCGACCTGCCGATCGGCCTTGGCGCCTTCAGCAAGACGCCGATGGAGAAGGCGATCCGCAACGCCATCGAGGCGGCGGTGCAGCACATCGCCGCGACCAAGCTCTGAGCGCGTAGCCATGCGCGGCGCCCTGCGCCGGCTCGGCATCGTCGTCTCGCTGGCGCTGCTGCTGCCGGCCTGCAACTCGGCCCAGGTGGTGCGCGGCGAGGGCGATGCCATCGCCGCCATCCGCGCGCTGCCGGAAAACGCCCGGCCGCGCGTCGCCGTGCTGCCGGTGCTGGACCACACGCCGCCCTACGGCGTGCGCTCGCTCGATCTCAATCTGGTGCTGATCAACCTGCGCCGTCCGCAGAACGAGCAGTTGGGCCTGGCGCAGTTCACCGGCGCGGTGCGCGACATGCTGGTCACCGAGCTGTTCAGCTCGCAGGCCTTCATCGTGCTCGACCGCGACAACCTGCCGGCGGTGCTGGCCGAGCAGGCCTTCGCCGAGAGTCCGCGCTTCAACGCCGCCACGGTCGCGCCCGGCGGCGGTCTGGAAGGCGCGCAGTACCTGATCGCCGCCGCCATCACCGCCTTCGACACCGGCAGCGAGGGTGGCGCGGTGCCGATCCCGATTCCGGGCGTCATCAACAGCGATGTCGCCGCGCTCGGCGTGCTCAATCTCGGCTTCAAGAAAGGCTATGTGGCGATGGACGTGCGGGTGCTCGACGCCCGCACCGGCCGGGTGCTGCACAGCGGCGCGGTGGAAGGCAGCAACACCAAGTTCGGCGTCGATCTCGCCGCCGTCGCCGCCGCGCGCGGTCTGGGCGTGACCCAGGTGCCCGAGGTCATCAAGCTGTTCAAGAACACCCCGGTGGAGCAGGCCCTGCAGAAGATGAGCATTGCCGCCGTCGCCGAGATTGCCGCCAGCTTCCAGCGCCCTGCTGCGGCGCCCTAGTTACCTAGCGCGGCCTGGCTTTGCGTAGGGTGGGCTTCAGCCCACACGGATGCTCATCGCCGCCGCGTGGGCATGCTGCGCTTCGCCTGGAAGCGCCTACTTTTGGTGCCCGCCCTACCTCACCGACCGGTCCGCACGCCCACCAGCAGCAGCCACAGGCAGATGCCGATCTCGCCCACCGCAGCCGGCAGCATCACCCAGCCGGGGAGGCTGCGGTCCGGCAGCAGAATTTGCCCGAACACCTGGGTCACATAAGCCAGGCCACCAAGGATCAGAAACACGCCCAGCAGCTTCGGCAGAAAGCCGGAGCGGATCACCAGGTATCCGAAGGGCAGCAGCCAGAGGCCCCAGAACAAGGTGGTCACCAGCAGTCCGTGGCGATACGCACCGAGCGCCAGGATGGCTTGTGCTTGCAGCGCATCAGCGGCGAGCGCCGGGCCGTAGCTGCCGGTGAGGATGTCGAGCGCATCGAGCCGGTGGGCGAGGCTGACCAGGGCGATGGGCACGCTGACCACGGCGAGCGCGACCATCAGCACCGCCGCGCTGTGGCTGACCGGCCGCAGCAGCCTGTACAGCGCCAGAGGCAGCAGCAGAAACGCGATCTGCTTGAGCAGGAAGGCCGCGATGCCAGCCCGGAACAGCGGCTCCGCGCCCAGGATGTCGCGGACCGTGTCCTGGAGGTCGCCGGAAGCGCCGATCTTGGAGGGCACATACATCAGGCTGAACAGGCCGGTCAGCACCACCACCAGATACAAGGCGCCTGCCAATCGGCTGGTCGCGTTCGCGTCGCTCATCCCAACACTCCTGTGTACGGTCCAGTCCCGACCTTAGCGCCAAGCGCGGTCGGCGAGCCAGTCGCGGGGTGTACGCGCGCATCTCCGCAGCCGAGTCAGGCCGCAGCCTGGCACGGCGCTGGCTAGACTTCGCCAGCTCTCCCTCCACCGAATGCGGACGCCCGTGAACCTGATCCTGTTCGCGCTGCTGGCCTACATCCTGTTGCAACTGCTGATCGCCTGGCGCTTCCGGCGCAAGACCGTCAGCGAGTCCGACTATCTGCTCGCCGGGCGTTCGCTGGGACCGTGGATGGCGACCTTCGCGGTGTTCGCCACCTGGTTTGGTGCCGAGACCTGCATCGGCGCCGCTGGCGAGGCCTATGCGCATGGCCTTTCCGGCGTGGTCGCCGATCCCTTCGGCTACACCCTGGGCCTGCTGGCGGTGGGCCTCTTGTTCGCGGTGTCGCTGTGGAAGCGCGGCGTCACCACGCTCGCCGACCTGTTCCGCCAGCGTTACGGCCTGGGCGTGGAGCGGCTGGCGGCGATCATCATGATTCCCTCCTCGCTGCTCTGGGCGGCGGCGCAGGTGCGCGCCTTCGGCCAGGTGCTGGCCTCGGTCAGCGAGCTGGGCCTGCTGCTGGCGATGACCCTGGCGGCGGCGGTGGTGATCGCCTACACCGCCTTCGGCGGCATGTGGAGCGACGCGGTCACCGATCTGGTGCAGGGCCTGGTGCTGATCGCCGGCCTGCTCGGCCTGGGCGCGGTGTTTCTCTGGCAGGGCGGCGCCGAGCAGTTGGCGGCACTGCCGGCCGAGCGCCTCGATCCGCTGCACGAGCGCAGCGGCTGGGACTTCGCGGAGACTCTGCTGACGCCGGTGTTCAGCACCATCGCCGCGCAGGAGCTGGCCTCGCGCGTGCTGGCCACTCGCAGCCCCGGCCTGGCGCGTGGCGCCACCCTCGGCGCGGCCGGGCTGTACTTTCTGATGGCCTGCATCCCGCTGGCCCTGGGCCTGGGCGCGCTGGGGCTGATGGGCGCCGGTCTGGAGCCCGAGCAGGTGCTGTCGCGCTACGCCCAGAGCCAGCTGCCGCTGCCCTTGTATGTGCTGTTCCTGGGTGCGCTGGTGTCGGCGATTCTCTCGACGCTGTCCGGCGCGCTGCTGGTGGCCGGCTCGCTGGCCGCGCACAACGTGCTGCTGCCGCTGCGGCCGCGCTGGGGCGAGCGCGACAAGCTGCGCGCCAACCGCATCGCGGTGGTGCTGTTCGGCTTCGTCGCCTACGGCATCGCCCTGGCCAGCGACAGCGTCTACGGGCTGGTCGAGGAGGCCGCCGGCCTCGGCTCTGCCGGCATCTTCGTGCTGCTGCTGGCCTCGCTCTGGCGCCGCGACGCCGGCTCCCGCAGCGCTGCCTACGCGGCGCTGTTGAGCGGCACCGGGGTGTTCCTGCTCGGCTCCCATGTCTTTGACTGGGAGACGCCCTATCTCGCGGCCCTGCTGGCGGCGGCGCTCAGCTACGCCCTGCCGGCGGGGTGGGCAGGCACCCGGCCGCGTGCCGCCGCCTAGCGGCCGAGCAGGCGGAGATTGTCGGCGCCCAGCTTCGGCGCTTCCGCCAGCGGCGCCGGACGCTCGCCGTCGAACACCAGCGCAGCACCCAGCGCCGGCTTGCCGCCGACCTGCTCGACCAGGCCGCGCGCCTGCACCTGCTCGCCCTGCAAGGCCTCGTCGGGGCTGAGGATCGGGGTCACGCAGCAGTCGGCGCCGGCCAGTTCGACGGCCCACTGGTCGCGGGTCTTGCTGGCGATCAGCTCGGCCATCGCCGCGCGGGTCGCCTCGCCACCCGGGCCGGGCGCCAGCTTGCCCTTGGCGAGATCGGGCCGGCCGACCGCCGCGCAGAAGGCGAGAAAGAACTTCTGCTCCAGCGCGCCGACCGCCAGGTACTTGCCGTCGGCGCAGGCGTAGGTGCTGTAGTTGGGCAGCGCACCGCTGAGCATGTCGGCGCCGCGCGGGTTGGCCCGGCCCAGGGTGCGCTGGGTGGCGGTGGTGACTGCCTGCAGCGCCAGGGTGCCGTCGAGCATCGCGGCATCGACGAAGCAACCCTGGCCGCTGCTGCGCGCGCCGTGCACGGCGGCGAGGATGCCCAGCGCTGCGGTCAGCGCGCCGCCGGCGAGGTCGGCGATCTGGAAGTTGCTCAGCGTCGGTGGGCCGCCGGCGCTGCCGGTCTGGTCGAGCACGCCGGCATAGCCGCAGTAGTTCATGTCGTGGCCAGCGGCGTCGCGCAGCGGGCCGGTCTGGCCGTAGCCGGTGAGCGCGCAGTAGACCAGCTTCGGATTGATGCCCTTGAGCGTCTCGTAGCCGCAGCCGAGCTTGTCCATCACGCCCGGGCGGAACGACTCCAGCAGCACATCGGCGCTCCGCACCAGCGCGTGCAGCCGGGCCTGGTCGGCGGGCTGCTTGAGGTCGAGGGTGATCGACTGCTTGCCGCGATTGACCAGCGCGAACAGTTCCGGCGACAGCAGGCGCGTGTAGTCGCCGGCCGGCTCCTCGACCTTGATGACGGTGGCGCCCATCTGGGCCAGGGTCAGCGCGCAGTAGGGGCCGGGCAGCAGACGGGAGAGGTCGAGGACGGTCAGGCCTTGCAGCAGGGGATTGGTCATTGTTCTGGATTAGGCGCTTCGAGCTTGTCTTCGCTTACGCCGACATGCAGGAGCATTTTTTTGACGGATTCATTGAAGTGGACTGGGATCAACTCCACATCGGGGTGAGCGTTGGCGAAAACGCGGAAAATCTCATCGGCGAAAGCCTGTCCGATGCTTTGTACTTCAGTGAAGTCGAATAGCACGGTCTTGAAACGGTCCACCCGCGATAGCGCGCGTTTGGCTTGGGAACGGGATAGCAAGTTCTCGTCGCCCAGACGGGCCATTCGCAACGGAACAATGGTTTTGCTGAAGCTAAATTCTTCCGGTGCGGCGAAGCGATCGAAGACGCTCTGCAGATCCCGTTTCGACTCTCTCGCAAGCATCATGAAAACTCCCGTTCCTGTCTCGGGCATTTTTGTCTCAGTAAGTCCGTCTTCCTCTTGCAGCCAGTCAGCATTTGCGTCGTGCGTAAAAATCAATCCTCCCGACAGAATTGCAAAATGGTCGAACGCCCGCGAGGTGAAGAAAATGCCTTCTCCGCTGTGGTTTGCCGGATCGGTAGTCAATTTTCCTTTGGCTAGTTCAAGGAGGGCCAGTCTGTCGTCGGCCAATCCGCACAGACGCCTAATGCGACGAAAAATGCCTTCACCGTCGTCATAGATCGCGAGAGTCACTTGGCTGGGGCTTGCCATGAATGCACAGCTCAGAGTCGCTCCTCCAGAATGGTCCTTAACGTTATTGACCATCTCGGTAAAACCGTGCTCCAAGATTTGGCGGACGTTCTGGCTCATGTCACCGGCGAGCACGGAAAACTCCTCGCGCCAAATCTGGCTTTCGTCTAAGTCTTTAGAGATGGGCAGTGCTCGGAGCCTCAGTCGCTTCGCCCCGAGGCGATAGGTCTTGTGTGTTGTGCCAATGCTCGTGATCCAGCCATCACGTTCAAGCTTGCGGATGTGGCTTGAAACCGTAGGCCGACTAACATTTGCTCGTTCTGCTACTGCAGTGACTAAATCCCGGGAGTGGGTTGGCAGTAGCTCCAGAATCATTGGTGGCAGTTTTTTTGCTGGCCGCGCCATTTCTTTCTAACTTTTAAAGATTAGAAAGAAATTCTGAGCCATCTCTTGCACCATCGCCAGCCACCGTCTTCGCTCAGCCGTTAACCACCCGCTTGGGCTCGGGTGCGCCGAAGTAGATGCCCTGGCTGCCCTTGCTGTCGGTGTAGTACTGCTCGGGCTTGAACACGTCCACTTCGACCGCTTCCAGGCGTGCCGCCAGGGCGGCGGCGACCTGGTTGGCCTCCTCGCGCTCGATCACTCCCAGATGCGCGGCTTCGCCGGCCAGTTCCTCGGCCGTGCCGCGCGGCAGCTTGCGGGCCTTCTGCGCGGCGTGGATCTTGGCGAGGATGGGCTGCACCTCGGTCACCAGGCGGAAGGCGCGCAGCAGCCGGCCCAGGCCGCCGGCGTTCTCGGGCGGGGTGAACACGTACTCGGTCAGGCGCTGGAACTGCGCGTTGTGGCTCTGGATGGTGAGCGCGGCGGCGTGGCTGAGCCGGTCGCTGGGCAGGGTCGCCAGCGGATTCAGCCGCAGGCCCGGCGTGACCAGCAGACGCAGCAGGCTGCCGAGCAGGCCGTCGAAGTTGGCGATGATGCCCTCGTAGGCCTGCTGCACCTGGGTCAGCGAATACTCCAGCGCGTACTGCACCAGCGGCAGGTCTTCGGCGCGGCGGCCCTCGGCCTCGAAGCGGCGCAGCGCCGAGAAGCCGAGCAGCTGCCAGGCCAGGGCGTCGGCATAGCGGCCGGTGAGTTTGCCGCGCGCCTTCAGCTTGCCGCCGATGGCGAACATCGCGAGGTCGGTATACAGGCCGTAGCGCGCCGCCGCCCAGCCAAGGCGGCGGTAGTAGGTCCGGGTTTCCGGCGCGACTTCCGGCACCGACACCGTCCAGCCACGGGTGAGCCCGCGCACCAGGGTGCGGCCGAAGCCGGCGATGACGTGGCCAAACCAGCCGAGCAGATGCTTGCGGAACTTGCCGACATCGCCCTCCTCGACGCCGTGCACCACCTCCAGTGCGTGCGGATGGCAGCGGATGGCGCCCTGGCCGAACACGATCAGGGTGCGGGTCATGATGTTGGCGCCTTCCACCGTCACGCCCACTGGCGCGGTCGAGTAGCCGATGCCGAGGATGTTGTTGGGGCCCTGCATGACGCCGGCGCCGCTGAACACGTCCATGCCGTCGATGATGAGCTGGCGGCTGAGCTCGGTGGTGTAGGCCTTGAGGATCGCCGAGGTCACCGGCGGCTCCTGGCCGGCATCGAGCGCCGAGCAGCCGAACACCCGCGAGGCTTCCAGCAGATAGCTGAGCGCGGCGATCTTGCCGACCTTGTCCTCGACGCCTTCCATGCGGCCGACGGCAATGCCGAACTGCTGGCGCACCATCGAATAGGCGCCGGTAGCGGCCGCCACCGCCTTGGCACCGCCGACCGCGCCGGCCGGCAGCGATACCGCGCGGCCACCGGCGAGCTGTTCCATGAGCATCTTCCAGCCCTGGCCGGCGCGCTCGACGCCACCGATGATGTTGCCGGCCGGCACCACCACGTCCTTGCCGTAGAGCGGACCGTTGTCGAAGGCGTCGCCGATCGGCATGTGGTGGTCGCCGCTGCTAAAGCCCGGCGTGCCCTTGTGGATCATCAGGCAGGTGATGCCCGGCTCCTGGCCCTTGCCGAGCAGCTCCTGCGGATCGCGCAGCTTGCAGGCCAGGGTCACCAGATTGGCGACCGGCGCCAGGGTGATGTAGCGCTTGCGGAAGTTGAGCCGGATCTTGATCTCGCCGTCGGCGTCGCGGAACACCTCGCCCTCGGCCTTGATGCTGGCGGCGTCGGAGCCGGCGGTGGGCTCGGTGAGACCAAAGCAGGGGATGTACTCGCCGCGCGCCAGCTTGGGCAGGTAGTGGTCTTTCTGCTCCTGGGTGCCGTAGTGGATGATCAGCTCGGCGGCGCCCAGGGTGTTCGGGATCACCACATAGGTGCCGACCCCGGCGTTGTAGCTGGTGACCTTGGCCATGATCGTGGAGATGGCCAGCTTGGAGAACTTCAGACCGCCGTACTTCTTGTCGATCAGGAAGGACATGAAGCCCTTGCTCTTAAGGAACTCGAGGATCTCCGGCGGCACCTGCTTGGTGCGGTTGATCTCGTAGCGGTCGATCATCCGCATCAGCTCCTCCACCGGCCCGTCGAGGAAGGCCTGCTCCTCCGGAGACACCCGCGAGTAGGCCTCGGCGAGCATCTTGCTGAAATCGGGATTGCCGCCGAAGAACTCGCCGTCGATCCACACCGATCCGGCCTCCAGCGCCTGGCGCTCGGTGTCGGAAATCTGCGGCAGCATCTTGTTGGACTTCATCCAGTTCAACAGTAGACCGAACATGGCATTGCTCCTAAGCGGGGAAAGGAAAGGGGGTCAGTGTCCGGCCGCAGCGCTTGCGCCAGGCTGAAAGCGGAACACCGGGTAAGGGGCGTGGGCGGCGACGCTGGCCGCCGGCAGGCCGATCACCTGCTGCAGCGCCGAGCCGGTGACGTAGAGCCAGCCGTCCGGTCCGAAGGAAAATCCGTCGGGCCAGCGTAGGGCTTCGGTCTTGATCAGCGTTTCCAGCGCGCCGGTCTCCGGCGTGTAGCGGACGACGGCGGAGTGTTCGAGGTCGGAGAGGTAGATGCGGCCCTGATCGTCGCTGCTGAGGCCGTCCGACATGGTCTTGGGCGCGAGTGTTTCCACCTGGCCGGCGAGCTGCTCCGCTTCCAGCGCCGGGTTGCGCAGGTCGGCGGTGCGGATGCGGTAGAGATGGCTGTTGCTGATGGGCGCGTAGTACAGCCACTGGTCGTCGCGCGAGAGTGCGATGGAGTCGACGCCGGGACGGATCGCGACCAGGCCGAAGGCCTCCATCCTGCGGCCCTGCACCACCGGGATGTACTTCTCCGCCACCACCGAGGGATGGCCTTCGAGCAGGCGCCTTGCCTGGCCGCTGGCGACATCCACCACCACCAGCGCCGGCCTGAGGCCGAAGAAGCTGGCATCGGCGATGTAGACGGTGCCACCGTCGGCCGAGACCTGCAGATCGTTGTAGTGCGAGCCGAGGCCGGCGAGGGCGCGCGGGAAGACGATCTCGCGCAGCACTGCGCCGGTGGCCAGGTCGAAGGCGGTGAGCTTCACCGCCTTCAAGCCATGACCGCCGTTGTCGAGCGTCCACAGCCGCTGCTGGCCGTCGATGCGGATGCCCAGCACGTCGGTGAACCGCGCCTGCGCCGCGGCGCTCGGCCAGGGGCGCATCTGGCCGTCCACCAGTTCCACCAGGGTCTGGCTGGGCCTGGCCTCCGGGTGCAGCGAGACAAACACCCGGCCCTGCGCCGAGACCGCGATGTTGCCGGGCGGCGTCGGTAGTTCGGCGACCACTTCCAGCGCCGAGGCCGGCAGGCTGGGCGTGCCGCTGCGATCCGGGAAGTCGGTGCTGCCGCCGCCGTAGCGCAGCTTCAGCGCCAGCAACAGCAGGGCGACGAGGCTCAGGAGAACCAGCAGCAGTCGGCCGAGTAAGCGCACGTTCAAGCCTCGCCCAAAACTCCCTCCCCCGCTTGCGGGGAAGGGTTGGGGTGGGGGCGTTTTGTCGGGCAATGGCGGGGCGTGGCAACGCCCCCCTCCCAACATCCCCCCGCAGGCGGGGGGAGGAGTAAGTGCGTGCGCGGGGCGGTGAACATCGCTACTCGAAGCGCCGGCCTTCGGCCGCCATCTTCTTCAGCAGCGCCGCCGGCTGGAAACGCGCGCCGTACTTCGCCGCCAGTTCCTCGCTACGGGCGACGAACTTCGCGACGCCGACCGCGTTGATGAACTGCAGCGCGCCGCCCTGGTGAGGCGCGAAGCCCCAGCCGAAGATCGAGCCGATGTTGGTATCGGCGACCGTCATCACCACGTTCTCCTCAAAGCACTTGGCAGCCTCGTTGGCCTGCACATACATCAAGCGGTCGATCAGCGCCGACTGCTCAAGCTGGTTCGGGGACAGCGGGAACTGCTCGGCCAGGCCCTTCCAGAGATGCTTCTCGCCATTCTGCGGATAGTCGTAGAAGCCCTTGCCGGCCTTCTTGCCCGGGCGGTCGAGCGTCTTGACCATCTTCTCGATCAGGGCATTGGCAGGATGTTCGGGCATGGCCTTGCCCTCGGCCGCGTAGTCCTTGCGGGTCTGTTCGAGGATGTGGTGGCTGAGCGAGAGCGAGACCTCGTCGTGCAGCGCCAGCGGCCCGACCGGCATGCCGGCCTTCAGACCCGCCATCTCGATCGAGCGCGGGTGCTGGCCTTCGAGCAGCAGCGAGGCCCCTTCCATGATGTAGGTGGCAAACACGCGGCTGGTATAGAAGCCGCGCGAGTCGTTGACCACGATCGGCGTCTTCTTGATCTGCTGCACGTAGTCGAAGCCCTTCGCCAGGGTTTCCGGCGAGGTCTCGGCACCGAGGATGATCTCGACCAGCGGCATCTTGTCGACCGGCGAGAAGAAGTGCAGGCCGATGAAGTTCTTCGGCCGCGTGCTGGCGGTGGCGAGGCCGGTGATCGGTAGCGTGGAGGTGTTGGAGGCGAAGGTGGCGGAGGCGGCGAGCACGGCCTCGGTCTTCTTCGTCACCTCGGCCTTGATGCTGCGGTCCTCGAACACGGCTTCGATGACCAGATCGCAACCTTCTATCTTCGCGAAGTCGGTGGTGGGCGTGATGCGGGCGAGGAATTCGTCGCGCGCGCCGGCGGTCATGCGCCCCTTCTTCACCTGCTTGTCGAGCAGTGTCGTGGAGTAGGCCTTGCCCTTGTCGGCGGCCTCCTGGCTGGTGTCGAGCAGCACTACCTCGATGCCGACCTTGGCCGAGACGTAGGCGATGCCCGCCCCCATCATGCCGGCGCCGAGCACGCCCAGCTTCTTCACCGAAGAGCGGGGGAAACCCTCCGGCCGCGACTTGCCCTTGTTGATGGCGTTGAGCTGGAACCACAGCGTGCCGATCATGTTCTTCGACACCTGCGACACCACCAGCTCGGCGAAGTAGCGCGACTCGATGCGGCAGCCGGTCTCGAAGTCCACCACGCCGCCTTCGTAGACGCAGGACAGGATGTTGTCGGCGGCCGGGTAGTTCTCCTGGGTCTTGGCGTGCGCCATCGACGGCGCGATGGCCAGCAGTTGCACCATCGCCGGGCTCTTGGAGTCGCCGCCGGGGAACTTGAACTTCTTGTCGTCCCAGGGCTGCACCGCCTTGGGATTGGCCAGTACCCAGGCCTTGGCCTTGGCGAGCAGCTCGTCCTTGTCCTTGGCCAGCTCGTTGATGAAGCCGGCGAGCTTGGCTTCCGAGGGTTTGAACTCCTTGCCTTCCAGCATCGGCTGCAGCGCCGCCTGCATGCCGATCAGGCGCGGCAGCCGCTGGGTGCCGCCGCCGCCGGGCAAGAGGCCCAGCTTCACTTCCGGCAGGCCGAACTTGGCTTTTGCGTCGTCGATGGCGACGCGGTAATGGCAGGCCAGCGCCAGCTCCAGGCCGCCGCCGAGCGCGGTGCCGTTGAGCGCGGCCACCACCGGCCGGCCGCACTTCTCCAGCCGGCGCAGGAAAGCCTTGTAGGCCTCGGCCATTTCGAAGGCTTCCTTCGGGTCGGTCATCGCGTAGACCTTCTCGATGTCGGCGCCGGCGAGGAATTCCTTCTTACCGCTGGTGATGATCACGCCTTTGATGGCGGCGTCGCCTTCGATCTTGCTGATGGCCTCGCCGAACGGCGTGGTCAGCTCGTCGTTGAGCACGTTCATCGAACGGCCCGGCATGTCGAGGACGAGGGTGGCGATGCCATCGGCATCAACAGTGAATTGGACTGCACTCATGGTTTGCTCCGTGTTCCTTGGCTGTCGCGCTTCTGCGCGCGAGACGTGTGAGCCCTCGGGCTCACACCCGTTCGATGATCGCGGCGATGCCCATGCCGCCGCCGACGCAGAGCGAGGCGAGGCCGGTCTGCTTGCCGCTGCGCTCCAGTTCGTCGAGCAGGGTGCCGAGGATGATGCAGCCGGTGGCGCCGAGCGGATGGCCCATGGCGATGGAGCCGCCGTTGACGTTGATCTTGTCGAGCGGGATGTCGAGGTCGCGGGCGGCTCGCAGCACCACGGCGGCGAAGGCCTCGTTGATCTCGTAGAGGTCGATGTCCTTGGCGCTCATGCCGGCCTGCTTCAATGCCTTCTTCGCGGCCGGGCCGATGCCGGTGAGCATGATGGTCGGCTCGCTGCCGGTGACCGCGCAGGCCTTGATGCGGGCGCGGGCCTTGAGGCCCAGCTTGGCGCCGATCTCCTGGCTGCCGATCAGCATCAGCGAGGCGCCGTCGACGATGCCGGAGCTGTTGCCGGCGTGGTGGACGTGGTCGATCTTTTCCACCGTGGTGTACTTGCGCAGGGCGGTGGCGTCGAAGCCCATCGCGCCCATGTCGGCGAAGCTGGGCTTGAGACCAGCGAGGGTTTCCAGCGTGGTGCCGGCGCGGATGGTCTCGTCGTGGTCGAGCACGACCAGGCCGTTGACGTCCTTCACCGGCACGCGGGTCTTGTCGAAATAGCCGGCCGCCTGCGCCGCCGCCGCACGCTGGTGCGAGCGCACTGCGAATTCGTCGACATCGCGGCGGCTGAAGCCTTCCAGGCTGGCGATCAGGTCGGCGCCGATGCCCTGCGGAGCAAAGCCAATGGCGCCGTTGACGCGCGGGTCCATCACCATCGCACCGCCGTCGCTGCCCATGGCCCAGCGCGACATGCTCTCGATACCGCCGGCCACCACCAGCTGTTCCTGGCCGCTCATCACCTTCATGGCGGCGAGGTTCACCGCTTCCAGGCCGGAGGCGCAGAAACGGTTGAGGGTGACGCCCGCCACCGACTGGTGCCAGCCGGCGTACAGCGCAGCGATGCGGGCGATGTCCGCGCCCTGCTCGCCGACCGCCGTGACGCAGCCGAGCACCACGTCGTCGACGTAGGAGGTATCCAGCTGATTACGCTCGCGCAGGGCGTCGAAGAGGTTCTTCAACAGGTGGATCGGCGTCACCTCGTGGAGGCTGCCGTCCTTCTTGCCCTTGCCGCGAGGGGTGCGCACGGCATCGAAAATGTAGGCGTCGGTCATGGTCTTGTTCGAGTTGGTAATCTGAATTACGATCAATGCTGTCTGAATCGCCTTGGTAAGGCGTTGGCAGGGTGCGTGCATACCGGCTGGCACGTTGCTGCCCGAGCATAGGTAGCAGGTATTCGGTCGTCAATGCAGCGCCGCCACTGGGGTGCTGTCGGTACTGTCAAAGCGGTAGTAAGGATAATTACGGAATGAAGAAGAAGCAGGTCGCCAATGCCGCTGCGCCGGCAGCCGTCGAGGGCAGGCCCGGGCAGATCGACCCGGCCACCCGCGCCCGCATCGAGCAGGCCGTTTTGGACATCTTCGCGGAGCGGGAATTCCATCGCGTCGGGCTCATCGAGATCGCTCGCGGCGCCAACGTCAGCCTGCAGACGCTCTACAAGTACTACGGCAGCAAGGAGGCGCTGCTGTTCTCCGGCCTGGACTCCTGGCTGGGGCTGCTGGCAGCGCGGATGATCGACCACCTGCAAGGCATCGAGGACTACAAGGAGCGCCTGCGCAAGGTGTTCTGGGTCACTCTCGATTTCTTCGAGAAGAACCCCAAGGTCGCGCAGATGCTGATGAGCAGCGTCTATGTGAACACCTGGCGCAAGCAGGAGAACTACGAGAACCCGGCGCTGTTCGGCACCTTCATCAAGGTGCTGCACGAGGGCCGCGAGAAGGGCATCCTCACCGACGAGGTGAGCGAGAAGGTGCTGCTCGACTACTTTTTCGGCGTGCTCGGCCGGCTGGTGCAGATGCACATCCACCGTGGCCAGCGCGAGCCGCTCACCGCCCAGGCCAATGTGCTGTTCGGCATGCTCTGGCGCTCCATCGCCAAGCAGCCCTGAGCGCTCGCACCGCGATCAGGTCGGCATCAGCGGCGCCAGCAGCATCCCCAGGCCGAGCAGCACCAGCACCAGGCCCATGGCGCGGTCGATCAGCCAGGCCTTGGCGGCCAGCCGCGCGCGGGCGGCCGGCAGGCCCAGCAGCAGGGCGACCAGGCTGAACCAGGCCCCGGTGGTCAGCACGATCCAGGCGGCCAGGCCGAGTTTCTGCGTCATCGGCGTCGGCGTGGTCAGCAGCGCCGAGCAGAGCGCGACGAAGAACAGCGTGGCCTTGGGGTTGAACAGATTGGTGGCCAGGCCGATCAGGAAATCGTGGCGCGCCGGCGCTGCCGTCTCCGCCGCAGCGGGCATGCCGACGCTCGGTGGCGCGCTGCGCAGGGCGCGGCTGCCCATCCACACCAGGAAGCCAGCGCCGGCGTAGCGCAGCAGTTCCAGCAGCAGCGGGTAGGCTTCCAGCAGCCAGCCCAGGCCGAACAGCGCATAGCCGACATGAAAGACGATGCCGGTGGCGATGCCCCAGGCGGTGCGCAGCCCGGCGGCGCGGCCGTGCGCCAGGGTCTGACGGCTGACCATCGCGAAATCCGGGCCGGGGCTCATCACCGCCAGCAGGTGGGCGCCGGCGGCGGTGACCAGCAGGCTGGCGCTATTCATCGTGGCTGCTCATGGCGGGGCTGTGCGAGGATGGCCGCAGACGGGCGCTGATCATAGGCGCCCCAAGGCCCGGTCTGAACGGGGAGGTCGGATGACATTCAAACCCCAGGACCCGGAGTCGCATCGAAGCGGCATGGATCTCAGTTCCGCCACCTTCGACATGTCTCTGACGATGCCCGACGCGGCCAACGAACCGCAGGTGGTGACCGGCCCCGCGCGCGCGCCGGCGCTCGGTGACGACGCCCAGGACGTGCGCGCCGCCGCCCGTGGTGACGCCCGCGCTTTTGAACGCCTGTACCGCCGCCACATCGGCAAGGTCTACGGACTCTGCTGGCGACTCTGCGACGGCGATGCCGCCAAGGCCGACCAGGCCGCCCAGGATGCCTTCGTGCGCGCCTGGGAGAAGCTCGACAGTTTCCGTGGCGAATCCGCCTTCTCCACCTGGTTGCACCGCCTCACCGTCAACGTGGTGCTGGGCGAACACCGGCTGCTCAAGCGCTGGACCAGCTTCGACCAGGCACTGGAGGACGGCGCCGCCGAACCCGGCCACAACCCCAGCGCCAGCCTCGGTGATCGCCTGGATGTCGAGCGCGCGCTGGCGCGTCTGCCAAAGGGCGCCCGCGCCGTTCTGGTGCTGCACGATCTCGAAGGTTGGCAGCACGACGAAATCGCCGCCGCTACCGGCATCGCGGTCGGCACTTCCAAGGCGCAGCTGCATCGCGCCCGCAAACTGATGAAGGAGTGGTTGTCATGAGCACCCGCCCGCAACGTCCCGAGCAGGGCGACGCCGGCCACGAGCAGGCTCCGGTCCCCGGCCTGGAGCAACTGGCGCGCGAGCGCCTGCCCGAGCGCGACCTCTGGTCCGGCATCGAGGCGCGCCTGCCGCCACGGCGGCGGCGCCAGCCGCTCTGGGCCTACGGCCTCGCCGCCAGCCTTGGCGTCGCCAGCCTGGTCGGCTTGATCCTGCGCAGCCCCAGCCCGGTGCCGGAGACCACGGCGGCGCTGAACCTGGCCTCGGCGCCGGCTGCGCCGGCAAGCACCGGCAGCGGTGCGGTCTGGCAGCCGCCGCAGGGCGAGCTGGTGGCGAGCCTGCCCCGGCAGCTGCGCAGCCTGCGCACCGAGAGCTGGGAAGGTTTGCCGGAGGCCGGCGACGATCCCGCCAGCGGGCTGGTCAATGTCGACTACCGCCCCTCGGGCCGTTTCGCTGCCCGCAGCTACAAGGCCGGCGGTCACCACCGTGGCCTGCTGCGCGCCAATCTGAAGATGGTCAGCCAGGCCGAGCGCGAGCTGAAGCGCGCCCTGCGGCTGGACCCGGAATCCGAATCCCTGCAGGACCTGCTGGCCGCCGCCGAGGCGCAGCGCCGCTCCCTGCAGGGTCTGTACAACAGCGAACACGATTGAAGGAGTTACCCATGCGTCGCATCACCTTCCCCGCACTGGCGCTGGCCATGGTGGCCAGCCTGGCTCAGGCCGCCCCGCGCGAGTTTGCCGAGCAGCGGCCGCTGAACGCCGAGGCGCGCCTGAGCGTGCGCAATGTCGCCGGCGTGATCCAGGTCGAGGCCTGGGACAAGGCCAGCCTGGACATCGCCGCCCAGCTCGCTGACAACGTCGAAAAGCTCGACATCAGCGGCACTCCGGGCGACCTCAAGCTGGAGGTCAAGACCAAGAAGTCCGACCGCTACGGGCCCTACGACGAAACCCGCCTGCACCTGCGGGTGCCGGCCGGAGTGGCGCTGACCCTGGACGGCACCAGTGCCGATCTGGTGGTGCGCGGCCTCAAGGGCGCGCTGGTGGCGCGCACGGTCAGCGGCGATGTCCAGGTCGAGGTCAACTCGCGCCAGCTCAGCGTGCAGACCGTCAGCGGCGATCTCACCGTGCGGGCGCCCCTGGCGGTCGACACCAAGGTCAGCACGGTCAGCGGCGATGCCAACATCGAGGGCCCGTCCGGCGCGCTGAGCGCGGAGTCGGTATCCGGCGATGTCCGCGTCGAGGGCGGCACCTTCAGTCGCCTGGAGCTGAAGTCGGTATCCGGCGACGTCGACCTGCGCGCGGCGGCGGCACTGGATGCGGTGGTGAAGGCCGAGTCGCTGTCCGGCGATGTCCGCTTCGACGCGCCGGCGGCGCTATCCGCCGAGGTAACGCTGAAGACTTTCAGCGGCGAAAAGCACAGCGACTTCGATGCCACCACCCCGGCCGGTGACGGCAAGCGCACGGTGCTGCGCCTGGGCGAGGGACGCGGCAACATCGTGCTCACCAGCTTCTCCGGCGACGTCAGCCTGGGCAAGCGCTGAGGCCCCGGGCGGGACGCTTGGTCGGCGCCAATGCGCCGCCCATCGTCCCCGGCGCTACCGGCGGTGGGTCTCCGGCGACAGTGTCGTCAGACCCGACTCGGACGCCACCCATGCTGCGAATCTACGACGAGGCCGACTGGCGCCGCCGCCGCCGCTGGCTGCTGCTGACGACCTTTGGCGCCGGCTCGCTGTTCGGTGGCCTGATACTCAATTCCACGCTCGCCGGCTCGGAGTCGGTGCCGCAGCCACGCCAGATCCAGGGCTGCGAGGCCGACGTCAGCGGCCTCAGGCTGGCCTGCAAGCTGCAACTGGAAACCCGCCTCAGCCCGCGCTGAGGCGCGCCGCTCCGGTCTTCGCCCGATCCTCGCTCAGGCGCTGGCCGCCAGCAGCCGGGCGTTGCCGCCCACCGCCGAGGTGTTCACCGACAGCGTGCGCTCGGTGACGAAGCGCAGCAGGTAGTGCGGGCCGCCGGCCTTGGGGCCGGTGCCGGACAGGCCCTCGCCACCGAACGGCTGCACACCCACCACCGCGCCGGTCATGCCGCGATTGATATAGCTGTTGCCGACCAGCGTGCGCGCCTGCACCCGCCGCCAGGTGCGCTCGATGCGCGAGTGCACGCCCAGGGTCAGGCCGTAGCCCAGCCCGTTGATCTGGTCGATCAGGGCATCGAGCTGATCGGCCCGGTAGCGGAGCAGATGCAGGATCGGCCCGAACTGCTCCTCGCGCAGCGCCGCCAGGTTGTCCAGCTCCACCGCCAGCGGCGCGACGAAGCTGCCGTGCGCGCAGCTCGTGGGGAGGGGCAGCTCGCCGATCAGCCGGGCTTCGGCGCGCATGCGTGCGGCGTGGGCCAGCAGCTTGTCGCGTGCCTCCTCGTCGATCACCGGGCCGATGTCGGTGGCCAGCAGCGCCGGGTCGCCCGGCACCAGCTCCTGCATCGCGCCCGCCAGCAGCTGCGAGACCTTGTCGGCGATCTCCTCCTGCACGCAGAGCAGACGCAGCGCGCTGCAACGCTGGCCGGCGGAATAGAAGGCGCTGTGGATGGCGTCCTTCACCACCTGCTCGGGCAAGGCCGAACTATCGACGATCATCGCGTTCTGGCCGCCGGTCTCGGCGATCAGGGTGGCGATGGGTCCGGGCCGCGCGGCGAGACTGCGGTTGATCTTCTGCGCCACTTCCACCGAGCCGGTGAAGGCGACGCCGATCACGCCCTCGGCGCCGACCAGCGCGCCGCCGACTAGGCCATCGCCCAGCGCCAGTTGCAGCACCGCGCGTGGCACGCCGGCCTCGTGCAGCAGGCTGGTGAAGGCGTAGGCGATCAGGTTGGTCTGCTCGGCGGGCTTGGCGATCACCGCGTTGCCGGCCGCCAGCGCCGCCGCGATCTGGCCGGCGAAGATGGCCAGCGGGAAGTTCCAGGGCGAGATGCAGACGAACAGGCCCTTGCCGTGCAGTTGCAGCTCATTGTGCTCGCCGGTGGGGCCGGGCAGGGCGGTCGGCCGGCTCATCAGCTTGCGCGCCTGCGCCGCGTAGTAGCGCAGGAAGTCCACCGCTTCGCGCACCTCGGCGTTGGCGTCGGCGAGCGTCTTGCCGGCCTCGCGCAGCAGCAGTCGCAGATACAGCGCCGGCTCGGCTTCCAGCCGGTCGGCGGCGCGTTCCAGAACCAGGGCGCGGGCGTCGGCGGAGAGCGCGTTCCAGCCCGGTTGGGCGCGGCGGGCGTCGGCGACCAGGGTGGGGATCGCGGTGAGCTGCAGCGCGGTCCACTCGCCCAGCGTCCGGCGGCGGTCGGCGGGGTCGCTGACCGGATGAGTCTCGCCCGGCATGGTCAGGCTGGCGGTGATCGAGGTCGCCCGCATCGGCGTCTGAACGCTGGTGAGTTGCGTGGCGAGCGCGGCGAGGTCGGGCTCCGAAGTCAGGAACAGCCCGGCGGAATTGCGCCGCTCGGCGCCGTAGAGCTCGGACGGCAGCGGCAGATGCGGGTTGGTCTTCACCGGCAGCGCGCGCACCGCCTCCACCGGATCGGCGACCAGCGCCTCGGGCGGGGTGTTGTCGTCGAAGATGCGGTTGACGAAGGAGGTGTTGGCGCCGTTCTCCAGCAGACGACGCACGAGGTAGGGCAGAAGATCCTCGTGCGAGCCCACCGGCGAGTAGACCCGGCAGGGCACTGGCAGGTCTTCCTTCACCACCTGGTAGAGCGCCTCGCCCATGCCGTGCAGGCGCTGGAACTCGTAGCCGAGTTCGTCACCGGCGTAGGCACGCACCGCTGCCACGGAGTGGGCGTTGTGGGTGGCGAGCATGGGGTAGAAGACCTCGCGCGCGGCCAGCAGGCGGCGCGCGCAGGCCAGGTAGGCGACATCGGTGTTGGCCTTGCGGGTGTACACCGGGTAGCCGGCCAGGCCCTGCTCCTGGGAGCGTTTGACCTCGGTGTCCCAGTAGGCGCCCTTGACCAGCCGCACCGCCAGACGCCGGCCGACGCGGCGCGCCAGTTGTTCCAGCCAGTCGATCACGGCCAGGCCGCGCTTCTGGAAGGCCTGCACGGCCAGGCCGAAGCCTTCGTAGCCGGCCAGCGAGTCGTCGGCGTACACCGCCTCGATCAGGTCCAGCGACAGTTCCAGGCGATCCGCCTCCTCGGCATCGACGGTCAGGCCGATGCCCTCGGCCTTGGCCTGCTGGGCCAGCGCCAGCAGCTTCGGTGTCAGCTCGCGCAGCACGCGCTCGCGCTGCGCCAGCTCGTAGCGCGGGTGCAGCGCCGAGAGCTTCACCGAGATGTTGGGGCGGCCGTAGACCGGCGCACTGGCGAATACCGCGTCCTCGCGCACCGCCTTGCCGATGGCGGCGATGGCGTCCTGGTAGGCCTTGAAGTAGCGCTCGGCGTCGGCGCTGGTCAGGGCCGCCTCGCCGAGCATGTCGTAGCTGTGCAGGTAGGCGCGGTGGGCCTTGCTGCGGGCGTTCTTCAGCGCCTCGCCGATGGTCCGGCCCATCACGAACTGCGAGCCCATCAGCCGCATCGCCTGGCGCACCGCGAGCTGGATCACCGGCTCGGTGGACTTCGCCACCAGCTTGTTGAGCGCGCGGCGGAAGTCGGAGGTGGTGTCGGGTGCGAGCTTGACGATCTTGCCGGTGAGCATCAGGCCCCAGGTGCCGGCGTTGACGAACAGTGAATCTGATTTGCCGAAGTGCGATTCCCAGTCGGCATCGCCGAGCTTGTCGGCGATCAGTTTGTCGGCGGTGGCGTCGTCGGGGATGCGTAGCAGCGCCTCGGCCAGGCACATCAGCAGCACCCCTTCCTCGCTGGAGAGGTCGTACTGCTGCATGAAGGCGTCAAGCGGCGACTGCTCGTTCTTCAGGCGCCGCACCCGCTCCACCCAGTCGGCGGCCTGGCGCACCACCAGGCTGGCGTGTTCGGGCGGCAGCGCGGCGAGGCCGAGCAGCTTGTTGACCAGGGCGGTCTCGTCGGCCAGGTAGGCGGCGGAGATGGCGCGGCGCAGGGCGTCGCGCTCGGGCGCGGCGGCGGGGTAGACGTAGGAAGCAGTCATGGCGGAAGCCGGCGTCGCCGGCGGCAAGGCGGAATTGCCGGAGAGTTTACGTCTGCGCCTGCTTCGCCAGGGTGTTCAGGGCCTCGCCAGTGATCCGGTAGATCGTCCATTCGTCCTGGGGCCGGGCGCCGAGGCTCTCGTAGAAGCGGATCGCCGGGCTGTTCCAGTCCAGCACGCTCCATTCGAAGCGGCCGCAGCCGCGCTCGACCGCCAGCTTGGCCAGCGCCGCCAGCAGCGCCTTGCCGAGCCCGAGCCCACGCGCCGCCGGGCGCACGTAGAGGTCTTCCAGATACAGGCCGGGCTTGGCCAGGAAAGTCGAGTAGTTGTGGAAGTACAGCGCAAAGCCCACCCCCTGGCCGTGCTGTTCGGCGATCAGGCATTCCGCCCAGGGGCGCTGGCCGAACAGCGATTCCCGCAGCGCCTCCGGAGTGGCCTGGCACTGGTCGAGCAGCTTTTCGTACTCGGCGAGTTCGCGGATCAGGGCAACGATCAGTTCGCAGTCGTCGGCGCGGGCAGGGCGGATCTGGGTGGTCATGGCGGCTCTCGGTGGCCCCGGCATTGTGCCGCTATGCTTCGCCGCAATCCGCAATCCGCAATCCGCAATCCGCAATCCGCAATCCGCAATCCGCAATCCGCAATCCGCATGTCCGCCCTGTTGGTCCTGATCTCCGCTCCCGCCGACGCGGCGCCCGTGCTGGCGCGCGCCCTGGTGGAGTCGCGGCTGGCCGCCTGCGTGAACCTGCTGCCGGGCCTGCGTTCGGTCTACCGCTGGCAGGGCGAAGTCTGCGAAGACGGCGAGACCCTGCTGATCGCGAAGACCGCCGAAGGCCGCTTTGCGGATCTGCGCGCCGCCGTTCTGCGTATGCACCCCTACGAACTTCCCGAAATCGTCGCGGTCAAGCTCGACGACGCCCATCCTCCCTACCTGCAATGGCTGCTATCCCAGGTTTCCGACTCTCCCTCGCCTTGAGCGGCGTCCTCCTGCTGAGCGCGCCGGCGCTGGCGGCCGGCGGCCTGCTCCAGCCCAAGGTCAGGCCCGACGCCCTGCTGCCGGTGGATCAGGCCTTCCAGTTCCTGGGCGCGCGCCGCGACGGCGGCAATCTGAAGCTGGAATGGAACGTGGCGCCCGGCTACTACCTCTACCGGCACATGCTCAAGGTCAGCGTCGACAATCCGGCCAAGCTCAGCCTGGCGGCGGCGCAGTTGCCCAAGGGCGAGAGCAAGCAGGATCCGGAATTCGGCAGCGTCGAGATCTACCGCGATCAGTTGCAGGCGAGCATCCCGCTGGCTGCGGGCGCGCCGCTGCCGCGCACCTTGCGGGTGCGCTACCAGGGCTGCGCCGACATCGGCGTCTGCTACCCGCCGCAGACCAAACTGGTCGCGGTCCCTTGAGCGCGGTTTTTTCCCGGCAGGCGCTGGGCGCGCTGCTGATCGCGGTGGTCGCCGCCAGCGGCGGCTATGGGGTGGCGCGGCATTTCCAGCCGGTCGCGCCGGTGATCCCGGAAGGCGTGCCCCGGGTTCCGCCGGCCAACGGCGCACTGGAGGGGCGGCCGGCGCCGGAAGTCACTCTCAACGACCTCGACGGCAAACCGCGCAAGCTCTCCGAATGGCGGGGGCGCTGGCTGCTGGTCAATTTCTGGGCGACCTGGTGCGGGCCCTGCATGGAAGAGATTCCGCTGCTGATCCGGGCCCAGGCCGAGCAGGGCGCGCGTGGCCTGCAGGTGCTGGGGGTGGCGATGGACGACCCCGAGGCGGTCCGCAAGGCGGTGCAGGAAATGGGCTTCAACTACCCGACCCTGGCCGGCGACGAGGCGGTGCTGACCGCCATGGAGAGCCTGGGCAATAGCCTGGGGGCGATCCCCTACACCGTGCTGATCGGCCCCGACGGGCTGATCCGGCACCTGGAAATGGGCGGAATCGACGCCGCCAAACTGGCGATGCTGCTGGACCGCTTCCTGCCCGCCGAGGGCTGATGCACGAGTCACCAAGTGGTCATCAAAATCCGCTAAGTGGGCCCCATCTCCTTTGATTTGCTTCCCGGCGGGCCCTTGGGGCAGACTCCGTTCATGTTCGTGAACCGCGTCACGCTCCCTTGAGCCACCTGCTGCTGGTCAACGGTCCCAATCTCAACCTGCTCGGCAGCCGTGAGCCGGGTATTTACGGCCACCAGAGCCTCGCCGCCATCGAGTCGGCGCTCACTGGCGAGGCAGTGATCCTCGGTCACCGGCTGTCCTGCTTCCAGTCCAATCACGAAGGTGCTTTGGTGGACCGCATCCAGCAGGCGGCGGTGGAGGGCGTCGACGCCATCATCATCAACCCCGGCGCCTACACCCACACCAGCATCGCCCTGCGCGATGCCCTGGTGGCGGTCAATCTGCCCTTCGTGGAAGTGCATCTGTCCAACGTCTACGCCCGCGAACCGTTCCGGCAGCACTCCTACCTGTCGGACAAGGCCGCCGGCGTGATCGTCGGTTTCGGTCCGGCCGGTTACCGGCTGGCGTTGCAGGCGCTGCACGAGCGGCTGCGACCGGCGCTCTGAGTTTCTTCTCCGTTCCCTTCCTCATCCGGTCAACGGCAACGAACCGCTGATCCTCCCTTGGAGCCTCACCCGTCATGGACCTGCGCAAGATCAAGACGCTCATCGACCTGGTAGAAGAGTCCGGCATCGCCGAGCTGGAAGTGAAGGAAGGTGAGGAGAGCGTGCGCATCAGCCGCTATCCCACCGGTGGTCTGGCCCAGCAGGTGATGCTGCCGCCCGCCGCCTACGGCCAGTACCCGCAGCCGCCGGCACCCGCTGCGGTCGCGGCAGCCGCGCCCGCCGCGGCGGCACCGGCCGCCGCACCTGCCGCCCCGGCCAGCAACCAGCACATCGTCAAGTCGCCGATGGTCGGCACCTTCTACCGCTCGCCCTCGCCGGGCGCGAAGTCCTTCGTGGAAGTGGGGCAGACGGTGAAGGCCGGGCAGGTTCTTTGCATCATCGAAGCCATGAAGATGCTCAACCAGATCGAGGCCGACAAGAACGGCGTGATTGCCGCCGTGCTTGCCGAGAACGAGAAGCCGGTGGAGTTCGACCAACCGCTGTTCGCCATCGACCCCGCCTAGGACCTGTGAACGCTATGGGAATCGCTGCGTTGCGAGTCAGAAAGCCGCCAGGCGAGGCGCGAGGAGCGTGGTTTAGTCGTTCTAAACGAGCGACGAGCAACGCGGCATGGCGGCTTTCTGGCCGCAACCCTTCGGGGCGTGCTCGTGCCACGGGGCCTTCGCGCAGCGAGGTGGGTGCGGGCACGAGCACCTCCGGCGCCTCCCGCACCCCTTGCTTCGCAAACACCGTGTCGGCGCCGGACTGTTTTGGCGCATCGCGGCGTCAGCGAGTCCTTCGATGGTATCAACCATCGCGCGGCCTCCCTTCCTTGCGCTGCGCCAAAACAGCCTTCGGCCGCAGCGACTCCCATAGCGTTCACAGGTCCTAGCGCCGGCGCCATGTTCAACAAGATCCTGATCGCCAACCGTGGCGAAATCGCCCTGCGCATCCAGCGCGCCTGCCGCGAGATGGGCATCAAGACGGTGGCGGTGTATTCCACCGCCGACCGCGACTTGAAGCACGTGCTGCTCGCCGACGAGTCGGTGTGCATCGGCCCGGCGGCCGCCTCTGGCAGCTACCTCAACATGGCGGCGATCATCTCCGCCGCCGAGGTCACCCAGGCCGACGCCATCCACCCAGGCTACGGCTTCCTCTCCGAGAACGCCGACTTCGCCGAGAGCGTCGAGAAATCCGGCTTCGTGTTCATCGGTCCGCGCTCGGAAACCATCCGGCTGATGGGCGGCAAGACCAGCGCCAAGGCCGAGATGATCGCGGCCGGCGTGCCCTGCGTACCGGGCTCCGACGGCGTGCTGCCGGACGACGAGGCCAAGTGCCGCGAGATCGCCCAGAAGGTCGGCTACCCGGTGCTGATCAAGGCCGCCGCCGGTGGCGGTGGTCGCGGCATGCATGTGGTGCGCGAGGAGGCCGAGCTGATCAACAAGATCCAGCTGGCCCGCACCGAGGCGCTCAATGCCTTCAAGGACGGCTCGGTGTTCCTGGAGAAATTCCTCGAAGAGCCGCGCCACATCGAGATTCAGGTACTCGCCGACGGTCACGGCAACTGCGTGCACTTGGGCGAGCGCGACTGCTCCATGCAGCGCCGCAACCAGAAGGTGATCGAGGAAAGCCCGGCGCCCGGCATCACCGCTGCCCAGCGTGCCGAGATCGGCGCACTTTGCGTCGAGGCCTGCAAGCGCATCGGCTATCGCGGCGCCGGCACCATGGAGTTCCTCTACGCCAAGGGGCGCTTCTACTTCATCGAGATGAACACCCGCATCCAGGTCGAGCATCCGGTGACCGAGCTGGTGACCGGGGTCGATCTGATCCAGGCGCAGATCCGCATCGCCCAGGGTGAGACGCTGTGGATCGACCAGAACCAGGTCAATCCGCGCGGCCACGCCATCGAGTGCCGCATCAACGCCGAGAACCCCAAGACCTTCGTGCCCTCGCCGGGCGAGATCAAGCGCTACCACGTACCCGGTGGGCCGGGCGTGCGTATCGACTCGCACTGCTACGCGGGCTACCGGGTGCCGCCCAATTACGACTCGATGATCGGCAAGCTGATCACCTATGGCGTGACCCGCGAATCGGCGATGGCGCGCATGCGGATCGCGCTCTCGGAGATGGCGATCGACGGCATCCAGACCAACATCCCGCTGCAGCGGCGCATCCTTGATGACGCCACCTTCGTCGCCGGCGAGCACCACATCCACTACCTCGGACAGATGCTGGAGCGCGGCGAGGGTTGAGCGGTAGGGCGGCGCCGACCGAAGGCGCCGCATGGGATCAAGCTGGGAGTGGTCGGGGCCGATCTAGAGCGAACAGCCCCGCCGCCCGGTCTCGCCATGCTCGCCACGCCCGCCAACCTGATGTCCCGCGTCCACACCCTGCCGGCGGTGCCGAAGGTGGTGCAGGAGCTGATCGCCACCTTCGACCAGCCGCAGATTGATCTGACGCGCATCGCCCGGCTGGTGAACACCGATCCGGTGATCGCCGCCAAGGTGCTGCGTCTGGCCAATTCCGCCTACTACCGGCGCAGCCGCACCGTCACCAGCGTCAACGACGCCATCGTGTTCATGGGCCTGGATGCCCTGCGCATGCTGGTGGTCGGCGCCGGCTTCGCCGCCAGCGTCAAGGTGCCGGCCTCGCTGGGGCGTGATCTGTTCTGGCGCTATTGCCTGCACACGGCGGTCAGCGCCCGCTACTTCGCCGGCCAATGTGGCGAGGACGCGCAGGCCGCGTTCACCGCCGGACTGCTGCACGCCATCGGTGAGCCGCTGATGGTGATGGCGATGGAGGAAGAACTCCGCGAGGTGGAGCGTCAGACCCGCTTCTTCGACCGCGAGCGCGCGGTCTGCGAGCGGGCGCAGGTCGGCTTTGCCTATTCCGATCTCGGCGCCGAGCTGGCCGAAAGCTGGCGCTTTCCGCCCGGCATGGTCGACGCCATCCGCCACGCCCCGGACCCGCTCTATGCCGAGGACTTTTCGCGCCCCGCCGCCTGCGTCTATCTGGGCAGCCATTTCGCTGCCGGCTACGAGCGTCACGACAGCGCCGACACCAGCCTGATGACCCTGGACATCCGCGTGCTCGACCATCTGGGTCTGGAACTGGCGGCGGCGGAGAAGATGCCGCCGGTCAACAAGCTGGCCAGCGGTCTGGAGGAGTTGGTGGCCTGACGCGGCGAGGGGCTGGGTCGCGCTACCCTAGGCGCCCCTAGATTCCACGGAACTGCCATGGCCTGGCTGCAACTGCGCGTGTTTACCCGGACTCCCGACTTCGCCGAGGAGTTGCTGAGCGCCCACGAAGCGGCGGCGGTGAGCTTCATCGACGCCGCCGACAGCCCGATCCTGGAGCCCCTGCCCGGCGAAACGCCGTTCTGGCCCGACACCATCACCCAGGCCTACTTCAAGGAAGACCACGACCTCGCGCCGGTGCTCGCCGCCTTGCGCGAGGCCTTGCCCGAGCGCGAGGCGCTGCGCACCGAAACCCTGCTGATCGAGGACCGCGACTGGGTGCGGGTCTGGCTGGAGCACTGGCCGGTGCAGCGCATCGCCGAGAAGTTCTGGGTGGTGCCGCGCGCCAAGCGCCACGAGGTCACCGAGGCCGATGCCACGGTGCTGCTGCTCGATCCCGGCCTCGCCTTCGGCACCGGCACTCATCCCTCGACCTATCTGTGCCTGGAATGGCTGGCGCAGACCGATCTCAAGGGCCGCACCGTGCTCGATTTCGGCTGCGGCAGCGGCATTCTCGCCATCGCCGCCCTGCTGCTGGGCGCCGAGCGTGCAGTGTGCGTGGACATCGACCCGCAGGCGCTGACCGCGACCCGCGACAACGCTGCCGTCAACGGCGTCGCCGAGCGGGTGACCACGCTGCTGGCGGAAGACTTCCAAGCGGCACCGCACGGCGTGCTGGTCGCCAACATCCTGGCCAATCCGCTGATCCAGCTGGCGCCGCTGCTGGCGAGCTGCGCCGAGCCGGGCGCGCCATTCGCGCTGGCCGGCCTGCTGGAACGGCAGGCCGAGGAAGTGCGCGCCGCCTACGCGCCCTGGTTCAGCTTCGAGCCGGACGGCCAGCGCGAAGGCTGGAACCGCATCAACGGCCGGCGACAATGAGGCTGTCACAAAAATCCGGCGTACTGAACGCTTTTTAACCGCCGGCCTTGGGGGTATCATTGCCGCCCTTTTCGCTGCGCGCGGACGCCCCAAGCGTTCGTAAGACCCATGTCGTTCAAGCCCTACGAGCGTGATACCAAGCCGCTCAGCCATGCCGTCTCCGACAGCCTCAACGATTACTTCCGGGCGCTGAACGGCCACGCGCCGGAAAACCTCTATGACGTGATCCTGGCGCAGGTCGAGCCGCCGCTGCTGCGCGCCACGCTGGCCTATTGCCGGGGCAATCAGTCGAAGGCCGCCGACATGCTCGGCCTCAACCGCGCCACCCTGCGCAAGAAGCTGGGCCAGTACAAGATCAGCGCCAAGGCCACCGCCGGCGCGCTGGCGGCTGCCCGGAGCGAAGGTCTGTCCGAGCGTCGCCTGTGAGCATCGTCGCCGCGCAGGTCGCGCCCACGCCGCTCGCCAAGATCCGCCGCGCGCTGCTGTCGGTTTCCGACAAGGCCGGCGTGCTGGAACTCGCCCAGGGCCTGCAGCAGCGGGGCGTCGAGCTGCTCTCCACCGGCGGCACCTGCAAGCTGCTGCGCGACGCTGGCCTGAAGGTCACCGAAGTCGGCGAGCACACCGGCTTCCCGGAGATCATGGACGGCCGGGTCAAGACCCTGCATCCGAAGATTCACGGCGGTCTGCTGGGCCGACGCGGCCTCGATGACGCGGTGATGGCCGAGCATGGCATCGCGCCGATTGATCTCCTGGTGGTCAACCTCTATCCCTTCGAGCAGACCGTCGCCAAGCCCGGCGTGGCCGACGCCGACGCCATCGAGAACATCGACATCGGCGGCCCGGCGATGCTGCGCGCCACCGCCAAGAACCATGCCCATGTCGGCGTCTTGGTCGATCCCGCCGATTACACCGGCCTGCTGGCGGAACTCGATGCCCAGGGCGGCCTGACGCTCGCCACCCGTCGCCGGCTCGCGCTCAAGGCCTTCGCGCTCACCGCCCGCTACGACGCGGCGGTCGCGGCCTATCTCTCCAGCGTCGCCGAGGACGGCAGTCGCGATCCCTTTCCGGCGGTGTTCGGCCTGCAACTCAACAAGGTGCAGTCGCTGCGCTACGGCGAGAATCCGCACCAGCGCGCCGCCTTCTACACCGAGGCGAATCCGCCGGCCGGTTCGCTGGCGGCGGCGAAGCAGCTTCAGGGCAAGGAACTCAGCTACAACAACCTCGCCGACGCCGATGCCGCGCTGGCCTGCGTGCAGGCCTTCGTGAAGCCGGCCTGCGTGATCGTCAAGCACGCCAACCCCTGTGGCGTGGCGGTGTCGCTGGACGGCATCCGTGCCGCCTACGAGCTGGCCTACCAGACCGATCCCACCAGCGCCTTCGGCGGCATCATCGCCTTCAACCGGCCGCTCGATGGCGCCACCGCGCAGTTGATCGTCGGGCGGCAGTTCGTCGAGGTCATCATCGCCCCCAGCGCCGACGCCGAGGCGGTGGCGGCGGTGGCGGCCAAGCCCAATGTGCGCCTGCTGGTGACCGGCGAGTGGCCGTCACAGCCGGCCGCGAGCTTCGACTGGAAGCGCGTCGGCGGCGGCCTCTTGGTTCAGGACGCCGACCTCGCCCTGCCCAGCGAAGCCGGCCTCAAGATCGTCACCAAGCGCGCGCCGACCGAGGCCGAGATCCACGATCTGATCTTCGCCGCCAAGGTGGCGAAGTTCGTGAAGAGCAATGCCATCGTCTACGCGCGCAACCGCCAGACCATCGGCGTCGGCGCCGGCCAGATGAGCCGCGTCTACTCGGCGAAGATCGCCGGCATCAAGGCGGCCGACGAGAAACTCACCGTCGCCGGCAGCGTGATGGCCTCGGATGCCTTCTTCCCGTTCCGTGACGGCATCGACGCCGCTGCCGCTGCCGGCATCAGCGCGGTGATCCAGCCGGGCGGTTCGATGCGCGACAGCGAGGTGATCGCCGCCGCCGACGAGCACGGCATGGCGATGGTGTTCACCGGCGTCCGCCACTTCCGTCACTGAAGTCCGCGCGCCTAAAGAAAAGCCCGGCTCCGGCCGGGCTTTTTTGTGCCTGTGCCGACTCAGCGACGGTAGCCTCCATGGCGATGGTCGTCGCCGCCACGCCAGTAGCCGCGATCATCATCGCGTCCGCGCCAGCCGCCACGGTCGTCGTCGTGGCGGCAATGGCGGCCGTGCTCGTGACGGTCCCAGCCCCGGTCGTAGTAATAGACCGGGGCCGGACGGTAATAGACCACCGGCTCGGAGTAGTAGCGCGGCGGCGGGTAATGGCGGTGGCGCGGTGATTCGATCACCACGGCGGGCGGGTAGGGCAGGCCGATGCCGACGTAGACCCGGGTGTCGGCGAGGGCTGTGGTCGGCAGCAGGCTGAAGCTGGCCAGGCCGGCCAGCAGACCGCAGACGATGCGCTTGTTCATGGGGTGTGCCTCGGAGAACGCGGACCGGAAAGTCGGCCGCAGCGGCAGCCTCGCGCCGGCGCCTGAACCCGTTCTGAACTCCGACCGCAGGCCCCGGATTCGCGTCACGCAATCGTCACGCGCCGGCTGGAAAATCCGTGCCCATGAAAAGAGCCCGTACCAGTAGCAAGGCCGTCAGTGCCAAGCCCGGCAAGGCCGAGTCGGAAGCCGGCAAGACCCACTACCGCACGGTCTGGATCTCCGACGTGCATCTCGGCACGCCCGGCTGCAAGGCCGAGCACCTGGTCGAGTTCCTCAAGAGCCACACCTGCGACACGCTCTACCTGGTCGGCGACATCATCGACGGCTGGAAGCTGAAGAACAATTTCTACTGGCCGCAGGAGCACACCAACGTCGTGCGCAAGGTGCTGACCAAGGCCAAGCGCGGCACCCGGGTCTACTACGTCACCGGCAACCACGACGAGTTCCTGCGCAAGTTCGTCGGCTTCCGGCTGGAGCTGGGCAACATCAAGTTCGTCAACGAGCTGGTGCACCAGACCGCCGACGGTCGCAGGCTGCTGATCACCCACGGCGACGCCTTCGACGTCATCACCCGCTACCACGCCTGGATCGCGATGGCCGGTGACAGCCTCTACGAAGGCACCATGCGCTTCAACTACTGGTTCAACCGCGCCCGCAGCCTGCTCGGCATGGGCTACTGGAGCCTGTCGGCCTTCGCCAAGCAGCACGTCAAGACGGCGGTCAACGTGGTCTCGACCTTCGAGGAGTCGGTGGCGCACGAGTGCCGCCGGCGGGGCCTGGACGGCGTGGTCTGCGGCCACATCCACCACGCCGAGATGCGCGACATCGGCGGCGTCAGCTACCACAACTGCGGTGACTGGGTGGAAAGCTGCACCGCGCTGGTCGAGCACCTGGATGGCCGCATCGAGGTGCTGCGCTGGGTGCAGCTCGACCACCTCAACCAGACCCGCAAGCCGGTCAAGCAGGCGATGCCCGTGATGGCCGAGGCCGCCTAAGGGCCTGTCAGCCTAGGCGAGGAACAGCGCCAGTTGGGAGACCAGCTCGCGCACCGCCTCGGCGGACTTCTCGTAGCGGCGATCCTGCACGCCCGAAGCGCGCACCCAGATGCCGTCCGGAGCCTTGTCGCGCTGGTCCGGGTGGCCCCAGGTGAGTGACAGCAGGCGGTTCGGCTGCCCCTCGCTGCGCACCACCCGCAGCACGATCTCGTGGCGGCGCTCGGACACCTCGAAATAGCGGATGCGACTCTCGCCGGCCAGCCGGGTCTTCATCGCCTCGGCGTAGGCGAGGGTGGTGCGCCACTCGCGCAGCAGCTCGGCCTGACGCTGGCGCTGGGCGTCTTCCTCCTGCTCGCGGAAGCTGCGGATCGAGCCCAGCAGGCGATCCAGCTCCTGCAGGTCCGGAGCGCCGTCGTCGGCCATCTGCGGACGGGTGTCGCCGTCCGGCGGTAGCTGCGGGACTTCCGGCTCGGCATTGGCGGCCATGACCGGCCGTGGCAGCGTGGCCGCGAACTTCGGTTCTACCGCCGCCGGCGCCTCGTCGACGAAGCGCATCGCCACCCGGCCGAAGGCGACGGTATCGCCGTGCACCAGTTCCTGGCTGTCGATGCGGCTGCCATTGACCCAGGTGCCGTTGCTGGAATTGAGGTCCTGCACCGTGACCCTGCCGCCGCGCACGAACAGCGCCGCGTGACGGGCGCTGACCGCTGGCTCCGGCAGGCGCAGATCATTGCCGGCATCGCGGCCGACCGAGATCCGTTCGTGCCGGAGAGGGAAAGCGAGCGGCGCCTGTCCCGGCACCTGCCAAACCAGCTTCGCCATGGTGGGTTTCGTCGTTTTTGTTGGAAATATTGCCCGGTCGCTAGCCTGAACCAGCCGGCGGCCGGCCCGCAAGAGCCGGGCGGTCCACTATCATCGCCGCCCGGATACCGAGGGCAGCACCTCCATGTGGTTCAAGAATCTGCAGATCTACCGCCTCGCCAACGGCTGGGCGATGACCCCGGGCAGCCTGGAGGCGGTGCTCGCCAAGCAGCCGCTGCTGCCGTGCAGCGGCCTCAGCCTGCAAACCCGTGGCTGGGTGCCGCCGGTGTCCGGCGAGGGTGCGGCGGGGCTGGTGGCTTCGCAGGGCAAGCAGTTGCTGATCGCCATGGGCAGCGAGCAGAAGATCCTGCCGGCCAGCGTGGTCAATCAGGAAGCCCTGGAACGCGCCGCCGAACTCGAACAGAAGCAGGGCTACAAACCCGGCCGCAAGCAGTTGCGTGACCTCAAGGAGCGGGTCACCGCCGAGCTGCTGCCGCGCGCCTTCGCTAAGCGCCGCGTCACCCGCGCCTGGATCGACCCGGACGCTCGCTGGCTGGTGGTCGATGCCTCCAGTCCGGCGCGCGCCGAAGAACTGCTGGAACAGTTGCGCAACAGCCTCGGCGAGCTGCCGGTGACCCGCCTGGAAACCGAGATGTCGCCGCAGGGCGCGATGACCCAGTGGCTGACGCTGGGCAAGGCGACGCGCGACTTCGCGCTCGACAGCGAGTGCGAGCTAAAAGGCACTGGCGAAGACGGCGCCACCGTGCGCTATCTGCGCCACGACCTGTCGGTGAAGGAGATCCGCGAGCACATCAGCGGCGGCAAGCTGGCCACCCGCGTCGGCCTGGTCTGGCGCGAGCGCCTGAGCCTGCTGCTGGTCGAGCCCTTCCAGGTGAAGCGGGTGAAATTCCTGGAGATGGACAAGAACGGCGACGAATCCAGCTTCGCCACCCCCGAGCAGCAGTTCGAGGCCGACTTCACGCTGATGACCGGCACGCTCTCGGCGCTGCTGGCCGATCTGGTCGCAGCGCTGGGCGGCGAAAAGGCCTGACCCTGCTCCTTCCCCCGCGCGCGGGGGAGCCGTTGGCTCCGCTTTCGGAGCGATTCAATATCGCTCCGAAGTTGGCCGACGGCGGGATAGGGGCGTTCTTTACTTGGGCCAAACGCCCCCACCCTAACCCTCCCCCGCAGGCGGGTGAGGGGATTGAGGGTGCTAGACCTCGACCCGGAAGCCCAGGTCGACATCGCAGGCCGCCTGACCGCCACGGATGCCCCAGTTTTCCTGCGGCAGTTCGCGCAGCAGCACCTTGAGGTGATCGCGCGGGATGCCGAGCGGCTCCAGCCCGGCGACGATGGCCTGGTAGAGCGCGCGCTTGGCATCGAGCGAACGGCCGGCGAAGGCGTCGATGCTCACCAAGGTGAAGCGCTCCGGCTGCTTCAGCTTTGGCGAGCAGGCCATGCGCTGCGGCGCGTGCACCAGCAGGCGCACGGTCTTGTCAGTTTCGGGAATGCGGAAGGCGGACACCAGCGCCGCATGCACGGCGTCGATCAGCGCGAGTTCTTCTTCCGGCGAGTAGACGCGGCGGACTTCGATCAGGGTGGCGGGCATTTTTCAGGTCTCGGTATCGACCAGCTCGGAGCCGATCGCTTCCAGGTTGGAGCGCCCCGGCACCACCATCGGCAGTACCTGGCGGTCGGCGTCCACCGGCACCCGGATCAGCGCTGGGCCGGCGCTGCGGAAGGCGGCCTCCAGCGCCGCGCGCGGTTCGCTCAGGCGGCCGAGATCGTAGGCGGGGATGCCGAAGGCCTCCGCCACCTTCGCGAAGTCGGTGGGAGTGACGTAGTGCGAGGCCACATGGCGCTGCTTGTAGAACAGCGTCTGCTGCTGGCGCACCAGGCCCAGCGCAGCGTTGTCGAGCAGCACGATCTTCACCGGCAGATCCAGCTCGGCGAGGGTCGCCAGCTCCTGCACGTTCATCAGCAGGCTGCCGTCGCCGGTGAAGCAGACATTGGCGAGGTCCGGCCGCGCCAGCGCCGCGCCGATGGCGGCCGGCAGGCCAAAGCCCATGGTCCCGAGTCCGCCGGAAGTCAGCCAGCGATCCGGTCGCGCAAACGGGTAGTGCTGCGCCACCCACATCTGGTGCTGGCCGACATCGGTGCTGATCAGCGCCTCCGGGCCGGCGAGTTCCGCCACGGCGGCGATCAGGCCGCTGGGGTCGTGCAGGCTGTCGCGCGTGGGTTCGGCGGGGAAGGCCGCGCGTAGCGCGGCGATGCGCGCCAGCCAGCCGGGGCGGCTCTGCGCCCGCAGACGCGGCAGCAGGGTTTCCAGCGCCTGGCGGGCGTCGGCCTGCAAGGCCAGGGTCGGGGTCTTGATCTTGCCGAACTCGCGGGCGTCGAGGTCGATGTGGATGATCTGCGCCTGCGGGCAGAAGCCGCTGGGTTGGCCGGTGGCGCGGTCGTCAAAGCGCGCGCCGACGGCGATCAGCAGATCGCACTCGTCGAGCACATGGTTGGTGGCCTTGGCGCCGTGCATGCCGAGCATGCCCAGCGCCAGCGGGTGCCCGGCGGGCAGGCTGCCCAGCGCCATCAGGCTGGTGGCGGTCGGCAGCCCGGCCTTCTCGGCCACCGCGCGCGCGGCTTCCCAGCCGCCCGCCTTGACCACGCCGCCGCCCAGATAGAGCACCGGCTTCTGCGCGGCGTTGATCATTGCCGCCGCCGTCGCCCAGGCGGTGCCGGTGGGCTGGCGGCGCTCCTCGGCGGTCTCGCTCAGGCTCGGTGGCGGCGGCAGTGGCAGGGCGATGCGCTGCAACTGCACGTCCTTGGGCACGTCCACCAGCACCGGACCGGGGCGGCCGGACTCGGCGATGCGGAAGGCCTCGGGGATCATCCACAGCAGATCCTCCACCGAGCGCGCGAAGAAGTTGGCCTTGGTGATGGAGTCCACCAGATGCCCGGTCTTCACTTCCTGGAAGGCATCGGTGCCGATCAGGTGCTGCGGCACCTGGCCGGTGATGCAGACCAGCGGCACCGAGTCGAGCTTGGCGTCGGCGATGGCGGTGAGCAAATTGGTCACGCCGGGGCCGGAGGTGGCGAGGCAGACGCCGGCCTTGCCGCTCACCCGCGCCATGCCCTGGGCGATGAAGCCTGCGGCCTGCTCGTGGCGCGCCAGCACATGGCGCACGCGGGTGTCGCCGCCGAGCGCCTCGTAGAGCGGCAGGATGGCGCCGCCGGGAATGCCGGCGACCAGGTCCACGCCCTGGCGTTCCAGCAAGTGCACGATCAGTTCCGCGCCGGTCTGTGAGTGGTTCATCGTTCGTCCTTGGTACTGCGGTCGTTGCGACCCTGGGACGAGAAACCGGTGGGGTGAAGCGCAAAGAAAAACCCCCGCCGATTTCGCGTCGGCGGGGGTTGGTTGATTCAGCAGCTCCCCTACGACGCGTCGGTAACGACGGCGACGACGAGAATGGCTTTGAGGGCGCGGGAGAGCTTCATGGCGGCGGATTATGGCGAGGTCGTTGCCGGAATGGAAGTCTTCGGGCTTACCCCTCCGGCGCTGCGCGCCACCTCCCCTACAAGTAGGGGAGGCGCAGCGAATGCCTCCCCTGCGTGCAGGGGAGGTGGCTCCGTAGGAGCCGGAGGGGTCGCTTCTTGCCGCTACTGCGCCTCCGGCAGCACCGCCTTGGGACCACGCTCCTGGCGGATCAGGAACACGCCGGCCGCGACGATGATGGCCGCGCCGAGCAGGGTGATGCCGTCCGGCAGATGCCGCCAGAGCAGCAGGTCCAGCCCCAGCGCCCAGGCCAGCGCCGAGTATTCCAGCGGCGCGATCACCGAGGCCTCGCCGCGCGAGAAGGCTTCGGTGATGGCGATCTGCCCCAGCGTGCCGCAGAGGCCGATGCCGGCGATGATCGGCCAGTGTGCGGCTGCAATGCTCTGCCATTGCGGCGCCGCCAGCAGCGCCGCGCCGACGCCCATCAGCGTCATCAGCCAGAACACCATCGCCTGGCTGCTATCGCTGCGCGCCAGCACCCGCACGGTGATTGCCGAAAACGCATAGCCGCTGGCGGCCAGCAGCACCGCCAGTGCCGGCAGGCTCAGCAGGCCCTCGCCGCTGGGACGCAGGATCACCAGCATGCCGACGATGCCAAAGCCGATTGCCAGCCAGCGCGCCCGGCCCACCCGCTCGCCGAGCAGCGGGCCAGAGAGCGCGGTGATCAGCAGCGGCGCGATGAAGAACAGGCTGTAGGCGGTGGACAGCGGCAGCGTGCGCAGCGCGTAGGTGAAGCTCGCCATCATTGCGATGCCGAGCAGGCCACGGAACAGGTGCAGCGGCCAGCGGATGCGCAGCAGCGAGGCGGCGCGGCCGCTGGCGAGGATCCACAGCGCCACCAGCGGCAGCGAGGACAGGCCGCGCAGCGCCGCCATCTGCATGGGCGGGTAGTGCGGGCTCAGCGCCTTGAGCCCGGCATCCATCAACGAGAACAGCGCCACCGCCACCAGCATGGCGAGGATGCCTCTACGGTTGTCGGTGTGGGACATGGGTCTGCGCCTACGAGGGCCGGAAATCGGCGCGCAGCCTACACCGGAGGTCGCCGCCCTGCCGTCGCGGCGGTTCCGTGGCCCCCTCCCCATATGCGGAGTGGGCCCTGCCACGGGGTCTCCCTACAGTGACCGGGCCAGCGCAAGGCTTGGTGTGCCTACACGGCCTACCGCTTGCCGCTGGCGTTCCGGGGTCAGGGCCTCGTGCGGTCGGGAGCATCCATGCGAAACAAGGGTATCGGTTGGTGGTGCGGCGCGCTGATCGGCGTCGCAAACGTCTTTGGCGTGGCGGCTTCGGCTGCGGACATCCCGCTGGTTGGCGGTCTCAGCGCCCAGGGCCTGGAAGTGCCCTTCTACGAGGAGTTGATTCCGCCGCAGGAGGGCCTGCGCACGGTGCTCAGCAAGGGTCGCGTCGGGCTCGCCGACGCCGACGGCAACTGGGTGCTGCCGCCGCGCTACGGCTTCGCGCTGGTGCTCGGCCCCGACCGCTACATGGTCTGGGAAGACATGCAGTACGGCACCGGCCCCATGAGCGGCTATTTCAAGCTGATCCGGCCGCTGCACGTCGTCGACGGTCGGGGCAACAAGCTGGAGGAGGCGCCGCCCATCACCAGGGACCTGGAGTCGCTCTACACCACGCCGGTCGCGGGCCTGTTCAGATACCGGGCCGAGCGCGATGGTCAGGTCACCCGGGGGGTGCTCTCGGCCGATCTCAAGGTGGCGATTCCAGATGCCGAGGTGATGGACGATGAGAGCATCCTGATCGCCACGGCTGACGGCCGCCGCTCGCCGTGGTCCACCGAAAAGAGCAGCTCCTACGCCGAATTCATGACCGTGAAGGCGATTTATGACCGCGACGGCAAGCTGATCTCCGACCAGCCGCATCTGGGCAATGTCAAAGGCCAGGGCAGCGGCTTTCATCAGGGGCTGGCGGTGGCGTATGACGAGGCCAGCCTCCGCCTCGGCTACATCGGCCCCGATGGCGGCTGGAAGATCAAGCCGGAATTCTTCGCGGCCACGCCGTTCTACGACGAAGTCGCCCTGGTGGTCAGCGGGCGCAAGGGCAAGTACGACTACAAGGGCCTGTTGATCGACCGCAACGGCGAACGGGTCGCCAGCCTGCCCGCCGCGCGTTGCTACACCCCGGCCGAGAACGGCCGTGTGTTCGCGCAGGTCAGCGGCGGCGATGGCGACGACTACGGCTATCTGCTCGACTACAAGGGCAAGAAGGTCGCCACCATCGCCGGGTTGTTCTGTGGCGACAATCCGCGCCTGCGCTGGATCGACGCCGAGCACTTCGTATTTGGCCAGACGGTCTACTCCGCCAACGGCGAGACGGTGCGCTTTGGTCAGTTTCCGTTCCGCTACGACCGCGTCGAGCGTGTCGACCGGGCAAAAGGTCTGCTCTACGTCAGGGCGGGCGCCGACTACGCGCCGGGCAGCCTGGCGCAGCTCCGGGCGATGGAAGCCGATCTGTATGAAAACACCCAGTTGCGCCCGGTGGGTGGCGCCGACTGGTCGCGCCTGAAGGAGCCCGACTTCCATGTCTACTCGGTGGTGCGCCTGTACGCCGACGAGAGCTGGCAGTCCGGCACCAGCCTTGATCAGCACCTGATCACCCTGGCCGTGGAGGTCAAGGCCCGCGACGGCCGCAGCCAGCGCGATCCGCAACTGGTGCTGGCCACCGCCGGCTGTCGGCCGACACTCGGCATGCGCTTCATCGCCGAAGGCGTGCTGGTCCCGGAAGACCGCAAGAAGAACGACTTCGTCGACTACGAAACCTTCAAGGCCTTCATCAAGCAAAAGACCGGGGCCGGCTACGTGGTGCCTTCGCAGAGCGGCATCGCCTGCGACAGCTTCCGGCTGATCGACGGCGCCATTCCGCGCCCCGCCGCCACGCCGACGCGCTGAAGCCGCCATGCGCAAACACGTTCTGAAATCCTCCCTGCTGTGCGCGGCCTGGTTGCTGGTCAGCGCCACGGCTGTGGCTGACTGGCGCAGCCAGTTCGATGCCGACCGTTTCAGTGCCCGCATGGACGAGCTGTATCGCGCCGAGCAACGGTCCACCGCCGGCATCATCGCCGGTGCCCAGGCCGATATGGCGCGGCAGACCGCCGGCTATTACGCGCGCATCTCGGCCGAGCGCGATGCCCGCTATGCCGCCTTCCAGCGCGCCATGGCGCAGGCCGAGGCCGCCGAGCGCAGCGCCCGCGAGCAGGCCCGATCCCAGGCCGCAGCGCAGCCCGCGCCGCCTTCCGGCTACGACCTGCTGCAGCGCATGGAAGCCGAGGCGCGCAGCGGCAAGCCCGGGCTGGCGCGCACGCTGGGCGACGCTTATCGCGAAGGCGTGGGCGTGGTCGAGCGCGACGCCACCAAGGCGGCGAGCTGGTACGCGCTGGCCGCGCAAGCGGGCGATGCGGCGGCGGCCAGCACCCTGGGAGCGATGTATGCCCTGGGCCAGGGCGTGGCCAAGGACGATGCCGCCGCCTTCCGCTACACCCTGCAAGCGGCGCAGGCTGGCGACGAGACCGCGCTTGGCAACGCCGGCTCGATGTACGAGTTCGGCATCGGCACGGCCCGCGACGACGCGCAGGCGGTGCGCTGGTATCGCCAGGCCGCCGAGCAGGGCAGCGTGCGCGGCGCCAGCGGCTACGGCCGGGCGCTGCTGGTTGGCAAGGGTGGGCTCAGCGCCAACGCGCCGGAAGCCATGACCTACCTGCGCAAGGCTGCCAACGCCGGCGACAGCGCCGCGCAGATGTTTGCGGCGCAAACGCTCATCACCGGCAGCGGTGGCGTGGCACGCGATCCGCAGCAGGCGCTGCGCTGGTACGCCTCGGCGGCGCGCGACTTCCCCGCGCTCTATGGCGATCTCGCCAGCCTCTACGCCAACGGCAGCCAGTACGGCGTCGCGCCCGATTCCGCCAAGGTTCTCGAATACGCCCGCGAAGGCGCCAAGGCCGGCGATGGTCAGGCCAGCTACCTGCTCGCCGACGCCTACTTCAATGGCCGGAGCGTGGCCACCGACGAGAGCATCGGCCGGCAGTGGATCGCGAGGTCCGCCGAGGCCGGCTACCCGCAGGGCATCTACTCCTACGCGCTCTGCCTGCTGCGCGGCATCGGCGGCGAAGCCGATGTTCCGCAGGGCGAGCGGCTGCTGTTCAAGGCGGCGGAAGCGGGCGTGACCAAGGCGCAGTACGAGGCCGCGGTGATGCTGTTCCAGGGCGGCCAGACGGTGCAGCGGGATGTCCCGCGTGGGGTGAAGCTGATGCTCGCCGCCGCCGAAGCCGGACACGCCGATGCCCAGGCCAATGTCGCCGACTTCCGCGCGGTGGGCGAGCTGTTGCCGGCCGACCCGGTGGCGGCGCGCGACTGGGCGCGGCGCAGCGCCGAGCAGGGCAGCCAGATGGGCCTGATCAACTACGGCGACTTCCTGCTGCGCGGCGTCGGCGGCGCCGCCAACCCGCAGGGCGCGGCGCTGCTGGAGAAAGCCGTGGCGCTCGGCGAACCCTATGGCGCGCACGCGGCGCTGACCCTGGGTCAGTACTACCGCGACGGCCGCTACTTGCCGCGCGATCCCGCACTCGCCCTGCGCTGGCTGCAGCAGGCGCGCGCGATGGGCCACCCCGAGGCCGACCAAGAACTGACCACGCTGCACTGAACACGCACCCACTTTTCCTTCGAGGATTCTCCGATGACGGCTTCCCCTGCTTTCCTCCGCCCGGCCGCGACCGCCCTGTTCGCCGGCGCAGTGCTGGCCTTGAGTTCGCTGAGCGCCCAGGCCGGCAGCGCCAACGCGGTGGCACAAGCCGCCTATGACGAAGCCAGCCAGTTGTTCGAGCGGGAGAACTACCCGGCGGCCGTCGCCGCCTACGACCGCGCGCTGGCCGCCGACCCGGCCTTCAAGAGCGCGCTGCAGGACCGTGGCCTCGCCAAGCTGCGCGGCGGCGACTACGCGGGCGCGGCGGCCGACTTCAGCACCCTGATCGCCCGCGCCAAGGCCCCGGAGGAGACCGACGAGGCCTATGCCTACCGGGGCCAGGCGCGCGCCGGCCTCAAGGACTACGCCGGCGCGCTCGCCGATCTCGGCCGCGCCATCGAGCTGTGTCCGACCTGCAGCTACTTCTATTTCAATCGCGGCAAGGTCCGCTTGCAGATGGGCGCCAAAACCGAAGCGAAAGCCGACCTCACCGAGGCCGCTGATCGCGGCGTCGAAGAAGCGATGGAGTTGCTCGAAGGTCTGTGATCGGCCGGCGTCTGGCAACACAGGCCCAGCCGCTGCGAGCCTGCGTCGTTGGCGACCGCCGCAGGACTTCCTAGGTGCCGGCCGGCGTCAGCGAACGCGCGAAGGCCGGGGCGGTCGTCGCGGCCAGCGCGACGGCGTCCGCGCCGGCCGGGAAGCGGAGCTGATTCGACTGGTCATTGGCGGCCCGCCACACCGCCTCGGCAACCTCGATCTCGCGGGTGACCGCCGCCGGCTGCGCGAACAGCGCGAACACCTGCCGCGCGTAGCCGGCGTAGGCCTCCGGAATCAGGCCCTGCATGCGCGCGCCGCCGTTTTCGGTGAAGCGAGTGCTGGGGCCGTAGCCCGGTTCGACCAGTTTCACGGTCAGCCCGAAGCTCGCCAGCTCATGGGCCAGCGAGGCGGTGTAGGCCTCGATGGCCGCCTTGCTGGCCGTATACACGGCCACCAGCGGCATCGGCGCCAGCGTGGCGCTGGAAGTGACGTTGACCACCACGCCCGAGCGCCGCGCGCGGAACTGTGGCAGCAGCGCCTGCGTCATCGCCATCACGCCAAAGGTGTTGGTCTCGAACAGCTCGCGCGTGGTCGCCATCGGCGTTGCCTCGAAGGCGCCGAACAGGCCGATACCGGCGTTGTTCACCAGCACGTCGATAGGGCCGCTGGCGTCCACTAAGGCGGCGATGCTCTCGGGCTGGGTCACGTCCAGCGCCAGCACCCGCATGCGCTCGGATGCAGGCAGCAGTTCCGGGCGCGGCCTGCGCATGGTGGCAATCACTTTCCAGCCCTGGTCATGGAAGTAGCGCGCGGTTTCAAGGCCATAGCCCGACGAGCAGCCGGTGATGAGTACGGTTTTCATGGAGGTCTCCTGGTTGGTTTCCATGGACGCCACGATAGGGTGCCGATGAAGTACGATCTATAACGAATAGTCCAAATAGCGTTATTGATCGTCCAAATCTTATGGACCCTTTGACCGAAGTCATCGCCTTGCTCCGCCCCAGCGCGGTGTTTTCCAAAGGCATCAGCGGCGCCGGACGCTGGGCGGTGCGCTACTCGGTGTTCGGGCAACCGAGCTTCTGCGTGGTGCTGGAAGGCGGCTGCCTGCTGGCCGTGGACGGCGAGGCGCCGATCCGGCTGGAGCAGGGCGACTTTGTGCTGTTGCCGGCCACGCCGGGCTTCACCATGTCCGGCTTCGAGCCGGCCGAGCCGGTGGCGATAGACCCCAAGGTCAGCGCCAGCAGCACCGGCGAACTGCGCCACGGCAGCCGTGGCGGGCGCCCCGATGTGCGCCTGCTCGGCGGCTACTTCGTGTTCGACTCGCCGGACTCGGCCTTGCTGGTGTCACTGTTGCCGGCACTGGTGCAGGTGCGCGGCGTCGAGCGCTTGTCGGTGCTGGTGCGCTTGCTCAGCGAAGAGTCGCGCGAGAAGCGCTCCGGCCGGGAGCTGGTGCTCAGCCGCCTGGTGGAAGTACTGCTGATCGAAGCCCTGCGCGCCGCGCCCGGCGGAAGCGCACCGCCCGGCCTGCTGCGCGGCCTGGCCGATGCCCGGCTGGCACGCGCCATCCGCCACATCCACGGCGATCCCGCCCGGCCCTGGACGGTGGCCGAGCTGGCGAGAAAGGCGGCCCTCTCACGCTCGGCTTTCTACCAGCGCTTCACCAGCGCGCTGGGCCTGTCGCCGATGGAATACCTGGTCGCCTGGCGCATGGCCGTCGCCAAGGGCTTGCTGCGCCGCCAGGAGCTTGGCCTCGCCGAGATCGCCGAGCGCGTCGGCTACGGCTCGGCCAGTGCCTTCAGCACCGCGTTCAGTCGGTACGTCGGACAGCCGCCGAGCCGGTATGGGCGCCAGCCACCGAATGCGGTGGCTGGTGAGATTTTGCCGGGATTGGCTTAGTGCGGATGTCTAGCGAGGGCCGGTTTTGATCGTGTCGGCAACGGCGCCGAGTCAGAGACCGGACCGACTACAGCTTCGTTTTTGGGCTGATTTTGTCAGTGGCGACTGAGTGCCATTAGCGGACGCTCATGGAACTTCAACATCTCGTCCGCTAGGTGACCAAGTGGCAGTGATCTGGCAATAGGAGATGTGGTCGACTAAACCGACTCCAGCAAGCTAAACTCCACTCGCCGACAAATCGCGATCTCACAAAAAAAACATCAGGCGCCGGAGCGTTTTCGGCGAACTGGATGCATTGCGAGGGCAAGCAAGTGAGCGATTTCAACTCTTTATTAACCAGCATCTCTGCGCTGGGAATTGAAAGGCGGTACCTACTGCGGGTACTTCCAGAATGGATGCTGGCATATCCGCCCACCAGCACCACGGAACTTGTCGAAGCCAAAGTTCTGTTGTCCACCATTCTGGGGCTAGATCTAGAGGCACTGCTATCTGGGCATGGGGCAGCCTTTGCTACCCCGCCTTCCCCCCCCTTGTTCAAGCGTGCTTTAAAGGTTTCAGCTGAAGCCCTCACTCCGGCGGCTGCCATGTTTGGGGCGCTCGCAAGGTCAGTGGCGTCCGCTGTTGCCAGTCAGGTGCAGCAGCTGCCAGCTGACCCAGAAATGCTGAGGGTGGAGGTCCTCAAGTCTACTGGCCTCGTATGCTTGGAAAGCCTGCTGACTGCTCTTTGGCAGCACGGCATTCCTGTTGTCCATTTTTCGGACCTGCCCGACAAGTTCAGCCGGCCGGATGCAATGGTCATGGATGTAGGCGGCAGACCATGCGTGGTCGTTGGGGGGAAACGCCAGCACGCCGCATGGCAGCTCTTCTATGTTGCGCACGAGGCTGGCCATATCGCTCTCGGTCACCTGACGGAGAATGGCCTAATCCTTGATGCAGACATCGACACCTCTTCAGTTGAAAAAGATGACGAGGAAGATGAGGCCAATAAGTACGGATTATCGCTGCTAGCCGGATCGCGGGCGATTGACCTCCCCGCTAATCCATCACTTACCGGCACACCCCTAGCACGTCAAATTTCCAAGTTGGCTCGCGATCAGGCAATCGATGCCGGGCACCTACTGCTTCGCTTTGCTGCGCAAAACAACGCTTGGGCAGCAGCCGGGCAGGTGCTGAACTTAATCTCCGTCGATGAGCAAAAAGACGGTCCGAAGCTCATTAATCGGATCGCAAGAGCTCATCTCGACTGGGGCAATATGACCGATGAGGGAAGATCTTTCGTCGCTCGAGCTCTTTGCGTCGAGGCTTCTTAATGACTGCCGTCGTTGACAACGATGTGCTCGTCAAATCGACTCGCTACAACCTCTTAGACGCGACGACGAAGCAACTTGTCAGACGGCACAGCGGAGACGTGATTGTGCAGCACTCTCTAGCCGCCTCTTGTGACTTCGAGGGCCGCCTAAAGCACATCCGCTTGCTTGCAAATATCGGGCAGCGAGATACGTTGCACGCGGCAGTAAAAGGGTTCAAGACTCTGACGCTTTCACCAGAGGCGATAGATTTGCTGACGATTATTCCCAGAGGCGGGAACATCCAGTCCGGCGACGCGCTTTGGCTGGCGGCAGCAGCTGTAGATTCAAAAGTGACAATCTATACGGGCGACAAAAAAGCTCTCGTCGAAATCGCCAATAACGAAATGAGCAAGAGGGTGGCGGACATGCTGCGGGGGCGCTGCGTCATCTTCCCAGAATTGCTGCTAATGCTGATCAATGCAGAAATGTTTAACTCCGTTCGCGCAGGGGTGATGGCCGATCAGGGCTGCGACCCGGGCATCAACAATTTCTTCCCGAACGGCGTAAAAACTGCAAGGGCAGAAGTAGTGGCTCTGTTGCAAGCCGAAATAGCTGCTGCCCACAAAAGTACCCACGGCCTCGTGAATCCGCCAGCTTGACCGGCGAAAGGAACTAAGGCCGCCGGGCGAGTTGAATCATCAACTCGATGTGATGCTGGATGGAAATCCTTTTTAGCGCGGGCAGCCCAGGAAAGTGTGACCGCTGCTGAAGGACCTTAAGCTCATCGCAGGCTGACGAGAAATCAAGACGCCCGCGCTGCCTCGCTAGAAAGTCGATCAAATAAGCGAGAGCTTCTTGAAATTTGTCGCGAACGTCATCTGCGCGGTCATGGCTATCTGAAAGGAAATGTCGCATGCCCACAGTGCCGTCAGGCCGTTCGTAACTCAGGTGAATTGCTACCGCTCCGGGCCGCCCTCCACCCGCCGCGTAGAAATCCCCCGTGATGGTGTAATCCCCGAATGCATCGAACCCGGGAACACGCAGCCGAGCTGCGTACAGCTCATCAGTATCCGCAGCGTAGTCCTGATTCCGGGGACGCCGATTAAAGTGGTCGCTGATAGTCGCTTTCGGACCGGGCCACTGCCGCATATACCTGTCGGAACAGGTGTCGCCTCGAAACAGATGCCAAACAAGCAGCCCCGGAGCACGAGCTAAAGCATCGCGAAACGGGTTCGGTGCACCCGGCTCCGAATCGTGGAATACAGCAAATTCTTTCCGCCCAACAGCAGCGATGCGGCGTTCGAAAGTTGCCACATCCAACTCACTCGTAATCGCCACCACGGGTGTCATGCAGTCGTTCTCGTCGAATGCATTGATCGCAGCAAGAATCTGGCGCTGGGAAGGCGCGGAGTCGTACAAAGGCGTGGTTAACAGGAAACAGGGCAACTCTGCCTCGCTGGCCTGCCGCACCAACAACTCCACATCTCGCTGCTTATTGGTAACAGGCTGAAAAAATGGCTTACAGAGGTCTGAAGCCTTGATCAACGGACTAACGCGCAGCACTGCGGAGCGCTCGGATTGACGAGCGTGAAGTACAGGAACATACATAGCGGCCTCCCTAGGCCAGTGGGTTCTATTTGTTTTTCCCCACGAACACTATTCCTGAATTACAAGCGGGCGTCCAGTGCCTCAGCCACTACCCGATAGCCGGTCACCGTCAACTGCCTGCTTAGGCAGAGGTGCTTCATGCTATCGGGAGCTCCTTTTATTAGCTCAAGCTGGGCGCCATGAATCTCTCTCTTGCGCAGCACGTCAACCATGCTTTGATGCGCTTGCGCTGGCTCCATTTGGCGGAAGGAATTGAGGTAGTGCCGCCGACGATGAAGATTGGGACCGGCATACCGCTGCACGCCAAATGCCTCACCGATGTCCTCAATCTCCGACAGCCGAAGACTCTGAAAAATCGCGTCCGGATCAGTGTGCCCCCTGTTCGAGAGGGCTTCCTTGCGTGTGCTTAGCGATCCTTTCCGCGTAAGAACTACTTGCCCAACGTGGCCGGGGATTTTTTTTGCTACCGAGTCTGATATCACCTCAGACGTAACGACATAGACGCGATCAAATACCAACGAGTAGCGTGCCAGCTGCCTCGACAGACGATCAAAATCGTCAAGGTCGGTCTTGATTTCGTAAGCGGACGAAGTGCCGTTTATGACGGCGACATCTACTTTTACATCCTTGATCCAGAACTCCGAAAGCAGTCGCGCAGTCCGAAGAGAGTGCTTGCCAAGCAAGATGCGCTTTGTGATCTCGTTCTTGAACACATACTCATTCCGATAGCCAGCGAAGAGGCCTGCGTAGGCCTCGTCGTACACTGCGCGGATGGGCATGCCCCTGTATTGAGACAGGCACTCACAGTCTGACAGTATCGACTTGACGACTTTCGCACCTCGCCCTTCAGCTAAGGCTTTGTAGGTAGTAGTAGTGAACAAGCGCGACAACTGCACGGCACTAGGTCCTGTAATAGCTTTCGGAATAAGCGGGGTGCGCAATAAATGTCTGGAGCGCAGCGATAGGCTAGTTGCCCGCGACAAGACTGTCACGTTGGGCGCCAATGCCCGCTTTGGGCTGATCCCGGACGGAGCATCCGCCCGTACCCATGAAGGTACACCAGAGTTCCCTCTCCGGCTGGAGGCCGCACGATCATCGCTGCCAATCCCCGCACCACCATCAAACCCGCGCTGCGCTACCGCGATGCCCAAGCCGCCATCGCCTGGTTGTGCAAGGCACTGGGTTTCGAGCGACGCGCGGTCTACGAAGACGGCGAGCGCGGTATCGCGCATGCGCAGCTCACGCTGCGCAACGGGCTGATCATGGTCAGCAGCGCGCGCGATGACGCCTGGGGGCAGCGCATGGCGCAGCCGGACGAGATCGGTGGACGGGAGACGCAGTGCTGTTGCTTCACCGTCGCCGATGTCGATGCGCACTACCAACGCGCGGTCGCCGCAGGTGCCGAGATCATCGAGCCGCTGGAGGCCAAGGATTACGGCGGCAAGGGCTATGCCTGCCGCGATCCGGAAGGGCATCTGTGGTGGATCGGCAGCTACGATCCCTGGGCCGACTAGGCGCGTCATGCCGTGCCGGCCGCCTATCATGGGGGCCTCGAAACCCGTCGCCCTGCGAACTCCGCCATGCCTCGCGCTGCTGCCCTGCTATTGCCCCTGTTGCTGCTCACCGCCATGACCTCCACCGCTTGCCGCCGCAGTGAAACGCCCGCGTCGCCCGCCGCCGACACCCAGGCTCCGGCCGCGCCCAAGGTCGATCCGCGCCGCGACCTCGCGTCCTACGCCAATGTCGAGGCGCTGCGGCTGTCGGCGCTCAAGCTTGATCTGACGGTGGACTTCGAGCAGCGGCGCCTGATCGGCAGCGCCGAGCTGAAGTTGCAGCGGTTGGACGCCGCCGCGAAGGAGCTGGTGCTCGATACCCGCGCGCTGGAGATCGCCGAGGTGCAGGCGGCGGTGGGCGAGGGCGCCTGGCAGGCGACGAGCTACAAACTCGATGCCGCCGACCCGGTGCTGGGCAGCGCGCTGCGCATCGCCCTGCCGGCCGGTGCCGACCGGGTGCGGATCGCCTACCGCACTTCGCCCGAGGCCAGCGGCCTGCAATGGCTGGCGCCGGTGCAGACCGCCGGCAAGAAGCAGCCCTTCCTGTTCAGCCAGTCGCAGACCATCCACGCCCGCAGTTGGGTGCCCTTGCAGGACACACCCGGGGTGCGCTTCACCTACGAGGCGCGCATCCGCACGCCGAAGAACCTCTTGGCGGTGATGGGCGCGGAGAACGAGGCCAAGGCGCTGCTCGACGGCGACTACAGCTTCCGCATGCCGCAACCTATTCCCTCCTATCTGCTAGCGCTGGCGGTGGGTGAGCTGGGCTTTGCCAGCACCGGGCCGCGCAGTGGCATCTACGCCGAGCCAGCGATGCTGGAGCGGGCGGCGCGCGAGTTTTCCGACACCGAGAAGATGATCGAGGTGGCCGAAAAGCTCTACGGACCTTATCGCTGGGGGCGCTACGACCTGCTGATCCTGCCGCCGAGCTTTCCCTTCGGCGGTATGGAAAATCCGCGCCTGACCTTCGCCTCGCCCACGGTGATCGTCGGTGACAAGTCGCTGGTCTCGCTGGTGGCGCACGAGCTGGCGCACAGTTGGTCGGGCAACCTGGTCACCAATGCCAGTTGGCGCGACTTCTGGCTCAACGAGGGCTTCACCAGCTATGTCACCAACCGCCTGATGGAGGCGGTGTACGGCCGCGAGCGCGGTGACATCGAGCGCGTGCTGGAAGCCGAGGAGTTGAAGCGCGATCTGCCCGAAGTACCGGAAGCCCAACGCGCACTCGCCGGCCCGCCGCAGGAAGGCGATCCGGACAACTTCGCCGGCGCGGTGGCCTACAACCGCGGCTCGCTGTTCCTCTACAACCTGGAACTCGCCTTTGGCCGCGAGCGCTTCGACGCCTTCCTGCGCGAATGGTTTGACCGCAACGCCTTCACCAGCCGCACCACCGAGGACTTCCTCGCCTTTCTCGACGAGCACCTGCTCAAGGCGCAGCCGGAGCGGTTTGCGCCTGAGCTGGCGCGCGACTGGATCTACCAGCCGGCGCTGCCGGCCTCGACGCAGTTCCCGGCTTCCGATGCGTTCGAGAAAGTGGCGCAGGCCCGCAACGACTGGCTGGATGGCCGCATCAGCGCCAGTCAACTGCCGCTCTCCGCGTGGAGCGTGTTGCACTGGACCTACTTCCTCGACGGCCTGCCGGAGCGGGTGAGCGCCAGCCAGCTTGCCGAGCTGGATGCCGCCGCGCGGCTCACCAGCAGTCAGAACCGCTTCCTGCTGCGGAGCTGGCTGCCGCTGGCGATCCGGCACGGCTACGGCGCCGCCGACGAGGCGGTGCGTCAGCACCTGCTGACGGTGGGACGCATGTACTACATCCGCCCGGTCTATCAGGCGCTGCTGGCGACCGAGGCCGGCCGTGCGCGCGCCAAGGCGATCTATGCCGAGGCGCGTCCGGGCTATCACCCCATCGCCCAGGCCAGCATCGACAAGCTGATTGCCGAAGCGGAGGCTGAGGCCCAGGCCCGGGCCCAGGCGGCGACCAAGCCCTGATGCGCATCGGCGTCATCTCCGATACCCACGGTCTGCTGCGGCCGCAGGCGCTTGCCGCGCTTGCCGGCAGCGAACTGATTCTGCACGCCGGCGACATCGGCACGCCTGAGGTGCTGTCGGCCCTGGAGGCCGTCGCGCCGGTGCTGGCGGTGCGTGGCAACAACGACACCGCGCCCTGGGCGCAGGCGTTGCCGGAGACGTGCACGGTCGAGGCCGGTGGCAAGCGCTTCTACCTGCTGCACGATCTCAAGGCACTCGACATCGACCCGCTCGCCGCCGGCATCGACGTGGTGGTCGCGGGCCATTCGCACCGGCCGCTGGCGGAGCTGCGCGAGGGCGTGCTCTACCTGAATCCGGGCAGCGCCGGCCCGCGCCGGTTCAGCCTGCCGGTGTCGGTCGCGCGGTTGACGCTCCACGCCGACCGCGTGCAGCCGGAACTGCTGATGCTCGAATAGTGCGGAGGGTTCCCTCTTCCCTCGCGGGAGAGGTGCGTCGTGTCGTTTCGGAACTCGGCGGAAAGAAGGCATCCGCTCCGCTCGCACCCCTCTCCCCAACCCCTCTCCCGCAAGGGGAGAGGGGCTCTACGCGCTCACCTTGATTCGGGCGCGGGCGTCGCCATCGTCTTCAGACCATGTCGCTCTCCTTCCCGCTCTCTGTACTCGATCTGGTGCCGGTGCCGGAGGGCGGCAGCGCCGCCGAGGCGCTGCGCCGCACGGTGGAAACCGCGCGCCACGCCGAACGCCTGGGCTATGCGCGCTACTGGTTTGCCGAGCACCACGGCATGCCCAGCGTCGCCAGCGCCGCACCGGAACTCCTCATCGGCCATGTCGCCAGCGCCACCACGCGCATCCACGTCGGCGCCGGCGGCATCATGCTGCCCAACCACGCGCCGCTGAAGGTGGCGGAACTGTTCCGCACGCTGGCGGCCCTGCACCCCGGCCGCATCGACCTGGGCCTGGGCCGCGCACCGGGTTCCGACGGGCTTGCCAGCCGTGCCTTGCATGCCAGCGACGGTCACGAATTCCCGGCCCAGCTCGCCGAGTTGCAGGCCTTTGGCGGCAGCCGCGCCTTCCCCACCAGCCATCCCTACCGCGCCATCCAGCCCATGCCCGGCGATGCGCCGCTGCCGCCGCTCTGGCTGTTGGGCTCCAGCGGCGCCAGCGCGCAGTGGGCCGGCTCGCTGGGCCTGGGCTACAGCTTTGCCAGCCACTTCAGCCCGACGCCGGCGGGGCCGGCGTTCCGCGCCTACCGGGACAGCTTCCAGCCCTCCACTGCCTTCCCTCGACCGCATGCGCTGCTGGGGCTGGCGGCGGTCTGCGCCGAAACCGAAGACGAGGCCGACTATCTGGCCGCGACCATGGACCTCGCCTGGCTGCGCATCCGTCGCGGCGAATTCCTGCCGCTGCCCAGCCCGGAGACCGCGCTCGCCTACCCCTACAGCGCTCACGAACGCGAGGTGCTGCGCGAGTACCGCAGCCGCACCCTGGTCGGCACCCCGGCACAGTTGCGCGCCGGCATCGAGCAGCGCGTGCGCGACAGCGGTGCCGACGAAGTGATGATCACCAGCAATCTCTACGACCACGCGGCGCGGCTGCGCAGCTACGAACTGCTGGCGCAGGCGTTTGCTGCCTAGGCGGGTTCTTATTCCCTCCCCTGCGTAGCGGGGGAGGGCCAGGGAGGGGGCGGTTCGTCGCAGGTACAAAGGCACGCATCGAAGCACGCCCCCACCCCAACCCTCCCCCGCAGGCGGGGGAGGGAGTGAAGGAGCGAGTCGGGTTTGCGCTCTGAGCTCTTCTCGCCAGGCCGGCGCCCGCTTTGTCTCCCCTGCGCGAGTAGGGGAGATGTCACGCAGTGACTGAGGGGTAGAGCTGGGCGGCCGCAGCCGCTGGCCCGTGGCGCACCACTCCGTCGCCTGCGGCGCCACCTCCCCTACCAGGGTAGGGGAGGCAAAAGCAGGTTCGACGCCCCCTCCCCCGTAGGTGGAGAGGGGAGCTAGGCATGAGGCTAGCCAGGTATCTGATTCCCTCCCCTGCGTAGCGGGGGAGGGCTAGGGAGGGGGCGTTCGCCACGGGGACAGCGGCAGGCATCGAAGCACGCCCCCACCCCAACCCTCCCTCCGCAGGCGGGCGAGGGAGCACATGCCCGAAGACTAGTCGGGCGCGCGTTCGGAGGTCTTTTCGCCCGGCAAGGGCTGTGGCTCGGCGGCAAAGCCCAGCACCTGCGGCGCTTCGGCGCGGGTCAGTCGGTGCAGGGGCAGCGCTAGCTCGCCCCATTTCAGCCACAGATCAGTGCGCGAGCCCGCAGGCAAGGCCAGGGCCGTCGCCAGCTCGGCTTCTTCGACCGGCCCCTGCGCGCCGTGCAGATGCACGAGCAGCCACTCGGCTTCCTGGTCGCTGAGTGCCGCCGGGCCGTGCTCTGTGGCGAGCCAGAGTCCGCCGTCCTCGTCCAGCCAGGCGGCGGTTGGCGATGCGACGGCGAGGCCGTTGTGCGTGCGCAGTGTCTCGGCCTCGGCGCGCAGCACCAGCGGCGCGGTTTCCAGTTGCACATAGCCGCGCTGCGGGCCGTTCTGGAAATACCAGCGGCCGTGTTCGTCGGCGGCGTAGTTGCGGTCGAAGGTGTCGGTGATCTGCGGACGGCTGATCAGCTCGCCACGGATGCGCCAGCGGCCGCGCCGGTCCAGCGACAGCCAGCCGAACAGCGCCGGCACGTTCGGCCAGCGCGCCATCGCGCGTAATGCCCAGTCTTCCATCGCGGCTCGCTTTTGAGGTTGCGCGGCGATGGTGCAGAGCCGCGCCCGCGACGACAAGAGGGACGCTATCTAGCCTCGCTGGCGGCTCCGCCAGGCCGCCGCCAGCGCCAGCCCGGCCAGCAGCAGGGGCGGCAGGCCGCCGCCGAAGCTGCCTTCCGAGTCGCCGCCGCTTGAGCCACCGCTGCCGGAACCGCTGCCGCCCGAACCGCTGCCGCCACCCGAGCTGGAGCCACTGACCGGCTTGAGCTGCACGCCGCGCGTCCCGGTGGCTTCCCAGACATCGCCAGGGCCGAGATTGCTGGTGACGCGGCCGGCGATGCCGGGGCAGCCGTGCTCGAAGCTCGCGGGGTTGCCGCGCTGTTCCGGCGTGGTGCCGTTGCCGCGCGCGTCGATGGCGGCACGCAGCAGATCGGTGTTGTTGGTGAAGATGCCGTCCACGCCCAGCGCCAGCATCAGGTTCATCTGGGCGCTGTCGTTGACCGTCCAGGTCTGCACGTCGTGGCCGTTGGCGTGGAAGGCGCTGACCGCCAGCGGGTAGAGCAGCAGCAGCGCCGAGTTGGGGATGTAGAAGTCGATGTAGTCCGGGCCGCTGCCGGTGAGCAGCCAGGGCAGGGTGGTCTGATCCGGCACCGAGAACAGGAAGCCGGTGGGTATGCTCGGCGCCAGGCCGCGCATGCGCTCCAGGCTGGCGGCGTTGAAGCTCTGCAGCACGATGGTCGAGGACTGGACATTGCCGCTGGCGAGATCGCCGGTAGCGATCAGGCCCTTGCGGGTGAGCAGGTCCACCATCACCTGCTCGGCGCGGCCGCCGGCGGAGTCCTTGGTCTCGACGTGGAAGCGCATCTTCGGATTGACGCGCAGGTAGCAGTCGAGCTGCTCCTCGAAAGGCACGATGCGGGCGCCGGCGTATTCCGGCTTGGCCAGCGTCGGGTTGGCCTCGTTGAACCAGCTCCCGAAGTCGAACTGCCGCAGCTCCGCCAGCGTGAAACTATCGACGCGGCCGCTGCCGTCGCTGGTGCGGTCGATGGTCTCGTCGTGGATGCACACCGGCACCTCGTCCTTGGTCAGGATCAGGTCGCACTCGATCATGTCGGTGTCCTGCTCGATGGCGAGGTCGTAGGCGTTGAAGGTGTGCTCGGGCGCGTAGGCCGAGGCGCCACGGTGGGAGATGGCGATCTGCGCGGCCTGCGCCGGCAGGCTGAGCGCCAGCAGCGCCGGCAGGAGGTAACGCGGCATGGGAAAGGTCCGAAAAGAAACTGTCACGAGCTTAGGCGGTCGATGTGAAACGTCCATGACCTTTAAGCTAGGCGCCATCAACCCGCAATAGCGGCCGCGACCGTGCGCGGGCTGCCAACTCTTACCGCCGATGCTCAGCAAATTTCTCGACTATCTCCGGCTCTGCCGTCTGCACAAGCCGGTCGGCATCTGGCTGCTGCTCTGGCCCACGCTCTGGGGGCTGTGGTTCGCGGCCGAGGGGCCGCCGTCGTTCAAGGTGCTGTGGATCTTCGTCGCCGGCACGGTGCTGATGCGCTCGGCCGGCTGCGTCATCAACGACGTGCTCGATGCCGACTTCGATCCCGGTGTGGAGCGAACCAAGGACCGCCCGATTGCCGCCGGCCGGGTGAGCCGCCAGGAGGGCGTGCGGGTGTTCGTGGCGCTGGCGCTGATCGCCTACGGGCTCGCCACCAAGCTCAACACCCTCACCGTGCTGCTGGCGATCCCGGCGGCGCTGCTGGCCGCCAGCTATCCGCTGATGAAGCGCTGGATCGCCCTGCCGCAGGCCTATCTGGGCCTGGCCTTCTCCTGGGGCATCCCGATGGCCTACGCGGCGGTGCGTGACGAAGTGGACTGGGGCCCGGCGCTGCTGCTGATGGCCGCCAATGTCTGCTGGGTGATCGCCTACGACAGCTACTACGCCATGGTCGACCGCGACGACGATCTCAAGCTGGGGGTGAAGTCCTCGGCGGTGTTCTTCGGTCGCCACGACCTGCTCGCCACCGGCCTGTTGCAGGCCCTGGCGCTGGTACTGCTGGCGCTAGTGGGTGCCGAGCGCGGCGGCTGGTACTTTGCCGGCCTGGGCCTGGCGGCAGTGATCGCCGCCGGCCTGCAATGGCGGGCGCGCAGCCGCCGCCGCGCCGACTGCTTCCGCGCCTTCGAGCTCAGCCACTGGCTGGGCTTGGCGGTGTTCCTGGGCCTGGTGCTCGACTACCACTACGGCTGATCCCATGCGCCTGCTGTCCGTCTCGCTGCTGCTCGCCGGCCTGCTGGCACTGCCGGGCTGCGCCAGCCATCTCGGCCGTCCGCAAACGCCGGCCAAGCCCGAGGTGCATACCCGCTACCAGATCGCGCGCGATGTCATCTACTCGCCGCCGGGTTGGCCCGAGGTCCTGAAGGCCGACATCTACACGCCCGATCCCGGTCCGCGTTCGATCATGTTCCCGCCGCTGTACTGGCCGGCGGTGCTGCTGATCCACGGCGGCGGCTGGGAGGGGCCGGACCGTCGCGAGCTGATGGCGTCCATCGCCGAACGCCTGGCCAAACGCGGCTACGTGGTGATGAACGTCAACTACCGCTATGCGCCGCAGTACCACTGGCCGGCGCCGTTCGAGGATTTGCAGGAAGCCCTGAAGTGGCTGCGCGGCCATGCCCAGCAGTACGGCGTGCGCGGCGACCGTATCGCCAGCTTTGGATACTCCGCCGGCGGTCAGTTGGCGGCCATGCTCGGCGCGTTGGGCAACACCCCGGAAACCCGGGTTCAGGCGGTGGTGGCGGGCGGCACCGCCAGCGATCTGCGCAAGGTCGCCGAGCATCCCCTGGTGTTGCAGTTTTTGAATGGCAACCAGCAGACCTTTCCCGAGCGCTACCACGCCGCCTCGCCGATCCTCCAGGTCAAGCCCGGCGATCCGCCGGTGTTCCTCTACCACGGCGGCATGGACGGTCTGGTGAAACTCGATCAGGCCGAGGACTACCACCAGGCGCTGGATGCCGCTGGCGTGCCCAACGAGCTCTACATCCTGCGCGGTCGTGGCCACATCGGCGCCATCTTCACCGACGGCGGCGCGGTGGATGCGGCGCTGGAATTCCTCGACCGATGGCTGCGCTGAAGCCGCTGCTCTGGCTGCTGCTGGCGCTGCTGGCGGCGCCGGCGGCGCCGGCGGCCGAGCCGGTGTCCGGCACCGTCGCCTACAGCCTGCAGCGCGACCTCACCTACACCCCGCGCAGCTGGCCGCAGGCCCTGAAGGCCGATGTCTACCTGCCCGAGACCCGGGGCTGGCGGCCGGCGGTGCTGCTGATCCATGGCGGCGGCTGGGCACAGGGCAGCGGCCGCAAGGGCATGGCCACCATTGCCAAGGGCCTCGCCGAGCGCGGCTATGTGGTGGTCAATGTCGAGTACCGGGTGCTGCCGTACTGGCAGTTTCCGGCACCGCTGGAAGACCTGCGGGCGGCCTATCGCATGCTGGTGCGGCGGGCCGCCGATTTCCGCGTCGATACCAACCGCATCGCCGCCTTCGGCTACTCCGCCGGCGGGCATCTGGCGGCGCTGCTGGCGGCGACCGGCGCCGAGGCTGGCGTGCATCTGCGGGCGGTGGTCGCGGGTGGCGCGCCGGCCGATCTCAGCCGCTATCCCAAAGAGCCGGTGGTGCTGAGCTTTCTCGGCGGCGCGCTGGACACCATGCCGGAGCGGGTGGTGGCCGCCTCGCCGGCGCTCAACATCGACGCCAAGGACCCGCCGGTATTCCTCTACCACGGCGCGCGCGACGAGGTGGTGCCGCTGGCCGACGCCCAGGCCTACCAGCACGCGCTGGTGGCGGCCGGCGTGCGCAGCGAGCTGTACGTGGTGCGCGGCGGCGATCACTCGCGCAGTGCCATGGACCTCGGCGCGATGCTGGCGGTGCTGGAATTCCTGCACCGCGAGTTGCGGTCCTAGGGCGAATCGGCACTCATTGCATCGCTGCGGCCGAGGCTGTTTTGGCGCAGCGCGAGGAAGCGAGTCTGCGCAATACGTCGGTATTGAAGGACTTGCTGACGTGGCGATGCGCCAAAACAGTCCGGCCCCGAAGGGTTGCGGCCAAAACCGCGCATTGCATCGTTGCGAGACTTGCCCAGGTTCTAACCTGCGCGGCGTCTCGCGCCTCGCACTGCGCGGTTTTGACTCGCAACGCAGCAATGCAATGAGTGCCGATTCGCCCTAGCGTCGCGTGCAACGCCCCAGCGGCGGCGGCACCAGGGCTTCCAGTGGCACCGCCTGGGCCATCACATAGAAGCCCAGCGAGTTGGGGTGCAGCAGGTCGGGGAAGTAGAGCAGCGGGTTGGGTCGGCTGGCGTCCAGCGGGCTGCCCATCACCGCGTCGAAGTCGGCGATGCCTTCGACGCCGCCGTCGCTGCGGATGCGCGCATTCAGCCACTGCCGCTGGTCTTCCATGGTCGCGCGGTCCCAGCCGAACAGCAGGTCGTCGCGCGGCATCAGGGTGCCCAGCACCACGCAGAGGCCGGCGGCATGGGCGCGGTCCACCAGCCGCCGCAGGCCGGCGTAGAGCGCCTCGCCGGAGACGCCCGAGGTGAGGTCGTTGGTGCCCTCGAACAACAGCAGGCCGCGCACGCCGGAGCGGTCGAGCACGTCGCGCTGGAAGCGGTCCTCGGCGGCCGGGCCCTTGTACAGCTCGCCTTCGAGGATGCCGGCGCGGGTGACGGTATTGCTGTTGATGCCCTGGTTGAGCACGCCCATGTTGGCGCCCAGGGCGTCGAGCCGGGCGGCGAGGAAGTCCGGCCAGCGGGTGTTGGTCTCCGGCACCTCGTAGGCGCCGTCGGTGATCGAGTCGCCGAGCATCACCAGGCTGCCGGGCGAGTCGGGCGCGTGGACATCGACGCCGCTCAAAAAGAACCAGCCCAGGCTGGTCTGGCCGAACAGCAGGCCGCTCGGATCGGCGGTGCGGTCGCCGCTGCCCGGCAGGCTGACGTAGTTGAAGCCGAAGGACACCGCGTGCCAGGTCATTGGCCCGCTCTCGCCGACCACATGGAAGGACACGGCGAGGTCCTGGCCGTAGTCGTAGGCGAAGTCGAGCGGATCGCTGATCGCCTCCGCGCCCGGGGCGATCAGCACCCCCGGTGCCCCGGCGAACAGCACCGGCTTGGCGCTGCCCGGCAGCAGTGCCGGGCCGGCGGCGCGTAGTGCCAGGCTCACCGGCTCCAGGTGCAGCGGACGGTCGCCCAGCAGGTTGGAGAAACGCAGCCGCAGCCGCTGCCCGCCCACGGTGGGATGCACCACCATGCGGAAGCTCTGCTCGCGCGCCTGCTGGTTCTCGAAGTAGGTGATGGCGCCCAAGGGATCGACCGGCAGCACGCTGCTCAACGGGCCTTGCGGATACGGTCCATAGGGCGCCGCCGACCAGGCGCCGACCCAGCCGGCCTCACGGGCGCTGGCCTGATAGCGAGCCTCTGTGCTGTCCTCGCCGCCGCCGCCACAGGCGGCGAGCAGCAGGCTGAGCAGCGCGACGGCGCGCCAGTGGGCATCTTTCATTTCTTCCTCCACGGTTTCTGCGGACCGTTGTTGCAGACGCGAGCTTAGCGGCGGTGCTCGCGCAAGGCGGCGGCAGAGCTAATTTTTCCGGCGCGCAGCGGTTGCCGTCGAGGGCGTCCGGCGAGGATATTGCAAGCCGCATCGGGCCTCGCTGCGGGCGCTCCACGCTCGCCGTGCCGGCCTCTCTCATCCACAAGCAATTACGAACAGGGCGAAGACATGAAGCGGCGCACGGTGCTGTTGGGTTTGGGTGGTCTGGCCCTGGCGGGCGGTTACGCGGCCCGCCCCGGAGACCGGGGGCAGCCCTACGACGACTACTTCCGCAGCCTCAATGCCGAACTGAAGGCCAACGGTCCGATGCGGCCCAGTCTGGTCATCGACCTCGACCGGCTCGACCACAACATCGACCTGGTCGCCGCCTCGGTGAAGAAGCAGCCGGGCCGGCACTACCGCATCGTCGAAAAGTCTCTGCCCTCGCCGAAGCTGCTCGAATACATCGGCAAACGCGCCGGCACCAACCGGCTGATGTCCTTCCACCAGCCCTTCCTCAACCACGACGCCGAGATGTTCCCGGGCGCTGACGTGCTGCTCGGCAAGCCGCTGCCGGTACGCTCGGCGGAACTGTTCTACAAGACGCTCAAGGGGCCGTTCGACCCGGCCCGCCAGTTGCAGTGGCTGATCGACACGCCCGAGCGCGCCGCGCAATACCTCGACCTCGCCAAGGGTCTGGGCACCCGGCTGAAGCTCAATCTGGAGCTGGATGTCGGCCTGCATCGCGGCGGCCTGTCGGCCGGCCTGCCGCTCGCCTACGTACTCAAGCTGATCGCCGAACACCCGGAGCAACTGGAGTTCTCCGGCTTCATGGGCTACGACCCCTTCGTCGCCCTGGTGCCGGGCGCGCTGGGCACGCCGGAAGAGTTGCTGGCCAAGGTGATGGCGCGCTACCAGGCGGCGGTGGACCAGACCCGCCGCGACTATCCCGCCCTCTGGAAGGAAGGCCTCACGCTCAATACCGCCGGCAGCCCCACCTACAAGCTGCACGAGACCGAGACCCTGAGCAACGACATCTCGGTGGGCACCGGCCTGCTCAAGCCCAGTCACTACGATCTCGCCACCCTGGCCGACCATCTGCCGGCGGTCTATATCGCCACGCCGGTGCTCAAGGCCACCGGGCCGGTGCAAATCCCGGCGCTGGACGAGAAGTCGCAGATTTTCTCCTGGTGGGATGTCAACCAGCGCCAGACCTATTTCATCTACGGCGGCTACTGGATGGCGGACTACGAGTCGCCCAAGGGCTTGCAGTTCAATTCCATCTACGGCCACAGCTCCAATCAGGAGATCGTCAATGCCTCGGCCTCGGCGGGCCTGAAGGTGGACGACCAGGTGTTCTTCCGCCCGACCCAGGTCGAGGGCGTGCTCTTGCAGTTCGGCGATCTGCTGGCGGTGCGCGGCGGCAAGATCGTCGATCGCTGGCCGGTGTTCAGCTGAGGGCGGACTGTTTGCTTGTTCCCCTCTCCCCTCGTGGGAGAGGGGTAGGGGAGAGGGGGGCTGCGCGGCTGGGCGGATCGCGGCGCTAGCGAGCGGGTTCCCCCTCTCCCCCAGCCCCTCCCCCACGAGGGGGGAGGGGAGTCTTTAACTGGTGACCTTCCCCAGCGGCTGCCTGGCCAGCGCCCAGGCCTCCACCCGCGTAGCCCCGGCGGCCTTGCAGGCGCGCGCCAGTTCTTCCAGCGTCGCGCCGGTGGTCATCACATCGTCGAGCAGGGCGACGTGCAGGCCCTCGATCCCGGCGCTGACCGCGAAGGCGCCGCGCAGATTGAGCCGGCGCTGGGCCGCGCTCAGGCCGATCTGGTCGGGCGTCGCCCTGAGTCGCCGCGCCAGTGAGGGCGCGACCGGGATATCCAGCGCCTTGCCGAGGTGACGCGCGAGTTCCTGCGCCTGGTTGTAGCCACGGCGCAGCAGCCGGCCACGGTGCAGCGGCACCGGAATCAGCCGCTGCGGCAGTGGCGATTGGCGCTGCCGCAAGGCGCTCGCCAGGCTGTCGGCCAGCCAGCGCGCCTCGTGAAAGCGGGCGCTGTACTTGAGGCCCTGCAAGGCCTGGCGGCCGGGTGCGGCGTAGCGGAAGGCGGCGAAGGCGGCATCGAAGGCGCGCGGCTTCCGCTGGCAGGCTGGGCAGGGCAGGTCAGTCAGCGGTAACGCCCTCACCCCACCCAGGGCTTCGCCCCGGGTTCCCCCCTCTCCCGCAAGCGGGAGAGGGGCGCCGGTCACGGGCGATACGCCCGTGCTGAATACTTGGGGCAGGGCGCAGCCGGGGCAGGCTGGCTGGTTCCAGGGCAGGTCCGCGCGGCAGGCGGCGCAGATCGGGCCGGAGTCCGGCTCGCCGCAGAACTGGCAGGGCGCCGGCAGCAGGCTGTCAACCAATGCGGTCCAGTTCAAGTTGACAGCCCCCCGTTTCGCTGCCGACACTGCTGCTCACTGTAGGTCAAGGAGCAGGCTCCTTCCCACGGTCAGGCTGCGGGGCGCCAGGGGCGCGTCCGCAATCCGCAATCCGCAATCCGCAATCGCTCATGGCCGCCGACGCTTCCTCTGTACCAACCTCCCAGCCCGCTCTCCGCCACGACTGGACCCGCGCCGAGGTCGAGGCCCTGTTCGCGCTGCCGTTCAACGACCTGCTGTTCCAGGCGCAGAGTCTGCACCGGCAGTACCACCGGCCCAACAGCGTGCAGCTCTCGACCCTGTTGTCGATCAAGACCGGCGCCTGCCCGGAGGATTGCGCCTACTGCCCGCAGTCGGTGCGCTTCGAGACCGGGCTGAAGAAGGAGCCGCTGCTCGATGTCGAGGTGGTGCTGGAAGCCGCCCGTGAGGCCAAGGACAACGGCGCCACCCGCTTCTGCATGGGTGCCGCCTGGCGCTCGCCGAAGGATCGCGACCTGGAGCGCGTCGAGGCGATGGTGCGCGGTGTGAAGGCGATGGGCCTGGAAACCTGCGTGACCCTGGGCATGCTCAAGCCGGCGCAGGCCGAACGCCTGGCCGGCGCCGGACTCGACTACTACAACCACAATCTCGATACCTCGCCGGAGTACTACGGCAAGATCATCTCCACCCGCACCTACGAGGACCGCCTCGACACGCTGGCCAATGTCCGCGCGGCGGGGGTGAAGGTCTGCTGCGGCGGCATCGTCGGCATGGGCGAGGAGCAATCCGACCGCGCCGGCCTGCTGCAGCAACTCGCCAACCTGAGTCCGCATCCGGAGAGCGTGCCGATCAACGATCTGGTGCAGGTCGCCGGCACCCCGCTGAAGGGCGCCGACTCGCTGGGCGGCATCGAGTTCGTGCGGGTGATCGCGGTGGCGCGCATCCTGATGCCGGCCTCCTACGTGCGGCTGTCCGCCGGCCGTACCGCGATGAGCGACGAAACCCAGGCCCTGGCTTTCTTTGCCGGCGCCAACTCGATCTTCTACGGCGAGAAGCTGCTCACCACCGAGAACCCGCAGAACGCCCGCGACCGCGCGCTGCTGGTGCAACTGGGCATCCAGACCGAGGGCGCGGTGGCGCCTTCCGCCGCTGCCGAAGCGGGCGCCGGTTGCGGAGCCGGTGCGGCGGCGGCGGCGACCTCCTGCTGCGGCTGAGACAGCGCGAGCCCGCGTCTGGCGCGGGGCTGGCAAGGAGAGCGTGAACGTGGATGGAGCCTCGGCGGTGAATTCGCCTCTGGACCGGCGTCTGGCGGTGGAACTGGAGCGCATCCGGGCCGCCGATCTGTACCGGCTGCGCCGCATCGTCGATGGTGGCCACGGTGCGCGCATCGTCGTCGACGGTCGCGCCTGCCTGAATTTCTGCGCCAATGACTACCTGGGCCTGGCTGGTGATCCGCGTCTGGCGGCCGCCGCGCGCGGAGCCTTGGAGCAGGGCACCGGCAGCGGCGCGGCAGCGCTGGTGTCGGGCTACAACCGCGAGCACGCGGCGCTGGAAGAAGAGTTGGCCGACTTCCTGCGCCGACCGCGCGCCCTGCTGTTCTCCTCCGGTTGGGCCGCCAATCTCGGCGTGTTGCGCGCCCTGCTCGGGCGTGAGGACCTGCTGATTGCCGACGAACTCAACCACGCCTCGCTGATCGACGGCGGCCGGCTGTCGGGCGCGCGCTATGTCCGCGCCGCGCACGCCCAGGTCGCCGACTTCGCGCGGGCGCTGGAGGCCGCACCCGCCGACGCCGGCTGCCTGCGGCTGATCGCCACCGACAGTGTCTTCAGCATGGACGGCGACCTCGCGCCGCTGCCGGCGCTGTCCGGGCTGGCGGCCCGGCACGGCGCAGCGCTGATGGTGGACGACGCCCACGGCTTCGGTGTGCTCGGCGCTGGCGGGCGCGGCGCGCTGGAAGCCTGCGGCGCCGAGGCCGACATCCTGATGACCGGCTTTGGCAAGGCGCTGGGAACCGCCGGCGCCGCCATCGTCGGTAGCGAAACCCTGATCGAATACCTGATCCAGCGCGCCCGCACCTGGGTGTTCTCCACCGCGCCGCCGCCGGCGCTGGCCGCTGCGACCCGCGCCGCGCTGGCCCTGGTGCGCGCCGACGAGGGAGCCGAGCGGCGGGCGCGGCTGCGTGGGCTGATCGCCCGCTTCCGGGCCGGGGCCGCCCAGCTTGGTCTGCCGCTGTCGGATTCGGAAACCGCGATCCAGCCGCTGGTGCTGGGCGAGGCGGCGCGGGCGCTGGCGGTGTCGCGGGCGCTCTATGAGCGCGGCTACTGGGTGGCGGCAATCCGGCCCCCGACGGTGCCGGCCGGCACCTCCCGGCTGCGCATTACCCTTTCCGCCGGCCATGCCGAGGCGGAAGTCGATGGCCTGCTGGCGGCGCTGGCTGCCGCCCTGGCTTCGCCATGACGGCCGCGTTCCCGGCGCAGACCCTGTTCGTCACCGGCACCGACACCGATGCCGGCAAGACCTATGTCGCCAGCGCCCTGCTGCGCCGCCTGCGCCAGGACGGGCTGAAGGTCTGCGGCTACAAGCCGGTGGCCTCGGGCTGCCTGGAAACGCCCGACGGCTGGCGCAGCGAAGACGCCCTGGCGCTGATCGCCGCCAGCGGCAGCGGCGCCGCCTATGACGAGGTCAATCCCTATGCCTTCGGCCCGGCCATCGCTCCCCATCTGGCGGCGGCGGAGCAGGGGCAGGTCATCTCGCCGGCGCGCCTGACTGAAGCGCACGCACGGCTGGCGGCAAGCCATTCAGTGGTGATCGCCGAAGGGGCCGGCGGCTGGCTGACACCGCTGGGGCCGGCGCTGTTCCTGGGCGACTGGGTGGCGGCGCAGGGCTGGCCGGTGCTGCTGGTGGTGGAGTTGCGCTTGGGCTGCCTGAACCACGCCCTGCTCAGCGCCGAGGCGATCCAGCGCAGAACCCGGCTGGCCGGCTGGGTTGGCAATCTGCGTGACCCCGACCTGCCGCGCCTGCAAGGCAACCTGGAAACCCTGGAAAAACACCTGGGCGCCCCCCTGTGGCTGCAGCAGCGGGCAGGCGAGGCGCCGGCCGGGCTGGCATCCCGGCTGTTTCCGGCCTTGGAAGCCGGGCCCTCGCTGCTCTAAAATGCGGCGGCTTTGTGGCTGCGGTATTTTCCGCGGGTGTCGCAAGGCCAACCCCATGCATGCTTCGGACACCCGTCTGGTGATCGGCCCCAATGCCTCGCTGAGCCCGCGTCAGGCTCTGCTGTTCATGGCCTTGGTCTGCTCGGCGGCACTGCCGGTGGCTATCGGGTTCGCCTTGGTGGGCCTGTGGCCGATCCTGCCGTTCGCGGGTCTGGAGTTGGGTGCGCTGGCGCTGGCCCTGTGGGTGAGCCTGCGGCGCAATCGCTATCGTGAGGTCATCGACTTCGAGGCGGACCGGGTGCGGGTGGGGTATGGCTGGATGCAGGCGGGAGCGGTGGCACAGATCGACTGGCCGCGCGTCTGGACCCGCGTCGAGCTGCTGCCGGGCGGTAACCGGCACCAGCCCAGCCAGCTGCGGTTGCGGCAGGCAGGACAGATTTTGCGGCTGGGGCGCTGCCTCACCGATGAAGAACGCGAGCGGCTCCATCGCCGCCTGAAAGAATTGCTACCGCCGGTGTGGAGCTACACGCCAGCGGAGGAGTCGGAGCGAAACCCGACGCAAGAGGTCTTAACTGGAGGTTAGTGGGATGTCGATGACGAAGTGGATGCGGTCCCTGGTCGGTCTTCTGGCCGGCACGTTCGCCAGCGCGGTCGCGCACGCGGAGACGGCCCGGTCGCAATACAACCTGCCGGTCGGTGCAACCGACATCAGCGCCCAGGTGCACAGCCTGCACATGCTGATCCTGGGCGTGGTGACGGTGATCGGCGTCGGCGTGTTCGGCACGATGATCTATTCGATCATCAACCACCGCCGCAGCAAGCACCCGAAGCCGGCTGACTTCCACGAATCGACCACGGTCGAGATCGTCTGGACCATCATCCCGTTCTTCGTCCTGATCGCCATGGCGGTGCCGGCCGCCGGCACCCTGATCAAGATGGAAGACACCCGCAACGCCGATCTGACCGTCAAGATCACCGGCTTCCAGTGGGGCTGGAAATACGAATACGTGGGCCAGGACTACGAGTTCGTGTCCATGCTCTCGCCGGAGTCCAACCAGGCCCGCCAGCTCGGCGCCAACAAGACCCCGGCCGAACTGGCCCAGGTCGACGGTGGCAACTACCTCTGGGAAGTGACCAATCCGCTGGTGCTGCCGACCGGCAAGAAGGTGCGCTTCCTGATCACCGCCCAGGACGTGATCCATGCCTGGTGGGTGCACGATCTGGCGGTGAAGAAGGACGCCATCCCCGGCTACATCAACGAAGCCTGGACCAAGATCAACGAGCCCGGCACCTTCCGCGGCGTCTGTGCCGAGCTGTGCGGCCGCGACCACGGCTTCATGCCGATCGTGGTCAAGGCGCTGCCGGAAACCGAGTTCAACACCTGGCTGGCCCAGAAGAAGGGTGTCGAGGTGGCCGCCGTCGCGCCCGCCGTGTTGACCGAGGCCGCCCCGGCCGCTGCCGAGCCCGCCGCCGCCGCGCCGGTGGAAGTGGCTGCCGCGACCTCGGCCCCGGCCGCCGCTCCGGCCGCCAAGGCCTTGTCCAAGGACGAGCTGATGGCGCAGGGCAAGAAGGTCTACGAGGCCAATTGCCAGGCCTGCCACCAAGCCAACGGCGCTGGCCTGCCGCCCAACTTCCCGTCCCTGGTCGGTTCGCCGGTCGCCAACGGCGACGCCAAGGCGCATGTCGGCCAGGTGCTGCATGGCAAGACCGGCGGCGGCATGATGCCGCCGTTCAAGCAGCTCACCGACGCTGAGGTTGCGGCGGTCGTCACCTACGAACGTCAGTCCTGGGGTAACAAGGGCTCGGTTGTGCAGGCTTCCGACGTAGCGGCGCTCCGCTAAGCGCGAAGCCCGCTGGTCCCCCCGTTTCGAGAATTGCAGGAGTTTCGCCATGGCCCACGCCCACGCCCACGACGGTCACGATCACGACCACCACCACGGTCCCGACAAGGGGATCATGCGCTGGATCAAGACCACCAACCACAAGGATCTGGGCACGCTGTATCTGTGCTTCTCCTTCATCATGTTCTTCATCGGCGGCCTGATGTCGCTGGTGATCCGCGCCGAGCTGTTCCAGCCCGGCCTGCAGTTCGTGGATCCGGAGTTCTTCAACTCCATGACCACCATGCACGCCCTGGTGATGATCTTCGGCGGCGTGATGCCGGCCTTCACCGGCCTCGCCAACTGGATGGTGCCGATGATGATCGGCGCCGGTGACCTCGCCCTGCCGCGCGTCAACAACTGGGGCTTCTGGATCCTGCCGTTCGGCTTCGCGATGCTGCTGTCCACCCTGTTCATGCCGGGCGGCGCGCCGGCGGGTGGCTGGACCATGTATCCGCCGCTGGTGCTGCAGACCGGCAACGCCTTCCCGATGCTGATCTTCGCCGTGCACTTGCTGGGTATCAGCTCGATCACCGGTGCGATCAACGTCGTGGTGACCATCCTCAACATGCGCGCGCCGGGCATGACCCTGCTGAAGATGCCGCTGTTCGTCTGGACCTGGCTGATCACCGCGTACCTCCTGATTGCCACCATGCCGGTGCTCGCCGGCGCGGTCACCATGCTGCTCACCGACAAGTATTTCGGCACCAGCTTCTTCACCGCTTCCGGTGGTGGTGACCCGGTGCTGTTCCAACACATCTTCTGGTTCTTCGGCCATCCCGAGGTCTACATCCTGATCCTGCCGGCCTTCGGCATCGTCTCGACCATCATCCCGACCTTCGCCCGCAAGCCGCTGTTCGGCTATGCCTCGATGGTCTACGCCACCGCCTCGATCGGCTTTCTGAGCTTCATCGTCTGGGCGCACCACATGTTCACCGTCGGCATGCCGCTGGCGGCGGAACTGTTCTTCATGTTCTCCACCATGCTGATCGCCGTGCCCACGGGCGTGAAGGTGTTCAACTGGGTGGCGACCATGTGGCGCGGCTCGATGACCTTCGAGACCCCGATGCTGTTCGCGCTGGGCTTCGTGTTCCTGTTCACCCTCGGCGGTTTCTCCGGCCTGATGCTGGCGATCACCCCGGTGGACTTCCAGTACCACGACACCTACTTCGTGGTTGCGCACTTCCACTACGTGCTGGTGCCCGGCGCGGTGTTCTCGATCATCGCCGCCATCTACTACTGGATCCCGAAGTGGACCGGCCGCATGTACAACGAGAAGCTCGGCAAGCTGCACTTCTGGCTGTCGGCGATCTTCATCAACGTCACCTTCTTCCCGCAGCACTTCCTCGGCCTCGCCGGCATGCAGCGCCGCGTGCCCGACTACAACGTGATGTTCACCGACTTCAACGTGGTGTCGTCGATCGGTGCCTTCGCCTTCTTCTTCAGCCAGTTCATCTTCATCGGCAACATGCTGGTGTGCATGTTCGGCAAGCGCGACGGCAAGGTGTCGGACCGCGTCTGGGAAGGCACTCACGGTCTGGAGTGGACGGTGCCCTCGCCGGCGCCCTACCACACCTTCGAGGATCCGCCGCAGGTCGGCGAGAACGGTGAGCCGGTGAGCGCCGGCCAGACTGCCAAGGCCCACTGAACCCCATGACTCAGCCCGCTCCGCAGCAGGATCGTGAACAGGCCCGGCGCAATCTGCGCCTGGCCCTGATCCACGTCGTGCTGGCGCTAGGGTTTCTCGCCGGTTTCGTCTGGATCACTGTGGCGCAGCGATGAGCGCGGACCTCGGCCCGGCGGAAACCAAGCGCCGCAAACGGCGCAGCGTCTGGGAACTGGCGCTGCTGACGGTGGCGATGTTCGGTTTCGGCTTCGCCATGGTCCCGCTCTACAACGCGCTCTGCGAGCTGACCGGCCTCAACGGCCGCGACAAGGGCATGCAGATCGTCGCCAGCGTGCAGGAGCAGCCCGACCTCAACCGCGAGGTGACGGTGCAGTTCCTGACCGTCGTCAACGGCGGGCGGGAATGGGTATTCAAGCCGGCCGTGTCGGAAATGAAGGTGCATCCGGGCCAGCTCTATACCGTCAACTTCGTCGCCGAGAACCAGCTGGATCAGGACGTGGTGGGGCAGGCGGTGCCGGCGGTGACGCCGGGCAAGGCCGCCCGGCATCTGAAGAAGACCGAGTGTTTTTGCTTCAACCAGCAGCCGTTCAAGGCCCGCGAGGCCAAGGACATGCCGGTGCGTTTCATGCTCGACCCGGAACTCCCGGCCGATGTCCACACCGTCACGCTGTCGTACACGTTTTTCGATGTCACCGAACTGGCGCAGCGCAGCGCCAAGCCGAACGGCTAGGCTGCACAGGCCCAGTCGCTAGAATTCGCCGCACAACTTTTCAGGTCTCAAACAGGGAATCGCCATGTCCAGCCCCGCTCCAGCCAACGGCCAATCACGCTACTTCGTCCCCGACCCCAGCGCCTGGCCGTTCATGCTCACCGCCGGCTTGGTGACGCTGATCATCGGCGTCTGGAGCTCGCTGGAGGACAAGAACCTCGGCGCGCTGCCCTACTACCTGGGCGGCGGCTTCGCGGCCTTCATCATCTTCCGCTGGTTCCGCGGCATCGCCCTGGAAAGCGAGGGTGGCAAATACTCGTCGCAGGTCGACATGACCTACCGCATGGGCATGGCCTGGTTCATCTTCTCCGAGGTGATGTTCTTTGCCGCCTTCTTCGGCGCGCTGTTCTACGCCCGCGAAATCTCCCTGCCCTGGATCGGCGGTGAAGGCGCCAAGGGCGTCGCCAACCTGCTCTGGGACGGCTTCGAGGCGTCCTGGCCGTCCAATGGCCCGGCCAACCTCGGCGGCTACTTCGAGACGGTGTCGGCCTGGGGTCTGCCCTTCATCAACACCTGCCTGCTGCTGTCCTCCGGCGTGACCATCACCTTTGCTCACCACGCGCTCAAGGACAACAAGCGTCTGGCCTGCATCCTGTGGATGTGGGCGACCGTCGCCTTCGGTGTGGTGTTCCTGTACTGCCAGGCGGTGGAATACATCCACGCCTACCACGCCCTCAATCTGACCCTGCACAGCGGCGTCTACGGTTCCACCTTCTTCATGCTCACCGGCTTCCACGGCATGCACGTGACGCTGGGTACGCTGATGCTGATCGTCATCACCATCCGCCTGATGCTCGGTCACTTCAAGCCGGATTCGCACTTCGGTTTCGAGGGCGTGGCCTGGTACTGGCACTTCGTGGACGTGGTCTGGATCGGCCTGTTCGTATTCGTCTACGTGCTCTGAGCGAGCGCCTGGATACGAGAAAGCCCGGCATTGCCGGGCTTTCTTTTTGATTTCTGGTCCGGGCTTGCGTCTGCCGTCCCTGGCGCGACTTCAGTGCCTCGATCTACCACCGGAGCCGACATCCATGTCCGCCCGCTGAGCCGGGAACCTGTCCACTGGACAGTTTCCTTATCGCGTCAGCCCATGCGGCTGGATCCAGCCGAGGAAGTAGGCCAGTGCCAGGAAGGCGATCAAGCCGACCTGCAGGCCTACCCGCCAGGTGAGCGCGTTCAGAGTGCGGCGCTCGCTGCTGGGGTCGCGGATCAGGTAGGACATGCCGAAGAACAGGGCGACGACGATGGCGATCAGGAAGGCGACGATGGCGAGCTTGGGAATCATGCGGAAACCGGAACCGGCGTTGGCGATTGCGGTCATGGTATCCGCATCGCCGCGCTGAACCCATGACTCCGTCCCCGCCTCCCCCCGCCACTCCGCCATTCCGCCTGCGCTTCCGCCCTGCCTGGTGGGCGGTGCTCGGGACGCTGCTGCTGGGCGGCGCCATGCTCGCCCTGGGCTTTTGGCAATACGGTCGCGGCCAGACCAAGCAGCGCCTGCTCGACCGCCACGCCGCCGCCGCCGCGCAGGCGCCGGTGGCCCTGCTGGCCGACAGCGGCAAGCCCGCTACCGGCGAGGTGCGCCGCGTCTATGTCGACGGCGTCTACCGCTCGGAGCTGTCGGTGCTGCTCGACAACCAGAGCAGCCACCGCCGCCCCGGCACCCACGCCTGGACGCCGCTGCAGCTCGCCGACGGCAGTCTGGTGGTGGTGGATCGCGGCTGGCTGCCGCTGGATGTCGAGCGGGTGCCGCCGGCGCCCGAGGGCCCGCAGCGCCTGGAAGGTTACTGGCGGCCCTTGCCGCAGCCGGGCATGCGCCTGGGAGCGGCCGGCGCTGCCTGCGTGCCGGGCGCCGCGCTGCCGGCGCGGCTCAACTACCCCGACCTCGCCGAACTGCGCTGCCGCCTGGGGTCGAACACCCGCGACGGTCTGCTGGAACTGGCGCCGGAACTGCCCGGCGGCTTCGTCCGCGAATGGAGTCCGGCCGGCGTCGATGCCATCCCTCCCCAGCGCCACTACGGCTATGCCGCACAATGGTGGGCTTTCGCGGCGACGCTGCTGGGGCTGTTCATCAAACTCAATCTCAAGAAAGTACCCGTCCAACCATGACTGCCACCGTGCCGCCCGGCCATTCCCAGCTCCGTTCCCGCGCCCAGCTGATCCTGCTGGCCGTGCTGTTCTTCGCGCCCTTCGTCAGCGCCTACATCGCGGTGTTCGTGTTCGACTGGCGCCCCGGCGGCGAGCGCACCAACTACGGCCAGCTGGTGACGCCGGCGCGGCCGACGCCGGTGATTGCGCTGCGTGACGCCGCCGGCCAGCCCCTGGCCAGCGATCCGCTGCGCGAGAAGTGGAGCCTGGTGCAGCTGCTGCGCGGCCCCTGTGACGAGGCCTGCCACCGCGAGCTGGTGCTGAGCCGCCAGACCCGGCTGGCCCTCGGCCGCCAACGCGAGCGGGTGCAGCGTGTGCTGATCGCCGACGATCCGGCACGCCTCGCCGAGCTGCGCGAGCGCCTGGGCGCCGAGCAACCCGGCCTGCTCTGGCTGCTCGACGCCGAAACCGGCCCGAAAGCCTTCGAGCAGTTCGCCGATCTGCCCGCCAACGCCCTGCTGGTGCTCGACCCGCACGGCAACTGGCTGATGTGGTACCCGCCGGTGGGTGAAGGGGAAGCGGCGGTCCAGCAGGACTTCAAGGGCCTGCAGAAGGACATCAACAAGCTGCTCAAGCTCTCCCACATCGGCTGAGCGGCCAAGGCCCGTCCGGCACCGAAGCCTTACAATCGCGCGCCCGCAGGCGCACCCCCCAACGGATTTGCCCATGTTGTCCGGTATGTCGACCTTTCGCCGCCTCAACCTGCTGACCATCGCCCTGTGCTTCGTGGTGATCGTGTTCGGCGCCTACGTGCGTCTCTCCGATGCCGGCCTCGGCTGCCCGGACTGGCCCGGCTGTTACGGCCACTTGGGCGTGCCCAGCAGCGACCAGCACGTCGCCGAAGCCAACGCGGCCTACCCGGAACGCCCGGTAGAAGCGCACAAGGGCTGGAAGGAGATGATCCACCGCTACATCGCCTCGACCCTGGGCCTGCTGATTGTCGCGCTGGCCCTGCTGTCGCTGCGCCTGCGCGGGCAGGGTGCGCCGAAAGTGTTGCCCTGGGTGCTGGTGGGCCTGGTGATCTTCCAGGGGGTGCTGGGCATGTGGACGGTCACCTGGCAGCTCAAGCCGCTGGTGGTGACCGGCCACCTGCTGGGCGGGCTGACCACACTGTCCCTGTTGGCCTGGATGTGGCTGTCGAGCCGGCCCTCGCGCGGGCAGGCCGGACCGCCATTGCCGGGCTGGCTGCGCAAGCTGGCGGCGCTGGGGCTGGTGGCGGTGGCCGTGCAGATCTTCCTCGGCGGCTGGACCTCGACCAATTACGCAGCGCTGGCCTGCCCGGACCTGCCGACCTGTCACGGCCGCTGGCTGCCGGAGACCGATTACCGGGAGGCCTACACGCTCTGGCGCGGCCTCGGCATCAACTACGAGTATGGCGTGCTCGACAACCGCGCGCGCGTCACCATCCACTTCACCCACCGTCTGGGAGCGATCCTGCTCAGTCTGATCCTGGTGAGCCTGGCGCTGGCACTGATACGCCGTGGCGGCCACTGGTATCGCTACGGGCACGCGGTGATCGGCGCGCTGGCGCTGCAGGTGCTGATCGGCCTCAGCGTCGTGCATTGGCAGCTGCCGCTGCTGCTCGCCGACGCCCACAACGCCGGCGCGGCGGTGCTGCTGCTGAGTCTGGTGGCCCTGAATCACGCCGTGTTCGGACGCCGCCATGACTGAGGCCGCCGCCACCGGCCCCGTTTCCCTGCTGCGCGAGTATTACGAGCTGACCAAGCCTCGGGTGGTGATGCTGCTCACCCTGACTGCGGTGATCGGCATGTTCCTCGCGGTGCCGGGCCTGCCGCCGCTGGCGCTGCTGTTCTGGGCCACGCTCGGGGTCACCCTGCAACAGGCCGCCGCCGCCGCCATCAACCAGATCATCGACCGTGAGGTCGATGCCCGCATGGCCCGCACCTGCGGCCGGCCGCTGGTCACCGGTCGCATCGGCGTCACCGCCGGCATCGCCTTCGCCACCGCGCTGGGCCTGGCCGGTTTCGTGATCCTCTGGTTCCTGGTCAACCCGCTGACCGCGCTGCTGACGCAGCTGGGTCTGGTCGGCTACGCCGGCATCTACACCCTGTGGCTGAAGCGGGCGACCCCGCAGAACATCGTCATCGGCGGCGCCGCCGGCGCCATCCCGCCGGTGATCGGCTGGGCGGCGATGACCGGCGAGGTGCACGCGCATGCGCTGATCCTGTTCGCGATCATCTTCGCCTGGACGCCGCCGCACTACTGGCCGCTGGCCATCGCCCGCAAGGACGAATACGCCGAGGCCGGCATCCCCATGCTGCCGGTGACCCATGGGGTCGAGTACACCCGCACCCAGGTGCTGCTCTACACGCTGATCCTGTTCGCCGTCGCCCTGCTGCCGTTCGCCAGCGGCATGAGCGGCTTCCTGTACCTGTTCGGTGCGCTGGCTCTGGGACTGATCTTCATCGGCTACGCCTGGCGGCTGAAGTTCCGGCCGGTGCCGGGCCTGGAGATGCGCACCTTCGGCTACTCCATCGTCTACCTGATGGGCCTGTTCATGCTGCTGCTGGCCGACCACTACCTGCGCTAGGTCTAGCGGCTCCGGAAAGCGATCAGGGGAAGTAGGCCTTCACATTGGCGTGCACCTCGGGGCTGCTCAGCAGCTCCGCCAGCGGCCACCAGCGCAGTTCGCGGTGCTGGCGGTCGGCCGGGGCGAAGTCGCCGTCCAGGCCCAAGTGATGCGCCAGCACCACGTAGTGGGTGCTGAGGCCCGGCTCGCACGCGAAGTTGGTCGTGTAGTGGTGCTCGTAGACGCCCAGCAGGCTGGCCTGGCGGCGCTCCAAGGACAGGCCCAGTTCGTTGCGGGCGATGCGGGCAAACGCGGCGTCCAGGGTTTCGTCTTTGCGAATCACCCCGCCGGGCACGAACCACAGCCCGCGCGCCGGCTCGTTCTCGCGCAGTCCCAAGAGCACGCGGCCCTGGGCATCGCGCAGGATCAGGTCGATGGAAACCAGCGGCGCGTGGCGCACCACCTGCAACCAATCGGCGCGTGGAAGCAGCGGCGCCTCCGGGCGCGCGCTCATCCCACCAGACCGTGCGCCTGCTGGTCGGCGTGATAGCTGCTGCGCACCATCGGCCCGCTGGCGACATGGGCAAAGCCCATAGCCTCACCGAGCACCCGCAGGCGCTCGAATTCGTCGGGGTGCACGAAGCGGGCGACCGGCAGGTGGTGCCTGCTCGGTTGCAGGTACTGGCCCAGGGTGAGCATGTTGACGCCGTGTGCGCGCAGGTCGCGCATCACCTGCTCGATCTCCTCGATCTCCTCGCCCAGACCCAGCATCAGGCCGGACTTGGTCGGCACCTCCGGGTGCAGTGCCTTGAAGCGCTCCAGGAGATCCAGCGACCACTCGTAGTCGGAGCCGGGGCGTGCCTGCTTGTAGAGGCGCGGCACGGTTTCGAGGTTGTGGTTGAAGACATCCGGCGGCGCGTCCTTGAAGATCGCCAGCGCCGGGTCCATGCGTCCCCGGAAGTCGGGCACCAGCACTTCGATCTGCAACTTCGGCGAGGCCGCGCGCGCCTCGCGGATGCAGGCGGCGAAATGCGCCGCGCCACCATCGAGCAGGTCGTCGCGATCGACGCTGGTGATGACCACGTAGCGCAGCCGCATCTGGGCGATGGTGCGCGCCAGCTTGGCCGGCTCCTCGGTGTCGAGCGGCTTCGGTCGGCCGTGGGCAACGTCGCAGAACGGGCAGCGGCGGGTGCAGATGTCGCCCATGATCATGAAGGTGGCGGTGCCCTTGCCGAAGCACTCGCCGAGGTTGGGGCAGCTCGCTTCCTCGCAGACCGTGTGCAGATCGTTGCTGCGCAAAATCTCCTTGATGCGCTCAACCTCCGGACTGGTGCCGAGCTTGGCGCGAATCCATTGCGGCTTGCGCAGCGGCGCCGTGGTCGCCTCGATCTTCACCGGGATGCGCGCCATCTTGTCGGCGGCGCGCAGCTTCACGCCCGGGACCAGGGGCGCAGGCTTGGGCGGCAGGGTGGGTGTGGACACGAAGGGCTTCCAGACGCGAGCAGGCAGCCATTTTACGGCCTCGACGGCCGTCGCAGTCCGGAACTCAGTATTTCACCGAGCAGCCATAGGGTTTGGTGACCGCCACGGTCACCGGTTTGCCGGCGAGAACCTCGTCGAGCGCGTTCTTCAGATAGGGCGTGGCGGCCGGGATGTCTTCCGGATCGGCGCTGGCGATGCTGTCGATGCCGCCGGCGTAGGCGAGCTTGCCGCTGGGGTCGATGACGTAGAGATGCGGGGTGGTCTTGGCCTGGTAGAGACGACCCACCGTCCCTTGGTCGTCGAGCAGCACCTGGGTCGGGCTGGCGCCGCGCGATTGGCTCAGGGCCCGGGCGCCGGCAGCATCGACATGCCCCTGTTTGCCGGGCGCGGAGGAGATCACCGACAGCCAGATCACGCCCTGGCCGGTGTAGCTCTTCTGCAGCGACTGCATGTTGCCGCTGCCGTAGTGCTTCTTCACGAAAGGGCAGCCGTCGTTGGTCCATTCCAGTACCACGGTCTTGCCCGGGTAGTCGGCGAGCGCGTGGGTCTTGCCGTCGGAGCCGGGCAGGGAGAAGTTCGGTGCCGGCTCGCCGACCTTGACGGCGGCCTGGGCGTTCACCGCCAGCAGGGCGGCGGCGAGGGACAGCGACAGCTGGCGGACGAAGGAAGGCATGGCGGCTCCGTGGCGGGCGTGGTTCAGGGTGGCAGGGCGTCGATGACGATCTGCGGAGTTAGGACTTGCGGCAGCACCCGGGGTTCCCCGCCACGCGGATACAGCAGGTACAGCGGTACGCCGTTGCGGCCGAACTCGGCCAGGGCCTGGGTGATGCGCGGATCGCTGGTGGTCCAGTCCGCCACCAGGGTGACCACGCCGGCCTCGGCGAAGGCCTCGCGCACCCGCTGGGAGGCCAGCGCGCCGCGCTCGTTGACCTTGCAGGTAATGCACCAGTCGGCGGTGAAGTCGACGAATACCGTGCGGCCCTCGGCGCGCAGGGCGGCGACCCGCTCCGGGCTCCAGGCTTCCTTGGTCGATGCCGCGCTGGCGGTCGCCGGCTGCACGCGCAGCAGCGGCGAGGCCAGCACATAGCCGGCGGCGAGCAGGGCCAGCGCGGCGATCAGGGTGCCGGCGAGCTTGCGGCCGGGGCGGCCCAGCAGCCAGACCGCCAGCGCCACTGCCACCAGTCCGCAGGCGGTCAGGCCCAGGGCGTCGGCGCCGGCCTGGCGGGTCAGCACCCACAGCAGCCAGGCGACGGTGAGGTAGAGCGGGAAGGCCATCGCCTGCTTGAAGGTGAGCATCCAGGCGCCGGGTCGGGGCAGCGCGCGCGCCAGCTTCGGGAAGTAGCCGATCAACAGGAAGGGCAGGGCGAGGCCCAGGCCGAGTGCCGCGAACACCAGCAGCGCCACCGGCACCGGCTGGGTCACCGCATAGCCCAGCGCCGAGCCCATGAACGGCGCGGTGCAGGGGCTGGCCACCACCACCGCCAGCACGCCGGTGAAGAAGCTGCCGGCCAGGCCGGACTTGCTGGCCAGGCCGGAGCCCACGCCCATCCACGCGGTGCCGATCTCCAGCAGCCCGGACATCGACAGGCCGAGCGCGAACATCAGGTAGGCCAGCGCGGCGATGAAGGTCGGCGACTGCAATTGAAAGCCCCAGCCGAGCGCCTCGCCGCCGGCGCGCAGGGCCAGCAGCACGCCCGCCGCGAGCACGCAGCTGAGCACCGCGCCGGCGGTGTAGGCGAGTGCGCCAGCGCGTTGCTGGGCGCGTGCCTGACCGGCGCTTTGCGCGAGCGAGAGCGCCTTCAGCGACAGCACCGGGAACACGCAGGGCATCAGGTTGAGGATCAGGCCGCCGAGCAGCGCGAACAGCAGGGCCGGCAGCAGGCCCGGCGGGGCTGTGGCGGTCTGGGTGGGGGCCTCCGGCGTGACGCGCGCACCCGGCGGCGCGCGCTCGGTAAGGACCGGCGCGACCGTCCCGGCGACGGCACTCAGCTCGTAGGCGCGGCGCTGGCCACCCTGCTCCAGCACCAGCACGCCCTCGACCAGCTTGGGCGCGTCGAGGAAATAGCTGGACAGCCCCTGGCTCAGGCGCAGGCCCTGGGTGTCCACCGCCAGCTTCTGCGGCGCGGCGTGATTGACCAGATCGTTGGCGTAGGGAAAGAACTCGATCACCTCGGCCTGATCGAGGTCGTGCGCCTGCACGGCCAGCGACAGGCTGTCGCCGGCGATCTGGTACTGCGCCTGCCAGCCGGACGGTGCCGGCTCCGGCAGCGCGGCGCGGGCGCGCTCGAAGGCGGCGGCCTGGGCGGGATCGAGATCGGCGCTGCCGGCGACCACCGGCAGGGTCAGCGTCAGCGTGGCTTCGCCCGGGATGCAGACGTCCTTGCAGACCAGCCACTTGGCCAGCACCCGCAGCGGCAGCGGCCGGTTCAGCGGCCAGTCGCCGGGGACTGCGATGCTGACCAGGTGCAGGGTCTCGTCGTCGTAGCCGTAGTTGGTCAGCTCGCCCAGCGGCGCGCGGTGTGGCGCCGGCCACTGGATCGGGCCGGCGCTGACGCCGGCCGGCAGCGTCCAGTTGAGCTTGGTGGCCAGCCCGGAGTCGCCGGGATTGCGCCAGTAGGTATGCCAGCCGGGCTCGGGCGTCAGCTTGAGCGCCACCAGGCTGTCGCCGCCACGCAGCAGGGCGGTGGTTTCGGCGACCAGTTCGGCCCGCACATGGGGCTGCGGCGCCGGGTCGGCGGACCAGGCGAGGCTGGCGCAGGCGCTCAACAGGCCGGCAAAGAGGAGGCGGGTAAGGGGTTTTATGTCCATGGGGCGCGATAATGACCCAATGAATACGATCGGGTTCCAGACTGCGGTTGCAAGACCGCCGCGTTGGCGGTGGTTGGTGCTGGCGGCGGGCATCTTAGCCGCGTCGCCGTCTTCGGCGGGCTCGCTGCGCTGCGGTTCGCGGCTGGTGGACGAAAACGCCCTGGCGGCGGAGCTGCTCTCCGCCTGCGGCGAGCCCAGCCTTCGTGACCAGTGGAGCTATCAGCTGCCGCAGGGCGGTTACGTGGCTGACACCGAGGTCTGGGTCTATGACCTCGGTCCCAGTCAGCTGCTGCGGCTGGTGAAGCTGCGCAATGGCCGCATCGTCGAAGTGGAAACCGACGGCTACGGCTTTGCGCCGGACAGCGCACCACGCTGCGAGCCGCGTGCGCTGACCGAAGGCCTGTCGAAATACCGCCTGCTACGCCGCTGCGGCGAGCCGCTGACCCGGCGTTCCGAGAACGTGCTGCGGCCGCTCTACAGCCGGCCTGAGATTTACCGTCATAGCAGCGATCCCTATGCTTACCGCAATCAGTACGTGACCCCGGCCTACCGCGAGGAGTGGGTTTACAACTTTGGCTCGCGGGCGGCGATGCGCCTGGTGGTTCTCGAGGATGGATGGGTGACTTATGTCGAACAGTTGGACCGCGGTTTCGATCCTCGCTAGCACGCTGGCGCTGAGTGCCTGCGGTCTGGGCTCGCCGGTGCTGCGCGCCGCCGACGGCAAGCTCGCCGCCTGTCCGCCAGCGCCGCACTGCGTCTCTTCGCTGGCCAGCGGTGAGCAGCAGGTGGCGCCGCTGCGCTACACCGGCGCTGCGGCTGCCGCCCGCGAGCGCTTGGCCCGCACCATCGCCGGACTGCCGCGCTACGCGGTGCTGCGCAACGAGGGTGACTACCTCTACGCCAGCTACACCAGTCCGCTGATGCGCTACGTCGACGATCTGGAGTTGGTGTTTTCGCAGAGCGAGCCCGGGCGCATCGAGGTCCGCTCGTCCAGCCGCATCGGCTACTACGACTTCGGCGCCAACCGCGCGCATGTCGAAGAGTTGCGTGCCGCGTTCAAACCCTCGCCCTGAGCATCGCGCGGCCCAGCGGTCGCGTTCTTTCCTTCCTGCCCTTCACCGCCGGCGCTATCGCGCCGCCGCCAGCCCATGACCGACCGCAGCTACGATTTTGTCCTGTTCGGCGCCACCGGCTACACCGGTGGCCTCACCGCCGAATACCTGGCGCGCCACGCGCCGCGCGGCGCCCGCTGGGCGCTGGCCGGCCGCAATCGCGACAAGCTCGACGCGGTGCGCGCCCAACTCGCCCGCATCAATCCGGCCTGCGCGGCACTGGAGCTGCTGGTGGTGGACGCCCGCGACTCCGCCGGTCTCGCCCGGGTGGCGGCGCAGAGCAAGGTGGTGGTCAGCACCGTCGGCCCTTATGCCCTGCACGGCGAGCCGCTGGTACGCGCCTGCGCCGATGCCGGCACCCATTACTGCGATCTCACCGGTGAGCCGGAATTCGTCGACGCCATGTGGCTGAAGTACCAGGCCGTCGCCGAGCGCAGCGGCGCCAGGCTGGTGCACTGCTGCGGCTTCGATTCCATCCCGCACGATCTCGGCGCCTACTACACCCTGCTGCAGCTGCCGGAGGCGGTGCCGGTGCAGATCGAGGGCTACGTGCGCGTCGGCGGCCGCTTCTCCGCCGGCACCTATCACTCGCTGATCAATGCCTTTGCCCGTGCCCGCGACTATCTCAAGATCAACCGCGAGCGCCGGCTGCGGGAGACCCGGCCGCTGCTGCGCAAGATCGGCGGCAGCCGCAGCCGGCCGCGCTACGACCGGTCACTGGGCAGCTGGGTACTGCCGATGCCGACCATCGACCCGCAGATCGTCAAACGCAGTGCGGTGGCGCTCGAGCGTTACGGGCCGGCGTTCCGTTACGGACACTACCTGCAGGTGAGCAAGCTGCCGCAGGCGGTCGCTCTGGTGGCCGGCGTCGGCGCGCTGTTCGCCGGCGCCCAGTTCAAGCCCAGCCGCGACTTCCTGCTGTCGCGCCAGACCTCCGGTGAAGGTCCCAGTGCCCGGCAGCGCGAGCAGGGCTGGTTCCGGGTGCGCTTCATCGGTGAAGCCGGCGGCCAGCGGGTGGTGGTGGATGTGAAGGGTGGCGATCCCGGTTACGGCGAGACCGCCAAGATGCTGGCCGAATCGACCCTGGCGCTGGCCTACGACAAGCTGCCAGCGCGCGCCGGTCAGCTGACGCCAGTGGCGGCGATGGGCGATGCTCTGCTGGTGCGGCTGCAGAACGCCGGGATCAGCTTCGAGGTGGTGGAACGGACATGAGCTTCGCGCAACTGGCCCTGCTGAGCGGGGCGATCTACGGTTTTCTCGGCGTTGCCCTGGGCGCGTTCGGTGCCCACGGCCTGCGCGAGCGGCTGACGCCGGAACTCCTGGCGGTGTGGAAGACCGCCGTCGAGTATCAGTTCTACCACGCGCTGGCGCTGCTGCTGGTGGGCTTGCTGGCCAGCCAGCGGCCGTCGATCGCGCTGACCAACGCCGGCATCTGCTTCGCGCTGGGGGTGCTGGTGTTCAGTGGCAGCCTGTACACGCTGGCGCTGTCCGGCCTGCGCTGGCTGGGGGCGATCACGCCGGTCGGCGGCCTGCTGCTTCTGGCCGGCTGGGCGCTGCTGTTCTGGGCTGTGCTGAAGCGCTACTGACCCCGGGCTCTCTGCCTAGAAGGAGCCGCGCCCCAGCGAGGACAGCTGCTGGCCCATGGTCTTGAGCATGGAGCTGGTCATCTGGTCGGCGATGCGCTGGGCGGCGTTCATCACCACCCGCTCGGCTTCCTCGGCGGCGGTCTGACGCACCAGCTGCAGGGCCTGTTCGAGACGCTCGTTCTGCGCACGCAGGACCGCATCGAGATTGGCCTGCAGCGAGGTCAGGTGCTGCTCCAGGGTCTGCGCCAGGGCATTGGTGCGGCTCTTGGCGGCCTCCTGGGCGAGATTGCGCAGGCGCTCCTCGCTGCCGGTGCCGGCATTCAGCTGGCCCAACTGCTGGCGCAGGCCCTGCATCTCGGCCAGCAGTTCCTCGCGCAGCGCGGCGAACCGCGCCTCGGCCTCTAAACGCAGCTGTTCCAGGGCATCCGATGCCGGGCTGGCGGCCTCGCTGGACAGCGTCGGCACCGCCGGCAGCTCGGGCCGTGCCGGCGGGCGCGGTTCGCTGGTCTGCGGCATGGCGTCGCGCAGGGATTTCATGACCGCCTGCTGGATCGCCACCGCCGGTTCGCGGATCGGCTGCACCTTCGAGGGCGTGATCGGCGCCGGCGTGGCCGTCACCGTGCCGGACTTGGCCGGGATCGCCGCCATCAGCCGTTCCATCATGCTCGGCGCCTCGCGCGCCGGTGCGGGCTCCGGCTGCAGGCGCGGTGCCAGACTGGCGAAGTCGGCGTCCTGGTTGGAGAGGTTGGCCAGCACGCCGGCGATCTGCTCCGGGCTGGGCGGCTTCTGCAAGACGTCGGTGGCGCCGCGCAGCTTGGCCTGGTGGACGAAGTCCTCACCCTCGTTGGACGAACAGATGACCACCGGCAGCGCCGAGGTCAGCGGGTCGGCGCGAATCACCTTGAGCGCCTCGAAGCCATCGACGCCCGGCATGATGTGATCGAGAAACACCACGTCCGGCAGCGGGCCGGCCAGCTGGCGGTAGGCATCCGCCGCGCTGTCCGCCGTGTTGACCTTGTAGTTGAAGCCTTCCAGAAACTTCCGGAGGGCGAAGCGGGCCGACTTGGAGTCGTCCACTACGAGGGCAGTCTTGATCATGGGGAGATTTCTTATGAATCGTGCGTCAAACCTACCACTCCCCAGCGGCAGGGCCAAGCTGCAAATTGAGCCTCCTCGGCGTCCAGCCGACGAACTGCGCAGAGGGTCGGTGTCGGCGGCTTTTTAACCTGATCTATTCGTCATGAATGCCGGGCCGCATCCGCTGCAATCGACCCTGGGAGACTTCCCCCGGGCGCGGGCTGGCCTACACTCGCGCCCCCGCCAGCCTTCCCATGGCATTTTTCCCGGCCGATTCGCTTGAAGCTGCCCGCGATCCAGATTGGTCCGCACCGCATTGATCCGCCCTTGGTGCTATCGCCCATGGCCGGCGTCACCGACCGGCCGTTCCGTGTGCTCTGCCGACGGCTGGGCGCCGGGCTGGCGGTCAGCGAGATGGCGCACGCCGATCCGCGTCTGCGCGATACCGAAAAGAGTCGCACCCGCCGTGACCACGCCGGTGAGCCCGGACCCATCGCTGTGCAGCTGGCCGGGGCCGAGCCGCAAGTGCTGGCCGAGGCGGCGCGCTGGAACGTCGGGCAGGGTGCCGAGATCATCGACATCAACATGGGCTGTCCGGCCAAGAAGGTCTGCGGCGCGCTGTCCGGCTCGGCGCTGCTGCGCGACGAGGCGCTGGTGGCGCGGATCCTGGAGGCGGTGGTCGCTGCGGTCACGGTGCCGGTGACGCTCAAGTTTCGCACCGGATTTTCCCGCCAGAGCCGCAACGCCCTGCGCATAGCCCGCATCGCCGAGCAGGCGGGCATTGCCAGCCTGGCGCTGCATGGCCGCACCCGCGAGGACTACTACCTGGGCAGCGCCGAGTACGAGACCATCGCCGAGGTGAAGCAGGCGGTGGCCATCCCGGTGTTCGCCAACGGCGATGTCGATGGCCCTCTGAAGGCCGCCGAGGTCCTGCGCCTGACCGGCGCCGATGGCCTGTACATTGGCCGCGCGGCGCAGGGAAACCCCTGGATCTTTCGCGAGATCGCCAGCTATCTGGAGACCGGCGAGATCCCGCCTCTGCCCACCGATGCCGAGCAGCGCGCGGTGCTGCTCCAGCACCTCGATGAGCTGTATGGCCTGTACGGCGAGGGCCGCGGTCTGCGCGTCGCGCGCAAGCACATCCAGTGGTACTGCGAGGCGCGGCCGGACGGCGAGCGCTTCTGGCGCGAGGTCTGCACCCTCAACGAGGCGGCCGCCCAGCGAGCGGCGGTGGCGGCCTTCTTCGCCGCCTGAGCGTCGGCGGCGGACACTAAAAAGGGCATGGCGCGGAAAGCGCGCCATGCCCCAAGGTAAAGGACAGCGCCTACTTCTTCTTGGCGGTCTTCTTCGCAGCGGTCTTCTTGGCGGCGGGTTTCTTGGCAGCGGCCATGTTGATTCCTCCTTACCTTTCAGTACGTGGGGGGCGGCCTTCGCACCATGCGGAGACTACGACCTCCACCGCTAGGGATCGTGGATCAACTGCCATGGAGACACAATGGGTTGTGGTGACTGGCTAAAAAATATCCGACGAACGGTTGCTTTTGGCGGGCTCTACACCAGGCCCTTGTCGCGCAGCTCGTCCTTGAAATACGAATAGGCCATGGGCGCGATGATCAGGCCGGAGATGCCGAACGCGGCCTCCATCGCCAGCATGGCCAGCAGCAGCTCCCAGGCTCGGGCGCGGATGTGGCCGCCGATGATCCGGGCATTGAGGAAGTACTCCAGCTTGTGGATCAACACCAGGTAGCTGAGCGAGGCGAAGGCCAGCACCAGCGACTGGCTCATACTGACCACGAAGATGGCGGTATTGGAGATCAGGTTGCCGATGATCGGCAGCAGGCCGACCACGAAGGTCAGTGCCACCAGGGTCTTGGTCAGCGGCAGATTGATGTCCAGCGAGGGCAGGATCAGCACCAGATAGGCCCAGGTGAGCAGGGTATTGATGGCGGAGATCCAGACCTGCGCGAACACCACGCGGCGGAAGGAGTCGGCGATGCGTCGGCCGTGATGGATGAGCGCGGCGGTCAGCGGCGCCGACTCGCGCGGGCCGCGCGTCGCCTGCAAGGCCAGCATGGCGCCGACCACCATGCCGATGATCACGTGCGCCAGTCCGCGCAGGAACTCGGTGCTCGCGGTCTGCAGTGACTGCGCATGCACCCGCAGCCATTCGGTGACCGAGCGGCGCAGGTCTTCGGCGTTGTCGGGGAGGTTGGCCAGCAGCCAGTCGGGGAGGCGGTCACGCGACTGGTCGATGATTTCCGCCATGCGCTGGAACAGGGCCGGGATGCTCTCGTCGCTGGCGCGGAAGAACGAGGCGATGGCAAAGCCCAGGGCGGCCATGCCGGCGATCACCGCGCTGGCGACCATCAGCACCGCCAGCCAGCGCCGGCCCTCACCGCCCAGGCTGGTGATCGCCAGCCTCGGGGTGAGCAACTGCACCAGGGAATAGACCATCAGCCCCGCCAGCAAGGCCGGCAGCAGATGGGTTTTCAGCACGAAGATCAGCGCCGCCACCGCCAGGCCCCAGGCGATCCAGTCATAGCGACTCACGGCGGTTGGACGGGTAGGGTCGCTCATGGCTTTGGGGGACGACGAAAAGGTGGCGAAGGATACGCGCAGGCTGGGCGACGAATGACGGCGTTTTCGACCGTTGATGGCGAATCGGCGCTGATCGGCCATCCCGGGCTCTGACACTGGGCGCCGCCAGAGGTGCCCTGCATCCCTCGAATGAGGCTCTGAGGGGCTTGCGCCGCAATTTCTACTTGGGTGTAGAATCGCCACCGCAGCATATTCAAAAAAAGATTTCCGGGAGTTTCATCGGCGTTGTTTCAACCTCGATGAATGTAGCGTCACGGTAACGTTTCTGGATGGCTGACAAAACCGCGGCGTTTTGCCGCATTTTCAAAAACATCAGTTCAAAAGGAACGTTTCAATGTCCACGACTACCGGCATCGTCAAGTGGTTCAATGACACCAAGGGCTTTGGCTTCATCACCCCGGAAGGCGGCGGTGAAGACCTCTTCGCCCACTTCAAGGAAATCCAGGGCACCGGCTTCAAGACCCTCAAGGAAGGCCAGCGCGTGGAGTACACCGCGCAGCGCGGCCCCAAGGGCATGCAGGCCACCCAGATCAAGCCCCTGTAAGGCTTGCTCCAAAGGCTTCACGCGGTAAGAAAACCCCGGCCTCGCGCCGGGGTTTTTCGTTGTGCTCGGCCTGTGTCGCTGGCCGCTATTTCGGCCAGGACTTGATGAGCGTGCCGGTGCACTCCGGCGCGCCGCAGCGGCAGGCCCAGATCTTCCGCAGCTTGGCGGTCGGCTTCACGCCGAGGTCGATGCCGTAGTCATAGGCCAGCTCCTCGCCGGACTTCACCGCACGCAGGGTCTCGATGTAGACGCGATCAAACTCCGAGCCCGGCTGCGCGCTTTCCACCAGCAACGCCTGGCAGTTGGGCGCGCAGCTGTGATTGATCCAGCGCGCGGCATTGCCGCTGACATTGGCGTCGATCAGCCAGCGCTCATTGAGCGTGAACAGGAAGGTGTGGCCGCCGGCGTGGTTGTCGCCGTAGATCAGGTCGCCCTCCTCGTGGCTGAGGCGGCGGCCACGATATTCCAGCAGGGTGGTGCCGGCGGGGATGTCCTGGACGGCGAACACGCCAGAGCCGTGGATGGGAGAGCGGCGGACAGCAATTCGGCGGGCCATACTTTTCGATTGCGGATTGCGGATTGCGGATTGCGGATTGCGGATTGCGGATTGCGGATTGCGGATTGCGGATTGCGGATTGCGGGAGCTGGATTCGGCTATTCAAGAAGCTTGCCGCGGCCGGCCTTGAGCTCGGAGCGGCGCCCCTTGTCGTCCAGCCGCCGGCGTTTTGCCGCGCGACTGGGGCGGGTCGGCTTGCGCGGCTTGGGTACGCTGGCGGCGCTGGCGATGAGCTCGGCCAGCCGCGCCAGCGCGTCCTCGCGGTTGCGATCCTGGCTGCGCAGTGTTTGCGCCTTGATGACCAGCACGCCCTCACGGCTGATGCGACGGTCGCCGCGCGCCAGCAGCCGCTCCTGCACCTCGACCGGCAGCGAGCCGGCGCGGATGTCATAGCGCAACTGCACCGCGCTTTCGGTCTTGTGCAGATTCTGGCCGCCGGAGCCCTGCGCCCGCAGCGCCTGCCAGTCCAGCTCGCGTTCGTACACGGCCAGCCCGGCAACCTCTAGCACCGGTGTTTCAGTAGGCGCCATAGGCCAGGCCGGCTGCCAGGGTTTGTCCCAGCTCGCGCGCTGCTTCCAGATGCGCGATTTCGACCTCTCCCTGGACGATCAAGGGTGGCGCGACGCGTCGCCAGTTGTAGCCCAGGGCGATGCGCTCCAGCGCCCGCACCGCGCCGCTGCCGTCGTTGCCGGCGCTCACGAACATCGCCCAGGGCAGGCCATCGACCTTGCCCTGCGCCGGGTAGTAGGTGCGGTCGAGGAAGTCCTTCAGCGCGCCGCTGAGATAGCCGAAGTTCTCCGGAGTGCCGATCAGCAGGCCTTGCGCCCAGAGCAGGTCGTCGAGGTTGGCGTCCAGTGCCCGGCGCCGGCGCAGTTCCACCTCGTCGGCGAAGTCTGCCGCACCGGCTGCCACCGCCTCGGCCAGCGCCGCAGTGCGGCCGGACTGGCTGTGCCAGATCAGCAGCAGATGCTTCTTGGTGGGCGGCGCGGACATGCGCCAGTGTAGCCAGAGCCAAGCCGAATTCCGGGGCCTCGTGCGAGGATGGCCGCAATCCGCAATCCGCAATCCGCAATCCGCAATCCGCAATCCGCAATCCGCAATCCGCAATCCGCAATCCGAGCACCCTCATGCCCCGCGTCACCGCCAACGGAATCGAAATCGAATACGAAAGCCTGGGTCCCGATCAGGCGCCAGTGGCGCTGCTGATCATGGGGCTGGGCTGCCAGCTGATCCATTGGCCGGACGCGCTCTGCGAGCAGTTGCTGGCGGCCGGCTATCGCGTCGTGCGCTTCGACAATCGCGATGTCGGCCTGAGCAGCCGCATGGAGCAGGCGGGCATGCCCAAGCTGCTGCGCGCCGGCATCGCTGCGCGCCTGCGGCTACCGCTGCGCGCGCCCTATGGTCTGGAAGACCTCGCTGCCGACGCCCTTGGACTGATGGATGCGCTGGGCATTGCCCAGGCCCATGTGGTGGGCCTGTCGATGGGCGGCATGATCGCCCAGTTGCTCGCCGCCCGGCACCCGCAGCGCTTGCGCAGCCTGACGCTGTGGATGACCAACAGCGGCCATCCCGGCCTGCCGCAGCCGCACTGGCGGCTGCAGTTGCGCATGATCCGTCGTCCCGAAGGCCGCGACCGCGCCGCGCTGGTGCGTCATGGTGTGCAGACCTGGCAGTTGATCGGCAGTCCTGGCTATCCGACGCCGGTCGAGCACTTGCAGGCCCAGGTGGAGCGCTACATCGACCGCGCCCACTACCCGCGCGGCACCGCTCGCCAGACTGCCGCCATCCTCGCCGCGCGCCACCGTCGCCAATTGCTGCGCCAGTTACCGATGCCGGTGCAGATCATCCACGGCGAGGCCGATCCCCTGGTGCCAGTGGCGGCCGCCTACGATCTTGCCAAGCAGGTGCCGGACGCCACCCTGCACGTGATTCCCGGCATGGGCCACGACATTCCGCCGGTGCTGGTGCCCAAGCTCGTCGGTCTGCTGGTCGAGCATTTCGACAAGGTTGAAGCCCTGGCTAGTTCGCGCGCGGCCTGAGGATGGCGGACAGCCGGTCGGGCGTGCCGGCGAGGCGTTCCAGGCGCGGATAGCGCGGGCCTTCGCGGTAGTCGATGCGCACCGTGCGCCAGCGGTCGAGGTTCTTCAGGATCAGTTCGATCGGCTGCGTGTTCTTCTGCGCGTCGATCAGCGCCTGCCTGAGCAAGTCGGCGCTGTAGCTGCGGCCATTCACCGACAACAGGGTGTCGCCCTTGGAGAGCCCGGCGGCGAAGGCGGGTGAGCCCCAGAGCACATCCTCCAGCGCGCCGTCCTTGCCCACCACGACGCCCAGCGACCAGCTGAAATCCTTGTTCTTGTTGCGCTCCTCGTTGCTCTTCACGAAGGCGGTGGGCTCCGGCGCGAAGCTCAGCTTCCAGCCGGCGCGGGCGAGGCCGTCCAGCGGCGCGTCCTCGCTGCTGCGATGCAGCTTGTCCTTCAGGAAGCCGGCCCAGTCGTAGGGCGCGATCCGGTTCAGCGCAGCCACCACGTCTTCAAACGAGTAGGGCAGGGCCTCGACGCGGCCATCCTCGACGCCGAAGAAGCCAGCGGCGAAATCGTCCAGCGACTTCTTTTCCCGGCTCAGCTCGCGCAGGCGGGTGTCGACATCCAGCCAGATCAGCGCGCCTTCGGTGTAGTAGTCCTCGCCGCGCTGCCAGCCCGGCCAGGACAGCGGCCGGCGTGGGGTGAGGATCGGCTGGTTGGTGGTGTCGATCAGGGGCCGCCAGAGCCGTCCGGGCCGCGCCAGTGCCTGGGTGGCGACCAGTTGCGCCAGCGCCTCGCGGGCGAAGTCGGCGCTCCACAGTCCGGAGCGCGCCGCCAGCACATTGCCCCAGTAGGTGGTCTGGCCCTCGTAGACCCAGAGCAGGCTGTTCTGCAGCGGCGTGTTGTGATTGGCCACCACCTGGTCGGCGGGGCGGCGGAACTTGCCGTTCCAGGAATGCACGTACTCGTGCGGCAGCAGCGAGCGCCCGGCGCCGGCCTTGTCCCAGTCGCTGAAGTAGTTGGGCGGCAGCGCGTTTTCGCTGGAGCGATGGTGCTCCAGGCCGATGCCGCTGAAGGCATCGCTGAGCGCGAAGAGGAAGTCGTAGCGCTCGAAATGCCGCGAGCGGAACAGCGCGTCGGCCTCGCGCACCAAGCGGGCATGGGCGGCGAGCTGCTCGGGCTTGGCGTCGAGCTGGTAGGGCGCGTCGGCGACCATGTTCAGGTACACCGGCCGCGCGCCGGCATCGAGCGTGTACTGCCGGAAGTAGCGGCCGGCGAACAGCGGTGAGTCGATCAGAGTGTCGAGATCCACGTTGGCGAAGCGGACGAGGTCGCCCTCGCGGTCCCGCGCCGGCAGCGCGCTGGCCTGCTGCCAGCCGGTCGGCAGGCGGATGCTCGGTTCGACGCGCAGCTCACGGGCGGCGCCCTCGGGGTACAGCAGCACGGTGTTCCATTGCAGGCCGATCATTTCCGGCGTGGCGACGATGCGGCCCTGCTCGCGCAGCATCGGTGTTGCGTAGTCGAACCGGACCTTCAGCTCGCTGACGCCGTCCGGAACCAGCAGGCGGAAGCGGTACATGTCCAGAGGATCGCGGGTCCAGGCCAGGGCCTGGCCGCCGCCCTCGATGCGCAGGCCGGCCAGGGCCTCGATGGGGCCGCGCGGGGCGTGATTGCCGGGCAGCCATTCCGGGTAGAGCAGCGACAGCGGTCCGGCTTGCACCGGGATGGTTTCCTCCACCCGGAACAGCCGGCGCTGGGTGTCGCTGACATCGACCTGCAACTGGATCGGCGCCGGCGCCGCGAACAGGGAGCCGGTGTAGGCGGTGAACAGGAGGGCGAGGCGGGGCAGGGGCGAGCGGTTCATGCAGTTTGGCTAGCAAGAAAAAGCCCGGGTTTCGCCCGGGCTTGATCCTGACCGTACCGGCGGTGGATCGGTTCAGTGGCGGCGACGGCCGCGCCGCAGGGCCAGCAAGCCCAGCAGGCCGAGCAGGCTCAGGCCGCCCAGGCTGCCGCCATAGCGGCCCTGGCCGTCGCCACCGTCGCTGCCACCACCACCGGCGGGCGGCGGATCGACGATCAGCTTCGGCAGCTCGTAGCTCCAGATGCCGCGACCATGCGTGGCGGCGAACAGGGTGTCGGGCTCGTCGGCGCTGGCCTTGGGCTTCATCCGCAGCATCACCACCGGCACATTGGGCAACTGGTTGCCCAGCGGCGCCCAGTTGCTGCCCTCGGTGTCGCTGGAAATGAAGGGGCCGATGTCGGTGCCGACGATCAACTGGCCGCGCCCGCTGGCGTCGCGATGCAGCACCACGGTGTTGGTCTGCGCGCGCGGCAGGTTGCCGGAGATGTCGGTAAAGCTCTCGCCCGCGTCGGTGGACTTGAACACCACGCCGCTGCCGATCTTCTCGGCATTGGGGTCCTGGTAGCTGCCGGCCGGCCGGATGTTGGAGGCGTAGCCGGCGAGCGTCACGTAGATGGTCTTGGGGTCGCTCTCGTCCATCTCGATGCCGGCGATGAAGCGGCTGTCCAGTCCGCGCGCGGCTGCGAAGTGCCAGCCCTTGCTGGTCCCCTTCTCGGGCGGTTCGGTGCCGCCGACATTGGTGGCGATGCCATTGGCGAAGCCGGTGTCGTTCACCGTCACCCCGCAGTCGCCGCAGTAGCCGACGTAGGCGTGCGGGCCGTGGACGTGCATGGTGGTGGTGGTGCGGATCGCGCCGGTGTCGGGATTGCTGCCGAGGTTGAAAACCTCCAGCCAGGAGCTGCTGGTCACCGTCTCGGCCTTGAGCGTGGCGTAGATCTCCTGCGCGCCGGTGAGCATGTGCTGGGCGTCCAGCGGGTCCATCACGAACCAGTTGGCGAAGTTCACCCGGGTGTAGCTGGGCGCGATGTTGCTCGAACTGGCGCCGCGGTCGGTGGTGCGGCGCAGGCCGCCGTTCTGCGACTCGGTGTAGCTGACATCGCTGTTGTCCGGGTCCACCTCGGCGAAGAAGCCGTCGGCGCCGAAGTCCTGGAACTGCTCGCGGGTGTCCGGCTCGATGTGGCCGGAGCCGTTGTCCTGGTGGCCCTGCCAGACGGTGCCGTCCTTGGCCACCGCCAGGCCGTAGGGCAGCAAGGCGTAGAAGCCCTCGTTGGCGCCGGCGCCCCACTTCGTGTTGTCCATCTCCTCGTTGGCGGCCACGCACTGCTTGAACACGCCGCCGTCACCGCCGGCAAACAGGCAGACCCCGCCCTCGCCATCCGGCAGATAGAGGCCGACGTGCTGGTCGGGATGGGTGGTGGTGGACTCGCCGGGCAGGCCCAGCTCGAAGTAGCGGCCGATCACCGTGAAGTCGAGCAGGCCGGCCTGCAGCACACCGTTGAGCGGCACTCGCGTCAGCGTGTTCTGGAACACCTCTTCCATGCCGAAGCTCATGCGGGTGGGGATGCCGGCCAACTGGCGCGTCGGGTCCACCGCGATCCATTCGTTGTACCAGGTCTGCACGCCGGGCAGGAACGACAGCGAGCCCACCGTCGCGATCAGCTCGTCGTCGTTGGCCATGCGGAACCAGCTCTGGCCGAAGTCGGCGGAGACGAAGATGCCGTGCACGGCAGTCGTCAGCGGCAGGGTCAGCAGATCGTCGAGGATGGGGTCGAGCAGCGCGTAGCCCTCGTTGAAATTCACCGAGTCCTGGACGATGGCGTAGAGGTAGTTGTGATCCTGCTCGGGGCCGGTGGCGGCGCCCATCTCGATGCGCCCGGTGCGCGCGCGTGGCGCGAAGCCCTGCGGCAGCAGCGCGTTCAGCGGCTCGTCGTCGATGGCGACGAAGCTGTCGCGGGCGCCGGTGTCGGAGCGATAGAGACCGTTGGCCGGCGCCATCACCGTGCCGTCGGGGAAGGTCGCTTGTCCGGCGCGCCAGCCCACCGCCGCCACCACCGGGCAACCGCTGGGATCGCAGACCTCGCCGGTACTGCCGCCCGGTGCCTTGATGACCACGTCGGTGACCACGTTGGCGAACTGGCAGGGGCTGCTGATGCTCTCGTTGCCGGCGCAGTCCGGGGTGGTCGGCAGCCGTACGTTGACGAAGCTGCGGCCGGCGTCCTCCGAGCGGTAGAGGCCGATGGATGAGGCGATGTAGAGAACCTGCGGATTGCCGGGATCGCGGCGGGCGTTGTAGACCTGCACGCCGTCGGGGAAGCCGGTGGCGCGGGTCCAGCTCTGGCCGAGGTCCTTGCTCCAGTACGCGCCCAGGCCCATGTAGCCGTTGTTGCCCATCACCGATTCGCCGCCGGCCGCCAGCAGGGTGCCGCCACCGGCCGGGGTCCAGATCACCCCGCCGTTGATCTGGCTGGGCAGCTTCTCGCCGACCGAGACCCAGTGGTCGCCGAGCGTGCGGATGTCGCCGTCGATGGCCTCGCTCATCCAGAGGCCGCCGGTGCCGACCGCCGCGAACAGGCGCTTGCCGTCCTCGTCGTAGGCGAAGTTGTCGACGCGGGCGCTGTAGATCGAGCGCCCGGAGATCAGCCCGCCCCTGGCATAGGGCTGCCAGTCGCCATTGGCCTTGGGCACCAGGCTCTTGAGCGGCTCCAGGCTGGCCTTGTCGTGCAGGGCGCCGCGAAAGACCGCCGGGTCCGGCGCCGCGCCGCGCAGCAGCGGGTGCGCGCTCGGCGCCTTCGCCTCCAGCTCGCGCGGCACCAGCTTGCTGCAATAGCGCCCGCCCTGCTGCGCCCGCGCGCTATGGATCGGCTGCGTGCCTTGCGGGCATTGCCCGGGGCGCGGATCGGTGCCGCTGACCGCCAGGGTGGCGAGAACCGCCAGCGAGGCCGCCAGCAAGGGTGCCTTGGGCAGGGCCACGGCGGCGACTCAGCGACCGCCGGCCAGGCGCCGGCGGCCGGCCAGCGCCGCCAGCATCAGCAGACCGAGCAGGCCGCCACCCAGACTGCCGCCGCCGAAGCGACCCTCGTTGCCGGAGCTGCCGCCCGAGCCCGAGCCGCTGCCCGAGCCGGAACCGCCGGAGCTGGAACCGGAGCCGGAGCTGGTCGAACCGCCGCTGCTGGTGCTGCCCGAACTGGAGCCCGAGCCGCTCGAACCGCCGGAACCCGAGCCGGAGCTGGTCGAGCCGCCGGAGCTGGAACCGCCGCTGCTGGAACCGCCCGCCGGGTCGGCGAAGCGGTAGCTCCAGATGTGGCGGCCGAAGGTGGCGGCGAACAGCTTGTCGGCCTCGTCCGGCGTGGCCTTGGGCTTCATCCGCAGCATGTTCACCGGCACCGCCGGCAGGCCGGTGCCGAGGCCGGTCCAGCTGCTGCCGCTGAGATCGCTGGAGATGAACACGCCGACATCGGTGGCGACGATCAGCTGCTGGCCGCGCAGCACCACGCTGGACGCCTGGGCCTCCGGCAGGTCGCCGGAGGCAGCGACGAAGGTTTCACCGGCGTCGGTGGACTTGTACAGGGCGCCGCCGCCGATGTTGGTATTGGGGTCGTTGTAGTGGCCCGGCGGACGCAGGTTGGAGAGGTAGCCGCCGAGCGCGACGTAGATGGTCTTCGGATTGGCCGGGTCGATGGCAATGCCGGTGATGTAGCGGTTGGGCAGGCCCTCGCGCTTGGCGAGATGCCAGCCGGCAGCCGTTTCCGGCACCCGCTCGACGCCGTCCTGGACGTTGGTGGCGAGGAAGTTCTGGAAGCCGGTGTCGTTGCCGGAGGCGCCGCAGTCGCCGCAGCCGCCGACGTAGACCGCCGTGCCCAGCACCTCCATGGTGGTGGTGGTGATGATCGCGCCGGTGTCGGGGTTGGTGCCGAAGTTGAACACCTCCACCCAGCTGCTGCCGGTGACGGTCGAAGCGCTCTTGGTCTCGTAGATCTCCTGCGCGCCGGTGACCATGTGCTGGGCGTCCAGCGGGTCCATGCGGAACCAGTTGTCGAACATCACCCGGGTATAGGTGGGCGCGATGTCGCTGGTGCTGGCGCCACGGTTGGTGGTGCGGGTGAGGCCGCCGTTCTGGGTCTCGAAGTAGGCGATGTCGGAATTGTCCGGATCGACCTCGGCGTAGAAGCCGTCGCCACCCAGGGTCTGGAACATCTTGAATTCGCGCTTGGGGTCGATCAGGCCGGAGCCGTTGTCCTGCAGGCCGAACCACACGGTCTCGTCCTTGGCCACGCCCAGGCCGTAGGGCAGCAGGCTGTACATGCCGGTGTTGGCGCCCTGGCCCCAGCCACTGTTGTTCATCTGGCCGTTGGCGGCCACGCACTGCTTGTAGACACCGCCGTCATTGCCGGCGAACAGGCAGACGCCGCCGTCGTCCGTGGGCAGGTAGATGCCGGCGTGCTGGTCGGGATGGGTGGTGGAGGGGAACAGGCCGGCGAGATTGAAGTAGGTGCCGATCACCTCGAAGTCGGAGGGGCCGAACTGGCTGAGGCCGTTGAGCGGCACGCCGGGGATGCGGTTCTGCCAGACCTCTTCCAGACCGAAGCCGATGCGGGTGGGCGCGCCCAGCAGCAGATCGGCGCGGGTCGGGTCCACCGCCACCCAGGCGTTGTACCAGGTCTGGATGCCGGCGCCGCTGCCGGCGATGACGCCGACCAGGGCGATCTCGGAGCCGGTGATCGGGGCGATGATCTCGGTGGTGTCGGCCATCCGCACCCAGCTGTCGCCGAAATTGGAGGACACGTACAGGCCGTTGAATACCGAGGGGAAGCCGAGGATCAGCAAGGGCCCCAGCAGCGCGTCGAGCTGTTCGATGCCGGTGATGCCGCCGTTGAACAGGATCGCGTCCTGGACGATGGCATAGACGTAGTTGTGGTCCTGATCCGGGCCGTGGGCACTGGTCAGCTCGATGCGGCCGATGCGCTCCTGCGGCGCGAAGCCCACCGGCAGCAGCGGGCTGACGGCGGAGACATCGAGCTTGGCGAAACTATCCACCTCGCCGCTGGCCGAGCGGTACAGGCCGTTGCCCGGTGCCTGCGGGGTGCCGTCCTGGAAAGTCGCCGTGGAGCCGGTACGGAAGCCGACGCCGGCCAGCACCGGGCAGCCCTTGGCGTCGCAGGTTTCCTCGGTGAGGCCGCCAGGCACCTTCACGATCACGTCGGTGACGTAGTTGGCGTAGAAGCACTTGCTGGCGATGTCCTCGACACCGGCGCAGTCCTCCGAGGTCGGCAGCCGCACATTGGCGTAGCTGCGGCCAGCGTCGGCGCTGCGGAACAGACCCTTGCTGCTGGCGATGTAGACGTACTGCGGATTGGCCTCGTCCACCGCGACGCGGAACACCAGCGCCGCGTCCGGAAAGCCGCTGGCCTGGTGCCAGCTGGCGCCGAGATCGCTGCTCCAGTAGGCGCCCAGGCCCAGGTAGCCGCTGGAACCCATCACGGCCTCGCCGCTGGCGGCGATCAGGGTGCCGCCTTCGGCCGCGCTCCAGCCGACGCCGCCGACGATCTGGGTCGGCAGGGTTTCGCCCACCGAAACCCACTGGTCGCCGATGGTGCGTACGTCGCCATCGACGGCGGTGGACATCCAGACGCCGGCGGTGCCGCCGGCCAGGAACAGCCGCTTGGCCACCGGGTCGTAGGCGAAGTTGTCGACTCGCGCGGCCTGGAAGGCCCCCGAGCCGTCGTCGAGATTGCCCTTTCCGTGCTCGGACCAGACGCCGGCGGAGCCGGGGATGTCGGCCTTGCCGGCGATCAGCGCCTTCTGCGCCAGTGCCGAACGGATGGCGCCCTCCGGCACCACACCGGCCTTGCGGTGGCGCACGTCCTTGGCCTGCATCAGCTGTGCCGGGGTTTCGGCGCTGCGATGGGCGGTCAGCCGTTGTTGCCGGGTTTCCGCCGGCGGCCGGGATTGCAGGGTGGCAGTGACCAGCAGCAGGCTGCAGAGGGCAGCTCCGAGGGCGGGCGGCAGGCGGAGAAGGCGCATGGGTAACGGACCTGAAGATGTTTTGTTAACGGAAAGTTAACGCAAACAATGCACCAACCTGTCGTCAAAGTCAGGTCTGGGATTCAACTTTCGTTACGATCGCCGCCCAATCTGCCTATCCGACGGGTCGCCGCGCATGTCCGAAGACCGTTTCATCACCCTGGAAATCAAGCTCGCCGAGCAGGAGGACAGCCTGCGCGTCCTCAACGAGGTGCTGATCCGCCAGACCGAGCAGATCGACCGGCTGGAAGCGCTGTGTCGCCAGCTCAAGGAGCGCCTGGACCGCCTCGGCGACGGCAACCAGGAGAAGTTCAGCCTCGCCGAGGAAGTCCCGCCGCACTACTGAGGCGGCGGCACCGGGATCAGGTGCGGCGAGGACAAGACCGGCGTCGCCTGCGGTCCCGGCATGGCATCGTCAATCGAGCAGCCGAGCACCTCGGGCGGCGTCACCGGCTGCGGCGGCGGGTTGCCGTAAGGCTTCAGGCCCTCCTGATTGCCGCGCGGGGTGTAGTGGCAGACCCAGATCTCGCCATCGGCGCAGCGGGCGCGGCCGCAGCCCACTTCGGTGGTGGTCTCCCAGATCATCTGCAGGTACTGCCCGCACTGGCGCCCCTGCGGCGCCTGGCAGCGGTGCTGGGCGTGGTTGTAGTACAGGCCCTCCGAGGACCAGCGCTCGACCACTGCCGCCGGCGTGCGCTTGTAGCCGTCGTAGGCGGTGGTGGACCAGGCCTTGAGCAGGTTCTCGCCGGTGGTTTCGCGGCGCGCCGGATCGCTGCTGTAGCGCAGCGCGCAGCCCTGCGTCGCCAGTTGGTTGGCCCAGGCCTGGGCGCTGGTGGCGTTGGCGTTTGACCAGCCCAGCGGCGCCAGCCCCAGCGGCGCGCGCAAGGCGTTGTGCCCGGCCAGCAGGCCGGCGAATTCGGCCGGCTCGGACTCGGCGTGCGCGGTCGGGCCGAGCGTGAGCGCGGCCAGCAAGAGGCTGAGGCGGAGCATGGGTGGATTGCGGATTGCGTGCGTGGTGGCGCCAGTATCGGCAGCGCGGCGGCGGGCGTCCATGATGCTAGCCTGCCGCCATGACGATTCCTTCATCCCGCGAGGCCTGCCTCGCCCTCGATGCCGCCGACCCGCTTGCCGGCTTCCGCGCGCGCTTTCACCTGCCGGCCGGGCAGATCTATCTCGACGGCAATTCCCTGGGCGTGCTGCCCCTTGCCACCCCGGAGCGCCTCGCGCGGGTGATCCGCGAGGAGTGGGGCGAGGGCTTGATCCGGAGCTGGAACAGTCCCTCGCCCGAGTCCGGCCTCGGTGCCGGCTGGGTGGATGCGCCGCTGCGGGTGGGCGAGCGCCTGGCGCCATTGCTCGGCGCCGCGCCGGGGCAGGTGGCGGTGGCCGATTCCACCTCGGTGAATCTCTACAAGCTGCTGGCCATGGCTTTGCAACTGCGGCCGGAACGCCGGGTGATCGTCAGCGAGGCCGACAACTTTCCCACCGATCTCTACATCGCCCAGGGGCTGATCGCGCAACTCGGAGGCCGGCACGAGCTGCGCCTGCTGCCCGCCGGCGCCAGCCTCGCCGACTACAGGGCGGCGCTGGACGATCAGGCCGCAGTATTGATGCTCTCGCAGGTCAGCTACCGCAGCGGCGCCCTGCACGACATGCGCGCGCTGAGCGCGGCTGCCCATGCGGCGGGTGCGCTCACGCTCTGGGATCTCGCGCACTCGGCCGGCGCGCTGCCGCTGGCGCTGGATGCCGATGGCGCCGACTTCGCGGTGGGCTGCGGCTACAAGTACCTCAATGGCGGCCCCGGTGCGCCGGCCTTCCTGTACATCGCCCGTCGCTGGCAGGGTCAGGCGACCAGCCCGTTGAGCGGCTGGTTCGGCCACGCCCAGCCCTTCGCCTTCGAGCCCGACTACCGGCCGGCGCCGGACATCGCCCAGGCGCTCTGCGGCACGCCCCCGATCCTCGGCCTGAGCGCGCTGGAGGTCGGCATCGAGCAGTTCGAGGGTGTCGATATGGCGCAGTTGCGCGCCAAGTCCCTGGCCCTGAGCGAGTTGTGCATCGGGCTGGTCGAATCCCGGCTGGCCGGGCAGGGCTTTGTCCTGGCCAGCCCGCGAGAGGCGGCCCGGCGTGGCAGCCAGGTCTGCTGGCAGCATCCCCAGGCCTGGCCGATCTGCCAGGCGCTGATCGCCCGTGGTGTGGTCGGCGACTTCCGCGCGCCGGATATCCTGCGCTTCGGTTTTACGCCGCTGTACCTGCGCCATGTCGATGTCTGGGACGCCGTCGAGCAACTCGCGCAGGTGATGGCCAGCGACGAGTGGCGGCAGGCGCGCTTCCAGGCGCGTGGCAAGGTCACCTGAGGAGGCGTCATGTCCATCCACAAACTTCTGTTCCTGCTGTGGTCCGGCAGTCTGGCGCTGGCCGCCGGCGCCGAGCCGGTAAAGGCGCCGCCGATGAGCCCGAAAACCCTGAGCTGGTCCGAACTCGACGCCATGCCCTATCCGGCCAAGCCGGGGCAGCGCATTCCCTACGGCGCCTCCGCCGCCAAGTTCGGCGAGCTGCGGCTGCCGGATGCCAGGCGCCACGGCAAGGGGCCGTATCCGGTGCTGGTAATGATCCACGGCGGCTGCTGGCTGGCCGACTACGACTACGCCTACTTCACCCGGCTCGCGGCCTGGGTCACCGAGCAGGGCTGGGCGACCTGGAACATCGAGTACCGCCGGCTCGGCGACCCCGGTGGCGGCTGGCCCAACACCTTCATGGATGTCGGCGAGGCGGCCGATGCGCTCTATGTCATCGCCAAGACCGACCCGGTTGATCTGAAACAGGTCTACGCCGCCGGGCATTCCGCCGGCGGCCAGTTGGCATTGTGGCTGGCCTCTCGCGCCAAGCTGGCCAACGACAGCGAGCTGGCGCGCAGCGAGCCGCTGAAGATTCGCGGCGTGCTGGGCCTGGCGGCGATCACCGATCTCGCCAGCTACCGCGTCGGTCCCGCCGACAGCTGCAATGCCTCGGTCGACCGCCTGCTGGGTGGCAGCCCGGAGCAGGAGCCGCGCCGCTACGCCGAGACCTCGCCGCTGGCGCGCCTGCCGCTGGGTGTGCCGCAGGTGCTGGTGCAGGGCGCTCTGGACCCCATAGTGCCCACCGCCGGCGTGCAGGCCTATGTCGATGCGGCGGTGCGGGCTGGTGACGCCGCGAGTCTGGTCGTGCTGCCCGGGGCCGGCCACTTCGAGCCGGCGGTGCCGCACCCGGCCAGCGAGGCGGCGCTCAAGCAGGCCTTGCAGCGCTTGCGGCAGTGACCATATTGCCTGCTCAGCCACTCACGGAGGTGTCCCATGTTCGGTTCCCGATTCGGTGGCAGTAGCCTCAAGGTGAGTCCCCGCGAGGTGCCGGCGCCGGACTACGATCCGCCGCAGCCGGCCGGGCGCGCCGAGGCAGTGCTGGCCGGCGGCTGCTTCTGGTGTACCGAGGCGGTGTACCGCGAACTGGATGGGGTGCTGGCGGTGGTCTCCGGCTATTCCGGTGGCAGCGCCGAGACCGCCGACTACGGCACCGTCTGCACCGGCCGCAGCGAGCACGCCGAGGTGATCCAGATCGCCTACGACCCGGCCCGGGTCAGCTACGGCGAGTTGCTGCGCATCTTCTTTGCGGTGGCGCACGACCCCACCCAGCTCAACCGTCAGGGCAATGACGTCGGCCCTCAATACCGCTCGGCGATCTTCTATGCCGATGCCGAGCAGAAGGCGGTGGCCGAGCGTTACATCGCGCAGCTCGACGCCGCCGGCGTCTACACCGCGCCCATTGTCACCCGGCTGGAGACGCTGGCGGCCTTCTTCGAGGCCGAGGCCTACCACCAGAACTACGCCGCCCTGCATCCCGGCCAGCCCTACATCCAGGCGGTATCGACGCCCAAGGTCGAGAAGCTGCGCGCCTATTTCGGCGAGGCGCTGCGCTAACAGCGTCCCGGCCGGCTTGCCGGCCCGGGCCCGAGCGCCCCGGTCACCGCAGTGCGCGCCGTCCCTCCTCGGGGAGGCGGGTCCCGGCGTCCCGGCCTGGGCGGCCTCCGGGCGCCGGCTTTTCTTCCCGCATTCCCAGCACTGCTGCTGGGCTGCCTGCAGGCCTGTCACCGTTCAGGCCGGTGTCCATGTTTTGTGAATATCCGAGCTGCATGCCTGGTCTGGCGCCCGGGGGGGACGACTTTCGGCCGGCGACGGGCGCGACAATTCAATAGCAGTGACAGCGCGAATCAGCGAGGGAGGGTCCGTTTCACAGGCGGTGCGTGGCGGTCGGCCCGTGGTGGCTGCGGTCGGCGCTAGAAAATGTACAAAAATTAAATACAAACTAATAAACACTACTGTGTAATTTATGTATATTTAAAGGACAGGCCCATCCCCCGATGCGGCTGCCACCCGACGGGAGCTGTCCGATGACTCCTCAAAATCAGGAACTGGCCCTGCTGCTGGCGCGTGTTGCTGAAGGTGATTCCCGCGCCTTCGAGGCCCTGTACCGGGTCACCAGCGGCCCGCTGTATGCCCTGCTGCTGCGGATGTTGCGCGAGCCCATGCAGGCCGAAGACCTGCTGCAGGAGTGCTATCTGAAGATCTGGCGCAACGCCGCCAGCTACCGGCCGGAGAAAGGCGCGGTGATGGCCTGGCTCACCGCTCTGGTCCGCAACGCCGCGCTGGATCAGCTGCGCAGCCCGCGCCAGGCGCTGTGGAACGCGTCCGAGGAGCTGGTCAGCGAAGGGCCGGCGGAGCTGGTCGATCCGCAGCGCGAGCTGGCCGAGCTGGCCGATGCCCGCCAGGAGCTGAACCGGGTCGCCGAATGCATGCGCCAGCTCAGTGGCTGGGAACGCCAGACTTTCCTGATGGCCTATTACGAGGGCATGAGCCACCAGGAGATTTCCGCCCGCCTGAGGGTGCCCCTGGGCACGGTGAAGAGCTGGATCCGCCGCGGGCTACAGAAGCTGCGTGGCGAGCTGGAGAACGCCGCCGCCTTGGTGCGTCCGCCGCTGCCGCCGCTGGCCGCCGTGCAGCCGGCGCTGGCTCAGCGGCCGCTGGCGCCGGTGTCGTCGGGATCGTTCGGCCGCGACAGGCCGGCGGTGATGACGAAGCGCATGGCCTCCTCGAAGCCCATGTCCAGCGGCGTCAGGTAGCGGCGCGGCAGCAGCAGGGTATAGCCGCCGATCTGGTAGCTCATCGGCAGATAGACCGCGACCTCGTCCTCGCCGTTGGCGAGGCCCAGGCTGGCGAGATCCTCGATGGTGACGAAGCCGACCAGCCGCAGCGGCAGGTTGGGCATCTGCACCACCACCACCTGGCTGAACTTGCGGCCGTTCTTGTTGCTCATCAGGCCGGTGAGGTCGCGCACGGCGCCGTAGACGGTCTTGATCAGCGGGATGCGGTTGATCGCGTCTTCCACCCAGCCCAGGAACTGCCGCACGAACAGGCCCTGCATGCCGGCGCCGACCAGGAAGATCAGCACGATCGCCAGCAGCAGTCCCATGCCCGGCAGATACAGGCTGTTGGGCAGCAGCACGCCGAGCAGGCCGCCGAGCACCGACTCCGCCGCCTGGAACAGCCACATCACCACCGCCACGGTGATCAGGATCGGCAGCACCGCCAACAGGCCGGTGAAGAAGGTGCCGGCCAGCCGCCGCAGATTGGCGGCCAGGCTGGCCTGGGTTTTCGGGTTCAGCTTCATGGGGTGGGAGACCGCAAGTTTCAGGCCGCTTTCAGGCTGGCGAGGTCGATCACGAAACGGTACTTCACATCGCTGCGGATCATCCGCTCGTAGGCGGCGTTGATGTCCTGGATGGCGATGCGCTCGATGTCGGCGACGATGCCGTGCTCGGCGCAGAAGTCGAGCATCTCCTGGGTCTCGGCGATGCCGCCAATCAGCGAGCCGGCGAGGCTCTTGCGCTTGCCGATCAGGGCGAACATCTGCACCGCCGGCGGCTGGTCGGGCACGCCGACCAGGGTCATGGTGCCCTCGCGCTTGAGGCAGGCGAGATAGGCGTTGAGGTCGTGCGGGGCGGAGACGCAGTCGAGGATGAAGTCGAGCTGGTTGGCCTGCGCCTTCATCTGCTTCTTGTCGCTGGAGATCACCACCTCGTGGGCACCCAGGCGCAGCGCGTCCTCGCGCTTCTTCTCGGAGGTGGTGAACAGCACCACATGGGCGCCGAAGGCCTTGGCAAACTTCACCGCCATGTGGCCGAGGCCGCCAAGCCCGACGATGCCGACCTTGTCACCGGCCTTCACGCCCCAGTGGCGCAGCGGCGAGTAGGTGGTGATGCCGGCGCAGAGCAGGGGTGCCACCGCGTCCAGCGCCAGACTGTCCGACACCTTCAGCACGAAGGCCTCGTCGACCACGATGTTGTTGCTGTAGCCGCCCTGGCGCAGCGAGCCGTCGATGCGGTCCTTGCTGTTGTAGGTGCCGGTGAATCCGTTCTCGCAGTACTGCTCCAGGCCCTCGCCGCAGGCGCCGCAGGCGCGACAGGAGTCGACGATGCAGCCCACGCCCACCGCCTCGCCGACCTTGAACCGGGTCACCGCGCTGCCCACCGCGCGCACCCGGCCGACGATCTCGTGGCCCGGCACCATCGGGAACAAGGAGCCGCCCCATTCGTCGCGCGCCTGGTGGATGTCGGAATGGCAGACGCCGCAGTAGAGGATGTCGATCAGCACATCGCCCGGCAGCGGCTCGCGGCGCTCGAAGGAAAACGGGGCCAGCGGGGTTTTCGCGTTCTGGGCGGCGTAGGCGAGGGAGCCGATCATGGTTCACTCCAGGGGCGGGATCAGGTGGCCGAGGATACTGCCCGGTCACACGCGGCGGCCAGCCCGCTGCGCATAATCGGGCTCAGGCCCACTCCGAGAGTCGCCCATGTCGCACCCCCTGCAACCGCACCGCCGCTACCTGCTGATCCTGGCCCTGGTCTATGCCCTGCTCTGGATCGGCCTAGCGATCAAGCCGGTGGACCGCCACGACTGGGCGCTGGAGAACGCGCTGGTGCTGGTCTTCGGCCTGGCGATGGCGGCGAGCGCCCGGCATTTCGTGTTCTCGCGGGTGTCCTACACGCTGATCTTCCTGTTTCTCTGCCTGCACGCGGTCGGCGCCCACTACACCTATGCGCTGGTGCCCTACCAGGAGGCCTGGCAGTCGCTCACCGGCGGCTCGCTGAATGCCGCGCTGGGGTTGTCGGAGCGCAATCACTTCGACCGTCTGGTGCATTTCAGCTATGGCCTGCTGCTGGCCTATCCGCTGCGCGAGCTATTCCTGCGCCTGGCCGAGGTGCGCGGCTTCTGGGGCTATTTCCTGCCGCTGGATTTCACCCTCGCCAGCTCGGCGCTGTTCGAGTTGTTCGAGTGGGGCGCGGCGGAATTCTTCGGCGGCGATCTCGGCGTCGCCTATCTGGGCACCCAGGGCGATGTCTGGGACGCCCACAAGGACATGGCCCTGGCCGGCTGCGGCGCGCTGGTCGCCATGCTGATCACCGCCGCGCTCAATGCCTGGTTGCAGCGCGACTTCGCCCGCGAGTGGTCGGACAGCCTGCGGATCAAGGACGCCCGTCCGGCCGGCGAGGACGAGATTCTGCGCCTGCTCGCCGAGCAGAAGGCCGGAGGCAAGGCGTGAGTCGCTGCCGGCTGCCCGGCATCGTTCTGGCCGCGCTGTGGCTGGCCGCCTGTGGCCGTGCGCCGCAACCCGCCGCCGCGCCGCTCGCGACCGCCCCTGCTCTGCTGCCGGCCGACCCGTTGACCGGCAAGGTCTGGCTGCGCCGCGATGCCGACGCGCCGCCGGGTGAGCTGCGCATCTTCCTGCCCGACGGCAACCTGCTGATGAGTTCCTGCGTGGAGACCTACCGCATCGCCCGCTGGCAGCGCGATGGCGCCGACGCGATCCACTGGGACGAAGACGGTGCGCGCATCGAGGCGCGGCTGCCGCGATTGGACGGTGAGCAACTGCAACTGGAGTTGCAACTCCGGGGCGGCGAGCACCAGCTTCAGCACTACCAGGCCTCGAACACCGCGCGGGTCTGTCCGGACCTGCCGCGCTGAGCTTCCGCGCTGCCGACCGCTCAGCTCGCGAAGGGATTCTGCTTGGCCATCGCCGAGGTCGGCAGCCAGCGCAGGACCTTCATCGCCAGTGCCCAGGGGAAGCCCGGCACGGCGGCTTCCTGCACGCGCCGCTCGATCCGGTCGGCGATCAGGGCGGCGCCCTTTTTCACCGTCACCAGGAACGGCCGGCTGCGCATGCGCTGGTTGATCGGAGTGTCGATGTAGCCGGGGTAGAGCGTGGTCACCCGCACGCCGCAACGGTGCAGCTCGTTGCGCGCGGCGTCGGCGTAGACCGCGATGGCGGCCTTGGAGGCGCTGTAGGAGCCGGCGCCGGGCAGGCCGCGCGCCGCCGCCACCGAGGCGATGGCGACGATCTGCCCTTTCCGGCGTGGCCGGAACAGCGCGGCGGCGGCGTCGATGGTGGCCATCGCGCCCAGCACATTGGTCTGGATCAACTGCGCGTCGCGGGCAAAGCCGCCGCTGCCGATCAGCCCGCCGCCGTCGCCGATGCCGGCGTTGGCGACGACGATGTCCAGGCCGCCCAGCGCCTGGTCGATGTCATTCACCACCGGCGCGACGGTTTCCAGCGCGCAGACATCCAGTTCCCGCAGAACCACCTGGCATTGCGGGTGGCGGCGGCTGATCTCCTGCGCCAGGGTTTGCAGGCTGTCGAGCCGGCGCGCGGCCAGGCCCAGGTGGTGGCCGCGGGCGGCGAATTCCAGGGCGAGCTGGCGGCCGATGCCGGAGCTGGCGCCGGTAATCAGGATGCGGGAGGGCATGGTCGAACTTTCCGTGGAGGATGGGGATCGCAAGGGTCGCCAGCTTAGCCGCTGGTGGGGGTGGATTTACCTCGTCCGCGCGCCCTATCGGCGCGCCGCTTGCGGCAAGATCGGTGGCCGGGTTGATGCAGGAGTCGGAACGGATGAACGAGAAACAGTGGTTTGCCTGGCTGCTGGCGCTGACCGTCGGTGCCGGCGCGGCGGTGTACTACTTCCTGCTGCGCGAGCCCGCGCCGACGCCGGTGGCCAGCGCGCCGCCGGTCGAGGCCCCGCCGGCCGAGCCGGCCCCGGCGCCGGTGTCCACCGAGCCGCAGTACCCGTTGCCGCCGGCGAGCAGCGAGCAAGCCGAGGCGCCGCTGCCAGGCCTGGGCGACAGCGATGGCGAGTTCATCGACGCCCTCGGCGCCCTGCTGGGCAGCGCCAACGCCCAGCGCCTGCTGGTGCCCGAGCACCTGATCCGCCGGCTGGTGGTGGCGGTGGATAACCTGCCGCGCGAGCGGGTGGGTCTGCGCGAGTGGCCGGTCAAGACCACGCCCGGCGCCCTGGTGGTGGTCGAGCAGGACGGCGACACCGTGCTCGCCGACGACAACGGCGCCCGCTACACCCTGGCGGTGACCGTGCTCAAGGCGGTGGATGTCGACGCGCTGGTGCGGCTCTACCGCCACTACTACCCCTTGTTCCAGGCCGCCTACCGCGAGCTGGGCTACCCGCAGGGCCATTTCAACGACCGGCTGGTGCAGGTGATCGACCATCTGCTGGCGGCGCCGGTGCCGGCGGCACCGATCCGCCTGCAGCGGCCCAAGTATTTCTACGAGTTCGCCGATCCGGCGCTGGAAGCGCTGTCCTTCGGGCAGAAGCTGATGATCCGGCTGGGCCCGGCCAACCGCGCGGTGGTCGAGGACTGGCTGCGCGCGCTGCGCCGCCGGGTGACCGGTGCCGCCGCGCCCTGAGCACCGGCCGGCGTACCGCGCTGGATCGCCTGGCACCGCTTTTGAATCCCGTCTCCCCATTGCCTGCTGCGCTGTGCTGAACCGTCATGATTGAGCCTCACCCGGACAAGGACATCCTCCGCGATCCGCTCACCGCCATGCGCCGGCTCGGCTCGGTATCGGCCGAGAAGCTGAGCCAGGCCCTGGCGCTGGCGCTGGCGGCGCCGGCCGGCGACCCGCGCGGGATCGCGGTGATCGACCTGCTGGAGGCCGCCTACCGTCAGCCGGAGGGTCTGGCCACGCCCCTGCGGGTGCAGGCGCTCAAGCAGTTGCAGAGCCAGCGGCCGGGCCTGGTGCAGGGCCTGCGCGAGCGGCTGCGCAACCAGATCGCGCTGTTGCAGCTCTACGCCGACGCCCTGGGCAGTTGGGACGAAACCGCGCTCGCTGAAGTCGCCGAGGGCCTGCTGCAATGCCCGCCGAGCCCGCACCGGCGCCCCTGCGTGCGCGCCCTGATGGTGCGCCTGCACCGCGCCGGACGGCACCTGGAACTGGCGGCGCTGCTGCCACGGGTCGATCTCCTGGAGTACCTCGATCTGTGCAACAGCGAGTCCTACTGGCGCGGCGCTTTCGGCAAGGCGGTGCCGGGGCCGGGCGAGGTGCTCAAGGAGCTGGCCAAGCGGATGAACTGGTTGTCGAGCGTCGAGGAGCGTCGGGCGGTGCTGGATTTCTGCCGGCAGTTGCCCGAGCGCCTGGACGAGGCTGGGCAGGCCGCCATCGCCGATACCGTGCGCAGTGTCGCTCTGCGGGTGGACGACCCGGACCTCCGCGCCTTTCTCACCGCCTATGGCGCCCGGCTGCCCAACAGCCGCCGCTGGTAGCTGCCGCGCCTCAACCGGCCGCGCGCTGGCGCCGGTACTCGCCCGGGGTCTGCCCGGTCCAGCGTTTGTAGGCGCGCTGAAAGGCGCTTTGCTCGGAGTAGCCGAGCAGGAAGGCGAGGTCGGTAAGATCCAGCGCCGGCTCGGCCAGATAGCGCTCGGCCAGCTCGCGGCGCACCGCCTCCACCAGCTGGCTGTAGCTCAGGCCCTGCTCCTGCAACAGCCTTTGCAGACTGCGCGGTGAAAGCTGCAACTGCGCGGCGACCCGCCCCAGTTCCGGCACGCCATCGCTGAGCTGGCGCGCGATCTGCGCGCGCGCCCGCGCCACCGGGTCGTCGGCTTGCGCCAGTTGCTGGAGCTGGCGCCCGGCGAGGCGATCCATCAGCGCGCGCATCGCCGGATCGGGCTGGATCAGCGGCAGGCCGGCCCAGGTCTGGGGGATCAGCAGCCGGTATTCACTCTCGCCGTAGCGCAGCGGGCAGCCGAACAGGCGGCGCTGCTCGCGGGTGTCGGCTGGCTCCGGGTAGATGAAGTCCAGCCGTAGCGGCCGCAGCGGCAGGCCGGTGATCCAGCGCACGAAGCTGAGCAGGGCCGAGAGATTGAATTCGGCGAGCTGGCGGTAGCTGGCGTCCGGCACCGACCGCCAGCTCAGCAGCAGGCCCTCGTCCTCCTGGTTCAGGCGCATCGGCGGCAGGCTCAGTACCAGCGACTGGTAGCGCTGCTGGCAGGCCAGCGCCTCGCCCAGGGTGTCGCAGGCCATCGCCACATAGCCGAGCACGCCGTAATGGCCGGGGCGGATCTGCTCGCCGACGTGCAGGCCGAGGTCGGCGTCGCCGAGCAGGGTGGCGGCGTGATCGAACAGCGCCGCCGCCTCCGGCTCGGGGATGCGCGCCTCGCGGTCGTCGAAGTCCAGGCGCCGTCCCGCCAGCAGGGTTTCGGCCGCGATCCGGTTCAGCCGCAGGTAGTCGAACAGCGCGCGCAGATAGCCGAGGGCAACGCTGGGTGGCTGGCTGGCGTCTGCGGTCATTCGGATTGACGGCTGCGGTCAAGAAGGCGCGCGCACGCTCCCCCAGAATGCCGCCAGCGTCAACCGTTAGAGAGGAGCCCGAACGTGCAATCGCTGCTGCAACAAGCCCTGGCCGCTGTGCAGGCCATCGGCCTGGAGAAGATCTTCCTGTTGCTGATGGCGCCGGTGTTCGCCGTCTGCATGGCCGCCGAGGCCTGGTATCTGGCGCGGCGCGGCCGGCAGACCTACTCGCTCGGGCAGGTCTCCACCAACATCCTGCTGGCGCTCAGCCACGCGGTGGCCGACGGCATCGCCTGGGCGCTGGTGATCGGCCTGTTCTACGGGCTCTACCAGCACCGGCTGTTCGAGATTCCGGCGACCTGGTGGTCGGCGCTGCTGCTGCTGGTATTGCAGGACTTTCTCTACTACTGGTTTCATCGCGGCAGCCACCGCATCCGCTGGATGTGGGCCAGCCACGTCACCCACCATTCCTCCGAGACCATGAACCTGGCCACCGCGCTGCGCCAGAGCCTGACCTATCCCTTGTCCGGCATGTGGATCTTCTGGCTGCCGCTGGCCTGGCTGGGCTTCAAGCCAGAGACGGTGATCCTGGCCGTGGCGATCAGCCTGGGCTACCAGTTTTTCGTGCACACCGAGAGCCTGCGCAAGCTGCCGCGCTGGATCGAGGCGGTGTTCAACACGCCCTCCCACCACCGCGTGCACCACGCCCGCAATCCCCAGTACATCGACCGCAACTACGCCGGCGTGCTGATCGTCTGGGACCGCCTGTTCGGCACCTACGTGCCCGAGGTCGAAGCGCCGGAATACGGCATCGTCCGCCAGATTCACAGCCGCAACCCGCTGGTGATGATGTTCCACGAATGGCAGGACATGTTCCGCGACGCCGCCCGCCCCGGCCCGCTTTGGCAGCGCCTGAAACACCTCTGGGCGGCGCCGGAATGGGTGAGGCCGGGCGCTTAGCGAGGGCCGGTGGCCCTCGCTGCCCGGCCGAACGCCCGGCCATGGATGGCCGGGCCGGGGGTAGATCGGAGTGGTTGGTCGCGCCAGGGATGGCGAGGACGGGCTGCATACGGAGTGCGGGCGCTTAGCGAGGGCCAAGCACATCACTCGCTGCTTACGCCCCTTCCCCCGCTTGCGGGGGAAGGCCGGGATGGGGGCGTTTCGCTCGGGCGTGCTGCGCAAACGAGGGCGCGGCAACCGCCCCCACCCCAACCCTCCCCCGCAGGCGGGGGAGGGGGCTCAAGCTGGCATACCGCCCGGTAGGTCGCGCATCATGCGCCACCCGAATTTCCCTACCGCCCCACGAGGTCCTCATGGCTCTGCCCGCCGCGCTCCAGAACAAGCTTCGTCTGCCCGTCATCGGCTCGCCGCTGTTCATCGTCAGCAATCCCGATCTGGTCATCGCCCAGTGCAAGGCCGGCGTGGTCGGCAGCTTTCCGGCGCTCAACGCGCGGCCGGCGGCGCAGCTGGAGGAATGGCTGATCCGCATCACCAGCGAGCTGGCCGAACACGACGCCAAGCACCCGGAAGCCCCCAGCGCGCCGTTCGCCGTCAACCAGATCGTGCACAAGTCCAACGACCGGCTGATGCACGACCTCGAGCTGACCGTGAAGTACAAGGTGCCGGTGGTGATCACCTCGCTGGGCGCGCGCGAGGACGTCAACGCCGCAGTGCACAGCTACGGCGGCGTGGTGTTCCACGACATCATCAACAACAAGTTCGCCAAGAAGGCGGTGGAGAAGGGCGCTGACGGTCTGATCGCGGTCGCTGCCGGTGCCGGCGGCCATGCCGGCACCACCTCGCCGTTCGCGCTGATCCAGGAGATCCGCGAGTGGTTCCAGGGGCCGCTGGCGCTATCCGGCAGCATCGCCACCGGCGACGCCATCCTCGCCGCGCAGGCGATGGGTGCCGATCTCGCCTACATCGGCTCGGCCTTCATCGCCACCGAAGAGGCGCGTGCCAGCGCCGCCTACAAGCAGGCCATCGTCGATGCCAGCTCGGCCGACATCCTCTACACGCCCTCGTTCACCGGCGTGCCTGGCAACTACCTGATCCCCTCCATCGTCGCGGCAGGACTGGACCCGGCCAATCTGCCCGGTTCCGACCCCAGCAAGATGGACTTCGGCGCCGCCAGCGGCGATGCCAAGGTCTGGAAGGACATCTGGGGCTGCGGCCAGGGCATCGGCGCGGTGCGCGAGGTGCGGCCGGCGGCGCAGCTGGTGCAGCGGCTGGCGGACGAGTACGCGGCGGCGCGCCGGCGCCTGCTGGCGGCCTGAACCGGCAGCGGGTCGGCCTCCCGCACGGCGGGGGCGGGAGCTAGGCCTCGGGCTCGGACGGGTCCAGCCGCAGGCCATCGAGCTTGCGGCGCATCGCCTCGGTTGCGGCGGCGTCCTGCTGTTTCTGCGCTTTGCTGCGGCCGTGGCGGACCCGGTTTTCCGCCGCCTGCTGCTCGGCGCTCAGACGCGCCTTGGCCTTGCGCGCCTTGTTGAGGTTGATGATCTCCGCCATCGGCCGGCTCCGGGGCTCAGCGGCCGGCGGTGTGCAGTGGCACGCCGCAGGCCGAAGCCAGCTGCCGGCGCGCGAGGTCCAGCTGCTCGCTGGCTTCTTCCAGATCGTGGTCGCTGAGCGACTCGCCGGCGGCGAACGGCGCCATCGCCATGCGCAGGCCGAATTCCAGGCGCCGCAGGTAGTCGAGTTCCTCCGGGCCCATGCTGTCCATGCGGGCGTCCACCCGCGCCGCGCAGGCACTCATCAGCCGCTCATCGACGCCGCCAGCGGGCACCGCCAGCGCTCCGGCGCTGAACAGCCACAGTGCGGCGAAGCTGGAAAGGCGCTGGCGGGGCATGGCGAACTCGGTAGCGAAGCGGAGCGGAATCCGCCCCTTTTTAGATGCAAGAACTGATTCAGGGCTGAACGAACAGTCAGTCTGGAACGCGCTTGCGTCCGGCCAGCTTAGCCGGAACCGCCGGACGAGCGGCCGTCAGGGCGCTGTCGTCAGTTCGGCAGGGGTTCCAGATGGATGTTGATCGAGGCTTCGCCGAGCGCGCGCAGCAGGGCTTCCTCGATGCGGTCGCAGCGGGCGTGCGCCTCGGCGACAGTGAGCTGCGCCGGCACCTGCAAGGTGAAGTCGATGAAGCTGAGCCGGCCGGCCAGCCGGGTGCGCAGGCCCAGCACGCGGGCATCCTCGCCCTTCTCCGCCTCGATCAGGGCGACCAGCCGATCCAAATCGGCGGCTGGCAGGGCGGCGTCCATCAGGCCGCCGAGGCTGTCGCGCATCAGGGTCCAGCCGGTCCAGAGGATGTGCAGGGCGACCAGGCCGGCCAGCGCCGAGTCCAGCCAGGCCCAGCCGCTGAGAGCCACCACCGCCACGCCGAGCATCACGCCGGCCGAGGTGTAGACGTCGCTCATTAGGTGGTGGCCGTCGGCCTCCAGCGCCGGCGAACGCGCCCGGCGACCACGGCGGATCAGCATCAGGCCCCAGGCCATATTGAGGGCGCTGGCCAGGCCGCTGACCAGCAGGCCGGCCAGGGGCGCATCCAGGGGGCGGGGGTTGAGCAGTCCGTGGTAGGCCTCGCGCAGGATCGCCAGCGCCGCCAGCAGGATCAGCGCGCCCTCCACCACCGCCGAGAAATACTCGGCCTTGCTGTGTCCGTACGGATGGCCGGCGTCGGCCGGCAGGGCGCTGACCCGGATCGCCGCGTAGGCAGCAATGGCGGTGACGACGTTGATGATGCTTTCCAGCGCATCCGAGTAGAGCGCGACGCTGCCGGTGAGCTTCCAGGCCGCGAACTTCAGCGCCAGCACCACCAAGCCGAGCAGGATGCTGCCCAGCGCCAGGCGTTGCAGACGGTGGTCGGGGGCAGAGCCGGCGGCGCGGGCGGTCATGGGGGCAGGGCAGGCGGGAAAGGCGGCGCAGTGTAGGCCTTCGCCCCGGAGCAAGCCCAGCGCCGGTGCTGGCCGACTTGATCCTGGTCAACGCGGCGGTTTCGCGTCGCGGCTCTACTGCCGGCTCGGGTGGCGATGCCACCTTGCGCAGGAGCTTGCCGTGAAAACCAATGTCGGAACCGTGGACCGCGCCGCCCGCGCGCTGCTGGGTCTGCTGCTGATCGCCTGGGCGCTGTTCGACGGCCCGCTCTGGGCCTGGATCGGCCTGATCCCGCTGGCGACCGCGCTGGTTGGCTTCTGCCCGCTCTACCGCCTGCTCGGCTTCAGCAGCGCCCCGTCCAGAAAGCTGCGTTCGCGCTCGCGGCGCTCCTCAGGGCGCCTCTAGCCCGGCGAGAAACGCCTCGATCAGCGGCGTCACCTGCTCGGGGTGGGTGAGGTTGCTGGCGTGGCCGGCGCCGGCGATCACCTCCAGCCGCGCCTGCGGCAGCGCCTGCGCCATTTCCTGCGCGTGCGCGAGCGGGATGGCGGCGTCGGCATCGCCATGGATCACCAGCGCCGGCACCGCGATGCGCCCCAGCTCGTCGCTGATGTCGTCGCGGCTGGCCAGGGTGTGGAAGATCTGCGCCAGGTTGGCGGGGCGCTGCGCCTTCCACTTCTCCTTCCAGGCCGGCGCACGGGCATAGCCGGCGCCGAGGATGATGTGCTCGATGGTGGTGGCCATCTCGTCCGACAGCCCTTGGGCGACCCAGGTGCCGATCATCTGCTCGTACATCGGCAGCGTCTCCGCCGCCTCCGGCCGGGCCTGGGTGTCGATCAGGATCAGCGCCCGTACCCGTTGCGGATGCCGCAGCGCCGCGCGCAGCGACAGATAGCCGCCCTGCGACATGCCGGCGAACACCGCCCGCGCCACGCCGAGATGATCGAGCAGGCCGACCAGATCGTCCGCCGAGTCGTAGTAGCTGAACGGCGCGCCAGCGTCGTTGGTGAGGCCGTGGCCGCGCTCGTCCCAGGCGATCACCCGGTAGTGGTCGCGCAGCGCCTTGATCTGCGGCGCGAACATCGCGTGATCCATCAGCAGGCCGTGCGAGAAGACGATGGCCGGCCCGGCTCCGCCGGTGTCGAGGTAATGCAACTGCTGACCATTGATGGCGGCGTAGGGCATGGCGCGACTCCTCGGGCACGGGCTTTTGTAGTGGCGCCAAGGTAGTCCCGGCGGGCGGTGCTCACAAGCGGCCGTACTTGGCTAGCATCGAAGGGCCTGTTGCCGTCAGGAGCCCCGGCGATGACCGCGATCCAAGCCTGCCCGCTGCCCGAGGATGCCCTGCTGTGCCGCTATGCCAGCGATGGCGGCTATGCCGATTGCTATGCCGTCGAAGTCGATGGCGCCGTCTCGCTGCCGCAGTACCTGCGGGCCTTCTACACCGGCCGGCTTTTCCGGCTGGAGCGGCTGATTCTGCGGCTGGCGGTCAACAGGCCTTCCAGCGATGCCCAGCTGCTGCAACTCGCCGCAGGCGCCACCAACAGCTTCGCTGCCTGGACGGTCGAGGCCCGCGACCACCGGCAACTGCTGCTCAGCGACTACCTCGGCCGTACCCGCTCCTGGCTGATGGTGTTGCCGCTGGCGGGCGCGCCGGTGCCGCACACCCGGCTGTACTTCGGCTCGGCGGTGGTGCCGTTGCGCACCGCCGCCGACGGCGTGCCGCGCATGGGCTGGCTGTTCCACGCCCTGCTCGGCTTTCACCGGCTCTACTCGCGGCTGCTGCTGCGCGGAGCCCTGGCGCGCCTGCACCGGCCAGCGTTGATCTAGGACGCGCGCTGCGCCTGCCGCAGCCGGTCGCGGTCGGCCTCGTAGTCGCGCACGTAAGTGCCGAACACGCGGTCCCAGATCGGCAGGAAGCCCCCGAAGTTGCCGCGCACCCGCGCGTGGTGAAAGTCGTGGTGCAGGGCGCCGTCGGAGAGCGGCAGGAAGCGCGTCGGCGAGAACGGCAGGTCGTAGCCGCAATGGCCTTCGGCGGCTTCCCACTGGCGGATCACCACCCACAGGTAGACGGTGAAGACATGGGCGCCAACCAGCACCGGGCCGAGCGTGGCGATCAGGCCGGTGGCGACGTACTCGAAGGGGTGCATGTTGTGGCCGGTGATCGCCCAGGGCGTGTGCACGCGGTGATGCACGCCGTGCACGCGCTTGAACCACCAGGGGCGGTGCATCGTCCGGTGAAAGGCGTAGTAGATGGCGTCGTCGAGGTAGATGAAGAACAGCAGTTGCAGCGCCACCAGCCACCAGGCCGGCAGCGGTCCGGCGTGCACGCCGGTGAGCCGCACCAGCGGCCAGACCAGCACCACGGTGGCGAGCATCCACAGGTTGTTGCGCAGCCAGGCCCAGACCGAGGGCCAGAACAGGCCCGGCTTCTCGCGCCGGTTCTGGATGCGGTAGCGCCTGAGCCAGGGCACATCCTTCTGCGCCGCCCAGGTCATCGGCAGCGCAAAGGCCATGAAGGCGACCATGCCGATCACGATGGTGGCGATCGGAAACTGCCAGAACAGGGGTTCGCGATAGAGCGCGAGCAGGGCGGTGACGGTATCCATGCCCGGATGCTAGGGGCGGATAGCCGTGACGTTCCAGAGCCGCCGCGTCAGCCCTCGACCGTGCGCAGCGCGCTGGCCAGGCGGTGAAAGGCCTGGCGCAGCGGTTCGCGCAAGGGCAGGGGCGCGCCGATTTCCTCCAGCGCCGCGTGCATGCACAGCAGCCACTGGTCGCGTTCGGCGTCGCCGATCTCGTAGGGCTGGTGGGCGCGGCTCAGGCACATCGGTCCGAAGCGCTCGACATAGACCAGTGGCCCGCCCAGCCAGCCGCTGAGATAGGCCGCGAGCTTGGCCTGGATCAGCTCCAGCGAGGCGCCGTGCATCGCGCGGATGCCCTGCGCTTCCGGCAGGCGGTCCATGGCACGGTAGAAGGCGGCGGCCAGGGCTTGCACCCCGGCTTCGCCGCCGAGCATTTGGTAGGGATTGAGCTGGGACATTGGCGGCCTGGGATCGCAGGGGGGCGCCGAGCATGGCCTCGGCGCCGTCCGCGCAACTTGATCCGCGTCAGTTAGGCCGGGCGCCTCCCGCCCGGCCCGCGAGCCGGCCTCAGACCGCGAGCCGGCCTCAGACCGCGAGCAGCTCCACTTCAAACAGCAGCGTGGCGTTGGGCGGAATCACGCCGCCGGCGCCGCGCGCGCCGTAGCCGAGCGCGGCGGGGATGATCAGGCGACGGGTACCGCCCACCTTCATGCCCTGCACGCCCTCGTCCCAGCCGCGGATCACCTGGCCGGCGCCGAGCGCGAACGAGAACGGCTGGCCGCGATCCTTGCTGCTGTCGAACTTGCCGCCCTGCTTGCCGTCGTTGTAGAGCCAGCCGGTGTAGTGCACGCGCACCTGCTGCCCGGCCTTGGCTTCGGCGCCGGTGCCGACGGTGGTGTCTTCGTACTGCAGGCCGGAGGCGGTGGTCACGGTCATGGCGGTCTATAGCTCGGTTGGATTCAATGGGGCCGGCAGGGTAGCGAGCCGCCCCCGGGCTCCACAAGCGTCCTGATGCTCCGCATACCGTGGCTCGCGCGGGCACACTGTGCCTCCGCGCCCCTCGCGCCACCGCCCGGACCGTACCCCGCCATGGCCCTGAAGCTCTACGCCCATCCGTTCTCGTCCTACTGCCAGAAGGTGCTGATCGCCCTCTACGAAAACGGCCTCGCCTTCGACTACCAGACCCTGGGTGCGCCCGACTCGCCGGCCAATCTGGAACTGGCGCGGCGCTGGCCGATCAAGCGCTTCCCGCTGCTGGTGGATGGCGAGCAGTCGGTGATCGAGGCCTCGATCATCATCGAGCACCTCGATGTGAACCACCCCGGCCGCACCCGCTGGCTGCCCGCCGACCCCGCCAGCGCCTTGCAGGTGCGCTTTCTCGACCGCTTCTTCGACAACTACATCCAGAGCCATCAGCAGAAGGTGGTCTTCGACGCCCTGCGCCCGGCCGAGCAGCGCGACGCACGCGGCGTGGCCGACGCCCTGGCGGCGCTGGAAACCAGCTACGCCTGGCTGGAGCAGTATCTGCCCGGCCGAACCTGGGCCGTCGGCGATGCGCCCAGCCTGGCCGACTGCTCCGCCGCCCCCGCGCTGTTCTATGCCGACTGGACCCAGCGCATCGACGCCACGCGCTACCCGAACCTCACCGCCTACCGCGAGCGGCTCAAGGCATGGGCGCCATTCGCACGGGCGGTGGAGGAGGCGCGGCCGTTCCGGCCGTACTTTCCCTTGGGGGCACCGGAGCGGGATTGAGTCCGCGCGGCCAGGCCTTGTCTCCCCTGCGAGCAGGGGAGATGTCGCAAGGCGACAGAGGGCTTGCTTGGGAATAGGTAAGCGATCAGGCCTGCCTCAGGCACGTTGCCGCGACACGCCGCGATGTGTAGTGTCCGTGGAATAGATACACATCGGAGCCCCCCATGCGCACCAACATCGTGATTGACGACCAACTGATGAAGCAGGCCCAGGCCGCTGCGGGGCTCAAGACCAAGCGCGAAGTCGTGGAGCAGGGGCTCAAGGCCCTCATCACCCTGCAAAAGCAGCGGGACATTCGCAGCTTGCGCGGCAAGCTCAAGTGGGAAGGCGATCTGGACGCCATGCGCCGCGACGCATAGAGATGATCTTTGTTGATTCAAGCGTCTGGATCGCCTACTTCAACGGCATCGACACCGCGCAAACCAATGCGCTGGATGCCGCGCTGGGCAATACCCGCGTCGTGGTCGGCGATCTGGTTCTGACCGAGGTCCTGCAAGGCTTTCGCGTCGATGCCGACTTTCGCAAAGCCCGCGCGCTGATGCTGCACCTGGACGTAAGGACCGTGCTGAGCACGGAATTGGCGCTGCGCGCCGCAGAGCACTACCGGTTTCTGCGCAACAAGGGCATCACCGTGCGAAAAACGGTGGATACCCTCATCGCCACGTTCTGCATCGAGGAAGGGTTGCCCTTGTTGCACGACGACAAGGATTTTTTGCCCTTCGAGCAACACTTGGGCTTGCTGGCGGTGGCTGTTGCCTGAGTAAATCCGATGGCGCTGCGCGCGTAGTCAGCCAGGGATTTATTTACTCCGACCCCTTTGTTCGCCTTTGTTCCGCGCTAGGTCCGTAGCCCGGATGAAATCCGGGAGTGCACGTTCGAACCAAAGCCCCGGATTGCATCCGGGCTACGCTGGCTGGCTTCAGCACCTTCTTGCCGGCGGTATGAAAGCGGCCACGCACCGCGCCGGACCAATCGGTGACTTCGGCGATGTCGGAGGTATCTGGTTTCGGCTTAGCTTTGCTCATAGCGTCGGCATTCCTGCCTGGTTGCATGTTGTGCGGAAATGATGCGGAGATGACCTCATCTTCGTCTGTGGATTGTCTGAGCACGATGTCCCGTGCCTAGTACGGCTCATCAAAAGTTTGTTGTCCCGGTGGGTAATAAATCATTACCGTTGGGATTCCGTTCTTTTGTATTCGACGAAATGTATCGCTCACAGTCTCTAGAGCTTTAAGCGAGGCATTTGCGAGATTTTTGATGGCAGTGAGCTCTGGCTCGGTGATGGCGAACCAGTCCGCTGCAGCCAGATTGGCAATTCTGACTTCGAGATGACGGCAGATGTAAATGAGGCCTAGGTAGGCGTCTGCTCTATCAGAGCGTAGGTGGATGGCATCGGGAATTTGATTCTCCAGCGCGTTCAGTCCCAATAGCTCAATGGGTTCCCAAGTCGCGCCAGCAAGTGCACTTGAAGCTCCTGCCTCGATTTTCCGCAAACTTTGCTCAAGCAAGTTCAGATCGGTTTGGCGGGTGAGAACCAGTTTCCGTGCATGCACCCATTGCTGGATTCGCCGATCTTGACGCTGCATAAGATCGGCGCTTATCCGAAACGCTAATTCTTTTCGTTGCGACGCGACATAAATCCAGATGCTTATTACAAGCGCTACTACAGATCCAATTGCTTGGACCCAAGCAGCGAGGTCGCCAATGTCTATATTAATTTGCAGGTGGTACATCCAAGCCCCGCTTTGGTTCTTTTACAAGGCGGGTCCATGGGGATGATATTTGCGTAGGGGCTTTTCTCTCCCTGTAAGGGCCTTCAACAAAATCATGGCCTTGCGAATATGCGAATTGGTGCCCCAGATCGGTTGAGCCTGCAAATCCGGCAATAGGCCCCGGAAATGACTGCTAAGGCCAGATTCGCGGGACGAGGAAACGCCGGAAAAGGTGGCCGCTACATTCAGATTCGCGCCCGGCGAGATGGACGTAATTTCTGGATTCGGCGCCAGCCGGACCAGCAAAAAAAGCTCGGCCAAGTGACGACTTGGCCGAGCTTCGGGCACGCAGGGATACCTTCAGATGCCTCGCGGTTTGGACGTGGGCGCGCAGCGAATCTCGGAATGCCTCTCCGTGTTTACCCCGTTAAGGCATGGCGCTGATCTGGGGATTGCATCACGCGGTATCGGCTATCGCTGGATTCGCCGGCAGGAAGCGCGCGAAGGCCTCGGCGGCCCGCGAGTACAGCTTTACCTTGCGTGTGCCCGTGCCGATCACCCGGACCGGCCGAAGCTGACCAATCTTCTCCAAGTTGGAGCAGAGCGTACGGTGACGCCCCGTGAGCCGACCGATTTCCGATCCTGTCGCGAGTTGTTCCCAGAGGGCCTGCAGGCTTTCGAGGTCGGCCAGCGGTACCAAGTCCCGATCGCCGAGCCGCCGGACTGATATCAAACCGGTGTCCACCCAGGTTTTTCGAAACTGGGAAGGTGTCTGACTCAGCCGTGACGCTGCGGCCAGCAGCGGCAGGTGGTCCTGAGTCACTCGATCACAAATGGCGTGCACGTCCTCCTCGATGAACCTTCGGGCGTCGCTCGCGCAGCCCGAGAGATCAATCCATCCATCCGCCGCAGCGACGCGAAGCTGTTGGGATGACAGGCCCAGCGTTCGGGCGGCCCCGGCCCAGCCCAACGTCTGCTTCCGCCGCCGGGTTGAAAGAGGCCGCCTTCCGGCCGGGGACACGTAGTCACCTGTCGCGATCCGGTTGAAGTCCAGGCCGGCAATCTCCGCCCGCCGAAAGACGTACGTCAGGCCACCGTCCATGTCCGGCCCACTCGCCGGAGCGATGCCCGCCGATCGGATGCGGCTTGCGAACGTCGTCACAGGTGCGGCGTGTGCCTTGGCGAGGACGGAGGCGAAGACGTAGGTGTTTTCGAACTGGGCGACCGCTTCTGGCTCGAAGGTCCACCTCACGCCGGCGGCACTGATGTCACGACTGGCGCTGAGCAGCCCAGTCCGAACTAGGCTCCGGACGCACTCCGTATGCACGCCGAGATGCAGCGCCACCTCCTTCAGCCCGAACTCCGGAAATCTGCCGGGCGCTTTGGCTTTTGACGGATCCTGTACCTGCAGGCCCTCGAGACCCCGATTAACCGGACAGTGATAGGCTTTGATCCCTCCGGCATGTATCTCACCGACGATCGCGGATAGCGACAGTCGATGCTTCCCGGTACGAAGCTGTTGAATCGAGACCAGGTCCTGGCTCGGCGCATGAGCCCCTTGAGTCGACCACAGCAGTTGATCGAGATCGGAGACCGCGAAAACACCCAATCTCGGCACCAAATGCCGATCACGAACCAGCTTGCCGAAAGGCACCCTCCTCAGGCCTAGGACTGCCATGGCGTCACTGGCGCTCATCACGGCATCGAGATGAGCGCCCACTAGGTGAGGGACATCCTTCTCCAGCAGCTTTGCCGCCAGGTCTCTGCCTGCCGGATGCGGGCTGGTGAGAAGAGGCGCCAAGGCAACGCGTGGATGAAGCCGTTTGCTGTCAGCGCCATCTGCCATTGGAGGCGACTCTGGCCATCGGCCCGTGAACAGCCTCTCCAACGCCACAGCTCTCGAAAGCGGCTCCAGGCTGAGCCCGAGACGTTGCCACCAGGTTAGTACCTGCTCGACGCACCCGAGCAGCGACAGCCCGACCTGATCGCTGGCGGCGATCAATCGATGCAACAGCGTGGCGGCCGGAGTGGGAGTGGGAATCGCCAAGGCCTGAACTTGCTCGGCCGGGCACCGGCACGCCAAGGCTCCTCGATCGTGAGTCCACGCCGCACGACACAGCGGACAGGCATCCATCAACAAGACTTCGTGTCGGGCACATGCGGCTGCGGCGCGGTGATCCCACTCACTTGCCGAGTAGCCCTGTTCCTGAAGGCAGGTGATGCAGGTTTTTGCACGCCGGAAGCTCAATCCGCCGACCGGAACTCGAAGTCCATTCCAGATGAGTTGGTCGCGACCGCCGGCGCCGACTCGACGGTAGACCGTTGATTCGATATCAGCCGCTGCGATGCCGACCGCCAGACATGTGTTCCGGAACAGCTCCGGGTTGCGTGCCAGTGTCCCGAGCGCGGTCTCGGCGTAGTCGATCTCCGGATTGAGGCTGACCGCGAAGCCCAGCGTCGACCGAACGCCATTGCCGTGTGCAGCGCGCCGCAAGAGGCTGAGAGGAGACTCCCCCGCTTGAGCGCGGGGTCTGAAGGGAAGGTGGGCGATCATCTCAGGCCGCCTTCTGATACGCCTGCGAGAGCACCCACTGCTCCGGCGCGGTGAAAGGGTTGATGACTGAGGTGGGCAGGCCTGGCTCTCCGTTCTCCCTGCGCACTTCGTTTTGCGTTTCGAGGCTTCTACTGACCGACTCGTAGGCCGACGCGAAGTGAGCCAGCGTGATGATCCGGTCGCCTCGCACCAGAGCGTGTCGTGCCGCGTTGATCACCAGATCCTTGATCGGGCCTGGAACCCCACCGGTTGCCAGATGTATTCGCAGAGCGTTGTAGGACTGATCCTCGAACGACACGGCATCGTCGAAGAAGCTCAGCTCATTGACGGCACAGAACAGGAGGTCGCCGACAAAGGCACCGATCGTGCTGGGCTTTTTCGCGGCGGGCATCGGGAACGCGCGCAGCCGAAAAATCTGGTTGAACCGCCGTGACATCTGATCCTCGGCCAGCAGTAGCGCGGTGGACGACGGCAGGCCCAACAGGATGAAACTCACTCCGGACTTCACGATCAGCGTCTTGATCCAGTCCTGGACCTGCCTCAACTGTTTAGGGGCCTGCTTTTCCCCGCCTTCACCGACCGACAGCAGGTGTTGGAACTCGTCGAGGACGACAACCCGTACGTCGCACTGCCTGAACTGCTCGATCAGTTCTTCGGTAAGTGCCTGGGTCGGCTGATTGAGTCTGCGGGTGATTCCCATGCTGCGAAGCATCTGGATCGCCATGGACCGCGGGGTCACGGGGCTCGGCACCGAGGTCATGAGCGCGCCGACATTACGTTGTACGCCCAGACGGAACTCCTGGTCGAAAGTCCCATACCGATTCTCGATCAGGTCGCACAATGTCGATTTTCCGCAGCCCGAATCCCCAATGACCAGCAGGTGGCGGGGCTCGGAGTAGTGGCGATTCATCGCGATGACGCTATCGACCAACCGGGAGGCGTGCGCCATTTCAGGGTGATTGATGACGGCTGAACTCAAACGCTCCAGAAGCAGGGCTTCGTTGGGCGGAAGATCGTTTGCGGCGGCGCAGTCCGGAGACAGCGTGGTGGTGTCGTAGGTATTCATCGCGGAGTTCTCCGAATAGACAAAGATGAAAAGCTGGGGTTGGCCTTCACGCCGCGCGTGGCGCTCGAAAACGTAGAGGTCGCCGGGGCAGGTGCGTCAGGCTCGGGAGCAGCACTGGCCGGCAGAGGTGCTTCGACAGGCGGGTCGGTAACAGATGGGTCGGCAGACGGTGGCGGCGACGGAGCCGCTCCGCCGGCTGGATTTCGGGGTCTGCCGCGTTTCTTCCTGCTGGGTGGCTTCTCCGGATTCGCATCGGCCATCCCGTCCGGAGATCGAGCCTCACCGAGTACTGTCTCGGGTTCCTCTGAGGCAAGCATGTCAGGCGGTTCCGACCTGCCACTTTCATTGCGGCGAGCTGCGAGCTCGTCCCGAATCTTCTCGAGGCGCCGTGCAGAGATCGGGTCTTCCTGCCGCCCTAGAAGGGCGTAGTACTCCAGCCTTAATCGATAGAGCTCGGTGTCGGCCATTCGCTCCAGTCGGCACTGAAGGTGTTTCTCCTTGAGCACGGCCTTCAACTTCTGGTGCTCGTAAAGCGACAGGTACTGCGTGTACATCGGCTGCGTCGACTCCGCTCGTAGCTTCACGGACGGGATCCCCTCCTCGGCTGGAAGAACAACGTAGACGACGGTCAGATCGAGTTCGTCGATCAACAGCTCGACTGCGCGTGATTGATTTCGGTTCCGCCGACGCAGCTCCCATTCCCTCAGCGCGTGGGATCTCCAGCGAAGGCCATGTCGTTCGACATAGCCTTTGCTGACCACAGCGCTAACAGAGGACCGTGCCAGGATCTCCGCGTCCTTGGCAGACAGGGTTCGAATCGGGACTTTCATGCGTTGAGCCCTTCCGACCACACATCGATCGGGGCCCGACAGATGCCACGGTGGATTTCGAGGTGGTAGACGTCGTGGATCCAGACTTTCACGTGCTTGCGGATGTCGTCGATCGTCATCCGCGCGAACGTCTGCGATGCGTAGTCACCGCGTGAGGTCGGATTGGAGAAGGTCGTGCCGGGAAACTTGTGGATCAGCCCCTGATTCAGAGTCCTGAAAAACCGTTCAACGATGGCCTTGCCGTTCGGGGACCTCGGGGGACACGGCTCGACCACGATGTTCTGTTGGGAGCAGAAACGGACGAAGCCGGCGTGACGGTAGTCGGAGCCGTTGTCGACGATCAGGGTGCTCATGATTCCCCTGGGCTCCTTTCCGTTCGCCACCACGGCTTCGGCCATGGTCTTGAGCAGCGTGGCACCGCTGAATGGAGCCAGACTGACGTGCGCCGCCAGTACACAGCGTGAGTAGACGTCGATGATCACCGTGATGAAGGGGCGCCCGATGTCCTGGCCGTCGGCATCCACGACGATGATGTCCATGATCTGCCCGTCGGCCATGGCGAGGTCCAGAATTGAAATGGCACTGAACGCCCGGCCCACCGCACGATGTCGACGTCGCGCGTAGGCCGTGCCATAGCGCTCCTTGTTGCGGGCGTAGAGGTCAATCCGCTGGATGATTCGTCGAATGGTCTCTGCCGACGGAGCTTCTAGCTGAGCTGCCGAATGCTCGTTGTACTGAGTGATGCGGAGATGGACATCGGCGCACACCGCCTTCATCGAGTTCCGCTGGCGGGTCATGTAGACCTGCTGGATCGACTCCGAAACGATCCGGTCGACATCAGGATCGAGACTGCTGACGGCGCGCGACGGCTTGATGCTAGGCATCAGGGCGGCATCCCTGCGGCCGCCATCGAGCCATAGCTTCACCCAGCTTGCGATCGTGGATGCGCCCGGAGGATCCTGGTCGCTGAGGCGCTTGGCGAGTTCCGGAATCTGCGCTCGGATTTCCTTCTGCGAGCACGGATTCTCGTTGGCGCGGTAAACACCGTGCACGTAGTGCAGTCTCCGCTTGAGCTGCTCCAGCTGTGCTTCGGTCAAACCGGAGTAGAGGCCTTCGCCGAGCGGATCGGAGGCAGACGGCGGTGTGTATTCGGCCTTGATTTGACCCTGCTCAACCAGCTCGCTAAGGGTCTCGAATTTCATGACGCGCGTCGGCCCACCCTGCATCGGTGTAATGCGGAGTTGATCCTTGCCGACGTGCACCACCTCATAGTCGGACGACAACATCTTGAACTGAGCCCCAAACTGCACGAGCGGAAGAATGGCTTTCATGACGATCTCCAATAAGGGTTTTGCTGCCCCAAGGGGCATTGATTTCGAAAGACAGGAAATTGCGGATCACGAGCTTCTCGATGGCGAAGACCGGGAGCCGCTCGGATCGGCAGAACTCGCGGGCCTGACCGACCGTCACCGGGCCGCGGCGAACGAAGCCGAGTAGGCCGTCGCGCTGGTGCGCGGTGACCGGCGCATCGACGCCCTTCCAGAGCTGGTCGCGAATCTGGCGGGCTGGCTGACGTTCCAGGTCGAGCTCCGTGACGATCCGGTGTGGCACGAAGGAATCCGCCAACAGGCTTCGTACGTGACGCATGCGTTCGGCGACCCTCGCGCTGGCCAGTTGCCCGCTCGGCTTCACGTCAACGACCAGGTAAATGCCGTCGGACTGCTGCACGGCGAAATCGCACACGACTTTGCGACTCATGGGGCCGGGCATCGAGAACGGCTGTCCCCGGAACCGCGCTGCGAACGGATCGATCTCCAGATTCTTCGCGAGCGCCGCTTCCAGGCGACCCTCGCAGGCGATAGTTCCGCCGTTCTTGCTGGAGGGGACAAGCACGATGCGCGTGTGGGGAACGCCTTGGCGCATCGGGCGGACGCCCTGCAGGATGCCGGCAGCGTCGGGTCGTCGATGGAAGCATTCAGCAACGGCCCGGAGATACGGCGCTGTTCCGGACGGCCTTACTGCAATTTCAGATGGATCTGTCATGGGTGACTTGCTCCTTGGTAGCGCACACGGGAGGGCCCGCCAGAGAAGGCGGAGTTGTTTTTCGTGTGCTGGGAAACGCCCGTTTTGGGCGGTGGCGGTGGACGCCTTTAGGAGCAAGTCGGCACAGTTGTCCCAGCCCCTGGATGGGGCTTGACGGATTTTCTGGATGCGCGATACTGGCCTTAGAAGAACCTGCAAAATTCTTCGACCAAGCCTCGATAAGCGTCCTACCGCTGTCGGGGCTTTTTCTTGTCCGCTAGGTCCACGGTTCTCGCGGTGCTCTAGCTGGGATTCATGGCGCTCTCCTCGGTCGATTGTTTCGCGGTTCCTCGGTCTCGCCCTGCCCACTGATTGCCGCAGTGTCTCGGTTGCGCCGCAGTCGCTCGACGTCCTCCACGAACGCATAGACCCCTTTCCGTCCCTGAACTGGGTACAGGGGTATCGCGATTCGGCCTTGTTGCTTCGCGCGCTGAAACGAACGCGCGCTGGAAAACCCTAGCGCCGCGACGAGAGCGTCGCCGGAAAGCGTCTGTTTTGCAGCCACGATCTCATTCCTTTTCATTTGCACGGTGGACGGGTTGGCGGTTTGCCTGGGAAACATGTCTATTTGACTGGTGACGGCGTGGATGGTCTAGTCGCCATAAAGAGGCGATTAAAGTGCTCCAAGAATTCCAGCCATGAAGCGGCCTCGAGGGCGTCCGGAAATCGATATCGCGGCCCGGATTCGGAACTGGGGGTGGTGCTGGCTGGTAAAGACTGAGCTCCAGCTTTCTGACGACGCTTTGGACGAACGATTCGGAGCGGTGATGTCATCTGCGCGCCGGCGGTTGTTCTTCCAAATACGCCGTGACGGCGCGTCACCAAGGTCTTTCGCCGGTAAACGTGGTCGCGGCGGGGCTACGCTTTTCCACGCAGTGCATCGAGACGGGGGCTGCGAGGAAGCGCGGCTTTGGTTCGAAGCTCCGATTTGGGAGCTGCTTCAAGATCCTCAGATGCCGTCGGAACGGGTCCAGGAAGCGTTGGACGTTTTGGTCAGGGAAAACTCGTGCTACCGCGTGGCGCCCGATGACATGTCGGTTGGTCAGTGGACATTCCCAGAAGAACCCGCATTTGTTCCTCCAGAGGCTGTAGAACTTCGCCGAGAGCTCCGTGCTCTGCGGAGGGGGTGGCCAAGGATCGCCTCCCTATCGCTGCTGTGTCTGTTGTACAGGGAGTCGGAAATTCTTCGCGACCATGCGTCAGCAGCGGCCCTAGAGATGGAAATGCTAGCGGCCCCTCAGGAACTCTGGCCCTCGGAATCCATGAAAGAGGGGCTGTCAGAGCTTCTTCAGGCAGTCATTCGCCTGCGCCTTGTGGAAAAGCGGGCCCTGAATTTTGCGGAGGTCGCGAGATGTCGAACGCAGGAACCCGACCCATCCCCGGCTGGCTACGTCAGTGCCAGAAAATGGCTGAAGACAATGGGCAATCCCTCGAAGGACAAGTTGGAGGATTTGTGCGACTGGATGGTGGAAGCGGCTAAGACGCCTAGGCCGAGCATCAGACGAGTGGTCTACCGAACTCCACAGCTTGAGTGGTTCGAGGAAAGCCTGAAGCCGTTGCACGGCCAATACAAAAAATGGCGATTGGGCCCCCTGGCTCGACCGCGAGACGTCGTGCGCGCGGAGGTGCTGGAGCAAGTGGCCGCGTTGAAGAAGACCTGTCCTAGCTGACCCTACGCTTTGTCATCGCGCGTAGCTCCGTTGCTGAAATCCTCGGCCTAAGTCTCAGTTCGCCTGAACATCCAACTGGCATTGGGACTTTTGGCTGGCCGCTGTTCGAACTTAAACCCAGGGATCTGCCTGGCGATCGCCAAAAGTCCTTTGGGCAAGCCTGAAATTTCTTGCCGGGCCAGTTGCCCGACCGCGTTGAAATGCGTCCAACCCTCCTTGTCGACGTGGGACTTCTGAAGTCGCTCCATCGCTATCGCAAGGATGCTCTCGACGCTGTTGAGAGGTACCGTCAATGTGATGGTTCCGACTGACTCGCCGGCAAGGCGCAGAGCCAGAGCTTCGGCCAGGCGTTGACCATCTCCGATATCGGCCCCCACCTCGACCCAGGAATCGAGGAATGCCTTCAGCACTTTGATTGTGATGCGCGTGGCCTCCATCACCTCATTCGCCAGAATGAATGCAGCCTCATAGTCTCGGTCCAACCGTTCGATGCAGCTTTGGCACTGCTCATCGCTCGCCAGAAATCCGTGGTCGCTGATGAGGTGGTGGACTAGCCAATTTCGCGCGGCCACAAAAGCTTCGAGATGGCCGAGCCGATCAGACCTAGGTGTCGGGCCAGACGAAGCGCCGTATGCGCCCAGAAGCTGTCCCAAGGTGAGAAGCCGTAGCTTCTCGGAGTGCGCCCGGACCTCCTCGACGCCCGCGGTCGTCATCGTGAAGTGTCGGAGGGGCAGCAGCATCTTCAATCGCAGCTCTACCAGCTGATATCGGAGCAGGTTGCGTCCGATGCGCCGTTCGACCTCTGGCTGAAGCTGTGAGCGTGGAGGCAGCATTGTTTAGTGCGATTTAATTTAGGCGAGCAGGGCGGTGACTTGGCGTTGGGGCAGCATATCCAGACGCAGGGGGCGTAGCTCCCACTGGCTTGCCAAGCTCCCGGCGGCGGGCCTAGCATGAAACGGACGCACACCCCTCGCGCTACCCGAAAACCATGGCCCGCACTCCTTCCGCCCTCCCCATCCTGAGCGCTCAAAGCGCCGGCGGGAGTGTGCGTGCGCACCAGGTCATACGCATACGGATCTCCGCCCCGACGTTGCCGGCCTGATCTGACAAATCGAGGTCGGCAAGTCCGACCTCCCTGTGAATCCAACGCCCCGGGAGGCTCACTTCCGGGGCGTTTTCTTTTCTGGCGTTGGGTCCTGTTTCCAAGCACGCCCCCATGAGCACAATCCAAAACCTCTCCAAACCCCACCTGGTGTTTGGCAAGACCGTGACCCAGGTCCAACGATGGACCGAGGACGTAGCTGTCCCGGCCAACGACATCTCAGTCGGTGGCAATGACACTCATGCGATTTTGAGTGGCGTTTCGCCAACTTTAGCCGTCTGCAACCGAGGCAACGGCCGGCAAAAAAACTGGGCACCCGAAGGTGCCCAGCTTGCCGTGGCTCAGTTCTGCACTTCCGTCTTGCGACGTATCCCGCTCGCGCGTGGCCGAATTCCTTCAGGGTGGGCGCTCTCGGCTTTCGCCTCAACTGATCCGTCGCCCGCGTTGATTATCGAATCCGACTGCGCTTGGGGCAAGGCTGCCGTGATCCGTGCGGCCGATCAGGACGCCTGATCGCCATGTTGAGCTCATTGAAAATCACAGCCGCGACTGAGCGGCACCAAGTCCGAATACGTCGGGCGTTGATCTGTTCAACGCCCGGGTGGCTGACATTGGTTCAAAGCGCCGGCCTTATAAACCGGTTCACAGCACTCGCCAGATAAGCGAGCTGATGCGGGTTCGATTCCCGCCCCGGGCACCACTCCAATCGTTATGAGGAGTTTCGTGTGCGAAACCCATCCATCGTTCGTCGGCTGCCCCCGAACTCCAGTGGCCGCGACTTCTATATCGGCGACCTGCACGGCTGCACCGATCACCTTACGCGGCTACTCGAATACATCGCCTTTGACCCGTCATCCGACCGGGTTATCTCTGTCGGCGATCTCGTTGATCGAGGGCCGGATTCCTTAGGGGCAACAGAATTGCTCGACACCCCATGGTTCTTCGCCGTCTTGGGGAATCACGAGATCTGGTCACTCTCGCAATTTCGAATCACCCCCTACACGCAGTGGGAGGAGCGGCTACGGTACTCGGACCACCTCGACTGGCACGGGAAGCTGCAAGCCTCAAAGCGCGCTCAGCTGATAGCGCGCTTGAAGTCACTGCCGCTGGCCCTCGAAATCGAGCAGCCACAAGGCGGTTTGATTGGTGTGATCCACGCCATGCTACCCATCAAAACCGCCTGGAGCGCCCTGTATGGCGTCGATGTCCACGACATGCTGCCTCAAAGTCCAAGAGTCGGCACTTTGGTCTGGGATGTCATTCGAGGGCGCGAACAGGCCGCCTTGGAGGGAGCGCTGGGGCTACGGAGCACACAGGGCTACGAACGGGGACTAGCCCGAAACCGTCGCTCTCTTCAGCGACGTGCTTGCCGAACGCCGGGAGTGGACCTGCTGATCAGTGGTCACGTTATCACCCCGAACTTCGAGCCTGTCGCCATCGCCAACCGCCTGTCGATCGATACGGGCGTCTATCGCCCTCTGGGCCGACTGACGATGGTGGAGCCAGCTACACGCCGCTACTGGCAAGTCGGGTGGCGGAAGAATCTCAAAGCACCGCTTCGCCACGTCCATTCCGGCACGCTGGCGATGCCGTACACCGCTTGGGATGTTCGCGTGTCGTTGCGGAGGATCCTGGAAGCAGACGCTGCAACACCGGGGGTTGTATCAGGGGAGGTCGGCCATGACGACGCCCATGCACATCTACAGTGAAATCGCGGCGCGATATGGGGCGAAGACTGAAGAGGAGGTAGACCATTTCTTCCAGATCGAAGTTTTCAAGCTACCTGCCGAAGTCCAGAAGGTCATATTCAATGAACTCCTCGATTCTCATGCTGTGCCGAGCAAGCTGATCGCTCGTGCATCGAAGCCTTTCGTGCGTCCGGAAAGGAGCGAATCGATACCGCCTGTAGGGAAAAAGCTCGATTGATCTTCCCAGTTTCTGGAAGCTCAGTACTCATGGTGGCCTGTGACTGGCTCGCGGCCACCAGATCGCCTCAATCTGCGTGGTGCGTTGAACCCGGCCTTACACAAAAAAGACGATATGTATAATATTATACAAAGCATTTTCTTGTATGTATAATATTGTACATGTCGGATAAAATATCGTTATTAATCAATGAAATAAGATCATCTCGTGACTGGTTCGGATCTGCGTCTGGACTGGCTGAGAAGGTCAACTCGCTTCTCAGCAAAGCCGCGCTATCGCTTGAGCCGTACGGCCGAAATGGGGTGATTGCGTACCGGCAAATTGGGGTGCTCTCCGCTCCGGAGGGGAAGCAATTTACCTGGCGGCACATTCTGGAACTTGCTGCTGCACGGCGATTAGCCGACGTGCGTTGGTCCCGTAAACAACTTGCAGATTGGATTCCGCACCAGGCTCCTGAGAATTTGCTTGAGGCTATTCGAGCACCCATGTCGGCGTCCGAGCACTTGGGGATTTCCGTTTCTCGCGAGACGCGGGAGCGTGCTGAGCAGGCTGTACGCCTTCTGGCTATCGCTGTTGTGGAGGTCTATCGAGCGTGCCGTGGCGGGGACGTCCTGATTCAAGGTCCACTTTTGCCCCACGCCATGTATTTAGCCATGTTGCGGCTTGGTGCACTGAAGGTCTCGGCTGGGCTCGTCGATGAATTCGGCTCAGTGCATGACGTGTTGGCTCGCTGTCGTGAAACCTTTGCCTCGGGTGCTTGGAACCTGCCGGTATTTGAAGATCCCCAGTTTGCATTTGCTGGGGTGAGACTTCTTGACCCAGCGACTCGCTTGCCGACGATTGACGCCGTAGAAATGGCTCGATTGGCTCGAAACGAACTCGACCTACTAGAGCAACTGGCATTCGAAGAGCTTCGGGCGACAAGCGATCGTTTTGTAGGCCGTGCGCCTGAGGTCTACACGATCTTGCGCAGATTCATAGCCGAGCACGCGATCACGACTGTCGACGAGATCCGTGTCTATCAGCGATCCCAGGCGATTCAGCTTGCGGTGGCTTTCATAAACTCCTGCTACGAGTCTGTTCAACCACACCATTTAGTAAATGGTGGTTTGTACCGTTGTAAGAGTTGTAGGACGCCAATGCGTGCAGCGCGAGTGACTGGAAAAGTCGCCTGCGTAATTCCGCAATGTGTTGGCTTTGAGGAGCCTGTCGATCCGACTTTGGTTCGTTCCGAGCACGGCGCAAACACCAGAATCGCTCGCCCGCATGTGATGACCTACTGGATCGGTCCGGCGATCGATGAGCTCGCTATCGCTCGGAAAGCAGAAAATTTGAGTTTGCCGTACATGCTGTATCCCGATTTTGATTCTTGCGACATCAGCTTTGATGGGGGCAAAACAGGCATTGATGTGAAGAGTCATTCAAATGCTTTTGTGCTCGCGGAGGCATTGTCAAAAAAACCAGGCCTTCTTTCGTTTTATGAGAAAAAGATCGTCGCCATAAACGATCAAAGCTTAAAACGCTTTCCAAACTACTTGGAGGTGCTCAAGCGCGAGTACCGAGGTGGCTCCGACATTGAATTTTTGTCGATGTCAGCCCTTTTGAAGCGAATGAAGGCGATCGAATGAAAGATCCAGTAATCGAATCTCTGCGCCTTCACAAGCTCGACATCTTGTGTGGCTTTCTGCAGCACGTCCTGGGAAGTCGGTCGTTGATCGACGCTCCCATTCTTTTGATGGGCTATCAAAGTGTCGCTGAAAGCCAGTTGCTTAAGCCTCATCGCGTTAGCTTGATCAATTTGAGGACGCTATGCCGCGGGATGACCACGTTGCCGGCCTTGCGCGCGAATGCAGCTCGCTATAACGATCGTAATTCGCGCCAATACCTCATCGACGAGAAATCACTCACTTTCAAACCCATGTTCGATGTGCCGAGCTTGGCAATCCAAGAGGGGCTGAGGCATCTCTCTCAGCCGCGGCAACATGGAAAGCATGGGCAGAAGCTTCCGTCGAACAAGTTGCCCATAGAGATCAGCGTCGATTACGCGGGAGAAAGGAGACGCTACGGAGTCGTGGGGTTACCCAGCGATCTGCAAGCGCCTATTGCCCATTCAGTTGAGACGCGACGGCGAGAGCCGATTCGCATCCGATGGTCCCAGCTTCTCGACCAAGCAGATTTGATGGATCAAATCGATACGAGTCGAGGCTCTGAACGCCCTGGTAACTGGCGCAAGAGGCTTGAGGCTGTAAACCTTGAAAAGGTCATGACATCGCCCGTTCCAGTTGATGAAATCGATCTAACAGGGCTGAAGCATTTGATCGGATTACCGGGCGCGGGGAAGACAACGGTTCTCATGTGTCTGTTAAGGCACTGCGAAGCATTCGGTATCCGCGTTGCCATGTTCATGCCGTCGATCGAGATGTGTCGGCAGTACCTAGATGACCTGCGCGGGTACGAAGTTAACGCCGGCCTCCTTGTTGGTCAGAGTCGATCCACACGTGAGCGTCACGCGCTCAAGCTTGCCGAGTCAATTGCTACCGGCGATTCCCTGAGGGGCTTTGCCAACACGACGACTTCTGCACCGTTGTTCGAGGGGAATTGTGTCCTTCCGGCCTTTACGCAAGCTCCATCGGAGGCGTTCGGCTTTCAGAGCCGCTTTTGCCGAGATGTCATCCAAGTCACGGAAAAGTCGCGTGATGGCAAGGCGCACCTGTGTCCAGCCTGGTCCGTATGTTCGCTGAACCGTGCGCCACGTGAACTACCTACTGCCTCTGTTTGGCTGGGGCATGTCTTGTCAGCCGACACAAAAGTGCCGTCGCATACGACGGCATTGGACATCCGATATTTCGACTTGATCGCCGAGCAGTTCGATCTGGTCATTTTCGATGAGGCGGATCAAGCGCAGCGCGATCTCGACATGAGCGGAATCTCGCAGCTCCAGTTGTCCGGATATGCGCTCTCTTTTCATCACCAGGCTCAGCAGACGACGTTGCAGCTCCTCGGCAAGGGGGTCAATGCATGGCTAGGCGATGACTCCCTCGCCCAACTTGCTATCGAAGCTGCGGAGTTTGAAAAGCTAAACATCTGCCTAATCAGTGCCGTGCAACGACTTCCTGATCGTTTGCGGAACGAGTTGCAGGGGATGTTGTTGACCACTTTGCGAATCATCGGAGATTGGCTGTCTCCTCCGAAGCACAGTGGGTTAAATCCAGATGCAGAATTCAGAGACGGAAATGCTCGGGCAAAAGATGCGCTTTGCTCGATATGGGAGAGTGCTGCAATTCCGGCATTTCAGTTCCGAGCTGCTACCTCGGAAAGCAACGAGACTTTAGCTGATGACGAATTGCAACGGTTGGCTGCTGGACTTCGAACAGACACTGAGACTGTTAATCAACTTCGTTCGAACCTGCTGGCCGAGCTTGCTCGGTGGCTCAATGCGGTAAATCGACAGCAGCGAGAAGAGCAAGAGCGAAAGATCAGCGAGCTTCTAAAGCCTTATGTGAAGCCGTCGGGCAAAGGCGACACAGATGAAGTTTGTGCGTTGCTGATCGCTGTGACTTTCACGATATTGGGTTATCGGCGCCTGTCGCCGAAATTGGCGCAGCTGGGTGAAGATCACGGCTTCATTCCAGTCGCCGCCGAGCGCCGATGCTCTGACGCATTACTCGATTTAACGCCAGAAAATTTGCTGGGCAGTCTCTCTGGAGTGCGATTTTTCGCTGCAAGTCGTGGACCTTCGGGCGGTAAGGGGGACCTGTTCGACGTTCGACTGCAGTATGTTGTTTTCTCGGGAGCTCCTCGTGCTTTGCTTTACCACTTGCACGAGTGGTGTGTTCGTCCGGATGGGACACGGGATGGTCCGTCTGTACTCCTCACCAGTGCTACCAGCTACCTGCCTGATAGCCCGGCCTCTCACATCGCAAGTGGGCCGCACTACATTCTCCGCCGTGCCTCCGGTTTCGCTGCAAAGCAGTCATCACTTTATGCATTTCGACCAGTAGAGACCGGCGAGTTGATGGGCGAACGGCACTATCGATTCAGTGGAGTTCGGTCAGAGCATCAAAGGCTTTCCAATTTAGAGCGCATGGTTGATTCACTTTTGGACGGCCGCCCAAGTGAATCTCAGCTCTGGCGGGACTGCGATACGTTCGATGTCCGTGAGGGCATAAAGCGAAGAGCTGCATTCGTGGTGAATAGCTACGATCAGTGTCGTCGACTCAAGACATACATTGATCAACGCTACCCCGCGTGGCGTGGCCGTGTTGTAGCCGTAGTTAAAGAACTGCCGGAGCACCTAGGCGACGTTGGCTATGTCACGGCCGCACGTGTCGAAGCCTTGGGCGACGATCCGAACTGGGACATTCTCATCTTTCCAATGGGGGCGCTGGGTCGAGGTGCCAACATCGTCTTCACCAGTGGACCCAGAAAGCTCGACGCAGCGATTGGAAGTCTTTATTTCCTCACTCGACCGCACCCAAGTCCCGAAGATCTCTCGCTACTAGTCAGCTTAGGAGCATCCGCCACCCAGAGCTTCGACATGCAGGATTTCTCAACAGTGACCTCAATGGGGAGTCTTGCTGAAAAGCTTACGAAAGCTCGAGGGAAGACTTACAAGAGGGTCGGGAAACTTCTTCGCCACCCGCTTTATTCGCGCACTCTCGGGGAGCTTTTCAAACCTTTCACCGCAGATGTTGCGGTCATCTTGTTACAGACTATTGGGCGCGCGATGCGCAACGGCTGTCCTGCGCAGTGCTTTTTTGTCGACTCGGCGTGGGCCCCTAAATCTGCGGTCGGCGAGGACGACAGTCAGAACTCAAGCATGCTCGTTCAGTTGCGCTATCTGCTTGAGGAGGGAGTCTCTCAGTCGGACGCTACTGCTGCATGGCTTTATCGAGAGCTATTTGGTTCATTCCTTGATCCTTTGCGCAAGGTCTCAGGGCTCCAATCCAAGCTGACGGGGAAAAGTAGCGATACAGAAGAAGGAGATTTCTTGGGTACGCCTTTGTTGAACATAGAAGGGGAATAAACGGGATGAAAGGCCAAGACATAGTGCTCGCGCTCAAATTCGATTTGTCGATGCCACCGCATGCGGTCAGTGTTGCCGCCATATCTTGGTCGCCAGATGCGCTCAGAATTCTTGCGGGAATGCGCGAACGCGCCGTATCCGGAGAGGTCAGTCGAGCAAGGGGCAAAGAAAAGCTCAGCCTGCCTTACGCCAGCTTGCGCGCATCGCTTCTTATTGCAGATCCACGATTCGCCTCCATGGATCCTGGCCTCGGCCTGCGTCAAACAAAAATGACGGCGGACCCCTTTGGATATCTTGAGGGGAATGCGGTCTTAAGTATCGATGATCTTCAAGACGCTGCTGCTCAGTGGATTCAAGGTCGGCTATCCGCATGGGCTCAGGCTTACGGCGTTTCTGGGCAAGCGATCAGCCAACTAACGCAGCTAATTCGGACGCGCTCACTGTTTTCAGTAGCTCACCGCGAAATGCAGGCATTCCCATGGGGAGTCGCTGGCGCTCCGACGGACTTCTATAAGGTAACGGCGGGACAGATTTCGCGTCTTCTGGCTGGAAAAGAGGTGTTCCCAGGGTTGGGCCCAATGCTTCGTGTTGTCGGTGACCAGTCCAATTCGGCGGAGCTTTTTAGTCGACCGCAGATAGCAGGTAAAGGGCGATTTAGCTTGGGGTGCAGGATTTCGCTTGAAACATTACCTGGAGCTCGGCAGCCGGTCGTCTATCTCCGCTTTTTCCGTCGACGCTGGGCCTCAGGTTTTGAGCAAGGTTACGTTGCCGAGCGAAACATCGGAGGTTTTGTACTTTCTGAGGCGATTAGGCCTCATGAGGCGTTTTCGTTCAACGCGACGATGAAGTTCGAGCAAGGCCGAAAGATCTGGCGAACTGATGAAGCATTTGACGAGCTCGTGAGTCATTTCGGCATGCAGGTTGGATATGCCAACGAGCAAGTCGTGGACTATCCAAACGACGAAACTGCCGAAGCATTGTTAATGTACAAAGCGAAGGTGACGACGTTGGGTGAGCCTGACTTGGGGGCGGGCGTATCTGCTACCGACCAATTGGACGCAACGCATGCCATTGTGGGAATCCTCGAACCTTATGGATTCCGGATTTTCGACGGTCATTCTGAGGTTAAAAAGGTAACGCCGGGGCGTAAAGCCAAAGCTGTACCCCGTCTTGACGTCTTCAAGCCTGCGATGATTCTCAATCGCTTGTTTCGTGATCAAGGCGAGCAGCTTGAAGAGCCCGTACTTGAAAGTGTCGATGAGGCGCTTCGTCGCGTAACTCAGAAGCCTCTGAGTGAGTGGTTTTCGAAAAATGTTAAAGGCTTAGAAGAGCGCTATGAAGGCACTTTAGCGGGCTTGGTTAGCCGAGTCGTGGAGGGGATGGGTGTTCGCACCGATCCGGGCCGACGCAATCTTTATCTTCTGCTCAATACCGGCGAGTCGAGCATGTGGATAAAGGCGGTCGATAGCATGATGGTCGGCGATGAGGTCAAGGTTACTGCGGTACAACTCCCGCCTGATGTTCACGGACCGAGAAATGGATTGCCAGGTTCGGAACTCAACTCTGCCGAACGTTTCCAGTGTCGCGTAGCTGCTTGGCGGCGTTTCATCGAGTCGAATGAATTCGGCAGTCGGCCCATGTTCCTAGTTCAAGCAGCCGATTTTTATCCCGGCGGTCAGGACGATTCCGTCAATAAGGTTGCTGCAGTGAGAACTCTCTCCGGAGTCGGGGGAGGCACGGTTCAGTATCTACTGCCGCCTGAACGAGGCCGGATGGATGGCTATCTGGTGCGCCTTCAATCGGCATTGCTAGACCTTCGATATGGCCATGCCGGATGTGTGATGGGGCTGAAGGCAGTAGTTGAGGCTGCTTTTCCGGACATGGATTCGCGTCCGCAATTCCTGGCCGGTATCGGGTATATCCGAATTGGCGAGAGGGCTGACCTTGCAACCCTAGTTGCAACCGCCCGCATTGAGGTCGCGACCGGCAAAACTTGCATCAAGCTGGCCCATCTCGAGTCGGAGGCAATCGTTACAACCTGGATGACGTTTGACGAGGCGCTCGGATACGTCGCCGGGCGCGGGCGCCTGACGATGGGGGACTACAACGCGCAGAAGAGTCTAATTTCTAAGTTGCTTCGAGAGTCATTTGACTCGCTGTCGAGCGAGGACGCCAACGCTGTCGTTTTTGTCGATGCCACAAATATGGCGCGATTTTGGCCAATGCTCACCAATCCCAAAGCAAAATCCGACGACATTGTGATTGATGGACAAGCCTTTCCAAAGTGGAATAGCTTGCGTCTGATCCGAGTTCGCGAAAACGCTCCTATGATCGTTCACCAACGATCAGCGTTATTTGGAGATCGTTCTATCGAGTGGGCAACGCCAGTACAGCGTCTAATCGAGGCTGCTGATACTGTTGTACCAACGTACTGGTCAATTGCTCGGACGATTGGCCAATTCAAGCGGGGCACCAGTTGCTACCGATCGAAGTATGTTCTTCGAGCTGATCGCCTAGGGTTCGAGGAGCGAGATGCAGAGTATTCGCAGCATCAGACTCCGAACCCAATTGAGCTCGCCGTACTGCGTCGGCAGCTGAATGATGATCCGACTGTTTTAGCTGGGCTCGGCCATCACCTCCGTGCGGGGATTCCACAAGCACGTGGTGACATTTGGGTCAAGATGCCCTCGCCACTCCATGTGCTGGAAAAAATAAGGGAATATCTGGAGTCATACTAATAAATAATTCTTAATATTATTTAGTGTTTTCTGGGGAATATTGTGGGAGGACGGCGGTAAGTATTCCGAAAGCGACTATTGAATTTTGTGTCTGACGAGGGACTATGACCGAAATAATTTGTCCGCACTGTGGAAAGGCATTCAAAATCGATGAGGCTGGATACGCCGACATTCTGAAACAAGTTCGAGACAGCGAGTTCGAGAAACAGTTGCAGGACCGGCTTGAGTTGGCAGAGCAAGACAAAAGGAGTGCTGTCGCACTCGCCGAGACTAAATTCGCTAGCGAGTTGCAAAAGGAATCCGCTGCCAAGGACTCCGAAATAAACTCACTCAAAGCCAAGCTCGACGCCGGTGAGGTTGAGCGGAAGCTTGCGGTAGCGGAGGCCTTGGCTGCTGTGGAAAAGCACCGCGATATGCTTGCAAACGAGCTTGAGCGAGCGAAGCAAGATAAACAGGGTGCCTTACAGCTAGCGGAGGCGAAGCTTTCGATTGAACTTGAGAAATCGACGGCTAAGAAGGATGCCGAAATTCAAGGATTAAAGTCCGAACTAGCAGCGACTGCGGTCGCGCAACAGTTTGCAATAGTCGAAGCCATTGGCGCAATTGAGAAAGAACGAAATGAGCTTAAAAGCGATTTAGAACGAGCAAAGCTCGAAAAACTGATTTCGGAAAAATCGCTTAAAGATAAATATGAGACGCAGATAAAGGATCGCGACGACGCAATCGAACGGCTAAGAGACATGAAGGCCCGGTTGTCTACTAAGATGGTCGGCGAAACTCTCGAGCAGCATTGTGAAACGGAATTCAACCGAATCCGCGCGACCGCATTTCCGAAGGCATATTTTGAGAAGGATAATGATGCGCGAACCGGCAGTAAAGGCGATTACATCTTCCGAGATTTAGATGAGTCTGGCGCCGAGATCGTCTCAATTATGTTTGAAATGAAAAACGAGAGCGATAAGACGGCCACTAAAAGTAAAAATGAAGACTTCCTAAAAGAACTCGACAAGGATCGTGGCGAAAAGGGATGTGAATACGCGGTGTTAGTGTCGCTGCTTGAGCCTGACAGTGAGCTTTATAACACTGGGATTGTCGATATGTTTCATCGATATCCCAAAATGTACGTCGTTCGACCGCAATTTTTTCTCCCAATGATCACATTGCTGAGAAATGCGGCGATGAATACAGTTAAATACAAATCAGAGCTTGCGCTAGTCAAGGCGCAAAACGCGGACATCACAAATTTTGAAAACGAACTTGAGACTTTTAAGGTTGCATTCGCAAAAAATTACGATTTAGCCTCAAGACGCTTCCAGGTTGCAATCGAGGAAATCGACAAATCGATTGATCATCTTCAGAAGACTAAAGATGCTTTGCTGGGAGCTGATAGAAATCTTCGGCTTGCCAACGACAAAGCACAGGATGTGACAATAAAAAAACTTACTCGTGGAAATCCAACAATGGCGGCGAAATTTTCCGAGTTGAATGAAAAAAAGGATTCTTAAGTCGTTGTGATTTGCTTTTGTAAGGCATTGCGGTTTTCTGCTTAGTAAAAGCTGTTTTTAGGCTTTGCTGTATCTGTAGTGTCCTTTTATATTGGCCGCCAAGAAAGCGCCTTTAGAGTCGGCATTCTTCATTGCTTCAGCAATATGGGATGGAACGTCGAAATATTGATAGGTTCCTCCATTGTGAAAGGTTACTTCCAAAATGGCTTGCGTTTCTTCGTATCGAGCCGACGCCAAATTCGATGACGTGAAAGATGGAAACTGATTCCAGGACATTAGTGGGGCCTCATTTTTTCTGGGATAAAACCGGGCTCTGTTGAAGCCACGTCTCGACAAAATCATTGTAGTCGGAATCCTCAACGCGCCGAATGTTCCAGCCGCCGGGATTCATTGAATCTTGAGGAGGCAATTCATCGCAAACCACGGGATCTTGGCTATCTGGCAACCTCTCTTTGGGGGGCGCTTGGATCATCGTCCTCATCGGGAGTCGAACGGATTCTCCGAGAATTATCGCTTCCCCGGTCCGCAAAATGGGGAGCATGTTGGTTAGCCCTTCCAAGTTGTCAGACAATGCTCCAGTTACGTGTGATCGATCAGTTGAGTTGCTAAGCCGCATGGCGAAGAAAGTGCCGCACTGCGACAGAATGGTTGAATTGATCTCAGAAGGACGCTGGCTCACGATCATGGCGCCTATGCCATATTTTCGCCCTTCTTTAACAATTCTCTGTGTGATAACGGAGGCTGCGCCGTCAAAGTTATCATTGAGGTAAGCGTGTGCCTCTTCCATAACGACTAAAAGTGGGCGCTCTCGCCCACCTTCTGACAGGTGCCTTGCCCAGAATAGCCCGTCATAAAGTACTCTGAGCACACTTCCAATGATGTCCTTGGTCATTGAAGATGGCACGCCTGACAAATCTAAAATTGTGATGGGGCGAGGACTACCCAACCACTTCTTTAGAAGCCCTGCCAGACTTTCTTGAGTTACTCCTTCAAGGTCCGGTTGCCATGCTCCGGGCTTCAGAAGAAAATCGTATCTAGAAATTCGAAGTTTTGCTCCAAGGGCCTCGAGTGGTCCCCGAATGTTTAAGGGGTCGGGAAGGTAGTTAATCTTCTCTGCATCGTCTTTGACATTTTTGACTTTGCGAAATTTCGGCGGCACACCATTTGCTGCATCGCCTTTAAGAAGATTGCCGTCGGCATCGCTCTCATACGCCCAAGTGGCTGGGTCAGATGGGTTAGCGTTTCCCGAACTATAGTAGGTCCCAAATTCAGTGCAGTAAAGGTCGTACCAAAGCTGATTCAGCGAAAATGGCACTGGGCTATCGACGCTGATATTTTCTCTCGAAATTCCTTGGATTCCATTCTTTTCAATGCTCTCTGCTTTTGCTTCTGCAATGCGCTCTAATATTATGTTTCGAGCTTTGCCATCAGGTGGAAGAGAGCCAAAGGTTACGCGGACAAGTTCGTCAAAGCTCAACGCCCAAAAGGGAATGCAAAGCCGCGACTCGTTATTTTTATGTTGATCGGGGCTGATTCTGTAGATATTTGCTAGGTCGCCTAATGCGCGCCCGTACTCTCCATGGAGGTCGAGGACGCAAATTCGGGCAGAAGGGAAACGATTGGTATTTGATAATGCATTGAGCAGCCCTGCTACTGTGGTGGACTTTCCTGAGCCTGTCGTGCCTACGATGGCCGAATGCCGGGTAACCAATTTATTTATATCTACAAGAGCGTCAATAGATTCGCTCCCCGCGATATGGCCGACCCTTACTAAATGATTTTGCTGATGCAGTCTTCCATAGAGGGCTTGTAAATCCGCCTCAGAGACTAGATGTACTTCATCATCAATCGTTGGATATTGCGAAATGCCGCGCTGAAATTTGCCGCCGCGATAGCCTTCGCCAATCAGCTGAACCGTCATCCAGCGCAAGCCATTCGGAGCGTTGGGGGCAAGGGTTTCCGGGACTGCGCTTGCGCCAACTTGAGAAACAATTCCGAATAAATCGATGTAGCCGATGGGTATTTTTATAAAACTGCCGATTTGGCCGATTCGGTAACCTTGACCATCGACGAAGCTTAAGCCTGAGGAGCGGTCGGATTTTAGAGTGACGCTAACGGATGCTCCGCTAACATCTTGAACCGTTCCAATTATCGTTGCGCGCCCGGCGTTACTCGGTTTCATGTGCGCTGTCTTGGGCCCCGGATAAGGCGCGGAGCAGGTTGCCGAAAGCAGAAAAGTCGCCAAGTTTCAGACTGATGTCTTCCCCGCTACTGACGAGCACGTTTACTGGCAGGCTCAGAGCGGTTGGGTTGTCGGTCTTCCAAGCACCGATGTTGCGACCAATAATGGCTTTATCAAAAGCCAAAAGGCTTAAGTTGGGGGTTTTTTCTGCCCATATTTTGCCGTGCATGTATTTGGGATCTTCTAAGGCTCCGAACAAAAATGCAAAAACATGTGCGGTTGGGTTTGTTTCTAGACTTCTGCATATAATATCGTTTATATGCTCATCGCCAAAAGAGTACCCGCATATAAAAACAACGGCAGATGGCGATAGTAGAAATGATTTCAGGCGATCTAGCATTGCCAGATAAGGCATCTTGCGGCTTTGGTCGTATTTTAGATGTGAGGGGTATATTAAATAAGATTGATTTTCGGATTTAATATCACTTCTGACGACATTATTTTTATTTTCCAGGCGCCAGTTCAAGGAGCCGTGAATCTTCCAAAGGCGAGTCCAGCGAGGTGGTAAGAGATTTTCGTCTTCAACGGCACCTAGGTCGAAAAAAGCCTTCCGAGCGCCAATAAACCCGTCGAAATATGGGGCGGAACTTTCTTCGAGTGCCTGCTCCAGCAGCAGGTCATAATTGGTTGTAAAAAGATGTACGGGTTTTTCGCGGTGAATCGAGCGAATCCATACCGCTAGATTGTGATATGGCGTCTGGTTATTGGGGAGGGAGCGTTCTACTTCTTCTGAGATGACTTTGCAGATGCTGCTGTCGAGAGTTGTTAAATCATCGACGGCCATTCCGCGCACATTGCCTTTCCCTGCCACGCTGATGAACGCTCGAATCTTGCTTAGAATTAATTCAATATTCATCTCATTGCCGCCGTCCTCCCTAACGATGGCAATCATTTTGTCCCAGTTAGACGGTTGCGCCCCCTCCGTCGCTCTTAGGCGATCTCCGATGACCTTCGTTAGCCCGGCGACATCCCAGATTAGTGGGAGATTCTGAGTTGTTCCGTCGATTTCGCGTGTTATTCGTACCGACAATGGGCAGCCTGCGCCGATAAAAAAACCGAGAGGCTTTCTATTTTGCGATAGCGCTTGCTGTATGAAGCCGAGCTGCCGATTGGGGTCATGTGATTGCATCGCGGTTCTGTCCCTTGATTTTTATATGTAGAAGCATGATGCCGACAGGGAGTAAGCATTCTCTCGGTGATTCATGGCAGGAACTGCAAATCTGGTTGTTGCCTGTAATCGAGCTGATCTAGGTCGTCGGGGAATCTCGTCTTAACTGTTGTTGTGGACGCCAAATCTGGGTATTGAGTTAAGAATATAAAAAGCCCCCTAGAGAATCTAGGAGGCTAGTTGCCCTTACGATTTGCCGGTACCGCAGATCAATCCCAGCTCAAAGCTCCGCCCGTCTGGTACTCGGTAACCCGCGTCTCAAAGAAGTTCTTCTCCTTCTTGAGATCAATCACCTCGCTCATCCACGGGAAGGGGTTCTCGATGGCGCCGGGGTAGAGGGCCTTGAGGCCGATCTGGGCGCAGCGGCGGTTGGCGATGAACTTCATGTAGTCGTTGAACATGCTGGCGTTCAGGCCCAGCACGCCGCGCGGCATGGTGTCGTGCGCGTACTTGATCTCCAGCTCGGTCGCTTCGCGGATCATCTCCAGCACTTCCTGTTGGAACTCGGCGCTCCACAGGTGCGGGTTTTCGAGCTTGATCTGGTTGATCACGTCGATGCCGAAGTTCATGTGCATGGCTTCGTCACGCATGATGTACTGGATCTGCTCGCTGACGCCGATCATCTTGTTGCGGCGGCCGAAGCTGAGCAGTTGCACGAAGCCGACGTAGAAGAAGATGCCTTCAAACACCACGTAGAAGGCGATCATGTCGCGCAGGAAGCGGCGGTCGGTTTCTGGCGTGCCGGTGTGGAACTCGGGGTCGGCCAGGCTCTGGGTGAAGGGCAGGCTCCAGGCCGCCTTGTCGTGGATCGACGGAATCTCCCGGTACATGTTGAACACCTCGGCCTCGTCCAGGCCCAGGCTTTCGATGCAGTACTGGTAGGCGTGGGTGTGGATGGCCTCCTCGAAGGCCTGGCGCAGCAGGTACTGGCGGCACTCGGGGTTAGTCAGGTGCTTGTAGACGGCGAGCACGAGGTTGTTGGCCACCAGCGAGTCGGCGGTGGAGAAGAAGCCCAGGCTGCGCTTGATGATGGTGCGCTCGTCCTCGGTGAGGCCGTGCGGGTCCTGCCAGAGGGCGATGTCGGCCGTCATCTGGATTTCCTGCGGCATCCAGTGGTTGTTGCAGGCGGCGAGGTACTTCTCCCAGGCCCATTTGTACTTGAAGGGCACGAGCTGGTTTAAGTCGGCGCGGCAGTTGATGATCTTCTTCTCATCGACGCGGATGCGCGCGGCGCCCATCTTGATCTCTTCCAGGCCGGTGGCGCCGCCTTCGGCGAACAGACCGTCTTGCTTCGGTGCGGCGACCGGCGCGGCGCTCATCACCACCGCCGGATGCGGGGTGTAGCCGCCGGTGGTGGCGGGCTTGGCGGCGGCGGGAGCCGGGGTGGTGGGTTCGTCGTCCCAGTTCAGCATGGTGTTGGTCCTCTCAACAAATTGTTCGTTGTCGTCCGCGCCGTGGCGCGGGCTTGCAGATGTCTCTAGGTGCAACGACCCGCGCGGGGCGGGTCGTTGCGGTGCTTCATGGCGCCCTCGCGCCGGCCTACTGGCAGGCCTCGCAGGTGGGGTCTTCCAGCGAGCAGAGCTTCGGCCCGGCGGCAATGCCCTGTTCCTCGGCGGTCAGCGGCTTGGCGACGATGGGCGCGCTGGCGGCCACGCCACCGCCGCTGGCGGCGCCATTGCCCACCCCCGCTGTTCCCACCCTGTTCAGACGGCCATCGGTGATGGTGGTCTTCTCTGTGTGGGTGGCACCCAGGCTGCGCAGGTAGTAGGTGGTCTTCAGGCCCGAGACCCAGGCGTGCTTGTACAGCTCGTCCAGCTTGCGGCCGCTGGGCTGCGCCATGTACAGGTTGAGGCTCTGGGCCTGGTCCAGCCACTTCTGGCGGCGGCTGCCGGCATCCACCAGGCGCTTGGAGTCGATCTCGAAGGCGCACTTGTAGATCGCCTTCAAGTCGGCCGGCACGCGGTCGATGCGCTGCACGCTGCCGTCGAAGTACTTGAGGTCGTGGGCCATCACCTCGTCCCACAGGCCCAGCTTCTTGAGGTCGTTGACCAGGTACTCGTTGACCACCGTGAAGTCGCCCGACAGGTTCGATTTCACGTACAGGTTCTGGTACGTGGGGTCGATGCTCTGGCTGACGCCGACGATGTTGCTGATGGTGGCGGTGGGGGCAATCGCCATGCAGTTGCTGTTGCGCATGCCGGTGACCTTGATCTCGGCGCGCAGGCTGGCCCAGTCAAACTGGCCGGACTGGCTGCGGTCCTGCACCAGATGGCCGCCGCGCTGCTGCGCAAGGATCTCGATGGAGTCGATCGGCAGGATGCCCTGGTCCCACAGCGAGCCCTTGAAGCTCGAATAGGCGCCGCGCTCCTGCGCCAGCTTGTTGCTGGCCTTGATCGCGTAGTAGCTCACCGCCTCCATGCTGGTGTCGGCGAACTGGATGGCGGCATCGCTCTCATAGGGCAGGCGCAGCTTGTAGAGCGCGTCGTGGAAGCCCATCAGGCCCAGGCCCACCGGACGGTGGCGCAGGTTGCTGTTACGCGCGGTCGGCACCGAGTAGTAGTTGTAGTCGATGACGTTATCCAGCATCCGCATGGCGGTGCTGATGGTCTTTTCCAGCTTCACCAGGTCGAGCGTGCCGTCGGCCTGGATGTGCGCCGGCAGATTGACCGAGCCCAGGTTGCAGACCGCGATCTCCGAGCCCGCCTTGGTGTTCAAGGTGATCTCGGTGCAGAGGTTGGAGCTGTGCACCACGCCGACGTGCTGCTGCGGGCTGCGCAGGTTGCAGGGGTCCTTGAAGGTGAACCAGGGGTGGCCGGTTTCAAACAGCATGGCCAGCATCTTCCGCCACAGGGTGACGGCCGGCATGCGCTTGAAATTCTTGATGCGGCCGTCGTCGGCCAGCTTCTCGTACTCGTTGTAGCGCTTCTCGAAGGCGGCGCCGGTGAGGTCGTGCAGGTCGGGCACTTCCTCGGGGCTGAACAGCGTCCACTGGCCTTCCTCCATCACCCGCTTCATGAACAGGTCGGGGATCCAGTTGGCGGTGTCCATGTCGTGCGCGCGGCGGCGCTCGTCACCGGTGTTCTTGCGCAGGTCGAGGAATTCCTCGACGTCGCGGTGCCAGGTTTCCAGGTAGGCGCAGAGCGCGCCCTTGCGCTTGCCGCCCTGGTTGACCGCCACGCAGGTGTCATTGGCGACCTTCAGGAACGGCACCACGCCGTTGCTCTTGCCATTGGTGCCCTTTATGTAGCCGCCCATGCCGCGCACCGGCGTCCAGTCGTTGCCCAAGCCGCCGGCAAACTTCGAGAGCATGGCGTTGTCGTGCACCGCGCTGAAGATGCCGTGCAGATCGTCCGGCACCTGGGTGAGGTAGCAGCTCGACAACTGCGGGCGCGGGGTGGCGCTGTTGAACAGCGTCGGCGTCGACGACATGAAATCGAACGAGCTGAGCAGGTTGTAGAACTCGATGGCCTTGGTCTCGCGGTCCACCTCGTTGATCGCGAGGCCCATGGAGACGCGCATGAAGAAGGCCTGCGGCAGCTCGAAGCGCTTCTTGTTGCGGTGGATGAAGTAGCGGTCGTAGAGGGTCTGCAGGCCGAGGTAGTCGAACTTGCCGTCGCGCTCGGGGATCAGGGCATTGCCGAGGCGTTCGAGGTCGTACTCCATGCAGCGGGCGTCGAGCAGCTCTTCCTTGACGCCGCGCTCGATGTAGGCGCGGAAATATTCGGGGTAGAGGCCGGCCATCTCGCTGGCGCTCGGACGGGTCTGGGCCTGATCGAGGAACTTCAGCGCCTCGTGGTACAGGGCCACGGTCAGCAGGCGGGCGCTGACGTAGGTGTAGTTGGGCTCCTTCTCGATACGCGCGCGAGCGGCGAGGGTGAGCGCCTGGCTCAGCTCCGCCTCCGGGATACCGTCGTAGAGGTCGCGCACGGCGGCGGTGACCACCTCGCCGACATCGACGCCGCTCAGGCCCTTGCAGGCTTCGCTGACCAGCACGGTGAGGCGCTCCTGATCCAGCGGCACGCTGCGGCCGTCGTCGAGCTTCACGCTCAGGCCCGGGCGGGCGGACTCGGCCGGCGCCTTGGCGGCGGCTTCGGCGGCACGCGCCTGGGCGCGCTCTTCGCGGTAGATCACGTAGCTGCGGGCGATCTTGTGCTCGCCGGCGCGCATCAGGCCCAGTTCCACCTGGTCCTGGATGTCTTCGATGTGCACGGTGCCGCCGCCGCTCATGTTGCGGGTCAGCGCGGCGACCACGCTGCGGGTGATGGACTCGACCTTCTCGCGCACGGCGGCGCTGGCAGCGGCAGCGCCACCTTCCACGGCCAGGAAGGCCTTGGTGACGGCGATGCTGATCTTGCTGGCGTCAAACGCGGTCACCTTGCCGTTGCGGCGGATGACGCGCAGGCCGCCCGGGGCGGTGGCGCTGACCTCGGCGAGGCCGGTGGGAGCGGCCGGCGGCGGGAGATGGTCCGGGCGGCTGGGGGTGGTAAGGCTGGAACTCTGCATGGAACGGTCTCCCTGGACGGCTTACGGCCTGCTGCCGCGTGTTGGTATCGGAACGAAACGAAATGAAGTGCCTGTCGAGGCCGGGTTACGCGGTATTCACGCGTGGCGGACGACGAAAGGGGTGCAGCGGATAGTGGACCGACGATACCGCCGCAGGGGGGTAGCGTCAACGCGTTTTCTCACAAAATGTTGTGGTCTGATGACGGCCTAGCCACTACATCCTGTGTTACAGCCTGAACAAGCCCGCGCCAAAGCCGTCGATAAGCGGTGGATAACTTGGGGAGGCTTTCGGCAAAAACCTGCGTGGACAGTCACTTAGCGATTTGCCTGCAAACCCGGGCAAAAACCGTCGCTAGTGGCTCCCGCAGCGCTGCGGCCGGCCTCGGTGCCGGCGCAATGGAGCTGATTTTTCGGGGGCAGGGCGGCGCCGTGGTCGGCGCCGCGCTCAGCAGCTGGGAGCGCTGGCCTTGGTGGCGGCGGCGTCGAAGATCTTCTCGGCGTTGGCGGCCAGGAAGTGCTTGTAGATCAGCGGCCGGCCGTCGTCCTGCCAGAGCAGGGCGCCATCCTCGGCGCGCGCCTGGGCGCGCTCGATGATCTCCACGAACTGCTTCTCGGTCGGCGCGCTGCCCAGGCTGCCGTCGGCCTCCAGCACCGGCGTGGCCATGGTCGCGGCCATGGTCGCGGTCTGCCGCAGCTTGCTGCCGGGCGCGCCCTGGATCGCCGGCAGCAGCTTGAAGCCGCGTGCCGCCATCGCCGCCGCCATCGCTTCAATGCCCTCGAAGCCGGCGGCCCGCACGTCGATGGTGACGTGGTTGAAGTCGGGGCCGAGCGCCAGGGCGCTGGCGGCTTCCGGCGACACCGCCGCCACCGCTTCCAGGGTGCTGCGTCGCATCGGCGCGCCGTTGCGGTTCATCAGCCGGGTGACGAAGTGTTCGATGTAGGCCTCGGCGTCGGTCTCGCTCAGGCCGCCCTGCTGCTCGGCGCGCTCGATCTGGGCGAGAAAGGCGCGGTGATCGACCGCCGCCGCCTGCTGGGCGCAGTCCTCGCGCAGCAGGCCGGCCACCGCTGGCGGAAAGGCCTCAAGGTCCACCTGCGAGACGAAGATCTTGAACTGGCCGGCGTCCTGCCCCTCGGCCTGCAGATCGAAGCTGACCAGCTTCTTGGCCGGGAACAGGTAGTCGCGGTCGCGGTGCAGACCCAGCACCCGCGCGGCGCGGACGATCAGCGCACGCAGCGCCGGGTCGGCGGTGCGGATGGCGCCGTGATCGTTGCGGAACACGCCGCCCTGTTCGCCCACCAGCTGTCGCAGGGCGACGAAGTCCGGCACGTTGGCGGCGAACTTGGCGGTGGCGCGCTCGACGAAGCGGGCGCGGAGGGCGGCGGCGGGGAGCAGGCTCATGGCGGCGACTCTAGGCTTCGATGCGCACAGTGTCGCCCGGCTCGGGGGCGTCCAGTTGCAGTTTCGACGGCCGGCAGGAGTAGCGGACGATATCGCCGGTCTGCTGGTCCAGCGGCAGGCCCGGGCTGATCGCGCCTTCGCCGGCCAGGATCAGGCTTTCGCCGCGCTTGAGCTGCAACTCGGTGCCGGCGGCGGTCAGCACATAGCTGCCGTTCTTGCTGTCGTCGACGTAGACGAACTTCTGGTGCTCGAACTCGATGCGGCCGTGCACCCGCGACACCTTGTCGCCGGCCAGCACCAGGGTGCAGAGGGTGTCGCGCCCCAGGCGCAGCGGGCAGTCGGCGGCGGCAAACTCGCGGGTCTCGCCGCGCAGCTTCAGGCTCAGGTTCATGAACAGGCCGGAGCTGAGCAGGCTGGGCTCGCTGGCCAGCCGGGTTTCCGATTCGCCCAGCGGCGCGCTGAGCAGCCACAGGCCCTCGTCCAGGCGCTCGCTGGGCTGCGCCGCCTGACCCTCGCTGTGCCAGCGTTCCAGCAGGGCCTGGGTGCAGCCGATGGCATGGCCGGGCAGGCGCCGCAGCCGGCCGGGCAGATCCTCCAGACCCTCGGTGCGCAGCTGCGGCCCGGCGCGGTGGTAGCGGCCCCAGTCCAGCACCACCTGCACCGACAGCTGCCGGCGCAGTGGATTGGCGACGCGCACCGCCTCCACCGCCCGCAGCAGCGCCTGCGCCGCCTGCCAGGCCTCGCCGGCCTCGCCGAACAGGGCGCTGACCCGGCTGGTGGTCATCTCCAGCGGCAGGCCGCCGGCGTGTTCGAGGATGCGGCTGCACAGCCGGCGGTCCTCGTAGTCGAGCACGCCGTCCACCAGCTGCCGGCCGCGGGCATCGGAATACACCGCCAGTAGGATGGCGCCTTCAAAACTGCCGTTGCCGGGCTTCAGGGGCATGCGGCTCCTTTCGGTGGTGGGGTCAGCCGCCCGGATCGACGGCCAGACAGAGGTAGCGGATGACGTCGCCGGTCTGCTCGACCAGCGGCGCGCCGGGGCTGATGACGCCCTCGGAGACCAGCGGGAAGCGCTCCGAGTGCACGAACACCTCGGTGCCGCCGCTGGTCAGGTAGCTGCCGTTGCGGGAGTCGTCGCGGAAGTGGAACTTGCCGCCCTCGTGCAGCACCGCGCCGTGCAGGCGCGAGACATTGGGGCCGCCGATGCCCATGGCACAGGCGGCGTCGCGGCCGACCGTGAACGGGCAGTCGGCCGGGCGCACCAGCACGCTGCTGCCGCGCCGGGTCAGGCGCAGGGCCTGGTGCTGGCCGGCCGGGATGCGGCTGGAGACAAACAGCGTCGCTTCGCGGTAGGTGGCGGCGTTGTCGCGCCAGGGCAGTTCCAGCACGGTCTGCAAGCCGGGGTCGCTCTGGCGGCGGCCCAGCGGTTGCAGCTCGCCGCGCAGCTTCACCGGCAAGTGGCCGGCGCAGTCCTGGGTCAGCAGCAGGCCGTGATCCGGCGCCAGCGCCAGGATCTGGCGGATGCGTTCCACCGGCAGCTCACTGTCCTCGGGCCAGACTTCCAGCGCCACCCGGCCGGCGTAGGCGCCGGCCAGGCCCTGCTCGTTGATCGCCTCGGCGGCGTTGAGAAAGGCGAGGGCGGCTTCCAGCGCCAGGTCGCTGCGGTCGTACATGCCGAGGTACTCGCCGCCGCCGGTGACGGCAATCGCCGCACCCGGGCGCTCCAGCGCGGCCTTCAGCGACGCCTGCTGGTCTGGTCGCAGGCTGCCGCCGCGCAGCGAGGCGACCGAGGCCAGCATCACGGTGGAGAGTCGGGGCGTGGTCGGGGAAACGAGGCTCATGCGCGGCAGTATCGGTGGGACGCGGCGGGCTGCGTAGCCTAGCGGCTGCCGGAGAAGGTCGGGCGGCCCGGACCTGCGTTGACAGGTCGCGTCGTGGATACGGGCGATTATACAATCGGGTCATGACCTCGATTGATTCCGCAGCGAGCGCTGCGCGCTATCAAAAGCACTGCCCAGGCTGCTTCCAGCTCAAGGGCGGCGCCGCGGTCTGTCCCCACTGCGGTTACGACGAGGCGACGCCGCGCAGCCCCTTGTTCCTGCCGCACGGCATGATCCTCGGCGGCCAGTACCGGGTCGGCCGGGTGCTGGGGCGGCCGGGCGGCTTCGGGATCACCTACCTCGGTTGGGACGTCAACCTGCAGCAGCGGGTGGCGATCAAGGAATACCTGCCGCGCGAGCTGGCGGCCCGCACCCAGGACAATCTGGAGGTGTCGGCGCACACCGCCGAAGACCGGCGCGGCTTCGAGTTTGGCAAGGAGCAGTTCCTGCGCGAGGCGCGCATCGTCGCCAAGCTCGACCACCCCAACATCGTGCGGGTGCGCAACTTCTTCAATGCCTATTCCACCGCCTATCTGGTGATGGACTACTACGAGGGCATGACGCTCGGGGACTACCTCACCAGCGTCCGCACCCGGCTGGAGCCGGCGCTGGCGATCCCGCTGATCAAGCCGGTGCTCGATGGCCTGCAATACGTGCACGAGCGCGGCCTGGTGCACCGCGACCTCAAGCCGCACAACATCTATCTGGCTGCGGTCGGCCGGCCCATCGTGCTCGACTTCGGCGCTGCCCGGCAGGCGGCCGGCGACCGGGTGCAGAGCCTCTCGGTGGTGCTCACCGAGGGCTATGCGCCACTGGAGCAGTACCAGCGCCGCGCCATCCAGGGCCCCTGGACCGATGTCTATGGCGCCGCCGCCACCCTGTTCCGCATGCTCACCGGGCACGCGCCGCCCATCGCCCTGGACCGCATCGGGCAGGACCCGATGGAGGGCGGCGGCTGGGCGGGTATTCCGGAGCCTCTGATCCCGGCCCTGCGGCAGGCGCTGGCGGTACGTCCGAACGAGCGCTACCAGAGCGCGGCGGAATTCCGCGCCGCGCTGGAGCAGTACCAGGCCGGCGGCGAAGCCCCGGCCGCCAGCCGCCCGGCGCCGGAGCCCGATCCGGCCAGCCGGCCGCGCTCGCGCAGCCTGCCGCCAATGACCCCGGAACCGCCGCCCTCGGCGGTTCCCAGCACCGAGCCGCTGTCGGCACCGACCAGCCCCGGCAGCAGCCTGCCGCCCGACCCGCCGCCGCCGGTGGTGCTGCGGGCGACGCCGGCACCGGTGGCACCGGCGACCCCGAGCCTGGGGCCACTGCCCGCCGAGGCGCTGGCCGCCGAGCTGGGGCCGGCCGACGGCCTGCGCCCGGCCGGCGGCTACCCCTTGCTCGGCCGCAGCGAGCTGGCCGATGTCCCACCCCGGGCGCCGGCCAGCAGGCCGGTGCCGCCCGCCGTGAGCGCCGGCCGCGCCGCCGGCCCGGTGCCGCTGGCGCCATTGGACTCGGTCTCGGCCCCCACCCACCGCCGGCCGCCGGACCCGACGCCCTCGCTGCTCGCCAGTCCGGCCCTGCCGCCCCGGCGCCGTGCCGAGGACCGTCCCGCCAGCCGGGTCCAGAACCGCCTGCTGCTCGGCGGCCTGCTGCTGGCGGCGAGTCTGGCGGTGGTCTATGTGCTGCTGAATCCGCCGGGCAGCGGTCGTGCCGGGCCGGTGCCTGGCGTGATCGCCGCCCCGCCCGCGAGCACCGCGCCGTCGCCGACGCCGACCCACCTGGCCGAAGCTCCCGAAGTGCCGGCCACGCCGGAAAGCCTGGGCCCGCTGCGGCCGCCGGAACTGGTGGCGCTGCCGGCCGGCGAGCTGCCGTCTTCGGCTGGCGGCGCGCCGCTGTCGCTGCGGCCGTTCCGCATCGGCGCCAGCGAGGTCACGGTTGGCGAGTTCGCCGACTTCGTGCGCCGCAGCGGCTACCGCAACCCGCGCTGGCCCAACTACCCCTGCGAGAGCGCCGGCGGCCGTCTTCCGGAGTGGGACGCGCCCGGCTACGCCCAGACCGACGATTTCCCGGTGGTCTGCACCAGCCTTGCCGACGCACTGGCCTACAGCGACTGGCTGAGCCGCGAGACCGGCCAGCGCTTCCGCCTGCCCACCGAGGCCGAGTGGGAATACGCCGCCCGCGCCGGTTCCCGTGGCCGCTACTGGTGGGGCAACGAATACGCCGAGGGCATGGCCAGCTGCCAGAGCTGCCCGCCGCTGGTGCCGACCCAGCCCAGCGCCGTGCGCAGCTTCGCCGCCAATCCCTTCGGCCTGTTCGAGATGCTGGGCAACGTTCGCGAGTGGACCTGCTCCAGCTACGCCGCCACCGGCGGCCCCAGCAACCGCTGCGCGGCTACGGGCGAGAGCGGCCGCATGGTGGTGCGCGGCGGTTCCTGGCAGGAGGGCGTCGAGGCGCTCGATGCCGGTGCCCGCAGCGGCTTCGAGCCCTACCGCCGCAATGTCTGGACCGGTTTCCGCATCGTCCAGGAGTAAGGCGCTGGATCGGCGGTCACTGTTTCGTTAGGGCGGCGCCCGGCTGGATTCGCGCCGCCGCTCCGCTTGGCCTCCCGGATCGGTGGCCGCGTGCCGCGCCGCCACGACCGCCGGACTAGCCGCCGCGCAGGGCCTCGACCACCGGCATGCGCACCGCCTTGATCGCCGGCGGCAGGCCGCCGATCAGGCCGATCAGCAGCGCCCAACTCAGGCCCTTGTGCACCAGCTCGGGGGTGACCGCGAAGTTGAAGGCGACCTGGGTGAAGTTGGCGCCCAGCGTCGACACGCTCATGCCGTTGAACAACAGGTAGGCCACCGCTGCCCCGAGCACGCCGCCGCTGAGCGCCAGCAGCATGGCCTCGGTGAGTACCGACAGCACCACTGGCAGGTTGGAGAAGCCTAGGGCACGCAGGGTGGCGATCTCCACCTGCCGGGTCGAGACCGCCGAGTACATGCTGTTGAGCGCGCCGAACAGCGCACCGACCGCCATGATGGTCGCCACCACCCCGGTCAGCACGCCGATCTGGTCGCTGAACTGCTGCGACTGGCTGGAGTAGTAGGCGAGTTCGGTGCCGACATCGACCTGCAGGCGCGGGTCGGCCTTCAGCGCCGCCTTCAGCGGCTCCAGACTTTCCGGCGATTCCAATTGCACCAGCAGCGAGGAGGCCGAGCTGCCCCGGCCAAACGCCGAGCGAGCGGTATTGGCGTCGGTCCACAGCTCCGACTCGTGGGCATCGCCGCCGGAGGCGAAGACGCCGACCACGGTCCATTCCGAGCCCCGAAACTTCAGCACCGAGCCGACGCTGACGCCCTGGAACTGCCGCGCCGCGCCCTGGCCGACTACCACCTCGCGCAGGCCGGGGGTGAACCAGCGGCCCTCGACCAGTTTCAGCTCGGGGCGGATCGTCAGGCCCATGGGCTCGATGCCGCGCAGCGAGACGTTGACGTCGGCGCGCTGCGCGCCTTCGCCACGGCGCAGCTCGGTGATGACCACCAGCTCGGCGGAGGCCAGCGGCCGGCCCTCGGCATCCCTGCGGATGCCGGGCAGCTCGCGCAGCAGCGGCAGCACGTCGCCGAGCAGGGTCGAGGACAGCTCGGCGGTGACGCCGCCGGCGAGGAACAGCGCGCGGTCGGTCTTGCCGGTGGCCTTGAGCGTGGCGCCGAAGCCCTGCGACATCGACAGCAGTGCCACCAGCACGCCGACCACGCCGGCGATGCCGATGACGATCACCAGCGAGGAGCCGAGCCGCTGGGGGATGGCGCGCAGGTTCATCCAGGTGATGGCGAGGATCTGTTTCATGGCTAGCGTCCCGAGAGGCCGTCGACGATGGACAGGCGCATGGCCTTGAGCGCCGGCGGCAGGCCGACCAGCAGACCGACGCCGAACATGCTGGCGAGGGCGATGGCCCAGACGTGGGCGTCGGCCTTCAGCGGCGGCATCTGCACCGGCGCATGCGCCAGCGCGCCCATCACCGCGTTGGCCAGGCCCATGCCGACCAGGCCGCCGAGCAGGCAGAGCAGCAGCGACTCGGCGATCACCAGGCCGAGCACGCCGCCGTTGGTGAAGCCCAGGGTCTTGAGCACCGCCAGCTCCGGGATGCGCTCGCGCACCGCCTGGCTCATGGTGTTGCCGGTGAGCAGCAGGATGGTGAAGAACACCGCGCCGAGGATGGAGTTGAGGATCAGGCTCAGGTTGCCGAGCTGGCGCACGAAGTTGAGCGAGAACTCCTTCTCGGTCTGGGTCTTGGTCTCGTCCGGCGAGTTCTCGAACATCTGGTCGATCTGCCGGCCGATGGCCTCGGCGCGGTTGGGGTCGGCGATGCGCAGCACATAGATGCCGGCGCCGCCCTGGCCGAACAGCCGCGCCTCGTCGAAGTAGTCGTAGCGGATGTACATATTGCCCATGCGCGGGCAGGAGTCGGCGCTGGTGTTGTCGAAGATGCCGACCAGATCGAATTCCCAGGCGCGCGAGCCGTCCTTGAGCGGAAAGATCTGGCTCACCAGCGGAATGCGGTCACCGACCTTCCAGCCGAAGCGCTCGGCCAGCTGCTTGCCGGCGATGGCGGCGGTGCGCGAGTTCTTCCAGGCCGCCGCCTGCTCGGCCGGCAGCGTGCATTCGGTGAAGGTCTTCAGCCAGCGTTCCGGCGCCACCGCGAACTGCGGGAAGAAATTCTTCGGGTCCTTGTAGACGCCGCCGAAGAACTGCGAGAACGACACCGACTCCACTCCCGGCACCGCCTCGATCTGCGGCAGCAGCCGCAGCGGCAGCGGCGAGGTGAAGGACACCCGCGCCTGGGTAATCAGCAGGTTGGCGCCGAGGTTCTGCACGCCGCCGCCGTTGAACACCGAGTTGGCCGCCTGCAGGAGCCCGAGCAGCAGGAACGCGGCGATCAGCGAGAACAGGGTCAGCCAGGTGCGGGTCTTCTTGCGCCAGAGCGTGGCCCAGAGCAGCGGGAAGTATTTCATCGTTTTACCTCACTCCCCTCTCCCCTGGTGGGAGAGGGGTTGGGGGAGAGGGGGACTTCGACGGAGTGCGCGCAGCCGTCCATGGCGCGACGGACCCACACGAATAGCCCCCTGGGCGGCCATCCATGGCCGCCCGCGCCTTGGCCGGAAGTGCGCCGCGGACTCGGAGCGTGCGAAGCACGTCGGAGCGGGAAGCGGCGCCGGTCGTCGCTCCCGCGCCCACGCTCGCTGCGCTCACGACACCGTGTCGCGACGACATTCAAGGCACTTCCTCTTTGGCCAAGGCGCCCTTGTCCATATGCACCTGGTGCGTCGCGTACTCCGCCGCCTTGGGATCGTGGGTGACCATCACGATGGTCTTGCCGTGCTCGCGGTTGAGGGTCTGCAACAGGCCGAGGATCTCGTCGGCGGTCTTGCGGTCGAGATCGCCGGTGGGTTCGTCGCAGATCAGCAGAGTGGGGTCGGCGACCAGCGCGCGGGCGATAGCGACGCGCTGCGCCTGGCCACCGGAAAGCTCATTGGGCTTGTGGCTGGCGCGCTCGGCGAGGCCGACCACGGTGAGCGCGATCTTCGCGCGGCGGGCGCGCTCGCTGGCCGACAGCTTGGTCAGCAGCAGCGGCAGCTCGACGTTCTTCTGCGCGCTGAGCATCGGCATCAGGTTGTAGAACTGGAACACGAAGCCGACATTGCGCGCGCGCCAGGCGGCCAGCGCCGAGGACTTCAGCTTCTCGATGCGCTCGCCGGCGACGATCACCTCGCCCCGGGTCGGCTGATCGAGTCCGCCAATGAGATTGAGCAGGGTGGTCTTGCCGGAGCCGGAAGGCCCCATCAGCGCCAGGAAGTCGCCCTGGGCGACATCAAGGTCCAGCGCCTTCAGCACCTCGACGCTCTGCTTGCCGCGCGTGTAGGTCTTGCTGACGCCGCGCAACTGCACGATGGCTGTACTCATCACTGGGCTCCTTGCACCTTGATCCGGCTTCCTTCCGCGAGTTTGCCGAAATCGCCGACCGCCAGCGACTCGCCGCCGGCCAGGCCTTCGAGTACCTGCAGATAACCGTTCTCGGCGGGTGCCGTCTTCACCAGCTGCCGGCGCACCGTTTCGCCGGCGATGACGAACACCGCGTCCCCGGCCAGCGCCTCGGCCGGGATCAGCACCCGCCGTGGCAGCGCGGCGGCCGGCGCCGGTGCGTCGTCGGCGAGAAAGCTCACCCGCGCGCCCATGTCCGGCAGGATGCGCGGGTCCAGCGCCTCGCCCGGCTTGCGCACCAGGCCCACGCGCACCTTCACCGTCGCCTTGCTGCGGTCGGCGGTGGGGATGATGGCGATCAGCTCGGAGGGAATCTCCCAGTCCGGATAGGCATTGAGCTTGGTGCTGGCGCGCTGCCCGGCTTTCACCTTGGTCAGGAAGTTCTCGTTGACATCGACCTCGACTTCCAGCGAGTTCATGTCCACCAGGGTGCCCAGGCCGGTGCGGGTGCCGGCACCGCCGGCGGACAGCGGCGAGATCATTTCGCCCGGCTGCGCGTTCTTCACGGTGATGACGCCGGAGAACGGCGCGCGCACCACCGTGTCCTCGTTCTGCTGGCGGCTCACCGCCAGTTGCTGCTGCGCCACCCGCACGCCCTGCTCGCTGCTGGCCAGCCGGGCCTTGAGCTGCGCCACCGTGGTGTCGGCGTTGTCGACGGCGGCCTGCGAGACCAGCGTCCTGTCGAGCAGCTCGCGGTTGCGGCGGGCGTCGCGCTCGGCGTTGGCGAGCGACACCCGCAGTTCCGCCTGCTGCGCGCGGGCCTGCTCGACCTGCGCTTCGGCGAGGCCGAGCTGGGCGCGGCTGTTGCTGTCGTCCAGTCGCGCCAGCACCTCGCCTTCCTCGACGCGCTGGCCTTCCTCGAAATTGATCGCCACCACCTTGCCGGTGATCTTCGACGACACCGTCGCCTGCCGGCGCGCCACCACATAGCCGGAGGCATCGAGCACCGAGCCGCCGCCGGCCGCCGCTGCGCCGCCCTTCACCTGGACGCTGACCGCGCGCACCGGCAGCTCACCGCCGCCGCGCAGCGTCAGGTAGGCGCCGACCGCCAGCGCCAGCAGCACTGCCGCGAGCAGCCAGGGCCAGCGCGGGCGCTCCGGCGGCGCGCCACCGGTGCTGTCGCGGTCGATGGAAAGCTGGCGCAGGAGTTCGGCTTGGGAGGACATGCGGGCGTCTGGCGGGATGCAAGGCGTGCAGCATGCCGCAGCCGATGTCCTGGCGGTAGCGATTTCCGGCCGGCCCCGGCAAAAGTCCGGCCGCAGGATCGGGAACCTGGTTTCCGGCGCAGGGCTATCGCGGCGCAGGCTTCGCGCCTTGCGATGGCTCGGGTTCAGGAGGCGGTCAAAGCGCGGGCAAGGGAATGAACTCGGTCTCGCCCGGGACCTCCGCGAAGCGTCGCTCCTTCCAGTCGGCCTTGGCCTGCTCGATCCGCTCCGGGCGGCTGGAAACGAAGTTCCACCAGATCAGGCGCGGGGCGTCCACCGGTGCGCCGCCGAGCAGCATGACCCGGGCTTCCGCCTCGGCGACCAGCGTCGCCGCGACGCCGGGCACCAGCACCGCCATCTCGCCTTCCTCGACCCAGCGCTCGCCGACCCGGACCCGGCCGTTGACCGGGTAGATCGCCCGCTCCTGGTAGTCCTCGGGCACCGGCAGCGAACTGCCCGCCGCCATCTCGGCATGCACGTAGAAGGTCGGTGCCCGCAGTGCCACCGGTGAGCTCAGTCCGTAGGCGCTGCCGGCGATCACCCGCAGCGCGACGCCATCGCGCTGTGCCTGCGGCAGGCTGTCCGCCGGATGGTGCACGAAGCTCGGCGGACACTCTTCATCGGCGCCGGGCAGCGCCACCCAGGACTGGATGCCGTGGATCGGTCGGTCGATCTGGCGGTCCTCCGGCGTCGAGCGCTCGGAATGGACGATGCCGCTGCCGGCGGTCATCCAGTTCACCGCCAGGGGTTCGATGTCCTGAACGTTGTCCAGGCTGTCGCGGTGGCGGATGCGGCCCTCGAACAGATAGGTCACCGTCGCCAGGCCGATGTGCGGATGCGGGCGCACGTCCATGCCGCTGCCGGCCTTAAGCACGGCCGGCCCCAGGTGGTCGAAGAAGATGAAGGGGCCGACGGTCTTGCGATGGCCGATCGGCAGCACCCGGCGCACGGCGAAGCCGCCGAGGTCGCGGGGTCGGCCGGGGATCAGGTCGAGGATGGGGTCCATGTTCATTCCTGGGTGGATTTGTAGATCACGCCGTCCTTCATCACGAAGGCCATGTTCTGCAGCACCGCGATGTCGGCCAGCGGATCGCCGTTGACCGCGACCAGATCGGCGCTGAAGCCCGGTTCCACCCGCCCCAGATTCTGCGACTGGTCGAGCAGCTCTGCGGCCGCCAGGGTGGCGCTGCGGATCGCTTCCAGCGGCGGCATGCCGGCCTCGACCATGTAGGCGAACTCCCTGGCGTTGTCGCCGTGCGGAAACACCCCGGCATCGGTGCCGAAGGCGATCTTCACGCCGGCCTTGTAGGCGCGGCCGAAGGTGCTCTGGATCTGCGGTCCGATGGCGGCCGCCTTCGGGCGCACCAGCGGCGAGTAGTAGTCCGGCTCCCTGGACTTGTCGGCGACGAAGCGGCCGGCGCTGATGGTGGGCACGTACCAGGCGCCATTCTTCTTGAACAGGGCGATGGCCTCGTCGTCCATGTAGGTGCCGTGCTCGATGGAATCGACGCCGCCGCGCAGGGCGCGCTTGATGCCTTCCAGGCCGTGCGCGTGCGCCGCCACCCGGAAGCCGTAGTCCCTGGCGGTGCTGGTGATGGCGCGGATCTCGGCCTCGGTGAACTGGGCGTTCTGGCCGCTCGCGGCCTGCGACAGCACGCCGCCGGTGGCGGTGATCTTGATCAGATCGGCACCCTCCTGATAGCGGGCACGCACGGCCTCGGCGGCTTCGTCGGCGCCGTTGATGACCCCTTCCATCGGGCCGGGGGTGCCGAGGCCGCGCGCGTAGCGTTGCGAGAGATTGTTGCTGGGGTCGGCGTGACCGCCGGTGGTGGCAATCGACTTGCCGGCGGTGAACAGGCGCGGGCCCGGGATGTGGCCGGCGGCGATGGCGCGCTTGAGCGAGACGTTGAGACCGTCGCTGGCGCCGAGGTCGCGGACACTGGTGAAGCCGGCCAGCAGCGTGCGCTCGGCATAGGCCACCGAGCGGTAGGCGGCGTCGGCCGGATTCAGCGACAACGCGTCGCGGAAGGCGTCGGCCTGCTTGGCGGTTTCGCCGCTGAGGTGGACGTGCATGTCGATCAGGCCTGGCAGGCAGGTCGCGCCGGACAGCGCGATGCGCCTCGCGCCTGCGGGCAGCGGCTCGGACTGCTTCTGCACGGTGCTGATCTTGGTGCCCTCGACCAGCACGCGCATGCCTTCGAGCAGGCGGCCGCTTTTCACGTCGAGCAGGCGGCCACAGTCGATGGCGAGCGGAGCCGCCAGCGTCGAGGTCGTGGTCAGCAGCAGCGGAGCCAGCAGCAGGGCAGGTCTCATGGTTGTTCCGTCAACGGGGCTTGGCCTGGATGGTAGCCGCAGCCCGCGCCGGAAACGAAAACGGGGCCCGAAGGCCCCGTCGTCATTGCCGCCTTGGTATCACTCGAACACGAAGTGCTCGACCGGCAGCTTGGTCAGCGTCTTGCTCGGCTTGATCATCGAGCTGGCGTGGCCCTTGGCGCGCGGCAGCAGATGGTCGAAGTAGAAGCGCGCCATCGCCAGCTTGGCCTTGTAGAACTCCGGCTTTTCGCTGCCGCCGTGGGCCAGCTTGTCGTTGGCGACCGAGGCTTGCAGCGCCCAGAAGTAGGCCATCATCACGTAGCCGGAGTACATCAGGAAGTGATGGCTGGCGGCGCTCACCACGTCGCGGTCCTTGCGGGCCGACAGCATCAGCCGCATGGTCAGCAGGTTCCACTCGGCGGCGTAGCGGCCGAGGTCGGTGGCGTAGCGGCGCAGCTTGGGGTTGCGCAGGTGGTCCACCGCGAACTTGGCGATGGTGGCGGTGAACTCGCGCACGCATTTGCCACGGGTGGTCAGCAGCACCTTGCGGCCCAAGAGGTCCAGCGCCTGGATGCCGGTGGTGCCCTCGTACAGGGTGGAGATGCGCGCGTCGCGGGCGATCTGCTCCATGCCGTGTTCCTTGATGTAGCCGTGGCCACCGAACACCTGCATGCCGAGGTTGGCCGACTCCAGGCCCATCTCGGTCAGGAAGCCCTTGAGGATGGGGGTGAAGAAGCCCAGCTTGTCGTCCCACTCCTTGTACTTCTTGGCGTCGTTTTCGAGGATGCCGTTGACCATGTGGTCGGAGTACTGCGCGGCGAAGTAGATCATCGCGCGACCGCCCTCGGCGAAGGCCTTCTGGGTCATCAGCATGCGACGCACGTCGGCGTGATGGATGATCGCGTCGGCGACTTTCTCCGGCTCCTTCTTGCCGCTCAGCGCGCGCATCGAGCGGCGCTCCTTGGCGTAGGCCAGCGCGCCCTGGAAGCTCAGCTCGGCATGCGCCACGCCCTGCACGGCGGTGCCGATGCGGGCGGTGTTCATGAAGGTGAACATGGCTTCGAGGCCCTTGTTCGGCTCGGCGATCAGATAGCCGGTGGACTCCTCGAAGTTGAGCACGGCGGTGGCCGAGGCGCGGATGCCCATCTTGTGCTCCAGCGCCGAGCAGACCACGTTGTTGCTGCCGTCCAGCGAGCCATCGGCCTTCACCTTGATCTTCGGCACGATGAACAGCGAGATGCCGCGGGTGCCGGCCGGCGCGTCGGGCAGGCGCGCGAGCACGATGTGGACGATGTTCTCGGTGAGGTCGTGATCACCGGAGCTGATGAAGATCTTGGTGCCGCTGATGCGGTAGCTGCCGTCGGCGTTGGGCTCGGCCTTGGTCTTCACCTGGCCCAGGTCGGTGCCGCACTGCGGCTCGGTGAGGCACATGGTGCCGCCCCAGCGGCCCTCGGTGAGCGCCGGCATGTAGAGATCCTTCAGCTCCTGCGAGGCGTGCTGGAGGATGGTGTTCATCGCGCCCAGCGACAGGCCGGGGTACATGGTGAACGACCAGTTGGCGGTGCCCATCATCTCCGACTTGATCAGGCCCAGCGACATCGGCAGGCCCTGGCCGCCGTATTCGGTGGGGTGGGAGAGACCCTGCCAGCCGCCGGCGACGAACTCCTCGTAGGCTTCCTTGAAGCCCTTGGGCGTGGTCACCTTGCCGTCCTTGAGGGTGCAGCCTTCCTGGTCGCCGCTGAGGTTGAGCGGCGACAGGGTCTGCTCGCAGAACTGGGCACAGGCTTCGAGGATGGCGCCGACGGTTTCCGGGTCGGCGTCCTTGCCGTTGGCAAGGCCGGCATAGTGGGCCGGGTAGTCGAACACCTCGTTCATCAGGAAGCGGGTGTCGCGCAGAGGGGCTTTGTAGGCGGGCATGGGAGGCACTCCAAAAGATTGGCGGCGCGAAGAATGGGCGAGGTAAGGCAGCTTGCCATTGGCCGCCGTGACGCGAACCCGAGTCGCCGCAGTGCAGCAAATCCGGCCCCGGTGGCCGTCGCGGTGGCTCTCAGCCCCGGGCCAGGGGCGGCAGGCGCGGCTTGAAGGCCTCCAGCTCGACCAGGGCGTGGCGGTAGGCGCTGTCGAGCAGGCGGTCCAGGGCCTTCCACTGGAACAGGCCGACGCCGGCGGTGGGCATGCGGATCAGGCAGTCGGCGTGCGCGGCCTGACCACGGCTGCTGCCGGCGCTGGACAGCGTCGCCGAGCGCAGCAGGATGTCGAACAGCCCCGGACGCGGGCTCAGGCCGGTCCAGTGGAACAGGGCGTCGAAGTCGGGGCCGGAGACGCCCTCGGCGCGTAGGGCGGTGTCGCTGCTGACATCGCAGGCGATCACCGCGCCCCGGCCGAACTGGCGCATCACGTCGGCCGGCAGGCTGTTGACCACCGCGCCGTCGGCGAGCAGCTCCTCGTTCCAGACCATCGGCGGCGCGATGCCGGGCACCGCCATGCTGGTGCCGACCCAGTCGCGCAGCCGGCCGCTTTCGTGCACCACCGCGACGCCGCGCGTGAGGCTGGTGCTGACGCAGAAGAACGGCGTCGCCAGTTGCTCCAGGCGGCGTTCGCCGAAGATGCTGCCCAGCCGCTGGCGGAACTTGCGGGTACGCAGCAGCGCCACTCGCGGCAGCATGTAGTCGTTGAGGAAGTTGCGCTGCACGAAGGTTTCGCGCATCAGCTCGGTGATCTCCTCCACGCTGCGGCCCTCGGCGTGCAGGGCGCCGATGAAGGCGCCCATGCTGGTGCCGCCGATCAGGTCGATGGGGATGCCCAGCTCGCGCGCCGCCCGCAGCAGGCCCAGGTGGGCAAAGCCACGGGCACCGCCGCCGCCGAGCACGAAGCCCACCGCCTGGCCGACCAGGCTGCGCGCCAGCGCCGGCACCGACTGGGCGTCGTGCAGGAAGTAATGGGTCTCGGCACCGGCGGCCTGGCACCAGCCCAGCGGATCGCTGCCGGCCAGCGCGCTGCGCTCCAGGCGCAGCGCCACCGCGATCACCGCCTCGACATCGGTCTCCGCCAGCAGTCGCAGCATCGGCGTCGGGCGGGCGCTGCCGCTGCTCTCGTCGGCGAGCACCAGGATGCGGTCGGCCTGGCGCATGCAGCGGCGCGCCCAGGGACCGGGCTGGTCGTCGGCCAGGTAGATCAGGTAGCTGTAGTCGCTCTCCAGCGCGCTCAGCCAGCGGACCAGGCGGGCGTTGTTGGTGGCATCGTCGAAGCGGCTGTGGGCGATGCCGGCGCCCAGTGCCGCGTCCACCGTCGCGGCGTCGAGCAGGCAGACCCGGCCGAGCTGGCCGTAGCAGGCCTGCAATTGCGCGCCGAGCGCGCGGACATCGACACCCGGCGTGGCCGGCAGCAGACACAGCGTGCGCGGCCCCGGCGGACCGGGATCGGGGTTGCGCAGACGGTCGAGCAGGCGCCCGACCACCACCTGCGAGAGCTGCAGCAGGGCCTCCGGGTACTGGCGCAGTAGGGTCATCAGCGCCTCGCGGTCGAGGCAGAGGATGGCGCTGTCGCGCACCGCCCGCACCGTCGCGGTGTGGCGCTCGCCGGCCAGCATCACGATCTCGCCGATGGTTTCCAGGGCACCGATCTCGCCCAGCGCCTGTTCGCTGCCGGCTCGGTTGCCATAGGCGCGCAGACGACCGACACCCACCACGTACAGCGCCGCGACGCTGTCGCCCTGGCGGAACAGGGCTTCGCCGGTGTGCAGCAGCCGCAGCTGACAGCGCTCGGCGAAGGCCTCGATGACCTCGGCGGGCAGGCCGCGAAAGGGCTTGGTCTGGGCCAGCAGGCTGGCGGCGGAGCGGCGGTCGGTGGGCATGACGAGGCGTTCTGGTGATGCCCGGCAGTCTATCGGCGGACTGAAACCTTACAATCTGCGCCCCCTCCGGCCGCCAAAGCAGTGAAGCCATGTCCGAGCCCCTCAACAGGAAGTCCAAGACCATTACCGCGGGCGTCGCCCGCAGCCCCAACCGCGCCATGCTGCGCGCGGTCGGTTTTGGCGACGGTGACTTCGTGAAGCCCATCGTCGGTGTCGCCAACGCGCATTCGACGATGAACCCCTGCAATGCCGGCATCCAGCCGCTGACCGACCGTGCTGCGGCGGCCCTGAAAGCGGTCGGCGCCATGCCCCAGACCTTCGGCATTCCCACCGTCACCGACGGCATCTCGATGGGCACCGAGGGCATGAAGTACTCGCTGGTGTCGCGCGAGGTGATCGCCGACTCCATCGAGACCGCGGTGTCCTCGCAGTGCATGGACGGCGTGCTGGTGATCGGCGGCTGCGACAAGAACATGCCGGGCGCGATGATCGGCATGCTGCGGATGAACATCCCCGGCGTGTTCGTCTACGCCGGCACCATCAAGCCCGGCAGCTGGAAGGGCGTGCCGCTGACCGTGGTCTCCTCCTTTGAGGCGGTGGGCAGCTTCCAGGCCGGCAAGATGAGCGAGGAGGATTTTCTCGGCATCGAGAAAAACGCCTGTCCCAGCGTCGGCGCCTGCGGCGGCATGTATACCGCCAACACCATGTCGTCAGCCTTCGAGGCCCTGGGCATGTCGCTGCTGGGTTCCAGCCAGATGGCTTCGCCGGACCCGGAAAAGGCCGATTCCGCCGCCGATTCGGCGCGGGTGCTGGTGCAGGCCATCGCCAAGGACATCAAGCCGCGTGACGTGGTGACCCGCAAGGCCATCGAAAACGCCATGGCCCTGATCATGGCCACCGGCGGTTCCACCAACGGCGTCTTGCACTTTCTCGCCATCGCCCACGCCGCCCAGGTGGCGTTCACGCTTGACGATGTCGAGGTGATCCGCCTGCGCACCCCGGTGCTCTGCGACCTGAAGCCCAGCGGCAAGTACGTGGCGGTGGACTTCCACCGCGCCGGCGGCGTGCCGCAGGTGCTGAAGATGCTGCTGGTGAACGGCCTGTTGCACGGCGATGCGCTGACGATCACCGGTGAAACCCTGGCCGAGGCGCTGGCCAGCGTGCCCGACGCGCCGCGCGCCGATCAGGACGTGATCCGCCCCTTCGACCAGCCGATGTACCGTCAGGGACATCTGGCCGTGCTCAAGGGCAATCTTGCCCCCGACGGCGCGGTGGCGAAGATCACCGGCCTGAAGAACCCCTCGATCACCGGCCCGGCGCGGGTGTTCAACAGCGAGGACGAGTGCATGGCCGCGATCATGGCCAATGCCATCAAGGCCGGCGACGTGGTGGTGATCCGCTACATCGGCCCGCGCGGCGGCCCCGGCATGCCGGAGATGCTGGCACCGACCAGTGCCCTGGTCGGCCAGGGCCTGGGCGAGAGCGTCGGCCTGATTACCGACGGCCGCTTCTCCGGCGGTACCTGGGGCATGGTCGTCGGCCATGTCGCGCCGGAGGCCTATGTCGGCGGCCCGATCGCCCTGATCGAGGACGGCGACAGCCTCACCATCGACGCCAAGCAGCAGTTGATCCAGGTGAATGTCGATGACGCCACGCTGGCCGCCCGCAAGGCCAAGTGGGTGCAGCCGCCGCCGCGCTACACCCGTGGCGTGCTCGGCAAGTTCGCGCGCATCGTCAGCAGCGCCTCGAAAGGCGCGGTCACCGACGGCGAGTAAACCCCGGGAAAGTCTGCACAGGTTCAAACCAGTCCGTCATGCCGGTGAACGCCGGCATGACGACTTATGCAGGGTTTCCCAAAAGCCGGTAGAAACGCCGGGCGTTGGCGGTCGTGCGTGCTGCCAGCGCCTCCAGGCTTTCGCCGCGCAGCTCTGCCAGCGCCTGCGCCACATAGGGCAGGTAGGCGGGCTCGTTGCGGCGGCCGTCGATGCCGGGTTTGTCGCTGTGCAGGCTCGATGGCCGCTGGCCGCGCGGCACGTTCTGCGGCAGCAGATAGGGCGCGTCGGTCTCGATCAGCAGGCGCTCGGCGGGGATGTGCGGCACCACCTCGCGCAGCGGTGCGCCGCGCTTCTTGTCGCAGGCCCAGCCGGTGATGCCGATGTAGCAGTCCAGCTCGGCATAGCTTTCCATCGCCTCGCGGCTGTCGGTGAAGCAGTGCACGCAGGCATCGACGAGTTGCGGCCGGTACTCGCGCAGCATCGGCAGAAAATCGACATGCGCGCCACGCTGGTGCAGGAACACCGGCTTGTTGAGCGCGACGGCCAGTTCCAGCTGCGCCGCGAACACGCGGCGCTGCACCTCGCGCGGAGAGAGGTCGCGGTAATAGTCCAGCCCGCATTCGCCCAGGCTCACCAGCTGCGGCAGCGCCGCCAGCGCGCGGATCAGCTCGGCGTCTTCCTCGCTCCAGTCGCTGGCGTGGTGCGGGTGCAGGCCGGCGGTGCAGGACAGCCGCGCCGGATCGGCCGCCGCCAGGGCCGCCACCTGCCGGTTGGAAGCGCGGCAGGATCCGGTCAGCACGATGTGCTCGACGCCGGCCGCCCAGGCGCGTTCGAGCACGGCGGGGTAGTCCGGCGCGAAGCTTTCGTGCGCCAGGTTTGCGCCTATATCGATCATGGAGTCTTGGCTTCGCTGTCGCTGTCGGCCGCCGAGGGGAAGCACTCGTGGCTCCACAGGGTCTGCTGCTCGGTGTGCGTGATCTGGCCGGGCGGCGGGGTTGGTTCGAACACGTAGTTGATCTTGAAGCGCAGCAGCCGGTGCTCGCGGTCGCTGTCCAGCTTGTCGGCGTTCCACTGCCGGCACAGATACTTGCCGAACCACAGGCGGTGGCGGGCAAAGTCCTTCTCCGACAGCCGGCCGAGGTAGCTGTGCCAGCGGATGTTGCGGTGGGTCTGCGAGAGATGCTCGGGCTTGTCGTAGTTTGGCGCCTGCCCGGGGTTCAGCACGTCGACGTTGTCGCCGTTGGCGAGTTGGCCGTCGATCACCATCCAGCCGTCGTCCTTGAGCGGGTAGGGCGCGAACATGTTCCAGAACTGCTCCAGCCGGCTGAGCTGGAACAGCGGCCGCAGGCCGTCCTGGACGCGGGCCGGCAACACCTGGATGGTGCTCAGGTTCCAGGCCGCGATCAGCGCCAGCGCCAGCGCCGCCAGCGTTTGTCCGCCCGGCCCGGTTTCGAAGCGCGTCTCGCGTTCGCCCAGCAGCGGCGCGCTGAGCCGGGCGAAGGCGCCACGGTGGCGGCCGACGAAGTCATAGGCCCGTTCGCCGGGGCCGGCCAGTACGGCGGCGGAGAGCGGCCGGTGCAGCCAGCCGAACAGCGGCGAGGCGGCCAGCAGGCGCAGGTAGGCCTGCCACTTCAGGTAGGCGCGGTCGTCCTGGTCGATCACCACCCAGGAGCCGTTGGCCTCCAGCAGTGCGCGGGCGCGCGGCTGCGGTTGCGCCGGCTGGATGCTGGTCTGCTGCAGGCCGAGGAATACCCGGAACAGCACGCTGGTCTTGCGGCAGAAGCCGCAGTCCTGGTCGTAGTAGATGGTCAGGCGCTGCTGCGCGCGCGGCTGGCCCGCGCGCCAGTTCCAGAACCAGGCACCCAGGAACACCGTCAGCGAGCTCAGGCTCACGAACGGGAAATGCCCCAGTTCAAGGCACAGCAGAAAGCCGATGTGCAGGCTCATGAAGGCCAGCATCAGCAGGGCGCGCAGGCCGGTGCCGAGGCGGCCGGGCAGCAGTGGCGCGAGCAGGATCGCCGGCGGGCCGAGCAGCTCCAGCCACCAGACGTAGGCGGTGAGTCCCTGCATCAGCACAGGGAAGTGGAGCAGCCACTGGCCCAGCGGCGTGGCGTAACGGTCCAGGCTCAGCGCGTAATAGACCGCCGTGTAGTCGGGCAGCCACTCCGGGCCGCTCTTCAGGATGGCGCTGTAGAAGTACACCGACATCACCTGCAACAGCAGGCCGGCGCTGGCCCAGGACAGATGGCGCGGGTCTGCCGGTGGCGGCGTCCGCGACAGCGCGGCGTCGGCGCTCCAGCGCGCGCCCACCGGCAGCAGGCAGGCCCAGAACAGCAGGCAGGCCATCAGCAGGTCGCCGCCGATCAGCACCAGCGGATTGCGGTTGCACAGCCAGCCCCACATCAGGAAGCTCAGCACCGCCGCCAGTCGCGTGCGCCAGCCCAGCAGCAGCGCCAGCGCCGCCAGTGCCTGTACCGCCAGCAGCAGGCCGGTGATCAGCGGCGTGCCGTTGATCAGGTAGATCGACAGATGCCAGGGCGTGTCGAACTGCACCAGCCACTGGCGCGGCATCACGCCGGCGTCGCTGTAGAGGCTGCCGAGGTCGCCGTAATGGCGCAGCAAGTCGAACAGCAGCACCGAGGCCAGGGCGGCGCGGAACAGGGCCAGCGTGCGCAGGTCGATGCCGAAGACGGCATGCAGCCGCGGATGGCGGATGGCGAGGCTGTCGGAACTCATGGCGGAAAGGGGAGCGGCAATAAAAAGGGGAGCCGGTGGGCTCCCCTGCATTCAAGCAAAAAACGGTTCAGCGCGGAGCCAGGTCGCCCATCTGGCCGGTGCCGCCATCAAGCCATTCGGCGTACTCGGCGCTGCGGTTCTGGTCGCCGCCGGACTGGGTTTCGGCATAACCGCCGAGCAGCAGGCCGCCCAGCACGCCGCCACCGCTGGAACCGCTGCCGCCGCTGGAGCCACTGCCACCACTGGAGCCGCCCGCCGAGCTGCCACCGGAGGAGCTGCCGGGCGCCGGATCGGGCGTGTCCTTGGAGTCGGCGACCTGCGCGATCGCGAAGCCGATGCCGACCGCGCCGACCGCCAGCAGGGTCCAGTCGACCGCCGAGTAGTTGCTGAACAGGCCGCCTTCGCTGCCGGTGCTCTCGTCCTGGTTGGCGCTCAGGCGGCGGGTGAACGGCAGGCCGTTGAGGCGGGCGCTCTCGAAACCCTGGCGGTCGAAGGACAGCTGCGCGATGGGCGCGGCGCCGTGCAGTTCGGAATCGCTGCCGTGATCCAGACGCAGACCGTAGAAGAACTGGCTGGGCACCTGCTTCGCCTGTCCATAACCAATCGACAAATACGCCCGCGCTTCCGGCGCTTCACCGCGCGGTGCGGCGGCAAACACCACGCCGACTCCACTGGCGAGCAAAGCGAGGGTTTGGACAGTCTTCCGCATGAGATCTCCTTGAGGCCGCCAATGGTTTGTAATCACTAAGATTGTGCCGTGCGGCCACGGCGTGCCTGACTATAGATTCGGGCCAGAGCACTGGCAAGACGCGAAAGGCGGCTTTTTGTCGCCGGCGCGCAAGCTCTTCAGACTAGGCGCTCCGAGACCCGCCAGACGCTGCTGCCATGTCCGACCCCAGTCCCCTTGATCAACCCCTGCCACCGCCGGGCCAGAGCCGCGCCGGGCTGGTGCGCGGTGCCGCCGGGCGCATCGAGATTCTGTTCGCAGCACCGGCGCAGCCGCCGCGCGGCGGCGTGCTGATCTGCCACCCGCACCCGCTCTACGGCGGCGCGCTCAGCAACAAGGTCACCTACAGCCTGGCGTCCACCGCGCTCAAGGCCGGCTTCGCGGCGCTGCGTTTCAATTTTCGCGGGGTCGGCAAGAGCGAGGGCCTGCACGACAACGGCGCCGGCGAGACCGAGGACGCGGTACTGCTCGCCGACTGGCTGCGGCAGCGGGTGCCGGCGGATGCGCCGCTGGTGCTGGCGGGCTTCTCCTTCGGTTCCTACATCGCCTTGAAGGCCGCCAGCCGGGTACGGCCGGCGGCGTTGATGAGCGTGGCGCCGCCCTTGGGCAAGTACCTGGGCTATCAGGCGCCGCCGCATCCGCACTGCCCCTGGCGGGTGCTGCATTCGCGCGACGACGAGGTGGTGTCCTACCAGACTACGCTCGCCGAGTTGCAGCAGTACCAACCGATGCCGGAACTGATCACCGTCGACGGCTGTGGCCATTTCTTCCACGGCCGGCTGAACGAGGTGCAGGACGCCTTCGGCGGGCTGCTCGACACGGTGTTTGGGCCGCGCGCCTGAGCGGGCGTCGCTGCTATCCTCGGCCCGGGTCACCGTACCCGCCACTACACAAAAACCTGGAGATTTGTTCGATGCGCGCATTCGCTGCCCTGTCCCTGAGCCTGCTCGCCGGCGCGGCCGGCGCCTCCGACTTCGATCTGCTGCCCGGCGGCAGCCAGACCGATTTTCGCAGCGTCGCCAAGGACATCGTTTCGACCCTGGACTACAAGGCGCTGAACCCCGCCGAGGCCGGCGGCCTCACCGGCTTCAGCCTGGGTGCTTTCGCCACCTACGCGCCGGTGCAGGACAAGGGCGCCTGGCAGCGCCTCACCGGCGAGGAGGTCGATGCCATCGGCATGGTCGGCGTCAGTGCCACCAAGGGCCTGCCCTTCGACATCGACATCGGTGCCTACTACTCGCAGGTGCCGAGCACCGACGCCAAGCTCTACGGCGGCGAAGTCCGCTGGGCGGTGCTGCCGGGCGGCATCGCCACCCCGGCGGTCGCGTTGCGCGCCAGCTACAGCAAGCTGAGCGGCGAGGACGATCTGAGCTTCGACTCCAAGGCGGTCGATGTCTCGATCTCCAAGGGCTTCGCCTTTCTCACCCCCTACGCCGGCGCCGGCTATGTCTGGGGCAAGGTCACTCCGGGCAGCGGCCTGGGGCTGAGCGAGGAGGAGGTCAATCAGGCCAAATTCTTCGCCGGTCTGCGGGTGGCGCTGGGCTTCCTGCAACTCACCCCCGAGTACAGCCGTAGCGGCGACAGCAACGCCTACAGCCTGCGGCTGGCGCTGGGTTTCTGAGCGGGGCTGACGTGAAGGCGCGCTGGCGGAGCGGATCTCAGCCAGCGCGCAGTTCGTAGAGCGCCTGCTCGCAGAACAGGTTGGGCAGCAGCCGGATCGCCAGCCCGCCGCGATGGCGGCGGTCGAGCAGGGCGCGGCGCGAAACCTTCCAGCCGCGCGCTTTGCACAGGGCTTCGAAGTCGGCCACCGTGCAGAGGTGGATGTTGGGGGTGTCGAACCAGCCGGCCGGTAGCGAGGGTGTCACCGGCATGCGGCCCGCGAGCAGCGCCGCGCGCACCCGCCAGTGTCCGAAGTTGGGGAAGGTGACGATGGCGGTCTGGCCCACCCGCAGCATTTCCGCCAGCACCGCGTCCGGCCGCTGCAGGGCCTGCAGCGCCTGGCTCATCACCACCACGTCGAAGGCGCCGTTGGCGAAGTCCGAAAGGCCTTCATCCAAGTCGGCCTGGATGACGTTGACGCCGCGCGCCACCGCCGCGCGGACATTCGCGGGGTCGATCTCCAGCCCGTAGCCGCGCACCTTCTGAGTGGCGGCCAGGTGGGCGAGCAGGGTGCCGTCGCCGCAGCCGAGGTCGAGGATGCGGCTGCCTTCGGGGATCCAGGGGCTCAGGGCGGCGAGGTCGGCGCGCAGGGGGGCGGCGGTGTTCATGCGGCGGGTCTGCTTTCCGAGTGTACTGCTTGCGCCTTGGCCAGCTGCTGGTGTGCGGTGCTGGTGGTTCGCGCGTTCGCGCTCTGCTTTGTGTGTGCTGTTTGCTGTCTTTTTTTCGCCTTTTGGCGACTCACTTTTCTTTGCTCCTGCAAAGAAACAGTTAATGGGTTGGCATGGCAAGCCATGCCAACAGCAAAAGAAAGCACACCCCTGCGTAGCGCCCCCTTCGGGGGTTCCCTGCGATGCTCGGCCCAAAGGGGCCGCTCGCGAACTCGGCGCCCTATAGGCGCCTCAAACAGGCGCTCGCTGTTATCCCCCTTTGGTCCTCTGCGGCCCGGCCGTGGGCCGGGCGTTCGCTGGGGCGGATTGCCATTCAAGGCAATCCGCAAAGCCTCCCAGCTCACTCTCGGCGCCACGAAGGGGGAGGGCAAGTCAAAAGCCACATCACCCGCCACAGCCACATCAAAAGCCACATCAACGGCACTCCGGCTCGTCTGCTGCGCCAACCTCGCGCGAGCGAAGCAAGCGCCTGCTGTTGCTTTTGATGTTGCGGCGGGCGAAGACCGCCGTGCTGTAGATGTTCCGGTCCCCTTCGTAGCGCCGAGAAGCGCAGTGGACGGGGGGTATGGAAGCGCCCGCATGTCTGAGGCGCCTATAGGGCGCCGAGTTCGGGCGCGTCCCCCCGGCCACGAGCATCGCAGGGCACCCCGCAGGGGCGCTACGCAGGGGCCTGCTTTCTTTTGCTTACTTTTCTTTGCAGGAGCAAAGAAAAGTGAGTCGCCAATAGGCGAAAAAAAGCTACCAGGTCCTGCACACCTAAAAGAGCGCGAACGCGCGAACCACCACCACGCAGCAGGCCGAGACGCAGCGACGGCCCTCATGCCACCTCCTCCGCCACCCGCTGCAAATACGCCCGCAACACCCCGTGGTACTGCGCAATCGGCATCAGAAAGTCGTCATGCCCCAACTGCGAGTCGATCAGCGCATAGCTGACCTCGCGACCAGCGGCGACCAGCGCACGGACGATCTCGCGCGAGCGTGCCGGCGAGAAGCGCCAGTCGCTGGAGAAGGCGATCACCAGGAAGCGGGCGCTGGCCTTGCGGTAGGCGGCCAGCAGCGAGCCACCGGCGTCGCGCGCGGGGTCGAAGTAGTCCAGCGCCTTGGTCATCAGCAGGTAGGTGTTGGCGTCGAAGCGGTCGACGAAGCTCTGGCCCTGGTGACGCAGATAGCTTTCCACCTCGAACTCGACATCGAAGTTGAAGGCCGGCGTCGCCGATTTCAGCTCGGCGCCGAACTTGGCGCGCATCGCCTCGTCGGAGAGATAGGTGATGTGCCCGAGCATGCGCGCCAGCTTCAGGCCGCGCGAGGGCACCACGCCCTTGGCGGCGTAGTGGCCGCCGTGGAAGTCGGGGTCGCTGAGGATGGCCTGACGGGCGATCTCGTTGAAGGCGATGTTCTGCGCCGACAGCTCCGGTGCCGAGGCGATCACCACCGCGTGCCGCACCCGCTGCGGAAACTCGATGCTCCACTGCTGCACCTGCATGCCGCCCAGAGAGCCGCCGATCACCGCCGCCCACTGGCGGATGCCGAGACGGTCGGCGAGGCGCGCCTGCGAGCGCACCCAGTCGCTGACCGTCAGCAGCGGAAAGTCCGGGCCATAGGGCAGGCCGGTTTCCGGGTTGAGGCTGGTTGGGCCGGTGGAGCCCTTGCAGCCGCCGAGGTTGTTGAGCGCGACCACGAAGAAGCGGTCGGTGTCGATCGGCTTGCCGGGGCCGATGCAGTTGTCCCACCAGCCGGGCTTCTTGTCGTCCGGCGCGTGCAGGCCGGCGGCGTGGTGGTCGCCGGACAGCGCATGGCAGATCAGCACCGCGTTGCTGGCCTGGGCATTCAGCCGGCCGTAGGTTTCCACCATCAGCTCGTAGTGCGGCAGGCTGCGGCCGCAGTCGAGTTGCAGCGGCTGCTCGAAGACGAACCGCTGCGGGGTGACGACGCCGACGCTGCCGGTCTGGTTGCTCACCGCAGGATCAGCGGCAGCGGGATCAGCCGGTTCAGCACCTGCAGGGCCAGCATTACCACCAGCGGCGACAGGTCGAGGCCGGAGATCGAGGGGATGAAACGGCGCACCGGACGCAGCAGCGGCTCGTTCATGCTCCACAGGATATTGGCGGCCGGGTTGTTCACGCCGGGGCCGAGCCAGGACAGGATGGCCTGCACGAACAGGCTCAGGGTGTAGAGGTTGATGGTCAGCACCAGGCACTTGAGCAGCGCGTACCAGACCAGGCTGACGCCGCCGATGCCGAGGCCGAACATCCAGCCGATCAGCAGCATGTAGACCACCGCCACCACCAGCAGCACCACCAGCGCGGCGGTGTCGAGCTTCTGCCAGCGCGGGATCAGATTGCGCAGCGGCAGCACCGGCGGGTTGGTGAGCTTCCAGACGATCTGCGACAGCGGGTTGTAGAAGTCCGCCCGCACCCATTGCAGGATCACCCGCAGCAGCAGCGCGCCCAGGTACAGGTCGAACAGGGTGGTGACCAGGAAGAACAGCGCGTTGGAAGAGTTCGGGCCCATGGGATCGGTGTCAGGCTCTAGGGAGCGAGGTCGAGGGCATCGCCCAGCTGCTTGGCGCGGGCGTCGGCGCGTGCCAGGGCTTCGGCGAAGATGGCGCGCAGGCCGGCGGATTCAAGATGCTGCACCGCCGCTTCGGTGGTGCCGCCCTTGCTGGTGACGTTGGCGCGCAAGCTGCTCACGTCCTGGCCGGCGTCGGCGACCATGCGCGCGGCGCCGATGCAGGTCTGGGCGGCGAGCTGGGCGGCGATCTCGGGTTTCAGGCCCAGGGCGCTGCCGGCCTCGCGCAGGGCCTCGACCAGCAGGAAGAAATAGGCCGGGCCGGAGCCGGACAGCGCGGTGACCGCGTCCAGCTCCTCCTCGCGTTCCACCCAGACGCAGGCGCCGGCGGCGGCGAGCAGGGTCTGGGCCAGGTCGCGGGCCTCGGCCGGGGTGCCCGCCGGCGCGTACAGGCCGGTGATGCCGGCGCCGAACAGCGCCGGGGTGTTGGGCATGGTGCGCACGTAGCGGAGCTGTGAGCCGAGCAGGCGTTGCAACGTCGCCAGCCGCACGCCGGCGGCAATCGACAGCGCCAGCGCGCCGGGCTTGGTGGCGACGCCGGCCAGGGCCTCGCGCATCTGCTGCGGCTTCACCGCCAGTACCAGGGCGTCGGCGTCGGCGCTGACCTCGGCGGCGCTAGCCGCCACCTGCACCCCGAACTGCTGGCGCAGCCAGTCGGCACGCGCCGCCTGCGGCTCGGCGACCGCGATCTGCGCGGCCGGCCAGCCGGTCTTCAGCAGGCCGCCGATCAGGGCGGCTGCCATGTTGCCGCCGCCGATGAAGGCGACGCGGGCGGTGGGGGAGGCAGGCTGGGTCACGTTCGGGTGCGGGGCAGGCTCGGGGCGGTCCGGAAAGCGCCGCGTATCATACGCGACCCCCGGCGCCAGACTGACCTCGGGATCGACTCCAACTCCTTGAAGCCAATGGACTCCCGCGCGTGAAGCTGAAAGCCCCCCTGAGCCGTTTCGACGCCGCCACCACCAAGCTGCTGGCCGACTATCGCGCCCGCATCGAGGCGGCCCGGGTCTACGACGTTGCCAAGGTGACGCCGCTGGAAGAGGCCCGCAAGCTCTCCACCCGGCTCGGCAACCGCGTGCTGCTCAAGCGCGAGGACCTGCAGCCGGTGCATTCCTTCAAGCTGCGCGGCGCCTATAACAAGATCGTGCGCCTCTCCGACGAGCAGCGGGCGCGCGGTGTCATCACCGCCAGCGCCGGCAACCACGCCCAGGGCGTGGCCCTGGCCGGGAAGCGTCTGGGCATCCCCACACTAATCTGCATGCCGCGCACCACGCCGGCGATCAAGGTGGAGTCGGTGAAGGCGCTGGGTGGCAAGGTGGTGCTGTTCGGCGACGCCTACGACGACGCCCGCGAGCACGCCGAGCAATTGGCCTCCGAGCGCGGTCTGGCGATGATCCATCCCTACGACGATCCCGACGTGATCGCCGGACAGGGCACGGTTGCCAAGGAGGTCTTCGAACAGCTGGGCGACCGCCCGCTCGACGCGATCTTTGTCTGCGTCGGCGGTGGCGGACTGCTGGCCGGCGTCGCCGCCTACGTGAAGTCGGTAAGCCCGAAGACGCGGGTGATTGCGGTGGAGCCAGAAGACTCCGATTGCTTCGCCCGTGCCTACGAGGCCGGCCGCCGGGTCGAGCTCAAGCAGGTCGGCCTGTTCGCCGACGGCGTCGCGGTCAAACAGGTCGGTGCCGAGCCCTGGCGGGTCGCCAAGTCCCTGGTCGACGAGGTGATCCGGGTCGATGTCGACGAGATCTGTGCTGCTATCCGCGACGGATTCAACGAGAACCGCTCGATCTGCGAGCCGGCCGGTGCACTGGGCATCGCCGGTCTGAAGAAGTGGGTGGCGCTGCACGAGGTCAGTGGTCTGACCCTGGCGGCGACGGTGTCCGGCGCCAACATGAACTTCGACCGCCTGCGCCATGTCGCCGAACGCGCCGAACTCGGCGACCACAGCGAGGCGATTCTGGCGGTGACCATCCCCGAGCAGGCCGGCAGCTTCCGTCGTTTTTTGAAGCAGCTCGGCCGCCGCGTGGTGACCGAGTTCAATTACCGCTACGCCGGGCCCAAGGAAGCGCATGTGTTCGTTGGCTTCAAGGTGGCCAGCGACGCCGAGACCGCCGAGCTGGTCGCGCAGCTGCGTGCGCTCGACTACCCGGTGGTCGATCTGAGCCAGGACGAGATGGCGAAGACCCACGTCCGCTACATGGTCGGCGGCCGTGCGCCGGGCCTGGTGGACGAGCAGTTGTTCCGCTTCGAGTTTCCGGAGCGGCCGGGCGCCTGTCTGGACTTCCTCAACGCCATCGGCACCCGCTTCAACATCTCGCTGTTCCACTACCGTAACCACGGCGCCGCCTACGGGCGCGTGCTGGTCGGCTTGCAGGTGCCGCGCGGGCAGTCGCGGGAGTGCCGCGAGGCCTTGTCCAGCCTCGGCTATCCGTACTGGGACGAGACCGACAATCCCGCCTACGCGCTGTTCCTGGGCGGCCTGGAGAAATAGGGCCTAGGGTGTGTCATCAATTACCTGCTCGCTGCGTTGCGAGTCAAAACCGCGCAGTGCGAGGCGCGAGACGTAGCGCAGGTTGGAACCTGAGCAAGTCTCGCAACGACGCAATGCGCGGTTTTGGCCGCAACCCTTCGGGGCCGGACTGTTTTGGGGCATTGCGGCGTCAGCCAGAGAGGGAAATAGAACCACTATTCCCCTCCCTGGCTTCCTTGCACTGCCCCAAAACAGCCTTCGGCCGCAGTGACCAGGTAATTGATGACACACCCTAGAACAGATCCACCGCCGAGTTGAGCAGGGCGGTGGGGGCGGCGTGCTGCTGGACCAGCTGGGCGTAGTCGCAGACCTGGTCACGACCGTGCGCCTTGGCGTGGTAGAGCGCCTGGTCGGCGTGGCCGACCGCCTCGCTCATCAGCACCTCCGACTTGAGCTCGACAAAACCGATACTCACCGTCACCCGCTCCAGCTGCGGGAACCGGTAGGACGACACCTGCTGCCGGTAGCGCTCCAGCGCCGCATGCGCCTCCGCCGCGCTGTGGGCCTGCAGAATGACGATGAACTCCTCGCCGCCGTAGCGGAACAGCAGATCATCGGCGCGGAAGCACTGCTGCATCACCCGCGCCACCAGCAGCAGCACCTCGTCGCCGAACAGGTGGCCGAAGCTGTCGTTGACCCGCTTGAAGTGGTCGATGTCGATCACTGCCAGCCAGTAGCGTTCGCCGGCATCGGCGAGCCGCTGGCCTTCCGGCCCGCGCCGGCTGGAATGCCGGGCGGCGCTGTACATCAGGCGGCTGACGCTGGTTTCCAGCGAGCGGCGGTTGAGCAGGCCGGTGAGGGTGTCGCGCTCGGTGGCGCGCACCAGATCGAGGTAGTTCTGGTAAAGCTGGACGATGGCCTTGGTGAGCCGGAAATCGTTGTCGTTGTGACGGCTGACCTCGACCACGATCAGCTCGTGCACGATGCCGCCGTCGGCCACCGGATGGATGAACAGCGGGCTGCCGTCGGCGCCCGCCGATTGCAGCGGCAGCCCGGTTTCCACGCAGTGCTGCATCGGCTCGCTGAGGCTGACGGTGGCGCTGGAAAACAGCTTCAGCTCGTAGCCATTGAGGCTGCTGGCCGAGCGCAGTGCCTGAAAGTCCTCCAGCCAGGACTGGCCGCCACGGGCGCGGACGTGGCGCAGGAAGCGGGTGGTGTTGGCGTCCAGGGCCTCCATCACCGTCTTGAGCAGGCTCAGACGCAGATCGTCGCCATTTTTTTGACGGCTGATCTGGACGATGGATTCGACCAGTTCGGAGGTTCGGGAGTCGCGCATGGAGGTCTCGGCGGGAACGTCCCCTTAGCGGCAGCGGCACCGGCAACTTGAGGCGGTGCCCGCCAGACCTGCTGCGGGGCTGGCGCGATAAACTGCAAGTCATGAGCCAGGCCAAAAATCTCTACCGCGTGACGTTCCGCCATCAGGACCAGATCTGGGAGGTCTATGCCCGCGCCATCAGCCATGGCGGCCTGCTGGGCTTCATCGAGGTCGAGAAGCTGGTATTCGGCGAGCGCAGCAGCATCATCGCCGACCCCGGCGAAGAGAAGCTCAAGTCCGAGTTCGAGAACGTCGAGCGCACCTACATCCCGGTGCATGCCGTCGTCCGCATCGACGAGGTGAGCAAGATGAGCACGCCGCGCATCTCCGCCGGCGGCGAGTCCGGCAAGGTGCTGCCGTTTCCGGTGTTCACCCCGGCCGGCAAGAGCTGATGGGCCTCGCGATGCTGGGGCCGGGCGGGATTTCGAGGACTGCCTTGCATGGCCGTCCGAGCCGCCCGGCGGCCAGCCATGCATGGCTGGCCTGGGGTCAGATTCGCCACTGCGGTTGCGCCAGGGACGGCGGCCGATGATCCGCTTCGCCATGCTCGGCTCAGGCTCCAAGGGCAACGCCACCCTGGTGGAAGCCGGTGGTGTCCGCGTGCTGGTCGATTGCGGCTTCGCGGTGCGCGAGGTGGAGAGCCGCTGCGCGCGCCTGGGCTTCGATGTCGCCAGCCTCGACGCCATCCTGGTCACCCACGAGCACGGTGACCACCTGGGCGGCGTCGCCCGCCTGGCGCGCGCCTACGAGCTGCCGGTGTACCTGAGTCGCGGCACCTATGCCGCCTGGACCGACAAGGACGTGCCCGAGGCCAGCTACATCAGTCCGCACGAGGCCTTCCACATCGGGGCCTTGACCGTGCGGCCGTTCCCGGTGCCGCACGATGCCCGCGAGCCCTGCCATTTCGCCTTCGAGCACGGCGGCCGCAAGCTCGGCGTGGTCTCCGACCTCGGCTCGATCACCTCGCATGTGCGCTACGTGCTGCGCGACTGCGACGCCCTGCTGCTGGAAACCAATCACGACCCGGAAATGCTCGCCAACGGCCCCTATCCGCCGCGCCTCAAGCAGCGGGTGGGCGGCAATCTCGGGCATCTCTCCAATGCTCAGGCGGCCTCGCTGGTGCGCGGCATCGAGCGCGAGCGCCTGCAGCATCTGGTGCTCACCCACCTGTCCGAGAAGAACAACTCGCCAGAGCTGGCGCGCGCCACCATCTGCGAGGCGCTGGAAGACGACCCCGCCTGGTGCCTGTGCGCGGATCAGCAGTTGGGGCTGTCCTGGCGCGAGGTCGTCTGAGCGCCTAAAGCCGGCTCCAGACCAGGGCCGCCGCCAGCAGCAGGCTGGCGGCCAGGTCGGCCCAGACCACCCGCACCAAGGCGGCGTTGCCGCCACCCTCCAGCCCGGCGATGAGCGCGTAGCCCAGCATGCTCAGCAGCCCCGCGCTCGCCGCCGGCAGCCGCCATTCCGGCAGGAAGGCGGCGGCCATCATCGCGCCGCCGAGCAGACCGAACAGCAGGGCGCGATGGCGCAACAGGATGCGCAGGCTGGGCTCGGTCACCTCCAGGCCATACAGCGCCTTCAGTTGCGTCTGGCCGAGCAGGCCCAGCACCGGCAGGGCGTTGAGCAGGCCGGCCAGCAGCAGGGCGGTGGCGAGCGCCAGTTCAGCCCGGTTCACCCGTGCACCGGCGCGCGCCGGGGGGCGTTGGCGCTGGTCGCAGGCGCGAGCAGCAGGTAGAGCAGGGCGCCGATCGAGCCTAGCGTCAGGGTCAGCAGCAGATAGGGCCAGACGGTGCGGCCGCTGGCCTGGGCGTCGCGCCACATCCAGACCATCACCAGCACGCCCATCAGCACCAGGTCGGTGAACACCTGGATGCCGGCAGGGTGCAGATGCGCCTTCAGCAGACCGACATAGCCGACGGTTTCCAGCACCCACAGCGAGTAGGCGGCGAACGGCAGCAGCAGTAGCAGAACCAGCGGGCGGGGCAGCGACATGGCGAATCTCCTTCGGGTTTGGGGTTTGCCCGGCCAGACTCCGCCCACACCGCGCCCGGCTCAACGACCCGGCAGGTAATGGCCGGCGATGACCCGCGAGGTAATACCGACGGCAGCGGGGCGGGCGCAGAATCGCCGCCATGAACAAGTCCGCCACTGCCGTCGCCGACGCCGCCACTGCGCACCCTGCCGCCGATTTCGCCGCCCTGCTGCGCGAGCGGCGTCGCGGTCAGGGTTATAGCCAGATGGCGCTGGCGGGCGATGCCGGCCTGTCGCAGCGGCATCTGAGTTTTCTCGAATCCGCCAAGGCGCGGCCCAGCCGGGCGATGGTCCTGCAACTGGCCGAGGCGCTGGCGCTACCGCTGCGCGAGCGCAATCGCTGGCTGATCGCCGCCGGCTTCGCGCCGCTGTTCGCCGAACGCCCGCTGCACAGCCCGGACATGGCGCCGGTGCAGCAGGCGCTCACCCTGCTGCTCAAGCAGCAGGAGCCCTATCCGGCGGCGGTGGTGGATGCCGGCTGGAACGTCTTGCAGGCCAATGCCGCCACCCAGCGCCTGCTGAGGCTGATCGCGCCGGGTGGCGATCCGGCAGCGCTGTGGCGGCGGGTCTGCGGCGAGGCGCCGCCCAATCTCATGAAGCTGACTTTTCACCCCGAAGGCCTGCGTCCCTTCATCAAGAACCTCGACGAACTGGGCCCGGGCCTCATCACCCGCGCCATCCGCGAGGCCCGCGAGAGCCCGGCCGCCGCCGAGGTGCTGGAGACGGTGCTGGCCTATCCCGGCATCCCGCCGCGCTGGCGCCTGGCCGAGCTGTGGACCCCGCTGGCGCCGGTGCTGCCCACCCGACTGGGCCTGGGCGAGGTCAGCCTGAGCTTCATCACCATGCTGTGCAGCTTCGGCACACCGCTGGATCTCACCGCCGACAATCTGCGGGTGGAGTGCTTGTTTCCGGCGGATGCGTTCACCGACCGGTTTTTGCGCCAGGCCTGAACCAGGTCCAGGGGTAGCCCGGATGCAATCCGGGGTTGTGCCAGTGCCGATGAAGATCCCGGATTGCATCCGGGCTACCCCGCTACATGGCTACAGGCGCGACACCTATCAGCACCCGGTGCAGCCAGAAGACGAACGCGACGTAGAGCGCGAGGCCGGCGACGACGGCAATCGCATCGTTCCAGCGCCCTGCCGGAGCACCCGGCGGCGGCACCACATTCGCGCGATGCTTCACCGAGATGCGGTCGGTGACCGCCCAGGCGAGAAAACCGCCGAACAACAGCACATCGTGCAGGCCGCCATTGGCGAGCAGATGCGCCAGCGCCCAGAGCTTGGTGGCGACCAGGGTCGGGTGCTTTGCGGCGCGCTGAATGCGCCCCGGAAGGTAGGTCGCGAGGAACAGCACAAACACCGGCAGCATCAGCAGCATGGACAGATGCCGCAGCCCGGTGGGCGGCTGGTAGAGCCAGACCGGGGCCTGCATCCGCGCCTGGCCGTAGCCGATGACGATCAGCGCAAAGCCGGCGATGGCGACGAGGCTGTAGATGCCCTTCCAGGGCCAGAGACCCAGGCGCTCGACGGCGCGGGCGCGCAGGCCGGGCGCGAAGATCGCCGCCGAGTGGATGCCCAGGAACAGCAGTAGACCGGCGATCAGCAGACTCATGTGGGGTTCCTGCTTGGCTCTTTGGCTGGTTGGCGGTGGCCAGCGCCATTTGCGGGCGCGGGCTAGGTGGTCGGCAGTGTAGACCTGGCCTGGCGTGGCTGGCGCGGCGACCGAACGCCCCCACCCTGACCCTCCCCCGCAGGCGGGGGAGGGGACTGGGAAACCGCTGCCGCGCGACGGCCGGGGCGTCCCAACTTGGTAAAATCGCGGTCTGCCCGCCGTAGGCCGCCTCGCGACCATGTCCCTGCACATCCTCCCCAGCGCCACCGTCCTTTCCGATTTCCGTGTGGCCCGCCTGCTGGAGCGGCTGCAGGCTCACGCTCCGGGCCTGAAGGGCCTGGTGGTGCAGGATTTCTTCCTGGTCGACGGCGAGGCCAGCGAGGCCGAGCTGCGGCGCCTGCTTGGCGATGGCCCGGAGCAGCTGCCGACGGCCGACGGCACGCTCTACGTGGTGCCGCGCGTCGGTACGCTGTCGCCCTGGTCCTCGAAGGCCACCGACATCGCCAAGGTCTGCGGGCTTGCGGGCGTCAAGCGCGTCGAGCTGGGCCGGGCGGTGCTGCTTTCGGGTGTCGCCGGCTTGCCGGCGGCGGCGCTGGCCGAACTGCACGACCCGATGATGGAGTCGGTGCTGAGCGAGGCCGGCCAGCTGGCCAGCATGTTCGCGGTCGGCAGCCCGCGCCCGCTGCGCACGGTGGACGTGCTCGGCGGCGGCGTGGCGGCGCTGGAAGCGGCCAACAAGGACTGGGGCCTGGCGCTCTCCGCCGAGGAGATCGCCTATCTCGTCGACTACGCGACCAAGGCCGGCAAGAACCTCACCGACGCCGAGTTGATGATGTTCGCGCAGGTCAACAGCGAGCACTGCCGGCACAAGATCTTCAACGCCGAGTTCACGGTGGATGGCGAGACCGCCCCGCTGTCGCTGTTCCAGATGATCAAGGAGAGCTACAAGGCCAGCCCGCAGGGCGTGCTCTCGGCCTACTCCGACAATTGCGCGGTGGTCGAAGGCCATCAGGCCATGCGCTTCTTCCCGGAGTCGGACCACCACTACCGCGAACACGCGGAGCCGGTGCACATCCTGATGAAGGTGGAGACCCACAACCACCCCACCGGCATCAGTCCGCACCCGGGTGCGGCCACCGGCGCCGGCGGCGAGATCCGCGACGAGGCCGCCACCGGCCTCGGCGGCCGGCCCAAGGCGGGGTTGTGCGGCTTCTCGGTGTCCAACCTGCGTATCCCCGGCTTCACCCAGCCCTGGGAAACCGACCTCGGCCGGCCGTCGCGGATGGCCAGCGCCTTGCAGATCATGCTGGAGGCGCCGATTGGCGCCGCCGCCTACAACAACGAGTTCGGTCGCCCGAATCTCGCCGGCTACTTCCGCAGCTACGAGGCGCTGACGTCGGACGGCCGCAACCGTGGTTTCCACAAGCCGATCATGATCGCCGGTGGCTACGGCAACATCCGCGCCGAGCACGTGCAGAAGAAGGCGGTGGTCGAGGGCGCGGCGCTGATCGTGCTCGGTGGCCCGGCGATGCTGATCGGTCTCGGTGGCGCCGCCGGCTCCTCGATGGCGACCGGCGCGCAGACCGCCGATCTCGACTTCGCCTCGGTGCAGCGCGCCAACCCGGAGCTGGAGCGCCGCTGCCAGGAAGTGGTCGATGCCTGCTGGGCGCTGGGCGAGGGCAATCCCATCCTGTCCATCCACGACGTTGGCGCCGGCGGCATTTCCAATGCCCTGCCGGAGCTGGTGCATGCCGATGATCGCGGCGGCCACTTCCAGCTACGCGAGGTGCTGGCGGCCGACCCGGCGCTGTCGCCGATGGAAATCTGGTGCAACGAATCGCAGGAGCGCTACGTGCTGGCGGTGGCGCCGGAGTCGGTGGCGCTGCTGAAAACCCTGTGTGCCCGCGAGCGTTGCCCGATGGCAGTGGTCGGTACCGCCACCGCCGAGCGCCTACTGCGCGTCGAGGATCCGCTGCTGGGCAGCGACACCGTGCACATGCCGATGCCGGTGCTGCTCGGCAAGCCGCCGCGCATGCGCCGCAGTAGCCGCCGCGCGCCGCAACAGTTCCCGGCGCTGGCGACCGCCGGCATCGACGCCAAGGAGGCGGCGCAGCGGGTGCTGCGTCACCCCAGCGTCGCCTGCAAGTCCTTCCTCATCACCATCGGCGACCGCACCGTCGGCGGCCTCACCGTGCGCGACCAGATGGTCGGCCCCTGGCAGGTGCCGGTGGCCGATTGCGCGGTGACCGCCACCGGCTTCGAGGCCACCACCGGCGAGGCCATGAGCATGGGCGAGCGGCCGGTGCTGGCGCTGCTCGATGCCCCCGCCTCCGGCCGCATGGCGGTGGGCGAGGCGATCACCAATCTCGCCGCCGCGCGTATCGACAAGCTTGCCGACGTGCGGCTCTCCGCCAATTGGATGGCCGCCTGCGGCCAGGGCGACGAGGACGCGCGGCTGTTCGACACCGTCAAGGCGGTCGGCGCCGAGCTGGCGCCGCAGCTGGGCATCGCCATCCCGGTCGGCAAGGACTCGCTGTCGATGAAGGCGCAGTGGCAGCAGGACGGCGAGGCCAAGACCCAGACCGCGCCGCTGTCGCTGATCGTCTCGGCCTTCGCGCCGGTGATCGACGTGCGCCGCTCGCTGACGCCGCAGCTGGCCGCCGAGCCGGCCACCGCGCTGCTGCTGATTGACCTCGGCAACGGCAAGAACCGCCTGGGCGGCAGCATCCTGGCCCAGGTCTATCAGCAGCTGGGCGATGTCGCCCCCGACCTCGACCAGCCCGAGCAGCTCAAGGCCGCCTTCGCGCTGGTGCAGAAACTCAACCAGCAGGGCCGGGTGCTGGCCTACCACGACCGCAGCGACGGCGGCCTGTTCGCCGCCGTGGTGGAAATGGCGCTGGCCGGCCGCAGCGGCGTCAGCGTACAGCTGGAGGGCCTGGGCGCCGATCCGCTGGCGGCCTTGTTCAACGAAGAGCTGGGCATGGTGCTGCAGCTGCGTGCCGCCGATGTCGCTGCGGTGGTTTCCGAAGCCGAGGCCCTGGGCCTGGCGGTGGCGCCGATCGGTGAGCCGACCGCCGAGGACTACGTGCGCTTCAAGCACGGTGGCCGCGAGCTGTTCGCCGACACCCTGGAGCCCCTGCACAAGACCTGGGCCGAGACCAGCTACCGCATGGCTGCGCTGCGCGACCACCCGGACTGCGCGCGCGAGGAATTCGCCGCCACCGGCGCGCCGCACGATCCGGGCCTGTCGGTCAAACTCAGCTTCGATCCGGCGCCGAAGCTGCTGGCGCCGGCGCTGGGCAAGCGCCCGAAGGTGGCGATCCTGCGCGAGCAGGGCGTCAACGGCCATATCGAGATGGCCTATGCCTTCCACGCCGCCGGCTTCGAAGCGGTAGACGTGCACATGTCCGACCTGCTCGAAGGCCGCGCCCGGCTGGCCGACTTCGCCGGCTTCGCCGCCTGCGGTGGCTTCAGCTACGGCGACGTGCTCGGCGCCGGCCAGGGCTGGGCGCGCAGCATCCTGTTCAACGAGCGCGCACGCGAGCAGTTCCAGAGCTTCCTCGCCAATCCCGAACGCTTCGCGCTGGGCGTCTGCAACGGCTGCCAGATGATGGCGGCGCTGCAGTCCATCGTGCCCGGCGCCGAACACTGGCCGCTGTTCCGCAAGAACCGCAGCCAGCAGTTCGAGGCGCGCTGGAGCCTGGTCGAGCTGCTGCCCTCGAAGAGCCTGTTCTTCGCCGGCATGGAAGGCTCGCGCCTACCGGTGGCCGTCGCCCACGGCGAAGGCCGGCCGGAGTTCCGCGACGCCGCCGATCTCGCCGCGCTCAAGGCCAACGGCCAGCTGGCGATGCGCTTCGTTACCAACGCCGGCGCGGTGGCCAGCCACTACCCGGCCAACCCCAACGGCGCGCCGGAAGGCATCACCTCGGTCTGCAACGCCGACGGCCGGGTGACCATCCTTATGCCGCATCCCGAGCGCACCATCGCCGGCACTGTCGGCAGCTGGTGGCCACAGGGCGGCGACGACAAGCGCCCCTGGTTCCGCATGTTCGAGAACGCCCGCGCCTGGGTGAAGTGATCGGGCTCGCGCCTCCGCCCTCATGGCGGCGGGCGCGGAGCCCGGCCCCAACGAAAAGAGCCCGCCAGTTGGCGGGCTCTTTTCGTGTCCGGGTGAGGCTAGCCGGCCGGGACCGCTTCGGTCGGGGTATCCAGCGGCATGGCGTTCTCGTTCTTGTCGAGCGCCACCTTGTTGTAGCCGGACTTGCCCATGGTCTCGATCAGGGTCACCACGCGGCCGTAGTCGATGCGCGGCGCGGCCTTCACGTAGACCAGTTCCTTGCTGTACTCGTCGGCCTTCTCGATCAGCTTGGCCGGCAGTTCCTCGAAGGCCACCGGCATCGGCACGCCGTCGCCGCCAAACTGGAAGTAGTAGGCGCCGGCATCGTCCACCAGCACGTACATGGTGGGCTTCGGCTTGACGTCGGGCGGCGGCGGGGTGAGCGACTTCTTGGGGATCTCGATCTGCAACTGGCTCATCATCGCCGGCATCGACACCATGAAGATGATCAGCAGCACCAGCATGACGTCCACCAGCGGCGTGACGTTGATTTCAGCCACCGGCGCGGCTTCGCTGCCGCCGTCCTGTTTCACATTCATGCCCATAGGGCAGTACTCCGTATCGGTAGGTTGCCACGGCCGGCGGGGGCTGGCCGTGAAATCGGCAGTGTCTGGCGACGGCTGCCCGTGTAGGCGGCGATGATACCGTGCCCCGAAACGGGGCGGGTGTCGGCGGCGCGGAATGCCCTAACGCAAACAAGAACCGTGCCGTTGACCGGCTGCTATCCTATGCCGCCATGAGCACTCGTCCCGACTCCACCTCTCTCCGCGGCTGGCGCAGCCAGGCCTGGGGCTTGGTGCTGTTCGTGGCGCTGCTGCGTGGCCTGGTGCCACACGCGGCGCTGGCGGCCTTGCTCGACGACGGTCGCCCGCAGCTGGCGTATTGCGCGCCGGGCAAGGCGGTGCCGGGCGCGGCCGCCGAGGCAATGGCCGCTCACGCCCAGTGCGTCTGCGCGCCGGCCGGCGAGTCGCTGAGTCCGGTCGCGGGCGCGGCGCTGGCGGCATCGCCCGCCGCTCCGGAGGCGCCCCTGGCGTTGACGGCGGTTCGCCCGCCCCAGCAAACCTCGCCGATCCGCCGCGCGCGCGGCCCTCCAAGTCAGTCCTGACCCTTGTCGAGTCTGGCTTCCGCCGCCCTGGCGGAAGGTCTGGCCGCGAATGCGGCCGTGCTTGGGAGTTTCTTGGTCATGCGCAATCTCCGTTCGCTGTTTCTCGCCCTGCTGCTGTCGCCGGCCCTGCTCGGGGCCGCGCCGGCCACCACCCTGCGTGTCGAGCAGGCCTATAGCTACGCCACTCCGGCGCCGGGCATCACCGCCGGCGGCTTTCTCACCATCGTCAATCCCGGCGCCGCCGACCGCCTGTTGGGTGCCGAGTCACCGGCGGTGGGCCGGGTCGAGATCCACGAGATGAGCATGGCCGGCGGCGTGATGCGCATGCGTGCGCTGACCGAGGGCCTGGCGGTGCCGGCCCAGGGCCAGCTGCGACTGGCGCCGGGCGGCTATCACCTGATGCTGATCGAGCCCAAGCAGGCCTTGTCGCTGGGCGCCAAGCTGCCGCTGGTGCTGCGCTTCGAGAAGGCCGGCCGCGTCGAGGTCGAGCTGGAGGTGCGCAGCCGCGACGCCGACGCCCATTCCCACGCCGGACACTGATCGCCCGGCTCGGAAATAGCGGGTGAACCTGATCGCCCTCAGCCGGCGCCGGCCGGCGCTGCTGCTGTTCTGGCTGCTGCTGGCGGTGCTGCCGCGAGCGCTGCTGCCGGCCGGCCTGATGCCGGCGTTCGGCGACGGCGGAGTGCGCCTCAGCTACTGCATCAGCGAGGGCAGCAGCCTGCTGTCGCAACTCGACGAGGCGGCTCCCAAGGCGGACTCCCACCCGAGCTGTCCCTATGCCCTGGCGCAGGCGCTGGCCCTGCCCAGCGCCGACCAGACTCCTGCACTGGCATCGGCGGCGGCGACGCTGTCCGCGCAGCCGTCGCCGCTGCCGCCCCCGCGCGAGCGGCGGCCGCCACGGCCGCCGTCCCAGGCACCCCCGTTCGAATCCGGATTGTCCTTCTGCTGAGCGGCCGCCTTGCGCGGACCGCCTTGGCGTGCGTCTGCGACGCCGCCGACTTTTCGACCGATTCGAGCCATGAAACCGATTAAGACCCATCCCCGCCTCTCGCCCTTCAGCCTGACCCTGCTATCCCTGTTCAGCTGTGCCGCTCAGGCCGAGCAGGCACCGGTACACCAGTTGGACCCGGTGACGGTCACCGCCACCACGCCCTCCACCCAGAACAGCCTGCAGGACGCCCGCGAGGAAGTCGCCCGCACCGCCGGCGGCGCCGGCGTGGTGGAGGCCGCCGACCTGCGCGACCAGCGCGCCGGCACGCTCGCCGACGCGCTCTCGCAGGCCACCGGCGTGTTCGCCCAGAGCCGCTTCGGCAGCCAGGAGATGCGGCTGTCGATCCGTGGCTCCGGCCTGGCGCGCACCTTCCACACCCGGGGCATCACCGTCTTGCAGGACGGTGTGCCGCTCAACCTCGCCGACGGCAGCGGCGACTTCCAGTCCATCGACACCCTGGCCGCCGACCACATCGAGGTGTTCCGGGGCGCCAATGCCCTGCAATTCGGCGGCAGCAATCTCGGCGGCTCGGTCAACTTCGTCACCGCCACCGGCTACACCGCCGGCACCGAGGCGCGCCTCGAAGGCGGCAGCTACGGCTACCGGCGCGCCTATCTGCAGAGCGGCGCGGTCGCCGGCAATCTCGATGGCTTCGCCTCGCTCGGCTACTACGGCAGCGACGGCTTTCGCGAGCACTCCGAGCAGCGCGAGTTCCGCTTCACCTCCAATCTCGGCGTGCGGCTGGACAGCGGCATCGAGAACCGCAGCTTCCTGACCGTCACCCGTTCGGACTCCGAGCTGCCGGGCAATCTCACCAAGGCGCAACTGGAAGCCGATCCGCGCCAGGCCAACAACAGCAACCGTGACAGCCAGCTCGACCAGCGCCGCGACACCAAGGTGGTGCGCCTGGCCAACAAATCGGTGGCGCGCACCAGCGACACCACGCTCACCGAGCTGGCGGTCTACGCCGCCCGCAAGGATCTCGACCACCCGATCTTCCAGCAGCTCCTGCAGGAGAACTACGACTACGGCGTCTCGCTGCGGCTGATCGAGACCGCGCCGCTGTTCGGACACGCCAACCGTCTGGTGGTGGGAGTGAATCCCCAGTACGGCTACACCCGTGGCGACAGCTATGTGAATCTGGCCGGCACCCGCACGCGCGGCGCTCTCACCGACCGCTACCGCCAGGAAGCCGCCAACCTCATCGCCTACGCCGAGAACCAGTTCGGCCTGAGCCGCGATCTCACCCTGGTCACCGGTGCGCAGGCGGTCAGCGCCCGCCGCAGCAACGACGACCAGTTCATCGCCGCCGGCACCCTCGATGGCAGCTACGACCGCACTTACCGGGGCTTCTCGCCCAAGGTCGGCGCGCTCTACCAGCTCGCGCCCAAGACCCAGGTCTACGGCAATGTCGCCGGCAGCTTCGAGCCGCCGAGCTTCAGCGAGACCACGGTGACCCTGCCCGGTGATTCCACCCCGAACGAAAACGAGGCGCAGCGGGCGGTGACCTACGAGCTGGGCAGCCGCAGCCAGGGCCAGGTCTGGGGCTGGGATCTGTCGATCTACCACGCCCGCGTCCGCAACGAGTTGCTGATCGTGGCGGTGGAGACGGCCCCGAGTTCCGGCGTCACCACTGGCGTGACCACCAATGCCGACCACACCATTCATCAGGGCGTCGAGGCCGGTCTGAGAGTGCGGCCGCTGCCCTGGCTGACGCTGCGCCTCAACGGCCTCTACAACGACTTCCGCTACGACGGCGACGCGCAGTACGGCGACCGGCGGCTGCCGGGCGTGCCGCAGTTCCAGATCAAGAGTGAACTGCGCGGCGACTTCGGCAAGCAGTTCGTCGCGCTCACCACCGAGTCCAGCGGCGATTCGCCGGTAGACATGCAGGGCGCGCTGAAGGCCGACAGCTACACCCTGTTCGGGCTCAAGGCCGGCGGCGAGCTGCTGCCGCAGCTGGGCTGGTTCCTGGAAGCACGCAATCTCGCCGACGAGAAGTACGCCGCCACCACCGGCGTGATCGACAGCCTGCGCGCCAGCAACGCCGCGCAGTTCCTGCCCGGCGAGGGCCGCAGCCTCTACGCCGGTCTGGAATGGCGCCTCTGAAGCTTCAAGCCTCTGGCGACCGCGCTCCGGCGCGGTCGCCAGAGGCGCACGGAATTCCCTATGCAAGCGACTACTCCCAAGACCAGTGGCCTGCGCCGCTGGCACCGCCGCATCGCCTGGCTGGCCCTGGCGGCGGCACTCTGCTTCGCGCTCACCGGCGCGCTGCACCCCTTGATGACGCGCTTCCAGCCCAAGCCGGCGCAGTTCATGCCGCCGCCATCGACGCCACTGGCCGAGGCGCTGCCGGCGCCCGCAGCGGCCTTGGCGGCAGCCGGCATCGGCGAGCTGGCGGCGCTGCGCATGGTCGACGACGGCGCGCGCTGGCTCTGGCGCGCCCGGCTGCCGGACGGCGAGGTGCGCTATCTCGACGCCCGTAGCGGCCAGGCCCTGCCGGCCGACACCGAGCGCGCCCAGGCCGAGCGTCTGGCGCGCTGGTACAGCGGCGAAATGCAGGCGGCGTTGCTGCAAGCCGAGCCGGTGACTGCCTTCGACGCCGACTACGCCTACGTCAACCGCCTGCTGCCGGTCTGGCGCCTGCGCTTCGACCGGCCGGATGGCCTGGTCGCCTATGTCTCCACCGAGGAAGACCGGCTGGCGGGGCTGTCCGACGACCGCAAGCGCGGCTTCCAGGCGCTGTTCCGGGCGCTGCACACCTGGGCCTGGCTGCCGGCGCCGGCGCGCAATGCCTGGATCAACCTGCTGCTGGCCGGCGTGGCGCTGACCGTGCTGGTCGGCCTGGTGCTGGCCTTGCGCAGCCCGGGCGGGCGGCGCTGGAACCTGCGCCGTCTGCACCGCTGGGGCGGGCTTGGCGTCGCCCTGGCGGCGCTCGCCTGGGTGCTCAGCGGCTATGTGCAGGCGCGCGGCAATGCCGAGCGCGAACAGGGGCAGGCGCCGCAGCGGCCGCTGTCCCTCGCTGCGACGACGCTGACCGCCCCGGTGCTCGCGCCCGCGCGGGCCAAGGCCGGCGCCAGTCTGGTCCGCCTGGCCGGCGAGCCGGCGTGGCGCTGGAGCCTGCAGCCGCCGGAGACCACCACCGGGCGCGGTCTGGCGATGGGCGAGCACCAGCATCATGGCCGTGCCCCGGCGGGCGCCGCCTCGGCGTCCTCGGCGTGGTATGTCTCGGCAGGCGACGGTGCGCCCCGGGACAACGGCGAGGCCGCGCACCTGGCCGAGCTGGCGGCGTACTTCGGCATTGCCAGTGCCGCGTCCTCGGCGCTGCCGGTCACTGCCTTCTCGCCCGAGTACGGCTTCCTGTTCAAGCGCCTGCCGGTCTGGAAGCTGGAAACCGCCGACGCCGAGCACAGCACCTACTTCATCGACACCGCCAGCGAGCGGCTGGCGGCGCGCATCACCGACGGCGACCGCCAGGCCGGCGCGCTGTTCGCCTACGCCCACAAGTGGGAGTGGGTGACGCCCTGGGCCGGCAAGGACTGGCGCGACGGCCTCAGCGCCGCTTTCGCGCTGCTGCTGATCGGCGTGGCACTGGGCGGCACCTGGCTGCGCCGCCGCTCCAAGGCAGTTGGCTAGGCGGATGCTGCCTCGGAGCCGACAGCGGCTGGTGGTGGTCTGGCTCAGCGTCCTGGCGCTGCTGGCCCAGCTGGTGCTGCCGATGGCGCACGCCAGTGTCTGGGCGCAGCGCAACGGCGATCCGCTGCTGTACGGCTTCTGCGGCGCGCTCTCGCCCAATCTGCTGCGACGCCTGCGCGAGAGCGCGCCGCCAGAACTGCTGAAACAACTGGGTGGCGATGACGCCAAGCTGGGCAAGCTCGCCTGCGATTTCTGCGGCATGGCGCACGCGGCACACCTGGCCGGCGCCGGCAGACTGCCGGGGCTGGATTCGCCACCGCCGCCGTCGGACTGGAGATGGCGCCCGCGCGCGCAGGTCGCCGGCTGGCGCGTTACCGATCAGACCCGCGCCCGTGGCCCGCCGCAGCACTCCCGCGTCTGAGCATCCGGCCTCAACCGAGGCGATCTGACAGCTCGGCGGCCATCCCGGCCGCCTTGGGAGTATTGAATGCAATTCCAGAACAAGAGCCTGCCCCTACGGGCGGGTATCGCACTGCTGCTGGCGGCCGGCGCGCAAGACGCGCTGGCCTGCTCGACCTGCAAGTGCGGCGACTACACCATCACCCTGCTGGGCTCGGAGAAGCCCTACGGCGGGCGTTTCCGCCTGGGTCTCGACACCCTCTACCGCTCCGAGGCGCAAGGCGCGGGGCTGGATCGGCAGGAAACCAGCGAATCCCGCACCACCCTGGGCCTGGCCTACAGCCTGTCGCCCGACCTCACGCTGGCGGCGCAGCTGCCTTTCGTCCGCAAGGAGATCGAGTCGCCGAACCTGGCGCGGCTGGAAGCCCAGGGCTTGGGCGACATCGATCTGACCGCACGCTGGGTGTTGTTCCGCCAGGGCGGTGAAACCGGGCGTCACCTCGCCGGCCTGCGCGGCGGATTGCGCCTGCCCACGGCCGCCCAGGTGGAGTCGGGCGGGCAGAAGCTCGACATCGACGTGCAGCCCGACGCCGGCGCCCTGGTGCCCAGTCTGGGCGGCTGGTACGGCTACTACCGCTTTCCCTGGTTCGCGACGGTCTCGGCGACCTTCTTCAAGTACGGTGAAGGGCATCAGAACTTCCACGGCGGAGACGTTGCCCTGGTCTCCGCGCTGGCTCAGTACGGAATCAGCCAGACGCTGGCCCTGCAGCTCGGCATCGACGCGCGGCAGTCGGCCAAGAACAAGTTCTCCGGCGTCAGCGATCCCGACTCCGGCGGCTTTCTGAGCATGGGCTTCGCCGGCGTCGCCGTCCGCATCGGCGAGGACCTGCTGCTCAACGCCGGCGCACAGGTTCCGCTGGCGGACCGGCTCAACGGCGTACAGGACGAAGACCCCAGCTTCCGCGCCGGCCTCACCTACGACTTCTGAGAACAATCATGAAAAACATCCATTGGCTGGCGCTGGTCGCCAGTTGCATCACCCTGGGCCTGTCCGCCTGCTCCTCCGGTTCCAGCGAGGAGGGTATCGAGGCCAGCATCAAGGCGGTTCCGGTTTCCGCCGCGCATCACCACGACGAGACCGCCGCCAAGAGCGGCGACGCGGAGACGGTCGTTTTCCGTCGCAGCGACGGGGTCAAGATCGAGCTGCAACTGGGTCTGGTCAACCTGGTGCCGGTTGCCTTCCAGAGTTGCGAGGCGACGGTCGCGAGCCTGGGCCGCTCGCTGGCTCGCAGTCTGAGTCCGGTGGCACCGGCGCTGGCGCACGGTGGCGAAGGCGGCGACGCGCCGGAGGGCGCGGTCAGCGTGATCGGCAGCGAGGGCACCGGTCTCGGCAGCCTCAAGGCCAGCCCCGGCCGCTACTGCGGGCTGATCGTTGAACTGCAACCGGGCGGTCCGACCACCGCCAAGCACGGCGGCTCGCTCGATACCAGCATGGTCGGCGCTGCGGTGAATGTCGCGCCCTGCTACTACGAGAGCACCGTCGGGCTCTCCGACGCGGAGGCGGAGGCAGTCAGCGCACACCACTGCGTACAGGCCAAGTACACCGGCGCCAGCCGCCGGCTGAGTCTGCCGTTCACCACGCCGGTGACGCTCGACCAGGCCAATCGCGAGCTGGAGCTGACCGTTGCGGTGCGCTACGAAGAGTGGTTCGACAACATCGACTTCGCGACGCTGGCCAGCGATACCGCGCAACAGGCCAAGCTGGCCGACAACGTCGCCGGTTCCCTGCAGGTACTGACCGACCGGCAGCAGCTGGTGAATCTCGGTTTCCAGATCAAGGTCGGCGGGGAGGAAGCGGTCTGTGGTCAGCGCTACGAGAACCTCGGCAGCAACGGCCACAGCCTGCGGGTCGAGGGCTTCCGCTACTACGCCAGCGATTTCGAGCTGGAGAATGCCAGTGGCACGGAGCGGGTGCGTCTGGCCGGCAAGCCCAACGCCACGGTCTATCAGGACGCCAGCCACGGCGTCGCTCTGCTCGGCCATGCGCAGGGCTGCGACAGCCCGGTGCCGGTGCGCAACCTGGCGCTGAGCGGCACGGTGAAGAAGGGTGATTACGAGCGGCTCTGCTTCACCCTCGGGGTGCCCTTCGAGCTGGCCCACAGCGATCCGGCCACCGCGCCGAGCCCGCTCAATGTCACCGGCATGGACTGGAGCTGGCTGTTCGGGCGCATGTTCTTCCGCTTCGACTCGGTCGCGGACCCGGACAAGGCCGCAGCGAACTTCTTCGTGCACCTGGGCAGCACCGGCTGTAGCAATGGCAGCAGCGAGTTCGGCGCCGCACCGGACGGCGAGTGCAGCTACCCCAATCGTCCGCGCATCTGCCTGGCCTACGACGAGATCGCTCAGGGGCATCCCATCGTCGCCGACATTGCGCCGCTGATTTCGGAGGTCGATGTCACCCAGAACACCGCCGATACCTCGCCGGGCTGCATGTCCTTCCCGGGCGATCCGGAGTGCGTCACGGTGATTCCCAAGTTCGGACTCGACTACGCCTTCAATCCGCCGGACCTGGTGCCGCGCCGTGAACAGGCCCTGTTCACGGTGGGCGAGTGAAGTCCCGCGACCGCCTGGTATCCGCCCTCGTGGCGGCTGCCGGGTTGTTGGCGGCCTGCGGCGGTGGCGGCGGGGATACCCCCGCCGCCACCGCGCCGGCGGCCTATGTCTTCGAGCTGCCGGCTGGTTTCCCCGAGCCCCGGGTCGCTGCCGGCGAGGCGATGTCGGAGGCCAAGGTCACGCTCGGCCGCTTTCTGTTCTACGACGACCGGCTGGCGTTTACCGGCAATGGCTCCTGCGCGAGCTGTCACGAGCAGCGCCTGGCGTTCACCGACGGCCGCGCGACCGCGCTGGCGCCGGGCGGCGAGATGCATTCACGCAACTCCATGAGCCTGACCAACGCGGTCTATAACGCGCGTCAGAACTGGGCCAATCCCAACATCAAGACCCTGCGCGAGCAGGCGCTGGTGGTGCTGCTCAACCAGGACCCGGTGGAACTGGGTTGGCAGGGGCGCGAACAGACCATGCTGGACCGCTTCCGCGCCGACCCCGCCTATCCGGCGCGGTTCGCGGCCGCCTTCCCGGGGCAGGCCGAGCCGTTCACGCTCGACAACGTCGCGCGGGCGCTGGCGGCGTTCACCGCGACGCTGATTTCCGGCAATTCCGCCTACGACCGCTACCACGCCGCCAGCAATCCGGACCGCACGGCGATGAGCGAGGCGGCGCGTCGCGGCGAGGCGCTGTTCTTTTCCGAACGGCTGGAATGCAACCACTGCCACAACGGCTTCAACCTGGCCAATTCGGTGGTACATGCCGGCACCAGCATCGACAACATCGAGTACAAGAACAACGCGCTCTACAACATCGCCGGCCCGGCCACCGGCTATCCGCTGGAGAAGGGCAACTATCCGACCAGCAACCAGGGTCTGTACCAGTTCACCTTCAAGGCCACGGACATGGGCCGGTTCCGGCCGCCGACCCTGCGCAACATCGCCCTCACTGCGCCCTACATGCACGATGGCTCTATCGCCAGCCTGCGGGAGTTGGTTGTCGATCACTACGCCGCTGGCGGCCGCACCATCCCCGAAGGGCCCTATGCCGGCGTCGGCTCGAAGAATCCCAACAAGGATGCGCTGATGATCGGCTTCAGCATCAGCGACGCCGAGGTCGAGGATCTGCTGGCCTTCTTCGATAGCCTCACCGACTGGGATTTCGTCTGCGACCGCCGGTTCAGCGACCCCTACGGCAAGGTTCCGATGCACGCCCGCTGTGGCGGGGGAGCCTAGGCCGATGCGCAAGCCGTTACTGAATACGCCGCCGCCGGGCCGGGTCCGCCGGCACCGGCTCCTGTACTGGCTGGGCTGGCTGAACCTGCTCGCCGCCGCGCTGCTGATCGCGGCGGCGGCGGCCTGGGGGCCGGCCTGGCCGCACAGGCTGTTCGAACTGCTGGGAGGATCATTCCATGCCTGATGGCTTCTTCGCCTTTGACCACTGGCCGCGCCGTGCCCGCCATGTCGCGACCTGGAGTCTGTTGCTGCTGGCCTTGTGCGCAAGCCTGTCCGCGCCGCCCGTGCCGGAATACCACCCGGTGGAAATTCGCTGGCTGCCAGTCGAGGCCGGCGCCCCGGCCGCCGATTCGGGGCGACCGCAGGTGCGGCCATGACGACCCCGAACCGGTCCGCTCGCTGGCGGCCAAACCCCGGGCTGCTCGCCGCGCCGCTGCTAGGCCTGGCGGCGATGGCCGGAGCGCAGGAGGCGGCGACCGAGCCCTCGGCTGCGCCGCTCGATAGCATTCCGGTCCAGACCGCGCCGACCGACGAGACGGTGGTGCAGTTGGAGTCAGTGGTGGTGCGCGCCGGCCGCGCGGCCGGCCCGGCCGAGCCGCTTTCCAGCGGACTCGATGGCGCCAGCCATACCCAGCCGCTGTCGATAGTCTCCTACTCCATCGAAGAGCTGATGGCCTTCGGCGCCCGCGACCAGCGCGAGGCGCTGGAGGCGGTCGCCAGCGTTATCGCGCCGGTGAGTTTCCAGTTGCAGCCGCAGGGGGCCTACAGCCTGCGCGGATTCGACGCCTACCTGTTGCGCGACGGCTTCGCCAGCTTCGGCAGCTATGGCGACCGCGACAGCCTTGCCGGCATCGAGCGCATCGACTTCGTCAAGGGGCCGGGCTCTTCGCTCAATTCCGGTGCGCTCGGCCTGCCGCCGGGCGGCGCCATCGACATCCACTCGCGCTGGGCTGGCACCCGCCGGCAGCTCAGCCTGGCGGCGGGCGGCTCGCGCTACCAGCAGCGCAACTATCTGGTCGATCTGGACTCCGGCGATCTGCTGCCGGTGCTGTCCTTGGCGCTGGCGGCGGAGCGCGGCGAGGGCGGCGGCTTCTTCGACTGGGCAGTGCTCGACCACCAGAAGGTGCGGCCCAGCCTGTCGCTGCGTGGCTTCGGCGGCCGGCTGTCGTTCTACTACGAGGATTCACGCCGCACGCAGAAGGACTATCCCGGCCTGCCCAGCACCGGCACCCTGGACAGCTCCGGCTTCTCGATCCCGGATTCGCGCAGCGTGATGGACCCGGACGTGCCGCTGTCGCACACCCGGACCCGCGCGCAGGGCGTCGATGGCCTGCTGCCGATCACTGAGTGGCTGGAGCTCAGCGCGGCGGCCCGGCAGCTGGAGTCGCAGATCGACCAGGCCGCGCAGTACGTCAGCAGCAATACCCCGGACTACGCGCCGCTGCTGCCGAGCACCTTCCAGCGCTTGTCCGGCACCTATGACGGCGAGACCGTCGAGAAGCAGGCGCGCGCGCGGCTCACCGCCCGCAGTCCGGACTGGACGCTGGCGGGCGTCGAACTCGGCCGCTGGACCGGCTGGCTCAGCTACGGCGGCGAGGACGGTCCCGACCACATCGAGCTGTACACCGGCCTGGCCGCGCCGATTGATCTTGCCGAGCCGCGCTACACGCGCTGGGCGGAGCCGATCCTGCCGTTCGCGCAGTCGGATAGCCGCTTCCATATCCGCAACCTCTCGGCCGGCCTGCAATGGCGCTACGGCGGTTGGCTCAATGCCTTCTATGGTGGCACCCGCACCCGGGCGACGGTGGATTTCCGCCAGAGCAGCGTCACTGACCAGTTGATCCGCGATCTGCTTGGCGAGGACGCGCTGGCGGCCCTGCAACCCCTGCTCGATCCGCTGCTCCAGAACCCGCTGCTACAGGGCACTGGACTGTTCGTTGACCGTCGCGACCGCTATGACCTCGCCGCCCGCCAGTACGGCCTCGCTGCCAAGCTGTGGAAGGCGTATTCCGACCAGGACGAGGACGGTCTCTGGTTGTTCTATGGTCGCGGCGAGGGACACCAGTTCCGTGCCTATTTCACCGGCACCGAGTCGCCCAAGCCGGAGCTGTCGGAGCAGCGCGAGTTTGGCCTGCGCCTGGTCAATAGCGACTGGGGCCGGCTGGAGGCGGCGCACTTCGACATCCGCCGCCGCAACGTGCCCACGCTCAACCCCAACGACCCGACCGGACTGAGCCAGATCAGCACCGGTCTGCAATCGGTGCGGGGCTATGACCTCGAGGCCTCGCTGAACGCGCCCTACCGGTTCTGGGACCGCTTCACCCTCAACGCTTCGGCGGCCTGGCTGCGCTCGCGGCTGGAGGAGGACAACAGCTATCCGGTTGGCAACCGCCTGCCCGGGGTGCCGGCGCGGCGCTGGCGCGGCCAGCTGGTTGCCGAGCTGCTGCGGGTGCCGGCGAACTTGCGGGTCTTCGGCACCTACCGCTGCCAGAGCGCCAGCGAGGGCGACCTCGGCAACAACTTCACCGTGCCCGGCCGCTGCCTGAGCGATGCCGGCGCCACGTTGGGCTGGCGCGACTTCAGCATCGACCTGGCGGTGAACAATCTCACCGATGTCCACTACTACGAGCCGTATACCTACCTTTTCAACGGCGTCATTCCCGGCGAGGCCCGCAATCTGCGGCTGATCCTGGCCTATCGCTTCCGCCACTGAACCTCAAGGACCATCGACCATGACCCGTCGCGAATTCCACCGCCGCGTGCTCGCCGCCGCCGCCGCGCTGGCTGCCCTGCCGGTGAGCCGTTTCGCCGCCGCTGCCGAAGCCAGTGCCGCCGAGCGCAGGCACTACGAAGTGATGATGAAGCTGTTCAACGATCTCGCCGGTGGCGAGAGCGCCAAGCTCAAGCAGATGTTCCCGGCCAAGCAGCGGCAGATCGCCATGCTCGCCTACCCGGGCATGTTCCCGCTCGACTTCATCATTCCGCACCAGTTGTTCACCGGCATGTTCCAGACCCAGGTGCACATCGTCGCCGAGGAGCTCAAGCCGATCAGTGCCGGACCAGGGATCGCGGTGCTGCCCACCACCTTGCCGGCGGCCTGCCCGGACGATCTGGACGTGCTGTTCGTGCCTGGCGGCTTGGACGGTACCGCCAAGCTGATGCGCAACCAGGCCATGCTCGACTGGCTGCGCGAGCGCGCCAAATCCGCGCGCTATGTCACCAGCGTCTGCACTGGCTCGCTGGTGCTGGGCGCCGCCGGTTTGCTGAAGGGCAGACGCGCGGCGACCTACTGGGCGGTGCGCGACGTGCTGACCACGCTGGGCGCCACGCCGGTGGTGGCGCGCACTGTCGAGGACGGCAAGTTCATCACCGCCGGTGGCGTCACCGCCGGCATGGACTTTGGCCTGCGGATCGTCGCCAAGCTGGCCTCGGAAAACTACGCCCAGGCCTTGCAGCTCTACTTCGAGTACGACCCGGCACCGCCATTCAATGCCGGCTCGCCGGAGACTGCCGCGCCGGAGGTGACCGCCGCCATGCGCGAGATGTATGCCGATGGCATCGCCACCCTGCGCGAGGCTGCCGTGTCCTCCGGCAAGGGTTGAGACCGGTAAGCTCGGGCAGTGGCCGCACAAGACGGCAGTCCGATAACAACGGCCCCTGGGGCATTTCAGGAGAGAGCAGTCGCATGAGTAGGCAATGGAGTGCTGAAGTCGCCGCACTGGCCTTGAGCCTGGTCGGGCCGGCCATGGCTGGCGGCGTTCCGGTGGAGCTGGACCCGGTGACCGTGCGTGCCAGCCAGACCCTGCAATCCGCCGCGCAGTCCTCCACCGAGGGCACTGTCACCGCCGAGCAGTTGGCGGAGCGGCCGATCTCGCGTGCCGGCGAGCTGCTGGAGTTCGTGCCCGGACTGATGGTCACCCAGCACAGTGGCGAGGGCAAAGCCAATCAGTACTTCCTGCGCGGTTTCAATCTCGATCACGGCACCGACTTCTACGCCGAGGTCGATGGCCTGCCGGTGAACATGCGCAGCCACGGCCACGGGCAGGGCTATGCCGACATCAACTTCATCATTCCCGAGCTGATCGGCTCGCTGTCCTACCGCAAGGGGCCGTACTACGCCGATGTGGGTGATTTCGGCGCCGCCGGTTCCGCCAACCTGCGTTACCTGGACGAGCTGCCGCGCAGCCGCGCCGAGGTCAGCCTCGGCGAGTACGGCTACTACAGCAGCCTGCTCGCGGCCTCGCCCAGCGTGCTGGACGGCAAGCTGCTGCTGGGCCTGCAGGCCACCCGCTACCAGGGGCCGTTCCAGCTCGAAGAGGACATGAAGAAGTTCGCCGGCATTGCCCGCTACAACCAGGGCAGCGCCACCGAGGGCTTCACCGCCTCGCTGATGGCCTACCACATCGACTACACCGCGCCGGACCAGATTCCGCAGCGGGCCGTGGACGGTGGCCAGATCGACCGACTGGGTTTCATTGATCCCAGCGACGGCGGCACGGTGGGGCGCTACAGCGGCGCGCTGGAATGGCGTGGCCTGGCCGAACGCGGCAACTGGCGCGCCCAGGCCTACGCGCTCAAGTACCGCATGCAGCTCTATTCCAACTTCACCTACTTCCTCGACAACCCGGACGACGGCGACCAGTTCAACCAGTTCGACGACCGCATGGTCTACGGCTTCAGTGCGCGCCGCTACTGGCTGCTGCCAACCGCCATCCCGGCTGACCTGAGTCTGGGCCTGCAAGCGCGCTACGACGACATCGCACCGGTCGGGCTGTACAAGACCCGCGCCCGCGAGCGGCTGGCGACGGTGCGCGAGGATCAGGTGCGCGAGGGCAGCGCCGGCGTCTTCCTCAGCAGCACCCAGAAGTGGACGCCCTGGTTCCGCTCCCAGCTGGGTCTGCGCGCGGATGCCTATTCCTTCGAGGTCGACAGCGATCTGGCCGCCAACTCCGGCCGCGCCGACGACGCCATCCTCAGCCCGAAGCTGGCGCTGGTGTTCGGTCCCTGGTCGCGGACGCAGTTCTACCTGAACTACGGCGAGGGCTTTCACAGCAATGACGCGCGCGGGGTGACCACCACGGTTGATCCGCTGGACCAGACCACGCCGCAGGACCCGGTCGATGCCCTGGTGAAGGCGCGCGGCGGCGAGATCGGGGTCTCCAGCGCCATCGTTCCCGGGCTCAGCATCGCGGCCTCGCTCTGGCAGCTGCACTTCGACTCCGAACTGGTCTATGTCGGCGATGCCGGCGCCAACGAGCCGAGCGGCGCCAGCCGTCGTCGGGGTGTGGAGCTGTCGCTGTACTACGCCTTGAGCGACTGGCTGGCGCTGGATGCCGACTACGCCTACGCACGCGCGCGGCTGGACTCCGAGGACGGCGACCGCATTCCCAACTCGATTGGCAGCGTCTACGGGCTGGGCCTGACCGTGCCCGATATCCGCGGCTGGAGCGGCGGTCTGCGGCTGCGCTATCTCGGCGGCGGGCCGCTGATCGAGGACAACAGCGTGCGCTCCAGGGCCACCAGCGTGGTCAATGCCCAGGTCGGCTACCGCTACCGGCAGCGCTATTCGGCGAAGTTGCAGGTGCTGAACCTGTTCGACAGCCGGGACCACGACATCACCTACTACTACGAGTCGCGCCTGCCGGGCGAGCCGGCGGACGGTGTTGCCGACACCCACTTCCATCCGGTGGAGCCGCGCGCGCTGCGGCTGACGCTGGGCTTGGAGCTCTGAGCTCGGCGATCCCTGCCGGCGCGTGCTGGCCGAGACCCAGCACCTGCGGAAATGAAAACGCCCCGTCGGCGGACGGGGCGTTGTTCAAGCCAGCCTTGCGATGAGACTCAGGCTGCCTGCGCGGCCTTCTTCGCCTCGTGCGCCTTCTTGCTGGGCAGGATGCCCATGCACTTGGCGATGATGCCGAGCATGATCTCGTCGGCGCCGCCGCCGATGGAAACCAGGCGGGTATCGCGGTAGGCGCGGGCGACGTTGTTGTCCCACATGAAGCCCTGGCCGCCCCAGAACTGCAGGCAGCTATCGGTCACCTCGCGGCCGAGGCGGCCGACCTTGAGCTTGCACATGCTGGCGAGCATGGCGAGGTCTTCCATCTTTTCCTTGCCGCCGATGTAGCGCTCGGTGGTGTCGTAGATCAGCGCGCGCAGCGCCTCGACCTCGGTCTTCAGTTCGGCCAGCCTGAAGTGCACATACTGGTTGTCGAGGATCGAGCCACCGAAGGCCTGGCGCTGGCGCGTGTAGTCGATGGTCTCGTTGATGATGTTGGTGAGGCCGTCGATGGACGAGGCGGCGCCGTACAGGCGCTCTTCCTGGAACTGCATCATCTGGTACATGAAGCCCATGCCCTCGACGCCGATCAGGTTGCGGCGCGGCACTCGCACGTTGTCGAAGAAGATCATCGCGGTATCGCTGCTGCGCATGCCGAGCTTGTCGAGCTTGGTCTTGCGGTCCACGCCCTTGGCGTCCAGCGGCACCACGATCAGGCTCTTGTTCTGGTGCACCTTGCCTTCGCTGGTGTTGGCCAGCACGCAGGCCCAGTCGGCCTGGGTGCCGTTGGTGATCCACATCTTGCTGCCGTTGATGACGTAGTCGTCGCCGTCCTTCACCGCCGTGGTTTTCACGCCCGCCACGTCGGAGCCGGCACCGGCTTCGGAAACGGCAATCGAGCAGACCATCTCGCCGGCCACCACCGGCGCCAGGAATTCCTGCTGCAAGGCCTTGGAGCCGAAGCGGGCGAGGGCGGGCGTGGCCATGTCGGTGATCACCCCGATGGCCATCGGCAGGCTGCCGCAGATGCAGTTGCCGATGGCCTGCGCGAACATCACCTCGTAGCTGTAGTCCAGCCCCAGGCCGCCGACCGACTCCGGCTTGTTGATGCCCAGGTAGCCGAGCTTGCCCATCTTCCCGAGCACTTCCCGCGCCGGCCAGATTCCGTCTTTCTCCCATTGCGGGATGTGCGGATTGAGTTCGTCCTGGACGAACTTCTTGACGTTGCGGTACAGCTCCTGGTGCTCGTGGGTAATGAGCATTTCTGGTTCTCCTCCAGAAAATCCTGCGAATTCGAGGCTCGCTTTATAGAGGGAGAACCGCTTGCTGGTCAATCCACGCTGGTGCAGTGCTGCGACGGCGGACGATCTGTGGGTAACAGTGGTTACTTTGTTGCGCCAATGCCGTCCAGCTTCAACTCGAACAACTGCGGCCACCACTTGCCGGTGACCAGCAGGTGGCGCTTCTCGGCGCGCCAGGCCAGACCGTTGAGCACCGCGCCACGGGCCTCCTGATCCGCGCTGATGCCGGCGGCGCGCTTGAGCGGCGCAAAGTCGAGCCAGCCGGTCACCTGGCCGCTGGCCGGGTCGATGCGCGCCACCCGGTCGGTCATCCAGACGTTGGCGTAGATCGCCCCCTCGAACCACTCCAGCTCGTTGAGCATCGGCACCGGCTGGCCGTCGTCGCTCACCTCGATGCTGCGTCGCAGACGGAAGCCCTCGGGATCGACGAAGTACAGCCGCGACGAGCCATCGCTGACCACCAGTTGCTGGCCATCGCTGGCCAGGCCCCAGCCTTCGCCGCCGTAGCGCAGGCGCTTGAGGGGCTGCAAGTCCAGGTCATAGACGTGGGCCACGCCCTCGCGCCAGGTGAGTTGCCAGAGCTGTCCCTGGATCAGCGCCAGGCCTTCGGCGAACTCGTTGCCGGGCAGCGTGGTGTTGCGCAGGGTCTTGCCGCTGCTCAGTTCTTTCTCGGCGATCCGCGAAGCCCCGTACTGGCCGGCGCTCTCGAACAACCGGCCCTGGTGCCAGACCAGTCCCTGGGTGAAGTCGCTGGCCTCGTGGGGATGACTGGCGACCAGTTGCCACTTCAGGGTGGGCGCCGCCGCCTGCGCCGCGCCGAAGGTCAGCAGCAGACCGAGGGCTACAATGCGCGCCACCAACCGGTGGATCTTCGAGCGAGTGTGAGTCATGGCGGGTAGCGGAAACGGCAGTGTGGTTCGCAGTATGACGGGCTTCGCCCGCGTCGAGGCGCAGGTGCCGGGCGCGCGGCTGGTCTGGGAAGTGCGCTCGGTCAACAGCCGCTACCTCGACCTGACGCTGAAGCTGCCGGAGGAATTCCGCGCGCTGGAAAGCGAGCTGCGCCAGCTCACCGCCGCCAAGGTCGCGCGCGGCAAGGTGGAGGTGGCGCTGCGCTACACCATGGACGCCAGCGGCCAGAGCGCGCTGAGTCTGGATCAGGACCGCCTGCTGGCGGTGCGCTCGGCGCTCGACGCGGTGACCGAGGCCCTGGGTGCGACCAGCGTGCCGGACCCGATGCGGGTGCTGGGTTTCCCCGGCGTGCTGCGCCAGGAGGCGCCCGACTTCGCGCCCTTGCAGGCCGAGGCGCTGAAGCTGTTCGGCCGCGCCCTGGTGGAATTCAGCGCCGCGCGTGAGCGCGAGGGCGCGCGCACTGCCGGCTTTCTGCACGAGCGTGCTAACGAGCTGGAGAGCTACGTCGCCAAGGTGCGCGAGCGCGCGCCGCTGGTGCGCGACGCCTGGCTGGAGCGCCTGCGCGCCAAGGTCGCCGATCTGGGTGTGGAGATCGAGCCGCAGCGCCTGGCGCAGGAGGCGGTGATGGCCGCGCAGCGCCTGGACGTGGACGAGGAGCTGTCGCGCCTCGGCAGCCATCTGGTCGAACTGCGCGCCGCGCTGGCCGGCAAGGAAGCGGTCGGCCGGCGCCTGGACTTCCTGATGCAGGAGTTCAACCGCGAGGTGAACACCACCGGCTCCAAGTCGCAGGACGCCGAGATGACCAAGTACGTCGTCGAGATGAAGGTGCTAGTCGAGCAGATGCGCGAGCAGGTGCAGAACCTGGAGTAGCGGTTTCTCGCCGCCGATGCCTCAGCGTGCCGAGCGCGCGGGGCGCAGGATCACGCCGTAGCGGCGGCCGATGTCGGCGGGTTGCAGGCCGCGACATTCGCGGACGATCTGGCGCAGGGCCAGGCCGGTTTCGTGGTGGACGCGGTAGATGGTTTGGCGGCGCTGGCTGGTCATGACCCAACTCCTGGCTTGGGGAAGTGCGGTAACTGTCGGCCGATGCGCGCGAATCCGGACCGGCCTCGGGGCAAGCGGTAGTGGCGCGGCGATGGGTGGAGGCCGGGGTATCTAGTACCCTTCGCGGTATCGCCATTTTTCGTTCAGGAGCCCACCATGGATGTCCGCGCCGCCGTTGCCTTCGAGGCTGGTAAACCGCTGTCTATTGAGACCGTGCAACTGTCGGGTCCGCGCGAGGGCGAGGTGCTGGTCGAGATCAAGGCCACCGGCCTCTGCCATACCGACAAATTCACGCTCAGCGGCGCCGACCCGGAAGGCCTGTTTCCGGCCATCCTCGGCCACGAGGGCGCGGGGGTTGTCGTCGAGGTCGGGCCGGGCGTGAAGTCGCTGAAGAAGGGCGATCACGTCATCCCGCTGTACACGCCGGAATGCCGCGAGTGCGACTACTGCACCTCGCAAAAGACCAATCTCTGCCAGAAGATTCGCGGCACGCAGGGCAGGGGCCTGATGCCGGACGGCAGCTCGCGCTTCAGCTTTCAGGGCCGGCCGGTGCTGCACTACATGGGCTGCTCGACTTTCGCCAACTACACGGTGCTGCCGGAGATCGCGCTGGCGAAGATCCGCGAGGACGCGCCCTTCGACACCGTCTGCTACATCGGCTGCGGCGTGACCACCGGCATCGGCGCGGTGATCTTTACCGCCAAGGTCGAAGCCGGGGCCAACTGCGTGGTGTTTGGTCTGGGTGGTATTGGCCTCAATGTCATCCAGGGGCTGAAGATGGTCGGCGCCAACAAGATCGTCGGTGTGGACATGAATCCGGCGCGCGAGGCGATGGCGCGGCGCTTCGGCATGACCCACTTCGTCAATCCCAAGGACGTGCAGGGCGATCTGGTCGCGCATCTGGTCGAGCTGACCGGTGGCGGCGCCGACTACAGCTTCGAGTGCATCGGCAATGTGCAGGTGATGCGCCAGGCGCTGGAGTGCTGCCACAAGGGTTGGGGTGTGAGCACCATCATCGGCGTGGCGCCGGCGGGCGCCGAGATCGCCACGCGGCCGTTCCAACTGGTCACCGGCCGGCGCTGGATCGGTTCTGCGTTCGGCGGCGCCCGGGGCCGCACCGACGTGCCGAAGATCGTCGACTGGTACATGGACCGCAAGATCAACATCGACGACCTCATCACCCACCGCCTGAAGCTGGAGCAGATCAATGAGGGCTTCGAGCTGATGGCGCGCGGCGAGTCGATCCGCAGCGTGGTGGTCTATTGAGCACAGGCGCATGACTGCCGGGCCCGGGTTGGCGCTGGTCACTGGTGCCGGGCGCGCGGAAGGTCTCGGCTACGGCCTCTGCGCGGCACTGGCGGCGCGCGGCTACCGGGTGCTGCTGGCGGCGCGCGATGGCCATGCTGCCTCGGTGCTGGCGGCACGGCTGTGCGAGGAGGGCGGGGTGGTGGTGCCGCTACCGCTCGACATCGCCGATGCCACTTCGGTGGCTGCGGCGGCGGAGCACATCGGCAGCCAGTACGGCGGCCTGCGGCTGCTGATCAACAACGCTGGCATCGGCAACATCGCCAGTGGCGCTCCGCGTGGTACGCGTCCCGCCAGCGCCGATCTCGGCGCGGCGCGGCGGATGATGGAGGTGAACCTGTTCGGCACCTGGCAACTCAGCCAGGCCCTGCTGCCGCTGTTGCGCGCCGACGGCCGGGGCCGCATCGTCAACGTCAGCAGCGGCGCCGGCAGCTATGGCGATGCGCGCTTCGGGCTTGCGGCTGGCAATGCCATGGGCCCGGGCTATGGCTTGTCGAAGCTGGCGTTGAACGGCCTCACCGCGCTGCTGGCGGAGGAGCTGGCCGGCAGCGGCGTGCTGGTCAATGCCGTCTGCCCCGGCTTCACCGCCACCTTCGAGGGCGCGCTGGCGATGGGTGCGCGGCCGGTGGCCGAGGCGGTCGAGGGCATTCTCTGGGCCGCCGAGTTGCCGGACGACGGCCCCAGCGGCGGCTTCTACCGCGACCGGGTACGCCTGCCCTGGTGAGTGGCGGCGCCACTGCTGCCACACTATGTCCATTCCCTGTTACCCGCGGTCCGCATGAGCGCCAGCGCCTACACCACCCGATCCACCCACGCCTGCTTCGGTGGCGTTCAGGGCTTCTACAGCCACGCCTCCGGTAGCACCGGCACGGCCATGAACTTCGCGGTCTACCAGCCGCCGCAGGCGCTGGCCGGGGCGCGGGTGCCGGCGCTGTACTACCTCGCCGGACTTACCTGTACCGAAGAGACCTTCGTCATCAAGGCCGGCGCCCAGCGTCTTGCCGCCGAACTCGGCCTGATGCTGGTGACTTGCGATACCTCGCCGCGCGGCCTGAACCTGCCGGGCGAGGCGGAGAGCTGGGACTTTGGCCTGGCCGCCGGCTTCTATCTGGACGCGACGGTCGCGCCCTGGGCGCCGCACTACCGCATGGGCAGCTACGTCAACGCCGAGTTGCCGGCCCTGATCGAGGCGCACTTTCCGGCCTTGCCCGGTCGGCGCGGTCTGTTCGGGCACAGCATGGGCGGCCACGGCGCGCTGGTCAGCGCGCTGCGCCATCCGGGTGTCTGGCAGTCGCTGTCGGCGCTGGCGCCGATCAGCCATCCCAGCGCCGTGCCCTGGGGGCAGAAGGCCTTTCGCGGCTACCTCGGTGACGATCCGGCGGCCTGGCGTGCCTACGATGCCTGCGAGCTGCTGAAGGCCGGTGCGCGCTTCCCAGGCCCGGTGCTGGTCGATCAGGGGCTCGGCGACCAGTTTCTAGCCCAGTTGCAGCCGGATGCGCTGGAAGCCGCCGCCCGCGACGCGGACCAGCCGCTGACGCTACGCCGCCACGCCGGCTACGACCACGGCTATTACTTCATCCAGACCTTCGTCCACGACCACCTCGCGCACCACGCCCGGCTGCTCAAGGACTGAGCGGCTGCGGTCGGTGCCGCTCAGTGATTCGCCGGCGGTGCGGTCTCCTCGCAGGGCGACTCGTCGAGGGCACGGCGCGCCAGCGCTGCGGCGCCCAGCGCCGCGAGCGCGGCCTCTCCAAGTGCACCCCCGTAGCGGCCCTCGTGGCCTAGTCCTGGCGCCGGGTCCGGCGAGGGCAGTTGCGCGACGGTCTTGGAGCGGAAGCCGACGTCCAGCGCGCCGACACGGATTCGGCTCAAGGCCTCGGTCGCCAGCGTGCTCGCGGCGCGATGCCGCAGCCGCAGCGACTGTCCGGCGCAGACCGGCGGCGCGTCGGCGACCCAGGGGCCGCCGTCGAGGCTGAACTCAGTGCCTGGCCCGGCCTGGATAGGCAGATAGCCGCTGTAGCCACCCAGCACGGCTTGCGCGGACTCCACGGCCTCTCCGGGGAGCGCCTCCAGCCGGTCGGCAAAGCTGAACGCGGCCACCGCCTGCGGCGCGCCCATCTCCGGGTCGCTAGTGCTGGCACTGCCATTCTCCAGATGGCCCGCGAGCCGCCGCAACAGGCCGCCGGGGCCGCGCACGGTGAAGTCGTACCAGCCCTCGCTGGCATCCAGTTCGAAGATTTTCTCCTCGCTCGCGCCCGGTGCCAGTCGCAGCGGCCAGGGGCCATCGTTGCGGTGGGCGGCGGCGGTGATGACGCAGTCGGCCGGCGTGCTGCCGCTGTTGCGCAGTGACAGGCGCAGCGTCCGCGTCGCCGGCTCGAACTGAGTGTGGATCTCCACCGCTGCCGAGTCGGCACTGCCACGGAACAGCCGGTGGAAGCCATTGGCGCCGAGCACCCAGAGATCGTAGAGGCCGGTGGTGGCGTCGAAAGCGGTCCAGTGGTCGGCGAGCGTCTTGCCGGCCTCGACCGTGTAGCGGCGCGGGATGTCGCTAAGCCGATAGCGGTCGTAGACCTGGAACACCGCGCCGGCCTCGCCGTGATTCTCGAATTGCAGCTCCAGCCCGTCGGCTGCCGCCTGTGCCCGCACCTCCAGACGGTAGGGCAGAGCCCGCGCCGGCCGGCTGCCCGGTGCTTGCACCGGTAGGCTCTGCGCGTCTTCCGCTGGCGGCTCGACATAGGCCTGGCTGGACTGTTGGGCGTATTGCAGGACGGCGCCGAGCAGGTTGGTACTCGGCAATTCGCGCACGAAGCTGCGGTCGTCGTTGGGGTTGGCGAAGTCGAAGGCGCTGCTGAGATCGCCCATCACCGCCCGCCGCCAGGGGCTGATGTTGGGTTCCATCACCCCGAAGCGCTGTTCCAGGAAGCGGATCACCGAGGTGTGGTCGTGTACCTGCGAGTTGACGTAACCACCTCGGCTGAACGGCGAGATCACCAGCATCGGTACTCGCGGCCCCGGCCCGTAAGGCTGGCCGTCGCCAGGCTCCAGATTGGTGGCGTTGGGCACGTTCATGTAGTCGCGGCTGGTGTCGACCGTGCTCTTGCCGGCGTAGCCACCGTCCGGCAGCGGTGAGGGCGGGCAGGGCGGCGGCAGGTGGTCGAAGTTGCCGTCGTTCTCGTCGTAGTTGATCAGGAACACGGTCTTCGCCCAGGTGTCGGGGTTGGCGGTGAGCGCGTCCAGCACTTGGCTGATGTAGCAGGCGCCGAGCGAGGGCGGGCCGCCACCGGGATGCTCGGTAAAGTTCTTTGGTGGCACCAGCCAGCTCACCTGAGGCAGGGTGCCGGTCAGCGCCGCCAGGCGGAAGTTGATGAGGGGATCGACCAGATAGCCCGGTTCGGTCTTGCCGATGCCCTTGTAGAGCGGCTCGTAGAGCGGCGAGTCGGGGTTGTCGTGCAGGGCTTCGACATAGTCGACCGGCGGCAGGGTCGCGGCGTCGCTGTAGCTGGCGAGGTTGCCGTTGTTGATGCGGCCGTAGGCATCGCGGTAGGCCTTGAAGCCGGACAGCGGATTGTCGGTGAAGTTGTCGGGCAGAAACTGATACACCTTCCAGCTCACGCCGGCGGCCTGCAAGCGCTCGGGATAGGTGGTCCAGGTCAGGCTGTTTTCCAGCGGCGTGCCATTGAGCGTGTCCCAACCATCGTTGTTGACCACGCACATCTCGGCGCCCTCGCTGCGTGCGGTGGTGCCACGGTTGGTGCCGGTCCACAGATGGATGCGGTTGGAATTGGTGCCGCCCGGCAGCGCACAGTGGTAGTGGTCGCAGAGCGTGAAGCTGTTGGCCAGTGCCGTGTGGTAGTCGAGGTCTTCAGGCTTGAGATAGCCCATCGAGACATCGTTCTTGGCCACTGGCCAATGGGTCATCCGGCCGTGGTCCCAGGCGTCGTGGGCATCACCCCAGGAGTGCGGTGTACCTACCACCAGGCCGTTGCCCTCGCGGCTGTCGAGGTAGTACGGCAGCACCGTGCGGCTGGCGTTGCGCTGCACCAGCATCGACTCGCCGTTGTAGCGCGGCAGCATGAAGCGGTCGCCAAAACCGCGCACGCCCTGCAGCAGACCAAAGTAGTGGTCGAAGCTGCGGTTTTCCTGCATCAGGATCACCACGTGCTGCACATCTGTGATGTCGCGGTTGACGACCTTGGCCGGGATGCTGAGGGCGCGGGCGATGGAGGGCGGCAGCAAGCCAAGGCCGGCACCGTAGAGGCCAGCGCGTAGAAAATCGCGACGATCAAGCGTGCTCATACGGAGTTTGCGGTGAACGAACGGTCGTCCAGCATCCCAGGCGCTGATGAAATCCGCGTGTCAGTGGCTGCCGCCGTCGCGGGCAGTCCGCGATAATCGCGGCATGAATGCGTCCACCCCCGGCAATCTCTGGATCGTCTCCGCCCCGTCCGGCGGCGGCAAGACCAGCCTCACTCGCGCCCTGCTGCCCCGGCTCAAGGGCCTGGGCGTGGAGGCGGCGATCTCGGTCAGCTACACCACCCGCGCGCCTCGCCAGGGCGAGGAGGAGGGGGTGCACTACCACTACGTCGACGAGGCGCGCTTCGTCGGGATGATCGCGGCCGGGGACTTTCTCGAACACGCCCATGTCTTCGGGCGCCGCTACGGCACCGGGCGCGAGCGCACCCAGGCGCTGCTGGCGGCGGGCGTCGATCTGATTCTCGACATTGACTGGCAGGGCGCCCGCCAGGTGCGTGCCGCCATGCCCGAGGCGCGCAGCCTGTTCATCCTGCCGCCCTCGCGCGCCGAGCTCGAGCGGCGTCTGCGTGGCCGTGGCACCGACAGCGATGCGGTGATCGCCGCGCGCATGGCCGAGGCCACCGCCGAGATGAGCCATTACGCCGAGTACGAACACTTGCTGGTGAACGCCGACTTCGAGACCGCCTGCGCCGAGCTGACCGCGCTATTCCTGGCGCCGCGCCTGGCTCGCGAGGCGCAGCAGCGGCGCCATTCCGACCTGATCGCCGACCTGCTGCGCCCCTAGCCGCGCGAGCCTGCTGCTGGAAAAACCAGCAGTACTCGGCTATCCTTCGCGGCCTTGTCTGCACCACTCAATGAGGTTTTCATGGCCCGCGTAACTGTTGAAGACTGCCTGGCCCAGATCCCCAACCAGTTCCAGTTGAGCCTCGTGGCCGCCAAGCGCGCCCGCCAGCTCGCCCGCGGCGCCGAAGCCCATCTGCCCTGGGGCAACCACAAGTCCACGGTGCTGTCGCTGCGCGAGATCGCCGAGGGTTACGTTACCGAGAGCGTGCTCGACGAGCAGGAGCTGCCGGTGATCCAGGCCCCGAAGATGGAGCTGGAAGCGCTGGACCCCTCGTTCGACCTCTAAGCGTCGAGCGAATCAAAAAAAGCCCGCGACTGCGGGCTTTTTTGTTGCTGCTGCCGGATGGGCTCCCGGTGTCTGGCCGGGGCTTGTGTCTCGACTGCCCGGACCCCACCGGCGCTACGCGCCACCTCCCCTACGCGTAGGGGAGGCAACCGCCCATGCCTCCCCTGCATGCAGGGGAGGTGGCGCGTAGCGCCGGTGGGGTGCGCCGCTACGCCTCAGGCCTTCTTCAGGTACTGCGACTTCAGCATCATCGGCGTGCCATCGACCTTGCAGTCCACGTCATGGTCGCCGGACACCAGACGGATGTTCTTGATCTTGGTGCCCTGCTTGATGACCAGGGATGAGCCTTTCACCTTCAGGTCCTTGATCAGGGTCACCGTGTCGCCGTCCACCAGCACATTGCCGACGGCGTCCTTGACGATCTTTTCGGCTTCAGCGTCTTCGGCGGGCGCCGCCACCGGCCATTCGTGGGCGCAGTCCGGGCAGATGTAGAGCTCGCCGTCCTGATAGGTGTTTTCCAGGGCGCAGACTGGGCAGGGAGGGGGAGTGGTGGGCATGGGCGCGTCCTTGGCGAATGGGGGCGCGAGTGTAACCACTGGGTGCCGCGCGTTCAGACCTGCGCGTACTTCTCGACATCGCCGACCCAGCGGCGGATCAGCAGTCGCGCCAGCTCGGGCTGGCTGTCCAGCCACTGGTCGGCGAGCTGCTGCAATTCCGGGATCAGCGGCGCGTCGCGCTGCGGATCGGCGAGCTTGAGCCCGATCACGCCGGTCTGGCGCCGCCCCAGCAGCTCGCCGGGGCCGCGCAGCTCGAGGTCTTTCTGGGCGATCTCGAAACCGTCGGTGGTGCGCCGCAGGGTATCGAGTCGGGCGCGCCCCAGTTGGCCCAACGGCGGCTGGTAGAGCAGCACGCACTGGCTCTCCACCGCGCCGCGCCCGACGCGGCCGCGCAACTGGTGCAACTGCGCCAGGCCGAGGCGCTCGGCGTTCTCGATCACCATGATGCTGGCGTTGGGCACATCGACGCCGACCTCGATCACCGTGGTGGCCACCAGCAACTGCGTCCGGCCGTCCTTGAACGCCGCCATCTGCGCTTCCTTCTCGGTGGGCTTCATGCGGCCGTGGACGAGGCCGATGTGCAGCTCGGGCAGGGCCGCGCGCAGTTGCGCGGCGGTGGTTTCGGCGGCCTGGGCTTCCAGCTCGTCGCTGTCCTCGATCAGGGTGCAGACCCAGTAGGCCTGCTTGCCCTGGCGGCAGGCCTCGCCGATGCGGGCGGTCAGCTCCGGGCGCCGCTCGTTGACCAGGGCGACGGTGGTGATCGGCGTGCGCCCGGGCGGCAGCTCGTCAATGACGCTGACATCGAGATCGGCATACAGCGTCTGCGCCAGGGTGCGCGGGATCGGGGTGGCGGACATGATCAACTGGTGCGGGCTCAGGCCCGCCGGGCCCTTGTCGCGCAGCGCCAGACGTTGCTGCACGCCGAAGCGGTGCTGCTCGTCCACCACCACCAGGGCCAGTTTCGCGAAGGCGACGTTCTGCTGGAACATCGCATGGGTGCCGACCACCAGGCTGACCTCGCCGGCGGCAATCGCGGCGAGGGCGGTGTCTTTCTGCGACTTCTTCAGCTTGCCGGCGAGAAAAGCCACCGACAGGCCCAGCGGTGCCAGCCAGCGGCCGAGATTTACCGCGTGCTGCTCGGCCAGCAGTTCGGTGGGCGCCATCAGCGCCGCCTGGTAGCCGGCGCGGGCGGCGGTGAGCAGGGCGACGGCGGCGACCACGGTTTTGCCGGAGCCGACATCGCCCTGCACCAGCCGCAGCATGGGCTTTTGCAGCAACAGGTCCTGCGCGACCTCGGCCAGCACCCGCCGCTGGGCGCCGGTCAGCTGGAACGGCAGCGCTGCCTGCAAGGCCGCCTGTGCAGCGGCAAGGTTGGCCAGGCGCGGCGCCGGGCGGGTCTTCACCTGGCGGCGCAGCAGACGCATGCACAGTTGATGGGCCAGCAACTCCTCGCGCAGCAGCCGGCCCTGTGCCGGGTGTCGTTGCGCCATGAGCAGGCGGGCGTCGCTGTCGGCCTCCGGCTGGTGGATCAGCCGGAGAGCGCTGAGGCTGTCGGGCAGCGGCAGGCCGGGCAGATTCAACAGCAGCGAGCGGTCGCGGGCGGCGAGCTCCAGCGCCTGCTGGATCAGGCCGCGCAGCTTGGTCTGCGAGAGGCCGGCGGTAAGCGGATAGATCGGCGTCAGCCGCGCCTCGGTGGGCAGGTCCTCGGCGCGCTCGGCGACCCGGTATTCCGGGTGCACCATCTCCATGCCGCCGACACCGCCGCGCGGGCTGCCGTAGGCGCGCAGCCAGCGACCGGGCTGCAGCGCCGTGCGCTGCGCCTCGTTGAAGTGGAAGAAGCGCAGCAGCAGGCTGCCGCTGGCGTCCTCGATGGAGACGCGGAGGGTGCGGCGCTTGCCGGTGAAGCCGACTGCGGCGGCGCCGATGCGGCCCAGCACCAGGGCGTCTTCGCCGCCCTTGAGCTGGCCGATGGGGACGGCCTGGCGGCGGTCCTCGTAGCGCAGCGGCAGGTGGAACAGCAGGTCCTGGATGGTCTCGATGCCCAGGCCGTGCAGCACGCCGCCCAGGTAGGGGCCGGCGCCGCGCAGGTACTGCACGGCGCTGTGCAGACCGACCGCAGCACCGGCCGACTTTGGGGCGCCGCCTTGGCTGCGTGCTGTGGCCACGCGCGCGGGCGCGGCTCCGGCTAGTCGAGCACCAGGATGCCGTCGGCTTCGATGCGCGAGCCGCGCGGCAGGCTGGCGATGCCGATGGCGGCGCGCGCCGGGTAGGGCTGCTGGAAATACTGGCCCATGATCTCGTTGACCTTGGCGAAGTGGCCGAGGTCGGTCAGGTAGATGTTGAGCTTGACCAGGTGCTGCAGGCCACCGCCGCTGGCCTTGGCGACCGCCGCCAGGTTCTTGAACACCTGGTGGATCTCATCCTCGATGCTGGCATTGGTCAGGGCCATGCTGACCGGATCGAGCGGAATCTGGCCCGAGAGATAGACCGTCTTCCCGACCTTGACGGCCTGGGAATAGGTGCCGATGGCGGCAGGGGCGTCGGCGGTGTGAACGATTTCGCGGCTCATGCGTTTAGGAATCTGTTTTGTCAATTAAAGGTTTACGCAGCATTGGCATTCATCGGCGGGGCTAGCCGTGGCAGAGAACTTGCTTCAGGCTAGCCCCAACACGACAGCTACGTCAGTTGTCGGCAACTTCATTCGGACCACTATGAAGAACGCATTTACTTTACGCGGTATCAGCCGTTTCAGCGCCGTGGCGCTGATGACCTTGGCCGGCGCGGCGCAGGCGATTCCGGAGCGGCCGGCTTCCGGCCCGGTGGAGTTGCTCGCCCGCCTCAACAGCAACACCCAGGGCGCGCTGCTGAATCATTCGCTGCCCGACAGCCTGTACAACACCGTGCACAGCACCGGCAAAACGCCGCTGCTGGTCGACAACCCGGCCGCCGACCCGGTGGAGCGCGCGCAGTTTTTCCTGTCCATCTACGGCAGCCTGGTCGGCGCCGACAATCCGCTGAACCAGCTCGGTTCGCGGCGTGTTTCCAAGGACCGCACCGGCGTCACCCATGTCCATATGGATCAGGTCTCCCAGGGCCTGCCCGTTTTTGGTGCGCGGCTGGTGGTGCACATGGATGGTAGTGGCGTCCGTGGTGTCAACGGCGTGTTCGTTCCGGGCCTGGATCAGCTGTCCACCACGCCGAAGATGTCGATCGGTGACCTGCGCCAGCGCGCCATGGCCGCCGGCGCCAAGATGTATCCGGGCAAGGCACTGAAGCTGGAATCCAGCCGCCTGATGTTCTACCGCACCGGCCTGCTCAAGGGCGTCCCGGGCGAGAGCTACCTCGCCTACGAGGTGATCCTGACCGGCGGCACCCTGGCCTACCCGATCAAGGACCGGCTGATCCTCGACGCCAACCGTGGCACGGTGCTCAACCGCATCGACGAGATCCACACCGTCCTCAACCGCGAGATCTATTTTGCCAATCAGGACCTGCCGCCGTTCTACACCGAGGGCAGTCTGGGCGCACCCAGCGACATCCCCCTGGTGGGCGACGTCGGCAGCGACCCGACCTCGCGCATCCCGCGCCTGCCGGTCGATAACCTCTACATCTTCGCCGGCGGCACCTACGAGCTGTACAAGAACCTGTTCGGCCGCGAAGGCTACGACGACGGTTTCATTGATCCGGCCACCGGCGAGTTGCGCGCGCAGGTGCAGAAGAGCGTCTACCTGATCAACGAGCAGTGCCCGAACGCCTACTGGAACGGCGACTCGACCAATTACTGCCCGGCGTTCGATGCCGACGACGTGGTCAGCCACGAGTGGAGCCACGCCTACACCGAGTACACCCACGGGCTGGTCTACCAGTACCAGTCGGGCGCGCTCAACGAAGCCTATTCGGACATCTTCGGTGAGACCTACGACCTGGTGAACGGCATCGAAGGGCCGCTGGGCGTGACCTTGACCGAAGGCGATTACTTCGAGAACGGCGGCAGCCGCTGGGTGCTGGGCGAGGACTTGTCCGAAGTCGCCGCTGGCCTGCTGCTGCGCGACATGTGGGATCCGGACAACTTCGGCGTCAACGTGCCGCTGCTGGGTATCCAGATTCTCGCGACCCCTTCGCCGGGCAGCGTTATCACCTCCGAGAACTACTACTGCAGCACCGGCGACAACGGCGGTGTGCACACCAACTCCGGCGTGCCCAACCACATGTACGCGATGCTGGTGGACGGCAAGGAGTTCAACGGCGTCACCATTCCCAAGATCGGCATGACCAAGGCCGCGCACATCTACTTCCAGGCTGAAACCCAGTACCAGACGCCGACCACCAACTTCGCGCAGCACGCCGACGCCCTGCTGATGTCCTGCAAGGATCTGATCGGCAAGCCGCTCAACGACGTGCTCGGCAAGGTTTCTGACGAAGTGATTTCCCAGGCTGACTGCGACGCTGTCGAGCTCGCCAGCAAGGCGGTGGAGCTGCGTCAGAACCCGAAGGAAAAGTGCGGTTACACCACCGTGCTGAAGCCGGAAGCCTCGACGCCCGCGCTGTGCCCGACCGGCAAGTTCGTCACGCCGAGCTACAAGGAAACCTGGGAAGCCGGTGCGATCCCGAGCGGCTGGACCACCAGCAAGAACATCACCGGCGACTACGATTCGCCGACCTTCGACTGGTCGATCAACTCCGACCTGCCGGCGCCGCATACCGGTAAGGCCTTGTTCGCTCGCAACGACGGGGATGGCACCTGCACCTCCGGTGGCGATGCCTCCGGCTCGATCCGCGCCGACTCGCCGGAGTTCACGGTGCCGGATAGCGCCAGCTTCCTGTCCTTCACCCACTTCATGCAGTCCGAGCAGGGCTTTGACGGCGGCAACCTGAAGTACAGCACCGATGGCGGCAACACCTACGCCATCGTCCCGCAGGATGCCTTCACCTACAACGAGCACACCGGCGTGTTCGGCGACGGCCCGCTGCTGCCGATCCCCGACCCCATCGGTCTGCCCGGCAACGGCAACAACACCAGCCCGCTGGCGGGTGAGGCGGCCTGGACCGGCGCCGATCAGGGTGAGGCCACCGGTAGCTGGGGCACCACCATCGTCGATCTGGCCAAGCTGGGCCTGGCCAAGGACGCCAAGGTCAAGTTCCGCTGGGAGTTTGGTCAGGACGGCTGCGGCGGCAATCTGGGTTGGTTCATCGACGACACCCAGGTCTACTACTGCGGCCTGACCGATCCGGGCACCGGCAGCAGCTCGGGCGGCAGCAGCTCCGGTGGCAGCACCAGCAGCGGTTCGTCCTCCTCGGGCGGTAGCACCAGCAGCGGTTCCTCGTCCGGCGGCAGCACCAGCAGCGGCTCGTCCTCGGGCAGCAGCGGTGGTTCCTCCTCCGGCAGCAGCGGTCGCTTCGGTGGCGGCGCCTTCGGCTGGCTGGCCTTGCTGCCCCTGTTCGCGGCGGCCCTGCGCCGCCGCCGTTGGCACTGAAGACGGATCGGAGACGCCGGCGAGTCCATCGCCGGCGCGCTCTCCGGTAGCGCAGTATCCGAATCCCGGGGCGGAAGCGCCCCGGGATTTTTTATGCCTGGGCCTGGACCTGGGCTCGGCGCAACTGTTGCAGCAAAGGCTGGAAATCCAGGCGGCAGGCGCGGCTCAGCGCCACGGCGCGCGCTTCTGCGTCGGTCCAGTCCCGCAGGGACCAGGGCCATCGGCTGGCAAATACCAGCCGGTTGTCGTTGGCCTGGGCGTTGAGCACCAGCACCTGGTCGTCGAAGGCGCTGCGCAGGTCTTCCAGCAAACGGCTGGCGCGACTGGCGACGCCGATCAGATTGATCACCGCGATGCCCTCATGACGCAGCTTGCCGCGCAGTTCGCGGAAGAACTCGGGGCTGCAGAAGCGACGCGCGGTGCCCTGGGCGTCGCAGCCGTCGAGCAGCACCACGTCGAGACCGGTGGTGACCTGGGAGAGGTGGTCGGCGGCGTCGGCGAGCACGATGCGGTGGCGTGCGTCCTCCGCTGGCAGCTGGAACAGACTGCCGAAGGCGAGCACCTCCGGATTGATTTCCACCGTGGTGATGCGGGTCTGCGGCAGGTGCCGGTAGCAGAACTTGGTCAGCGAGCCGCCGCCCAGGCCGACGATCATCAGCTCGCGCGGGTCCGGCAGCAGCGGCAGAAAGCCCATCATCTGCCGGGTGTAGCTGAGCGTCAGCGCGTCCGGGTAGTCCATCAGCATTTCGCTCTGCACATAGCGCAGGCTGAAGTGCAGGCGCCGCGAGCGGACGCTGTCGAGCGCGAACGGCCGCCGATAGCGACCATTGCGGATCCGCTTTAGCGCCTGCCTCAGGTCGGCATCGGCCGGCTCCCGCAGCCAGAGATGCTCCCCGCTGTAGAGGCCCTCGGCGGGCAGACGATGCCAACGGCGGCCGTCCGCGCCGGCGGGCAAGGCGAGAGGGTCGAGTGAGTTCGGGCGCAAGGTAAGGGCGGCCTCGGTGGGGACTGCGGGTGCGGAGCTTTCGGTGCGACATGTGAATGACATGTGCGTAAGATGATAACAAAATGCCCTGGTCTTCCCTCCTTGCAGCGCTATTTGCTGCGCTGGGGAACCGCTTTTTCCCAGTGCTAGGATTCGGCCCATGGAAACCAAAACTGCCCGTCTGACCGTGCTGATCGACCCGGACAAGAAGGAGGCGTTCGAGCAGCTCTGCGCCCGCCAGGATCAGACTGCCTCACAAGTGGTGCGGCAGCTGATCCGCGACTATCTGGCCAAACACGGGGTTTCTTACGGCCGGGACGACGCCGGGCGTGGCTGAGGCGGGTGGCGGTCATTGCATTCCGGTGTCGGGGACGCCAGCGGTTTGAACGCACTCCGGAACTGGCGTCTACGGCCCATGACCGTGGCAGACCTCGACGCCTGCCTGGCCCTGTGGCGACGGTGCGAAGGACTGGTGCTGCGCGAGGCCTGCGACCAGCCTCCCGCCCTGGCTGCTTTCCTCGAGCGCAATCCGGGCTTCAGCTGGGTGGCGGAAACGGAGCGGGCGCAGGTGATCGCGGCGGTGCTGTGCGGCCACGATGGCCGGCGCGCCTACCTCTACCATCTCGCGGTCGATCCGTCGTGGCGGCGCCTGGGCTGCGGGCGGGCCTTGCTGACTGCGGTTCGGCAGCCGCTGAAGGCCGCCGGCATCAGCCGCTGCCATGCCTTTGTCCGCACCGATAACGCCTCGGCACTTCGTTACTGGGAGCGTCTGCAGGCCGAGCGCAGGACCGACATCCAGTTGTTCACGGTGCGATTCGCTGACGAGGTTTAAGCCGACAGCGCGCCTGCAGAAATGCGTTGGCCCCCTGGGGAGCAGGCTCGGTCAGCGAGCCTCTGGCGGGGTGTATCAACTGCCGTCGGCACATCGGCCGTCGCCGCGCTAGGAACGGCTCACCCGCTCCACGGCAGACAGGCGTCGCACCCGCTTGATGACTCGGGCGAGGTGGATACGGTCTTTCACGGTGATCAGGAAGCGCATCTCCACCGCCTCTTCGGCGCCGGACCGATCAGGCATCTGCACGTTCTCGATGGAGCTGCCGGCCTCGGAAATCTCGCCGGCGACGCTGGCCAGCAGGCCACGGCGGTTGTGCGCCTTGAGCTTGAGCTCGGCCAGGAAGTCGCCCTGCACCTTCTCCGACCACACCAGGGCGATCCGCTCGCCCGGGCCGCCCTTGCGCGCCTGCACGTGTTCGCAGTCGAGGCGGTGGATGATGATGCCGCGGCTGGCCGAGACGTAGCCAATGATCGGATCGCCGGGAATCGGCCGGCAGCAGCGGGCGTAGTCGATCACCAGACCCTCGGTGCCCTCGACCGCCAGCGGCATGGAGTCGCTGGAGCGGGTGCCGGTGGCCGATTCCGGCAGGAAGTGGCGCGCCACCAGCGGCGCCAGTCGCTCGCCGGTGCCGATGGAGATGAACAGATCCTCCAGCTCCTCCAGCTGGTAGCTGGCCAGCACCGGAGCCGCTGCCTTGGCATTGAGCACGGTCGGCGGCAGCTTGAGTTCGCGCAGGGCGATTTCCAGCAGACGGCGACCGAGCCGGATCGCCTCGTCCTCGCGCTGTTCCTTCAAGAAAGCGCGGATGCGAGAGCGTGCCTTGGCGGTCTTCACGTAGTTGAGCCAAGCGGCGTTGGGCCGCGCGTGACGGGAGGTGATGATCTCCACCGTCTGGCCATTCTTGAGTGGCGTGTTGAGCGGTTCCAGATGGCCCTCGATACGGGCGGCGACGCAGTGATCGCCCAGCTCGCTGTGCACGGTGTAGGCGAAATCCACCGGCGTCGCCCCCTTGGGTAGCCGGCGGATCTGGCCCTTGGGCGTGAACACGTAGACCTCGTCCGGGAACAGATCGACCTTGACGTTCTCAACCAGCTCCTGCGCGCCGTCGCTGCCCTGCGAGTCCAGCAGCATCTGCAACCACTCGCGGGCACGCGCCTGCGGCGCGGAGTTGGCGGCATCGCGTCCGCCCAGCTTGTACTGCCAGTGCGCGGCGATGCCGCTCTCGGCGATGTGGTGCATCTCGCGGGTGCGGATCTGGATCTCGATCTTCTTGCCTTCGGGGCCGACGCAGGTGGTGTGCAGACTCTGGTAGCCGTTGCCGCGGGCATTGGCGATGTAGTCGTCGAACAGACCCGGCACCGGCTTGTAGACGTGGTGGACGATGCCCAGCGCGCGGTAACACTCATCGAGCTTGGCGACCACGATGCGAAAGCCCAGCAAGTCCATTACGTCGAGAAACTTCAGCCGCTTCTTCTGCATCTTGCGGTAGATGCTGTAGTAGCTCTTCTGGCGGCCGATCACGGTGGCGCCGATGCCTTCCTCGGCGAGTGCTTTCGACAGCCGCTGCTCAATCTCGCGGATCAGGCTCTTCACATCGCCCAGACGCTCGCCCACCGCCTTGACGAACACCTCGTAGCGTTGCGGATGCAGGTTGGCAAAGGCCAGATCCTCCAGCTCGCGGCGCAGGGTGTTGATGCCCAGGCGCTGCGCGATGGGCGCGTAGATCTCCAGGGTTTCCTGGGCGATGCGGCGCTTCTTCTCCGGCGCCATCGCACCCAGGGTGCGCATGTTGTGGAGACGGTCGGCGAGCTTGACCAGGATCACCCGCAGGTCGTCGGTCATCGCCAGCAGCAGCTTGCGGAAACTCTCCGCCTGCCGCTCGACGCGGCTCATGCCCTCGATCTTCTCGATCTTGGAAACGCCATCCACGAGCTTCGCCGCCTCGGAACCAAACTGGCGGGCGATCTCGTCCTTGGACACCGAGGTGTCCTCGATCACGTCGTGCAGGATCGCGGCGATCAGGGTGACGTGATCCAGCCGCATCTCGGCGAGGATGCGCGCCACCGCCAGCGGATGGTAGATGTAGGGCTCGCCGCTGCTGCGGTTCTGCCCGGCGTGCATCTCGGCGCCGAAGTTGTAGGCGCGGCGCACCTCGGCGACCTGCTCTTCCGGCAGGTACTCGTTGAGCAGACGTACCAGAGTCTCGATACCGAACTCCCGCGCCACCCGCTGCGTGCGCAGCGCGGTGCCGATCTTCTGGATCAGCGGACGCGGCGAGAAGGGGCTGGGGGTATCCATGCCGGGGAGTATATTGGGCGACCGGGCCTCGCTGGTGACTCAGTACGGCCTGCCGTCCTTGTGCAAGGGCAGCATCTCGCGCCGGGAGCCGCCATCCGGCTGCGCGACCTGCTGGTAGCGAAGCAGCAGATCGTCGTCCGGGTAGTGCGCCTCGTCGTCGTCGTCGCGGGTGCCGACCTCCAGATAGACCGCGACCGAGTCCCCGCGATTCACCAGTTGATGGCCATCGCCATTGCCGGCCGGGTAGCCGGCGCAGTCACCGGCCCGGAGGACTTGCTCGCCTGCGTCCGTGCGCAGCACCAGCTCGCCCTCCAGCAGGTAGACGAACTCTTCCTCGTGGGTGTGCCAATGGCGCAGCGCCGACTGGCCGCCCGGCCCGAGGCGGACCAGATTCACGCCGAACTGCGTCAGGCCCAGCGCCGGTCCCAGGCGCCGCTTTACACGGTCGCCCATGCGTGACTTGTAAGGCTCGGGGTAGCCGCTGCCGCGAAGCTCGGGCAGGCTGGCGGGATCGAGCGCGGGCAGTCGCAGAGCGTCGGACATGATGGTCTCCGATGGCGGATTCGGGACAGTTTAGGTCGGTGCCAGCGCCTCGCGAATCGCGCTGGTGAAGGCTTCGCCATAGTGCTTGAGCTTGGCTTCGCCGACGCCGGGTATCTCCGCGAAGGCGGTGAGCGTTGCCGGCTGCTGCTGCGCCATGGCGCGCAGCGCGGCGTCGGCGAACACGACATACGGTGGCACGCCCTGTTCGTCGGCGAGCCGTTTGCGCAGGGCGCGCAGGTGCTGGAACAGCCGCTCCTCGGCGCCGGCCAGCGGCACCGCTTCGGTGGCGCTGCGGTTGCCGCGCCCACGCGGCGGTGCTTTCTCGGCCTTCGGTGGCGCCGCCAGCTCGACCCGACGCTCGCCCTTGAGCACCTGCCAGCTCCCGGCGGTGAGCGTCAGCACCGGATAGCCGTCCTGCGTCTCGCCCAGCAGGCCCTCGTGCTTGAGCACACGCGCCAGATGCCGCCAGTCCTCCACCGGCCGGTCCTTGCCGAGCCCGTAGGTGCTGATCGTCTCGTGGTTCTGGCGGATCAGCTTCTCGGTTTTCGCCCCGCGCAGGATGTCGATGATGTGCCCGGCGCCGAAGCGCTGGTTGAGCTTCGCCAGCCGGGCGACGGTGGAGAGTAGTTGCTGGGCGGGGACCGTCCAGTCCTCGGTGACGCGCGGTGTGGTGCAGTTGTCGCAGGCGCCACAGGGGCCGACGAAGGTTTCGCCGAAATAGGCGAGCTGCACCTGCCGCCGGCAGGCGCTGGTCTCGGCGTAGTCCAGCACCTGGCGCAACTGCTGGCGCGCCTGGCGCTGCTCTTCCAGCAGGGGCTCGCTGGTGACCGGATCGAGCTTCTGGGCGATCAGGAACTCGGCGGTGTGGATGTCGCCGGCGCCGAAGTAGAGCGTGCATCGTGCCGGCTCGCCGTCGCGGCCGGCGCGGCCGGCCTCCTGGTAGTAGCCCTCCAGCGACTTCGGCAGGTCGTAGTGCAGTACCCAGCGCACGTCGGGCTTGTTGATGCCCATGCCGAAGGCCACCGTGGCGACCATCACCGAGACGTCATCGCGGATGTAGCGTTCCTGGTTCTGGCTGCGGGTCTCGGCGTCGAGGCCGGCGTGGTAGGGCAGGGCGGCGATGCCATCGGCCCGGAGCTTCTGGCTCAGCTCGTCCACCCGCTTGCGCGACAGGCAGTAGACGATGCCGGCGCCACCGGCGCGCGCCTGCGCCAGCAGCTCGCCGTAGGTGCGCGAGGTCTTGGGTTTGACCGCGTAGTAGAGGTTGTGGCGGTCGAAGCTGGCGACGTGCACCGCCGGTTCCCGCAATGCCAGTTGGCGGATGATGTCGCTCCGCACCCGGGGCGTGGCGGTGGCGGTGAAGGCGTAGACCGGCACCTGTGGAAAGCGCTCGCGCAGACGCGACAGTTGCCGGTACTCGGGGCGGAAGTCATGGCCCCATTCGCTGACGCAATGCGCCTCGTCGAGCGTGAACGCGGAGATGCCCTGCGCTTCCGCCAGACGCGGCAGGAAGCCGTCGAGGAATTCGCTGCTCAGCAAGCGTTCGGGCGCCAGGTACAGCAGCTTGATCTCGCCGCGCAGCAAGGCGCCCATGCGCTCGCCGCCTTCGCCGGCCTTGAGGCTGGAGTTGAGGAAGGTGGCGGCGATGCCGTTGTCGGCCAGGAGCCGCACCTGGTCCTGCATCAGCGCGATCAGCGGCGAGACCACCACCATCACTCCCGGCATCAGCAGCGCCGGCAACTGGAAGCAAAGACTCTTGCCGCCGCCGGTGGGCATTACCGCCAGAAGGTCGCGGTGTGCCAGGGCATCAACAACGATGGACTCCTGGCCGGGGCGGAAGTGATCGAAACCGAAGTGCTGCTTGAGGGACGTCTGGAGTGAAAGTTGGAGGGGATTTTGCATCCCGCTAGTGTCGGGCCATGGCGGCTCCCCGCCAACTGTTGGATCGTCGCTTTTGAAACTAAGGTGGTAGCTGCGCCGGCTTTTGGCGATATAGCACTTGCTCGGTGCTGACGATCAGGTAGGCCCTATTTTCATCAAGGCGTCCCTTGACCAGCGCCGGAAGAATGTCTGTCAGTGCCCCATCTGACCAGATCTTGGTTTTATTCTGGTGCCAAAGTAGAGCACTGTGCCCACCCACAGATTGCACAGTTGTGGGGCTTGGCACTGGTTCCAAGGCATTGATGGAACCGTCGGAGCTGCGAATTTTGATCTGGGTGCTATCTCCCAGTGGCTCGGACCAGACCACCAGGCTGCCTTTCGCGCCGTGGAAGGCACTAAAGGCTGGACTAAGGATGGACTGCACCGCAGGCGCGCTGTAGGCAGCGTGTACCAGCTGCTTTGCGCCATCGGCCAACTCCCTTTGCCACACCACGCTGCTACCGTTGGTGCTCACTTTTCTATCGTGATTGCCATCTGCGCTGAGCTTGGTCGATGTGGTGGTGGCGGTGTTGTAGAGGTACACACTTTGCTCTGACGGGCCGCCGCCGCTTGATTGCATCGATGCCCAGTAAAACACCGTCGCGCTGTCGTCGCTGTTTGCCTGCAGATCGAAGCCATCGGAGCCCAGGGTTTGGCCGCTCTGTCGACTAATCACCGATTCCATTCCCGTTTCGAGATTGCGGACGCGCAACGAATTGGTCGTGCTCCAAGCCACGAACGGCCACTTGGCTACGGGATTGATGCTAGCGGCATTGGCTGGCCCATGATCCGTGATCGCACCGGCGTTCCAGACCCGAAGTCTGGCGAAGTTGTTTTCAGGTGGGCGACTGGACCAGACCACGCGCGTACCGGCAATCTGGAAGCTCGACGCACCGGTTTCCGAATCCAGGTTTGTGATCAAGGATTCGCTTCCGGAGAACTGCCGCAGGCGGATTTCTCTATTGCTGGTGCGGTACAGGATCTTGCCGTCTTTGGCGTCCAGCAGTTCTCCACCCGCACCCAAGGACAGCAGGCGCTCAAACTGCGTTGCCGCGAGTGGCGCGTAGATTATTGGAGTGGACAGGCTGCTGAGGTTGTTGCCAGCATCGCGCGCCGAAACTTTCAGTGTGTAGGTTCCCTCCGGGAGGCCTGACAGGTCGTAGCTAACTGAGAAGTCGTTTCCGGACGTCTTGAGTATGGTGATGTCGCCCAGCGTAACCGTGATTTTCGGGTCCGGCTGATCGTCATTGACCTGTCCGGAGATTTGCAGCTCGGTTCCGACGATGGACCATTGCTCCGGACTGGTCAGATGTATACGGGGATAGTTGTTGACCTCGAAGGTCTTTGTCAGGGTGAGCGATTCGGCGTGAGCGTCGGTAACGACTGCGCTTACGACGTGGGTGCCAGCCGTGGCCGTTCGTGTATCCCACTCCCAAATGTAGGCGTCGGCGTCGCCTTCGAACTCGCATTCGTCCGGGTTGGCGCAGCCGTTCTTCTGACTTAGCGAAAGGGTTTGCTCATTGTCCAGATAAAACGTGACGTTGGTGATGGCTGTGTCGGACGCGGCGGTAACAATTGCCCGCACCACACCGCCCGATCCTTTGATCTGCAGGTTTGCGTTCAAGTCCGGGTTCGCCACTTCGGCTGTGCGTTTGATCAGCACATAGTTGTCCGATCCGAACCGAATTCTTGCGTTGAGCAGGTGAGAGCCGTTGCCCCACGCCGGTGTTGACCAGGTGGCCGGAAACAGCGGCCCCACTGTGCCGCTGGTCAGTTCGCGGGTATCGACGAAGTAGGTGACCCTTGTTGGGTTGCCCACAACGGACTGAATGCTCAGTTGCACCGAGCCAACAAGTGGTTCGTTCTGATCGAGGGCGATGCTCGCTCCCAAGGTGGGATCGACGGTCAGTGCCGCAGCTCCGGATGCGGTGCTCAGCACCGCTTGTCCGGAGGGTCGAAGGGATACCACGCGGTAGCGCCGTTTTTCGCTGGTTGATCGCAGCCAGGTGTATGTATTTCCTTGGCCCTCTGTAGCAGACAGGGACTCCTCGACCTCCCAGGTCGAAGCCTTCGCATTCGTGGCCGGCTGCGACTCGACACGGTATGCAGATTCGTCGGTCAAAACGTCTTGCCAAGTCAAGGTGAGTGTCGCCGTGTCAGGCGTGTACTCGGCACTGAGATTGGCATTCGCAATCTCTGGGGGTGTCGGCAGGAAGCGCGCGGCTACACTGCGGCCTGTCGACATGGTGATTTGGCACTCGCCAATGCCCGAACACGGAGCGCCCCAGCTATCGAACGTCGAATCATCTTCGGCGGTGGCCGAAAGACGCACGGTACTACCTTGTGAGAAGTTGGCGGTACAGGTGGTTGGGCAATCGATGCCCGATGGAACCGAAACTACGCGGCCCAGACCAGTTCCGGTCAAGGAAACGGTCAGGATTTTCGGGGTCTCGATGGGCTTTTGTAAGAAGCGGGCGGAGACACTTCGGTCTGCCGACATGGTGAGTTGGCACTCGCCAGCTCCTGAACACGGAGTGCCCCAGCTATCAAAGGTCGAGTCGTCGATGGCGGTGGCCGAAAGACGCACGATGCTGCCTTGTGGGAAATTAGCGGTACAGGTAGTCGGGCAATCAATGCCCGATGGAACCGAGACTACGCGGCCTTGTCCTGTGCCCGTCGAAGAAACTGCCAACGCTCTCGTCGGTTCTGGAGGTGTATCAGTCCCACCACTACCTCCACCTCCACATGAGCTCAACAGCAAGACCACACAGGCTAGGCCATAGGCGATTGCGGCTCGAGGCCAGTTTGCCGAGGCGGGGCCGATTTCTTGTGTGTGGATCCAAGCCGCCGGAGAAAAGAAAGTAATCACTGTTCGCCCCCCCCCTACACCGTGGTTAACGCTAGAAACGAAGGCCACCGAGAAGCTAATTCTCCGCACCCTAGTGAAACCAGCGTTGTCCCGTTTTCCCTAACGTCCCCAGAATCTGAAGTCCCTCACCGAAGTCAGGAACAATCGGCACTTCTCCGCTTTCTAGCCGATAGCTGCACCCTATCTTAGTACTACCCTCTGGGCGAGGTAATCTGTGATCTGGCTCTTAATTCTGTGGACGAATAAAGCGCGCCGTTCAAGGACCAAGCAAATTCGGTCCTTGAACGGGTGCTGAAAACGACGTTCAGTTGAGTGCCAATGATGTGTTTCAGCCGCGCCCGGCCAGTTGCGCGACGATGGCGGGGTTTTCCAGGGTGGAAATATCCTGGGTGATGTCCTCGCCCTTGGCGATCGAGCGCAGCAGGCGGCGCATGATCTTGCCGCTGCGGGTCTTGGGCAGGCCATCGGCTAGGCGGATGTCGTCGGGCTTGGCGATGGCGCCGATCTGCTTGGCGACGTGCTCGCGCAATTCCTTGACCAGGGCATCGGCCTCGGCGCCGGTGGGGCGCTGGCCCTTGAGGATCACGAAGGCGAATACCGCCTCGCCCTTGACCTCGTGCGGCCGTCCGACCACTGCCGCCTCGGCGACACGCGGATGGCTGACCAGGGCCGACTCCACTTCCATGGTGCCCAGGCGATGGCCGGAGACATTGAGCACGTCATCGACGCGACCCATGATCCAGTGATAGCCGTCGGCGTCGATGTGGGCGCCGTCGCCGGCCACGTAGTACTTGTTGTTGAACTGGCCCCAATAGGCGGAGCGATAGCGTGCGTTGTCGCCCCAGATGGTGCGCAGCATCGACGGCCAGGGTTTGGTGATGACCAGATAGCCGCCCTGACCGGGCGCGGTCACCGGCTCGCCGGTTTCATCGACGATGGCGGTGAAGATGCCGGGCAGGGGCTTGGTGCAGGAGCCGGGCTTGGTCGGAACCGCGCCCGGCACCGGCGCGATCATGATGGCGCCGGTCTCGGTCTGCCACCAGGTATCGACGATCGGCAGCTTCTCCTTGCCGATGACGCGGTGATACCACATCCAGGCTTCCGGATTGATCGGCTCGCCGACGCTGCCGAGCAGGCGCAGCTTCGACAGGTCGTACTTGTTGGGCCACTCCTCGCCGAGCTTCATCAGCGCGCGGATCGCGGTGGGGGCGGTGTAGAAGATGGTGACGCCGTGCTCCTGGGCGATCTTCCAGAAGCGACCGGCGTCGGGCACCGTGGGCGCGCCCTCGTAGATCATCACCGTCGCGCCGTTGCTCAAGGGGCCGTAGGCGACGTAGCTGTGGCCGGTGATCCAACCGACGTCGGCAGTGCACCAGAACACGTCGTCCGGCTTCAGGTCGAAGACCCACTGGGCGCTCAGGTGCGCACCGAGCAGGTAGCCACCGGTGGAATGCTGGATGCCCTTGGGCTTGCCGGTGGAGCCGGAGGTGTAGAGCAGGAACAGCGGATGCTCGGCGTCCACCCATTCCGGCTCGCAGCGCTCGGACTGCGTGGCCAGCAACTCGTGCCACCAGAGATCGCGGCCGGCGACCATGGGCACGCCGTGGTCGGTGCGCTTCAAGACGATGACCTTGGTGATGCTCGGGCCGCCAGCCGACAGCGCCTCGTCCACCGCCTTCTTCAGCTCGACGATGTTGCCGCCGCGCCAGCCACCATCGGCGGTGATGACCAGCTTGGCGCCGGCATCCTCGATACGGTCCTTCAGCGAGCTGGCCGAGAAGCCGCCGAACACCACCGAGTGGGTGGCGCCGATGCGCGCGCAGGCCTGCATGGCGATCACCGCCTCGGCGCTGTGCGGCAGGTAGATCACCACGCGGTCGCCGACCTGCACGCCCAGGCTCTTGATGGCGTTGGCGAGCTTGCAGACTTCCGCGTGCAACTGCTTGTAGGTGTAGGTGCGGACATCGCCCTTTTCACCCTCGAAGCGGATCGCGAGCTTGTCGCCCTGGCTGCCGAGGTGCCGGTCCAGGCAGTTGACCGAGACATTGGTCTTGCCGTCGGCGAACCAGCGGTAGTTGGGGGCCTGGCTGTCGTCCAGCACCTGGCGGAACGGCGTCTGCCAGTGCAGGTTCTCCTTGGCCAGACGGCCCCAGAACGCGGTGAAGTCGGCTTCCGCCTCGGCGTGCAGCGCGGCCAGCCTGTCGGCATCGAGGCCGGCCTTGGCGACGAACGCGGCACTGGGCGGGAATACCCGGCTTTCCTCAAGCACGGATGCGATGGAACTCACGGTCTTGTCCTCCTGGGTTGGAACGGCGGCCCCGCTGCGGGAGCCTTCATAGGGCGCGTATGGCTTCATTTCGAGTATGCCTCAGCGGGGTCTTGGGATCGTCGCGCGACGGCCGTGCTCAGTGGCTGGCGGCGGTGCTCGCGCCGTAGCCGGTTTCCGAGCGGATCATCTGCGCCTGGAAGCGGCCCTGCTCGCGGCGTGCGCGGGCGCTGGAGTCGGTCACCGAGCCCAGCCAGCAGCCGAAGAAGGCGATGGCCATGCTGAACAGCGCCGGGTTGTCGTAGGGGAAGATCGCAGCGGCGTGGCCGAAGGTCTTCACCCACACCGCCGGGCCGATCACCGTGAGGGTCACCGCCGTCACCAGGCCCAGGCCGCCACCGAGCACCGCGCCGCGGGTGGTGAAGCCCTTCCAGAAGATCGACATCAGCAGGATCGGGAAGTTGGCCGAGGCGGCGACCGCGAAGGCCAGGCCGACCATGAAGGCGACGTTCTGCTTCTCGAACAGGATGCCCAGGATGATCGCCAGGACGCCCAGGGCCAGGGTCGCCATCTTGGAGACGAACACCTCGTCCTTGTCGTTCACCTGCCCCTTGCGGAACACGCTGGCGTAGAGATCGTGCGAGACCGCGCTGGCGCCGGACAGCGTCAGTCCGGCCACCACCGCCAGGATGGTGGCGAAGGCCACCGCCGAGATGAAGCCGAGGAAGACATCGCCGCCGACCGCATGGGCGAGGTGGATGGCGGCCATGTTGTTGCCGCCGCGCAGACCCTTGTCATCGAGGTAGAAGGTGTCGGTGCCGACCAGCACGATGGCGCCGAAGCCGATGATGAAGGTGAGGATGTAGAAGTAGCCGATGAAACCGGTGGCGTAGAACACGCTCTTGCGGGCTTCCTGGGCATCCTTGACGGTGAAGAAGCGCATCAGGATGTGCGGCAGGCCGGCGGTGCCGAACATCAGCGCCAGGCCGAGGGAGATCGCCGAGATCGGATCCTTGACCAGGGTGCCGGGCGCCATGATGGCGTTGTGGTCCTTGTGCACCTCGACCGCGCGGGAGAACAGGGTGTCCAAGGAGAAGCCCATCTTCTGCATGACCATGTAGGCCATGAAGCTGGCGCCGCCGAGCAGCAGCACCGCCTTGATGATCTGCACCCAGGTAGTGGCGAGCATGCCGCCGAAGGTCACGTAGACGATCATCAGCACGCCGACCGCGACCACGGCGGTGGAATAGTCCAGGCCGAACAGCAGCTTGATGAGCTGGCCGGCGCCGACCATCTGCGCGATCAGATAGAACGACACCGTGGTCAGCGTGCCGACCGCCGCGAGGGTGCGGATCGGCTTCTGCTCCAGGCGGTAGCTGGCGACGTCGGCGAAGGTGTACTTGCCGAGATTGCGCAGGCGTTCGGCGACCAGGAAGGTGACCACTGGCCAGCCGACCAGGAAGCCGATGGAGTAGATCAGGCCGTCGAAGCCGGAGCCGAACACCAGGGCGGAGATGCCCAGGAAGCTGGCGGCGCTCATGTAGTCGCCGGCGATGGCGAGGCCGTTCTGGAAGCCGGTGATGCCGCCGCCGGCGGCGTAGAAGTCGGCACGCGACTTGGTGCGTCGCGCTGCCCAGTAGGTGATGCCCAGCGTCAGCGCCACGAAGGCGAAGAACATGCTGATGGCGGTCCAGTTGGTGGCCTGCTTCACGGCCTCGCCCTCGAGGGCGGCAGCGAAGACCGGGCTGGCGGCGAAGGCCGCGAACAAGCTCAGGATGCGTTTCATGGCGAGGTCCTCGAATGGCCTACTTGTTCTGAGCGGCACGGACCGCGTCGGCGGTCAGGCGGTCGAAATGGGTGTTGGCGCGGCGCACGTAGATGCCGGTCAGCACGATGGCCGAGAGGATCACGCCGAGGCCGAGCGGGATGCCGAGGGTGATGACGCCATCCAGCGGCATCGCCAGCGTCTGCTTGCCGAAGGCGATCATCAGGATGAAGCCGTAGTAGATGACGCACATGGCGATGCTCAGGCGCACCGCCAGCGAGTTGCGGGTCTTCTGCAGTTGATGGAAGGCGGGGCTGTCGGCGATCCGTTGCAGATCGGCGCTCAGCGGCGGGGTTTCGGATGCCTCGTCACGCGGGGCGTGCAGGGTGGCGGCCATGGTCATGTTCTCCTCCAGCTTTTTGTGGTGCAGCGGGTGATCGCACTCTAGGAGCGCGGGCCGGAGGAAGGGAACGCGACTTTAGTCGGGTCGCCAATGCCGGCCCGCTAGGACTTTGGTCTAATCACCATCACGAGGAGTCGCGCCCCGAGAGTGCGGCCCCGCTTCCGAGGAGTCGCGATGCTGCCGGGTTGGTTGCTGTTTCTGGTCTCCGCGTCCTACGTGGGCCTGCTGTTCGGCATCGCCCACTACGGCGACCGCGTCAGTGCCTTTGGTCGCACGCCGGCGCAGCAGCCGCTGATCTACAGCCTGGCGCTGGGCGTTTACTGCACCTCCTGGACCTTCTACGGCGCGGTCGGCCGGGCCGCCGACAGTGGCTGGGATTTCCTGCCGATCTATCTCGGGCCGCTCTTGGTATTCGTGTTCGGCATGCCCTTGCTGTCGCGCATCATCGAGGTCAGCAAGCGCCACAACATCACCTCCATCGCCGACTTCATCGGTGCCCGTTACGGCCGCCATCAATCGCTGGCCCTGTGGGTGACCTTGATCGCGGTACTCGGCGTGCTGCCTTACATCGCCTTGCAGCTGAAGGCGGTGGCTTTCGGCTTTGAGGTGCTGGCCTCGCCGCTATCGCTTTCCGGCGGCCTCGGCCACCGCTATGGCGATAGTGCCCTGGTGGTGGCGGCCCTGCTGGCGGTGTTCGCGATCCTGTTCGGCACCCGCCAGGTGGTGTCCAGCGAGAATCACCACGGCATGGTGCTGGCAATCGCCTTCGAGTCGGTGATCAAGCTGCTGGCCTTTCTCGCGGTTGGTCTCTACGTCTGCTACGGGATCTACGACGGCTTCGGTGACGCCTACCAGCAGGCGTCGCGTTTACCGCAGCTCAGCGAGCCCTTGGCTCGCGCCGACTGGCAACTGGGATTCTGGACCCAGACGCTACTGGCGGCACTGGCGGTGATCTGCCTGCCTCGGCAGTTCCATGTCGCGGTGGTGGAGTCCACCTCGCCACGCGATCTGCGTCGCGCCCGCTGGGTGTTTCCGCTCTACCTGGTGCTGATCAGCCTGTTCGTGGTGCCGATCGCCACCGCCGGCCTGGCGCGTCTGCCGGCGGGGACGGCCGCCGATACCTATCTGCTGGCCTTGCCGCTGGCGAATGGCCACGGCCTGCTGTCGCTGGCCGCCTATCTGGGCGGCTTTTCGGCGGCGACCAGCATGGTGATCGTCGAGACCATCGCGCTCTCGACCATGCTCAGCAACGAGGTGGTGATGCCGGTGCTGCTGCGCTCACGGCGCCTGCGGCTGGGCGAGCGCGGCGATCTCAGCTGGCTGCTCAAGCTGGTCCGCCGGGTCGCCATCGTCGTCATCATCGCGGCGGCCTATCTCTACTATCGGCTGTTCACCGGTCTGGGCACGCTGTCGGCCATCGGCCTGCTGTCCTTCGCGGCGGTCGCGCAGTTCGCGCCGGCGGTGATCGGGGGAATGGTCTGGCGCGGCGGCAGTTATCGCGGCGCAGTCTGGGGCCTGCTGGTCGGCTTCTCTGTCTGGGCCTACACGCTCCTGCTGCCGGCGCTGCTGTCGGCGTCCGGCCAGGGCAGCGAACTGCTGGCCGAAGGGCCGTTGGGCGTCGCTGCCCTGCGGCCGCAGGCGCTGTTCGGGCTCGACGCCCTGGATCCGGTGGCACACGGCACCTTCTGGAGCCTGGCCACCAATCTGTGCTTCTACTTGCTGGTGTCCTGGCTGGCGCAGCCGCGCCTGGCCGAGCGTCTGCAGGCGGTGCAGTTCCTGACCCCGACCGGCGCGCCGCTGGTGGCGACACCGCCGGCGGCGACACCGGCGACCGTGGGCGATCTGCTGGCCCTGCTGGAACGGTTCCTGGGCAGCGAGCGTGCGCAATCGCTGCTGGGCGAGTTCAGCCGTCAGCGCGGCAAGCCGCTGCCCGTGGTGCAGGACCGCGCCGACCGCGAGCTGCTGCGCTTCACCGAACATCTGTTGGCCGGCGCGCTGGGCGCTTCCAGCGCGCGCCTGCTGCTGGCCTCGACGCTGCGCGGCCGCGACATGCTGCCGGAAGACGTGATTCGACTGCTCGATGAGACCAGTCACGCCATCGTTTTCTCTCAGGAGCGCCTGCGGGCGACGCTGGAACACCTCTCGCAGGGGGTCAGCGTGGTCGACAAGGATTTGCGGCTGGTGGCCTGGAACCGCCGCTACCAGGAACTGTTCGCCTATCCACCGGAGCTGATCCACGTTGGGCAGCCGATCGAGAACCTGTTCCGCCACAACGCCGAGCGCGGCCTGTTGGGCGAGGGCGATGTCGAGGCTCTGGTGGCGCGGCGCATGGAGCATCTGCAGCGCGGCACTGCGTACGTGCACGAGCGGGCTTTGCCAGACGGCACGGTGATCGAGATTCGCGGCATGCCGATGCCCAGCGGCGGTTTCGTGACCAGCTATTCCGACGTCACCGCCTACACCCGTGCCCAGCAGGCGCTGCGCGAGGCCAACGACACCTTGGAGACGCGGGTGGCCGAGCGTACCGGCGAACTGGCCGAGGCCAAGGCCGAGGCCGAGCGTGCCAATGCCGCCAAGACCCGTTTCCTGGCCGCCGCTTCGCACGATCTGGTGCAGCCGCTGCACGCCGCGCGCCTGTTTCTCGCGGCCGCCGACCGGTCGGCGGTGCCGGCCGACTCCGGCCAGTTGCTCGACCGCATCGGTGACTCCCTGCAGGCGGCAGAGCAGCTGCTGTCCGGCCTGCTGGATATTTCCAAGCTCGACGCCGGTGCCCTGCCAGTGCACCGCGAAACCTTCGCCGCCGGCCAAGTGCTGGACCCCTTGGCGCGCGAGTTCGAGGCGCTGGCGGCGGCCCGTGGCCTGCGCTTCCGGTACCGGCCCAGCGCCGCCCTGCTGCACAGCGATCCGGCCTTGCTGCGCCGGGTACTGCAGAACTTTCTGGGCAACGCCCTGCGCTACACCCGCAGCGGTGGCGTGCTGCTGGGTAGCCGTCGCAGTGGCGGTGGATTGCGACTGGAAGTCTGGGACACCGGCCCCGGCATTCCTGCCGACAAGCAGCGCGAAATCTTCGAGGAGTTCCGCCGCCTCCATGCTCAGGACGCAGTCGGTGAGCGCGGGCTGGGGTTGGGCCTGGCGATCAGCGAGCGCATTGCCCGTCTGCTCGGTCACCCTCTGGCCTTGGGTTCGCGCCTGGGACGGGGCTCGGTGTTCTCCATCACCGTGCCGCTGGGCAGCGTGGGCGATCTGGTCGTCCCGGCTCCGGTGCAGGACAAGAACCGCGCCGTCGAGTTGCGCTCCCGCATCCTGGTGGTCGACAACGAGCCCTTGGCACTGGCCGCGCTGACGGCGCTGTTGCAGCGCTGGGGGCATGAGGTGCTGGCCGCCACCAGTGCCGCAGAGGGGCTGCGCTTGTACGCCGACCGTCCGCCGCCGGATCTGATCCTCGCCGATTACCACCTGGACCACGGCGAGAGCGGCATTGAGGCCATCGCCCGTTTTCGCGCCCATTGGGGAGACGAGTTGCCCTGCGCGGTCATCACTGCCGACCCTACCCGCGCCGCCCGCGATGAGGCAGCTGCCCTGGGGCACGCCTTCCTCCAGAAACCGGTAAAACCGGCGGCCTTGCGTGCCCTGGTGCAGCGGTTGCTGGGTGGCTGAAGATGGTAGACCCAGCCAGGCGAGGGCGGTGGTTCATCCGTAACGGTAAAATCACGGCTCAGAATTCCTGCCTGCCTAGAGCCCTTGAACATGCCGCCGTCCCCGAGTTCCAGTCCCATCCTCCTCACCGGCGCGGCCGGATTTGTGGGCCTCCATGTCACTCGTGTGTTGCTCGCGCGGGGCGAGCGGGTCGTCGGCATCGACAATCTCAACGACTACTACTCGCCGCAGCTCAAGCATGACCGCCTGGCGACGCTCAAGGACGAAGCCGGATTCCAGTTCGAGCGTGGCGATGTCGCCGACGCGGAATTTCTGCGCCGCTGCTTCGAGACCCATCGTCCGCGGCGGGTAGTCCACCTGGCCGCGCAGGCCGGGGTGCGCTACTCGATCAGCAATCCGGGTGCCTACGTGCAAAGCAATCTGGTGGGCTTCGGCAACATTCTGGAGGTCTGCCGGGCCGCCGCCGTCGAGCACCTGGTCTACGCCTCTTCGTCCTCGGTATACGGCGCCAATAGCCGGCAGCCGTTCTCGGTGGCGGATGGTGTCAACCATCCGGTCTCGCTATATGCGGCGACCAAGAAGGCCAACGAGTTGATGGCCCACACCTATTCGCATCTCTACCGGATTCCCACCACCGGCCTGCGCTTCTTCACCGTCTACGGTCCCTGGGGACGGCCGGACATGGCCTATTTCAAGTTCACCCAGGCGGTCCTGGCTGGCGAGCCGATCGAGGTCTACAACCACGGCCAGATGCGCCGTGACTTCACCTACATCGACGACATCGTCGATGGCGTGGTGCGGGTGCTGGACCAACCGGCGCAGCCGAATCCGGACTGGGACAGCGATAGCCCCGATCCGGCCAGCAGCAACGCGCCCTACCGGGTCTACAACATCGGCAATCACCAGCCCGAGTCGCTGGAGGATTTCATCGCCGCCATCGAGCAGGCCACTGGCAAGCAGGCGATCAAGAAATACCTGCCGATGCAGCCGGGCGACGTGTTGAGCACCTATGCCGACATCAGCGCCTTGAACAAGGCGGTGGGCTTCGCGCCGCGCACGCCGATCTCGGTGGGTCTGCCGCGCTTCGTGGAGTGGTATCGCAGCTATTACCGCGTGTAGGCCCGTGCCGGAGGCGGGGCTACTGAATCACGCTCTGCGGTGGTTTGTAGCGCAACGCCGGCAGTTTTCGGCCCAAGCCGGCGAGCAGGCCGTGCTCGTTGATCCACAGTGCGTAGCGCACATAGGTCGGATCACGGCTCAGATGCGCCTCCTCGGTGCGGGCGCGCAGGAAGTAGACGCCATTGATGAGCAGCAGATGCAGGCAGTTGCTCAACGCCACCGCAGGTGACACCGCGACGAAGGGGATGGAGATCAGCCACCAGCTGAGATTCTTGCTCAGATAGGCCGGGTGCTTGCTGTAGCGGTAGGGGCCGTCGGTGATGACGCCGCGCGCGGTGAGGTTGGAAAAACGCAGGCCGAAGGCCACGGTCGATAGCGCATAGATCGCCAGCAGCGATACCAGCACCAGCGCCCAGACGAACTTCGCGCCCGGTAGGTCGGCAAGCCACTGGCCCCAGACGATGCCGTCCTCGTAGCGCAGGTACTGATTCTCGACCAGCGAGAAGAACGGCTGGTAGCACATCAGCGCCACCATCCAGCCGAGCGCGGTGGGCTCGGCCCAGCGGATGTGGGCGTCGAACAGGCGCAGCGTCATCGCATAGCCGATCACGCAGAACAGCAAGTCGACGGTGAAGGTGAGGTGGAACAGGAATTCGAACAGCGAGTAGCCGCCGTGCGGCAGGGCCAGCCAGGCGTTGTGGGCGCCGCGCACTTCCTGGCCGACGTAGACCGTCATCAGCGGCACGAAGAACCCCTTCACAGCCCAGCCGGCGAGATGGTTGACGATCAGCCTCCGGCTTTCGGCGCTGGGAGTCTGGCCGCGCAGCCAGAGCCAGGGCAGGCGGCCGAACTGCCAGTAGCCGTCCTCGGGCTCGCGCAGGCGACCGTCCAGCCACCAGAAGTAGAACGGTGCGGCGATCAGCATCGGGATGCCATACACCCGCAGCGCCCGCCAGAACGGCTGGTAGAAACTGCCGTGGTACTCCGGGAACAGCGCGTAGGCTCCGCCGATCAGGCCCAGGGTCATGCCCAGTCCGACTAGCTTGATCAAGACCCGCCCAAGATCTGGCTTGGCCGGACGGTCCCAGTCCAAACCACTGCTCGGATTCCGGTGGCTGCGCAGTACGAAGTGCTCGTGCAGGCCGATCAGCAGCGCGATCAGCAGGCCGGCAGTGAGGCCGTTGTCGTAGGGCGTGTTCGGTGAACTGGTCTGCCGCCAGGCCAGATAGGCCAGGCCAGCCACCGCCGCCAGGCAGTTGAAGCCGAAGCGGCTGGCGCTGGTCGGGCGTTGCAGTGGCTGGGCCGGGGTTTCAGGCATAGCGCCAGCGCATCCCGTCTTTGGAGTCTTCAAGCAGTACGCCCTCGGCTTTGAGCTGGTCGCGGATGCGGTCCGACTCCGCCCAGTTCTTGGCCTGCCGCGCGGCGAGGCGGGCGGCGATCAGGGCTTCGATGGCCTCGGCGCTGGGGCGGCCGACGGCGGCCTGCGGCGACCAGGAAAACCAGGCCTCCGGACTCTGCTGTAGCAAGCCCAGGAGCTTGCCGGCGTCGAGGATCTGCGCCTTCAGGCGGCTGCGCTCCTCGTCGGCTTCCGCCTTGTTGGCGGCGCGCACCAGCTCAAACAATTCGGCCAGCGCGGCTGGCGTGTTGAGGTCGTCCTCCAGCGCGGCGATGAAGCTATCCGGTGCGCCGACGCCGGGCGCCGGACTGACTTCGGCAAGCTCGCGCAGGGCGCCGTAGAGGCGGTCGAGCTTCTTGCGGGCATCGGCGACCACGTCCTCGTTCCAGTCCAGGGGCTGGCGGTAGTGGCCGGTGAGCAACACCAGGCGGATCACCTCGCCGGGCAGCAGCTTCACCAGATCGTGAACCAGGGTGACATTGCCGAGCGACTTGCTCATCTTCTCGCCGCGCATGTTGAGAAAGCCGTTGTGCAGCCAGTAGCGGGCGAAGGGCTTGCCGCCGTGGGCGCAGACGCTCTGGGCGATCTCGTTTTCGTGGTGCGGGAAAATCAGGTCATGGCCGCCGCCGTGAATGTCGATGGTTTCGCCCAGCAGGGCTTCGGCCATGGCCGAGCACTCGATGTGCCAGCCCGGACGGCCGCAGCCCCAGGGCGAGTCCCAGCCAGGTTGGTCGGTGCCGGACGGTTTCCACAGCACGAAGTCGCCCGCATGCTTCTTGTACGGTGCCACCTCAACGCGGGCGCCGGCCATCAGCGACTGCTCGTCGCGCTTGGAGAGCTGGCCGTAGTCAGGGAAGGACAGGGTGTGGAACAGCACGTGACCCTCGGCGGCGTAGGCATGGCCGCTGGTAATCAGTCGCTCGATCATGTGGATGATCTGCGGCAGGTGCTCGGTAACCCGGGGTTCGTGGTCGGGCAGGGCCACGCCCAAGGCCGCCAAGTCTTCGTGATAGGCGGCGGCATAGCGATCACTGATGGCGCGGATCGAGACACCTTCCTTCACCGCCGCCGCGTTGATCTTGTCGTCGATGTCGGTGATGTTGCGGGCATACACCACCTTCGGGTATCGCCGCCGCAGCAGCCGTGCGAGGGTATCGAAGACCACCGCCGGGCGGGCGTTGCCGATGTGGGCGTAGCTGTAGACGGTGGGTCCGCACACGTACATCGTCACCCGATCCGGGTGTAGTGGTGCGAAGGCTTCCTTTCGGCCGCTAAGCGTGTTGTGAAGTTGCATCGAGGGACGTTGCGAAGGGGCAAGCCTGCAACGATAGCGCTAATGCGCGTCCAGCGCGCTAGCCGCCGCGATTCAGAAAACGACGGTAACCAACAGCATGCCGGATGCCATGCCCATCAGGAATGCCCAGAAGCCCCAGACGTAGCGCGGTTTGATGCGGTTACGTGCCTCGCGGGAATCGTAGTACGTCAACATGGTTCTACTCGGCGGATAAACGATGCTTGTTGGGGGCACTAACCAACCGCTGGGTTTGTGCAAAAAAAACTGTGATCGGAGTATCAGGCAGGCATTTATTGCACTGCAATAGACGTTCCATAACTACGAATCCGACCTCGTCAGTTTATGAGCGTCCGGACCGGTTCGGGGATCGCCGGAACGGGGGAGTCGGTGATTCTAGGTGGCTTCAAGCGGTTAAAAATATTCAATCCATTCAGATGGATAAATAAAATTAATATGCATTTGACGGACGCTAGCCAGCTCGCATTAACCTGATGCGTGCATTGCCACTTTTTTCTCGTATTGATTACTAATTTCCGCTCGGCGCTGTTTTAGCTGGCTTCCGATAGCCAGCGTCCGATGTCAGCTCGGTCTTCGTGGGTCGGGCGACGGACCAGATCCAGGGTGTGGACCTGGTGCCGACCGGCACGGCGGTCGTCGAAGAAATAGCGCAGGCCGCGATAGATGGTCGGGAAGGCGATTTCATCCCAGGGGATGTCTTCCTCGCGCATCAGTTCCACTGCACTGCTCTCGCTGGTAGGGCCAAAGTGTGGGCCGCGCAGGTGGCCCCGATGGATCAGGTGTACCTGGTCGACATAGGGCACGTTGATGACTGCCACCAGGCCATCGACCACGACCTCCGCCTGCGATTCCTCCAGGGCCTCGCGGGCGGCGCCCTGGGCGCTGGTTTCGCCCAGCTCCATGAAGCCGGCGGGGAAGGTCCATTTGCCGAAGCGCGGCTCGATGTTGCGCTTGCACATCAGGATGCGGCCATCGGCCGCCTCCGGAATCACGCCGACGATGAGCTTGGGGTTGACGTAGTGCACCGTGCCACAGGCCGGGCAGACGTGGCGCGGCAGATGATCGCCGTCGTCAGGCACCCGGTAGACCACTTCGTGACCGCAGGCGCTGCAAAACTTCATGGGCGGCTCGGTGTCCCCGGGAGGTTCCGGCCACCGACGCGCTGGCGCGCGCGATGACTGGACTTCATTGGTGCCTGAGAAAGGAATCGAACCTTCACGAGGGGTTGCCTCGGCGGATTTTGAGTCCGCTGCGTCTACCAGTTCCGCCACTCAGGCTTGGTCGCGCATTATAGCCGCGTCGGCGTGTGCATCTGGGACAATAGCTGGATGCGCAAACAAGACTTTCACTACGAGCTCCCCCCGGAGCGGATCGCCCGCCATCCCATAGAGCCGCGCTCCGCCGCGCGCCTGCTGCACCTGGCTGCCGACGGCAATCACCATCGGGCGATGCTGGATTTCCCCGCCCTGCTGGCGCCGGGCGATCTGGTGGTGTTCAACGATACCCGCGTCATCAAGGCGCGCTTGCTCGGACACAAGCCCACGGGGGGGCGCGCCGAACTGCTGATCGAGCGGGTGCTCTCAGGGAGCGAGGTATTGGCGCAGCTCGGCGTGAGCAAAAAGCCCAAGCCCGGCGGACACATCCGGGTTGCCGATGGCAGCTTCGTACTGCTCGGGCGCGAGGGCGATCTGTTCCACTTCCGCTGGGAAGGCCCGGGAGATGTCTGGTCGCTGATGGAGCGAGCCGGGCAGCTGCCGCTGCCGCCCTACTTCGAGCGCGAGCCGAATGCCGAAGACGAATCCCGCTACCAGACCCTGTTCGCGGAAAAGCCGGGCGCGGTCGCGGCACCGACGGCCAGCCTGCATTTTGATGAAACCCTGCTGGCGGCCTTGACCGAGCGGCGGGTGCGGACCGCCAAGGTGACCCTGCATGTCGGAGCTGGCACCTTCCAGCCGGTGCGCGTGGACGAGATCCAGCAGCACCAGATGCATGCCGAACGCTATGAGGTGACTGCCGCCACCGCTGCGGCCATCGCCGAAACCAAGGCGCAGGGCGGCCAGGTGGTGGCGGTGGGCACCACGGTCTGCCGCGCCCTGGAATCGGCGGCGCGCTCTGGCAGCCTGCACCCGGGGGGCGGCGAGACGCGGCTATTCATCACCCCCGGCTACCGCTTCGCCGTCGTGGATCGGTTGCTGACCAATTTCCATCTTCCGGAATCGACGCTGCTGATGCTGGTCAGCGCCTTTGGCGGCCACGCGCGGCTGATGGAGGCCTACCGGCAGGCCATCGCCGCCGAATACCGCTTCTTCAGTTACGGCGACGCTATGCTGATTGAGCGCGATCACGGTGGCTGAGGTCGGGGCGCCCCACAGCTTGCCGACCTGCGGGCCTAGGTTTTTCCCCGGCGCCCTGTAAGGAAGGAAACCACAGCCATCACCAGGAACACCAGAAACAGGATCTTGGCGATCCAAGCGGCTTGTCCGGCGATACCGCCAAAGCCAAGCAGGGCGGCGATGATGGCGACGACCAGGAAAACGACGGCGTAGTGCAGCATGGCTATCTCCTTGGTGCAGGTGGAAAGTGCGGCGCCGAAGCGGCGCCAGAACTTTGCCCACCACAGCAGAGCCGCCTGAGTCCGGGCTGAATCGGCCTCAGGCCCTGCGATACGCGGCGCGCAATTGCGCCACCGCACCGGCCCACTCGGTCAGCACGAACAGCGCCAGCACCGGCGGGCCGCCCAGCAGCAGAATCCAGACCAGGCTGGCGCCGACCCAGAGCCGCCCCCAGCCGTCGATCACCGCCAACAGGCCCACGGGGTGCAGCAGCCGCGCCACGACCCAGACGCTGACCAGGGAGCCGGTGAGGCTCACGAACAGCAGATGGATCGGCTCGAACGGTGGCGGTTGGGCCGCGCCGCCGAGCAGGCCGTTGAGCCAGTAGAGCCCGCCGAGAAACTGCGGCGCCAGCGCGGGGATCGCCAGCATCCAGGTCACCGCCGAGTCCAGCCAGGCCCAGAAGCGGACCGTGCTCGCCGGTATGTGGTCGTAGTTGCGCATCGCGGGTCTCCTGACAGGCGCGAAGAATAGCGACAATAGGCGATGCGATTCGAACTTCTGAAAACCGACGGCCTTGCCCGTCGTGGCCGCCTGCAGTTGCAGCACGGCGTGGTGGAAACCCCGATCTTCATGCCGGTCGGCACCTATGGCACGGTCAAGGCCCTGACCCCGGAAGAGCTGCGCGCGGCGGGGGCCCAGATCATTCTCGGCAATACCTTCCACCTCTGGCTACGGCCCGGCGTCGAGGTGATGGGCAAGTTCGGCGGCCTGCACGGCTTCATGAACTGGAACGGCCCCATCCTGACCGATAGCGGCGGCTTCCAGGTGTGGAGCCTGTCGGAGCTGCGCAAGCTCACCGAGGAAGGCGTGCACTTTGCCTCGCCGGTCAATGGCGACAAGGTTTTCCTGTCGCCGGAGAAGTCCATCGAGATCCAGCACGCGCTCAATAGCGACATCGTCATGCAGTTCGACGAATGCACGCCCTACCCGGCGACCGCCGAGCAGGCGCGCAAGAGCATGGAGCTGTCGGCGCGCTGGGCCGCGCGTTGCAAAACCACCCATGCCGGCAACCCCAACGCCCTGTTCGGCATCGTGCAGGGCGGCATGCATGTCGAGTTGCGCCGCGAGTCCCTGCAGCGATTGGAGCAGATCGGCTTCGACGGTTACGCGGTCGGCGGGCTCTCGGTCGGCGAGCCGGAAGAGGAGCGCCTGAAGGTGCTCGACGCCATCGGCCCGGCGCTGCCGGCGGCACACCCGCACTACCTGATGGGGGTCGGCACGCCACGCGATCTGGTGCAGGCGGTGGCGCGCGGCATCGACATGTTCGACTGCGTGATGCCCACCCGTAACGCCCGCAACGGGCACCTGTTCACCAGCGAGGGCGTCATCAAGATCCGCAACGCCAAGCATCGTGATGACACTGGTCCGCTCGATCCCAAGTGTCAGTGCAACACCTGCCAGAACTACTCGCGGGCCTATCTCTACCACCTCGACAAGTGCAACGAGATTCTTGGCGCCCGACTGAACACCGTGCACAACGTGCACTACTACCTGGACCTGATGCGGCGCATCCGCGAAGCCATCGACGAAGGCCGCTACGCGAGCTTCGCCGCCGAGTTCCTGGCCGGTCCGGAAGGCGCGCCAGCACGATCCAAGCAAACGCCGGAGGCGAAACCCGAGGTCTAGAGTCCCGGCCCGGTCGGGTCGGTCTACAGAGACGCCAGCACCTCGGCGGCGGCTCTCTGGCCGGAGCGCAGGGCGCCGTCGAAGTAGCCGTTCCAGATCTCGGCGGTTTCGGTGCCCGCCCAGTGCAGCGGGCCAATCGGCTGGCGCAGGGCCTCGCCGTAGTCGAGCCAGACCCCGGGCGGGAAGTAGCCGGCATAGCAACCGCGGCTGAACTCCTCCTCGCTCCAGCTCTGCTCGATGTATTCGAGCGGCGCGGCGGCGGCCTCGCCGAAGTAGCGCACGAAGCTGTCGATGGTGCCCTGGCGGCGCTGTTCGGGCGTCCAGGCCAGAGCCTTGCGGCCGTCCTCGCCCTCGATGAAACCCATCATCACGCCGATGTGGCCGTCGGGTGGCGAGTTGTCGAAGGTGATTTTCACCGGTCCGGTGTCGCTGGTGACCTGACCATTCAGGCCGGCGTCGCGCCAGAACGGCGTCGGATACACGCACTGCACCTTGATCACGGTACCCATAGGTAGCCGCTGAGTGAGCTGGTCGCGCAGGCCTCCCAGCGGTGGCGTGTAGCGCATGCGCCCGGCCAGGGTCGGCGACAGCGCCAGGATGGCCCGCTGGGCCCGCACCGAGAATCCCGCGCCGGCGACGGTGACCCCCTCGGCGTCGTAGGCCACATCGCGCACGACGCGGTTGAAGCGGATGCGGTCCCGTAGCGGTTCGGCGAGCCCGATCGAGATCCGCTGGCTGCCGCCGACGATGCGCGAATCCTGGGCGCCGTTCTCGGTGTTGATCAGGTTGTCGAGGCTGCCGGCGCTGTGGATGTAGAACAGCACGTGCAGCAGCGAAAGGTCGCGGGGCTGGGCCGAGAACACCGATTCGATGGTGAGCTGCAGCAGAGCCTGGCCACCGGGGCTCAGGACATTGGCGTCGATCCAGGTCTGGAAGGTCTGGCTGTCCCAGGCGACGGCATTGCCGGCGGTCCAGGGCCGGTCGAGCGGCACCTCGGCGGCCATGCTGTTGAGCCGCTGGATGGCGACCGCAGCCTCGGCAGCGCCTACGGGGTCGGTCGGCGGCAGCCGGTTGAGGCCGAGGTTCAGCGGATCGACCGGGAACAAATGGCCGTACTGCAGTGACAGGCCATCGCGGTGGTCCAGGTAATTGCCGGTGCTGTAGGTCTTGAAGGTCTCCAGGCCGAGATCGGCGATGGTCTTGAGGACCAGGTCCTGGGTGGGGCCTACCCACTGGCCGCCGACCTCGACGACGGTGCCGGGCTTGGCGCCGGCCGCCGTCACCGGATGATTGAGGGTGCGGCCGCCGACCCGGTCGCGCGCTTCCAGTACCAGCACCTGTTTGCCGGCAGCGACGAGTTCGCGGGCGGCCATCAGCCCGGCCAGGCCGGCACCGATCACCACGACCTCGGTGGACTCGCTGAGGTTGCTCGCCGCACCGGCGTCCGGGAGCGGGGAGTTGCCACAGGCGGCGAGGGTGGCGCCGGCGCCGATGCCGGCCAGGCCGCTGAGCAATTCTCGGCGGGTTAGCGCCGGCGGGGGTAGAGGAGAGTTCATGGTGGCTTTAATGCAGAAGGTCGGCCCAGACTGCGGTTTCCAGGTAGTCGTTTTCCTGCGCGTCGCGGGAGCCCGGCGATAGCGCGGTGCCGGTTTCCAGCAGCGTTGCGCGTGGGGCGTCGTCGCGGACCCAGGGAGCCAGCGCCAGAAACTCCGGTTTCTCGCCCTGGAACACCTGGTACCAGCCAACGTCGGTTCCGGGCTCGAATTCCAGATTGCCGACGTAGTGCTGCCCCGGTCCGCTCTGATGGCGGGCGGTGATCGCGCTCTGGCCGTCGAAGGCGAGGTCGAGCAGATTGCCGACCAGATGGGCGGTGATGTTGTAGCGGAAGCCGACGCTGGGTTCGGCGACCGTGCGCCAGGTGGAGTTCATCCACTCCAGCGGCTGCCAGCCGCCAGCGTAGTAGGCGGCCCAGCGGCCGGGATTGGCCTCGGCCTGCACCACCACGTCCACGCCCAGGGCATCCATGCAGGGCATGTAGCTGGCCGGGATGTCGGCGCAGGGCTCGAACCCTGCCGGGCGCTGGCCGAACTCATAACCCCACTGGAAGGCCGGCAGCGAGGTGGCGAAGCCCAGCTGGAAGCCGGCCACCGGGTAGCCGGCGGCGTTGGCGAGTCCCGCCTCGCCGCTGGCCGGGCCCTCGTCCAGGCCCAGAACCTGTAGTTCGATGTCGGTCAGCGGGACTTTTTCGTTGCGGAACAGCAGGTTCTGCTCGCCGCGCGGCGCCTCCGGGTGCAGGTCTTCCGGTCCCCACAGGAAGGTGACGTTGGCGATGTGGGCGGCGGTGGCGATATAGACCTCGTCGATGCTGGCCAGATTCGGGTCCTTGAACAGGGCGAGGTCGACCGGATCGCTGGAGGCGGCGTAGGGCGCCTGGTTGTTGGAGGCCACGACATACACACCGTAGTCGCGGGCGATGTCGGAAAAAGTCTGCGAGAAGGCCCGGGCGAAGGTATCGGTGGCGGCCAGAAACACCTGTTTGCGAGGATCGACGCCCGGGAAGCGGATCTGGTAGGCGAGTACCTGCGGCAGATAGGCGAGGTTCAGCAGGCCCAGCGCGCCGACGATGCCCAGCGGGGCGGCGTCGCCCAGCGGTGCGGCCAGCGGCGTCTGTGCCTGTGCCCGCACCAGGGCGCCGCGCGAGCCGCTGGCGATGGTCATCAGCCCGGCGTCCTCGTTGTAGACCACAAGAGCCGGGAGGTCTGCACGCAGATGGGGCACAACCTGCTCTTCCATGAGGCAGCGCATCTTCAGGCGGAACTGGCCGTAGCTCTCGACGTGCCGGATTTCCTGCTTGTACTGGATCGCGAAGGCGCGCAGCTTTGCACCGGTTTGGGGCGCGCCGCTGGCCGGCCGCCAGCGAGCCGGGCGCAGCGCCTCGCAGGTGGCGGCATCGGGGCGCAGAGCGGGCAGGGTCGGCCAAGGGAGGTCGGTCGGGCCGGGCGCGGCCTCGGGATTGGGGCTGCGCTCGCTCAAGCCGCAAGCGCTTAGCAGCAGGGGCAGCAGGCTGAGCGCCAGGACGCGCTTCATGCGGAGACTCCGATCTGGGATTGCAGGGCGTGGACCAGCAGCCGCAGCTGGGCTTCGCCGGCGGCGCGGTCGCCGGTGGCGAGGTGTTGCAGGATCAAACCGTCCATCGCGGCCACGCAGATGCCCGCCAGCAGGTGTCGGTCGGGGCAGGCGCCCGCCGCCGGCAGGGCCTCGAAGGCCTGGCCCAGCGCAGCCACATAGCCCTGGTACTGGCGCCGGGCGAGGTCGGCATGCCCAGGGGTGTTGAGCGCGTACAGGGTCAGCTCGTACTGCATGCGCTGCAGTCCGGGCGTTTCCACGGTGTAGGCCCAGTAGGCTTGGGCGACGCGGGCGACGCCATCGCTGAGGCTGCCGGCACCGTCCAGGCTGCGCGCCAGAACCTCGGCGATCCCGGTGTGAATCTCGTCCAGCACGGCCCCCAGCAGGGCATTCTTGCCGGGAAAGCTGTAATGCACCATCGCCTGGTTCATCCCGGCTTCGGCGGCGACCGCCCGGGTCGAGGCAGCGGCCAGGCCGTCGCGAACGATCACCCGCATTGCCGCCTCGATCAGCTTGCGTCGGCGCTGGTCCGGTCCCAAGGCCTGGGGCGGCCGGCCGCGCCGGCGGGGCGGCTCGGCGGAGGCTGGCTGGGAGGCGGGAATGCATTTAGTCATTCGACTAATTAAATTCCGAAGCAACTGTCAGGCGCAAGACTCTGGTGATGGCGGGCACAAAAAAGCCCGCCGGAGGCGGGCTTGGGAGGCAGTGCCTGGTGGCCTCGGCTCAGAGCAGCTTCTCGATGTCCTTGGCGATGTCTTCCGGCTTGTCGATGGAGCCGTAGCGCTTGACCACCTTGCCGTCCTTGCCAACCAGGAACTTGGTGAAGTTCCACTTGATGCCCTCGGTGCCGAGCAGGCCGGGCGCGGAGCTCTTCAGCCACTGGTAGAGCGGGTGGGCGCCGGCGCCGTTGACCTCGATCTTGGCGAACATCGGGAAGCTCACCTCGTAGTTGAGCGAGCAGAAGTTCTTGATCTCGTTCTCGTCACCCGGCTCCTGATGGCCGAACTGGTCACAGGGAAAGCCGAGGATCACCAGGCCCTGGTCCTTGTACTGCTTGTAGACCGCCTCCAGGCCCTTGTACTGCGGGGTGAAGCCGCACTTGCTGGCGACGTTGACCACCAGCACTACCTTGCCCTGGTAGGCCCCCAGGCTCTGCTCGCCACCGTCGATGGTTTTTGCCGAAAAGCCGTAGAAATCGGTCATTGTGGTTCTCCTGTGAACAAGAAAAAGGGCCGGTGCTTCCGGCCCTTTTGAGTGGCGTTTCCGAAGTACTTTCCGCAGGTTACAGGCTCGCTGCCGGCAATGCCATGAAGTCCTCGGCGCCGCCCTTGACGGTGGCGCACAGGCCGCCCACCTGGGGCAGTAGCTTGGCTGCGAAGTAGTGGGCGGTCGCCAGCTTGCCGGCCTTGAACAGCTCGTCGCTCTGGGCACTCGCCGCCTGCGCCATGCGCAGCCAGTTGTAGCCGAGGTAGGTGAGGGCAAAGGCGCGCTGGTAGTCGCAGCAGCCGAATGAAGCGTCTTCCGGCTTGCTGCGGAAGGTCTCATAGATCCACTGGGTCGCGCTTTCCAGATCGGCCAGGGCCTGCTTGAGCGGGCCGGCGATGAAGGCGAACTCCGGTGCGGCCTCGGCCGCAGCCTTGTTCAACAGCGAGAAGAAGCGGGTGACCGAGCGGCCGCCGTTGAGGAACAGCTTGCGGCGCACCAGATCCATCGCCTGGATGCCGTTGGTGCCCTCGTACAGGCAGAGGATCTTGGAGTCGCGCAGGATCTGCTCGATGCCGTGCTCGACGATGAAGCCGTGGCCGCCGTAGACCTGGATCGCCATCGAGCCAAGGTCGACTGCGCCGTCGGTGCAGGTCGACTTCACCAGCGGGGTGTTCAGCTCCACCCAGTCATTGGCCTCCTCACGCACCGCCGGGTCCGGGTGGTGGTGGGCATAGTCGACGTAGAGCGCGGTCTCGTAAGCCAGAACGCGGGCGCCTTCGGTCATCGCCTTCATCTGCAGGATCATGCGGCGCACGTCCGGGAAGTCGATGATCGGCTTGGGCTGCTTGCGTTCCAGGGCGTAGCGCAGGGCGTTCTGGGTGGCCAGTTCCATCTGCCCCAGGCCCTGGAAGCCGACCATGATGCGGGCGAGGTTCATCATCACGAACATGTTCTGGATGCCCTCGTTCGGATTGCCGACGATCCAGCCGGTGGCGCCGTCGAGATTCATCACCGAGGTCACCGAGCCGTGGATGCCCATCTTGTGCTCGATGGCCGAGCAGTAGATGGCATTGCGCTCGCCCAGCGAGCCGTCGGCCTTGACCAGGAACTTGGGAACCACGAAGGTCGACAACCCCTTGACGCCGGCCGGAGCACCCTCGATGCGGGCGAGGGCGAAGTGGATGATGTTGTCCGCCATCCCGTGTTCGCCGGAGGTGATGAAGATCTTGCCACCCTCCAGCTTGTAGCTGCCGTCGGCCTGGGGGATGGCCTTGGTCTTCACGGCTGCCAGATCGGAGCCCGCCTGCGGCTCGGTCAGCAGCATGGTGCCGGTCCACTCGCCACTGGAGAGCTTGTGCAGGTAGGTCTGCTTGATTTCCTCCGAGGCGCTGGCGTGCAGGGCCTCGAAGCAGCCACCGGTGAGGCCCGGGTAGAGCGCGAAGGCGACGTTGCCGGAGCAGACCATCTCCTCCACCACCTTCCAGAGCAGGTATGGCATGCCCAGGCCGCCGTACTCGGTCGGGTTGCTGATGCCGACGAAGCCGTTGGCGGCGTAGGCCTTGAACGCCTCGGTGAAGCCCTTGGGGACGCTGACGGTGTTGTCCGGGTGGCGGGTGCAGCCCTCGGCGTCGCCGGAGGCATTGAGCGGGAACAGCTCCTGCTCGACGAACTTGGCGGCGGTTTCGATCATCTCCTGGATGATCTCCGGGGTGGCGTCGGCGAAATTAGGGACCGATTTAGCAAGATTGCCGGCCTTGAGAACCTCGTTAAGGACGAAGCTGATCTCGCGCAAAGGGGCGGTGTAGCTGGCCATGATGGGACTCCTGGAAGGGCGAAAATTTGGGCGCGCGGAGTATACCGGCCTCCGGCCCGCCACCCCAGCGGCTTGAAAGGGCGATGCAGCAGCCCTATGGCATACTCGCGCGCTCTGCGTCCTGACCAATGACTCTCATGTTGCTCGACTTCCTGATTGCCCCTGCCTACGCCCAGCAAGCCGCTGGCCAGTCCCCCGGCCTTTTCGAGGCCTTCTGGCCCCTGCTGGTGATGATCCCGCTGTTCTACTTCCTGCTGATCCGTCCGCAGATGAAGCGCCAGAAGGAACAGCGCCAGATGCTCGACAAGCTGGCCAAGGGCGACGAGATCGTGACCACTGGCGGCATCGCCGGGCGCATCTCCGGCATCGGCGAGGTCTACCTGACGGTGGAATTGGCCGACAACGTCCTGGTCAAGGTTCAGAAGTCGGCGGTTTCCACGGTGCTCCCCAAGGGCACGCTGAAAACGCTGTAACGATCTATTGAGGCGCGGCGCCAGGCCGCGCGGAGAAACCATGCAGCCCTATCCGCTCTGGAAGACGATCCTATTGGTGGTCGTCACCCTGCTGGGTGCGCTCTATGCGCTGCCCAACGTCTACGGTGAAGATCCCGCCGTGCAGATCAACACCACCTCCGGCGACCCGCTGCCGGTGGATTTCGCCGCCCAGGTGGACGCCGCGCTGAAGACCGAAGGCATACAGCCCAGCGGCTCGCGGGCCGACGGCGGTCACTGGGTGGTGCGCTTCGCGCAGGCCGAACAGCAGCTCAAGGCCGCCGACGCGCTGAAGAAGAGCCTGGGCAACGGCTACATCGTTGCCCTGGGCCTGGCGTCCAAGACCCCGGACTGGCTGACCAAGCTCGGCGCCAAGCCGATGTCTCTGGGCCTGGATCTGCGCGGCGGCGTGCACTTCCTGCTCGAAGTGGACGTCGACGACGCCCGCAAGGCCGCCGCCCAGCGCTACGTCACCGATCTGCCCAACTTCCTGCGCAAGAAGGACATCCGCTACACCGGCCGGCGTCAAGAGGGTGAGCGCACGGTGCTCGACTTCGCCGACGCGGTCACCCGCGAGGCGGCACGCAAGGCGATTGCCAAGGAATATCCGGAGCTCAAGCTCGACGCGCCGGATGGCGCCACCACCCTGACCGCGACGCTGACCGAGTCCGAGGTCAAGCGCATTGTCGACTTTGCGGTGCAGCAGAACCTCACCACTCTGCGTAACCGCGTCAACCAGCTGGGCGTGGCCGAGCCGCTGGTGCAGCGGCAGGGCGCAAACCGCATCGTCGTGCAGCTGCCCAGCGTGCAGGACACCACGCGGGTCAAGGACCTGCTGGGAGCCACCGCGACCCTGGAATACCGCGCGGTGGATGAAACCGGCTCGGCGGACAGCGCCGCCGCCAGCGGCATCGTGCCGCCGGGAACCGAGCTGTTCTACACCCGCGAAGGGCGCCGGCCGGTACTGCTCAAGCGCGAGGTGATCGCGGCGGGCGTGAACCTGGTGGATGCCGCCGCCACGGTGGACGAGAACGGGACCCCGGCGGTCAGCGTGACGCTCGACAGCCAGGGTGCCAAGCGGATGTTCGAGTTCACCGAGAAGAGCGTCGGCAAGCCGATGGCGGTGCTCTTCCGCGAGACCGTGGTCGAGACCAACTACAACGCCGAGGGCGTGCCGCTGCGCGAAAAGCGCGAAGTGGAGGAGATCATCTCCATCGCCAGCATCCGTGGCGTGTTCGGCAAGCGCTTCCAGACCACCGGCCTGACTAGCAAGGAAGCACACAGCCTCGCGCTGCTGCTGAAAGCGGGTGCCCTGGCGGCGCCGGTGGAAATCGTCGAGGAGCGCACCGTCGGTCCTTCCCTGGGTGCGGACAACATCAAACAGGGCTTCACCGCCGCGTTGCTCGGCCTGGGGCTGGTCAGCCTGTTCATGGCGATCTATTACAAGGTGTTTGGCCTATTCGCCATTGCCGCGCTATTGCTGAACCTGGTGCTGGTGGTGGCGGTGCTGTCGCTGGTGGGAGCGGCGCTGACCGTGCCTGGTATCGCTGGCATCGTGCTGCACATGGGCATCGCGGTGGATGCCAACGTGCTGATCTACGAGCGCATCCGCGAAGAGCTGCGAAACGGCACCAAGCCCGGTGAGGCCATCCAGCACGGCTATGACCGCGCTTTCCTCACCATCGCCGACGCCAACGTCACCGTGCTCATCGGTACGGCGATGCTGTTCGCGCTGGGAGCTGGCCCGGTTAAGGGATTTGCAATCACCCTCGCCATCGGCATCCTCACCTCGCAGTTCACCGCCATCGTCGGTTCCCGCGCGCTGGCACAACTGGTCTTCGGCCGGCGTCAGCGCATGTCCGACCTTCCTATCTGGTAAGCCGCCATGAGAATCTTTTCCGGCGTTCCCAATATCAACTTCATGGCGCAGCGGAAGACTGGCCTGTGGGTGTCCAGCTTCCTGACGGTCGCTGCCATCTTGCTGGTCGCCTTCCGCGGACTGAATTTCGGCATCGACTTCACGGGTGGCGTGCTAGTCGAAGTGCATTATCCGCAGGCCGTGGAGTTGGACTCCGTGCGCGCTGATCTGGCCCACGCAAACTATGAGCACCCGGTCGTGCAGTACTTCGGTACCAGTTCTGACGTGCTGATCCGTTTGCCGCCCGCCGAAGACAGCAACTCCGCCAAAGTCAGTACGGCCATTCTTGACGCGTTGCATGCCAGCGAACCGAATGTGGAACTACGGCGGGTGGAGTTCGTTGGCCCGCAGGTGGGTGACGAACTGACCCAGGATGGCGCGCTTGCGCTGCTGCTGGCCTTCATTGGCATCGCCTTCTACATCATGTTCCGCTTCGAGTGGAAGTTCTCGGTCGGCGCGGTAGCCGCGCTGATCCACGACGCGATCATGGTGTTGGGCTTCCTGTCACTGACCTGGATCGAGTTCGACCTGACCACCGTCGCGGCGATTCTGGCGCTGATCGGCTACTCAAATAACGAGACCATCGTTATCTTCGACCGCGTCCGCGAAAATCTGCTCTCGCAGCGGCGCATGGAAATCCTGGATGTCGTCAATCTCTCAGTAAACCAGACGCTGCTTCGCTCGGTGATTACCCACCTCACGACTCTCTTGGTATTGACTGCATTACTACTGATGGGTGGCAAAAGCGTGCACAGCTTCTCGTCTGCACTGATGGTTGGCGTGATCGTTGCGACCTACTCATCAATTTACGTTTCGACTGGATTGGCCGTAGTGTTGAATGTGAGTCGAGAAGATCTGGTGCCTGCTGAGAAGAGCGACGCGGACGTCGTTTAGCTGTAAAGCAATAGTGTGGCTGGTCACAGCTTATGTTCTGTAGTTCCGTTACCTTACCTTCGTATAACCGCTGAACATCGCATGATTAGGTGAGTTGATTTGGGTTGTGCGTTGCAGCAAGTTGGTGTCTTATGCGCGAAGCCCCAACTCGATCTCTAATCGGGGCTCAAAACTCAGGGAATTTGGTGCGAGCATGCAGCATACGGGTGGAGGATCTTTGGTGAAGGTGGAGACGCAGTACTCGGCCAGAGTGGCAGGGATGTCGAATTCAATCGTTTTCGAGGCGCCGCGGTCCCTGGCCAAGGAATCTCTGGTTGGTGCGGGGCTTGGCTCCACTGCAGTTATGAGAATGGCCAAATTTTACCCGCGCCGTGGCAAGCGCTTGTTTGATGTTGCTTTTTCAATGGCTTTTCTGGGGCTGGCTGGTTTTTGGCTCCTCCCGCTCATCGCGTTGCTGATCCGTCTCGACAGCCCTGGTCCAGCCTTGTTCAGGCAGCAGCGAGTGGGATTGGGGGGCAAGGTTTTCCTTTGCCTTAAATTTCGGACGATGGGGCACAACCCGGAAGCTGCTTTCGTTCAGACGCGCCGAGATGATCCTCGAATCACTCGGGTTGGTCGCATCTTGCGCAAGACTAACTTGGACGAGTTGCCGCAGTTCATCAATGTTCTACTCGGTGATATGTCCGTTGTTGGGCCTCGGCCGCATGTGCCGCAACTTGATGAAGCTTTTGCAGGGGCCGTGCAGAGCTATGAACTTCGTACAATGGTTCGTCCCGGTGTTACGGGACTCGCTCAGGTGTCTGGCTGTCGTGGAGAGACACGCAGCGTCCGTGAGATGAACCAGCGTGTTCGTTTTGACCTTTTCTACATTCGTTCGGTATCCCTGTTGATGGACGTCAAGATCGTGATTCGCACTGTGTTGGCCGCGATTCGAGGCGACGAGAGAGCGTTCTAGTAGAATCGTATTTGTTAAGCGTTTGCGCCCACAGGACTCTGCGGCAGGACAGGGTAGTGGCTATGTCAGGTGGCCCAGTAGAGAATTATCCGGAGATATTGGAGTGCAGAAAAGTAATGTTTTGCGGATGGTGATTCTCGCTGCGCTAATCTGGGGGGTAGGTGGCTGTACCGTCATCCCCGGTTTACACGTGTCTGAAAGCCCCAGCCTCGTTCACGGTGACAGCTACTCCACTAGCAGCGAAGCTGATGTCACCACTTATCACCTTCAAAAGTCCCCTGTCCTGAGCGCAGTTCGTATTCGGGAAATCAACGGCAATACCCTGCAAGATATCTATTCCGAGCGGCTTGAAAAATCCCCCGAACTAGCTGCCCTCGGCGCTGTTTCCCCGGCGGATGTGCCGCCAGAGTATCTGGTAGGAGCTGGGGATATTCTTTTCATTACAGTATGGGATCATCCCGAACTTAATAACCCGTCTGGGCAGAATCGCTCCGACCCAGAGTCTAGTGGTCGTTTGGTTTCGTCACTTGGCACGGTCTTCTATCCTTATATGGGGCTGGTGGAAGTTGCGGGAAAAACTGTCGACCAAATTCGAACGACGCTGTCCACGGGGCTGGCCAAGGTAATTCAAAAGCCACAAATCGACGTTCGGGTCATCAGTTTTCGGTCAAAGCGTGTTCAGGTGACAGGTGAAGTCAAAACTCCAGGCCTGCTGACACTCGATGACACTCCGAAGGGTGTTCTTGAAGCCTTGGCCGAGAAGGGCGGGCTATCGTCCAGCGCCAGTCGCCGGAGCGTCTTGCTTACCCGCGCTGGCAAGACCTATCAGATTGATCTCGGCGGTTTATTGTCGGGTTCCAGCGCCGCACCTAACCCCCCTCTCGCGCCTGGAGATGTTGTTCACGTTCCCGACCGGTCTTTGGATCAGGTGTTTGTTCTGGGCGAGGTCAACAATCAAGGACCGGTTTACCTTCAGCAATCGAATTCGACTCTGACTGAAGCGCTGACGCTGTCTGGTGGACTCGACAAACTTCGTGCTAACGATGGTGGGGTTCTGGTTTTTCGCAGGCCTTCCGGGGATGACGGGGTCGCCACGGTTTATCACCTTGATATGGCGAGTCCGGTAGGTCTTCTGCTGGCTGGAGAGTTTCCCCTGCAGCCCCGAGACGTCGTTTACGTGCAGGCTACTGGTTTCGTGAAATACAACTCGGTGATCAACCAAATACTTCCCACGATCAGCGCCATCTTCCAGATCGACCGGCTCACCAAGTAGCCAGCGTGAGTTCCGTAGTTTGAATCCAGTAGTTATCAACATTTGGGTGCTTTTGTGACGGTTTCTAGTGACAGCGGGTCGGGTCTGCCTACGCACACAGTTAAAGGGCCGCTAGTCGATCCCTTGGTGCACACCGATGGCGAAATCAGCTTCCGTGATATCGCCGATCTGATTTGGAGTGGGCGTTGGCTCATTTTAGTGGTTGCGTCGGTGGTCTTGGCGCTGAGCCTTTTCTATGTTTGGACTGCGAAGCCTCAGTATCAGTCCATGGGTTTGGTGCAGGCCGAGCAAAAAGAAAAAGGCTTGGGAAGCGCGTTTAACGAGCTATCCGCAATGATGGGCAGTGGCGCCGTGTCGGGTATTGCTGCCGAAATTGCGATCATTAAAAGTCGGATGATCCTCGGTACGGTGGCCGAGAAGATGAAGCTGCCGATCAAAGTCCGCCCAAATTACTTTCCCTTGTTCGGTGAGGCGGTTGCCAGACGTAGGGCAGATCTTCCTCAGCCCGCCGAGCCCATGCTGGGACTCTCAAAATTCGCTTGGGGCGGCGAGAAAATTACGGTCTCTGTGTTCGATGTGCCCGAGAGTTTGCAGGACACGGCGTTCCGACTCGTGGCGGGTAGCGACGGTAGCTACAGCATTGTTGTGCCCGGAGGTCTCGGAACATTCAACGGCAAGGTAGGAGAGTCTGCCGCAATCAAACTTGGTGACGAGCAGGCTCGAATTTTTGTTCAGGAACTGAAGGCTAGACCTGGTACAGAATTCAGTCTTCTCCGCCGCTCCCCTGGACAGATGTATAGCCTCATGCAGAGCCGGTTGACGGTTGCAGAGCAGGCAAAGGAGTCTGGAATTATCCAGATCACTTACCAGGACGAGGATGCTGCTGCTGCGGCGGCGGTCGTGAACGTCATTGAGGACGAATACCTCCGGCAGAACGTCGAGCGTAAATCTGAGGAGGCTGAACAGTCTCTGCAGTTTGTAAATAAGCAGCTGCCGGAGGTTAAGACCAGTCTGGAAGAAGCTCAGGCCAAGCTAAATTCCTATCAACTCGACAAGGGCACTGCGGATGTCCAGAAAGAAACGGACCTGGCTTTGAACCGCGCTGTCGAACTGGAAACCCAGCGACTCAGCTTGCAGCAACAGCGTGAAGCTGCGCTGCAGCGATTCACCTTGCGCCATCCGATCGTGCAGACTTTGGACGAGCAGATTCGCGCTCTTAGCGCAGAGTCGGAGAAGCTCAAGGAGCAGGTCCGTCAGTTGCCCGCCCGGCAGCAAGAGATTTTTAGCTTGATGCGCGACCTCAAGGTGAATTCGGAGTTGTACGTCACTCTGTTGAACTCTAGTCAGCAGCTGCAGGTCGCCAAAGCTGGCACTGTTGGCAGCGTTCGTATCATCGATCGGGCCCTTAAGCCGCGTTCTCCGTCGGCCCCGAATAAGGGAATGATTGTCTCTGGTGCGTTTGTGATGGGGCTTTTCATTGGGTTGGTGATGGTGTTCATCCGTCGCGCGCTTCTTCGTGGCGTTGATCGCCCGGATGAGGTGGAGCAGAAGCTTGGTTTGCCTACCTACGCCTCGATTCCTTTCAGTTCTCAGCAACGGCGCGTCAATCAGCAGCAACGCGGTAATAAAGCCTCGTCCAAAATTCTGGCTCACCTCGCGTCCAACGATCCTGCCATCGAGGCTCTGCGCAGCCTCCGCACATCCATCCATTTTGCCTTGATGGAGTCTGGCTCCAATGTGGTGATGCTGACCGGACCTGTTCCGGGCATCGGAAAGTCGTTTGTCTCAATTAACTTTGGTGCGGTACTTGCAATGGGGGGAAAGCGAGTTGCAGTCGTTGACTGCGACCTACGGCGCGGCACCATTCATAAGTACCTCGACGGAGACGCCGGATCCGGCGTCAGCGATTACGTGGTCGACGCTGGTCTCTCGTACGACAGCATCGTCCGGAACACGCCAGTTGAAGGTCTGGCTCTGGTATCGCGCGGCACCTCCCCTCCGAATCCAAGCGAGGTTTTGCTGCATGCTCGCTTCTCAGATTTAGTGGCGCGGCTTTCTGAAAACTATGACTATGTGCTTCTCGATACCCCCCCGGTGCTGCCTGTGGCGGACGCCTCGATCATTGGACAACTCGCCGGATGCACTCTGGTCGTGCTGAAGTCCGCAGAACATCCGTTGCGAGCTATTGAGGAGACAATCCGCCGTCTTCGGCACTCCAACGTCGAAGTGAAGGGCGTGGTATTCAATCAGGTCGGAGCCAAGATGGGCAGCTACGGCTACTACGGTTATGGCTACGGCTATGACTACGCCTATAAGTACTGATCGCCTGACTGGTTGGTGATTCCGTGGTCTTCGAAAAGCCTCTGGTCGGCGGCTTCCCTACGGTTGCCGCTACCCGCAAGCAATTCGCCGAGCTAATGCTCGCCGATTGCTTGGCCGCCCGCTTGTCCGCGACGCCAGTAACTCCGAAGCTGGTCTTCTCTTCCAATGGGCAAGGGGTCGCGCTGGCCGGAACCGACCTCTTTTTCGCCAAGGCGATGGAACAGGCTGACTGGATACATGCCGACGGAATGTCCATCGTCCTGGCGTCCAAGCGAGCCACGACTAGCTTACCGGAGCGGGTGGCGACAACTGATTTTTTTCACGATGCCGCCGAGGTTGCTGTCGCCAACGGCCTGTCTTTCTACATGCTGGGCGGCACCGAGCAGCAGAACCGCAAGGCCTGCGAGGCGATTGCCCAGTTGTACCCTCAGTTGAAGCTTGTCGGTCGTCGCAACGGTTACTTCAAGCCTGAAGAAGAAGAAATGGTCTGCGCCGACATCACTAATGCCAGACCCGACGTGCTTTGGGTGGCAATGGGAAAGCCTGCACAGGAGTTGTGGTGCGTGCGGAACCGAGACAGATTGGGTGGAGTTGCATGGATAAAGACCTGTGGCGGTTTGTACGCCTTTCTTGCTGGCGACGCTGTAAGGGCTCCTGAGTGGATGCAGCGTTGGGGGCTCGAGTGGCTGCATCGTGCGTTACAGGAGCCAGGCCGTTTGCTTTGGCGATATCTCGTTACCAATCCAAACGCGATCTATCGTTTAATCCGCTACACCCGGTAGCCCTGTGCTTCCACCGATAGGCTTTCAATGCAACGGCTCGCTGACAACGTTCTTTCTCACCTAAAAAGGGCAGCGGAGCCTGCGGTTTCCTTTTGGCTCAACGATGCCGATGTTCCCTGCAAAGTGCAGGACCACTGTGACGTAATCTACAGCCTGTGTTTGTTGAACCGGCTGGATTTGATTGCGCCCAGAGCGCTGAATCGATTCGCGTCGCTGATTCCCCAACTCGCCTTGCCGGGCTGGAACTCGACTGCCAGCCAGCCCCCGACTGAGGCACTCAACGTACATAATTTCGCCTACCTGCTCGGGACTTTGAATATCTTGAAGCGCAGAGGAATCGGCGACCTGTACCCGCGCATCGAACTGAAACGCAAGCCGGATTTTGACCGCCTGTTTTTCGGCAATGGGCTTACTCCGAAGTATCCCGCGAAATTCACGCATCACGCCTGGCGTGTCAGTCATTGGCTGGGCGGGGTCCCCTCCATCCTGTTGTCATTGTCGAAGTCAGTCAGCGTGGCGGCCGACGCGGCGGAGAAGCGACTTGCCCCTAGCATTATCGCTATCAACGGCCGATTGAACCCCAAGACGGGCATGATCCGGGAATATCAGTCTGAGTTCCTGCAGCACGCGTTCCGCTTCGCCTATCAGCTCCGCCACGATCCTGATTTGGGCGACCTAGGCGGCGTTGCGCACATCCTCTGGGTTAACTGGGCAATGGGCATTCCTTACGTCGCCTCTGAGCAATTGGCGGAAGCCTCGGTAAAGGCGCTCGCACGCCGAGGCCGCTTCCTGGAGGGAGTTCCTTACTGCTTGGATTTCGATCTGCTTCAAATCGCACGCACGGCGACGCAGGCTGGAGGTAATGCTCCTGCCCTTGAGGCTGAGGCATCGAGATATCTGGCGGATATAGAAGCATTCTTTGCCCAGTCTGATTTGGGGGCTTACACACTGCACAAATTTCCTGGAGCCTTGGCGACGTACGCAGAAGCTCAACTGGTCACTCAGGGCCCTGGGGCCGCAATCGATATCATCAAAGATGCCTATTGGCTCTAGTCACCTGCCGACGGAGTCGACCCGCCCGCAGTTGTCTCGGTGGCAGGCCTCATCCGACCATCTTGCACAGAAGGTAAAGGCGCAGAGAGAGGCTCGCCCAATTGTCATGATTCTATGGGCGGGGCCGCTGCTGTGGTTCATTGGCGGCGAGCGTCTTTTGCTTCCTTACTTCGCGATTGCCATCTGCCTATTCTCGGGCGGAAAAGCACTACTCGCTCCTGGAAACTTCAAGGGGCCCGTGTTGTGGCTGTTCGTGCTCTTGGTGATGCAGTTACTCTCAGTCCTCCAGATATCCACGACACTGCGTTACATCACTTTTGTTTGGGATTATTCAATTTATATTGGTTTTTTCTTTATATTTTCCTATATTAGTCTTAGAGTCAACTCTTTTGGTGCATTTGTTATTATTGTGAAGCATATGGTGCTGATGCTCGCGGCTTGCCATTTGCTTGCGCTGACTTACTTTGTTAGTGAGTGGGGATACTCTTCGATAATCGGAAAAATACTCCCTGATCAACTCAGAAATACCCCGATGGGTAGAAACATTGAATTTAGATCAATGGGGAGAAAATTGTATTTCTTCGGACTTATTGATGATCGGTTGAGTTCAATATTCTTAACATCAATTCACTATGGCGCGGCGACTTATATTATAACCCCGTTTTCCCTTTTTTTGACTTTTTCCAGCAGGGGTTTGAAGTTGATTTTTTGGGGGGCTCTTTTTTTGGTTTCGACTGGAGTTCTTATATATACCCAGTCAAGAACGGCCATGGTTCTTGCTGGTGTGGCAATTCCAGTGATCTTCTTTTTTTATCGCGTCAGAAACACTGCATTATTCTCTAGAGCGGTATTCCTATTTTCAGGATTTCTCCTTGGAGCTGCTATCTTGGGTGGTGTCATCGTTTTTTGGGATTATCTAACGACTTCGTTTAATGCCTTTTTTATCGAAAGTCGGGCCAGTAGCGCAGATCAGAGGTTCGAGATTTATTCTTTGACTTGGCAGTATTTCAAGGAAAATCCCATATTTGGATATGGAACCCAGACTAGTGTGCCAGGCATGCTGATACCAATTGGATCGCATAACTGGTATTTCGCCATTTTCTACAAGCATGGGATTCTTGCTGGTATTCCTTTCTTGCTGTTCCTTGGCTCGGTGCTTGGCCTCCTTTTTCGATCCTTGTTCGTCAAGGTGCCGCCAAAGCACGATTACCGTTCGCTTGTAATCGTGCTGTTTGTCACGACCCTGGGGTACCTCGCTCTGGTTTTGACGATCGAGCCCCTAGTGGATTGTGTGCACATATTTCTAGCGGCAATTCTGCTCGCCTTGTCTGCAAATATTGGAAGATTGGCTCCGACCCGAGTTGCTTAGTCGAAGCGCTTCGTCTGGGCACCGAATTCGACGTTGTGTGTCTGAAGTTGGTGTTCGCGCACTCACTGGAGTAAGCATGCCACTTCGCCTTTGGTTGTCGGTCTCGGCAATCTGCCTGCTTCCACTGCTGCAGGCTGCGACGGCGGATACGACGAATGAGCGTAGCCATTCGCCGGGGACGGCGAATCGATTTTTAGTCTACATGCACGGCAAGTTTGACGATCAGGCGAAGCCGCTACGATTGCCGGTCGCCGCGACCGCCAGTGCTCCATCACCCGTCAACGGACGGGATCTTTCCCAGTTGATTCGCCTGGGGCGTGAGGCTCGGCTGGATGCGGGGCGTGTCCTGCTCTCTGACCTCGGTGTGAAATCCAACCAGTACATTCGAGTTTTTTTCTGGGCCATGGTGGACGGTGCCGACGATCACCAACCGCAGTGGCGTGGCACCAACAGCTACGGTGCCCCTCCGCAACTGCTGATTTCACTACTCGATGGCAGCGGTCGAAAGATCGCGCAGGGTCCTGAACGCATCATCGCCGCTTTCGGCCCATTTCCCTGGCATTGCTATTACCAGGACCTCTGGCTGCCGCAGAACGCCGCTGCGCTCAATTTCACCTTCAAGAACGCTTGGAACAAGAAAGCCCAGTTTTCCGGATTTTCCTGGCAATCCATTTCCGAGGCCGAAGCCTCGGAGGGCACCGATGCGCTGCAGGACCCGGTGAGTGGCAGCTTGGCCACGAACATCGCTTACGACAGCTGGAGCGGGCACCTAAGAAAGCTCGGCAATCGGTATCCCTGGAAATTTCTGCAAGGACCGACCATCGGCCTGAAGGGAGTGCATCACGACCTAACCACGGCAAGAGGACTTGGCGACTTTTTTGAGCAGGAAGCCCTGTCGGATGAGGACCAACTGAATCACGGAGTGCTCTATCTCGCCCGCACCTTTTACAAGGGAAAGGAGTTGGGATTGCTGCCGGAGCATATGCCCGCAGATTGGGATCAGCAGCTTCTGAAATTGGTTCTGAGTGCTCAGGATTCAAAGACTGGCTACTGGGGCACCCGGAAACGGCCCCGTAGCATGGGCATTACCTTTCACCTGGTGAATGGACTCTTCTCGTTTGGTATTTCGCGTGAAGGTGAGCCTGCGGTGCCGGACCGCGATCGTCTGTTGCCCGCGGCGCGGCTACCTGGGGCCGACCGGATCGTCGAGACTACCCTCAAGATGCAGTCCCGAAGCAACGATGGTGAGCGAAAAATGGCCGGGTGGGCGCGTTCCGCCTATAACTACACAGGCAGCCCGGACCGCTCGGAGAGCAAGGCCAGCTTGGTCGTGACCGGTAATGCCATCGAATTACTGCGTCGCTCCGAGTTGTTCGTGGAGCCGGCGGCACGGGTGCAGATCTACAGCGCGATCAAGTCTGCTGTTCGCTACGTGCTGGATTGCTGCCTGGAAGACGATGGCGCCTGGCGCCAATCTGATGTCGACGAGTCGGCATCGAGCGACTCCTACATGTTCCGCATCCTCGACAAGAGCCATTATCTGGAGAGAAAGCTCGGTCGGAATCGTCCTCCGCCGGCCGTGCGCCTAGTCGGACAAAACGAGGGGGCTCCCCAGTTTGCCTGGCATCCGAGTCCAGGAGTGCCGCAATCGCTGCGGGTCTACGCATCAGGCTCCAATGGACATGAGACGCTGGTCGCCATCGTGGAGACCAATGACGCCCCTGCATTGGGTAGCGATCCTTATACCGTGGTTGGCAACATCCGTATGGCCGCAGAGCGCCGGTGGCGCAGTGTCTGGAATCCACAATCCTTTCTCATGAAGCGCCTCAGCGAAGTTGCCGACGCGGAACGAATCTTGTTAGCCCCAGGGCAGACCCGCTTTTCCCTGCGCTTGCCGGTCCCCTCGCAGCCGCTCAGTTTCGTCAGCGCCGACTGGTACGGTGAGGAATCGGCCCCAGCCGAATTGCCGATGAACGCCCACTAATGTCCGAGTTTGATCCCGAATGAACGCCGCGCCCTGCTTTTCCGTAGTCATTCCGCTCTACAACCGCGCCCAGTTGATCGAATCGACCCTGCGGTCGGTTCTGGGCCAGAGCTTTCAAGACTTTGAGGTGGTGGTGGTTGATGACGGCTCGGTAGACGAGCCGGAAACGGTGCTGGCGCGAATCGCTGATTCGCGCATCCGCTACGTGCGTCAGAAAAATCAGGGCGCGAACGTGGCGCGTAACCGTGGCATCGACGAGGCGCGGGGGCGGTACATCGCCTTTCTTGACTCCGATGACCGCTTCTTGCCCCACCATCTGGAAAAGTCGGCCGAGGCCCTTGGGCAGAACCCCGACGCGGTGGTGTTCGCCCGGGTCGTCGTAGATCGCGGTGAAGGCAGTACCTTTCTCAAGCCACCGCGTGGCCCCAAGCCGGGAGAACTAATCTCCGAGTACCTGACCTGCGACCGTGGATTTGTGCAGACCAGCACCCTGTGTGTGCCTGTCGACCTGGCTAGGCAGGTCCGCTATCTGGAATGGCTTCCTTTCGGCCAGGACATCGACTTTGCGATCCGACTCGCAGCGGCTGGCGCGCGCTTCGTGATGCTTGAGGACCCGGGTGCGGTTTGGCTGGACCGAGCCGATCCAAAGCGCATCTCCTCAAAGTCTAACCCGGCGATGCGTCTGCGCTGGCTGGACTTCTGTGCGCCGATGATGACCCTCCGAGCCCAGCGCGGATTCAAAGGCTGGTTCGCCGCTAAAGCCATGGTGCAGCATGGCCAGAGGGCACAGGCACTCCGCAGCTACTTCGGCGCTGTGACCGCGGGTTGTTACAAGCCGAAGCTCGCAGTCACTATTGGCCTGCAGCTACTGCTCGCCGGCGGCGGCTACCGCCGGATCGCCGATGCTTACCTGAAGCTGCGGAAAGCGCTGCGCTGAGCTGCGGCTGCCCCAGCTCGTCCAAACAGGCGAGCGTTGTGGCGGTTCAACGCAACCCAAAGCGGCGCTCCGTCCGATCCAGAACATGGCCGAACCGCTGCCTTAGGGCTGGCTCCAATTGAGTGGCGATGTACAGGCACAGCAGGAATACCAGGACGCTACTAGCTACAAACGCAAGCATTGGCGATACCCCGGTCGCGATCAGGCCCTTGATCAGGATGACGCCCAGGCTGAAGTGAATCAGATACAGGGGGTAGGTGACCAAGCCTAGCCGGCGTAGCGGCTCGCGGGCGAAGAGCGGAATGCTCCGATCGACGGCTGGCCAGTGCGTGCTCGCAAATAACCCCGCCATGGCGACGATGAAAACAAAAACTGGCACCTGCCAAGCCTGACGGCTACCGTCATCCGAGATGCCTTCTTCGATGTCGGTGCCGTGGAAGGCGAGATAAATCTGGAAGCAGCAGGTTAGAAAGAGTGCGACCGTATACACGGCCGAAGCCTTGGAGAGTCGGCGGCGCGTGAACAGCCAGAGATTCATTCCTAGCGAGAAGAAGACGCCGTACCAGAGCGGCAGATAGCGCCCGACCGTCTTGCGGAAGCCCTCCAAGTGCTCGATCTGGACCAAGCCGTTGCGGTTGCAGGCGACCAAGGCGATGAAGGCAATGCTGATCCCCCCCATGAGATTGGAGAACGTTTCCAAGCGATCCAGCCGCCTGGCGGCAATCAGCAGGAACATCAGCGCGTAAAAAATAATCTCCGCCGCCAGCGTCCAGTAGACCCCCTCAATCCAGGGACTTAGGGGGAATAAGGTGATCGAATGCAGATAGCGCCAAAGCAGATTCAGTACTGGTCGCTCAGTGAAGGCCAGGAGAGTTATCAAGCTGACCGTGGCGCAGATCCAGGCCGCTGGGTACAGGCGCAGGGCGCGCGAACGGAAGAACCTGTAGGGAGTCGCGCCCTGCGCAGAATTGGCGATGACGAAGCCCGAGATCACAAAAAAAATCTGTACGCCCATCCCGCCAAACCAGAACAGGGATGCTTCCGGGATGGCGTACGCGCCACGCACAATGTCGCGAGCACCGCTTTCGGGCTGCCAAGTCGAGTATCCAAGGTGAAACAGCAGAACTAAACAGGCCGATGCGAAGCGAATCAAATCCAGTCCGAAGTAGTACTGACGATTGCTCGCGTTCTGAAGCGGCATGGATGGTTCTCTATGAACGGGGCGAGTGCGAAAAGGTGAGGGGGCGGGTTAGCCGGCAGCCTCCAGCGACAGGTGCCGATGAAGTATCAGGCGTGGATCACTCCACCCATCGCACGCAACTTGCTCCAGAAATCGTTATAGCCCCGCTCGATCTGCCAGCTGTCGGTCACGGTAGTCACGCCGTCTGCGACCATGCCGCACAGTGTCAACGCCGCTCCCGCCCGTAGATCGAGAGCTCGGACGGTTGCCCCCGACATGCGGCCGCCATTGCCCTGGATGCGGAGGATGTTGCCGTCGGTAACCGAGGCCACACCCATCTTGGCCATTTCGTCGGCATAGCCATACCGGCCTGGAAACCGTAGGTCGATGATCTTCGACTCGCCACGTGCGCAGGCGGCGTAGGCAGCCAGGATGGGTTGCACGTCGGAGTTGATACCGGGGTGTGGTCCCGTGCTGATCTCCAGCGGTAGACAGCGACCACCACGGACGATCATTCGGTCTTCCCCCCGATAGAACCGGGCGCCGCTGTCTCTCAGGTGGATCAAGGGCACTTCGAGATCCTGGTGAGGGAAATTAATCATCTCGATGTCCCCCTGCGTCATCACCGACGCCACCAGCCAGGTGATGGCTTCCATATTGTCCGGAATGACCGAATGGCTGACGCCGGTGAGGCCTTCAACGCCGACGATTTCAATGTGCTCCTGGCCGTATACCGTGATCTTGGCGCCCATCTTGGTGAGCATGGCGATCAAGTCCATGATCTCGGGGCGCACATGGGGATTCCAGACACGCGTGATGCCGCGCGCGAGGCTGCCAGCCAGGATCGCGTTCTCAGTAGCACCGGTCGAGCGGATGGGCAGGTGGATATCGGCACCGACTAGGCCACCCTTGGGAGCCTCTGCGAGCAACTCGTTCTCGGTTTCCCAAACCCGGGCCCCGAGCTTTTCTAGCAGCATCACGTGCAGGTCGTAGGCTCGCTCTCCCAGTTTGCATCCGCCAGGCAGGGGCACCGCTCCGTGCCCGGTTTTGGCCACCAACGCGCCCAGAATCAGCAAGGTGTTGCGAATGGAACGGTCCTGCCACTCCAAAGTGGAAATTAGTGGTGCGCTTTGCTGAATCTCGATTTGATCCTGACCGTGCAAAACATGGCTCTTGCCGAGAGCATTCAGCATGCCGACATGGATTTGCGCATCCAGAATATTCGACGGGTAATTGTTTAGAACCACCTTCTCGTCGGTAAGAATGGTAGCCGCTAGTAGGCGGAGAGCACTATTCTTCGCTCCCGATATTTCGACGGTTCCGTTGAGTCGGGATTTTTCGATGGATACGGTTTTCATTGGTTGCCCTGTTTTTTCAGAATTCGAGCCGGGATTCCTACTGCGATGCAGTTATCGGGTACGTCCTTGGTGACGACAGCATTGGCTCCAATTACTGAATTTTCGCCGACTGTCAGTTTTCCCAGTATTTTTGCACCCGCAAAAATTACTGTCCCCTTCTTGATGTGAGGGTAGTTTCCGTCAAGATAGTCGCCTTTTCTAGCTCCGCCCAAGGTAACTTGCTGGTATACCGTGACATTGTCTTCAATAACAACGCCTGCGCCAATCACAATTCCGGCAGGATGGGGCATTTTAAAGCCAGGGCCTATACGTGATTTTTTGTGAATGTAAGTGGAGTAATCGCGTTCGAGGCGGATAAATAACAGGTGCGAAACTGCGCGGAACCCTTTCTTTTGGAAATATTTGGCCAAGTCATACAAAAGAGTTGCCCTCTGGCTGCCGCTGCCAAAATTAAGTTGATAAAATTTCTTGAGGATTAGTTTGATCTTCATTTTTTGGAAATTATGGTGTGAAAAATACTGAAGATGACTAATGAATAATGTGCCGTAAGGGTGGCTGAATAGATAATGACGACTTCCTTTGGCTCTAGGTCTATGATATCCGAGACGTAGAAGCCTAGGCACATCAAGGAAGCTCGGGTCAGGTTTATTAAAAAGAACTTTTTTTGCTCGGAAAAGACAGTAAAAACATTGACCAGAGGAGCGGCTACGAACTGGACGAAGAGGTAGATTGATAGATATCGCGAGAACATGCCTGCATCGTGCCAGCTACTTCCGAAAACGAGCTCGAACAGCTGCGGACCAGCTACGGCGAGAACAAGGCATGGCAGGATGGCTATGGCCGACATCATGGCAGCCACTCGGGTTGTCAGCGAAAGAATTCGGGCCGGGTCGCGCTTGCCTATTCTGGATATTTCTGCGAAATAGGCGTTGCCGGCCGTTGCTCCCAATAGATTAATAGGAATCGCCAAGGCGGTCAGGGCTAGTCCAAGTTGCCCAGTCTCTGCGGGACCAAACTTGTATGAAAAGAATAGCGCTGGTCCCTGTATCGACAGCATCAGTAACAACTGTGAAGGAAGCCGATAGATTGGAATATCGGCGTAGTGACGCAGGGCGAGGAGTGCTCGCCTTTTTTTAAGGTACTTTCGGTTTTTCTTTAGGTCTGGAAATGCCGAGCTTCCGAGAGAGAGAAGCCCGCCACCTTGTTGAACAAGTTGCCCGGTCAGTAGACCGAGTGGTTTGATCGAGAGTAGCCCCAACAGAATTTTCGTCAACGATCCAGAGAGTGTCTGGGTGAATTTTGTCCGGGCGATCGCCACAAAATGCTTCTTTCGCGTTGCCCAGAACGAGAGGGTCTCGTAGAGGCTGGTTGCTAAGATGCTCATGCAGAGCAGCCACCAGAACGGCGCGAGAGCCTCCATGTTGAAGAATTTCAGCAGGGGCTCCGACCAGATTCCCAACGCCAACGTGATGATGAGAATCCCGGCGAACGACGTCAGCAGAGTCGTCGCCAAGATGTTGGCGGCCATCCGGTCTGTTTTTGGAAGAGGAAGCGCGACGGAGTAACGCAGTGTGAGCAGTGGAGCGACAATCAACGTCAGTGACAGGAAAGCTGAAAGCAGGCCCATGTCCGCAGGCCCATAAATTCGCGTGATGAACGGAATCGCAGCGAGACCAATGATCTGTGCTGATCCGGCGCCAGCAACCAAGATGGCCATGTTCTTGAGCAGTTCATGGCCATTTTTGCTGCCGAGCAGCTTCTTGAACTTCGACATGCGAGTGCGCGTCAGGCCGGTTTTCGTCCGATGCTGTAGTACTGGAAGCCAGCTTTCTTGAGGTAGGCGGGATCGTACTGGTTGCGGCCGTCGAAGATGACCGGCTGCTTGAGCAGCTTGGCCAGGGTGGCAAAGTT
>NZ_RJVO01000001.1:520000-1043433 GCF_003730135.1 Stagnimonas aquatica | reverse complement strand
AGGCTTCGGCCTTCATGACGCAGCGCCATGATCGTGCCGCGTTCCTCCGCGCTCAGGTGCTGGTACGCCTTCCCCATGCTTCACCTCCAGTCTCAGGAAGCGTTGCACTTGATCTTAGAATCCGCCTAAGCAAAAGAAAGCAGGCCCCTGCGTAGCGCCCCCTTCGGGGGCAAGCCTGCGATGCTCGGCCCAAAGGGGCCGCTCGCGAACTCGGCGCCCTATAGGCGCCTCAGACATGCGCTCGCTGTTATCCCCCTTTGGTCCTCCGCTTCTCGGCGCTACGAAGGGGACCGGAACATCTACGACACGGCGGTCTCCGCCCGCCGCCACATCTACAGCAGGCGCTTGCTTCGCTCGCGCGAGGTTGGCGAAGCCAACAAGCCGGAGTGCTTTTGATGTGGCGGGTGATGTGGCTTTTGACTTGCCCTCCCCCTTCGTGGCGCCGAGAAGCGCAGGGCTCCGGGGGTATGGAAGCCGGCGCATGTCTGAGGCGCCTATAGGGCGCCGAGTTCGCCGGCGTCCCCCGGAGACCGAGCATCGCAGGGTATCCCGTAGGGGCGCTACGCAGGGGCCTGCTTTCTTTTGCTTACTTTTCTTTGCAGGAGCAAAGAAAAGTGAGTCGCCAATAGGCGAAAAGAAACTCGCACCAACAGCAGACTCAGCAGAGCGCGAACGCGCGAACCACAGTCCTCTCCCGCACCAAGCAGAACCCGCCCTCCGCCCCACTCAGGCAAAAATCACCACCGACTGCCGCGACAGCGCCACCGGCCGATTGTCCGGGCTGTGGACGACGGCGGTCTGGGCGATATAGCCCTCTTTCGCCGAGTGGATCTCGGAGTCGATGCGCCAGTAGTCGTGCCCGACGCCGAAGCGCTGCGCGTCGCCCGGAAACGGCGCCGGCTCGATCAGCTCCAGGATCCAGGTCAGCGAACTCGCCGGGGCCGGCAGCTTCAGCCAGGAGATCGCCGGCGAGGGAATCGCATCGGTCAGCGCCACCAGCGCCAGTTCGGCGGCGTGCTCACCGAAGACGGCGGGATCGGGCGCGGCGTCGCGTGCCTTCAGCCAGATGCGGGTCACTGGGCCGGGGGTGTTGCTGAACGGCCAGCCGCCTTCCGCCCAGCGCATGGCGTAATGCTGGATGAAGTTGGGCGCCACGCCGGGAAAGAACGGCAGGTCCTTGAGGCCCTCGGGGCCTTTCGCCGGCAGTGGCGGCGCCGGCATCGTCACCACGATGTTCGAGGCCCGGCCGGCACCGAATACGCCGACGAACAGCGCCAGGGTGTGGCCCTCGGCCTCGATGCGCGCTTCCACGTGGGTCACCGACTTGCCGGCACGCAGCACCTGCGCGCGTACGCTCACCACCCCCGGCGGCACCGGCGCCATGAAGGTGGTCTGCAAGACCCGCAGCGGCGCACTGACGCCGGTGAGTTGGCGCATCGCCGCCAGCGCCAGCGCCGCCTGCAGACCGCCGAAGGCGCTGCGGCCCTGCAACCAGTCTTCGCTGATCTCGAACTGCAACTCGCCGGGTGCGCTGGCGACCGGCGTCAACAGCTCGACGAAGCTCTTGGGGCTGCTCATGGAATTCTCCAAACTGTTCGGTATGTAGAGTAGCCAAAGAAAACCCGGCGCACCATCGCGGCACGCCGGGTCGTGGCTACGCGAAGCGCGGCTACCAGATCGCGACGCGCGCCTCCGGCGCCTTGTAAAGACCGTCGCCGGGCTTGGTGCCGTAGGTCTGGTGGAAGGCCGGCACGTTCACCACCACGCCGTTGACGCGCAGATCCGGCGGCGAGTGCGGATCGGACTTCAGGCGGGTGACCTGGGTCTCCTCGCGCACCTTGGTCATCCAGCTCTGCGCGTAGCCGGCGAAGAAGCGCTCGGCACCCGTGTGGCCGTCGATCACCGGCGCCGGCTGGCCGTTGAGGGAAATCTCCCAGGCACGGTAGGCGATGATGATGCCGGCGAGATCGGCGATGTTCTCGCCCAGGGTCAGCTCGCCATTGACGTGCAGGCCCGGCACCGGCTCGTAGCCGTCGAACTGCTGGGCGAGCTGCTTGGCGCGCGCCTCGAAGCGCTCACGGTCTTCCTTGGTCCACCAGTCGCGAAGATTGCCGTCGCCGTCAAACTGGCTGCCCTCGTCGTCGAAGCCGTGGCTGATCTCGTGGCCGATCACCGCGCCGATGGCGCCGTAGTTCACGGCATCGTCGGCACTGGCGTCGAAGTAGGGCGCCTGCAGGATCGCCGCCGGGAACACGATCTCGTTCTGCTGCGGATCGTAGTAGGCGTTGATGGTCTGCGGCGTCATCTGCCACTCGCTGCGGTCCACCGGCTGGCCGAGCTTGTCGAGGTTGTAGCGGGCCTCGAAGCGGCGGCTGCGCTGGATGTTGCCGAGCAGATCGCCGGCGACGATCTCCAGCCCCGAGTAGTCACGCCACTTGTCCGGGTAGCCGACCTTAACGGTGAACTTGGCGAGCTTGTCCTTGGCCTGCGCCTTGGTCTCCGGGCTCATCCATTCCAGCGTATCGACCTTCTGCGCATAGGCCTTGAGCAGATTGCCGACCAGGGCCTGCACCTTCTGCTTGGAGGCCTCCGGGAAATGCTCGGCGACATAGAGCTTGCCGAGCGCTTCGCCGAGGCCGTCTTCCACCACGTCCAGGCCGCGCTTCCAGCGCGGCTGCGGCTGCTGGACGCCGGACAGTGCCTTGCGCAGCGCGAAATGCGCGTCGTAGAAATCCTGGCTCAGGTACGGCGCCGACGTGGCGATGGCGTGCAGCTTGGCATGCGCCTTGAGCGTGGCCAGCGGCGTCTTCGCCGCGAGTTTGGCGTAGCCCTGGAGATAGCTCGGCTGGCTGACCACCACGGCGTCGGTCTTCAGGCCCAGGCCGGCAACCCAGGCCGACCAGTCGTAGCCCGGCGCTTCCTTGGCCAGCGCCTTGAGCGTGCGCGGGTTGTAGGTCTTCACCGGGTCGCGGTTCTCGACCTTGCTCCAGTGCAGCTTGGCGAGCGCGGTCTCGAAGGTCAGCACGTCCTTGGCCTTGCCGGCGGCGTTCTTCTCGCCGGTGAGCTTGAACAGCTGCGTCATGTAGGCGAGGTAGGCCGCGCGCAGCTTCACGAAGCGCTCGCCGCCATCGAGATAGAAGTCGCGGTCGGGCAGGCCCAGGCCGGACTGGTAGAGATCCAGGCTGTAGCGCGAGACATCGCGCGCGTCCGGGTGCACATAGGGCGCTACCGGAGTGTCAATCCCGAGCAGATCCAGCTCGGCGTAGAGCGCCGGCAGCGCCTTGCGCGAGTCCACGCCGTCGATGCGGGTCAGCAGCGGGAACAGCGGCTTGGCGCCCAGCGCGTTGAGCTTGGCCTCGTCGAGATAGGCGGCGTAGAGGTCGCCGATCTTGCGCGCCTCGCTGCCCGGCGCGCCGCTGGCCGAGGCCTGCTCCACCAGCGCCTTGAGCCAGTCCTGGTTGCGGTCGTCGAGCAGGCCGTCGATGCCGTAGCTGGTCTTGTCGGCGGGGATTTCATTGGCCTTGAGCCAAGCGCCGTTGATGTAGCGGAACAGATCGTCCTGCGGCCGCACGCTGCGGTCGAGGTTGGCTTCGATCACGCCGGAGCCCAGCGCCGCAGCGGCAGGCGTGGCGGCCGTGGTCGCCGTGTCCGGGCGATCCAGGCGGTGCAGGCCGCAGCCGGCGAGCAGCAGCGCGGCAGCCAGCGCCAGGGTGGAGCGGGGAAACTGGAGAGGGGTCATGCGTTAGTCCTCATCGTCTGAAAACAAGAAGGCCGGTCTTGCGACCGGCCCGGTTGTTGCTGCTGTGGCTCACCAGATCACGATGCGCTCGGCCTCGGGCTTGTACATCTTGTCGCCCTCCTTGGTGCCGAAGGCGGCGTGGAAGGCCGGGACGTTCACCGGCGTGCCGTTGGCCCGGAACTCGCTGGGCGAGTGCGGATCGGTCTTGATGCGGGTGAGCAGGTTTTCCTCGCGATACTTGCGGCGCCAGACCTGCGCCCAGCCGAGGAAGAAGCGCTGCTCGCCGGTATAACCGTCGATCACCGGGGCCTCCTTGCCGGCCAGCGACAGCACATAGGCCTTGTGCGCGACGGTGAGGCCGCCGAGGTCGCCGATGTTCTCGCCGAGGGTGAACTTGCCGTTGACGTGATAGCCCTTCACCGGCTCGTAGCTGTCGTACTGCGCGGCCAGCTTGGCGCCGAGCGCATCGAACTTGGCGCGGTCTTCCTTCGTCCACCACATGCGCAGATTGCCGTCGCCGTCGTACTGGCTGCCCTGGTCGTCGAAGCCGTGGCTGATCTCGTGGCCGATCACCGCGCCGATGCCGCCGTAGTTCACCGCGTCGTCGGCGTTCAGATCGAAGAACGGCGGTTGCAGGATCGCCGCCGGGAACACGATCTCGTTCATCTCCGGGTTGTAGTAGGCGTTCACCGTCTGCGGCGACATGATCCATTCCTGGCGATCAATCGGCTTGCCGAGCTTGGCGAGATTGCGCTGGTAGTCGAACTCGGCGCCGCGCACCAGGTTGCCGTAGAGATCGTCGGCCTTCACCTCGAAGGCCGAGTAGTCGCGCCACTGGTCGGGGTAGCCGATCTTGGTGGTGAACTTCGACAGCTTCACCTTCGCCGCCGCCTTGGTCTCGTCGCTCATCCAGCTCAGGCCGTCGATGCTCTGGCCGTAGGCGGTGAGCAGGTTCTTGACCAGGGTCTCCATGCGCGCCTTGGCTTCCGGCGGGAAGTGCTTTTCCACGTAGAGCTTGCCCAGCACCTCGGACAGGCCGCGCGAGAAGCCCAGGCCACCGGAGCCGAACTCGACCACATCGACACCGCGCTTCCAGCGTGGCTCGATTTCCTGCTGGCCGTTGAGCGTCTTCTTGAAGAAGGCGAAGTTGGCGTCGACATACGGCTTGGACAGGTACGGCGAGAAGCTCGCCAGCAGCTGCCACTTCAGATAGACCTTCCAGTCGTCCAGGCTCACCGTCTGCACCGCCTTGCCGAGCGCGCTGACATAGCTCGGCTGACTCACCACCAGCGCCGGCTGCGTGGCGAGGCCGAGGCCGTCGAGATAGGCCGGCCAGTCGATGGCGGCGGTCAGCGTCGCCAGCTTGCCGGTCTCAAGCTTGTTGTAGGTGGCGACCGGATCGCGGTTCTTCACCTTGTCCCAATGGCCCTTGGCGAGCTGGGTTTCCAGCGCCAGCACCGCCTTGGCGGCCTTCGTCGGCTCGGCCAGGCCGGCCAGCCCGAACACCGTCTCCAGGTGCTTCAGGTACTGGGCGCGGATGTCCTTGAACTTGGCGTCGTCCTGCAGGTAGTAGTCACGCTCCGGCAGGCCCAGACCGGCCTGCACCAGGTCGGCGGTGTACTGGCTGGCGTCCTTGGCGTCCTGATGGATGTAGAGGAACAGCGGCGAACCGGCGCCCAGGCGGCTCAGGCGGGCGAAGCTGGCGGACAGCGCCTTCTTGTCCTTGAGTGCGTCGATGGCGGCAAACTCCGCCGCCAGCGGCTTGATGCCCAGCTCCTCGAGCTTGGCTTCGTCCATGAAGCTGGCGAAGAAGTCACCGACCTTCTGCTGCTCGGAGCCGGGCTTGCGGTCCTTGCTCGCGGCGGCGGTCTCGATGATCGCCTTCAACTGCTCTTGGGCCTGGTCGTCGAGCTTGGTGAAGGAGCCGTAGTTGGACTTGTCGGCGGGGATCTCGAAGCTGTCCAGCCACTTGCCGTTGAGATGGCGATAGAGATCGTCCTGCGGGCGGACGGCGGCGTCGATCTGGCTCAGGTCGATGCCGGAGACCGGAGCTACGGCCACGGCGGGGGCGGCGACCTCGGCGGCGGGTGGGGCTTCCTTCTTGCCGCAGGCGACGAGGAGGGCGAGCGCCATGGCGCTCAGGACAAAACGATTCATGGGGGAGACCTCGAAAAGGCAATGCGTGATCGTAACGCGACCGGCAAGGATGCCGATGACGGCGCCAGGGTTTAAACCGGATCGGAATTTTTTCGGAGCCGGCTCAGCTCCCCGTTGCGCATCGCCGGCCCCGGCCCCATGGTGGCCGCGATCTCGAATCGACTCATGCCCATGTTCCAGCTCGACAGCCCCACGGCGACCGCCCGCAAGCCAGACACCTATTCGCTGCTCGCGCAGCAGGCCGAGGCCCTGTTCCACGGCGAGACCGACCGCATCGCCAACGCCGCCAACCTCGCCAGCCTGATCTGGCACAGCCTGCCCGACCTCAACTGGGCCGGTTTCTACCTCTACGACGGCCGCGAGCTGGTGCTCGGCCCGTTCATGGGCAAGCCCGCCTGCGTACGCATCGCGCTCGGCAAGGGCGTCTGCGGCACCGCTGCCGCCCAGCGCGAGACCCAGGTGGTGCGCGACGTGCACGCCTTCCCCGGCCACATCGCCTGCGATGCCGCCAGCAACTCGGAGATCGTCGTGCCGCTGGTCCGCGCCGGCCAACTGCTGGGCGTGCTCGATCTCGACAGCCCGGTAACCGCGCGCTTCGACGAAGAGGATCGCGCCGGGCTGGAGCGGGTGGCGGCGCTATGGGTGCAGGCCTCGGCCTGAGCCGCGCTGGTCTCCCTCCCCCGCGTGCGGGGGAGGGCCGGGGTGGGGGCGTTGGTGCTCTCAGAGCAAAGCGCTAGGTCATCGCCGCCATCCATGGCGCAATTCCGCGCTTCGCATTGAGCCCCTGGGCATGCCTCCCTGCATGCCCGTCGGCCGGGGCCGATGGCCATTCAAGGCCATCGTCCTTTACCCGGCCAACCCCCAAAGCTCCTTCACCCGCGCATCGCGGCCACCGCCGAAGCGGTAGGACGGCGACACGGCGTCGCGCAGCGTGGGTGCGGGAGCCATCCTGCGACCGCGTGTGTCCCGCACACTTCGCTCAGTGCGCCTCGCCCCAGAGTTCCTTCACTCTGGCATCGCGACCACAACCGAAGCGGTAGGACGGCGACACGGCGTCGCGCAGCGTGGGTGCGGGAGCCGTCCTGCGACCGCGTGTGTACTGCGCGCCCGGCTCAGTGCGCCTCGCCCCAAAGTTCCTTCACTCTGGCATCGCGACCACAGCCAAAGCGGTAGTACTGATAGCGCACCGGGTTCTTCTTGTAATAGTCCTGGTGGTAGTCCTCGGCCGGCCAGAACGGCCCGGCGGCGACGATCTCGGTGTAGACCTGCTTGAACCGCCCGCTCTTCAGCAGCGCCGCCTTGCTCGCCTCGGCGATCTGCTTCTGGCTGGCGTCCAGCGGGTAGATTCCACTGCGGTACTGAGGCCCGTGATCGCAGAACTGCTGGTCTTTCACCGTTGGGTCGATGTGCCGCCAGAAGTACTCGACCAGTTGCGCATAGCTGACCTTGGCCGGGTCGTAGCTCAGGCGTACCGCCTCGGCGTGGCCAGTGGCATGCGCCGAAACCTGCTCGTAGCTGGGATTGGGCTCCTTGCCACCGGTGTAGCCGGACTCGGCGGCGATCACCCCGGGCAGCTTTTCGAAATCGGCTTCAACGCACCAGAAGCAGCCGCCGGCGAAGATCGCCTGCTCGGTCTTGCCGCTTGCGGTTGCTGGCGCGCCAGCCGCCTGCCCAGTACCCGGCGCGGCACCCAGAACCAAGGCCAAAGCTAGCGCAAGCAGTAGCCCGGCGCGCTTCACGACAGGCCTCGCGTCGCCGGCAGGGCTTCGCCCTTGGGCACGAAGAGCAACGCCACGCCGTTGTTGCAGTAGCGCTTGCCGGTGGGCGGCGGGCCGTCGTCGAAGACATGGCCCTGGTGGCCGCCGCAGTGCGCGCAGTGGTACTCGGTGCGCGGGACGAACAGGACGTAGTCGGTCCTGGTCGCCACCTGAGCCTCGCGCGGCCGGAAGAAGCTGGGCCAGCCAGTGCCGCTCTCGTACTTGTGGGCGCTGTCGAACAGCGGCGAGTAGCAGGCGGCGCAGACAAACACGCCCTCGCGCTTCTCGTGATTGAGCGGACTGGTGGTGGCGCGTTCGGTGGCCTCCTCGAACAGCACCCGGTAGGACTCCGGCGGCAGCAGCTTGCGCCAGTCCTCCTTGCTGAACCGGGAGGTGACCTTCACTTCCGCCCGGGCGGCGGTGCCGGCGAGTGCCAGCGCGGGCGCGAGGCCGATCCATTTGAGCAGGGTGCGACGGTTCATCACGGGCGATCTCCAGGCCGGGCGGACTGGTCCCGGCTTACCAGGTGCTACGTGCTCAGGGCACTGTCGGATGCTCGATGGGCGGCGCCGGCAGCGGCAGACAGGCGAAGCCGGCGCGTTGCTCGGAGCCGGCGCAGTACAGACGGCCATCGGCGCTGATGGTTCCCGCCTCGGTCTGCCGCCACTGCGGCAGGTCGATGGTTTGCGGCGGCCGCGCGAACATCGCCGCCCAACTGTCGCCCGGCTGGCGGCGATAGAGATAGGCGTCCTTGTAGGTGCCGACCACCGCATAGCTGCCGTCGGGGGCCAAATCGAGAGCGGTGGGCCAATCGCGCAGGAAGCCGTACTTGGGGTCGTCGGCAAGATCGGCCGGGGTCGGCTTGGGCAGGTGCAAGACCGTCCCGACCGGTTCGGCGGACAGGATCTGGCCGTGCTCCGGGGCTTGCGACGGCATCGCCAGCCGGTAGAGCTTGGGCGGCCGCTCGCGCTTGCTCAGGATCAGGATGTCGCCGCTGACCGGATCCACCGCCAGGCCTTCGGCGTCGCGCGGGCCGTCCGGGTAGCGGAACTGCAGCGACCACAGCAGCGGAGCACGGTCGCCGTTCGCGCCCGGATCGGCGACCGCATACAGGCTCACCGAGCGCCGCAGCGCGTAGTTGTCGCCGATGTCGCCGATCAGCAGCGCCGGCTGTTGCCGCCAACTGAAGGCGGCGATGTCCTCCCAATCGACGGCCTTGGCTCCCGGCACCTCCACCACGCCGCCGTCACTACCATCGAAACCGACCCGGAACAGTCGCGCGCGGTCGCCGCTGTCGTTGTGTCCCCACAGCCAGTCGTCGGTGGCCAGCAAGCGGCTCAGGCCGGAAAGCTCGTCCAGCTCCGGGTTGGCGACCGCGTCCACCGGCTGTGCGCGCAGGTAGGCACAGGCGGACAGTTGCAGGCTGACGGCCAGCAACAGCTGGGGCCAGCGGCGTGACGGCGACAGGGTCATGGCGGAAGGAAGGAGGGCGGTAGGCGGGGCGGCGTCAGTAAGGGACCGGCAGGAAACGGGGCCGGTTCCTGGGCGGCGGCGGGCGTGCCGTCGTCCGGCCGCACGCCAGGGTCGGTACACTGGCACAAACCTTCCTGCCACTACGACATGCGCGTTCACTGGCTACAGCACGCCGAACACGAAGACCTGGGCTGCATCGCCCCCTGGCTGGCCACGCGCGGCCACGAGGTGCGTTTCACCCGTCTGCAACGTGGCGAGACCCCGCCCGCGCTGGAGAGCTTCGACTGGCTGATCGTGATGGGCGGGCCGATGAACATCTACGAGCACGCGCTCTACCCCTGGCTGGTGCCGGAGAAGCAGTTGATCCGCCGCGCCCTCGACGGCGGCAAGCGGCTGCTGGGCATCTGCCTGGGCAGCCAGTTGATCGCCGATCAGCTCGGCGGTCCGGTCTCGCGCAATGCCGAGGTCGAGATCGGCTGGCATCCCCTGCAACTGACCGAGGCCGGCCGGGGCGCCGCCGCCTTCGCCGGCTTTCCCGAGCAGTTCACCGCCTTCCACTGGCATGGCGACACCTTCGCCCTGCCGCCCGGCAGCGAGTCGCTGATGAACAGCGAGGCCTGCGCACATCAGGCCTACGCGCTGGGCACGCGGGTGGCGGGTATCCAGTTCCACTTGGAAGTCACCGCCGCCAATGCCCGCGACTGGTTTGCGGTGGAGCGCCCGGCGCCGGCGCGCTATGTGCAGCGGCCGGAGAGCATCCTCGCCGAGCTGCCGAACTTCGCCGGCAACAACCGGCTGATGCGCCAACTGCTGGACAACATGGCAGGCGGCTAGTCCCGCCGGGCGCAACTCACTGCGCGTCGGGCCCGGGCAGCGGAAAACGGAACCGGCGCGCGCCGATCCGGTAGTCGCTGAGCTTGGGCGGCTCCACCGCGAAATCGCCGCTGGCGAGCGCGGCGCGCAGGGCTTCCATCTGGTCGGCGGACAGCGGCTCCGAGCGCGTGTCGTCGGCGCACCATTGCTCGCCGCAGGGCCTGAACAGCGACAGCTCGATGCGGCCGCCGGCCGGGCGGCTGAGCAGGCGCACACGCAGCCACACCGGCGCCTGGTCGCGGACCAGGCTGGCCTGCAGCAGCCAGCATTCGGCCGGCGCGCCACAGGGCTCGCCCTGACCGCGATCAAACTCATCGCGGAACTGCGCGGCGGCGCGGACCAGTGCCTCCGGCGCGGCCGGCTGTGTCGGCGGCTGCCGCCAGACCACCGGGCCGCCGCTGTCGATCCGGTCGGGGTCGTAGCGGTGCTGCTTGCTCAGCAGCTCGGCGATGCGCGCCTGGGTCGCCGGCGCTCCCTCGGCCTGCAAGCGCTCCAGGGCATACAAGCCCGGATGCCCCAGCTCCCAGCGCAGGTAGCGTAGATCCTCGTCATTCAAGGCCGCACCGCGCGCCAGCAGCGTGTGCGCGGTGATGGCGCGGAAGTCCAGCGCACCGGTCTGGGTCAGCAGCAGCAAGCCGGCACCGATCAGCGAGGCGGCGCGGTTGACCGGGGCGATGCCGGCCAGCCAGACCGGAGCACGGCGCAGCGCCGCGACCGCGTAGCCGAAGCCATACAGCGCGGCGATGAAGACCAGCAGCGCCGCCCAGAGCCGGTCCAGACTCAGCCCGTACTGGCGCCAGCGCAGACCCAAGGCCCAGGCAGCGAGCGCGACGAACAGCGGCAGCAGCGCCAGTGCTGCCGTCACCAGCCAGCGCAAGGCTGGATGCGGCGCTGCCTCGCCACCCTTGCCATAGGCGGCGTTGGCGAGCGCCACCAGGGCGAACACCAGAGCCAGCAGCAACTGCGTGGCATGGCGCGTCGCCCACAGCGGTTCGACGCCGCGCAGCAGGAGGGCGCTCGCGAAGGCCAGGGCCAGCACCGCCGCCAGCGGCAGCAGCCCGCGCCAGAGCGCCAGCACGCGCAGATGCACGGCATCGCCGAGGCTGCTCTTGGTGCGCGCCAGCACCAGGCCATAGCCGACCACCAGACTGGTGACCGGGTAGATGAAACGCGGCAGTGCGAACAGCTCGTGGAAGAACTCGATGCCGAGCGCCTTGAACAACGCCGCCCAGAGCCAGAGCAGCAGCCAGAAGGCGCCGGTGTAGGCGACGACCTGCGCCAGGGTCGAGACCATCCGCCAGGCGGCCTCGAACAGCAACGGATAGCCAAAGCCCTGGCGGCGCAGGGCCACCGCGAACCAGGCGCCGAGCACATGGCCGCTGGCGATCAGCGTCCAGACATAGGGCAGGGCCACGGCATCGACCGCGACACTCCGGGGCTCCATCGCCCGTCCGGAATAGAAGGCGAGGTAGCCGAGCAGCAGCGCGTAGGCGGCGACGCCGAGCCAGTAGCGGCGGTCGGCCAGCCGCTGCACGCTCAGCGCCGCGAACAACGGCCAGGCGCCGGCCAGGGTGAACCAGAGACAGCGGGTCAGCCGACCATCGAACCAGGCGGCCTCGGCTTCCAGCGCCTCGTGGGCGACCAGCAGCAGCAAGCCGCTGACGATGGCGAACAGCAGGATGGCGCGCTGCGCCGGGCCATCCGGCGCATCCGCATCGGCGGCGCCGGGCTGGCTCACGCAAGCCGGGCGCGCAGGAATGCGCCGATGTCGTCGATCTCTTCCGGGCAGACCTGGTGCTGCATCGGGTACTCGCGCCAGTCGACGGAATAGCCGGCGGCGCCGAGGATCTCCGCCGAGGACTTGCCCAAGACCAGCGGCAGCACCGGATCGTACTGGCCGTGGCACATGAGAATGGGCACGTCCCTGTTGGCCGGGCTGGCCTCGGCGGCGAGGCTTTCGTGCAGTGGCAGATAGCCGGACAGGGCCAGCAGGCCGCCGAGACGCTGCGGGTAACGCAGGCCGGTGTAGAGCGTCATCGCGCAACCCTGCGAGAAGCCGGCAAGGATCAGCCGCTCGCTGGCGATGCCGGCGGCGCGTTCGGCATCCAGCAGACCAGCGATGCGCGCCGCCGAAGCCTGGGTGCCGGCAACGTCCTGCTTCTCCATGCGGGTCAGCGAGAGGATGTCGTACCAGGCGCGCATCGGATAGCCATTGTTGATGGTCACCGGGCGCACCGTCGCGTGCGGAAACACGAACTTGATGCCGTGCTCCTTGCCCAGGCCCAGTTCGGGGACGATGGGCACGAAGTCGTGACCATCGGCGCCGAGGCCGTGCAGCCAAATCACCGTCGCCGTTTGTGGGGCGTCGGGCTGAAGAATGACGGAGTCGGGGGTTTCGATGCGGCGCATGTGTTACTCGCGGTGATTTGCCCCGGCCGACGAGCCGGGGCCCAGGGGCTAAGCGTGGGCGGTGTGCTTGCCGGGAGCGGGGAGGATGACGGCGTCTTCGTTGCGGGACATGGGCCGGGAGCAGGAGAGAAGGGAGCAGGCGCCTTAGAATAGCGGCATGAATCGCGCCCACCGCCCCCTGCTCCTGCTACTCGCCGCCCTGGCGGCAGCCTGTGGCCAGATGGGCCCGCTGGTCTTGCCCAGCAAGGAGCCCGTGCCGGCTCCGTCGCCGACCGCCGAGACGCAAGCCAAACCGGCGCCCGCCGCCGCACCGGCGACCGATTCCGCCGCACCCGATCCCGCGCCTAGCCCGGCGCCCTAGCAAAAACTCCCTCGCCCGTGGACCACTTCACCCTGCGTGACGGCGCGCTGCACGCCGAAAACCTGTCCGTCGCCGCCCTCGCCGACCGTCACGGCACGCCGCTCTACATCTATTCGCGCGCGACGCTGGAACGCCACTACCGCGCCTTCGACGAGGCACTGGCGAGCGTGCCGCATTGCGTGCACTACGCGGTCAAGGCCAATTCCAACCTCGCCGTGCTGAATGTGCTGGCACGGCTGGGCGCCGGCTTCGACATCGTTTCCGGCGGCGAGTTGTCGCGGGTGCTGCGCGCCGGCGGCGATGCCCGCAAGGTGGTGTTCTCCGGCGTCGGCAAGACGGCGGTGGAGATGCAGCAGGCGCTGGTCGCCGGCGTCGGCTGCTTCAATGTCGAGTCGGAATCCGAGCTGCGCCGTCTCTCGGCGGTGGCCGCCGCGCGCGGCGTGCGGGCGCGCATCGCGCTGCGGGTGAATCCCGATGTCGATGCCAAGACCCATCCCTACATCTCCACCGGACTGAAGGCCAACAAGTTCGGCGTCAGCCTCGCCGAGGCCGAGCGCCTGTACCGCGAGGCGGCGAGCCTGCCCGGCATCGAGATCGCCGGCATCGCCAGCCACATCGGCAGCCAGTTGCTCGACGACGCGCCGCTGCTCGACGCGCTCGACCGCATGCTGGCCCTGGTGGACCGCTTGGCCGCAGCGGGCATCCACTTCAAGCACATCGACGTCGGCGGTGGACTCGGCGTGCGCTACCGCGACGAGAAGACCGTCGAGCCGGCCGAGTGGGCGGCGCACCTGCTGCCACGGCTGGCCGGTCGCGGCCTGGAAGTGCATTGCGAGCCGGGCCGTGCGATTGCCGGCAATGCCGGCCTCCTGGTCACCCGCGTCGAGGCGCTGAAGGTGGGCGAGGAGAAGAACTTCTGCATCGTCGACGCGGCGATGAACGACCTGATCCGCCCCACCCTCTACCAGGCCTGGATGGACATCGTGCAGGTGCAGCCGCGCCTGGACGAAGCCGCGCGGACCTACGACGTGGTCGGCCCGGTCTGCGAGACCGGCGACTGGCTGGGCAAGGACCGCCAACTGGCGGTGCGCGAGGGCGATCTGCTGGCGGTGCGTACCGCCGGCGCCTACGGCTTCACCATGGCCAGCAACTACAACTCGCGCGGCCGCGCCGCCGAGCTGATGGTCGATGGCGATAGCGCGCACCTGATCCGCGCCCGCGAGGACTTCGAGGACCTGGTGCGCGGCGAGACGCTGCTGCCCTGAGGCCGGGCGGGCGATAATCGGCCATGACCGAATCCGCGCCCCACACCCTGCTCCTGATCGACGCCAGCAACTGGCTGTTCCGCGCCTATCACGCGCTGCCGCCGCTGACCAGTCCGCAGGGCGAGCCCACCGGCGCGATCTACGGCTTTGCCAGCATGCTCAAGCGCCTGCAGCGCGAGCACCATGTGGATCGCGTCGCGGTGGTGTTCGATGCCAGCGGCACCTCGTTCCGCAACGACATCTACCCCGAGTACAAGGCCAATCGCAGCGAGACGCCGGAAGATCTGTCGGCGCAGTTCCCGGCGATCCTGGATCTGGTCAAAGGCCTGGGCCTGCCGCTGCTGATGGAGCCGGGTGTGGAGGCCGATGACGTGATCGGCACGCTCGCACGCCAGGGCGAGGCGCTCGGCATGGAAGTGCTGATCGTCACCGGCGACAAGGACATGGCGCAGTTGGTGAGCGAGCGGGTGAACTTGCTCGACACCATGAAAAACCGCCGCATGGGCCCGGCCGGCGTGGTCGAGAAATTCGGCGTGCACCCCGAGCAGATCATCGACTACCTGGCGCTGATGGGCGACGCGGTGGACAACATCCCCGGCGTGCCCGGCGTCGGCGAGAAGACCGCCGCCAAGCTGCTCAAGGAGCACGGCACGCTGGAGGGCGTGATCGCCGCCGCGCCGACCGTGAAGGGCAAGCTCGGCGAAAACCTGCGTGGCGCGCTGGACACGCTGCCGATGTGCCGGGTGCTCGCCACCATCAAGTGCGATGTCGCGCTGCCGGTGGCGCTCGACACCCTGCGCAAGGGCGCGGAGAACAAGGAGCAGTTGGCGACGCTGTACCGGCGGCTGGGCTTCCATCGCTGGGTGGAGGAGTTGGGCGCTGCTGCGGCGGCGAGTCTCCCTCCCCCGCTTGCGGGAGAGGGCCGGGATGGAGGCGTTTCAGGCGCCCCGCTGTCGCCGCAAGCGCTCCCCTCCCAGCCTCCCCCCGCAAGCGGCGGGAGGAGCGACAGCGCCGCAGAGCTGCCGGCCTCACAAAAAACCCAAGCCACCCTGGTCGTCGACGAAGCCGTCTTCGCCGAAATGCTGGCCGCGCTCGAAGCCGCCGAGCTGATCTGCTTCGACACCGAGACCGACTCGCTGGAGTCCAACCGCGCCCGTCTGGTCGGCCTGGCCTTCGCGGTGGAAGCCGGCAAGGGCTGGTATCTGCCGCTGGCGCATGACTACCTGGGCGCGCCGGCGCAGTTGCCGGCGGCGGAGGTGCTGGCGCGGCTCAAGCCCCTGCTCGAAGACCCGGCCAAGGCCAAGGTCGGCCAGCACGCCAAGTTCGACTGCAATGTGCTGGCGCTGCAAGGCATCCAGGTGCGCGGCCTGGCCTACGACACCATGCTCGAAAGCTATGTGCTCGACGCCGCCGGCAATCGCCACGACATGGACACGCTGGCCGAGAAATACCTGGGCCACAAGACCATTGCCTTCAGCGAGGTGGCCGGCAAGGGCAAGAACCAGATCACCTTCAACCAGGTCGCGCTCGACATCGCCGCCGCCTACTCGGCGGAGGACGCCGACATCACCCTGCGACTGCACCAGACGCTCTACCCGCGATTGGCAGAGACACCTTCGCTGCTAGCAGTGTTCGAGCGTCTGGAAATGCCGCTGGTGCCGGTGCTGGCGGCCATGGAGCAGACCGGCGTGAAGGTCGATGCCGCGATGCTCGCCAAGATCAGCGGCGAGCTGGCGCTGCGCATGGCCGAGTTGCAGGCACAGGCCTACGCCGAGGCCGGCACCGAGTTCAATCTCGGCTCGCCCAAGCAGTTGCAGGAGCTGCTCTACGGCAAGCTCGGCCTGCCGGTGCTGGCGAAGACGCCCAAGGGCGATCCCTCCACCGCCGAGGACGTGCTCGAAGACCTCGCCGCCCAGCATCCGCTGCCACGGCTGATCCTCGACTGGCGCAGCGTGTCAAAACTGCGCTCGACCTACACCGAGACGCTGCCGCTACAGATCAACCCGCGCACCGGCCGCATCCACACCAGCTACCACCAGGCGGTCGCCGCCACCGGTCGGCTGTCCTCGCAGGACCCCAACCTGCAAAACATCCCGGTGCGCAATGCCGAGGGCCGGCGCATCCGCCACGCCTTCGTCTCCGAGCCCGGCAAGCTGCTCTGCTCGATCGACTACTCGCAGATCGAGTTGCGGCTGATGGCGCATTTCTCCGGCGACGCCAAGCTGGTCGAAGCCTTCCAGAGTGGCAAGGACATCCACCAGGCCACCGCCGCCGAGGTGTTCGGGCTCTCACTCGATGCCGTCAGCAGCGACCAGCGACGCGCCGCCAAGGCGATCAACTTTGGTCTCATCTACGGCATGTCGTCCTGGGGCCTGGCCAAGCAGCTCGCCATCGGCCGCGCCGAGGCGCAGGACTACATCGACCGCTTCTTCGCGCGCTATCCGGGCGTGAAGCGCTTCATGGACGACACCAAGTCGGCGGCCAAGGAGCGCGGCTATGTCGAGACCCTGTTCGGCCGCCGGCTCTACCTGCCCAACATCAATTCCAAGAACCAGGGTCTGCGCCAGTACGCCGAGCGCACCGCCATCAACGCGCCCTTGCAGGGCACTGCGGCCGATCTCATCAAGGCAGCGATGATCGACCTGCACGCCTACCTGAGCCATCAGGCGCCGGCAGTGAAGATGATCATGCAGGTGCATGACGAGCTGGTGTTCGAGGCTCCGGCGGAGCAGATGAGCGCGCTGGCCCCGGAGTTGGCGCGGCGCATGGTGCGGGTGCTGCACGAGGGCGCCCACCGCCCGGCGCCACTGGCGGTGCCGCTGGTCGCCGATTTCGGCATCGGCGACAACTGGGAGTCGGCCCACACCGCCTCGGGACATGCAAGTGCTTGAAAATTTTATGAATGTCGGCCGACGAACGGTCGGAAGCGAACCGCGAGCAGCCATTTTCGGCTCCGCAAGTCACTGATTTTTCTAGGGCCCGAGGGCGTCGGGACGGCGATAAATGACGCCGCGTTCGTTTGCCGCTGAAACTTTTTTGCCGTTCCACCCATCTACTTCTGCGAAGCGGGGCCCTCCCTTCCCTGCTTCCCGCCTCCACTCCCTGGGCGGTATTTTCCGGCTCTCCCCAGCCGGGATCGTAACCCGGTGGTTCCCCCGAACCGCCGGGTTTTTTTGTGGCCGCGCGGCGGTGCCGATGGCCGTTGGAACGGCTAATCTGAAAGTGGGATCGGTCGGGGATTGAGTCCCGAGCCAATAACCAAATCCACCTGCAATTCAAGGGAACACCATGCGCACCGCTTCATTCGCGGCCTTCATCTTGGCTGCCGTTTCTACCGTGGCTGCGGCCTCGCCTTACATCCTCGAAGCCGAGCGCATGCTCGAACAGCTCGGGTACCAGCCCGGCAAGGTGGATGGCGAATTCGACGCCGAGCTCACCGCCGCCGTCAGCCGGTTCCAGGCCGACCAGCGCCTGCCGGTAACCGGGCTGGTCGATCCGCAGACCCACGAAGTGCTCATGGCCGCAGTAGCGCCGCCGTCCGGCTCGCAGGCCTTGCCGACCGCCCCCGTGAAGGCCAGCACCCCCAGCGGCATCATCGGCGGCAGCGGCACCGCGCCGCAGCGCCGCTTCGGCGTGTTGCTGGAAGGCGCGCTGGAGTGGGGCGGGGAGACGGTGGCCACCGTGGGCTTCACCAACGGGTCCACCCAGGATGTCGACACCGGCCAGGGCGTCACCCTGGCCGGCGGACTCTATTTCCGGCCCGTCGAGGCGGTCGATATCCGCGCCACCGCCGGCTACAAGCTGGTGACCACCAAGGCCAGCAACGCCGACATCACCCTGACCCGCTACGTACTCAAGCTCACCGCCGACTACCTGCTGCCGGGCGGCTTCCGCATCGGCGCCGGCCCGGTGCAGCACATGAACATCAAGTTCGATGGCGATGGGATCGGCCCCAATCTGGAGTTCGACAATGCCCTCGGATACGTGGCGCAGCTGGGCTGGAAGTGGCTCGCGGTGAGCTACACCGGTATGAAGTACCAGCTCAAGAACAGCGCGCAGGAAATCGACGCCAACAACGTCGGAGCCACCTTCACCTGGGAGTTCTAGGCGACCAGCGCCGCCGCCAGCGCCGCCCGCGCTTCGTCCACCCCGGTCGGGGTGTGCGAGGAGAACAACTGGGCGGTGAACCCGGGCCCTCGCGCCTTGAGGGCCTGGCGGACCTGCAGCAGCGTGGCGGCACCAGCACCGCGCGACAGCTTGTCGCACTTGGTCAGCAGCACATGGCAGGGCCGGCCGTAGGCCTGGGCCCAGTCGAGCATCTGCTCATCGAGGTCGGTGAGCGGATGCCGGCAGTCCATGATCACCGCCAGGGTCTTCAGCGTGTCGCGGGTTTCCAGATAGCCGCCAATCAGCTTGCCCCAGTCGCGGCGGATGGCGTCCGGCACCGCCGCGTAGCCGTAGCCGGGAAGATCGACCAGCCGGGACTGGCCGCCACGCAGGGCGAACAGGTTGATGAGCTGGGTGCGGCCCGGCGTCTTGGACACCCGCGCCAGGGTCTTCTGCTGGCAGAGGGTGTTGAGCGCCGAGGACTTGCCGGCGTTGGAGCGGCCGACGAAGGCCAGCTCCGGAGCGCCATCGGCAGGCAGCTGCTCCAGCTTCGCGCAGGACATCACGAAGGTGGTGTGGGCAAACGGATTGACGGGGACTTCCGGGGCGCTCATGCGGCCTGCTTGGGTTGGGTGGATCGGGGCGGGCCCGCCCATGACAGTCGCGGGCCGGATCAATACAATGCCGCATTCTCAAACCTGTCGCACCGCGGTCGCCATTTTGGCGGGCCCGCATCTGCGGCTGCTTTCTGGAGTCTGGACTGATGAAGCGCGTTCTCCTCGCCCTGGCGCTTGCCGCGCCCGCCGCCGTGTTCGCCGAAGGTGCCGCCCATGCTGCCGTGGCCGGCGATGCCGCCGCCGGTGCCAGCAAGGCCGCCGTCTGCGCCGCCTGCCATGGCGTTGGTGGCAACGGCATCATCAATCCGGAATGGCCCAAGCTCGCCGGCCAGCACTCGAGCTATGTCGCCGGTCAGCTCAAGGCCTTCAAGGCCAACGAGCGCAAGAACCCGGTGATGTACGGCCAGGCGGCGGCGCTGTCCGACCAGGACATGGCCGACCTCGGCGCCTATTTCGCGGCGCAGAAGCCGGTGCCTGGCGTGGCCAGCAAGGATGCGGTGAAGACCGCCGAAAAGCTCTACCGTGCCGGCGACGCCACTCGCGGTCTGGCCGCCTGCTCGGCCTGCCACGGCCCCACCGGCGCCGGCAACCCGGCCGCGCAGTACCCGCGCATCGGTGGTCAGAACGGCGCCTACACCGCCATCCAGCTGAAAGCCTACAAATCCGGGGAACGCGCGGGCGGTAAGCACGCTCCAATCATGGCCGCCGTGGCTGCCAAGCTCACGGACGACGAAATCGCCGCGCTCGCGTCCTACGTGAACGGGCTCCAGTAAGGACCACCCAGGATTCTTCCGATGAACCGTTGGCTACGTCGCTGCTTCCTCGCTTTCGCCCTGCTGCCGCTGGCCTGCAGCGCGCAGACTGCTTCCGCCCCCTATCAGGAAGGCAAGCAGTACGCCCGGGTCAAGCAGAGCATCGCCCCGGCCGACGCCAAGCGGGTGACGGTGGAAGAGTTCTTCTGGTACGGCTGCCCGCATTGCTTCCACGCCGATTCTTTCGTCGAGGCCTGGAAGGCGAAGAAGCCGGAATATGTCGATTTCCAGCGCGTGCCCAACACCCTGGGTCGCGCGGAGGGTGAAGTGCACGCCCGCGCCTTCTACATCGCCGAAACCCTCGGCGTGCTCGACAAGACCCACACGCCGCTGTTCGCTGCGATTCACGAGAAGCACCAGCCGATGGCCCGCCTTGAGGACATCCGCAGGCTGTATGGCGATGTCGCGGGCGTGAAGCCGGACGACTTCGACCGCGCCACCTCCAGCTTCATGGTGGACTCGCGCCTGCGCCGCGCCGACCAGCTGGCACGGACCTACCAGCTCACCAGCGTGCCCACCATTGTCGTCGGCGGCCAGTACGTCACCAATGCCACCATGGGTGGCGGCCCTGACAAGATGATGGAAGTGGTCAGCTTCCTGGTCGAGAAGGTGCGCAAAGAGCGCAAGTAAGACTTGAGCACGAACACCGCCCGGCGCCTGCTCGCCGGGTTTTTCGTTTCTGCGGGCCTGCTCGCCACACCGCTGGCGCCGGCGGCGCCGCTGGCCTCGGTGGATACCGCCTGCCGCAGCATCGCCGGCAAGGTTCGCGGCCTCAGTGCCCAGGAATGCATCGGCTCCGGCCTGCAGGCGGCGACCACGGCCAGCGTGCAGGGGCAGCCGATCCTGTTCCGCGACTACCTGGCCGGCAGCCGGCGCGGCACGCCCAAGCGGATCCTGCTGATCGGCGGCATCCACGGCGACGAGCTGTCGTCGGTGCAGGTGAGCTTCGAGTGGATGCGGCGGCTGGCGGCCGAGAAGTTCCAGCCCTTCCACTGGCGGGTCGCGCCCTGCCTGAACCCGGACGGCCTGCTGAAACCCGCCTCCAGCCGCACCAATGCCCACGGCGTGGACCTCAACCGCAACTTCCCGACCCCGCGTTGGAACGAGCTGGCGCCGCGCTACTGGGAGCAGAAGACCCGTCGCGACCGCCGCCGCTGGCCGGGGCCGGCCGCCGCCTCCGAGCCGGAGACGCAATGGCTGGTGCAGCAGATCCAGAGCTTCAAGCCCGACGCCATCGTCTCGGTGCACGCGCCCTACGGCATTCTCGATTTCGACGGCCCGCGCGCGCCGCCGCGCAAGCTCGGCTTCCTCAATCTCAACGAACTCGGCACCTATCCCGGCTCGCTCGGCAACTATGCGGGTGTGCAGCTGGGCCTGCCGGTGATCACCCTGGAACTGCCGCACTCGCAGGAAACCCCCACCGCCAGCCAGAGCGCGCGGATCTGGAGCGACCTGTTGACCTGGCTGGAGCGCAACCTGCCCAAGGGCGAGGCCCCGTTATACCAGCGGCTGACGGACCAGAACTGGGTGCATAGCGCTCCCTGACCCCGGCTCCATCGGCCGGTTTCCGCCCTTGGTCAACCCGGGCCGTCACCGGCGCCGACCTTGCCCACACTGCCGGCTCCGGCCAGCCGGCGGACGCAGGATGCGAGATGCCCCGCAGGGCATTTCACCAAGGGATGGTGAATCGGGCTGGGCCGGCTGGCGCTCTTCGCGGGCGCCATTCCCCGGTTTTGATGGAGCCCCGACATGCCGCAGCACCAGCTGGTATCCGACGCCGCCCCGGAGTGGGTCGCGCAACTCGCCAACGATCACGGCCTGGGCCTGGTGCCCTGGTCGCGCCTGGTCTGCCAGGCCCTGCAACTCGCCGCCGAAGCCAGCCAAGCCAAGATCGCCGCACTGGTGGTGGCGGACCGGCAGGTTGAGCATTTGCTCGTCTGGCCGCAGCTGAACTTCCTGACCGTGAAGGCGAAGAACCGACTCGCCGCCGGCCTCGCCCAGGGGTTCTTCTACAACCGCGAGGAAATGCGCCTGAGCCTGCAGGGTCACCCCTGGATCGGCCGCCAGAGCAGCATCAGCTGGTGCGCAGGCCGTGCCGTGCCGGCGGTGCCGGGCTGCGAGCTGGGCAGCATCGTGGTGCTCGGCAGCGGCACGCCGATGGCACCGCCGCTGGTGCAGGAGCGCCTGCGTGCCGCTACCAGTCTGCTCGCCGCCGCCCTCACCGGCCGCCCGGCGAGTGGCGAGCAACAGGGCTCGGCGCTGATGAGCCGGCGCGAGTTCGACTTGCAGCTGTCGCGCGAGACGCGGCGCTCGGAGCGCTCCAACCAGCCGCTCGGCATTCTGCTGGCGACACTCACCTCGAAGAGCCGCAAGCACGCCGCCAGCGACGCCGAAGTACAGGAGATCGGTGAGGCGGTGGCGCGACTGCTGCGCCGGGGCGGCGACTTTGCCGCCCGTTACGGCAGCCGCTCGATCGCCATCCTGCTGCCGGATTCGGACAAGAACACCACCGCCGGCACGGCGAGCATGCTCGACGCGGTGATCGCACCGCTGATCGCGGCGATCAACGCCGAGCGGCCGGCACCATTGGGCTTCAAGCTGGTCACCACCTCGGTACGCGGCTATGGCAGCTTGGCCGCCGCTGGCGAGCCGGAAGGCCCCGAGACGCGGCCGCCGCCCCGGCCGGCGGCCGCCAACGACGCGCCGCGCGCGCACTAAAGCCTCAGACGATGCGCGGCTCCTCGTGATCCCAGGCGGCGCTGTGCGCCGCCAGCTGGTCGACGTTCTGCGCCGCCTCTCCGGGGGTTTCGACACGGGCGATGTGGAATACCGCCTCGCCCTCGTAGACCAGGGGCAGCATCACCCGGCCAATCACCACACCGCTGGCCGGTGAAACCACCGGCGTTTCCTGCTCGCCGAAGGGATCGCCGATCAGGCCCAGCAACTGGCCCTTCTTCACTGCGTCGCCGAGCGCGGCCTGGGCGCGCAGGATGCCGCTCACCGGCGCCCGCGCCCAGGTATCGGAGCGGGCCAGGATCGGGGTCACTCCCGGCGGCGGCGCGGCTTCCGGCGGCGGCAGCATCGCCAGCTCGGTCATCACGTTGACGATGCCCTGCATGCCGATGCGGATCGCGGTCTCGTCGAAGCGCAGCGCCTCGCAGGCTTCGTAGAGGATCACCGGCTTGTTGGCGGCGGTGGTGTAGGCGCGCAGGGTGCCGGCGGTGGGCTTGGAGTCGAGGAACAGCGGCGCGCCAAACGCCATCGCCAGGCGACGGTTCTCGGGATTGCTCAGGTCGGCGCGGATCTGCGGCAGATTGGGCCGGTGGATGGCACCGGTGTGCAGGTCGATTCCGTAGTCGGAATTGCCGACCACTTCCTTCAGGAACTGGTGCGCCAGCCGCGCCGCCAGCGAGCCGGTCTCGCTACCGGGAAAGCTGCGGTTGAGATCGCGGCGGTCCGGCAGATAGCGCGACTGGTGCAGGAAGGCCAGGACGTTGACCACCGGCACCGCCAGCAGGGTGCCGGCCAGTTCGGCGAGCGCCGGCAGCTTCAGCAGACGGCGGATGATCTCGACGCCGATGATCTCGTCGCCGTGCATGGCGGCGCTGACGAACAGCGTCGGCCCGGGCCGGCTGCCGCGATGCACGATCACCGGCAGATGGATGGGCGTGCGCGTGTAGAGGTCGGCGACCGGCAGGTTCACGGTCTGGCGGCTGCCGGCCGGGACGGCGACACCACCGATGAGCAGGTCGGCCGGGGCGGAGGCTGCGTCCATCACCGGCTCCGCCGCGCGCGTCGCGCCTGCTGCTGCTCCAGGAACTCGATCACCGCGCCGGCGATGTTGACGCCGGTGGTCTTCTCGATGCCTTCCAGGCCGGGCGAGGAATTCACTTCCAGCACCATCGGCCCCTGAGCGGTGCGCAGCAGATCGACACCGGCGACATTCAGTCCGAGGATGCGTGCGGCGCGGATCGCGGTGCGGCGCTCCAGCGCGCTGATCGGCACCGCCTGCGCCTTGCCGCCGCGATGCAGGTTGCTGCGGAACTCGCCGGGCGCGGCGGTGCGCTGCATCGCCGCCACCACCTTGCCGCCGATCACGAAGCAGCGGAGGTCGCTGCCACCGGCCTCCTTCACGAATTGCTGCACCAGGAAGTAGGCGTCGAGCCCCCGGAAGGCCTCGATCACCGAGGTGGCGGCGCCGTCGGTTTCACAGAGCACCACACCAACGCCCTGAGTGCCCTCGGTGAGCTTGACCACCAGCGGCGTGCCGCCGACCAGATTGATCAGATCACGGGTGTCGTCCGGCGCGTGCGCGAAGCCGGTCACCGGCATGCCGACGCCCTTCTGCGCCAGCAGTTGCAGGGCCAGCAGCTTGTCGCGCGAGCGGGCGATGGCAGTGGAGGAATTGAGCGCGCAGACACCCATCGTCTCTAGCTGCCGCAGCACCGCCAGGCCGTAGTAGGTGATCGAGGCGCCGATGCGCGGGATCACCGCGTCGAAGCCTTCGAGCTTGCGGCCACGGTAGTGCACGTCGGGCGCCGCCGGATTGACGTTCATGTAGCAGCGCAGTGCATCCACCACCCGCACCGAATGGCCGCGCCGGCGTGCCGCATTGACCAGCCGTTTGGTCGAGTAGAGCTGGGCGTTGCGCGACAGGATCGCGATCTTCATGGCCGGCGCGGAGGCAGGATTTACTGGGGGCTTGGCGGCTAGCTTGCGCTTACACTGCGGCCATCTCAACGCGAGGAGACGCGCCATGAGCAAGACCGAGTACCGGAGTCTCGCCGAGTTCTATCCCTACTACCTGGGCGAGCACGCCAATCGCACCTGCCGGCGCCTGCACTTCATCGGCTCCAGCCTGGGCCTGCTGATCGCCGCCTACGCGGTGCTGACCCAGAGCTGGTGGCTGATCGCCGTGGCCTTCGTGCAGGGCTATGCCTTTGCCTGGGTCGGGCATTACTTCTTCGAGCACAACAAGCCGGCCACCTTCCAGTACCCCTGGCTCAGCTACAAGGGCGACTGGAAGATGTGGTGGGACACGCTGACCGGCAAGATCCCGTTCTGATGACGGCGGCGAAGATCCTCGAAGGCCTCGCCGACGGCAGCCTGCCGCCCTCGGAATTCGGCCACGCCGCGCACCTGCGGGTCGCGCGAGAACTGCTGCTGCACGCCCCGCTTGCAGAAGCCGAAGCCCGCTTCTGCACCCTGATCGAAGGCTATGTCCGTCACCTCGGCGCCGAGGCCAAGTTCCACCGGACACTCAGCATCGCGCTGCTGCGGCTGACCGCCGCGCGCCTGCGGCCCGGCGAAAGCTGGGCGCAGTTCCAGGCCGCCAACCCAGACCTGTTCGCCAATGCGCGCGGCCTGCTCGCGCGGCACTACAGCGCCGAGTGCCTGGCGGCCGGCCGCACGCAGTTCACGCCGCCCGATCTGCTCCCACTGCCAGCCTGAGCATTTGTTGACCAGCGGCGCTAGAATCGCGCCCCCGCGAATTGGCCCGGTTGTCCATGTCCCAGCAGCGCTACGAGGTGATCGTGATCGGCGGCGGCCACGCCGGGCGAATCGGAGAAAGGGCGAGCATCGCTCGCCCCCGATTCGCGCCCGAGGCATGGAGCCGAGGGCCGGGTCACTTGGTGAGCGCAGGACGCGCGAACCTAGTGACCGACGGTGCCGGCGTACATAGGTAGCAACACGATGAGCACTCAGTCCTATCAGGTGATCGTGATCGGCGGCGGCCACGCCGGCACCGAGGCCGCGCTGGCAGCCGCCCGCAGCGGTGCGCGCACGCTGCTGCTGAGCCAGAACATCGACACCCTCGGCCAGATGTCCTGCAACCCGGCCATCGGCGGCATCGGCAAGGGCCATCTGGTAAAGGAGATCGACGCGCTCGGCGGCCTGATGGCGCGCGCCGCCGACGCCGCCGGCATCCAGTTCCGCACGCTCAATGCCAGCAAGGGTCCGGCGGTACGCGCCACCCGCGCCCAGGCCGACCGCGCGCTCTACAAGGCCTACGTGCGTAGCGCGCTGGAAAACCAGCCGAACCTGGAAATCTTCCAGCAGGAAGTCACCGATCTGATCGTCGAAGGTGGTCGCGTTGCCGGCGTGGTGACCAAGATCGGCCTGCGCTTCCTCGCCCCGGCGGTGGTGCTGACCACCGGTACCTTCCTGGGCGGGCGCATCCACGTCGGTCTGGAGAACCATCCCGGCGGCCGCGCTGGCGACGCGCCCTCGATTCCGCTCGCCGCCCGTCTGCGCGAGCTGATGCCGCGCATCGGCCGGCTCAAGACCGGCACGCCGCCGCGCCTCGACGGCCGCAGCATTGATTGGACGCGCCTGCAGGAGCAGCCCGGCGACGCGCCGCGCCCGGTGTTCAGCTTCCTCGGCAGCCGCGCCGACCATCCGCGCCAGGTGAGCTGCCACATCACCCACACCAACGCCCGCACCCACGAGATCATCCGCAGCGGCTTTACGCGCTCGCCGATGTTCACCGGCGTAATCGAAGGTGTGGGGCCGCGTTACTGCCCGAGCGTGGAGGACAAGGTCAATCGCTTTGCCGACCGTGAGCGGCACCAGATCTTTCTGGAACCGGAAGGGCTGAACACCACCGAGATCTATCCCAACGGCATCTCCACCAGCCTGCCCTACGACATCCAGGAGGCCTTCGTGCGCTCCATCGAAGGCCTGGAGAACGCCCGCATCGTCCGCCCCGGCTATGCCATCGAGTACGACTACGGCGACCCGCGCGATCTGCAACGCACGCTGGAAACCAAGACGCTGGGCGGCCTCTACTTCGCCGGCCAGATCAACGGCACCACTGGCTACGAGGAGGCGGCGGCCCAGGGCCTGCTGGCCGGCCTCAACGCCGCCCGCGCGGCGCGTGGTGAAGCGGGCTGGGTGCCGCAGCGCCACGAGGCTTATCTCGGCGTGCTGGTCGATGACCTCATCACCCTCGGTACCACCGAGCCCTACCGCATGTTCACCTCGCGCGCCGAGCACCGGCTGCTGCTGCGCGAGGACAATGCCGACGCGCGGCTGACGCCATCCGGCCGCGCCATGGGCCTGGTCGACGATGCGCGCTGGGCGGCGTTCGAGACCAAGCAGCAAGCGGTCGCCACCGAGCGCGAGCGCGTCGAGGGCCTGTGGCTGAAGCCGGCGCAGATGGCCGCGCCGGAGTTTGCGGCGGTGTTCGGCAAGCTGCCCACCGACCAGGGCATCTCCGCCTTCGAGTTGCTGCGTCGTCCCGAGGCCAGCTACGCGGCCTACCGCGTGCTGGGCCTGGCGCCCATCGAGCTGGACGAGACCATCAGCGAGCAGGTGGAGATCGCCGCCAAGTACGCCGGCTATATCGAGCGCCAGACGCTGGAAGTCGCCCGCACCCGCCGTCACGAGGACGCCGCCATCCCTGCCGATTTCGACTACGGCCGGGTCAGCGGCCTATCCAACGAAGTGCGCGCCAAGCTGCTCAGCCACCGGCCGGACACGGTTGGTCAGGCGGGCCGCATTTCCGGGGTGACTCCGGCCGCGCTATCGCTGCTGCTGGTGCATTTGAAGAAGGCCGGGCAGCTGCGCACCGCCGGCTAAATTCAGTCGGCCGCGTCGGGACAAACCAGTTCACCGAGGCGCGACCCCAGAGCCGGCGCTTGTCTGACACAACCGTCCTGCTTACTCGCGGCATTCGCCGGCTTGCTCGAAACTCCCTCCGCAGGGGCGGATACGCAGGCATAAAGGCCCGGGACCAGCGACAGAACCGTGGTTGCAACGAAGAATTTCATCCTTGATAGACCTCAGCTTCCTTGAGCGCTTGCCTAGTAGCACTACACCATCCGTGCCAACTTTTCGATGACCACTCGGCGAAAGTGGAATACATTGTGCAGAGTTCAAGCCCAGGTTTAGACTCTGCCACGTAGTGCCTGTGAGTCTAATGGAGATGGTCATGCGTACAGCTCTGTTGTTCGGTCTGGCGGCTTCCCTTCTTCTTTCTGCCTGTGCGACCACGTCGTCGACCAAGCCGGAGGGAGCGGCTATTCAGGATAAGCCTGCCTGGTCAAAGAATTACTTCAAGGTCGGTGCGCGCCTCTTCCCGCGTTGCCAAACCCTTCAGCCCGTTGGGTCGCGCGTGAATGACACGACCTGGTGTCTGACCGAGGAGCAGATCGCGCAAATTGACAGAAGCAACGATCAGGCTCGCATTGACTTCCAGCAGCGCTCCGCAGTAGTGCCCGTCAACATTTCCAACTAAGGGATATCTCGCCCCTTAGCCAAATAAATCGGCCTGCGGTGGCGGCGCATCGGCATCCGGCGGGCGCGCCAGCCAGCGGTGCAGACCGGCGCCGTGGCGCTTGAGCCAGTCGCGGTGCAGCGACCATTCCGGCATCTGCTGCGCCACCAGCCCCCAGAAACGCGGCGAGTGGTCGGGATGCGGCAGGTGGCAAAGCTCGTGGATCACCACGTAGCGGAACACTTCCGGCGGCGCCAGCAGCAGGCGCCAGGACAGCGAGATCACTCCTTCCGGAGTGCAACTGCCCCATTGCGCACGCGGATCGCCGATGCGCAGCTCGCGCCAGCGCAGGCCGAGGCGGTGCGCCTCCTGGTTGAGCAGATCTTCTGCCTCGAGGCGCGCCTCGTTGATCAGCGTCCGTTTCAACAGCCGCGTCAGCAGCTCGTGCCGGGTGTCCTGTGGAGCGAACACGGTGATCGCCTCCGGCAACAGCCGCACCTGCGGCCGCGACAAGCTGGCGCGCGACCAGCGCACCGGCGTCTCGGTGCCGCGCAGCGGCAGCACGTCGGCGCCGTCCCAGCGCAGGGGCCGACGCGCCGCTTCCGGCGTGCGGCTCTCCAGCTTACCGAGTTGCTCGCGCACCCACTCCAGCCGGCTGACCAGAAACGCCCGCGCCTCCGCCTTGGTGGCGTAGCGCGGGATGGTCAGCACCACCTCGCCGGTGGCGTTGACCGCGACGCGGATGTAGCGCGCCTTGGGGTTGACGCGTTCTTGGACAGGGAAGGGAAAGTTCATCGAGTCTTGAGGCAACGACGATATGTTCAACTCGATAAAGTCATGACGGTCAGAAACCGAAAGACCCTCTTCCCTATTGAGGGTCGTACTTAGGCGAACGAGGGCCATACAACAGACCCTTTGGAGCACCCGCCGTTAGCAATCTTGCACTAGTAATCCCGGCAATCTTGTGGCTCGCATCCGTGGTTGACTCGATGATCTGGTTCACTACCGCCTGCACTAAGAGCCCGACCAAGCCGCCACCCGCCGCGTTTTGGTTCTCAGCACTTGATGCGGTCGCGGTGCCGCTCCACAACTGGATTCCGGTGCGGAGATCGACTAGACGCGCATCGGCAGTTACCACGCTGGCGCTGCTGATCACGTAATAGGTCGTTCCGTATTGCTTTATCTGGATATGGAGCGCCGTGTCAGCCCCGAAGATTTCACGCAGTTTGGTCGGTGAAACCATCGCGATTTCCGCAGGGTTGTTCAGGCCGTTCTGGCGGAAGGTTTCAGCGACTAACGTTACCGGGTACACGTAATAGCCAGATTCAGCGAGTGGGAGTGTGACCGTAGAGAAGACGCTATTAGACGCATCCACCACGTTGGAGTCGTTCACCGGCGGCAAGACCAAGATCGACTTGGGACGGCTGGCCTTGAGTGCCGAGTAGTCATATGGCGCCGTGGCGCAGCCGGCGAGACCGAAGACCAAAAAATAAAGGGCGGAAACGCCTATGAGGTGTCGTGTATTCATGGCACATCACCCCCGGAGGTTATTTGTGGTTTCTTCCTGAGGAGAAAATCCATGTAGGCCGCCGACTCTGGAAATCGAGTCTGCTCCATCTGAAAGGCCGACTGAGCCTTGTCAGCTTGTCCACTGGCTAGGTAAAGCATGCCGAGATGAGCACTGAAGCCGGGTGGGAGTGAGCGGTTGGCTGCCTGTGCTTCCTGCACTGTTTTCTCAAGATTGACGATCTGCTCTTGCGGGGTCTCGGAATTCTTGAAATACGAATAGGTCTCAGGCTGGTAGTTGCCCCAGTAGTAGAGCTGTTGAGGGGGGGTGACGCAGCCAGCAGTTGTAAGCGCATACGTAAGCGCCACAACGGCTGCCATTGTCCGGCGAGGCATAAGTTTCATATTGGCGTCCCTAAATCTTTATACGGAACGCGCGACTATTTCGCAGGATTCCAGGCGCCGGAGTCGATATCCGCAATCAGGGTGTTCACAGCTTCGCGAATGGCTAGGTCCAATACTTTTCCATTGAGCGTCGAATCGTAGCTGGCGGTGCCTCCAAAGCCGACAATCTCACGATTTGACAGACTGAATTCGCCTGCGCCTTGAGCGGAGATAACGACTTCCGAGGTGGAGACATTGACGACGTTCAATGCGACTTTCGCGTACGCAATCTGCTGCTTGCCCTGGCCAAGTATTCCGAATAGCGCTTGGTCGCCAACTTCTTTGCGGCCGAACTCAGTAACGTCACCAGTGACTACGTAGTCTGCGCCCTTGATATTTTGGGCCGACTTTTTGAACTGGGACTCCTGCCCCAATTCCGACAGGTTGGCGCGGTCCAGTACGTTAAAACGGCCGCTCTCCTGCAGGTGGGTAATGAGGATGGTTTTGGCTTGACCGCCAAGATGGTCTACGCCATCGGAAAAAATGCCATTCAGATAGCTCGAACGATTGTCGAATTTGCCAACGGAGATGGGGGTGCGCACACCTTTGTATGTGGGGGCAGTGGCCGCAGAAGTAACTTTAGCTACCTCCAGCGTCCGTGAGCTTTCCGTAGCGCACCCGACGAGAAGTGCGGCGGCAACAAGGCCCGAGGATATGATTTTGCAGCGCATGAGCAGTTTCCCTAATCTAATTTATGTTGCGAACCGGACCTAGCCGGCTTTTGACGCCTGTGGCGCCAGACATCCGGCTAACCACTTTCCACAGTTGCTGCCTCATCGTACCAACACCAGATGTGGCTTTACATCGGCTTCGCACTCACCTCCATTTTTGGTCGTTGGACTCGGTATTAGAGACCTCAACCGCCCTCATACCCCAGCCGAGCCAGCAATCCATCCAGCTCATCCAGCGAGTGAAAGGCCACACGCAGCTCGCCCTGGCCGGCCTTGTCGGCTTTGAGCTCCACAGCAAAGCCGAGCAGGTCGGAAAGCTCGCGCTCCAGCCGCCGCCAGTCGGCGGGTTTCGAGGGCCGGGTTGGCTGGCCACGCCGGCTGCGGGCGACACGGCGCTCCAGCGCGCGGACGTTGAGACCGCGACCGATCACTTCGCCCGCCCAGCGCTTCTGCGCATCGGCCGGCAGCGAAGCCAGCACCTTGGCGTGGCCTAACGAAAGATGGCCTTCGTCGACCAGGGTCTGCACAGCCGGGTCGAGATTGAGTAGGCGCAGGACATTGGTGACATAGACCCGCGACTTGCCGATGCGCTGGGCAATTTCCTCGTGGGTCAGCGTGTGCAGCTCACCGAGCCGGCGCAGGCCGGCGGCGGCTTCCATCGGCGTCAGTGATTCGCGTTGGAGGTTCTCGATCAGGCCTAGGACATAGGCCTCGTCTTCGCTGAGGTCGTCGCGCAGCAGCGCCGGCACCTCGTGCAGTCCGGCCTGCTGGGCGGCGCGCCAGCGGCGTTCGCCGGCGAGGATCTCGTAGCCCCAGACCCGGGTGCGCAGTACCAGCGGCTGGACGATGCCACTCTCGCGGATGCTCTCGGCCAGCTCGGCCAGGGCGCCCGCGTCGAAGCTCCGGCGCGCCTGCTGGCTGCCGGGGCGGATCAGGTCGATGGGCACGGCGCGAACGGTCTGCGCGGGCCTGGCGGGCGGAATGGGAGCGGACATGGGGTGAAAATCGGGCATGCCATAATCGCACACCACCCGTTCACGCCCGATCAGACTCTCGCCGTGGAAGCCGAATACCGATCCATCCTCAAGGCCGTCGGTGAAGACCCGACGCGCGAAGGCCTGCTCAATACCCCGCAGCGGGCGTCGAAGGCCATGCTGTTCCTGACCCAGGGCTATCGCCAGAGCCTGGAGGAACTGATCAATGGCGCGCTGTTTGCCACCACCAACAACGAGATGGTGATCGTCAAGGACATCGAGCTGTATTCGATGTGCGAGCACCATCTGCTGCCGTTCTTCGGCCGCGCCCACATCGGCTACATCCCCAACGGCAAGGTGCTGGGGCTGTCGAAGATTCCGCGCATCGTCGACATGTTCGCGCGCCGCCTGCAGATCCAGGAACAGCTCACCAAGCAGATCGGCGACTGCATCCTGGAAGTCACCGACGCCAAGGGCGTGGCGGTTGTCATCGAAGCGAGACACATGTGCGCGATGATGCGCGGTGTCGAGAAGCAGAATTCCTCGATGACCACCTCGATGATGGAAGGCCGCTTCCGCGACGATCCACGCACCCGCCAGGAATTCCTGACGCTGATCAAGAGCTAGGGCGGCATCGGGTTTGCCTATACTTTCCGCGTCCGAACGGCCTGCAGAGCCGTAACGGGACGAGCCGCGTCAGACGCCCGAGGAAGCCATGACCACCCTAGCCCAAACTCTGGTCCCGCCATCGCTGGCTGCGAGCCGCTTCGGCACCCCGCAGCAGATCGAGGTGCTGGTGGCGATGGAGCCGACCGTCGCCCTGGAGATGGAGCGGCATCTGGAGCGCCGCAAGCTCTGGTTCCCCAACGACCTGATGCCGGCCGATGCCGATCTTGGCGAAGCCGACGACCGCATGCTCAGCGAGCTGCGCGTGCGCGCACGCGGCCTGCCCGATGGCGTGCGCGTCGCCGTCGCGCTCAACCTGCTCACCGAGGAAGGTCTGCCGCACTTCCACCGGCTGATCGCCGTGCACATGAGCAATGAGTCGGTGTGGCGCGCCTGGAACAATGTCTGGACCGCCGAGGAAGACCGCCACGGCTGCGCGATGCGCGACTACGTGCGCGACGCCCGGCTGTTCAACATGGGCGCGCTGGAGCGCCTGCAATACCAGTACATCGCCGCCGGCTTCGACCCGGACTGGGAGCAGGACCCCTACCGCCTGCTCGCCTATACCTCGTTGCAGGAGAAGGCGACCCAGATCAGCCACGCCAACACCGGCCGCCTGGCCGGCGAGCACGAGCCGATGCTGCAGCGGGTGCTGGCACACCTGGCCGGCGACGAGTCGCGCCACTACCAGTTCTACCGCGCCTGCTTCGCCGAGATCCTCAAGCTCGACCCCAATCGCGCCCTCGATTCACTGCTGAAGGTGACGCTGGCTTTTGCCATGCCCGGCCACAACATCGCCGGCTTCAAGGAGCTTTCCGACGTGGTGCAGCGCTACGACATCTTCGGGCCGCGCCAGTACCAGAAGATCGTCGAGGAGCTGCTTGAGCACTGGAACATCGGCGGCCTGAGCGGCCTCAATGCCGAGGGCGCCGAGGCGCAGGCCAAGCTGATGAAGGTGCCGGCGCGGCTGGCACGCATCGCCGACTATCAGCAGGCCAAGCTGGGGCCGAAGAGCTACCGCTTCGAGTTCATCGACGACCGCGCGCTGGCGTTCGCTTAAAGCCGCTTGCGCGCGGCCGGCAACGGCACCGATGATGCGGCCATGAGCCTACGAATCCTCGTCACCGGCGCCGGGTCCGGCCTCGGCCGCGCCATCGCCCTCCACTACGCCGCCCGGGGCGCGCGCGTGGCCTGTACCGACCGTGACGCCGCCAGCGTCGCCGAGACCCTCGCCCACGTCGAGAAGGAGGGTGGCTCCGGCCTCGCCTTCGCGCTCGATGTCACCCGCGAGGAAGACTTCGTCGCCGCCCGCGAGCGCCTGCAGAGCGAGTGGGGCGGACTGGACCTCTTGGTCAACAACGCCGGCGTCGCCACTGCCGGCAGCATCGAGGAAGCCCCGCTGAGCGACTGGGACTGGGTGCTCAACATCAACCTGCTGGGCGTGGTGCGCGGCTGCAAGACGTTTGCCCCGCTGTTCAAGGCGCAGAAGTCCGGCTATGTGGTGAACATCGCCAGCTTCGCCGGCATCGCCAATCCGCCGGCGATGGCCTCCTACAACGTCGCCAAGGCCGGCGTGATCTCGCTGTCGGAAACCCTGCTGCACGAGCTGGCGCCGTTCGGCATCGGCGTGTCGGTGGTCTGCCCGGCATTCTTCCCGACCAATCTGATGAACGCCGCGCGGGTCACCCAGCCGGGCACGGTGGCGATGGTGCACAAGTTCATGAAGAAGTCCGGGATCACCGCCGACGACGTCGCGGCGCAGATCGCCAGCGCGGTGGATAAGCGTCAGTTCCTGGTGCTCACCCACAAGGACACCCGCGTGCAGGCACTGGTCAAGCGTGCCTCGCCGCAGACTTTCTTCCGGATGATGCAGAAGACCACCGCCAAGTGGGGCCGGAAGAAGTCCTAGCCCAGGGCGTTCACGCAGCGCGGAAACGCAGGCAGTCGCGGCCGGCGGCCTTGGCCTCGTAGAGGGCGACATCGGCAGCCGCCACCAAGGTGCTCGGCGAGCGCTCCAGGAACTGCTCGGTAGTCGCCGCGCCAATGCTGATCGACACCAGCGCGCCGCTGGGCGAGGCCGGATGCGGCAGCGCCGCCTTGCGCAGGCTGTCCTGTAGATGCTGGGCAAAGGTCATCGCACCCGCCGTGTCGGTAGCCGGCAGCAGCACCGCGAACTCCTCGCCGCCGTAGCGGGCCAGCAGATCTTCCGGGCGCCGCATGGCGGCATTCAGCCGCGCCGCGACGCTGCGCAGGCAGGCATCGCCGGCGGGATGGCCGAGGGTGTCGTTGTAGGCCTTGAAGTGGTCGATGTCGATCAGCAGCAAGGCCAGCGGGCAGCCGGAGCGGCCGGCGCGCCGCCACTCGTCGGCCAGCCGCGCCTCGAAGGCGCGGCGGTTGGCGACGCCGGTGAGCGCATCGTTGAGGCTCAGGCGCCGCAGGTGCTCTTCCAGCGCCTTGCGCTCGCTGATGTTGCGGGCCACCGCCACCAGGAAGTCCTCGCCGCTGACCCGCACGCGCATGACGTTGATCTCGGTCGGTGCCGGCCGGCCGTCGGCCTGGATCAGCTCGCCTTCCAGCCGCAGCGACTCGTTGAGATTGGCGCTGCGCAGGCGGTCGAGCAGGCGCCCGGCGACCCGGTCGAACAGCGGATGGTTGCTGAGCTGACTACCGAGCAGCTCCTGCTTGCTGAAGCCCAGCGCACGCTCGGTGGCGAGGTTGGCCTCGACGATCTCGCCGTGCCGGCCGAGCGCGAAGAACAAATCCTCGCTCTCGTCGATCAGCCGGTAGATCAGCTCGGGTCGCGCCTGCTCGCGACGCAGATTGCTTTCCAGCGCGCGGCGGTTGACCGCGCCGCGGATGCTGCGGCGCAGGCTGTCGGCGTTGATCTCGCTCCGGACCAGAACCTCGTCGGCGCCGCACTGGCGGGCGCGGGCGGCGACATCCGAACCCGCATCGCGGCTCAGCAGCACCACCGGCACGTCCAGGCCCTGGCTGCGCAGCTGCACCAGAAACTCGACCCCGCTGAGGTCCGGCAGGGCGTATTCCACCAGCACGCAATCGGTGTCGAACTCGACGCGATTCAGACCCTCGGCGCCGGTATCGACCTCCTGCAGGGCACAGTCGTCTTCCAGCAGTTGGCGTATCGCCTGCCGCTCGTCCGGACTGTGATCAACCAGAAGAATCTTCATGCGCGCTCGGCCTAGGGCCGACCACGTAAAAACTACTATTCCTGCCGGCGGCCGCGAATTCTACTGCGCCATCGGTGAAATATTCATCAGGATTTAGGGGCCTCCGGGGACTTCCCGACGGGCGGTTCAGCTGGCTTCGGCAGCTGCAACAGCTCGTCGGCCAGCGCCTTGGACAGTTGATAGCGAACCTTGGCGGTGGGTGAGTACAGGGAGAATTGCGGCTCGGTCCCCACCAGCACGAATTCGCGCTGCGCGCCGTCCTTGAGCGTGAAGCGCAGGCGCTGCCCCTGCGGCTCCTCGCCGCCGGCCTCGTTCCACATCGCGCTGGCGGCTTTCCAGCCCTCGGCCAGCTTCGCCAGCGCCGCCGGCGTCGCAGCGGCCGAAGCCGGCTCGGCCTGCCAGTTGCCGTCTTCGCCCTTGCGCAGGCTCAGGCTCGGCAGCGCGATACCGACCAGCTCCTCGTCGGCGGCGAACAGCTCCTTGGCGACCAGATCCTGATAGTCGCGGTCGAAGGCAGCGCTGACCGGGTCGTCGATCAGCATCACCTTGTCGCCCAGCTTCACGTAACGACGCGATTCGATCGGGTCGGTGGCGCCGAACTCGATGCGCTGGTCATTGAGCGTCAGCACCCGCTCGGGCGGGTCCAGGCCCAGCTGCTTAAGGTCCAGGCCCTCGGGGCTGAGGGTTTCCTTCACCTCGGTGGTGGCGAGATTGCTGAAGTTGAGCACCTCGAAGCGGTCAGCGCGGGCGCTGACCGGCGCACTCAGCTGCCACTGGCCGCCCTGCTTCACCAGCTTGATCTCCGGCGCGTCCGGCCATTGCACGCTGGCGCTGGACAGCCCCTCGGCGGCGATGCCGGTGAGCGTCGGCTTGGCGGCGTCTTTCTGCTTCTGCGCGTACCAGGCGCCGCCGGCCAGGGCGGCGACTAGCACGGCCAGACCGAGGTTGAGCGTGTTGCGGTTCATCGGTTTCTCCATGGGCTCCAGGGCGGCGCTTCAGCCCCGCCTGTTCTCGCGGTAACAGGGGCGGCCACTGGCCGCCCCTGCGATCCCGGGCTCGCTAGCGGCGGCGACGCGACAGCCAGCGGCCCAGGCCAATCGCCAGCAGCGCCAGCGGCAGCAGCAGCAGGAAGCCGAACTGGATCAGCACGGCGGCCAGCGGCGAGAGATTCAGCGACTGGTCGCGCGCGGCCGGGACGGTGATGTCGAGCTGGTCGTCGCGGCTGGCCAACCAACGCGCCAGGTTGAGGCCGAGCTTGGCGTTGCCGAGCTGGCCGATGAAGGCATTGCTGAGGAAGTCGGAGTCGCCGACCAGGGCAATGCGCTGCGGTTTTTCCGCCGGCTTGGCGTCCGCCGCCGCATCCGCCGCCTTCTCGACCGGCAGGCTGCGGTTGAGCAGCAGGCCCAGCGTCAGCGGACCCTGGACATCGCCCTTGTCGGCATCAAAACCGACCTCGCCCGAAAGCGGGCCGGTTTCCAGCCAGGCCTCCGGCGAGGATTGCAGGAAGGGCTGCGATTTCCAGGCCGGTTCCGGCTTGGCCGCCGGATCGCTGCTGAGCGAACGGATCAGCGGGAAGGCGGTGTTCTCGCGCAGCTCGCCGGTGACCGGCGTGCGCGGATAGCTGGCGGTGAGGAACATGCTCGGGTCGCCGCCCAGGGCCGCGAACTCCGGGAAGATCGCGGTGCCCTTGTCGAAGCGCACGCCGAGGAGCTGTGCCAGCGCGGGCGGCGGCGGCGGACTGTCGGGGTCGGACAGCCACAGCAGGTTGCCGCCGTGCTTCACGTAATCAACCAGGATCTGGGTCTCGCCCTCGGTCAGCGCCGAGGTCGGGCCGGCCACCACCAGCGCGGCGGCATCGTCCGGCACCCGTGGGCTGGTGGCGAGGTTGAGCGGCTGGGTCTTCAGGCCGTTGTCGTGCAGGGCCTGCACGAACTGGCCATAACCGGAGGCACCCGGCTCGGCGGCATCGTGCTCGCCGTGACCCTGGAGGAAGACCAGCCAGCGCTCTTCGGCGAAGCTCAGGCGCTGCAGTGCCGGGGTCACCGTCGTCTCGTTCATCTCGCCGGCGCGCACCGTCTCGCGGCGGCCCTGGTATTCGATCACCAGATCGCCGACGTTGCTGATGTTGTACTCGCGCACCTTGGCCGGGTTCTTGATCGGGTCGATGTAGTCGATGCTCAGATCCGGCTTGGCCTTGATGTAGCGCGCGAAGAACTGCTCGATCTCGGCGCGGCTTTCGGCGCCGCTGGTGGCGAAGGCCAGCACCTTCACCGGCTCCTTCATGTTGCCGAGCTGCTTGAGTGAGGCGGCGGTAAGGGTATTGCGCTGGTTGGCGGTCCAGTCGAACTCCAGCTTGTACTGGGTCGACAGCCAGCCGGCGAGGCCGATGAGGGCAAGCATCAGCAGCGCCGAAACCGCCTGCTGGATGCGGAGGTTGGTCTTTTTCATGTTCGGTTTCGGGTCAGTTGCGTTCGAGGTCCAGGCGCTGCACCGACAGCCACAGGAACAGGACGATGAACAGCGTGTAGTAGGCAAGATCGGCGGTGCTGAACACGCCGCGCCGCAGCTTTTCGAAGTGACCGATCAGCGAGAGCTGGCGGAACAGTTCGGAGAAGGCATTGCCGTTGTAGGCCATCGCCTCCAGCAGCCAGACCACCAGCAGCAGGCCGAAGCCGCCCACTGCCGCGATCACCGGCTCGCGGGTGAGGGTGGACATGAACAGCCCCGCCGCACCGAAGGCCAGCATCAGCAGGAACACGCCCAGGAGGCCGGCGGCGATGCGGCCGAGGTCGAGGTCGGTACCCCCCAAGAGCGACAGCGGCATCGCCGCCATCAGCGCCAGCGCGGCCAGGAAGAACACGCAGAGGCCGAGGTACTTGCCGAGCACGATCTCGGTGATCGAGGCCGGCGCGCTGGTCAGCAGGGTGAGGCTGCCGGACTTCTTGTCTTCGGCGAACAGCCGCATGGTCAGCAGCGGGATGATCAGCAGCAGCAGAATCGAAGAAAAGCCGTACAGCGAACCGCCGATGTAGTCGGCGACACCGGCCTGCTCGTTGAGCATGCCCGGCTCGGCGGCGATCTGCGCCAGGGTCAGGAAGAACACCATGCCGAGGATGAACTGCAGCACCGCCAGCACCGTCCAGGCCAGCGGCGAAACGAAGATGCGGCGCGCCTCGTGGCGCGCGATGGCAAACACCGGGCTCATGCGGCTTTCCTCAGTTCATTGGCCTCGCCCGAGGTGAGCGAGACGAAGATTTCTTCCAGGCTGCGGGTCTGGCGGCGCAGTTCCAGCAGGCCCCAGCCGTTGGCGACGCTGCGCTCCACCAGCGCTTCGCGCGGGTCGAAGCTGGGGTCGCTCTCGATGCGGTAGCGGCCTTCGCCGAGCGCGCTGATCGCCGACACGCCGGGCAGCTCCAGATGCTCGGGCGGGCGGCTGAACTGCACGTAGTAGCTGGGGATCGCTTCGCTGGCCAGTTTGGCCAGCGACTCGTGGAACACCACCCGGCCACGGTTGACGATCAGTACCCGCGAGCACACCGCCTGGATCTCCGGGAGGATGTGGCTGGACAGGATCACGCTGTGCTCCTTGGCCAGCGTCGCGATCAGGCTGCGGATCTCGCGGATCTGGATCGGGTCCAGGCCCACGGTCGGCTCGTCGAGGATGATCACCGGCGGCCGGTGGATGATCGCCTGTGCCAGACCGACACGCTGCTGGTAGCCCTTGGAGAGATTGCCGATCAAGCGACGGCTGACCTCGGTCAGCCCGCAGGCCTGCTTGGCACGTTGCAGCGCGGCGGCGCGGTCCTTCTTGGCGACACCGTGCAGCGCGGCGGCGAAGCCCAGGTATTCGTCGACGGTCAGCTCCGGATGCACCGGCGGCTGCTCGGGCAGATAGCCGATCGAGCGCTTGGCGCCCTTGGGATCGGCGGCGAGGTCGATGCCATTGATCTTCACCGTGCCGCCGGTGGGCGCGAGATTGCCGGTGAGCATCTTCATGGTGGTGGATTTGCCGGCGCCGTTGGGGCCGAGCAGGCCGAGGATCTCGCCACGCCTTAGCGTCAGGTCGATACTCTCGACGGCCACGTTGGGGCCGTAGCGGCGGGTCAGCCCGCGCGCCTCGATGAGGATGTCGTGCTCCATGTCTTCTCTAGGTATTTAGGAGTGGGTTGCTGCGGATGCTACGGGGTGTCTCGGGCGCTCCGACCGGAGGGTCTGGGCGCGAGTTCCCGTGGTCGGGGCGGATTTTTCTGGTTTGCGGCCGCCCGGCTCAAGCGGGCGTCAATCCTGACTCAAGTCGGCCTTCAGGCATAGGGATCGGGGCTGCCGGGCGGGCGGCGCCGGTAGCGCGGATAGCTCCACCAGTACTGGCCGGGCGCGGCGCGGATCACTGCTTCCACCCCGGCATTGAGCGCCGCCGGCCCCTGCTGCGGATCGGCCACGGCGACGGGCGCCGCCTGCAGACCGATGCGAAAACCGCGCAGCGGCCGGCGCTCGGCGAGGCAGAACCAGACCGGCGCGCCGGTCCGTGCCGCCAGCTTGCTGACCAGCTCCATGGTGTGGGCGGGATGACCGAACAGCGGCGCGTAGACGCCACTGCCCTCGGGCGGGTCGTGGTCGGGCAGGATGCCGACCATCCCGCCGCGCTTGAGCGCCGAGAGCAGCTGCTTCACCCCGGCGGGACTGGTCGGCACCAGCTGCGCACCCAGGCGCGAGCGGCCTTCCAGGATCAGCGCCTCCATCAGCCCTTTCTGCGGCTTGTAGAGCGAGGTCATCGGCCCCTGGGCGGCGCAGAACAGGCCGGCCAGCTCCCAGGCGCCCCAGTGCGGGCAGAGCAGGATCACGCCGCGTCCCTGCGCCCGTAAGCTCGCCAATTGCGCGGCCGCTTCGGGCGCGCGCAGCCAGCGGCGCAGCCGGCGTTCGGGGCCAAACCAGATCGCCGGGGCTTCCAGCGCCGCCATCATCGAATGCCCCAGGCTGGCGACAACCAGGCTCCGCCGACGCGCCCAGCCCAGCTCCGGCAGGCAGTAGCGCAGCTGCTGCCCGCTGACCTGCTGCAAACGGTTGGGCAGCACCAGCAGGAGCAGGCTCGACAGCGCCGCCAGAACGTGGATCAGCGGCAGCGGCAGGGAACCCAGGCCGCGCAGCAGACAACGCACGGCGGCTTTCTTGCAGTCACTCATGCAGACATTCTAGAAGCGCGGAACAACTTGGAGACTCGCGGATGATTGGCCTGCTGCAAAGGGTGAGCTGCGCCAGCGTGCGCGTGAACGGCGAGGTGGTGGCGCGCATCGACCAGGGACTGCTGGTGCTGGTCGGCGTCGCCCGCGACGACGATGACCGCCAGGCACCGCGTCTGGCCCAACGCCTGCTCGACTACCGGCTGTTCGCCGATGCCGACGGCAAGATGAACCGCAGCCTGCTCGATATCGGCGGCGGACTGATCCTGGTACCGCAGTTCACCCTCGCCGCCGACACCCGCAGCGGCAGCCGCGCCAGCTTCACCAGCGCCGCGCCGCCGGAACGCGCACGCGCGCTGTTCGAGCAGCTGCTGGCGGCCTGTCGCGCGCGGCTGCCGACGACCCAGAGCGGCGTGTTCGGTGCCGACATGAAAGTCGCGCTGGTCAATGACGGCCCGGTGAGCTTTCTGCTGAGTTGACGGCCGCCGCCGCCGGCCGCGCCCGCATCATGAGACTTTGGTCATATTGCCGGCCTGTGGGAATCCGCCTACTGTCGGCCCCGGAGCGCCCTGGCAGGACATCGGCACCGTCAACGAACGGTGCGGACAGGGCGGGCAGTGAGTGCAGTACGACGGGGAAGGTCGACATGAACAACAGGAAGTTGCTGGTCGCGGCGGCGGCCGCCTTTTTCAGCCTGGGCGCCGCGCAGGCGCAGGAAACCACCGAAACGGTGCTGGGCGCCGAGGGCAATCGCCCGCATCTATTCGTGACCGGCTCCTACAGCAAGCCGGACAGCGGTCGCGGCACCGAGGATCGCGGCACCGGCCTGCAGGCCGGTTTCGGCTATCCGCTATCTGACACAGGACGCTGGTGGCTGGAAGGCCGCTTCGACTACAGCACCCTGGAAACCGGCCCCGGTCGCGGCACCGACTTCTACCAGTCCACCCTGGGTGCCGACCTCCAATACGCCTTTGGCAACCGCGAGCAGCTGACGCCCTTCGTGCTCGCCGGCATCGGCTACGCCTACAACGATGTGGTGCCGGACGTCGAAGACGGCGGCGCCTTCGAGGCCGAGGCGGGCGTCGGCCTGGTTGCCCGCATCGGCAGCCTGCGCTGGTTGCGCGGCCGTGGCGACGCCCGGCTGGTGCACGACAGCTTCCAGGACGGCTACCTCGACTACCGGCTGCACCTGGGCCTGGAAATCGCGCTCGGCCCCGAGAAGCAAACCGTGAAGGAAGTGCCGGTCACCGTCGAAAAAGTGGTGATCCGCGAGGTGCCGGTGCCCGTCGTGGACAGCGATGGCGACGGCATTGCCGACGATCACGACCACTGCCCGGGCACGCTGGCTGGCGCCAAGGTGGATGGCCGCGGCTGCGTGGTGGAAAGCCAGACTCTCACGGTACTGCGCGACGTCAGCTTCGACTTCGACTCCGCCCGCCTGCAGCTCAACGGTCAGCGACTGCTCGACGACGCGGTGAAGTTCCTCGGCTCGCAGAGCGAGCTGAAGGCCGAGATCGTCGGCTACTCCGACAGCGTCGGCGCCGAGGCCTACAACCTCAAGCTGTCGGCGGCGCGCGCGGCGGCGGCGCTGAACTATCTGGTCAGCAAGGGCATCGCCGCCGAGCGGCTCAGCTCCAAGGGTCTGGGCAAGGCCAATCCGGTGGCGAGCAACGACACCCCGGAAGGACGCGAGGCCAACCGCCGCGTCGAGTTCAACATCATCGCGCCGCCGCCACCGGCTGCGGCTGGCGAGACGCCGGCGGCCGCTCAGCCGGTCCCGGTCGCGCCCTGAGGCGCGGGCACCACAGGCCACTCCGGCCAGGTCGTTTCCAGTTCTCCAGGATTCAAGGATCGAACCCATGATTTCCAAGCTCCCCTTTCACGCCAGCCACTGGCTGCTGGCCCTGGCCATCGGCAGCAGCCTCGGCCTTTCCGCCTGCAACCGCGCGCAGGACTCCGATGTCGGCGGCCCGCCGGCGGTGATCCCCGACGGCGACGGCGACGGTGTGCTGGACTCGGTGGACAACTGCCCGACCATCGCCAATACCGACCAGCTCGATTCCGACGGCGACGGCCAGGGCAATGCCTGCGACAGCGACGACGACAACGACGGCGTGCCCGACGGCAGCGACAATTGCCCGGTGGTGGCCAACCCGAACCAGACCGACACCGACGGCGACGGCCAGGGCGATGCCTGCGACAGCGACGACGACGGCGACGGCGTGCCCGACGACAACGGCAACGGGGGCGGCGACAACTGCCCGCTGGTGCCAAACCCCGACCAGACCGATACCGACGGCGACGGCCAGGGCGATGCCTGCGACAACGACGACGACGGTGACGGCGTGCCCGACGACGACGGCAACGGGGGCGGCGACAACTGCCCGCTGGTGCCGAATCCCGACCAGGCCGACAGCGACGGCGACGGCACCGGCGACGCCTGCGAGACCGACGACGACGACGACGGCGTGGCGGATGTCGATGACAACTGCCCGACGGTCGCCAACCCCGACCAGACCGACAGCGACGGCGACGGCGTTGGCGATGCCTGCGAGCCGCCGACCACCGGCCCGCTGGCCAGCTGCACGCAGTTCGCGCCGACCACCTCGGTGGCCTCGGGCGAAACCGGTGGCCTGCTCTGCCTGGTGGGTCAGCTGACCTCCCCGGCGGTCGAACTCTGCGCGGTGGAGCAGCCGGCCTTCGGCGCCGACAGCCTGACGCAGACCTTCGCCACCCTGCAGTACGCGGTCAGCCTGCTGGAGCCGCTCAACAGCGCCCTGCTCAACCTGCTCGGCTCGATCTCCTACAAGGTGCAGCTGCCGGCGCCGGTTACGGCCGGCAACTTCGCCGGCTTCGTCATCGAGCAGCCGCCGGCCACCGCCGACATCAGCCTGCTGCGCAATCTGACGGTCACCACCTTCCTGGCCGGGGCTCAGCAGGAGCAGTTCGATACCGATGCCAGCAATCTCGACCTGCTGGGCCTCTCCGGCCTGCTCGGCGAGTCGGGCCTGAACCTGCTCGGCGGCGCCAACACCAAGCCCTATGACGAGGTGCGGCTGAGCATCAGCTCGACGCTGCTGTCGGCCGATCTGATCAACACCGTGCGCGTCTACGAGACCTGCACCCACTCCGAAACCGCCGCGCCCTGAAGCCCGCGGGCCAGGCCCGCTGATCGGGTGGATCCAGGCCGTCCGGGCAACCGGGCGGCCTTTTCTTTGGCTCCGGGCCTCGCCGCCCGGCAGGCCGATGCGCTTTAATCCGGCCACGGCCGCCATGGCCGCTGTCGGGGGCGGGAAATGAACCAGGATCGGAAATCCACCGTGCGGGCCTTGGCCGAGGCGCGCATGGAAATGCGCCTGTCGCCGCAGGACAAGGCGCTGATCAACCAGGCCGCCAGCCTCAAGGGCAGCAACGCGACCGCCTTCGTGCTCGCCTCGGCGCTCGCCGAAGCCCGACGGCTGCTGGGCGACAACGCCGAGTTGCAGCTGTCCGCCGCCGACCTGGGACTGCTGCGTGCCGACGCCGGCGATCCGGCGCAGGACAGCCCGGCGCTGCGCGAGGCGCTGCACCGGCACCGCAGTCTGGACTCGGCCTGGGCCGGGCTGTTCCAGCGCCTGGACCCGGCGCGCCACGAACTCGGCGGCTTCGACTGCGGCGACGAGCGCCAGAACGAATTCCTGCACCGCCAGGCGCTGACCCAGGAGCGCTTCGACCTGGCCCGCGTCTACGTACTCACCGACGCCCTGGTGCCCAGCCGGGTGCTGGGCTACTACACCCTGAGCGCGATCAGCCTGGGGGGCGGCGCGCTGGCCGGCCCGCCGCTGCCGGCGCTGCGGCTCGGCCGGCTGGCGCTGGACCGCAGTCTGCAGGGCCGCAGCCTCGGCGCCCTGCTGCTGGCCGATGCCGTGCTGCGCTCGGCCGAGGCGGCCGACGCCATGCCGGTGTTCGCCCTGCTCGCCGCACCGCGCGACGAGCCGGAGGAAGCCTGGTTCGAGGACTACGGTTTCCGCCGCTTCTGGGACCAGGCCGGCGCGCTGTTCCTGCCGCTCGCCGGTCTGGCCTGAGGCGGCCGAACGCGCGTCCCCGTCGGCGCCCCGGAGCGCGGCATGCCGCGTGCTAGCATCCGGCCATACCCGAATCCCGCATCACCATGACCACTGCCACCCTCGCGCCGGCGCCGGCCGCGCGCATGCCCAACAGCATCCCCTACATCGTCGCCAACGAGTTCGCCGAGCGTTTCTGCTTCTACGGCATCAACGCCATTCTCGTGGCGTACATGATCGACTTCCTGAAGTTCGGCGACGCCAAGGCGGCAACCTGGCAGGCGCTGTTCAAGTCCGGCGCCTACTTCTTCCCGCTGCTCGGCGCGATGGTGTCGGACATCTTCCTCGCCAAGTTCCGCACCATCATCAGCTTCTCGATGGTCTACGTCACCGGCTGTTTCGTGATCGCCTTCGGCAGCGGCGAAACCACGCTGGTGATCGGCATGTTCCTGGTCGCCTTCGGCACCGGCGGCATCAAGCCCTGCGTCTCCACCAATGTCGGCGACCAGTTCACCAGCAGCAACGCCCACCTGATCGAGCGCGCGTTCAGCTACTTCTACATCGCCATCAACGCCGGCTCCTCGATCTCGATCTACTTCTGCCCCGAGCTGCTGGCCAGCCCCGAGTACGGTCCCAAGTACGCCTTCGGCCTGCCGGGCGCGATGATGGCCCTGGCCACCCTGGTGTTCTGGCTCGGCCGCAAGAAGTTCGCGGTGGTGCCGGCGGCCATGCCCAAGCCGGGGCTGGCGCTGCCGGCTTTCCTGCTGGTGTTCTTCGCGGTGCTGGCGTTCACCGCCTGGGTGTTCATGATCAGCGGCCGCGACATCCTGGTCGCCACCGGCACCCTGCTCGGCACCCTGGCCGGCGTCGCCGTGCTGTTCCTCAAGACCGGCCTGCGCAATGCCCTGCCGCCGGAGCTGCGCGCCTGGCTGGAGCGCTCGCTCACCGGCGAGGGTCTGCGCATCGTCGGCAAGCTGCTCGGCCTGTACCTGTTCGTCGCCTTCTTCTGGTCGCTCTGGGACCAGAGCAACGGCAACAGTTGGACCATCCAGGCGCAGTCGGCGCTGATGGACAAGCGCCTGTTCGGCTTCCTCGCCGGCGTGCCCGGCTTCGAGAGCCTCGCCGCCTACGAGATGCTGCCGGCGCAGGTGCAGGTGGTGAACGGCATCTTCATCATCCTGCTGGTGCCGATCTTCACCTTCGGCATCTACCCGCTGCTCGGCAAGTTCTTCGAGGTCACGCCGCTGCGCAAGATCGGCATCGGCTTCTTCGTGGTCGCCAGCTCCTTCCTGATCGTCGCCTGGGTCGAGGACCGCATCCAGAGCGGCCACAGCGTCAGCATGTGGTGGCAGATCAGCGCCTACGGCGTACTCACCGCCGCCGAGGTGCTGGTGTCGATCACCGCGCTGGAATACAGCTACAAGCAGGCGCCGCTGTACATGAAGAGCTTCATCATGAGCCTGTTCCTGCTCTCCACCAGCGTCGGCAATGCCTTTACCGCTGCGGTCAACTCGATCATGGTCGAGCCGCTCAGCGCCAGCGCGCTCGCCACCGGCGAGCAGACCTGGGTGACGCTGGAAGGCGCGGACGCCTTCGTCACCGGCCAGAAGATCGACTTCGCCGGCGAGACCGGCGTGCAGGTACTGGCCGCCGACGGCAGCAGCGGCCCCTTGGCCGGCACCTATCTGGTCGGCGAGGTGGACGCCGCCGGCAGCCGCCTGCGCCTGCTCGACAAGGTGCACCGTCAGCCGATCAGCTCCACCGGCAGTTTCGACGCCACCAAGGCCGAGGTCTCGACCTACTCGCTGGTCGGACCGGTGTACTTCCTGTTCTTCTCGGCGCTGATGGCGGCGGCGGCGGTGCTGTTCATCTTCTATGCGCTGTGGTTCAAGGAAACCACCTTTGTCCGCGAGGACGAAAAGGTCGCCACCGCCTGAGCCGGTTCGCCGCGTCACCCAAGGCCGCGCTCGTCGCGGCCTTTTTTGTTGGCTGGGGCTCAGCGTCGGCGGCACGGTAAAATGTCGCCCATGCAAGAAACCCTCGTCGATTTCCCCACCCGCAAGTCGGCTTCGCCGGCCGAGAAGGCGCGGCTGGAGTCCAACAAGCTGGCCAAGCGCCTGCGCCGCAATGTCGGCCAGGCGATCATGGATTACGGGATGATCGGCGAGGGCGACCGGGTGATGGTCTGCCTGTCCGGCGGCAAGGACAGCTACACCATGCTCGACATCCTGCTGCACTTGCAGGCCAAGGCGCCGGTGCGCTTCGAGCTGCACGCGGTCAACCTCGACCAGAAGCAGCCGGACTTTCCCGAGCACATCCTGCCTGAGTACCTGAAAGCCAAGGGCGTGCCGTACACGATCCTGGAGCAGGACACCTACTCGGTGGTGAAGCGCAACATCCCCGAGGGCAAGACCATGTGCTCGCTGTGCTCGCGGCTGCGGCGCGGCGCGCTCTATACCTTTGCCAAGCAGGAAGGCTACAACCGCATCGCGCTGGGCCATCACCGCGACGACATCGTCTCGACCTTCTTCCTCAACCTGTTCTTCGGCGGCAAGCTCGCGGGCATGCCGCCCAAGCTGCTCTCGGACGACGGCGCCAACGTGGTGATCCGCCCGCTGGCCTATTGCCGCGAGGACGACATCGCCGCCTACGCCGCCGAGCGGGCCTTCCCGATCATCCCCTGCAATCTCTGCGGCTCGCAGGAGCAGCTCCAGCGCAAGCAGGTGCGCCGGATGATGACCGAGTGGGAACGCGAATGGCCCGGCCGCACCGAGACCATCTTCCGCGCCATGTGCAATGTCGCGCCCAGCCAGCTCGGCGACCGCGCGCTGTTCGACTTCGCCAGCCTCGGTGGCGGTGGCGCCCCGGCGGCCAGCTGGCTGGTCGGCGAGGGTGTGGGCGAGGCACCGGCCGCCAGCGCGGCCTGATCGGGCGGACGCCAGGCCCCAGCCGCGCCTCGTGCTGGCGCACAATGCAGGGCCTGTCTGCTCCCGACTCCGTATGAGCCTGCACGTCTTCCGCACCGCCACGCCCGCCTTGCTGCTGGCGCTCGCGTCGTGCCTGGCGCGGGCGCAGGAGGCCTCTCCCGAACCGCCGGCCGCGTCTGCGCCGGCCGAACCCGCCGTGGCGGAATCCGCGACGCCCGAACCCGCCGCGACAGTGCCGGCCACCGAGCCCGCCGGGCCGACGACGGCGGTCAGCGTCGATCCGCCGCGCGCGGCAGCGGTGGAGCGGGTGACGGTGGACTTCCGCATCACCGGGCTGGAAGAGCCGGAGCTGACCAATGCCTACAACTGGCTCGGCTACGTGGCCGAAGACCAGCGCGAAGGCCTGGTGCCGAATCGCCTCAAGACCCTGCACGACGAGGCCGAGAAGAGCATCGGCAAGTCCTTGCAGCCCTATGGCTACTACCGGCCGACGATCAACAAGCGCCTGGAAGGAGGGCCGAAGGACTACTTCGCCTACTACCAGGTCGATCACGGCCCGGCGGTGCACTGGCTGCCGGCGCAGATCGAGCTGACCGGCCCCGGCGCCGCGGCCCTGCGCGCGCGCAGCCGCGAGCTTGGGCCGCCGCCGGGCGCGCGCCTGCAGCACGCCGAGTACGAAGACAGCAAGGATCGCCTGCTGGCGCTGGCGCATGGCGAAGGCTATCTGGACGCCAGCTTCAGCCACGCCGAGCTGCGCGTTGATCCCGAACAGGGCACGGCGCTGGCAGTGCTGGTGCTGGAGACCGGCCCGCAATGGCAGTTCGGCGAGGTGCGGATCGAGGGCGACAGCCGCATCGACGAGGATGTCATCCGCCGGTATCTGCGTCTGGTGCCCGGGGAGCCCTACTCGCAGCAGAAGCTGCTCGACACCCAGTTCGCCCTCACCGATCTCGACTACTTCGCCAAGGTCGAGGTCGGCGGCCTGCGCGAGCAGGCGGTCGGCCAGCGCATTCCGGTGCAGGTGCGGGTCGAGCATTCCAAGTCCCGGCGCGACGACTTCGGCCTCGGCTATGGCACCGATACCGGCGCCCGCGCCTCGGTGGGCACCGAGTTCCGCCGCCTCAACCAGCGCGGCCACAAGCTGCGGGTGACGGTGCGCGCCTCGCAGAAGCTGTCCGGCGCCAGCGGCGAATACCGGGTGCCGATCGGCAGCGAGCCGGGCGAGTACGTGGGTATCTCCGGTGATGCCGGCGAAGAGAAATTGAGCTACGGCGTGGAGCGCAAATACAGCCTCGCCACCAGCATCAACCGGCTCGACGGCAACTGGGATCGCCGCTACTACCTCAAGTTCCAGCGCTCGCTGTTCGACTTCAACGAGGGCGAGGACAGCGCGGTCTCGGTGCTGGCACCGGGCCTGACACTGTCGCGGCAATGGCTCGACGACCCGGCCTACGCCCGCTACGGCTTCAGCGTCTGGGCCGATACCCACGGCGGCCAGAAGGGGCTGATCTCCGACGCCAGCTTCCTGCAAGGCCGGGTACGGCTGAAGGGCGCGCTGCCGCTGTGGCGCGAGGGCCGTCTGCTGGCGCGGGTGGAGATCGGCGCCACCGCCGCCGCCGAGTTCAACAAGCTGCCGCCGGACGAGCGCTTCTTCGCCGGTGGCGATCAGTCGGTGCGCGGCTACAACTACCAGGCGATCGGCGCCTCGCGCGACGACAACGGCGGCGTCATCGGCGGCCGCTATCTCAACGTCTTCAGCATCGAGGCCGAGCAGGCGATCAAGGGCGCCCTGGGCCTGGCGCTGTTCGGTGATGCCGGCGGTGTCGGCGACTCGCCGGCACCCGAGCTGCACTTCGGCGTCGGCATCGGCCTGCGCTACCGCGCGCCGTTCGGCAGCGTCACCGTCGATCTCGCCCACCCGCTCGACCCCGACGAGCCGGTGGTGCGCCTGCACCTGGGCGTGAGGGTGGGCCTGTGAAAAAAGCCCTGCATCTGCTGCTGACCCTGCTGTTCGCCCTGTTCGGCGGCAGCCTGGTGCTGACCGTGGTGGCGCTGGCCTACCTGGGCGTCGCCGGCGCGCCGTTGGCGGTGGAACTGGCGCAGCGCCTGCTGCCACCCGGCCAGTTGCAGGTCGCCGAGGCCAGCGGCGGCCTGTTCGGGCCATTGCACCTGGAAGGCCTGGTGTTCGAGAACGAGGCCGCGCGGCTGGAGCTGGACCGCCTCGACCTCGATTGGCGCCCCTCGCGCCTGCATGTCGGGCAGTTGCGGATCAGCAGGTTCGACGCCGGCCATCTGCGCCTGACCCTGAAGCCGACGCCGCCCACGCCGCCCGAGCCCCTGCTCACGCAGTTGCCCTTGCGGCTGCGGGTGGACGACGCCCGGCTGGCGCGCTTCGAGCTGTTCCACAGCGACGATCCGCCCGACACCGAGCCGCTGGTGGTGAGCGACCTCGCGGCGCGCCTGCGCTGGCGCAAGGAGCGCATCCACATCGAGCGGCTGAGCGCCAGCCACGCGCTCAGCGGCCCGCTGCTGGCCAGCGGCGAGCTGGTGCTGGAACCCGAGGCGCTGCGCTTCGAGCCCCTGCAACTGAGCGGCCCCGGAGTGGTGGTGGTGCAGGGCCGGCTGGGCCTGATGGGCGGCGAGAGCCACCTCGGCCTTGGCGCGCGCCGCCTGCGCTGGCCGCTCACCGGGCCGGCGCAGGTGGAGATGCCGCAATTGCGACTGGGCCTGCACGGGGTGCTCACCGAGGCCGTGCAGGCGCGCATCGACCTGCAAGGCCGCCTGCGCGCGGCGCTGCCGGCCGAGGCCCAGACCACCGCGCTGGAAGTCGGTCTGACCGCCGGCGCCCAGCTCAGCGCCGACCAGTTGCGGCTGGATCATCTGCGGCTCAGCGGCCACGGCGACCAGGGTGGACTCAGCGCGCAGGGCCGCGTGCAGTGGTCGCCGGCGCTGAGCGTCGAGGCCGAGGCGCGGCTGGAACAGCTCAATCCGGGGCTGCTGTTCCCGGACTTTCCCGGTCAGCTCAACGGCCTGATCGCCGCCCATACGCTGGGCGACGCGGCGCGGCCGCAGGTGCAGTTCAGCGGCCGGCTCCGCGACTCCCGGCTGCGCGGCTATCCGCTGACGCTGGAACTCGGCGGCCAGGCCGAGGCGCACGACGGCGAGACCCGGCTGGCGCTGGACCAGCTCGATCTGCGCAGCGGCAGCGCCCGCCTGCAACTGCGCGGCCAGTTGCTGCCGCGACTCGACGCCCAGGCCGAGCTGGCCGCCAGCGATCTGCGCAGCCTGCTGCCGGAACTGGCGGGCGCCCTGCAACTCAAGGTCCAGGCTCAGGGCGAGCCCGGCAATCCGGCGCTGCGCGCGGTCGGCGGCGCGCAGAAGCTGCGCTATCAGGATCAGCAACTGGCGCGCCTGGACCTCGACATCGACTACGACCCGCAGCGGCCCTCGAAAGCAGAACTGCGGGCCGAGGGCCTGGTCAGCGGCGACACCCACCTGCAAAGCCTGCGGCTGAATCTGGACGGCCGCGCCGAGCAGCATCGCATCGGCCTCGACGCCCAGTTGAGCGCCCCCCGCAGCCGCCTGGAGCTGAGCGCCGACGGCGGCCTCGATCTCGCCCAGCGGCGCTGGCGCGGCCAGCTCAGCAGCAGTCGTCTACAGCCTCCTCTGGGCGCGGCCTGGTCGCAGGAGGCCCCCGCCGCCGTGCAGCTCGATGCCGCGCTCCAGCAGCTGGCCCAGACCTGCTGGCGCCTCGACGGCAGCGGCCGCGCCTGCCTGAGCCTGCGCCGCGCGCCGCCGCTGCTGCATGTGGAGGCCACGCTGGCCGGCATCGACACCGCGCAGTTCAACGGCCTGCTGCCCGAAGGTCTGGCGGTGGAAACCGTGCTCGACGGCCAGGCCCTGGTGGAGTTGCGCGGCAGCACGCCGACCCGGCTCGACGTGCAGCTGCAGAACCGCGCCGGCCGACTGCGGCTGCCGGGCGCGCCCGACCAGCAGTTGCAGGCCGGCCAGCTCTCGCTGCGGCAGGACGGCGGCAACTGGCGCGCCGCCGCCGAGCTGCGGCTCGACCATCTCGCCCTCAGCGCCAACGCCAGCCTGCCGGTGCGCGACAGCGCCTTCGCCGAGCTGCCGCTGAGCGGCCAGGTGCGGCTGTCGGTGCCGGAGCTGGGCTGGGCCGAGCCGCTGCTGCCCGGCGTCACCCAGCTGGCCGGCCGCGTGCAGGGCGATTTCAGCCTCGGCGGCAGCCTGGGGGCACCGCTGGTCGATGGCCTGCTGAGCCTCAGCGACGGCCAGGCGCGCATCGAAGCCGCCGGCATCCTGCTGCAAGAGCTGCGCGCGGAGCTGCGCGGTGGCTTCGACAGCCCCTTGCAGATCGAAGCCGGCCTGCGCTCCGGCGACGGCCGTCTGCAGGTCCGTGGCCAGGCCGATCTGCGCGCGCAGACCGTCAACCTGGACATCCAGGGCGATCAGCTGCAGGTCGCCAACCTGCCCGACGCGCGGGTCTGGGTATCGCCGCAACTGCACTTCGAGCGCAGCGCCGAGGCCATGAGCCTGGCCGGCGAGGTGCTGGTGCCGCGCGCCGAAATCACCCCGCGCAAGCTCGGCGGCGGCGTGGTCAGCGCCAGCAGCGATCAGGTGATCGTCGGCGAGGAGCCGCGCGAGAAGAGCCTGCCGCTGGCGGCGACCGTGAAGGTCCGGCTCGGCGACGCCGTGCGCTTCTCCGGCTTCGGCCTGAAGGCGCGCATCGGCGGCGACCTCACCGTGCTGGAACGCGAGGGTGGCAGCGGCACCCAGGCCTATGGCGAGCTGCAACTGCTGGACGCGGTGTACAAGGCTTACGGCCAGGACTTGCAGCTCTCCACCGGCCGCATCCTGTTCAACGGCCCGCTCGACAAGCCGGCGGTGGATCTGCGCGCGGTGCGCAAGCCCAATGACGATGTCACCGTCACCCTGCACGTGCGCGGCACCCTCGACAAACCCAGCTTCGACCTCAGCTCCAGCCCGGTGATGACCCAGGAGCAGCAACTCGGCTGGCTGCTGCTGGGCCGGCCGCTGGAGTCCGGCGGCGACTTCTCGGCGGCGGCGGCAGCGCTGTCGCTGGGCCTGGCCGGCGGCGACCAGTTGGCCAAGAAGCTGACCCGTGGCCTGGGCATCGACACCATCAGCCTCGGCGCCGAGGCCGGCGAGAGCAGCGACCAGGCGCGCTTCACGGTCGGCAAGTACCTCTCGCCCAAGCTCTACGTCAGCTACGGCGTCGGCCTGTTCGCCAACGGCAACGTGCTGCGCCTGCTCTACGACCTCGGCAAGGGCTTCAAGCTGCGCACCGAATCCGGCCAGGAAGCCGGCGGCGACCTGCTGTATTCACGCGAGCGCTGAGCGCCCGCCGACAGCACCCTACAGCGCCTTGGGCAGCACCGTGCCCGGCACACCGACCAGCTCGCGGCTGGCCGTGGTCGCCGGCTTGCGGCTACCGGCGGCGCGCGGCGGCGCCAACTCGGCGATGAAGTGGTTGAGCGTCTGCAGAGCCTCGCCACGGCCGTCCTTGATGCGCCCCTTCATGTTCGAGCGGTAGTAGTCCTCGTTGGCGAGGAAGCGATCAACATCGCTGGGCGTGAGGCCGCGCAGGCTGGCCTTCATGCCCACGCCCATGCGCTCGATCAGGTGGGCGTTGAGTCGCTGCTCGAAGGCGTCTTCGGGCACCGCCAGGATCGGCTTGCCGAAGTGGATGGCCTCGCCGATGGTCTGGTTGCCGGCGGTGGACAGCACCGCCCGGCAGTTGGCGAGGTCGTGCACGAACCACTCGTTGCTGGGGGCGCGGAAGTCGAGGTTCTCGACCTTGCCCCGGTGCGGGGTGCCGTAGATCACCACCGGGATGTCGAGCAGGCGCAGCGCGCGGTCGATGTGCGGCAGGTACTGGTGCTGGCCCTTGTTGAAGTAGGCGAGCAGAAAATCGCCGCGCCCGGGCTTCACCCGCAGCACCTCGTCGCGCAGCATCGGCCCGACGATCTTGACCCCCGGGTACTTGGGCTCGGCCTGGTAGAAGCTGGAGATCAGGATGCGCTCCGGCACCCCCATCGCCGCCCGGTAGCCGAGGGCATCGCGCATGCCCAGATGCCAGAGGTCGGGCGGAAAATGCGGCTTGCAGTAGGCGAGGATGCCGACGTGGTCGAAGCTGATGCGCGGGATGCCCAGGCGCCTCGCGGCGCGGTGGGTCCAGGCCTCGGAGTCGCTGATGACCAGCTGGATGCCGCGCTCCTTGAACTCGCGCTCGACCTGCTCCATGCCGTGGCCGCGCAGCAGCAGGTCGGCCATCGGCGACAGGTTGTCCACCACCGTCCTGAGCGCCGAATGGCCGCCCCGGTCGTTGTAGCGGTAGCCGATCATCGGGATGCGCACGGTGGGGAAGTGCGGCGCCAGCACCTCGTAGGCATCGTTGGAGGTGAATACCGTCACCTCGTGCTCGCGCATCAGGGCCGGCAGCACGCTCAGGCTGCGCATGGCGTGGCCGCGCCCGTATCCCATCACTCCGTAGGCTATCCGCATGTCCGGCTCCGGTCTTTTTATAGGCCTCGCAGACTAGGCCCCGGCGGTAATGACCTCGTGACAGTCCGGCGACGGCCGCATGACGGGCCGATGAAGGAACGATGACGCGCCGCCGGCGCGCCGCCCCGGTATCATCCCGACAGAGCAATCACGCTCGATCACCCGTTGTAAAACTTCACGTGGACTTCTCCAATCCCGAACTCTGGATCGCCCTCATCACCCTGGCGGCCCTGGAAATCGTGCTCGGCATCGACAACATCATTTTCCTGTCGATCATGGCCAACAAGCTGCCCGAGCATCAGCGCGCCCGCGCCCGCATCATCGGCTTGGCCGGCGCCTGTCTGACCCGCATTGCCCTGCTGATGTCGCTGGCCTGGCTGGCCCGCCTCACCGAGCCGCTGTTCCATCTCGCCGGCCACGCCATTTCCGGTCGCGACCTGATCCTGCTCGGCGGCGGTCTGTTCCTGCTCGGCAAGAGCGCGCTGGAAATCCACGAACAGGTGGAGAGCACCGACGGCGGGCATGGCCCCGAAGACGTCATCGGCAAGGTCGCCAGCATCAGCTTCGCCAGCGTGATCGTGCAGATCATGATCCTCGACATCGTGTTCTCGCTCGACTCGGTGATCACCGCCGTGGGCATGACCAACAATGTGCCGGTGATGGTCACCGCCATCATCATCGCCATCGGCGTGATGATGTTCTTCGCTGGCGCGGTGTCGCGTTTCGTGGAGGAGCACCCGACCATCAAGATCCTGGCGCTGTCGTTCCTGATCATGATCGGCATGGTGCTGATCGGCGAAGGCATGGGCTTCCACGTGCCCAAGGCCTATGTCTACTTCGCGATGGGCTTCTCGGTGGCGGTGGAAATGCTCAACATCCGCATGCGCAAGCGGCTGCAGAACAACCCTAGCCACTGATGTCGTCCCTGCGCGCCGCCGTCGCGGCTGCGACGCTGCTGCTGTCGGCGACAGCGGCCTTGGCCTCCCATCAGGAGGCTACGGTTGCCGATTTCCGAGCGCAGCTGACGCCCGAGGAACAGGCTTTTCTGCAACAGAACCCGGTCGTGCGCTTCGGCGCCGATCCGGCCTGGCCGCCGTTCGAGTTCCTGGACGAGCAGGGCCGGCATTCCGGTCTGGCGCACGATCTGCTTAACGAGATCGCGGCGCTCACCGGCCAGCGTTACGAGCTGGTGCGAAAAGACAGCTGGGCGGCGACGCTGGAAGCCGCGCGCAGCGCGGAGGTAGACCTGCTCACGACGGCGGTCGAAACCCCCGACCGGCGAGCGTTCCTGCGCTTCAGCGCCCCATACATGGAACTGTTCGAGGTCATCATCACTCGCAACGACAGTCCGTACATCAATAGTCTGGCCGAGTTGCGCGGACAAACCGTGGCCGTGGTGCGTGGGGTCGCCGCCTCGGAATGGCTGAGGCGGCACGAACCTCAAGTGCGTCAGGCGGGTGTGGGCGATATTCGTGAAGCCCTCACCGCCGTTGCGGTCGGGCGCGCAGCCGCAACGGTACTTCCCTTGGCCAGCGCCAACTACCAGATCCAGCTGCTCGGCTTGAGCAATCTGCAGATCACCGCGCCGGTGGACGGACTGACCAATGAGCTGAAGTTCGCGGTCCGTCGGGACTGGCCCGAGCAGGCAGCGATCCTTGAGAAGGCCCTGCGCGCGATCCCACCGGAACACTTGCTTGCCCTGCGCGCCCGCTGGTTGACCGCCCCGCAGATCAAGGTGGTCGACCGCCTGTCACCGGCGCAGCGCAACCTGGTGGTTGGCACCGTCTTCCTGCTGGTACTGGCGATCCTGTGGATACTCTGGCTGCGCGCGGAGATCCAGAAGCGTCGCCGCGCCCAGAGCCGGGCCGAGCAGGCCGAGCGGCGGCTGCGCGAGCTGGCCGCCGGCATTCCCGGCGCGCTGTGGCAGTTCCGCAGGGAGCCGGACGGGCGGCAGCACTACGGCTATCTCTCCGAAGGCATCGTCAGGATCACCGGACGCACGCCGGCGGAGACCAATGCCCTGATGCAATCGCAGCCGTTCGCGATGGTGCACCCCGAGGACCGCGAGCGCCTGGCGGCGCTGATCCAGCGCTTGACCGAGGACGACAGCCTTGGCGAGGAGCGCTATCGGCTGAAGACCGCCGATGGCCGCTGGGTGTGGGTGCGCTCCGCCGCCGTCGCGCACCGCGAACCGGACGGCAGCCTGGTCTGGAACGGCATCACGCTCGACGCCACCCGTGCCGCCGAGGTGAAGCAGGAGTTGATGGCCGCGCGACAGCGGATGAAGGAGCTGATCGACAGCGTGCCCGGCGCCGTCTGGCGACTGCGGCTGAGCAACGGCCGCTACCTGGTGGAATACGTCAGCGAGGGCGTCACCGCCGTCACCGGCCGGCCGGTGGCCGATCACCTCGGCGATGCCGAAGCCACCCTGAGCACGGTGCAGGAACGTGACCGCGAACGGCTGCTCACCAACCTCGCGCAGTCGGCGCTGGATGGGAGCATGGTCGAGCAGGAAGTCCGCCTGCGGGCCACCGACGGTCGGCTGCGACACCTGCTGGTGCGCGCCAATGTCAGCCGCAACCCCGATGGCGAACCGGTGTGGACCGGCGTGCTGCAGGACATGACCGAGCGGCGACGGCTGGAAGCCGCGCTCGCCGACGCCCGCTCGCGGCTGGACGACATCATCGCCAACTTCCCGGGCACGGTCTGGCAGCTCAAGCGCGACCTCGCCGGCCGGGAGTTCTTCACCTATCTCAGCGAAGGCGTAACTCGCATCACCGGTTTGTCCTCGGAGCAGGTGCTCGGCCAACCGTCGTCGGTGTTTGATTCGCTGCTCAGCGAGGCAGACCGGGAGCGCTCCCGGCAAGCCCTGGCCCTGGCGGTGGAACGCGGCAGACCGGTGTCGCTGGACTACTGCCTGAACCTGCCGGGCGAAAGCCAGCCGCGCTGGGTGCGGGTCACCACCACCGGACGGCGGGAGGCGGACGGCGAGCTGATCTGGAACGGCGTGGTGCTCGACGCCACCGAGCAGAAGACCCTGGAACAGGACCTGCGCCGCGCCAGCGCCGCCGCCGAGGCCGCCAACCAGGCCAAGAGCCGCTTCCTGGCCAATATGAGCCACGAGATCCGCACCCCGATGAACGCGGTGATCGGCCTTTCGCACCTGGCGCTCAGTGCCGAGCAGGAGCCGGCGCAGCGCGAGCGCCTCGACAAGATCAACCGCGCCGCCAAGGCCCTGCTGCGCCTGCTCAACGACATCCTGGAGTTCTCCAAGCTGGAGGCGCAGAAGCTCAAGCTGATGCCGGTGCCGTTCTCGCTGCGCGAGCTGATCGACGGCCTGCAGCTGCTGGCCGGCGCCCCGGCGGCCGAGAAGGGCCTGCGGTTCAGCATCCAGCAGGAGCCAGGCCTGCCGCGACAGCTGGTGGGCGACGCCCTGCGCATCCAGCAGGTGCTGCTGAACCTGCTGGCCAATGCCACCAAGTTCACGGACGCGGGCGAGGTCCGACTGCGTATCCGGCCGGCCGGCGACGGAGCCCATGACGGCACAGCGATGGTGGCGTTCGAAGTCAGCGACACCGGCATCGGCATGGACGAAGGCCAGCTCTCGCGGGTGTTCGACGCCTTCGAGCAGGCCGACGACAGCGCCAGCCGCCGTCACGGCGGCACCGGCCTGGGCCTGACCATCACCCAGGAGCTGGTGCGCCTGATGGGTGGCGACATCCAGGTACGCAGTCAGCTGCGGGTCGGCACGGTGTTCACCGTGGTGCTGCCGCTGGGGCTGCCGGAGCCCCTGGACCTGTCGCGCACGCTGGGACCGCTGGAGGCACCGGAAGAGCCCCTGAGCGAGTGCGTGCAGGGCTTGCTGGAGCTGCTGCGCCAGCACGACACCGCCGCTCGCGGCAAAGCGCTGAGGCTGCGCGCCCTGCTGATGGCCAGCGGCCGCGAGCGCGAGCTGGAGCTGCTGGAGCGCCAGCTGTCGGCCTACGACTTCGACAGCGCCGAGCGCGAACTCCGGCGCCTGGCCGGCCGCTGGGGCCTGGACGCGGGATGAGCGCAAGCGCCTCCGGGGCTGTCATCAGCGGCACGATCCCTGCGTTCTGCTTGGGTCCCGCCCCCCGGCCGGCCTGGGCCGATAACCGGGAGACGCGATGAGCTACGGTTATGTAACCTTAGCGACTGGAATACGGTGGCGCTCGGCCCCTGGGAGCAGGTTGTGGAGGTAGAAAACCGGAAGTCCACCATTCTCGTGGTCGCCGATGGCGCCGACCAGGGCGATGCCCTGCGCGGCCTGATCAGCCGGCTGGGTCCGCAGCCACTGTTCATCGGCCACCCGGAGCTGGGGCCGGTGCTGGAATTCCTCGACCCGCCGCCGGAGCTGATCCTGGTCGACGCCTCGGTCGCCGACTTCGACCCGGTGAGCATCTGCCAGCGCCTGCAGCGCAATGTCCGCACCCGCTTCACGCCGGTGCTGTTCTTCAACGCTCCGGCCAGTTCCAAGACCGAGCTGGCCGCCTTCGACGCCGGCGCCCAGGACTACCTGCGCGCGCCTTTCGACGTGGCGGTGACCTTTGCCCGTCTGCGCCTGCACCAGCAGCTCTACGCACAGAAGCGCCAGCTCGCCAGCCTGGTGCAGACCCGCACCCGCGAGGTGGCCAACGCCCACCTGGAGCTGGTGCGGCGACTGCGCGTCGCCGCCGAGTACAAGGACGACGAAACCGGCGCCCATATCCAGCGCATGAGCCGGGTCAGCGCCCTGCTGGCGCGGGCCGCCGGGCTCTCCGAGGCCGAAGCCGAGCTGATCGAGCAGGCCGCGCCCATGCACGATCTCGGCAAGATCGGCGTGCCCGACCGCATCCTGCTGAAGGCCAGCCCGCTGACCCCGGACGAATGGCGGGTGATGCGCATGCACCCCGGCATCGGCGCCGGCATCATCGGCAAGCACGACGCGCCGGTGCTGAAGATCGCCCGCCGCATCGCCCTCACCCATCACGAGAAGTGGGACGGCTCCGGCTACCCGCGCGGCCTGAAGGGCGAGGAGATTCCCCTGGTGGGGCGCATCGTCGCCCTGGCCGACGTGTTCGACGCGCTCACCAGCGAGCGCCCCTACAAGCCAGCCTGGCCGGTGGAGAACGCCGTGGCCTATCTGCGCGAGCAGTCCGGCAAGCATTTCGATCCGCGCCTCACCAGCCTGTTCCTGGAGCTGCTGCCGGAGGTGGCGAAGATCCGCACCGAGCACCCGGATCGTCCGGCGGCGATGTTCGACATGCGCTCGCGGATGAGCGAAACCCTGGTCTAGACGGGGTTTGCCGGGCGTCGAAGCCGGCGCGGTCGCGGCCTGCCCGGGTAGCGGCGCACCGCCGGGCCGGCCTTGCCCTCACAGCAAACCATCAGCAACCGCAGTTGACGGGAGCGGCTTTGCTGCGTCTAATAAACTGACCGTTTAATTTTTAGCACTGTGGAGGAGAAACCCCGTGCGCCCCAACGTCCCGGCTGCACCACGCCCCGGCGTGCCCAAAGACCCGCTCTACCAGGCACCCGCCATCGCCTGGCCCAGCCTCGGCCTGTTCGCGCTGGCGCTGCTGATCTGGGGCGGCGCGCTCTGGGGCGGCGTCGAGGGCCACCTGCACCCGGCGCTGGCGGTGGCCCTGCAAACGGTGGCGGCGTTCATGCAGTTCACCGTGCTGCACGACGGGGTGCACCGCTCGCTGCTGCGCGGCCACCCGCGCCTCAACGACCTGGTGGCGGGTGTCGCTGGCAGCTTCCTGGGCATCGTCGGCTCGGTGACCGCCTTCCGCTACGCGCACTTCGCCCACCACCGCTACACCAACGAGGCCGGGCGCGACCCCGACCTCTGGAGTGGCGAGGCGCGCTCGCCCTGGCTGCTGCCGCTGCACTGGGCCACCGCCGATCTCTACTACGCCTGGCTGATCCTGCGCGACCGCGCGCGCATCCCGGCCAAGGACCAGCTCGCCATCGTCAGCACCGTGGCGCTGATCCTGGGCGCCTACCTCACCGCCTGCGCGCTCGGCTATGGCCACGAGGCGACGCTGTACTGGCTGCTGCCCTCGCGGCTGGCGATCCTCTGGCTGGCCTGCGCCTTCAACTACCTGCCGCACCATCCGCACGCGGTGGAGCAGTCGCACAACCCCTACGCCGCCACCAATGTCCGTGCCGGCGGCGAGCCCTTGATGCGCTGGCTGTTCCTCTACCAGAACTACCACCTGATCCATCACCTGTTCCCCAGCGTGCCGTTCTACCGTTACCGGCGGATCTGGCGGCAGCGCGAGGCGGAGTTCGTGCGCCTGGGTGCGCCGGTGGTGCGCTGGTGGCGGCTGGAGACCGAGGCGTAGACCCGGGTGACACCGCGCGCGCCAGCGCGTTAACAGGCCCCAAGCCGCTCGCTATCATCCGGCGATGCCCTCCCGCGCCGCCGCCCTGACTCTTGCCGCCGAGCACCAGGCGTTCATCCAGGGCGGCGTGTCGATCACCGCCGGCAGCGTCAACGCCGAGCACCTGCCATCCATGGCACGAGCGATCGGCTGCGCGGTGAACGCCGACGGGCGCCAGGTGCGGCTGCTGTTCTGCCCGGTGCGGGCCGGCGGCCTGCTCGCCGACATCGCCGCCGGTGGCCGGGTCGCGGTGACCTTCTCGCAGCCGACCAGCAACCGCACACTGCAACTCAAGGGCCGCGATGCGCGTGTCGAGGCCGGCAGCGCCGAGGACGAGGCGCTGCGCGAGCGTTACGCCCGCGCCTTTGTCGCCGATCTCGCCAAGCTGCACTTCCCCGAAGCCCTGGTGCGCGTGCTGCTGCAAGTGCTGGCACCGGCGCCGGTGGCGGTGGTGTTCCAGCCCGAGGCCGCCTACAGCCAGACCCCGGGGCCGGGCGCGGGCGCGGCGCTGCCATGAAGCTCACGCTCGACGCCATCCGCGACTGCCTGGACGGCAGCATCCCGGGCACGCTCGCCACCTGCGCCGCCGATGGCACGCCCAACGTCACCTTCGTCTCGCAGGTGGACTACGTGGACAGCGAGCACGCGGCGCTGTCCTTCCAGTTTTTCAGCAAGACCCGCGAGAACGTGCTCGCCAACCCCGAGGTGCGGGTGACGGTGGTCAACCCGCTCAGCGGCGCCAGCTACCAGTTGCGGCTGCGCTACCTGCGCACCGAGAGCGCAGGCCCGCTGTTCGAGCGCATGAAGGCCAAGCTCGCCGGCATCGCCTCGCACGAGGGCATGGCCGGCGTGTTCCGGCTGCGTGGCTCCGATGTCTACCGGGTGCTCGACATCCAGCCGGTGCCCGGCCCGGTGCTGGCGGTGGAAGCACCGCGCCGCAACCTGCTCGCGGCCCTGCGTCAGGCCAGCGCCCGGCTCGCCGCCAGCCAGGAGCTGGACGCCCTGTTCGATCAGGCGCTGGCGACGCTGCGCGACTGCTTCGGCGTTGAACACAGCCTGCTGCTGCTGCTCGCCGAGGCCGGTGACCGCCTCTACACCGTCGCCAGCCTGGGCTACGCGCGCTCCGGCGTCGGCTCCGAGATCGCCGTCGGCGATGGCGTGATCGGTGTCGCCGCCCAGCAGCGCACCGCCATCTGCGTGCCACACGCCACCGCCGAATACAGCTATGTGCGCGCCCAGCGCGAGGCCGCGCTTGCGCTGGGCGGTGGCGAAACGCTGCCGCGCGAGATTCCCTTCCCCGGCCTCGCCGAGCCGCACAGCCAGCTCGCCGTGCCCATCGTCGCGGGCAGCCGCCTGCTCGGCGTGCTCTACGCCGAGAGCCCCGAGGACCGCCGCTTTGGCTACGACGACGAAGACGCGCTCTCCGCCTACGGCGCCCAGCTCGGCACCGCCATCCAGTTGTTGCAGCAGTCCGCCGCCGAAGACGAGGGCGAGCCCGAGACCGCATCACCACGCCCGCTCGGCGCGCCGGTGCAGGTGCGCCACTACGCCGCCGACGACAGCATCTTTCTCGGCGAGGACTACCTCATCAAAGGCGTGGCCGGCGCCATCTTCTGGAAGCTCGCCAAGGCCCATGCCGAAGGCGGCCGCGTCGAGTTCTGCAACCGCGAGCTGCGCCTGGACGCGACGCTGCGACTGCCGGAAGTCGGCGACAACCTGGAAACCCGCTTGATCCTGCTCAGCCGTCGTTTAGCCGAGCGCTGCGACTACCTCGCCATCGAGAAGACCGGACGCGGGCGGTTCCGCTTCAAGGCGACGCGGAGTTTGCGCCTGGTCGAGGCGGGGTAGCGGACGGCCGGCGTCCCGGCGCGGACGTTCGGCACTAGCCCCTGCCGGGGCGGCTCCGCTATTGTTCAGACAGCCGCTAGGGGCGGCACCAGAAGCGATTCTTCAAGGGATGGGACCAAGCTCGGTAACCGTAGACGGCCCCGTGCCGTCATCGGGTCCGTCACCGAGCCGGGATCGACGATGCGCCAGCATCGGAGCGGCAGCTCAGGGGAGGCGGGGATGAACAGCACTCAGCTTTCGGAAGCTCACCACCACCAGCGGTCCCCGAGCGACTGGCTCGCGCTTCAGGCCTCGCTGGACTGGCCTTCCGCAGGGCTTCCTCCGTTCACCGAGTGGGAGCCTGCCCTGCTCGCGGTCATGCGACTCGTCGCCCACGCCTCGGCGCCGATGATCCTGATGGTCGGCCCTGAAGGCGTCCTCGCCGCCAATGCCGAAGCACAGTCGCTGCTCGCCGAACCCGGCTCGGCGATCAACGGACGATCCGTGCTGACCGCGCTGCCCGGGTTGGCGCCGTTCTATTCCGCCGTGCTAAAAAAAACGCGGCGCGGTGAAACCCTCCACTTCAGCGATCAGCCAAATCCGCTGAACAGTGACAGCGCCTCCGCCACGCGCTGGTTCAACCTGGACTTCACCCCGGTGACCGCCACAGCCGGAAACGTGATCGCCGTGCTCGGCACCGCCTCGGAAGTCACCCCGCACATCCGGCGCGTCCAGGGACTGTCGGACTCGGAACAACGTCTGCGCCTGGCGCTTGAATCCTCGGGCATGGTTGGCATCTGGACGCTGGATGTGCGCACCCGGACGAGCACCGCCGATGCCAATGTGGCTCGCATGTATGGCCTGTCTGAATTGGATTATCAGTCGGGCGTGGACAGTGCGCTCTTCATTCAGGCCATTCATCCCGATGACCGCCCCAAGGTGAACAAGGCGCTGGGCGATGCCTTGGCGACGGAAACGCCGTACCGCTGCCGCTACCGGGTCGTGTCGCGGGAGGGCGGCGTGCGCTGGGTCATCACCTCCGCCAGACCCGCCTACAACGAGCACAAGCAGTTCGCGCGGATGCTGGGCGTGGTGATCGACGTCACCGACCAGATGGAAACGGCCTCGGCGCTGGCCGACAGTCGCTTCCAGTTTCAGACCCTGACGGAGACGCTGCCGCAGATCGTGTGGAGCTGCGACGCCGAAGGCCGGCACGACTATTTCTCGGCCCGCTGGAGCGAGTTCACGGGAATCGAGCCAAAGGACATCGTCGAGAACACCTGGAAACAACTGGTCTACCCCGACCACTGGCCGATGGTCTCGACGGTCTGGGACAAGGCGCGCACGACTGGCGAGCCCTACGACATCGACTACCGGTTTCGCCACCGGTCTGGCGAATACCGCTGGCTAAGGGTCATGGCGCTGCCGATCCGTGACGAGCTGGGGCAGATCACGCGCTGGTGCGGCACCAGCACCGACGTGCACGACAACTACCTGATCGCCCAGGAGCGCGAAAAGCTGCGCGCCGAACTGGAGCGCGTGGCCTCCGAGGACCAACTGACGCAAGTCCTCACCCGTCGTGCCTTCATCGGCCGCGCCACCGCCTTCATCACAGCGAACGACGCGGCGCTGATGCCGGCGACGCTGCTGATGCTGGACATCGACTATTTCAAGTCGATCAACGACGCCTACGGACATCCCGCCGGAGACAAGGTGCTCGCCATCGCGGCAAGGCGGATCCTGGCCTCGACCACCGCAACCGATCTGGTCGGCCGCCTTGGCGGAGAGGAGTTCGCCGTTCTCCTGCCGGCCTGCTCGCGACAGCAGGCCGGCGGCGTGGCCGAGCGGATCCGCGAATCCATGGCCGGCGATCCGATCACGCTCGGCGAGGGCCTACAGGTCACGGTCACCGTCAGCATCGGCGCGGTGAGCATCACGATTCCGGGGCAGGATCTGGATCAGCTTCTGCAAATCGCCGACAAGGCGCTCTATAGCGCCAAATCCGCCGGACGGAATCGCGCGGTGTTCGGCGAAGCCCAGGCGCTGCCCTGACTCCGCCCGGTGACGGCGCCGCCAGCGGCCCCGATGCCGGATCGTCGGCGCGAGCCGGCAGCACCGAACCCGGGGCTGGCCGCGTCAATCCACCGCTGGCGGCCGCCCCATCCAGCTGTGGAAGCGCCCCTCGGGATCGCGCTCGGCGCGGATGCGGTCGAGCCGCGCCAGATTGGCCTCGGCCATGAACCGCGCCGGCCGGCGGCCGAGGTTTTCGTCGGCGAGTTGGATGCCCTTGCCGTGCGCCGCCATCGCCTGCATGCGCTCGGTGGCCCAGTTGCCGTAGCGGGCGTCGTCTTCGGCCTGGCGCCACTCGCCGTAGACGGCGAAGTAGCGCTTCGCCTCCAGCGAGAAGGCCATGTCCGGCCGCTGCGCCGGCGGGTGCCAGTTGAGCCAGAGCGCGTGGCTGGGTGCCGGCGGCAGGCTGTCGGCGACCGCGCGCAGGCCGGGCAGCAGGTCTGCCACCGGCGCGTCGGTCCAGAGGTTGTCGGCGCACCAGCGCATGCGCGGCGGGAAGTGGGTGATCGAAGCGCCCCAGGACATCATCGCGGTCGATAGCGGCAACAGCGGCGTGGTCAGATGCGCCTTGCGCCGTAGCGGGCTGCGGCGGACGAAGTCGACCATGGCGCTGGCGCGCGCGCGGCTGTCGGTCATCACCGGCGCCAGCACCTCGATGCCGGGCGCGAACAGGCCCATGGCCTTGGGCGTCAGCAGGATCTGGAATTCCACCTCGCGCGCCACCTCGGCGCCGACCGCGTCGGCCCAGGTGAACACTTCTTCCAGATGCCGCATGGCGAACACCTGCGCCAGCATGCCGGTGAAGCGCGGGCGCGGATGCAGGCGCAGGTGAAAGCGCACCACCACCGCGAAGAAGCCGGGCCCGGCGCCGCGTGCGGCCCAGTAGAGATCGGCGTTCTCCTCGGCGCTGGCGTGCACCAGGCTGCCGTCGGCAAGCACCAGGTCGAGGCCGATCACCTGCTCGCAGCCGAGGCCGTAGACGCGGCTGCTCCAGCCAAAGCCGCCTTGCAGCAGAAAGCCGCCGAGGCCGACATCCGGGGCGTGCGCGACCGGCATGAACAGGCCCTGCCGCTTCAGCGCGTTGTCGAGATCGACACACCAGCCGCCGGGGCCGACGCGGGCGATGCGCTGGCCGGCGTCGATCTCGATGCCGCGCAGGCGCGAGAGGTCGAGCAGCAGGCCGTCGGGCCGCAGATGGTTCTGCGCCCAACTGTGGCCACCCGAGCAGACACTGATCTTCAGGCCCTCGCGGCGCGCCCGCTTCACAGCCGCAATCACCTCGAAGACGTCGTTGGCCTGCACCATGAGTTTTGGCCGGTGGCCGGGATCGCGACCGCTGAAGCTGGTGGCGAGCACGGCGGCGTCGAAGCCCGGCTCGCCGCGCTGCCAGACGCGGCCCTTCGTGGTCGGGCGCTTCATGCCCGGCTCCCGGGCCCGAAGGCGGCATGGAGCGCCGGCAGGATGGTGGCGAGATGGCCCATCTCCTGGGCGTCGTGGACCATCAGTGCCTGCGCCTGTGCCGGCTGCACCGGCTTCAGCCGCGCGGCGAGGCGGCCGAGCGCGGCGCCCAGGCGGTTGTCCCAGCCGAACGGCCGCACCTCGGCGCCACCGAGCCAGAAGCGCGAGCGCATCTCGGTGCCGCCCGGCACCGGCCGCAACTGGTGCAACAGCCAGCCGGAATACAGCGGCACGCCGGCGATGACCATGCCCAGCCGCGCGCAGATGGCGACCTCGCCGCGCTCGGCGAGGCGGCGCTCGTCGAGGCCCATCGCCGAGGGCGCGACGAAGCCGACGCTGGCGCGCACCCGCTCCGAACCCACGTATTCCTCGACTTCGGAGACGCGCCCGACGTAGTTCGGCCGCTCGCCAGCGCCGTCGCGCCAACCGACATCGAGATGCGCCTGCGGGTGCCAGAGCTTGTAGCGCAGCGCCTCGCTGCCGTGCCAGGCAAACCACCAGTCCCACATCGCCGGTGCGACGCCGGGCATCGGCGTCAGCACCGCCAGCCGGGCGCCGCCTTCCGGGGTCAGCGCGTAGCCGGTTTCCACGGCGTGGTAGCCCTCGTCCTGAAGCCGGTGCGCCTCGCTGACCGGCGGCAGCAACTCGGTGGCCAGCGCGCCAACCGCCAGCGCGGCCCGCAGCGGCTCGGCCAGCGGCGCCAGTGCCGGACGGTAGTAGGGCGCGTAGGGGCTGCTGGCCAGCGCCTCGGCGTCGTAGCCGAGGTGGGTCGCGGGGCGGGAGGGACTCATGGCGGGTCTCGTCGGAGGAAGGGGGGTTCAGAAGGTCCAGCGCAGGCCGGTCTGCACGCAGTCGCGGTCGCGCAGCAGGTTGTAGGCACCGCCGCCGAAGAAGGCCGAGTAGCCGAGCGTCCAGCTCCAGCTCGCGCCGAAGCGGGTCTCGACGGTAGCGATCAGGTTCTTGCGGCCGGCGACGAAGTTCTCGCCGGGGCCGGGGGCGGTGCCCTGCACGTCGTGCATCCACACCAGCGAGGGCGCCAGGCTCACGCCCGGCCAGACACTCTCGTAGCGGAACAGGCCGATCAGCCGGTAGCCCCAGGCGAAGGCGTCGGCAAAGCCATCGCGCTGCTGCTGCGGGTTGAAGCGCAGGCCGTCGCTGCCGAGCAGGCCGGAGTTGGCGCGCGCCGAGCCGTCGGCGCCGCTGCCATCGACGCCGGCGCTGGCATGGGTGAAGGTGCCCGGGCCTTCGATCTGCAGGCGATCCAGGCTGGGCAGGCCGAACACCTGGGTGGCGCCCCATTCGCCGATGGCGAGGATCTGGTCGGCGCCGAAGGGATTGGCCGGCCCGAACACCCAGGTGGCGCCGAGGTTGTACTGGGCGGTGGCAAAGGTTTCCCAACCGCGGATGTATTCGCCGGGCTGATAGCTGAGCGGGTCCTTGCCGCGATAGGCGCTGACGAAGTCCGGGATCGCCCGGCGCGCACCGGGCAGTTGCGCCACCACGCCGATGCCAGGCAGGCCGACGTCGAAGCGATCATCGGCGCCGCCGCTGCCGCTGCCGCGCGGAAAGCTGCTTTGCAGCGCCGCGAAGCCGAGATCGGTGTCGTCCACCTGCAGCGGCGCCTGCGGCCGGTAGGCGATCTCGCCCTGGATCGACATCTCGCCGACGGTGGTGTTGAAGCTGAAGCCGTAGAGGGCGATGTCCTCCGGGTATTCGAGCCGGGCGCGGATGGTGTCGATCGGCAGGGCGTTGCCGTTGGTGCCGATGCGCTGGTCGCGCACCGCTGGCGCCAGACCAACCGGCAGCGCGCTTTCCAGCACCAGCGGCGCGTCGGCGCCAGGGCAGGCGGCGAGCAGGGCGACCATGTCGGCGAGGTACTTTCCCGGCCCCTCGGCGGCCGGCGTCGGCGCGTTGGGGCCGCTGGCGCAGCCATAGTCGCCGGCATAGAAGCTCAGGTAAGGCAGGCGGCTGTGGTAGCGCCCGGCGTAGAACGCCAGCGTGGTGCCGCTGCCCAGCCACTCGGCGTAGTACTGCAAGGAGACGCCGAACTGGCCGCCGTCGCGGGCGCGGTGCTCGGGCAGCAGGCTCGGCGTGCCGTCGGAATCGGTGAGCGCGGAGAGCATCAGCTCGTCGGCGATGGCGACCCGCTCGGGATTTTCCGCGACCTTGCCGAAGCCGAGATAGAAGCGGTCCGCCGCGTTGCCGGAGCCGACATCGACGGTGGAGAAATAGGAGCCGGGCGGGGCGATCTCCACCGGCTGCCAGCGGTACTGGTAGAAGGCTTCGAGCGTCAGCGGCTCGCTGAGCGCGAGGCTCAGGCGCAGCGCATCCACCGGCGGCAGCACCTCGCTCAGCTCCAGCGCGCCCGGACGGTACAGGGCGTTGACGTTGGGCGGGCTGAAGGTGTTGAGCGAGTTGACGATCAGCAGCGTGCTCTCGCCCCAGTTGATCGACTGCCGGCCGAGCTGGATGCCCAGCTCGCGGTCGCCCGGCAGCGGCAGCCTGGTGCTGAGGTTGAGATCTAGCAGGCGGGCGTCGAGGCCGAGCTGGCGGTCGGCGGCCGGGCTGGCGGCGATCTTCAGCGCATCGCCGCGCGCACCCCGGCGCAGGCCAGTGCGTTCGACGTAAGCCTGGCTGCCGGCATTCGGGTGCCAGACCGCGCGGCCCTCGTTGACCGGGTCGAAATAGGCGTTGCCGCGCGCGAACAGGGTGAACTCGCCCCAGCTCAGCGTGAGGTCGCTGTTGAGGCGCGCCAGCGCCTGGGTGAGATCGCCGGGCTCGAAGTTGAGGTTGCCGTCGTCGGCATTGCTGGAGAACTGCCCCGGCGCGTCGATGGCGGCCTGGTTGGAGGCCGGCCCCTCGCCGACGTAGCTGTTGAGGTTGAGCGCGCCCGGCGCATGGCTGGGGTCGGCCTGCGAGAGGTGGGCGATGCAACTGGTGCCGGCGCCGTTGGGCGCCAGCGGGCACAGCTCGGGATTGAGGTTGGCCTTGCCGACCAGATCGTCGGCGCGCGCCTCCACGCGCCACTGCGCGCCCAGTTGCAGGCCGGTGTTGAGCACCGCCCGCAGGCTGTCGCCGCCCAGATCCCAGGCGCCTTCCAGCGCCCGCGCCGGCGCGCTGGCGGCCAGCATGGCCAGCAGCCAGGCCGCCCGCCGCGCGGTCGTGCCGATGTCGTGTTGGATCATGTCCTCTCTCCCTGCACCTGGGCCGGCATGTTCGGCAGGCGTGCGGCGCCGGTATTGGCCCGGCGCGCCAGGCATTGACCGCGCATGCCAGGCTGTGATGACCTCCGGCGATGTCCCCGCCCGCCGACGGCGCCGAGCCGCCCTACCTGATCGCCGCCTATCTGCGCGCGCTGTTCGACTACCTGCGCCAGCAGGCGCTGCCGCTGGCCCCGGTGCTGGCGGCGGCCGGCTTCGACGAGACCGCGTTGAGCGACCCCGACCGGCGCATCGAGGCCAGCGCCGAGGAGCGCGCCTTTCTCGCCGCCGAGCAACTCAGCGGCGACGCCAACATCGGCCTGCATGTCGGCGCCAGCCTGCGGCCGACGCATTTCGGGCTGCTCGGCCACCTGATGCTGACCTCGCGGCAACTGCACGAGCTGTTCGAGCTGCACGGCCGCTACGCGCAACTGGTCGGCAACGACATCAGCGCCCACTACCGGCTGCACGGCGAGGAGATGTGCCTGGAGGTGCAGGTGCATCCGGCGCGTGGGCTCTATCACCGGCACTGCACCGAGTCCAACCTCGCCGGCTGGATCAGCACCGCGCGCTGGCTGGCCGGGCAGGCGCTGTCGCCGCTGCGCATCGAGTTTCCGCATGCGGCGCCGGCCGACACCCGCGAGCAGGAAGCGCTGTTCGGCTGCCCGCTGAGCTTCGGCGCCGAGCAGTTGCGCGTGCATTTCCCCGCGCGCTACGCGGCGCTGCCCCTGTTGCACGGCGACAGCAGCCTGAAGCAGACCCTGGAAGTCGAGGCGCGCCGCCGCCTGCTGGCGCTGCGTGTCGAGCAGAGCCACGGCGACCTGCGACTCGCGCGCATCCGCCAGCATGTCGCCGACCGTCTGCCGCACGGCGCGCCGGAGCTGTCCTCGGTGGCGGCGGCGCTGGATCTCTCGGCACGCAGCCTGCAACGGCAGCTCGACAGCTTGGGCACCAGCTACACCGGGCTGGTCGAATCGGTGCGCCAGGATCTGGCGCGGCGCTATGTCGATGACGCCTCGCTGTCGCTGGTGGATGTCGCACTGATGCTCGGCTTCGCCGAGCAGAGCAGCTTTCAGCGCGCGTTCCGGCGCTGGTTCAACATGACGCCCGGCGAGTACCGACGCGCGCAGATCCGCCAATCCGTGTAGCCGTTCACAGTCGGCCCGCGCTTAGTGAGTTTTTAGGATTCGCTTAGGGAAGATTTAGCGGCGGCACCCAGCCACGCGCCCTAGTCTGGCGGCCCATCGCAGCACGCATTCCGCGCAGCGCGAGACCGCCAACACGACAAGGAAATCCCATGGCCAGCGAAACCGCCCGCTACAGCATCTACGCCGTCATCCACAAAGCCCTGCGTGCGCAGATGTCGCATGCGCTGATGGAGGTCGGCCGCTGCGACTGGCACGACGCCAGCGAACGCACCCAGGCCCTGCTGACCGTGGAGCAGTTGCTGCAAGCCTGCGGCGCGCACTTGCAGCACGAGAACGAGTTCATCCACACCGCGATGGAAGCCTGCCAGCCGGGCTCGGCGGCGCACACCGCCACCGAGCACCGTGGCCACCAGCGCGAGATCGCCGAGCTGCTGGCGCTGGGCCGCTGCATCGCGCAGACGCCGGACCGCGCCGCGCGCGAAGGTGCGGCCGCGCAGCTCTACCGGCAACTGGCGCGCTTCGTCGCCGAGAACTACGAGCACATGGACGTGGAGGAGAGCCACAACAACGCCGTGCTCTGGGCCGGCTACAGCGACGCCGAAATCCACGCCATCGAGCAGCGGCTGGTCGCCAGCATTCCGCCCGAGGAGATGATGGGCGGCCTGCGCTGGATGCTGCCCTATGCCAACCATCAGGAGCGCAGCCAACTGCTCGCCGGCATGCGCCAGCAGGCGCCCGCCGAGGCTTTTGGCGGCGTGATGGAAATGCTGCGGCCGCTGCTGCGCTACAGCGACTGGCACAAGCTGGAAACCGCGCTTGCCGCCTGAGGCCCGAGGCCGCGCTCGCTAGCGCTGCTGGTCGACCGAGAAGGCTGCCGCGCTCCAGGTGGGCGCGGCGGCTTCGATGATCTTCAGCAGGTCCGGCGGGAGGTCGCCCGCGCCAGTGAGCGGCCGCACGTCGAGCAGCTCGGCGCTGGCCATGCCGACCGGGCAGCGCAGCGCCCACTGAATGGCGTCCGCCAGCGTCGGCACCTCGATGAGGTAGAAGCCGCCGACCAGCTCGCGGGTCTCCGCGAACGGACCGTCAACGACATGGCGACGGCCCTCGCGCACGGCGACGCGCGCGCCGCCGGCCGCCGGATTCAGCCCCTCGCTGGCGATCAGCACGCCGGCGCGGTGCAGCTCTTCGTTGTAGCGCATGTAGTCGATGAGCTGCTGCTCGCTGAACGGCTGGTCGGCACCGGCGGCGCCGGGGCCGGTGGTGGCGGTGATGAGGAAGCGCATGCGGGTTTGTCCTTGGATTGCGGGATGAAAGTCCTTACTCCCTGTCACGTCGAATCAGCACTGGCGAATTCGACAGGGCGCGGCGCGCGGCCGCCGTAGAATGCGCGCCTTGCCCCACCGAGCGCGCGCCATGAAAGCCTTGCAGTTTGATCGCCCGGGTTCGCTCGACAGCCTGCGCTTGCTGGACTTGCCGGCACCCAGCGTCGGCGCCGACGAAGCGCTGGTGGCGGTGCGCGCCGCCGGGCTCAACCCCAGCGATGTGAAGAACGTGCTGGGCCGCTTCCCCGCCTATACGACGCTGCCGCGCGTGCCCGGCCGCGACTTCGCCGGCGTGGTGCTGCAAGGCCCGGCGGACTGGATCGGTGCCGAGGTCTGGGGCACTGGTCGCGACCTCGGCTTCTTCAAGGACGGCAGCCACGCCGAGCAACTGGTGCTGCCGCTGCGGGGTCTGGCGCGCAAGCCGCGCGCGCTGAGCTTCGCCCAGGCGGCGAGCTGCGGCGTGCCCTACACCACCGCCATCAACGCGCTGGACCGCAGCGGCGTGCAGGCCGGCACCCGCTTGCTGGTGATCGGCGCCAATGGCGCGGTGGGGCGCGCGGCGGTGGCCTTGGCCCACCAGCGCGGCGCCGAGGTGGTGGCCGCCGCGCGGCGGCCGGAGCAGTTCGCGGAATTCGCCAGCGCTGGCATCGCCACGCTGGAACTCGGCGAGCCGGCCAGCCTGCCGGCGCGGCTCAAGGCGCATTTCACTGCCGGCGCCGAGGTGGTGTTCGACACCACCGGCTTCTGGCTGCCGGCGGCGGTGGAGCTGCTGGCGCCGTTCGGCCGCATCGCGGTGATCGCCGCGCCGGTGGACGGCCTGGTGCAACTGCCGGTGCTGGCCCTGTACCGGCGCGGCGGCAGCCTGGTCGGCATCAACACCCTGCTCTACGACGTGGGCGACTGCGCCGCCATGCTGGCGCCGATCGCCGCCGCCTTCGACGACGGCAGCCTGCCGCTGCCGCCGGAACCCGACTGCCGGCCGCTGCGCGAAGGCCTGAGCGCCTACGCCGAGGTCAACGCCGGACGCTCGGCCAAGCTGGTGCTGCTCAACGACTGAAGGCGCGGCGGCGCCTGGGGTCAGCCCAACAGCCGGTCCAGCCCCAGGCGTAGTTGCGCGATGGCAAGCAACAGGGCCAGCAGGCTGGCCGGGCCGGAAAGCAGCCGACGCGCCCAGGCGTTGGCGGGCACATAACCGACGCCACGGGTCAGGCCGGCGGCCATCGCCCAGCAGGCCAGCGTCGCGGCGAGGTGATCGGCCTTGCCGTCGGCGCCCACCAGCAGACGCGGATAGGCGGTGAGCGCCAGCATCAGACCCAGGCCCAGACCCAGCGGCAGCCAGGCCATGCCGGGGAGCTGCGCTGGCACGGCGCCCGGCTCCTCGTTCACGGCAGGTGGTCTCCGGAGTCAGCGGAATCGCCCCGCCGCCGGGCCTCTTCGTTTTCGCCCCACATGGCGTTGAGGATCGCCAGCAACACCGCGAAGCCCACGCCCAGTACCCAGGTGAAGTACCACATGCTGCAAATCTCCTTATGGCGGCGCGGTTCAGTAGGCGCTGTGGCTGTTGTGCTCGATGTGCTCGGCGGTGACCTTGCCGCGCATCACCCGGTAGGCCCAGCCGGTGTAGAGGATGATCAGGGGCATGAAGATCAGCGTCGCCCAGAACATGATCGCCAGGGTCAGCGGGCTGGAAGCGCTATCCCAGACCGTGAGGCTGGAATTGGGCATCGACGACGAGGGCATCAGGAAGGGGAACATCGACACCGCCGCCGTGCCGATCACCCCGGCCAGCATGAACGCGGAGGCGATGAAGGCGAGGCCGGTGCGCCCGGCCCGCGTCAGCAGCAGCGCCAGCACGGCGCCGGTGTAGGCGAGCACCGGCACGGCGATGGTCCAGGGCCAGGCGCGGTAGTTGGCGAACCAGGCACCCGGGCTGCGCTCCACGGTCTTGGCAAGTGGGTCGGGCAAGGCACCCGGATCAATCAGCGAGGTGATGAGGTAGCCGTCGATGCGGGTCAGCCAGAGCCCGGCGGCGCTGAACGCCAGCAGCAGGCCGAGACCGGCGACGTAGACCGCCGCCCGCGCGCGCGCGGCGATGACGCCCTCGGTGCGGTGGGCCAGGTAGATGCCGCCGTGCATCAGCAGCATCAGGCTGCTGACCAGGCCGCAGAGCAGGGCGAAGGGGTTGAGCAGCGCCCAGAAGCTGCCGGTGTAGTGCGACATCAGCATCGAGTCGAAGTGAAAGGGCACCCCTTGCAACAGGTTGCCGAAGGCCACGCCGAAGATCAGTGGCGGCACGGTGCCGCCGATGAACAGGCCCCAGTCCCAGGTTGAGCGCCAGCGCGGGTCGGCGATCTTGCTGCGGTAGTCGAAACCCACCGGCCGGAAGAACAGCGCGAACAGCACCGCCAGCATCGCCCAGTAGAAGCCGGAGAACGCGGTGGCATAGATCAGCGGCCAGGCGGCGAAGATGGCGCCGCCACCGGTGATGAACCAGACCTGGTTGCCGTCCCAGTGCGGGCCGACGGTGTTGATCACCACGCGGCGCTCGACATCGCTGCGACCGGCCCAGGGCAGCAGCATGCCGACGCCCATGTCGTGGCCGTCCATGATCGCGAAGCCGATCAGCAGCACGCCGACCAGCAGCCACCAGATGAGTTTCAGGGTTTCGTAGTCGAACATGACCAAGCTCCTCAGTGGGCGGCTTCAAACTGGTAGCGGCCGGTGCCTAGGCTGCCCGGCCCCAGCCGCGCGAAGCGCACCATCAGGTACATCTCCACCACCAGCAGCAGGGTGTAGAAGCCGATGAAGCCAACCAGCGAGCCGTAGAGATTGCCGACGCTGAGCGTGGAGACCGAGAGATGCGTCGGCAGCACGCCGTAGATGGTCCAGGGCTGGCGGCCGTATTCGGCCACGAACCAACCCAGCTCGCAGGCGATCCAGGGCAGCGGCAGGGACCACAGCGCCGCGTGCAGCAGCCAGCGACGGTGGGCGCACTGGCCGCGCACGGTCTGCCAGGCGGCGAAGGCGAATAGCGCCAGCATCCAGAAGCCGATGCCGACCATGGCGCGGAAGGCCCAGAACATCGGCGCCACCCGAGGGATGGTGCTGTCCACTGCCTGCTGGATCATCTCCGGCGTCGCGGCGCCGACATCGGTGGTGTACTTGCGCAGCAGCAGGCCGAAGCCGAGGTCGGCCTTGTGCCGCTCGAAGAGCGCCAGCGCCTCGGTGTCCTCGCGATTGGCGCGCAGGCGCTCCAGGCTTTTCACCGCCACGATGCCGCTGAGAATGCGGTGGCGATTCTTCTCCTTGATTTCGAGGATGCCCGGAATCTGCTTGCTCACCGAGCGGGTGCCGATCAGGCCCATCACCCAGGGGATCTGCACCGCCCAGTCGTTCTTCTGCTCGGCTTCGTTGGGCCAGGCGATGAGATTGAAGGGCGCGGGTGCCGGCTCGGTTTCCCACATCGCCTCCAGCGCCGCCATCTTGGTCTGCTGCGCCTCGCCCACCGTGTAGCCGGACTCGTCACCAAGCACGATCACCGAGCACACCGAGGCCAGGCCGAACGCGGCGGCGATGCGGAAGCTGCGCTTGGCGAACTCCACGTCGCGACCCTTGAGCAGATACCAGGCCGAGATCGAGAGCACGAACATCGCGCCGGTGACATAGCCGGCGGAAACGGTGTGCACGAACTTGGCCTGCGCGTCCGGGTTGAACACCACCGCCCAGAAGTCGGTCAGCTCCATGCGCATGGTCTCGAAGTTGAACTCGGCGCCCACCGGGTTCTGCATCCAGCCGTTGGCGATCAGGATCCACAGCGCCGAGAGATTGGTGCCGACCGCCATCAGGATGGTGACCAGCAGATGCTGCGGCTTCGACAACCGATCCCAGCCGAAGAAGAACAGGCCGATGAAGGTCGATTCCAGGAAGAAGGCCATCAGGCCCTCGATCGCCAGCGGCGCGCCGAAGATGTCGCCGACGTAATGCGAGTAGTAGGCCCAGTTGGTGCCGAACTGGAATTCCAGGGTGATGCCGGTGGTGACGCCGAGCGCGAAGTTGATGCCGAAGAGCTTGCCCCAGAAGCGGGTCATGTCCTTGTAGACGACCTTGCCGGTCATCACGTAGACCGCCTCCATGATCACCAGCAGCCAGACCATGCCGAGCGTCAGCGGCACGAACAGGAAGTGGTACATCGCCGTGATGGCGAACTGCAGACGGGACAGATCGACAAGCTGCTCAGAAATCATGGGCGGGGCTCGGCTTGGGAAGGAGCGCCCAGCAGCAGGGTTTCGACGCGGGCGGGATCGGCCTCCACCCTGGCCTCGCGCACGAAGGCCCACCACAAACCCCAGAGCAGCAAGAGCTTGAGCGCCAAAATCAGCGCGATCTCTCGAAGCAGCGGGTTGGTGAACATCGGCAGGGGTCCGGAAGGCGGCTGCGGTTTAACGGTCAAGTCCCGTGCCATTGGGTCTTTCTGGAAAACACCAATAAATTCAGCGGCCTGGGTTTCAAGCCTGACCCTGGCCTGCCAGTTTCACTGCCAGCGGCGTGGTGTATGGCAGCAGGCTGGCAGCAACTGACAGCGGCAGACCTACTCCAGGCCGTGCGAACGTAGCCGGCGGTAGAGGGTGCGTTCGCTCAGTCCCAGGTGCGCGGCCAGCTCGGCGCGGGTGCCTTCGAATACCGCCAGCGCGTGTATCAACCGCGCCTTTTCCTGATCGGGCTTCAGCTTTCGTGGCGCCTCGCCCTCGGGCTCGCCACCCAGGATTTCGGGCGGCAGGTGATGCAGCCGGATCAGGCCATCCTCAGCGAACAGCCGGGCGCGCTCCAGCAGGTTGCGCAGCTCGCGGACATTGCCGGGAAACGCGTAGCGGCGCAGCGCCGCCAGCGCCGCGTCCTCGATCCGCAACGGCACGGCACTGTGCATGCGGCGCAGCAGGCTCTGCGCCAGCAGGGGGATGTCGTCGGCGCGCTCGCGCAAGGCCGGCAGGTGCACCGGGAAGGCACTGATGCGGTAGTAGAGATCCTGGCGAAAGGTCTGCTGCTCCACCATCCGCCGCAGCGGCTTGTGGGTGGCGGCCACCAAGCGGAAGTCGGCGCGCAGGGTTTCGACGCCGCCCACGCGCCGGAAGGTGCCGGACTCGATCAGGCGCAGCAGCTTCACCTGCATCGGCAGCGGCACGTCGCCGATCTCGTCGAGAAACAGGGTGCCGCCGTGCGCAGTCTCGGCGAGGCCGATCTTGCGCTGGTTGGCGCCGGTGAAGGCACCGCGCTCGTGGCCGAACAGCTCGCTCTCGAACAGAGTCTCGGAAAGCCCGGTGCAGTCCACCACCACCAGCGGCCCGTGGGCGCGGTTGCTGGCTTGGTGCAGGGCGCGCGCGAACAGCTCCTTGCCGGTGCCGGACTCGCCCTGCAACAACACCGGGATCTGTGAGGGCGCAGCGCGGCGGAGCGAGGACAGCGCGGCATTGAATGCCTCGGCGCGGCCCACCAGGCCGTCCTCGCGAGGCTGCGCCGACGCCGAGGCGACGGTATTGAGCCGCTCGACGTAGGCGATCACCTGTCCCGCCTCGTCCAACACCGGCCGCAACTCGACATCGACGTGTTCCTGGCCGCGCGGCGTGTGATGGATGTGCAGCACCCGGTCCGGAGCCCGGGTCGCCAGCGCCTGCTTCATCGGACAGTGCTCGCCGGCCTGATCGCAGGGCACGCTGTACTGGTGCGAGACCCGGAAGCATTTCTGGCCCTGGATACCGTGCCCGGCCGAGCCGAACTGGCGTTGGTAGGCGGTGTTGGCAGCCAGGATGTTGTAGTCGGTGTCGAGCACGATGGTCGGCGCCGCATCGTGTTCCAGGTACGAGATCAACGGCTGCACGGTCTGCGTGGTGGTGGACATGGATGTCTTCGTCAGTCGCTGCGCACCGGAGCCGGTGCCGGAACCAGCCTAACAAAGCCCGGTCGGGGGCTGCCAGTTCGCTGCCATTGTCTGCCAGAGCTGCCAGCCGAGGCGCTGCCAAACCAGCTTTCTGGCACCCCTGCAGTTGGGACAATTTAATAAAAACAACATCTTGTGATTGATTGCCGGGCTGGCACGCGATTTGTTCCTGCCACTGTCATTGTTCCCTGCCGCCCGGCAGATATTTTCGGAGACGCTCCATGAGCAGCACTGGCCGCCTATTCGTCGAAGGCCATTTCGACCCCGCCACCGCCACCATCAGCTACATCGTGCTGGACCGTCCGACCAGGGTCTGCGCGATTGTCGACAGCGTGCTGGACTACGACCCCAAGTCCGGACGCACCTCCACCACCTCTGCCGATGCCCTGATTGAGCGGGTACAGGCCTTGGGAGCGACGGTGCAATGGCATCTCGAAACCCATGTCCACGCCGACCACCTGTCCGCCGCCCAGTATCTGCGGCAACGACTGGGCGGCCGGATCGCCATCGGCGACCAGATCCGCACGGTGCAAAACGTGTTCGGCAAGATCTTCAATGCCGATGCGCGTTTCGCCCGCGACGGCAGCCAGTTCGATCATCTATTCCACGACGGCGACCACTTCGAGATCGGCGGGCTTTCCGCACTGGTCATGCACACCCCCGGGCATACACCGGCCTGCCTGACCTACGTGGTGCGGGACGAGGAGGAAACTGCGGCCTTCGTCGGCGACACCCTGTTCATGCCGGACTTCGGCACCGCCCGCTGCGATTTTCCCGGTGGCGATGCCCGCACCCTGTACCGCTCGATCAACAGGGTGCTGGGCCTTCCCGCCGAAACCAAGCTTTACATGTGCCACGACTACCGGCCCAACGGCCGCGAGCTGCGCTACGTGACCACGGTGGCGGAGGAGCGCGCCAACAACATCCACATCCGCGACGGGATCAGCGAGGAGGCCTTCGTCACCATGCGCACCGCCCGCGACGCCACGCTCGACATGCCAGCGCTGATCCTTCCCTCGGTGCAGATCAACATGCGCGCCGGCCAGCTCCCGGAGCCGGAAGACAACGGCAACCGCTACCTGAAGATTCCCCTCAACGCGCTCTGAGCCAGAGCCCTCCGGAGCCGTTTCCATGTCGATTCGCAAGCTGACCGCCGAGCTTTCCGTGGCCCCCCAGATCCTGCCCGCCGAGCTGCCGGCGCTGGCTGCGCAGGGCTTCCGCACACTGATCTGCAACCGCCCTGACGGCGAGGGTGCCGACCAGCCGACGCATCAGGAGCTGGCCGCCGCCGCCGAGGCGCTGGGTATGCGTCTGCACTACCTGCCGGTCCCCTCCGGCAAGGCCGACGAAAGCACCGGCCAGCGCTTCGGCGCGTTGGTGTCGGAGTCGGCCAAGCCGGTGCTGGCCTACTGTCGCACCGGCATGCGCTCGACCACCCTGTGGGCGCTGTCGCAGGCCGGCCAGCGCCCGACCGCCGAGCTGGTGCAGACCGCGCAGGAGGCCGGCTACGACCTGTCGGCGCTGGCCGAGCGCCTGACCGCGCAATCGCCCGCCGGCAGTCAGCGCACCGACGCCAGCCATACCGTGGTGATCGTTGGTGGCGGCGCCGCCGGTATCGCCACCGCCGCCAGCCTGCTGGCCCGCATGCCGGACCTGGACATCGCCATCGTCGACCCCGCCGAAGTGCACTACTACCAGCCGGGCTGGACGCTGGTGGGTGCTGGCGTGTTTCGCCCCGAGGACACCGTACGCACCATGGCACGGCTGATTCCGCGTGGGGTGCACTGGATCAAGGCGGCCGTCGCCGCCTTCGAACCGGAACGCAATGCGCTGATCCTCGAAGGCTGCCGGGTGGTGCGCTACGAGCAGCTGGTGGTCTGCCCCGGGCTGAAGCTGGACTGGGAGGCAATTCCCGGCCTGCCCGAAACCCTCGGCCAGAACGGTGTCACCTCCAACTACCGCTACGACCTCGCGCCCTACACCTGGAAGCTGGTGCAGAACCTGAAATCAGGGCGGGCGCTATTCAGCCAACCGCCAATGCCGATCAAGTGCGCCGGCGCGCCGCAGAAGGCGCTGTACCTGTCCTGCGATCACTGGCGACGCCACGGCCGCCAGGGCGCGATCAAGGCCGACTTCTACAATGCCGGTGCGGTGCTGTTCGGCGTGCCCGACTACGTGCCGGCGCTGATGAAATACATCGAGCGCTACCAGGTAGGTCTGAACTTCGGCCACAGCCTCACCGCCGTGGACGGGCCGCGCCGGATCGCGACCTTTACCCGCAGCCTGGCCGACGGCAGCCGCGAGATCGTGCAGCGCGAGTTCGACTTTCTGCACGCGGTACCGCCGCAGCGCGCACCAGACTTCATCCAGTCCAGCCCGCTGGCGGACAGCGCGGGCTGGATCGACCTGGAGCCCGGTAGCCTGCGGCACAAGAAGTACGCCAACGTCTTCGGCCTCGGTGACGCCGGCAACACCCCCAACGCCAAGACCGCAGCGGCAGCGCGCAAACAGGCGCCGGTGGTCGCGCACAACCTGCTCGCGGCGCTCAGGAACCAGCCACTCGATGGTCGCTACGATGGTTACGGCTCCTGCCCGCTGACGGTGGAGCGCGGCAAGATCGTGCTTGCCGAGTTTCTCTACGGCGGCAAGGTGCAGCCCAGCTTCCCGAACTGGTTGCTGGACGGCCGCAAGCCCAGCCGCGCCGCCTGGCTGCTCAAGGAGCGCATCCTGCCGCCACTGTACTGGCAAGGCATGCTCAAGGGCCGCGAGTGGATGGCGACACCCGAGCTAGTCGGCTGATGGAGGCGCAAAGTCTGGCGCTGCTGCTCGGCGGGCTGATCGGCCTGGCGCTGGCGCTGACCGGCGCTGGCGGCGGCATTCTCGCCGTGCCGCTACTCGTATTCGGGCTGGGGCTGTCCGTGCTGCAGGCGGCGCCGGTGGCCTTGGTCGCGGTGGGCCTGGCGGCGGCCTTGGGCGCAGGGCTGGCACTGCGCGAACAACAGTTGCGCTATCGCGCCGCAGGACTGATCGGCGTGACCGGGGTACTCGCGGCGCCGGTCGGGGTGTGGCTAGCCCACCAGCTGCCACCAACGCCCTTGTCGCTGTTGTTCGCCGCCGTACTAACTCACGTGGCGCTCCGAATGATCCGCGAAGCGCGCCGGCCGGCTGACCTGTCCAGGACGCGCGAGCAGCTGCCCTGCGTGCTCAATCCCGAGCAGGGCCGCCTGAACTGGACCGCGCCCTGCGCACGCGCGCTGATGATGACCGGGGCACTATCGGGTTTGATGAGCGGCGCGCTGGGCGTCGGCGGCGGCTTTGTCATCGTCCCGGCGCTGACGCGCTACACCAATCTGGATCAGCGCAGCATCGTTGGCACCTCTCTGGGGGTGATCGCCCTGGTGTCGGCAGGCAGCGTCAGCATCGCCGCCGTATCGGGCACGCTACTCTGGCCGGTGGCGCTGCCCTTCGCCGCAGGATCTGGCCTGGGCATCCTGGCCGGCCGGCGGCTGGCACACCGGATTTCCGGGCCGCAGCTGCGGCAGCTGTTCGGCGTGGTGAGCCTGGGCGCGGCCGTCTCGCTGGCGCTGAAGGCGCTCAGCGCATGAGCCCGCTATCGCCGGAACACCGCCTCAGACGGCAGACAGACAGCCAGCGGCGCGTTCCAGCAGCAGGCTGCGCTCGCGCGCGTTGGCGGTGAGCGCGGCGGCGCGCTCGAACTCCTGGCGCGCCTCGTCCAGGCGCCCGAGCTTGTAGAGCAGATCGCCGCGCACGCTCGGCAACAGGTGATAGCGCTGGAGCGCCGGCTCGCGGCAGAGCGCATCGACCAGCTTCAAGCCCGCCGCCGGGCCTGCTGCCATCGCCACCGCGACGGCGCGGTTGAGCTCCACCACCGGCGAGGGCCGCAGACGCGCCAACTGCGCATAGAGCGCGGCGATGCGCGGCCAGTCGGTATCTTCGGCGCGCGCGGCGCGGGCATGGCAGGCGGCGATGGCGGCCTGCAACTGGTAGTTGCCGGGCTCGGCGCTCAGGGTTTGCGCGCGCTCCAAGGCTTGCAGTCCGCGCTGGATCAGCAGGCGATCCCAGCGACGGCGGTCCTGCTCCAGCAGCAGGATCGGCCGGCCGTCGGCGGCCAGCCGCGCGGCATTGCGCGAGGCCTGGATCTCCATCAACGCGACCAGGCCGTGCACCTCCGGCTCCAGCGGCGCGAGCGCGGCGAGCACGCGGCCCAGGCGCAGCGCTTCCTCGCACAGCGCCGGCCGCAGCCAGTGTTCGCCGCTGGTGGCGGCGTAGCCCTCGTTGAAGACGAGGTAGATCACTTCCAGCACCGAGGCCAGGCGCCCGGCCAGCTCGGTTGGCGGCGGCAGCTCGAAGGGCACCCGCGCCTCGGCGAGCGTCTTCTTGGCGCGGACGATGCGCTGCGCGACGGTGGCCTCCGGCACCAGGAAGGCGCGGGCGATCTCCTCGGTGGAAAGCCCGCCCAGCAGGCGCAGCGTCAGCGCCAGCCGCGCCTCGGTACCGAGCAGCGGATGGCAGGCGATGAAGATCAGCCGCAGCAGGTCGTCCTCGATGAACTCGTCGAGCGCGGCGGCGCGGTCGGCGGCTTCGAGCTGTTGCTGCAAGTCCAGCTCGGGGGCGAGCAGTTGGTGCTTCTCGTCCTGCATCCGCAACTGCCGCAGGCGGTCGATGCCCCTATGTTTGGCGGCGGCCATGAGCCAGGCGGCGGGATTGTCGGGCAGGCCTTCGCGCGGCCACTGTTCGAGCGCGGCGAGCAGCGCGTCCTGCGCCAGCTCCTCGGCGAGGCCGACGTCGCGCACCAGGCGCGTCAGGCCGGCGATGATCTTCGCCGACTCCATGCGCCAGACCGCGTCGATGCGGCGGTGGATGTGCTCTGTGGGGGTCACGGGCGGCGATCAGAGCATCGCCAGCCAGGCGAAGCAAGCAAGCGCGTCGCACCGGGCGCTGCTTCCCGCGCCTGCGGGGGAAGGCTGGGATGGGGGCCTTGCGCGATAGCCACGGCACACCGCGCACGCGAGCTCCGGCAGCGCCCCCACCCCGACCCTCCCCCGTGCACCGGGGAGGGAGCGCTTCAGGCGCGGGCATGCCCGGGTTCGCCGGCCGTCGCCATGGCCGACAGGTCTATCCACTTCGCACCCCAGACGTGGCCGTCGGGATCGGTGAAATCACGGCCGTACATGAAGTCGTAATCGTCGATGGGATTGATGTCGATGACGCCACCGTGCTCGGCCGCCGCCTGCGCCATGGCATCGACCTCCTCGCGGCTCTCGCAGGAGACCGCGAGCCCGACCTCGCTGGAGGTGTTGGGCGGAATCGGGCGGCTGGTCAGCCGCCGCCAGGTGTCGTGACTGAGCAGCACGATCTTGATCGACTCGCTCAAGGCCAGGAACGCGGCGCCGTCGCCGCTGGGGCAGCTCGGATCGTTGACGAAGCCCAGCGCGGTGTAGAACGCGGTCGAGGCTTTCAGATCGGTGACCGGCAGGCTGATGGTGAGGGTTCGGGGCATGGAGGAACTCCGGTAAGCAGGGGGTAGAGACAAGGCTCAGTCGGCGGCGGCGAAGTGCGCGAGTTGGTCGGCGTGCGCCTTGATGAAGGCCGGACGGGCGACGGCACGCGCCAGATAGGCGCGGCAGGCAGGCAGGGCCGCCAGCCCGTCGAAACGGTCGACCAGGCGCAGCGCGTCCGCCATCGCGATGTCGGCGATGGAAAAGACCTCGGCCAGCCATTCGCGCTCATGCAGCACGGTCTCCAGATGCGGCAGCCGCGACTTCTGGAGAAAGTCCTCGAACAGGCGCGCGACCGGCGCCTCGCCGGTCTGCCCGGAGAACCGCAGCATCGCTAAGGGCAGGCTGGCCATCTCGACCGAGTTCAGCGCCGCGAACAACCACGCGATGGCGTCGCTACGGCGGCGGGCCTCGGTTGCTAGCAAAGCTTCACTGCGCGCGCCGAGATGCAGCAGGATCGCGCCGCTCTCGAAGATCGACAGCTCGCCATCGCTCAGCCAGGGCACCTGCCCGAACGGCTGATGCCGGTAGTGCTGAGGATCGCGCGCGCGGAACGGCGTGGTGGCGATGCGGTAAGGCAGGCCGGCCTCCTCCAGCGCCCAGCGCACGCGCAAGTCGCGCACATAGCCGCGCGGCCATTCCGGCACCCAGTCGAAGGTGGTGAGAACCAGCTCGGCGCTCATGCGGCCACCGCCCGTTCAACGGTGGCGATGTCGATCTTCACCATCTGCATCAGCGCGCGCATCGCCTTACCGGCCTTGATCCGGTCCGGGCCGGCGAGCCACTCGACCACCGACTTCGGCGTGATCTGCCAGGACAGCCCGTAGCGGTCCTTGAGCCAGCCGCAGGCCTGCGACTGCCCGCCGCCGCCTTCGGCGAGCGCGTTCCAGTAGCGATCGACCTCGGCTTGGTCCTCGCAGTAGACGATCAGCGACATCGCCTCGCTGAGCTGGAATCGCGGGCCGCCGTTGAGGGCGAGAAAGCCCTGGCCGGCCAGCTCGAAGGCGACGGTCATCACCGAGCCGGCGCGCTGGCCGTGCTGCTCGTGGCCGTCTTCGGTGTAGCGGCCGATATCGACGATGCGCGAGTCCGGGAACAGGCCGACGTAGAAACGCGCGGCCTCCTCGCCCTGGGTGTCGAACCAGAGGCAGGGAGTGATCTTGCTGGCGAAATCCATGTGCTTACTCCTCAGTGCTGTTTGTCGACGCGGGCGCGTAGCGCGTCTTCCTGGGCGCGCAGTTCCGGCGTGAACTCCGCGCCGAAATCCTCGGCCTCGAACACGCGGCGCAGCTCCAGCTCGAAGTGTTCACCCTCGGGGTTTGGGCAGCGTGCCGCCCATTCCAGCGCCTCGTCCATCGAGCGCACTTGCCAGAGCCAGAAGCCGGCGACCAGCTCCTTGGTTTCCGCGAAGGGGCCGTCGACGACCCGCGAGCGGGCGCCCTCGAAAACCACGCGGTGACCGCGCGAACTCGGGTGAAGGCCCTCGCCGGCCAGCAGCACGCCGGCGTTCACCAGTTGCTCGTTGTACTGGCCCATCGCCGCCAGCAGGGCCTCGCCGGGCATCACGCCGGCTTCGGAAGCGGGGCTTGCTTTCACCAACACCATCACGCGCATGGCGGCTCTCCTAGTTGCAGGGTTGCGGGGCGCCGGCCATCGCGGCGGCGGCACGGGCGGGCAGCTCTTCCGGCGACACGTCCTCGATATGGGTCGAGAACATCCAGCTATGGCCGAACGGGTCCGTGAGGCAGCCCATGCGGTCGCCCCAGAACTGGTTCATCACCGGCATCACCGGGGTGCAGCCGGCGGCGATGGCGCGGGCGAAGAAGGCATCGACATCCTCCACGAAGACTACCGCCGCACTGGCCGAACCGCCCAGGGTCTGCGGACTCAAGGCGCCGCGTTCCGGCATCTCCTCGGTGAGCATGAAGGGCGCGGCACCGACCCGCAGTTCGGCGTGCATCACCCGGCCGCCGGGCGCCAGGCACGCGACTTCAGTGGCGCCGAAAGCGGTCTTGTAGAACTCGATGGCGCGGTCGGCGCCACGGACGGTGAGGTAGGGCGTGGCGCCCGGGTATTGCGGCGGGATGGCTTGGACGGCGGCGGTGCTCATGAGGGCTCCAGGGGGTGGACGGAAGCGCGGCCGCTCTCGCGAAGCGCCGGCATCAACACGTCGAACGGTCGCGACGAAAATCGACAGACCCCGCGCGCCCGGCCCCAGGCGAAATACCAAGCCGCTGACGCAGAAGAGATTTATGCTGGTCGGCAAGCCCCGGCCAACGGTCCCCAGGCCACCGTATTTCGCCCCCTTGGAAAGCTCCCTGCGAACGCTTTACCAGCTCGCCCCGGCGGACCACGCGGGCGCGGTAACGGTGCTGCACCTCGGCGCCGAGGACAGCACGGTCCTCGCCGGCAGCGGCCGCGAGCCGGCTGGGGCCTGGCGCCTGGCGCTGGGAACCCGGAAAACCGCGCGGGAATTCTTCCGGGCCGCGCTGCCCAGCGCGCTGGAAATGGAAACCGCCATCGCCGCCGTCGAGGACGAGGTCCTGCGCCTCGCAGACCTGCCGGCCGGTTCCCGCCTGGTCACCGGCGACACCGCGATGCGGCGCATCGCCGCGCTTGCCGGCGTGCCGCGCGGCGAGCGCATGGTGCTGAGTCTCGATGCCATGGAAGCCTTGTTCCAGCGGCTCGCGGCGGTGATCGAGGGGCGGCCCGCCGCACACGAAAACCTGCCCGCCAGCGCCGGGTTCGCCGCCGCGCTGCTGATCCTGCGCGAGTTCATGCACCACCAGCGGTTCGCCACCATCACCGTGCTGGTGGCTGCCGGCGACGACGACCAGAGCGCGTCCGGCGGCGCCGGCTGGGGCGACAGCCCGGAGCCGGCGCCGTCAGCACCTATTCGGTGAGCCGCAGCAACTGCATCTGGCTGGAAGCCTGGATGGCCTGGTAGACCTCGCCGCCGACGGTCAGCAGCCGCTGCCCGCTGCCGGTGCGGTTGTAGGCGAAGCTGGGCACGAACTGCACCACCGCGCCGCCGTTGACGCCGAGGCCGCTGGTGCTGTCGGCGGCATCGTTGGCCTGCACCACCGGGCGGCTGAAGCTGCCGGCGTTGGTCACCGTGGTGTTGCTGTACGCGAGCAGCGCCCGCGCGCCGAGCAGGGTGTAGCCCTCGATGGCGCCGGCGAAGTCGCTGCTGCTGATGCGGCTGGCGGCGCCATTGCGCCACTGGCTGCCGTCGAAACGCCAGACTGCGGTGTAGCGCTGGCTGCTGCCGGCGACGATGGGATCGTCGTTGGCATCGAGCGCGATGCGTGGCGCGAAGCTGGCCGATTCACCGGCCGGCTGCGGCAGCAGGCCGTCATTGGGCCCCACCGGCTGCCAGCCTGCCGGGGTGGAATCCGGGGTGAAGCGCCGCACCACGGTGCCGCTGCCGCTGCGCGGTGCGGTGGCGAGGTAGACGCGGCCGTTGTTCTCGTTGGCGAGATCGAAGTAGTCGCCGTTGAAGCGGTCCCCGGCCGCGTCGGGGGTGCTCAGCGCCCGCCAGCGGCCGTCCGCCAGCACCGTGACCAGCACCGCGCCGTTGCTGAGCGGCAGGCCGGCCAGCGGGCGCGCCTGCGAGTCGACCAGCAGCTTGGGGCGGGCGAAGCTGCCCACGCGCTCGCTGGACACCAGACCGGTGTCGTTGGCCAGGGGCTGCCAGTCTTCACCGGTGAGCCGCCGCGCGACGAACTGGCTGCCGCTGATGGTGCTGCCGGGCGTGGTCACGGTGGTGTCGAGCCCGTACAGCAGCAGGGGGCGGTTGTCGCTGTCGAAGGCGACGGCGGCTTGTACGCCGCCGGTGCTGCCGGTCATCAGGCGCAGGTCGCCCAGCTCCGGCCCCACCGGCTGCCAGCCGCCATCGACGTGGCGGCGCAGCGACAGGGCAAAGCGGGCATCGCTGCCGCTACCGGTCTGGCGCACCAGCAGCACCACCGCGCCGCCGGCGTGATCGGCGACCAGATCGACCAGCCCGTAGCCATCCAGCAGCGGCGTCACCGGCAGCCAGTGGCTGAGCGCGGCGCCCAGCCGCAGCGACGGCGGGTTGCCGTCCAGCGAGGCCAGTTGCAGCACCGCCGTGCCGGTGCCGGACATCCGCAGCGAGCGCTCGTCGGGCACCGACTGCTGCGGGCTGCCGACCGCACTGTTGAACAGCACCTGCCCGTCGGGCGCGATCAGCCGCATCCGCGACTCGGTGTTGAGCGAGGTGAGGTAGAGCGTGCGTGCCGCCGTGATCGGCAGATGCAGCCGCAGGGTGGTCAGCGCCTCGGGGAAGCGGTTGAGATTGCTGAACGGCAGCGACAGCGTCTCGTCCTGGTCGCTGCCGACCTGTTCGATGCGGATGCGGGCGGTGGCCGGCGTGCCCTCGGTGGCGACCAGTTCCAGCGTGTAGCGGCCGTCGTCCGGCAGCAGCTGGATCAGCGGCCGGCTGCCGGTGTTGAGTTCGGGATAGACCAGCAGCGGGGCCTCGCCCTTGAACAGCCGCAGGCTGCCGCGCGGCAGGGCGCTGCCGCTGTCGGCGCTGGCCTCCACGCTCAGCTTCAGCCAGCGGAAGCCCTGGGCGTCGAAGTTGAGACGGCTGACCGAGCCGGCGCTCGGCAGCTTGCGGCTGCCGTCGAAGGGCAGGCTGATGTCTTCGCCGCCTTCGCCCTGCGCCTGCACCGGCCGCATCTTCACCACCAGCTCGGTCTGACCGGTGTTGCCGGCGGGCAGGCTGCCGCTGCCGACGAAGCTGCCGTTGAGCGCGCTGACGCTGAACCGGAGTCCGGCGGCGGCGGGGAGATCCAGCGCAGCGCCATCGACCGGAATCAGCGTCTCGGCGCTGAAGCCGGGCAGCCGCGCCGTCGCTACCGCCTTGGCACCGGCGGCCTTCTGTTCCGGGATGCCGCGATCCAGCTCCGCCAGCCATTTGCACAGCGTGGCCTGGGCAAAGGTGTCGCGCGAGCCGGGCAGGCCGATGTCATCGTCGTAGACGCATTTGAGCTTGGGCTTGGGCGTGCGCACCTCGAAGCCCATGTCGCTGTTCCACCAGGAGAAATGCCCGACCCGCGCGCGCATCGCGAGGCCGGTGGGCGAGCCGGCGGCGGCTTCCAGAACGCCCTCGCCCTCGTTGATCCAGGCGCCGCTCTGCTCGTCCAGGGACCACAGCGGAATGCGATCACCGGCGGCGAACGGGCTGCCGTCGAGACGGCGGTCGGCGTAGACCGGCAGCAGGATCTCCGCCTGCTGGCCGGGCGCGATCTGTACTGGCGCGCCGTCCTGGCTGAGCGCGAACTCGGTGGTGCCCAGGCTGACCAGGGGCAGCCGCGCGGTGTCGGCGTTGATGCCCTCGAAGCGGCCCGGAAAGCCGCCGGAACGCGGCTGGGTGATGTCCACCGGCGTCATCGCGATCCGCACCGCGCCGGTCACCGGCGAGCCGTCGGCCTTCACCAGCGCGCCGGCCGGCAGCTGGATGCTGGCGCCGTCCTTGCCGCTGAGCGTGCCGCCTGCGGCCGCGTCGGCGAGGGTGAGCGCCGGCTGCTGCGGCAGCATCACCACGCTGAACTCGGCATCGCTGCCGGTCTCGTTGGGCAGGTTCAGGCTCAGCACCTGCAAGGCGTAGCCGGCCTTGGCGAAGCGCAGCGTCTGCGGCACCCCGACGCCCAGCATCAGCGACAAGCCGCCATCCGCCGCCGTCTCGGCGCTGCCGCCGCCCTGGACGCTGACGCTGACACCGGACAGCGCCGCGCCGTCGAGTCCGCTGACCTTGCCGCGCACCGCCACGTTGCGCGCCGCCGCCGGCGCCGCCGTCACCGTGATCTCCCGGTCGAGGCTGGCGCTGGCGCCCTGCGGATCGGTGGCGGTGAGCCGCACGCGGTAGCGGCCGGCGGCGGAAAACACATGCGCGATGCGGGCGCCGCCGCCGTGCTGGCCGTCGGCAAAGTCCCAGTTCAGCAACAGCGCACCGCCCTCGGGGTCGCTGGAGGCGCTGCCGTCGAACGCCAGCGGCTGGCCGGCGACGACGCTGTCGCCAACGCTGATTCGCGGCGTTGGCGCCAGATTGCCGGGCGGCGGTGGTGGTGGTGGTGGCGTAACCGGCGTGAGGCTGAGCTGGGAATGGTCCCCGCAGCCGAGCAGCAGGAACGGCAGCAGCATCAGGGACCACAGTTGCGGCAGCGGCAGGGACGGTTTCATGGCGGGGCTCAGGGCGACGTTGAGTGGGTCTCAACCGGCCAAACGCGGCGGAGCGACAAAACCGGACATGGCACTCACCACCGGCCCCGGCGGCATGGCCTAATAACCGCCCAGGGAGGCCGCCAGACCGATGAGCGACATCACGCAACTGATCGAGGCCGGCGCCGCGAAAGGCGGGGTCGCATCGGCGGAGCTGTTCGCGGCGGCCTACCAGGAGCTGCGCAAGCTGGCGCGCGCCCGGCTCGCCAGCAGCGGCCCGATGACCCTGCTCGACACCACCGCGCTGGTCAACGAGAGCTGGCTGCGCCTGAGCGGCCAGCAGGCGCTGCAGGTGGACAGCCGGCGCCGGTTCTTCGCCTACGCCGCGCAGGTGATGCGCAGCGTGATCGTCGATCTGGTGCGCGAGCGCAACGCCGAGCAGCGCGGCGGCGGGCAGCGTCCGCTCACCCTCAACACCGCCATCGGCGAAGGCCTGGTCGCCGCCGATGACGAGGCCCTGCAAGTCCACGAGGCGCTGGAATCGCTGGCGCAGGTCGAGCCGCGCCTGGCGCAGGTGGTGGAGATGCGCTACTTCGGCGGCCTGACCGAGAGCGAGATCGGCGAAGTGCTGGAGCTCACCGAGCGCACCGTCCGCCGCGACTGGGAGAAGGCGCGGATGCTGCTGGCGACCATGCTGGCCTGATGTCCGGTTTGCCGCCGCCGTCCCGTTCGGCCTGACATGAAAGCCCTCCCTTGCCCGCCCGCGCTGTGGCCGCGCTTCTCCGCGCGGCTCGACGAGGCGCTGACGCTCGATGAACCCGAGCGGCTGCCCTGGCTGGAGCGGCTGCCGGCCGAGGACCGGGAACTGAAACCCTGGCTGGAAGCGGTGCTGCGCCAGGGCGCGCTGCTGTCCACCCGCGAGCTGCTGCAACGGCCCCGTCTGCCGGAACCGCCGCCGGCCTTCCTGCCGCAGCAGCGGGTGGGGCCCTGGCGGCTGGAGGCGCCGCTGGGCAGCGGCGGCATGGGCAGCGTCTGGCGGGCCCGCCGCGCCGACGGCGCCTACGAGCGGGAGGTGGCGCTGAAGCTGCCGCACGCACACCTGCTGAGCGGCGCCCTGCAAGCGCGCTTCGCACGCGAGCGCGACATCCTGGCGGCACTGGAGCACCCGCACATCGCGCGCTTCTACGACGCCGGTCTCGCCGACGACGGTCAGCCCTGGCTGGCCATCGAGTACGTCGAAGGCGAGAGCCTGATGGCGCATTGCGCCGCGCGGCAACTGGATGTGGACGCCCGCCTGAGGCTGATGTTGCAGGTGGCGGCGGCGGTGCAGGCGGCGCATGCGCGGCTGATCGTGCACCGCGACCTCAAACCCGCCAACGTGCTGGTCACCGCCAGCGGCGCGGTGAAGCTGCTCGACTTCGGCATCGCCAAGCTGCTCGACGAGGACGAAGCCGGCGGCGCCCTCAGCCAGCTCGGCGGCCGCGCCGCCACCCCGGACTACGCGGCGCCGGAGCAGCTCAGCGGCGGCGCCATCACCGTCGCCACCGACATCTACGCGCTGGGTCTGATGCTGTTCGAGCTGCTGACCGGGAGCCGGCCGTTCGCGGCCCGCTCCAGGCTCGGAGAATGGCTGGGCCCGCGCGGCGAGGCCCCGTTGGCATCGAGCCGGCTCGGCGGCCGTGCGCAGGCGCGGCTGCGCGGCGACCTCGACGCCATCTGCGCCAAGGCGCTGGAGCCCGAAGCCAGCCGCCGCTACGCCTCGGTGGAAGGCTTCGCCGCCGACCTCGGCCGGCACCTCGCCCACGAGCCGATCCGAGCCCGCCACATCGGCCGATGGCAGCGCGCCGGCAAGTTCGCCCGCCGGCATCGCAGGCCGCTGTCGTTCGCGGCGCTGCTGACGCTGGTGGTGGCGGCCGGGCTCGCCGGCGTGGTCTGGCAGGCGCAGCGCGCCAACGAAGAAGCGCGCCGCGCCGAGGCGGTGAAGGGCTTCCTGGTGGAGGTGTTCAAGGCCAGCGATCCGCGCGTCGCCAGCGACACGCCACGCGGGCAGATCAGCGCCCGCGCGCTGCTCGACCTCGCGGTGCCCAAGATCAAGGCCCGCTTCGCCGACGATCCGCCGGTGCAGATCGAGCTGCTACGCACCGTCGCCGATCTCTACCGCGAACTGCGCGAAGACGACCGCTACGAAGCCCTGCAAGCCGAGCAACTGGCGCTGGTTCGCGCGCATTACGGTCGGTTCCACCCCAACCTGCTCGATGGCGCGGTGGAAGCCGGTGGGCGCGCCTGCGCGCGGGCGGATGCCGAGGCCTGCGCGCGCTTGCAGGCGGCGGCGGGTGCGCTGTTGCGCGAGGCCGACGATCACGATCCCGGGCGGCGCGGGCTCTGGTGGATCAACGAGGGTCTGCGCCTGCAGGCCGACCCCGGCCAGATCGAGGCGACGCGACGCGCCTTTGAAACCGCCGAGGCGCTGTTCGCGCAACACCAGCCCCGCAGCCACGGGCGGGTTACCGCCTTGATGGAGTTGGCGTCGTTTGAGCAGACCCACAACCAGACCGCGCGCGGCATCGAACACAACCGGCAGGCCGCCGAACTCGCGGCGACGCTGCCGGATCGCAACGACGCCGAGCTGCAGACGCTGTGGGGAAACCTCGGCCTCGCCTACCAGCAGGCCGGCCGCTTCGCCGAAGCCGGCGCCGCCTTCGGTCAGTCCGCCGACTATGCCGAACGCACGACCGGCGCCGACTCGCCAAACGCCTGGTCGCCGCGCGGCAACGCCGCCCGCACCCTGCACCTCGCCGGCGAACGTGCGGCGGCGCTGCGCGAGTACGCGCGGCTGATCCCGCTGCTGCCGCCGCTGGACCGGATGGATCGCGATGTCGCGACCATCCGCCAGCACTACGGCGAGCGGCTGGCGGCGGAAGGGCGGCCGGAGGAAGGCATCCCGCAACTGGAGGCGGCGGCGCGCTATTTCGAGAAGCAGGCGGTTTTCGAGTTCGCGCCCCGCCTGGCCCGGCGTTTCCTGGGCGAGGCCTATGCCCGCGCCGGCCGCCGCGCGGACGCCCGGCGCGAGCTGCGCGGCGCGCTCGACGCCTACCTGGCCAACGATGCCGAAGGCAATCAGCCGGTGATGGCGATGCGCGAAAGCTGGGGGCGCTTCCTGCTCGACGAGGGGGAGCTGGAACCGGCCAAGGCGCAGTTCCAGGCGATCCTGAACGTCGCCGGTGGGCGGGCGCTGGCGCACATCGCCCTGGCACACGGCGGGCTCGCCCGCGTCGCGCTGAGGCAGGGCGCCATCGACGAGGCCGAGCAGGAGAGCGCGGCCGCGCTCTCGGTCTGGGCCGTGCTCAGCGGCTTTCGCGATGTCCGCATGCAGCCCTACCTGCAACGCATCCGTGCCGACGTGCTGGCGGCGCGCGGCGAACTGGCCGCCGCGCAGGCGCTGGAAGATGCTGCCTGGACAGCCAGCCAGCAGTTCGACGCACCGGGCAGCCCCAGTACCCGGCGACGGCGGATGACCTCATCCGGGCCAGCCGACTAGGGTCGGCGCCAGACCCTGGTCTGCCCCAGCGCCGGCAGGCCCAGGTAAGCGTGCAGCCGCAGTTCGCCATTCAACAGTTGCAGCTCGGCATTGGCCTCCACGCCCTGGCTCAGGCCGGGACGCAGATCGAGTACCCGGCCATCGACCCAGCGACCGTCCTCGGCACGCAGACCCCAGAGAAAGCGCAGACCGCTGATCGGGCTGCCGGCGAGCGGCTCCGGGCAGCGCTCGCAGCGCGGCGCGATCCGCAGGCCGCTGGCGTCACGCACCTCGATCACCCGGCCGGCGAGCAGCCCCTGTTCGAGATACAGCTCGATGACCGAGCTGGTGTCGCTGCTGGCCTCGTAGGCGATCCAGCGGCCGAGCACCGCCTCGGCGGCGGCCGGCGGCGGCGCAGCCGCGTTGGGTCTGGCGATCAGGGCCAGCAGCAACAGAGCGAAGGCGCGTAGCGGGCGCATGGCTAGTAGCGATAGACCAGATCAAGGCCGTAGGCGCGCGGCTCGCCCCAGACCACGGCGCGGTCGGCGTGCGGCAGGTTGTCCACCGCTGCGGCGGGGTACTCGACATCGAGAATGTTCTTGGCCGACACCGAGAGGTCCAGCTTGCCTCGGGAACCGAGGCGCAGCTCGGCGAGGCTCAGGCGTGCATTGAGCAGGCCATAGCCCTCGATGGCGGTCAGGCCACGCTTGTCTTCGGTGATGACAAAGCCCTGGCGGTCGCCCACGTACTGGTAGTTGAGATAGCCGCGCAGCTTGCCCCAGCCGCCCCGCAGCAGCGTCCAGTCGATGGTGGCGACGTAGGAGTGCGGCGGCGCGGCGATGAAGGGGTAGAGGTTGGCGACGTTGTTGCCGTTGATGTCGATCACCTCCTCGACGCGGGCATCGAGGTAGGCGTACTGCAGCGACAGGATGAGGTTGCGCAGCGCCACGAAGGCCGCTTCCAGTTCCACGCCGCGCATGCTGGCCTTGCCGGCGTTGCGGGCCTTGGTGTCGGAGATGGTGCCGGAGATCATGAAGTTGGTCTGCATGTCGCGGTAGCGGCTGTCGAACACCGCGCCGTTGAGGCGCAGGCGCCGCTTCAGCCAGTTGCTCTTGATGCCGAGCTCCAGCGAGCGGACCGTCTCCGGCTTGAAGCCCTCGACAAAGCCGAAGCCGTAGTTGATGCCGTCCGAGGCGGCGCCGGAAGCAGCGGAGATCTGCGGATCGCGGGTGTTGAAGCCGCCGCTCTTGTAGGCGGTCGCGTAGGAGGCGTAGGTGGTGGCGGCCGGCGTGACATCGAACTGCAGGTTGAAGGAGGGCGAGAAGTTGCGGTCCTCGCGCGCGGCGTGGACATCGACGAAATCGTCGACGCCGCCGAACAGCGCGCCGGGAATCGGCACGGCGGTCAGGCCGATGCCGGCGATCTGGCCCTCGATGTACTGGGTCTGGATGAAGTCCTTGCGGGCACTGCGTTGGTCCCAGGACTGGCGCAGTCCCAGCGTCGCGCGCAGGCGGTCGTCGAGCACCGGCGGCGTCCAGGTGAACTGCCCGAACAGCGCGGTGGCGGAGTTGTCGATGGCGATGTCGTAGTCCCAGAACGCCGCCAACCCCGGCAGCACCAGATCGCGCAGCGGGTCGCGCAGGCCGGGGATCGCGTCGAGCAGGAAGTTGAGCTGCGAGGGATCGAGCTTGGTGTTGAAGATGTGGTGGGTGGGGCCGCCGTGCTCGCCGCCTTTTTCGCTGAAGTGGTAGGCGCCGAGGATGTACTCGACGCGCTCGAAGGCGCGGCCACTGAGTTGCAGCTCGTGGCTCCATTGCTCCTGATACACCTGCGGGATCACCAGCGGCGTGGGCTCTCCGCCGCCGGCCATCAGGCCGGCCGGGCCGTCGTAGGCCTGGGTATCGACGCGATAGCCGGTGGAACCGGCGCCGCCGCCGAGGTCGGCGTACTGGTTGTCGATCAGCTTGCGGTAGGCGCCGATGTACTTCGCTTCCAGATCCGGCATCAGCGGCGCGGTGAGCACCAGCGCATGGCCCTGGATCTGCGAGGACGACTGCTCGTAGGGCGCGCCCGAGGCGAGGCTGGAAAGCCGCTGCGTCGCGTACACCGATTCGGACTGCGCATAGGGCTTGAACAGGTCGGCCATCCCGTGTGGCGTGTTGGACGGGATGATCGACTGGAACATGTAGTTGTAATAGCCGAGGTCGCTGTAGTCGTAGGCATAGTCCACGGTCAGCCGCTCGCTGGCGTTCCAGCGGGCGTCGAGGCGGTAGGCCTGCTCCTCGCGGTCGCCGAAGTCGCCGCCCGGCCCGGTGTTCTCCACGAAGCCGCCCTGACGGCTGCCGAGCGCGGCGAGCTTGACCGCCAGCGTGTCGGTGATCGGCAGGTTGAACGAGGTCTTGGCGGTGAGCTGGTCGCGCGAGCCGACTGAAATCTGCTGCTGCATCGAGAAGCCGCTCACCGACGGCCGCCGGGTCACCAGGTTCACCGCGCCGCCGGTGGTGTTGCGGCCGTAGAGCGTGCCTTGCGGGCCGCGCAGAACCTCGATGCGTTCGAGGTCGGCGAGATCCAGCGCCAGGCCGGCGGAGCGGGCGAGGTAGACGCCGTCCAGATAGATGCCCACCGCCGGGTCCTGCGTCACCTGCGCGTCGGTGACGCCGACGCCGCGGATGCTGATGCGCAGCGTGGTGCTCGACAGCGGGTGCGGCTCGATGACCATGCTCGGGACATTGCCGCTGAGGTCTTCGACGCTAGCGATGCCGCGCTGCGCGAGCTTGTCGCTGCTGAAGGCCTCCATCGAGATCGGCGTGGCCTGCACCGAGGCTTCGCGCCGCTGCGCGGTGACCACCACTTCTTCCAGCACCGCCGCCGCGCCGTCGGGGCGGCGTACCGCTTCGGTCGGCGGCGCGTTGCTGGAAACCTCGATGGCCGCCACCGGAATGCTGGCGAGCGGCGCGGAGTCGGTGGTGGCTCCCGTCTCGGACTCGGCGGCGGGCGACGACGGGTTGTCGGTCGCCACGGCGGACGCGCAGTAGAACGCGAGGGCGGCTGCGCCCCAGCACCGGCTTGGCTTCATCATCTCTCTCCTCGTTATGTACTGCTGGTCCAGATGACGCTAGGGCACTGCTGTTGGATCTAGGAGGGCGTCCAGGGCGCACCCGTGAGTTGTTCCGTGCGCGCCCAGAGCCGCGACGCCAGTTCGGGGTCGCGCGCGGCCGGTCCCAGCCGGCTCCGGGCCGGCGCGCCGAAGCTTTCCAGCAGCCAGCGCGGACCGATCAGGCTGCCGGGCTGGAAGTCGTTGGTGGTCGCGGCGGCGATGATCGAGGCGGCGCCGTTGTCCGGCGTCTGCCCGACATAGCGCAGGCCCCAGGCCATGGCCTTGGAGGTGAAGGCCTGCCAGGCGCTGTCGCCGGGCGTGCGCGGCCGGTGCTGGCCGATGCCGGTGCGGCAGACGCCGGGATGCGCGGCATAGCTCTGGATCGGGCTGCCGGCCTGGCTCAAGCGGCGCTGCAACTCCTGGGCGAACAGCAGGCAGGCCAGCTTGGCCTGGCGGTAGGCGCGGATCGGCTGGTAGCCCTGCGCCAGCGTCAGGTCGTCGAGATGGAGCTGCGCCTGGCGCTGCACCATGCTGGACACCGACACCACTCGCGCCGCCGGCGCCTGCCGCAGCAAGGGCCACAGCGCCCGAGTGAGGCGGAAGTGACCCAGATGAGCTATGGCGAAAGTCAGTTCCTGGCCTTCGGCGCTGAGCCGGCGCTGGGACGGCGCGTAGATGCCGGCATTGTTGACCAGCACGTCGATGGGCCGCCCGGCCTTCAGCAGCCGATCCGCGCAGGCGGCGATGCTGGCCGGGTCGGCGAGGTCGATGGGCTCGGCGCTCAGCCGCGCCGCACCGGTGCCCAGCAACTGCAGTTGCTCCAGCGCCCGTTGCGCGCCTTCGAGATCAAGGTCGGCGATGGTGAGGTCGTAGCCCAGACGCCGGAATTGCCGTGCGCAACCCAAGCCCAGGCCGCTGGCAGCGCCGGTGACAAGCACATGTTTTTTGCCCATGGCCGGACAATACGATACGTATCGTACACATAGAAATCGCCCAAAAGGACGAGCTGCGGCGGGCGAAGGGCTCAGCGTTTGGTCTTGCCGGTGCCGCGCCCCTGGCCGATGCCCTTCAGCAGCAACCGGACCAGACCCTGGATCCAGTCCTCGCTGAGGCGGTCGAGCAGGAAGTACAGGCGGATCGAGATCGCGCCCTGGATCACGTCGATGGCGAGTTCGATGTCGGCGTCGGCGGGCAGCTCGCCGCGCGTGATCGCGTGGCGCAGCACCTGGCGGATTGGCGCCCGGCGCTGCTCGTTCACCTGGATCAGCGCCGCCGACAGCTCCGGATTGTTGATGCACTCGGCGGTGAGGTTGGGCAGCACCCCGCGCAGCGGCGAGTTCTCCATGATCCTGGTGAACTGCCCGAACAGGGTGATCAGGTCCGCTTCCAGACTCGGCCCCGCCACCGGCTCGGCGACCGGCAGCTCCGCGAACACCGCCAGCACCAGATGCTCCTTGGTCGCCCAGCGCCGGTAGATCGTGGTCTTGCTGGCCCGCGCGGTGGCGGCGACGCGGTCGATGGTCAGTGCCGTGTAGCCGTCCTCGGTGAGGATCTGCAAGGTGGCTTTCAGGATCGCCTGTTCAACCGCGCGACCGCGCGGCCGCGGCACCGCGGGTTTTGCATTGGCCATCGTCGCTGCTGCTTGGCGGAGATACGAGGCTGGCACATTAACCCGCTGGCGCGGCGCGGGGAATCGCCGCCAGCGGCCAGGATCGTTTGCCGGCGTCGCCAGGACCGCTCTAAAGTGCGGCGAGTGCCGCATGGGGAACATGGACGGCACCCAATAACACCAAGGGAAACACCGTGAAGAAAACCATCGCCATGGCGCTGACGGCGCTGCTCGCGCTGCCGGCCCGCGCCCAGGAGCTGACGCCGGCGGCGCGCCTGCAATTCGAGTTCGGCGGACCACGCCCGGCCCAGGGGCTGCGCCTGCGGCTGCTGGCCGAAACCCAGGACTGGCGGCAGCGCCCCGGCGACGGCGCACCGCGACTGGCGGTGGCCAGCGTCGAGCTGAGTCCGGGTCAGGCGCCGTACAGCACGCTGCTCGGCCTGCCCTTGCGGTCCGGCCCGGACCGCTCGCAAGCCACCGGGAACCGCTCCGGCGGGCACACCTGGCTCTGGGTCGGTGCCGGCGTGGTCGGGACGGTCGCCATCGCGGCCCTGGCGGGCGGCGGTTCCAACAAGGAAGTGAACAACGGCAACGGCTGCACCGTGGACACCCACGGTCACGGTCAGTGCGAGGTGCCCGGCATTCCCCTGCCGCCGATCCTCTCTGGCGGTAGTTGAGGCCGGGGCCGAGACGCGCCGTGAGGACTCATCGGCTTTGAGTGAGGCTAGGACTCCACCGCCGCCTGCGCATTGCCTTGGCGAGGCCAGCTCCAGGCATACCAAAGCGTGAGCAGCCCCAGCCCGATCTCGATGACGCCCATCAGCAAATAGAAGTTCCAGGCGCCGGGCATCGTCAGCAGCATGACCGCGATGTAGAACGCGCCGAGCAGGATGTTGCCCCAGCGGCAGATCGCCATCGGCAACACGAGCGAGAGAAACACCATCAGGCCGGGAACCGCGAGCAGAACGGCGGTGATGACCAGCGTGCCCTGGCTCACCGGCCCGATCGGACCCGCGCCTTCGAGCATGCCGCCGAGTTTGCCGGGCACATACAGGCCGAAGTAGTCGCCGTAGATGTAGCAGAACATCAGCGCCGCCCAGAGCGCGGACAGCTTGACGCGAACCGGCACCGCGACATCGACATGTGGAGAAGCGGCCATGGGGCGTTTTCCTTATTTCAGTTCTTCGGGTGCCCGCGGGGCTTACCGGCGAAAGCTTGCGACGGGCCGACTCAATCCAGCAAGGGGCTCGGATCACCCGGCTGCCAGCCGTGATGCACGAAGCTGACCTTGCCGTTGAGGAACACCACGCCCTCGGCCTTCAGCAGACGAATCTGCGTGCGATGACCGGGCGAGTCCTTGGGGATGGCGATCTTGCCCTGGGCATTGATGACGCGCTGCCAGGGGATCACGCCGTCGCTGGCCTCGACATCGCCCAGCACCCGCGCCACCAGCCGCGCGCGGCCGGGCCAGCCGGCGACATAGGCGATCTGGCCGTAGCTCGCCACCTTGCCCTTGGGGATGCGGCGGATGGTGTCGAGAATCTGCGTGCGCGCCGTCTGGTAGTTGAAGGCGCTCAGGGGCTTGGGTTTTGGCGCTCGTCCTTTCATGGCGACCTCGCGGCTGCTGACTCGGGCTCGCCGGCAATCTCCGCCGCCAGCTTGAACAGCGTCAAGGGCGCGCTGCCCTCGGCCTTGTTGTTGGCGATGACGTAGACCGTGCCGCCGGCATCGAGCGCGCGGCGCGCCAGGCGGGCGACGGCGCGGCGGGTGGCGGGGTCTTCGTCCACCAGCTTCTCGAACGGCGCATAGCGCTCGCGCGCCTCTTCGTACTCGAAGCCGGCGTGCAGCATCCAGCGGATCACCAGCGGCTCCGGCCGGCGGCCGATGAGCCTGGCCTGCTCGATCACCGCGACGCCGCTGCGTGGATGCACGTTGATGCAGTGCTCGGCGCCGTGCCGCTGGAGCACCGCGAAGTAGTCGGGCGTGAGCAGCTCGGCATCGCGCAGTTCGACCACTACCGGAATCGGACTGGCGAGCGTGGCGAGCAGGGCATCGAGCCGCTCGGCGAAGCTGCGCGGCGTCAGCCGGGCGCGACGCGGCAGGCCTGGCGAGAACTGCAAGACCTGCACCCCGGCCTTGACGCCGGCGCCGTCGAGAAAGGGCTGGAGAATCTGCTCGCGTGCGTAGTGGCCGTCCATGAACAAGGGGTTCGGCGTGCCCTCGATCACCGGGTCGGTGATGCCGCGCCAGCACTTGCTGGTGAAGCGGAAGCCGGGACCGACCTGATTGGCGTAGCGCGCGTAGTCGCTGGCGGTCATCGGCGTGTAGAAGGCGCGGTCGAGGCTGACGCTCTGCAACAGCGGGTGCAGGGCGTAGGCCCGCAGCCCTTCGCGCGAGACCTTCTGCTCGCTGGCCTCGCGCGCGGCGGCGGACCAGACGAAGCCGGCCCAGCCGGGGAAGTACCAGGACGAGGTGCCCAGGCGCAGCCGCTCGCCGTAGCGGGCGTGCAGATGCTCGGCGAGTTCGATCAGCGTCGGATTGGCGTCCGCCGGCTGAATGCCCTTGGTGCGTGGTTTCTTGGCTTCAGCGGGCGGCTTCACTGACTTCGGCGTTGGTGGCGCCCCATCACCAAACAGATCCACCTTCGCGCCTAGCGCTCGGCGACTCCCTCCCCCGCGCGCGGGGGAGGGTTGGGGTGGGGGCGAGACCCTGGCGCGGGGGCTGCAACGCCCCGCTCCCGGCCTCCCCCCGCCAGCGGAGGGTTGCCAGACAGCAAGGACACTAGGCCGGCACCCGGATGCACCCTTCGCTGATCCGCACCGCATAGCCGCCAACACGCACCGCGATCACCTTGCCGCCGCGCTTGCTGGCTTCGGCATAGAGCTGGCTGGGACGGCCCATCTCCACGCCCTGCTGGATGGTCCAGCGCAGGTCGGCCTCGGGCTGTGGCGCTTCCAGCGCCAGCGCGCCGGCGAGTGCGACGGCGGCCGAGCCGGTGGCCGGGTCTTCGGCAACGCCGAGGTCGGGCGCGAACATGCGGGCGCGCAGTTCGCCGTCTTCGTAGCCGCGCGCGTAGACGTGGATCGCGTGCGCCCAGCCGCCGGCCAACAGGGCGCGTGCGCGCTGGGCATCGAAACTGATCGCCGCCAGCAGTTCCGGCTGCTTCAGCGGCACGATCAGGAAGGGATTGCCGCAACTGGCCTGGCGCGGCACTTCGGCCTCGCCACCGAGCGCTTCCGGCGCCAGCCCGAGCACGGCGGCGAGCTCGGCGAAATCGCCATCCCAAGGCCGGGTCTCCGGCGCAACGGCGGCGGTGAGCTGGGCGAACCAGGGCTTGCCGGCCTCCTGGCGCAGTTCGACAGCAACCGGGCCGACGCCTTCATCCAGCACCAGGCGCGCATCCCCGGCGGGGACCAGACCGAGATCGGCAAGCAGGCAGGCACAGCCCACCGTGGGATGGCCGGCAAAGGGCAGCTCGCGCGCCGGCGTGAAGATACGCGCGGTGGCCAGCGCACCCGGCGTGCGCGGCTTGCAGACGAACACCGTCTCGCTGAGGTTGAACTCGCTGGCGATGCGCTGCATCTGCCAGTCCTTGAGGCCATCGGCATCGAGCACCACTGCCAGCGGGTTGCCGCTGTAGGCGCGCTCGGTGAAGACATCCAGGGTGTGGAACGCCAGGCTGCTCATCGGCGAACTCCGAAACGGCGCTTCAGTGAACCTTGCGCGACTTGCCGGCCAGGCGCTCGGCGTCTTTCTGCGCACGGGCACCCTCGCCCTTGTCGGCGCGCAGCACCAGCTTGCCGCCGGGGCCGGCGGCCTTCTTGTTGGCCAGCGCGGCCTTCAGGGCAGCGGCGGCGGGGTTGGTCTTTTTCGGGGCGGACATGGTTTGCATCCTGCGTGGCGCGGACCCGTATTATCCGCCGCAGACCGGTCTCGTTGCGAAGGCCGGCGCTCGCGGAGGAGACCGCCGATGAACACCTGGAGCCTGCGGCTGTGCGCCGCCCTGCTGTTGAGCGCCTGCGCCAGCGGCGAACCCGGCACGCCCGCCGCCGCCGCGCCACCCGCGCCAACGCCGGTGGGCGAGGCCAAGTGCGACAGCCGCTACGGCAACACGCCTCGGCCGCAGACCAATTCCCTGGACGGCGTGCTGGCCCTGGCCTCGCTGTGCACCACCATCTACGGCGAAAGCCTGGCCTGGACCGATGCCGACGGCACCGCCCGCGCCGGTTGCCTGGTCTCGGGCCCGGGCGCGGCGGCGGACAAGCCGCTGCCGCTGCTGGTGTTCCTGCACCCTTCGCTGTTCCCGATGGACACCCTGCTGCTCACCGACCTGCTGCCGCGCCAGACCAGCGCCGACTTGAGCGGCGATCCGACGCGCCCGGGCTTTTCGCTGCTGCTGGTGGCCGGCCGCGACACCGAGCACTACTACCCCTTCCCCGACGACACCGGCCTGGGCTGGGACAACTGGTATCGCAATCTCGACCGCAGCAGCCCCGATCTCAACGTCGATGTCGCCACCATCGACCACTTCATCGCGGCGGTGAAGGAACGCGGCATCGTCGATCCGAAGCGCGTGTATCTCTCCGGCTGGAGCAATGGCTCGGCGATGGCCGAGCTGTACGGCCTCAACACGCCCGGCATCGCGGCGGCGGCGGTGTATTCCTCGCCGAATCCCTTCGGTGACTCCACCGACCCCTGCCCACAGGCCGCGTTCGGCAACAACAAGATGGCGCTGCTGCACGTCGGCAATCAGTGCGACATCATCGGCATCTGCGATTCGTCGGAAGCCCTGCTCAAGGATCTGCGCACGCGCGGCCTGGCGGCGCCGGTGGAGAGCATCCGCGTCGGCAATCTGCTGCAGGAGGTGCAGGGCTGTTCGGCGCTGTGCGCGGCACCGGCCAACCCCGCCAACATCATCGCCGCCAACCAACTCGGCACCGTCAACCATCTGCGCTGGCCGCTGGGCTATACCGAGCGCATGCTCAACTTCCTGCGCGAGCACCCGCTGCCCTGAGCCGGCAGCGAGCCGGCTTGCTGCTGCTACTGGAACTTGCCGCCGACGATACGGCCGTCCGCGTCCAGCTCGGCGAAGTAGCGCGAGTGGTTCATGCGGAATTCCTTGGTGGCGATCTGCCCGGGCAGCACCAGGGTGACGTCCGGGTAGTGCGCCTTGAACTGCGCTGGCGTGGGCTTGCCGGCGAGGTAGGCCTCGAAGGCGCTCAGATCGCTGACATAACCGGCCACCGGCGCCTCACTCGTGGCCGCCGGCGGCGGCGCGCCGGTGGCGCTGCAAGCAGTCAGCGCGAACAGCGCCAGGGCGGGTAGCAGGATGCGCGGCATGGGCAGGCTCCGTGAGGGTTACCGCAATGGGACCGGGGCGGCGGCTCAAAGTGCCAGCCGCCGCAGATCGCCGAGCAGCTTCACCAGCGCCACGGTGTAGCGCGCGGCGTAGGCGCCGTCGATCACCCGGTGGTCGTAGCTCAGCGACAACGGCAGCATCAGCCGGGGCTGGAAGGCCTTGCCGTCCCACACCGGCTTCATGCTTGCCTTGCTGACACCGAGGATGCCGACTTCCGGCGCATTCACGATCGGCGTGAAGCCGCCGCTGACGCCGAGTCCGCCGAGGCTGGAGATGCTGAAGCAGCCGCCGCGCATTTCCTCCGGCTTGAGCTTGCCGTCGCGCGCCTTCTTGGCGAGGTCGGCACAGTCCTGCGCGAGCTGGACGATGCCCTTGCTCCACACATCCTTCACCACCGGCACCACCAGGCCATTCGGGGTGTCGGCAGCAAAGCCGATGTGGCAGTACTGCTTGAGGATCAGCGCATCGCCTTCGGGCGCCAGCGAGCTGTTGAACTCGGGGAATTGCTTCATCGCCGTCGCCACCGCCTTCATCAGGAAGGGCAGCAGGGTGAGCTTGACGCCGGTGTCTTCGCTGGCGGTCTTGCGGAAGGCCTCCAGCTCGGTGATGTCGGCCTCGTCGAACTGGGTGACGTGCGGGATGTTGAGCCAGCTCCGCGAGAGGTGCGCGGCGCTGAGCTTGCGGATGCGCGCCAGCTCCTTGCGCTCGATGGGGCCGTACTGGCTGAAGTCCTGGGCCGGAATCGGCGGAATGCCGCTGCCGCCGGTGACGACGGCGGCCGTCGCGGTCGGCGCCGCCGACATGCGCGCCTTCACATGCGCCTGCACGTCCTCGATGGTGACGCGGCCCTTGGCGCCGCTGCCCTTCACCTGAGCCAGATCGACACCCAACTCGCGCGCAAACTTGCGCGTCGCGGGGCCGGCGTGGGCGGCATCTGCGGGCGGCACTACGATGGCGGTGCTCCCTCCCCCGCTGGCGGGGGAGGGCTGGGGTGGGGGCGGTGTATGCGCTTGGACCTGGCCCGCCGCAGCGGCGGCCCTGGCCCCAGCTCCCTGGCCCTCGGAGGGCAGGCTAGGCGCGACGGACGCCGGCACAGCGCCGACCGTCTCCAGCTCGCAGATGAAGTCGCCGACATTGAGCTTGTCGCCGGCCTTCACCTTGAGTCCGCGCACGGTGCCGGCGGCGGGCGCCGGGACTTCCATCGTCGACTTGTCGGATTCCAGCACCAGCAGCGGCGCGTCCTGCTCGACGCTGGCACCGTCGGCCACCAGCACCTCGATCACCGGCACATCCTTGAAGCTGCCGAGATCGGGCACCGTCACTCGATGCGTTGCCGTACTCCCTGCCCCGCTTGCGGGTGCGGGTTGGGGTGGCGGCGTCGGCGCGACAGCGACGGGCGCGGGCACCGACGGCTTCGGCGCGGCTGGTGGAACCGGGCTAGTGGCAGCGTCGGACTGGGCAGGCGCGGCAGCGCCTTCCACCTCCAACTGGCAGATCAGGCTGCCCTGGGAAAGCTTGTCGCCGACCTTCACCACCAGGCCGCGAACAACACCGGCCGCCGGCGCCGGTACTTCCATGGTCGCCTTGTCGGATTCCAGCACCAGCAGCACCGCGTCTTTCTCGATGGCGTCGCCATCCTTGACCAGCACTTCAATCACCGGCACATCGCTGCTGCCGCCGAGATCGGGGACTTTCACATCCTGGAGCTTGCTCATGGCGTTCAGGCCTTCCACGGAGCGACGCGCTCCGGCTTGATGCCGTAGATCTTGATCGCCTGGCTGACCCGCTCGGCCGGGATCGCGCCCTGCTCGGCCAGCGCCTTGAGCGCCTTCACCGTCACCCAGCGGCGGTCGATCTCGAAGAAGTCGCGCAGCGCCGGGCGGTTGTCGCTGCGGCCGAAGCCGTCGGCGCCGAGTACGTGGTAGGGCATCGGCACATAGGCCCGCACCTGCTCGGGCCAGGCGCGGATCCAGTCGCTGGAGGCGATGGCCGGGCCGGTCATGCCGCGCAGGCATTCGGTGACATAGGGGACTCGCGGCGCCTGTTCAGGGTGCAGCAGGTTCCAGCGTTCGCAGTCCTGGGCGTCGCGCGCCAGCTCGGTGAAACTGGGCACGCTCCAGACATCGCTGGAGACACCCCAGTCCGCCTTCAGCAGCTCGGAGGCCGCCAGCACCTCGCGCAGCAGGGCACCGCTACCCAGCAGTTGCACGTGGGGCCCGTTGGGCACGCCCTCGGCCGGTTTGAGCAGATACATGCCTCGGACGATGCCGCTCTCGGCGCCGACCGGCATCGCCGGCTGCGCGTAGTTCTCGTTGTAAACCGAGAGGTAGTAGTAGACATCCTTGTGCTCGACATACATCTCGCGCATGCCGTGCTGGATCAGCACCACCAGTTCGTAGGCGAAGGCAGGATCGTAGGTGCGGCAGTTGGGGATGACGCTGGCGTAGATATGGCTGTGGCCGTCTTCGTGCTGCAGGCCCTCGCCGTTGAGCGTGGTGCGGCCGGCCGTGGCGCCCATCAGGAAGCCACGGGTGCGCATGTCGCCCGCCGCCCAGGCAAGATCGGCGACCCGCTGAAAGCCGAACATCGAATAGAAGATGTAGAAGGGCATCAGCGCCACGCCGTGGTTGGCGTAGCTGGTGCCGGCGGCGATCCAGCTCGACATCGAGCCGGCCTCGGTGATGCCTTCTTCGAGAATCTGGCCCTTGATGTCTTCCTTGTAGAAGGCGAGCTGCTCGGCGTCTTCCGGGTTGTACTTCTGGCCGACCACCGAATAGATGCCGAGGCTGCGGAACATGCCTTCCATGCCGAAAGTGCGCGCTTCGTCCGGCACGATCGGCACCACCCGCTTGCCGACCTTGGGGTCGCGGCACAGCGTCTGCAGCAGCTGCACGAAGGCCATGGTGGTGCTGATCTCGCGTTCGCCCGAGCCCTGCAGCAGCTTGTCGAAAGCCTGCAGCGCCGGGATTTCCAGCACCTCCTCCACCACCTTGCGCGCCGGCAGCGGACCGCCGAGCGCCTTGCGGCGTTCCTGCAAGTACTTCACTTCCGGCGAGTCCGGCGCCGGGCGGTAGAACGGCGTGTTCGCCACCTGCTCGTCGGTGAGCGGCAGCTGGAAGCGGTCGCGGAACTTCTTCAGCGCTTCCTCGCCGACCTTCTTCTGCGAGTGGGTGATGTTCTGGCCCTCGCCGGCCTCACCCATGCCGTAGCCCTTCACGGTCTTGGCCAGGATCACGGTCGGCGTGCCGCTGTGCGCGCTGGCGGCGGCATAGGCGGCGTAGACCTTGTGCGGATCGTGACCGCCACGGTTGAGCGCAGCGATCTGCTCGTCGCTCCAGGTCGCCACCATCTTTTCCAGCTCCGGATACTTCTTGAAGAAGTGCTCGCGGGTGTAGGCGCCGCCCTTGGCCTTGTAGTTCTGGTACTCGCCGTCGACGGTTTCGTTGAAGGCTTGCAGCAGCTTGCCGGAAGTGTCCTGCGCGATCAGCGCGTCCCAGGCGCCGCCCCAGATCAGCTTGATGACGTTCCAGCCGGCACCCCGGAAGGCGCCTTCCAGCTCCTGGATGATCTTGCCGTTGCCGCGCACCGGGCCATCGAGGCGCTGGAGGTTGCAGTTGACCACGAACACCAGGTTGTCGAGCTTCTCGCGCGCGGCGATGTCGAGCGCGCCCAGCGACTCCGGCTCGTCCATCTCGCCGTCTCCGCAGAAACACCAGACCTTGCGGCCCTCGGTGTTGGCGATGCCGCGGTTGTGCAGGTACTTCATCAGCCGCGCCTGGTAGATCGCCTGGATCGGCCCCAGGCCCATCGAGACGGTGGCGAACTGCCAGAAGTGCGGCATCAGCCAGGGGTGCGGATAGCTGGACAGGCCCGGCGACAGCGCCTCCATGCGGAAGCGTTGCAGTTGCTCCTCGTCCAGCCGGCCTTCGAGGTAGGCGCGCGCATACAGGCCAGGCGTGCAGTGGCCCTGCACATAGATGAGATCCTGGCCCTGAGGGTGGTCGGCACCTTTCCAGAAGTGGTTGAAGCCGACGTCATAGAGCGTCGCCGCCGACTGGAAGGTGGCGATGTGGCCGCCGATGCCGGCGTGCTCGCGGTTGCTGTTGACCACCATCGCCAGCGCGTTCCAGCGGATGATCGAGCGGATCTTCCATTCCAGCGCGTGGTCGCCGGGCGAGCGCGCCTCCAGGTGCGGCGGGATGGTGTTGACGTAGGCGGTGTTCGCCGAGAACGGAATCTGGGCACCGCTGCGGCGGGCTTTCTCGGTCAGGGTTTCGAGCAGGAAATGCGCGCGTTGCGGACCCTCGCGCTGTAGCACCGAGGCCAGCGCATCGAGCCATTCCTGGGTTTCCAGCGGGTCGCTATCGCCCACCGTGTTCGTCACTGCCTGATCCTGCGCCATCGCCTGCTTCTCCTCGCCCGCGAAATTCGAGTTTCAATGTAGACCGGCACCAGAACATACGTCCAATATATGAACAACTTGGTTGCCATCTTTATTTCATATCGCACATGGAACTGCGGCATCTGCGTTACTTCGTGGCGGTGGCCGAACAGCGGCACTTCACGCGCGCGGCGCGGGTGCTGGGCATCGGCCAGCCGCCGCTGTCGCAGCAGATCCAGCAGCTGGAACGCGAGATCGGTACCGCCTTGTTCCGGCGCCTGCCACGCGGAGTGGCGCTGACCCCCGCCGGCGACGCCCTGTTCGACGACGCCCGGCGCATCCTGCGCGAGGCCGATCAGGCCACCGAACGGGCGCGGCGAGTCGGCCGTGGCGAGCAGGGGCGCATCCGCGTCGGCATGATCAATTCCGCACCCTTTCATCCGCTGGTGCCCAGGGTGATCCGCGAGTTCCGACGCCGTTATCCGGAGGTGGCGCTGTCGCTGGAAGAACGCACCACCCCGGGCCTGGCGGCGGCGGTCCGCAATGAAACCGTCGATGTCGCCTTCGTAAGGCCGCTGCTGGATTCCGCCGAGGGTCTGGGCACCGAGCCGGTGCTCGACGAGCCACTGGTGGTGGCGCTGCCTTCGGGTCACCCGCTGGCGCGGCGCAAGCGCCTGGAGCTGCTGGCGCTGTCGCTGGAACCCTTCGTGCTGTTCTCACGCGCGGTCGGTGCCGGCCTGCACGACGAGATCATCCAGGCCTGCCACAGCGCCGGATTCCGGCCTCGGGTGGTGCAGGAAGCCTCGCAGGTCACCTCCATCGTCAACCTGGTGGCCTCCGGATTGGGCGTCTCCATCGTGCCGGCCTCGATGCAGCAGATGCACATCGAGGGCGTCACCTACCGGGAAATCCGCAGCGAAACCCCGAAGGCGCGACTCAACCTGATCTATCGGCAGAGCGATCGCGACTCGCCGCAGATTCTCAACCTGCGCCGGCTGGCCCGGCAGCTGGGGCAACAGGCCGAAGACGGCAGCCGTTAGCTGCGGCGCGGCCAGTCCATCGGCTGCGGGTCGTAACCCTTGCTGCGCAGCCAGTCGCGCACCGCGTAGCCGGTGCCGGCCGGCCAGTACTGGATGTCCTCGAAGGCGACGTGCTTCCAGTCCGCCAGTTCCTCGTTGAGCCTGACCGTGCCGGTCGCGGGCACGTGGTAGGCGACGATCAACTGGTTGTTGCGGGTGAACTCGTAGACGCCGATGTAGTTGGCGCCCTGCGGCTGCAGGCCGAGTTCTTCCTCGACCTCGCGCTGGACGCCGATCTCCGGCGACTCCTCGCGCTCCAGAAAACCGGTGATCAGCGCGTAGAAGCTGGCCGGCCAGGCGACATTGCGGGCGAGGATGATCTTGCCCTCGTGCTCGACCACGGCGGCGACCACCGGCACCGGGTTGTCCCAGTGGATGAAGCCGCAGCTGGCATCGGGGCAGACGCGGCGCAGGCGGCCGCCGTGCTCGGCGTCAATCAGAGGGGTGGCGCACTGCGGGCAATAGGCATAGGGCTTCATGCCCACAGGCTAACGGTGGGGCGCGAGCTTGTCAGCCCGGCGGACGGCGTCTTTCAACTCAGGCCGTGGACCAGCAGCACTCCGAAGAATCCCACACAGAAGCAGACCAGCGCCCACCGGTAACGGCGGCGCATGCCGTTCCATCCTCCTAGCAGTTCCGCCATACGGTCCGGTCTCCATTGCCCATGGTCGGCGCTGACGCAACAGTGCGTCTGCCCTCTCTGGTGTGCGCAAGACCGGTGCCAAAACGGCGGTGGGAATCGGCGGGCGGCGCCTAGTAATTACTTGCCGATGCAGAAGCGGCGGAAGATCTCGCCAAGCAAGGCGTCACTGCTCTGCTCGCCAGTGATGCGGCCCAGCGCCCGCTGCGCCAGCCGCAGCTCCTCGGCGGCCAGTTCGGCATGCGCGCCTTCGGTCAATCGCTGTCGCGCCTGGGCGAGATGTGACGCCGCCTGGTCGAGGGCCTCAAGGTGGCGTGCGCGCGCCAGGAACAGGCCTTCGCCGACCTCGGACAGGCCGGCCTGGGCCTTGAGCGCCTGCACCAGCAGATCCAGGCCCAGACCGGCCTTCGCCGACAGCCGCAGCTCCTGGCCTTGCTCCCCGGAATCGAGGGCGGCTGCCTGTCCGGCGAGATCGCATTTGTTGCGCAATAGCAGCCTTGGCATCGCCGGCAATCGCGCGAGCAGCGCCCGGTCGGCATCGGTCACGCCCTCGCGGTCGTCAACGAGAAACAGCGCCAGCTCGGCCTTTTCCAGCGCCTGCCAGGCGCGACGGATGCCCTCGCGCTCGATGGCATCCTCGGTATCGCGCAGGCCGGCGGTGTCGACGATGGTCAGCGGCAGGCCGTCCAGCAGCAGGTGTTCGCGCAAAGGGTCGCGGGTGGTGCCGGCCTGCTCGGAAACGATGGCGGCCTCATAGCCAGCCAGCGCATTGAGGAGGGTGGATTTGCCGACATTGGGTTGGCCGACGATGGCCACGGTCATGCCCTCGCGCAGACGTCGTCCCTGTCCGGCCTGCTGGCGGGTTTCCGCGAGCAGCGTTTCCGCCGCCGCCAGTCGCTCCGCGAGACCTGCGTCGGCAAGCCAGTCGATGTCCTCGTCGGAGAAATCCAGCGCGCCTTCGACGAATACCCGCAGGTCGGTGAGTTGCGCGGCGAGTGCTTGCAGACGCCGGGAAAAGGCGCCTTCGAGGGTCTTCTGCGCGGCGCGCACCGCCTGGCCGGAGGCGGCGTCGATGAGATCGGCAATGGTCTCGGCCTGGGCGAGGTCGAGCCGGCCGTTGAGGTAGGCGCGTTCGGAGAACTCACCGGGCTGGGCGATCCGGGCTCCGGCCGCGACGGCCGCGCGCAACAGTTCTGCCAGCAGCACCGGGCCACCGTGGCCCTGCAGCTCCACCACGTCTTCGCCGGTGAAGGAATTCGGGCCTGGGAAACACAGCACCAGACCCTGGTCGAGCACCTCCGCCTGGGCATCGCGCAACTGCCGCAGGGCTGCCTGCCGTGGCGGTGGCAGCGAGCCCGCCAAACGGCTGGCAATCGCAAAGGCCTGCGGCCCGGACAGCCGGACGATGCCGACCGCGCCACGACCGGGCGCGGTGGCGATGGCGGCAATGGTGTCGGTCATGGCCGCCGCACCGCCGACGGACCTACTTTTGGGTCGCCGCCTTGGCGGCGGTCTCGTGGTCGAGCTTGCGGGTGATGTACCACTGCTGGGCGATGCTGATGACGTTGCTGACGAACCAGTACAGCACCAGACCGGCGGGGAAGAAGGTGAAGAACGCCGCCAGCGCGATCGGCATGAACTGCATCATCCGCTGCTGCATGGGGTCCATGGTCGCCATCTGGCCGCCGAGCTTCTGCTGCAGCCACATGGACAGACCAAACAGCACCGGCAGCACGTAGTAGGGATCCGGCGCGGAGAGGTCGTTGAGCCAGAGGCCGAGCGTCGCCTGACGCAGTTCCACCGACTCCAGCAGCACCCAGTACAGCGCGATGAACACCGGGAACTGCACCAGGATCGGCCAGCAGCCGGCCAGCGGATTGAAGCCCTCCTTGGTGTAGAGCTCCATCATCGCCTTGTTGAGCCGCTCGCGGTCGCCGGCATAGCGCTCGCGGATCTCGGTGATGCGCGGGGCGAACTTCTTCATCTTCGCCATCGAACGGAACTGCGCTTCCGACAGCTTGTACATCACGCCCTTGACCGTCAGGGTCAGCAGGATGATGGCGATGCCCCAGTTGCCGAACAGGGCGTGGAATTTCTGCAGCAGCCAGAACAGCGGCTTGGCGATGGGGGTGAGGATGCCGTAGTCCTCGGTCAGCTCCAGGCCGGGCGCAACCTTGTCGAGCTTGCCCTGTAGCTTGGGACCGATGTAGAGGCCCGTCTGGAAGGTCTGCTCGGCGCCGGGCGCGATGGTCTGCATCGGGCCGTAGTACTGGCCGAGGAAACCCTTCACCGTGCTCGGCTTGCCAGAGTAGGTGGCCTTTTCGTCGGCCGGCGGAATGATGGTGGCGATGAAATAGTGCTGCAGCATCGCCAGCCAGCCGCCGGTCTGGGTGACTTCGAAAGGTTCCTTGCCGATCTTCTTGAAGTCCAGCTTCTTGAAGCGGTAGCCGCCGTCTTCCTTCTGCTCGTAGAAGCCGATGCCAAGGAAGGTGTGCACGAACGGCGCTTCCGGCCCGGCGGCCGTGGGCGTCCGCTGCATGCGTGCGTAGGGCGAGGCCTGCACCGGGGCGGCGCTGCCGTTGCCGAGGGTCTGCAGCAGTTCGAGCTGGTAGCTGCCACGGTGGAAACGGTAGACCTTGCGCAGCTTCAGGCCGTCGGCGTTGACCGCATCCAGGGTGACGTCGAGGCTGTCGGCGCCAGGAGCTAGGTTGTAGCTGCTGGCGGCGCTGCTGAACACCGTGCTGGCACTGCTCAGTGGCTTGTCGGCGGCGGCAAGACCGCTCTGCACGATGAAGAAGTGCGGGTCTTCCTCGCTGATCAGCGCGAGGTTGATTTCCGGTTGCGCCTTGGACAGTGGGTAGCCCACCAGCTCGACACGGCGCAGGTCACCACCGGCCAGCGAGATTTCCACATTGAGCTTGTCGGTGCTGACCTTGATGCGGCCGGCATCGGCGGCCGTACCGGCTTCAGCGACCGGGCCGGGCGCGGCGGCCGTGACTGCGGCTGGCGCGGTGCCCGCCTGTATCGGGTCTTCCTGCAGCTTGGGCGCCTCGCTACTCGCGACCGGGACCGTCTTCGCGACCGCCGGGTGGTCTTTCTGCCAAGCCTGGTAGGTAAAGAACAGCAGCACGCCGAAGATGGCGATGAGGAAGAAACGGCGGCTTTCCATACGAGGGCGTGTCCTGGCAACGAATTCTGTGGGCTACAGGCGGTCAAGGGACCGGATCGTAGCCGCCGGGGTTCAAAGGGTGGCAACGACAGATGCGTTTGACCGCCAGCCAGCTGCCTTGGCCAGCACCATGCCGTTCCAATGCTTCAATCGCGTAACTGGAGCAGCTGGGTATGAACCGGCAACGCGGCGGCAGCAAAGGGCTGATCAGCCGCTGGTAGCCACGGATGGGCGCGATCAGGACCTGACGCATGTGCTGCTGAGCTTGGTCCAGAGTCGGTTCACGGCATCGACCTCGGCGTCCGGCTGGTCGGGCAGGGCGGCACGCAGGAACACCACCAGATCGACGGCTTGCAGCTGTTCCTGATGGTGCCGAAATTTCTCGCGCAGCAAACGCTTGAGGCGATTGCGCTGCACCGCTCGCTTGGCGTGCTTCTTCGCCAGCGCGAAACCCAGTCGCGGATGACCCAGAGCATTGACGGCCACGGCAGCGCTCATCGGCCCCTGGTGCAGACGCCGGCCTTGCTTGAAGGCGCGGTCGAACTGCGCCGGCGTCAGCAACCGGACGCGCTTCTGGAAGCGCGCGCGGTTCACTGAAGGTTCCCGAAGCTTACGGGATGAGGCGCTTGCGGCCCTTGGCACGACGACGCGACAGCACCAGGCGGCCACCGGCGGTGGCCATGCGGGCACGGAAGCCGTGGGTGCGCTTGCGGCGCACAGCGTGCGGTTGATAGGTGCGCTTCGACATGGGATGTCTCGATCAGGGTCAGCAAAAAGGCCGCAGAGTCTAAGCAAGGGGGCGGTTTTGGGCAAGTTTTAGGCGGACTCGCTGATTCGGCCCTGTATTCCTGCACCGAAGCGGAATTCATTGAGCCCCTGGACGTTTGGGGGATAGACTTGGCCGCTCTTTAGAAAGTATCTGGCGCTTCCGATGTCGGGCGATACCCTCTGGCTGGACTGTGTACGCCGACTGGAAGCCCAGCTTCCCGAGACGGATGTCAACGCGTTTCTGCGGCCGCTGCACGCGGTACTGTCCGCCGAGCAGCTGACCCTGCTGGCGCCCAACCGGGTCGTGGTGGAGCGGGTGCGCCGGGATTTTCTCGGACCGATCCGCAAGGCGATCAGCGAGTTGCTGCCCTACGACCTGACCATCAACGTCACGGTGGGCGCGCCCAGCGCGGTGCCAACCCGGACGGTGATCGCCGAGAAAGTCGAAGAGCCGCCAGCGAGTACCAGCTTTGCTACCGGCCGGCTTGATCCCCGCTACACCCTGGATGCCTTCATCGAAGGCAAGTCCAACTCGCAGGCTCGAGCTGCCGCCGAGTACGTGGCGGGTGCCCCGGGTGGCCAGTACAACCCGCTGCTTATCTATGGCGAGTCGGGCCTGGGTAAAACCCATCTCATGCACGGTGTCGGTCACTCGATCCTGGCGCGCAACCCGCGCGCGCGGGTCGTCTATATCGGCGCCGAGCAGTGGTTGAATCAGTTCACCTCCGCTATCCGTCTTGGTCGAGCGGAGGAGTTCAAGAACCATTACCGCACCGCCGATGCGCTGCTGATTGATGACATCCATTTCATCGCCGGCAAGGAGCGCACGCAGGAAGAGTTTTTCCACACCTTCAACGCTCTGATCGAGACCCGCAAACAGATCGTACTTACCTGCGACCGCTACCCGAAGGAGCTCGATGGGCTCGACGAACGCCTGAAAACACGCTTCGCATGGGGATTGTCGGTTCCGGTGGAGCAACCGGACCTCGAAACCCGGGCGGCGATCCTGATCAGCAAGGCCGATCAACAGGATCTCAAGCTGAAGGAAGACGTGGCTCTGCTGATTGCCCGGCGGGTGCGATCCAATGTGCGGGAACTGGAAGGTGCTCTCAATCGCCTGGCTGCGACTGCGCGCCTGACCGGTCAGCCCGTCACCGTCGAGTTCGCGATGGAAAGTCTGCGTGACATGTTTGCGGTCTACGATCGCGCGGTGACGCTGGACAACATCAAGAAGGAGGTCGCCGGGTACTTCAACATCCGCCTGAACGACCTCAGCTCGGTACGCCGTACCCGTTCGCTGGCCAGACCCCGTCAGATTGCGATGGCATTGGCCAAGGAACTGACTCAGCACAGCTTTACCGAAATTGGTGACGCCTTTGGCAAGGATCACACCACAGTCCTGCACGCCCATCGGAAAGTGGCGGAACTGCGCGAGTCGGATCCCCGTGTCCGGGAGGACTACAGCAACCTCTTGCGCAAGCTAACAACCTGATCGCAAGACTGGGGATGTAAGGCCAGGAAGTTGTGGATAAGCTTGTGGAAATTCGACTGCCTGTTTTTATCCACCGGAAGTACAGCCTTAATTGACGCTGCAGCAGGGGTTGGAACGGGCCTTAAAATTAAGTCTAACGTGTTGATGTAAAAATAGTTTTAGGACTTATCCCCACGCTTGGTGTCGCATTAATATTATTACTGTTGAGGATTCCTGTTTATGCATATTCGTCATGTCCGCAACGAACTTCTCGGCGCACTCCAGACCGTGGTTGGCGTTGTGGAACGACGCCAGACCTTGCCAATCCTTAGCAATGTCTTTCTCGAAGCCCGTGATGCCGAGCTGGTTGTACGTGCCACCGATCTCGAGATCGAGATGGAAGTCAGCACGCCGGTGCAGAACCTGAAGCCTGGCAAGGTGACTGCACCGGCCCGCAAGCTCTACGACATCCTGCGCGGCTTGTCCGAAGGCGCGGAAGTCAGTTTCGAGATTGCCGAAGAAGGCCGCATGCTGGTGCGTTCGGGCAAGAGCCGGTTCACTCTGGCGACTCTGGGGGCGGAGGAGTTTCCCTCCCTCGCCGGCATTCAGGCTGACACCCAGGTCACGCTGACGCACAAGGCCTTGCGTAGCCTGATCGAACGGGTTTCTTTCGCGATGGCACAGCAGGACGTCCGCTACTACCTCAACGGCATGCTGCTGCACATCGGCCCTCAGTGGGTGCGTGCGGTCGCTACCGATGGTCATCGACTGGCGATGTCTGAACTCGCGCTGGAAACCGGCGTGAAAGAAGACCTGCAGATCATCTTGCCGCGCAAGGCCGTGCTGGAACTGGCGCGTCTGCTGGACGGCGGCGATGCGGAGGTCACGCTCAGCATTGGCGGTGGGCAGATTCAGGTGCAGCTGCTCAATCTGCGGATCACTTCCAAGCTCATCGACGGCCGGTTCCCGGACTACGAGCGGGTCATTCCCGACTCCCAGGACCGGCGTGTACTCGGGCAGCGTGAGAAAGTCCGAGCCGCTCTGTCGCGTGCGGCGATTCTCTCCAACGAGAAATTCCGTGGAGTCCGTTTGCAGCTGGAGCCTGATCTCCTGCGCATCCAGACCCAGAATCCCGAGCGCGAGGAAGCCGAGGAAGAAGTCGAGGTGGAACTGGACGGGGAGCCGATGGAGATCGGTTTCAACGTGACCTACCTGCTGGACGCGCTCGACGCGATGAAGACCGAGAACTTCGTCCTGGAACTTCGCGGTCCCGATGCCAGCGGCCTGTTGTTCGAGGCCGGTGAAAGCACACACAGCAAATACGTGGTGATGCCGATGCGGCTCTGAGCGAGCCGCTCGCGTTCTTGCTCGATGCGTATCGCCCGGGTCGCAGCGGAATCGCTGCGACGCTTCGAGCAGTTCCGTCTGGATCCGCACCCTGGGATCAATATCCTGCACGGTGCCAATGCCGCCGGTAAGACTTCGGTACTTGAAGCAATTTACCTGGCTACTCGGGCGGGCAGTTTTCGCGCCCGACGTGTCGAGGAGTTGATCCGCGAAGGGCAGTCGCTCGCCCGTGTACAGATTGCCTTGGCGGAAGACGTCAGCGGCGGAGCGCCCGCCACGCCATGGTCGGTGCTGGTTCAGCGTGGCGAAGTACAGGTTCGTCGACTCGGTGAACTCAGCAATCGCAAAGAGCTGGCCGAGGCCGCCCCGGTTGCCTTGGTGGATCGCCAGTTGCATCGGGTTTTCGAAGAGGGCCCGGTTTATCGCCGCCGCTACCTCGACTGGGGATTGTTCTACGTGGAACAGTCCTTTTTTTCGCTTTGGCGTCGGTACGAGCGTGCTCTTCGGCAACGCAATCAGGCTCTGCGCCAACGCCTGTCGCCGCCGCAGATTGCGGCCTGGGATCCGGAACTGGTCGTCGCTGGCGAAGCCTTGCAGGCGATTCGACGCAATCACCTGAAGGTGCTGGAAGGCGAGGTGAGACTCTGGCTGGCTCGCTTGCTGGATACTGATCGGATCAGCCTACAACTGGTCGCTGGCTGGGACGAAAGCCTTGATCTGCAATCCGCGATCAGCCTTGGGCTCGCAGGCGACCGCAAAATGGGTTTTACCCATGCTGGTCCGCACCGAGCGGAACTGCGGCTGCGCTTCCAGGAGCGCGACGCGCGTAGCTTCGTCAGCCGGGGACAACAGAAGCTGCTGGCGGTGGCGATGATTCTGGCTCAGGCTAGCTTGGTGGCCCGGGTCCGTCAGAACAGCCCGGTGATCCTGCTTGATGACCTGGAAGCAGAGCTTTCCCAGGACTGGCAGCGTCGCCTGCTCGCTGCCTTGGCCGACTATCCCGGACAAAGCATGGTGACCTCGTTAGAATGGCGAGTTGGATTGATGCCTGCGGGCAATGCCAGCACTGCCCACCGCGTGTTCCACGTGGAACATGGAAATTTGAGCGCTACGGATTCTGTCTAGCCGACGCTCCAAAGTAAGCCGGAAATCGAGATGTCAGATCAAGAAAACAAGTACGACGCTTCCAGTATCCAGGCTCTGGAGGGCTTGGAGGCAGTGCGCAAGCGTCCGGGCATGTACATCGGCAACACCGATGACGGTTCCGGTCTGCACCACCTGGTTTTCGAAGTCGTCGACAACTCGGTGGACGAGGCGCTCGCCGGCTATTGCTCGCAGATCGATGTCATCATCCACGCCGATGGCAGCGTTACCGTCACCGACAACGGCCGCGGCATGCCGGTGGACCTGCACCCGAAATTCAATGTTTCGGCGGCCGAAGTGATCATGACCGTGCTGCATGCAGGCGGTAAGTTCAATCAGAACTCCTACAAGGTTTCCGGTGGCCTGCACGGGGTCGGCGTATCGGCGGTGAACGCGCTGTCCAGCCGCCTGCTGCTGAGTGTCTGGCGTGACGGCCAGGCCTACCAGCAGGAATACCAGTGCGGCAAACCGGTGGCGCCGATGAAGACGCTCGGTCCCAGCGACCGCCGTGGCACCGAAGTCCGGTTCTGGCCCGATGGCAGCATCTTCAAGCTCACCGAATTCCATTACGACATCCTGGCAAAGCGCCTGCGCGAGTTGTCGTTCCTGAATTCTGGTGTGCGCATCAATCTGCGCGAAGAACTCAGCGGTCGCGAGGATCTGTTCGAGTTCAAGGGCGGCATCCAGGCCTTCGTCGACTTCCTCAACAAGGGCAAGACCCTGGTACACCCGACGGTGGTGCACTTCGTCAGCCAGCAGGACCGGGTTTCCGTGGAAGTCGCCCTGCAGTGGAACGATAGCTACGAAGAGCGGGTTCTCTGCTTCACCAACAATATTCCCCAGCGTGACGGCGGCACCCACCTGTCTGGATTCCGCGCCGCGCTAACCCGCTGCTTGAATGCCTACATCGACAAGGAAGGCTTGGCCAAGAAGGAGAAAGTCGATTTCTCCGGCGAAGACTCCCGCGAAGGCCTGACCGCGATCATCTCGGTGAAGGTGCCGGAGCCGCGCTTCTCCAGCCAGACCAAGGACAAGCTGGTTACCGAGGAAGTATTGCCGGCCGTGAATGCCGCCATGACCGAACACTTCGGCAACTTCCTGCTGGAAAACCCGAAGGAGTCCCGCAATATCGCCGGCAAGATGATCGAGGCCGCCCGCGCCCGTGAAGCCGCCCGCAAGGCGCGCGACATGACCCGGCGCAAGGGCGTGCTCGACATCGCCGGCCTGCCCGGCAAGCTCGCCGATTGCCAGGAAAAGGATCCCGCCAAGTCGGAGCTGTTCCTGGTCGAGGGCGATTCCGCCGGTGGCTCCGCCAAGCAGGGCCGCGACCGAGCTTTCCAGGCCATCCTGCCGCTCAAGGGCAAGATTCTGAACGTGGAGCGCGCGCGTCTGGAAAAGATGCTCAGCTCGGCTGAAGTCGGCACCCTGATCACTGCCCTGGGTTGCGGTATCGGTCGCGACGAGCTCAAGCCGGAGAATCTGCGCTACCACCGCATCATCATCATGACCGACGCCGACGTCGACGGCGCCCATATCCGCACCCTGATCCTGACCTTCTTCTACCGGCACATGCTGCCAGTGCTGGAACGCGGCCACATCTACATCGCGCAGCCGCCCCTGTACAAAGTAAAGGCAGGAAAATCAGAGAGTTATGTCAAGGACGATCATGCCCTGACGCGCTGGCTGATGGGCCAGGCACTGGACGAGGCCGAGTTGATCCCGGGCGCTGGCCTGCCGGCGCTGCCCTCGGAGCGCCTGAAGCGGCTGATGGAGGAGCGCGCTGCCATCGGGGATGCCCTGGCGCGTCTGGGCCGTCGTTACGATGCCTTCGTGCTGGCTCGTCTGCGCGTGCACGCGCCGCTGCCGACTGACGAGGCCGGCATGGCCGGCTGGGCCGAGCGCTTCTACACCGATCTCAACAGCACCGGCGCGCTGAACGGGGCCTATGCAGTGCAGGCGCGTCTGGTGAATGGTCACCCGCAGCTCACGGTGATCCGCAACCAGCACGGTGCCGAGCACAGCACCCTGTTCGGCGAGGACTTCTTCACTGGCGGCGAGTACCGTCAGATCGTCGCCTTCAACGAAGCCCTGCGCGACCTGATCAAACCCGGCGCGGTGGTACGCCGTGGCAATCGCCAGAAGGCAGTGGAAAGCTTCGCCGAAGCCGACGACTGGCTGATGAGCGAGGCCCGTCGCGGCCTGCACATCCAGCGCTACAAAGGCCTGGGCGAGATGAATCCCGAGCAGTTGCACGAAACCACTCTGGACCCGGCCAATCGCCGTCTCGTGCAGGTCAGCATCGAGGATGCGGTGGCCGCCGACCTGATCTTCACCACGCTGATGGGCGAAGACGTAGAGCCGCGCCGCGAGTTCATCGAGAAGCATGCGCTGCTGGTCGGCAATCTCGACGTTTAGAATCGGCCTCGCCGGGGTCGCGTTCCGCGCGGCCCCGGTGGCCTAAGACAGCAGAGCCCCTCAAGGGGCCGGATCGAATCTTGGAGGAGAACCCCATGAACCTGCCCCAGGCAGCCCGTGCCACCCTGTCCGTGGCGCTCGCCAGCGCGCTAAGCCTGCTTGCTGCCTGCGGCGGCGCGGGCGACAGCAGTGACCGCAGCAGCGGGATCGGCAACGAAACCGGCGCCAAGCAGGCCTGGTTCCACTATCAACGCGCCGAAGAGGCACCAGGCACGGTCTCCCAGACCGGCTTGAAGATCACCCTGCGCGACGGCGTCCAGCTCTCGGCCTCGGTGGCCTTGCCCGCCGATGCCGACGGTAAGGCGCTGCCCGGGCCGTTCCCGGTGATCCTGACCCAGACCGGCTACAACAAGAGTATTCCGGCGATCCCGGCCAGCAATGCCTTCCTGGTCCGTCATGGCTATGCCCACCTCAGCGTCGATGTGCGCGGCACGGGCCTGTCCGGCGGCACCTGGGAGGCTTTCGGCGAGAACGAACAGGGCGACTATCTGGAAGTGATCGACTGGGCCGCCAAGCAGAGCTGGAGCAACGGCCAGGTCGGTACCTGGGGCGCCTCGTTCATGGCCATCACCCAGTTGTTCACCGCCGCCCACCAGCACCCGGCGCACAAGGCGGTGTTCGCCATCGTGCCGATGGGCGATGCCTACCGCGACATCGTGTTCAGCGGCGGCCAGGTCAACATTGGTTTCATTCCGCTGTGGATGGGCCTGGTCACCGGGCTCGGGCTGTTGCCGGTGGAGCCGGACCCGAATCTGCCGCTGGTGCTGGCCGAGCACCTGCTCGGCGCCCTGACCCAGTTCCAGGTGCCGGTCATCGCCCAGGCGGCGCTTGGTCTGGGCGGGCAGAACTACGACAGCGAGTTCTGGCGCCTTCGTTCGCCGCTGGAATACACCGACCGCATCAAGGTGCCGACCTTCGTCGTCGGCGGCCTCAACGACATCTTCCAGCGCGGCGAGCCGCTGCTGTACGAGGCGCTCAAGGGCCACGCCACCAGCAAGCTGCTGATCGGCCCCTGGCAGCACCTGGATGGCTCGATGGGCGAAGGCCTGCCGCGCGACAACGTGCCCGACCTCGATTCCATCGCCCTGATGTGGTTCGACCGCTACCTCAAGGGCCTCGGCAACCAGGCCGAGAGCGTGCCCAACGTCACCCAGTATCTCTGGGGCGAGGAACGCTACAGCACCGCCAGCGACTGGCCGCACCCGCAGGCCCGCCCGGAGCGCTGGTACCTGCGCGGCGACCAGAGCCTCAGCCGCGCCGCACCCGCGGCCGACGAATCCAGCCGCGTTGCCCTGCAGCAGCCGGTCAATGGCCTCTGCTCCACCAGCACCTCGCAGTGGACTGCCGGCCTGCTCGGCGCCACGCAACTGCCCTGCTTCAGTGACAACCGCCTCAACGAGGCCCTGCTGGAACTGAGCTACACCAGCGAGCCGATGGCCGAGGACTACTACTTCAACGGCCCCATCCAGGCCGATCTCTGGGTGTCATCCACGGGCACCGACGCCGGCGTGCTGGTGCGGGTCACCGAAGTGACGGCTGACGGTGTCTCGCACGAGCGCAGCAACGGCATCCTCACCGCCTCCTTCCGTGCTGTTGATGAGGCACGCTCGCGCAAACTCGGCGGGCAGATGATCCAGCCCTGGCATGCCTACACCGAAGCCTCGCGCCAGCCGCTGGTGGCCGGCGAGCCGACGCTGCTACCGGTCGAGGTATTTCCGACTGCCGTCGTGATCAAGAAGGGCAACCGCCTGCGCATCACCGTCAGCGGCAGCGACTTCCCGCATGGTCTGCCGCCGGTGACCGATCTGGTCGATCAGGCGCTGGGCCTGATCACCTTCTACAGCGACGCCGCCCACCCCTCCAGCGTGCTGCTGCCGGCGGTGCCGGTGAGCGCCATCACCAGTCCCTGAGCGATCGCCGAAGCACGGGAATGCCGTGCGTTTCCAACCTCCACGGTCTGCGGCGCATCCATACGCCGCAGTCGTTCCGGAGGAGAGACGCCCATGAAAAGGAATTCGCGGAGTCCGTGGCTGGGTCACCGCCGCGCCAAGGCCAGCCGCTTGCTGGAAGCCATCAACACTGGCGTGGTTGCCGCCGCCCTGCTGGCCTGTACCGCGTTGGCCTTCGCCGCGCGGGCTCCGGGTGTTCCCGACGGGCCTGCCCATGCCCTCACCGTGGTGCGGCTGGAAGGCTTGGTGGTTACACCCCAGGGGAGCTACGGCGCCAAGGCCTGGGCTGAGCGGCAACTGGCGCTGCGTACCAGCGACAGTCCGCTGGCTTTGAGTCGGCCATCGCCGCAACGCCAATGCCGTCTGCCCTCGGCGCCGGCCCAGCCTCGGACCCAGACCTGCTAGGCCCCCTGCGCCGCGTCGTCGCCCGCGTGCCGGCTGGCCAGCCAAGCGGCACCGAGGATGCAGAGCCCGCCCGCCAGCAGCGTTGTTCCCGGTGGCTCCTGCAACAGCCACCAGGCCAGCAGCACCGCATAGGGCACTTCCAGGCTGGCCACCAGCGCCACCGTCGAGGTCGGCAAGCGCTGGAGTGCCAGCAGCAGCGCCAGGTGCGGCAAGGCGGTGAACAGGCTGCCGAACAGCAGCAGCCAAGCCCAGGTCGATGCATCCAGGTGCAGGCCGCGCAGGCTGGGCAGTCCCGCGAGCGCCACCACTGCGAACTGCGTGCCGGCGAGGCCCAGGCCCGGTGCCTGCGCCAGTCGCTCGCGCACCAGCAGGTTGCGCAAGGCGTAGAGCAGCGCCGCCAACAGGGCCAAGCCCGCCGCCAGGGGCGCCGGTTGCTGATCGCCGAACCTTGGCAGCAGCACCAGGGCCACGCCGAGACTCACCGCAGTCGCCGCCAGCAGGCTGTGCCTGGCCGGCCAGCGTCGGTGCAGCCAGGCTTCCAGCAGCACGGTCATGGCCGGCGAGCTGTAAACCAGCACCACCGCCAGGCCCACGCCGCCGCGCTGGATGGCCTCGTAATAGGCCCACCAGTGGCCGCCCAGCAGCAGTCCACTGAGCAGCAGCCAGCGCTTACCGGCACCCGCCAGCCAGGCCCAGGAGCTTCGCCGCGCCAGCGCCAGGCTCAGCAACAGCAGCGCGGCGATGGCGGTTCGCAGGCTGACCAGTTGCTCGGCCGGCAAGGCAATCAGGCGCGGGAACAGGGCCGTACCCCCCAGCAGCAGCGCCGCGCCGTGGGCGTACCAAAGAGCGCGACGGGAGGAGGAAGAAAGCGGCATCGCGCAGGGCCGTTGGGGGACGGCGGCGATGGTAGCCCGGCGCGCCGCCGGCAGAGCGACCGTTGCTGGCGACATAATGCGCTGGAGCCCGCAGGGAGCGGTCCATGAAGACAGTCGCGCTCTACCACCTCAAGGGCGGTGTCGGTAAGACCGCCGCCGCGGTGAATCTCGCCACCCTGGCCGCCAGGTCCGGCCTGCCGACGCTGCTCTGGGATCTCGATCCCCAGGGTGCCGCCAGTTGGACGCTGCGCGCCGAAGCGCCGGAAGCGGCCAAGCCGAAATCGCTATGGACCGGCGGCGCCCCCATCGGCCAGTGGGTTCAGGAAACCGCCTGGCCGAACCTGTCGCTGATCCCGGCCGATCTCGCCAGCCGCCATCTCGACACCTGGCTGCGCAAGGACGGCCGCGACACCCTGGCGACGCTGCTGGAGCCACTGTCCGAGAGCTATTCGCTGTGCGTGCTCGACTGCCCGCCCAGCCTCTCGCACCTGGCCGACAACATCTTCGCCGCCGCCGACCGGGTGCTGGTGCCGACCGTGCCCACCCACCTCTCGCTGCGCGCGCTCAAGCAGGTGTTGGACTACTTCGCCGAACACGACTTCCCCAAGGCCAAGCTGCGCGGCTTCTGGTCCTTGGCTGACCGCCGTCGCGGTCTGCATCGGGCGCTGATCGAGCAGCCGCCCAAGGCCATGCCCAGGCCTTACAAGGCGGTGATCCCCTACGCCTCGGGGGTGGAGAAAATGGGCGAGCACCGCGCGCCCATCGAGGACTACGCCAGCAGCCACCCGGCCGCCGAGGCCTACCGGCTGCTGTGGAAGGAACTCAAGGCCGATCTCAAGCCCTGAGTGATTTCAGGGCTGCGCGGCGACCCGGCTCAGCCGGCGTAGCGCTCCACCAGCGTCTGCACCGGCGCCAGCAGGGCCAACAGCTCGTCGTGGTGATCGGCGGTGACGGTGACGTGGCCGATCTTGCGCTGCGGCTTGGGGGTCTTGCCGTAGAGGTGCACATGCACGCCGGGCAGCGCGGCCAGTTCGGCCACCGGCGGCGCGTCGCCGATCAGGTTCACCATCGCCGAAGCCCCGCGCAGACGGGTCCCGCCCAGGGGCAGGCCGGCTACCGCGCGCAGGTGATTCTCGAACTGCGAGCACTCCGCGCCTTCGATGCTCCAGTGACCGGAGTTGTGCACGCGCGGCGCGATCTCGTTGGCCAGCAGGCGGCCGCCGGCGACGAAGAACTCGAAGGCCAGCACGCCGACGTAGTCGAGCTGCTCGGCGACCCGTCGCGCGTAGTCCTCGCCCTCGCGCTGCAGCGGATCGGCCAGGGTCGGTATCGCGGTGCGCAGGATGCCGTCGCGGTGGACGTTCGCCACCAGCGGGTAGAAGCGCATCTGGCCGTCCTGCGCGCGCACCGCCAGGCAACTGACTTCCCGCTCGAAGGGGATGAACTGTTCCAGGATCAGCGGCTGCGAGCCCAGGCGTTCCCAGGCGGCTTCCAGCTCGCTTTCGCTGCGCAGCACGGCCTGGCCCTTGCCGTCGTAGCCCATGCGCCGGGTCTTGAGCACCGCCGGCAGGCCGAGCTGGCGCACGGCCTGGCGCAGGCCTTCCAGCGAGCTGATCGCCGCATGCGCCGGCACCGGAATGCCGAGGCGCTGGAACAACTGCTTCTCGTGCAGGCGGTCCTGGCCGGCGGTGAGCGCCGCCGGTGAGGGATGCAAGGGAATGCGGCTGGCGACGAAGCCAGCGCTCTCGGCGCTGACGTTCTCGAACTCGAAGCTGGCGACATCGACGCTGACGCAGAACTCGGTCAGCGCCCGCTCGTCGTCGAAGCCGGCCTGGATATGGCTGCCCAGCGGCGCTGCGCAGGCCTCGGTGGCGGGGTCGAGAAAAACGAAATCGAGATTCAGCGGATAGCCCGCCAGCGCCAGCATCCGGCCCAACTGGCCGGCGCCCAAGATGCCGATCTTCATAGGACGGGAGTCAGTTCCAGCGGCGCGTCTTCCAGAACCTTGCGGGTCTGGGCGGCGCGGAAAGCGTCCAGGCGCTCGGCCAGCGCGGCGTCCTCGTTGGCGAGGATGGCGGCGGCCAGCAGCGCGGCATTGGTGGCGCCGGCGCGGCCGATCGCCAGGGTTCCGACCGGAATGCCGGCCGGCATCTGCACGATGGAGAGCAGCGAGTCCTGACCGTTGAGCGCCTTGCTCTGCACCGGCACGCCCAGCACCGGCAGGCGGGTCTTGGCGGCGCACATGCCCGGCAGATGGGCGGCCCCGCCGGCACCGGCGATGATCACCTTCAGGCCACGGCCGACCGCCGCTTCGGCGTAGTCGAACAGCAGGTCGGGGGTGCGGTGGGCGGAGACCACGCGGGCCTCGTGCGGCACGCCGAGATCAACCAGCGTCTGCACGGCATGCTGCATGGTCTCCCAGTCGGACCGGGAGCCCATGATCACACCGACGAGGGGTTTAGCGGAGGCGCTGTCGCGCGGACTTTCCGGCACGAGGTTTCCGTTGTTTGGCGGGAAAGTGCCCAATTCTGCCATCCTGCGCGGGATGCTGCATGTTTTGCCGTTCGGTGGCGTGGCGGCCGCCGGGGCCAGGAAGGACAATAAGAAAATGATCGACAGCCCCAACCAGGCCTCCCTCCGGGACGCCGCCCTGTTCCACCTGGCGTTCTTCGCCCTCGCCCTGCCGCTGACCATCGGCCTTGAGGGCCACAACCTGGGCCGCGCGCTGATCTGGCTGGCGGCGCTCTACAACCTGGCGCTGCCGCTGGCGGCGCGTTGGCGCCGGCACCCGCAGTGGTATGTGCTGTGGACCTTCCTGCTGCCGCTGTCGCTGACCCTGCCGGCTGCCGACTGGATGCTGGTCAAGCGCATGGGCACCCTGGTGTTCCCCAACTACGGCGTGCCCAAGCTCGCCAACGTGGTGCCGGTCTACTTCGCCGGCATGTGGATCATGCTGCTCTGGCCGATCACGCTCTATGCAGCGGCGGTGAAGCGCGGCTGGTCCTACCTGTTCGCCGGCGTCGCCGCCCTGCTGCTGTTCCTGCTCTGGGAATGGGCGGCGCGGCCGCTCAATCTCTGGTACGCGCAGGACGTCAACATGGTCGCCGGCTTCGCGCTCTACCCGCTGATCCCGGAAGCCCTGCTGGCGGTCGCCGCGCTGTGGATGTGGCGGGTCACCGCCGAGGCGCCGCGCTGGCAGAAGATCGCCGGCGCGCTGGCGGTGACGGTGTTCTACGCCGGCGCGCTGTCGCTGTTCCTGCTTTGGGTCAAGTAAGGCCGCCGGAATCCGTCTGATCCGAGCACGCGCCGCGCAGCAGCGCCCCTCTGCGGCCTCTCGACCGCCCTGCGGTGTTGCGCAGTGCCCCATCAGCGCGGCATTCCCGCCCCGCAGGGAACGCCGCCCGGTGCCGGATCCGACTGCCTCAGTTGAGGCCGACCAGATCGAACTCGACCGTGACGCTGGCATTGGCGCGGATCTGGCCGCCGGCAAAGCCCATCTGCTCGTTGCCGGACATCTCCGGCGCGGCATCGGCGCGCATCGCCATGGCCTTCACCATCGGCACTGGCGGCGGTAGCGGCTGGCTGCCGCCGGCGACGACATTGCGTGCCGCCCCCAGCTTCAAGCCCAGCGTTTCGGCCAGCACCTGCGCCTGCGCCTGTGCGTCGGCGGCGGCGCGGGCCAGGGCGCTGCGTTCGATTTCCTTGAGCTTGGACGACTCCAGCACCGGCGGATTGACCTGATTGACGCCCGCCTTGGTGGCGCGCAGCAGGGCGTCGCCGAGCTGGTCGAGCTTGCGCACCGTCAGCTCGATCTGGCGGCGCGCCAGATAGCCGCGGAAGCGCTGCTGGTTATCCACCCAGTCGTACTCGGGATTCACCGAATAGCCGGCGGTGTTGATGTCCTCGTCCTTGATGCCGAGCGTCTTCAGCTCGCCGAGATAGGCGCGCACGACCTTGTTGACCTCGGTCTCGGCGAGCCGCAGGTCGAGGTTGCGTGCCTCCACCGCCATCGACAGCCGCGCCCGGTCGGGCAGGCCGCTGGCCTCGCCCTGGCCGCTGACGGTGACCACCCGTGCCGCCGGCGGTGGCGGCTGGGCCTGGGCAAGCGAGGCGGTAGTGAGCAGCGCGAGGGCGGGCAGCAGCAGGGCAGGACGCATTGGGGACTCCCAGGGAGGACAGAGCAGATCGGTGTCGCAAATTAGGTGAGCAGTGTGAACGCGGACTGAAGTGTGCGCCTCAACCGCGCCCGCCCGCCGCACCGGTCTGGCGGGCGACGGCGCTGCTGAGGTCGACCACCTTCACCGGCGCGCCGTCGGCCAGGGTTTCGGCGCCACGGATCACGACCTCATCGTCGGGCGCCAGCGCGCCCTCGACCGCCACGTAGGCGCCATCGGCGACACCCAGGCGTACCGGGATGCGCTCGGCGACGCGGCTCTGCTGCGGGCCGTCCCTGAGGCGGAACACGGCATTGCCCTCGGCGCGGATCACCACCGCGTCGCGCGGCACCACCAGGGCATTGCGCGCCGCCTCCAGCGGCAGCTCGACGCGCAGGGTCTCGCCTACCGGCGGTTGCGGTTTGAGGCTGGCGACATCCACCAGGGCTTCGAAGGACTGCGACCGGGCATCGCCCACCGGCACCACCGCGCGCACCTTGCCGGCGCTGGCAATGCCGGAGGCGCTCAGCACCCTGACCTCGGTGCCGTTGTGGATCGCCCGCACATGGCGTAGCGGCAGGAACAAGCGCAGCTCGAGATTGCCGGTATCGGCGAACCGCGCGATCAGCTCGCCACGCGCCGCCTCCTCGCCAGCGCGCTTGATGCGCTCGCTGACCACGCCGGCGACCGGCGCGCGCAGCACCGCGCGGCTCAGGCGCTCCTGGGTCTGGCGCAGGCTGACGCGGGCGATTTCCAGATCGCCCTTGGCGAGATCGCGGACGTCCTCGGCCTGGTTGAGCTGCACCCGCGAGATGGCGGTGCCGGCGGCGCGCAGGCGCTCGGCCTCGCGCTCGGCGGCCTTCACCGCCACCTCGCCACGGGTGACCCGCGCCTGCTGCTCGGCGCGCTGCAATTGCAGCTCCTCGATGTCGAAGCGCGCCACCACGTCGCCGGCCTTCACCTCGGTGCCCGGCTCCGCCACCCACAGCAGGCGGCCGGCGACCGGCGCGGCGAGATCGGCGGCGGCGCGCGACTGCACCACGCCGGTGACGGTGACGCTGGGCGCGATGGCGCGCAGCTCGGCGCGCGACACCCGCACCGCCGAAGGCGCGGGACCGCCCTGGGCAAAAGCCGAGGCGGACAGGACCAGCAAGGAGAGGAGCAGGGCGCGGTTCATGGTTCGGGCCTCGAAGATTCGGATGAGTGCTTGCCTCCCCCGCCAGCGGAGGAGAGGGGCAGTACGTGGGTTCATCTGCCTTGGGCCTCCAGCTCGCTGACCGGCGTACTGGCGAGCCTTGCCGCTGGCTTGCGTGCCTCGCCGATGCGCAGCAGCGCCGGCATCAGGAACCAGGTGAACAGGGTGCCGATCACCATGCCGCCGGCGACCACCGCCGCCAGGCCACGGTACACCGCGCTGCCCAGGCCGGGCATCACGATCAGCGGCAGCATGCCCAGCACGGCGGTGAGCGTGGACAGCACGATGGGACGGGCGCGGGTCTCCAGCGCCTGTTGCACGGCGTCGCGACGCGCCATGCCGGCGTGCTCGCGGGCGCGGGTCTGGTCCACCAGCAGGATCGCGGCGTTGACCACCAGGCCGAGCAGGATGATGAAGCCGATCATGGTCAACAGATCCAGGGCCTGGAAGCTGAACAGCCCGAGCAGGCGCAGCGCGGCGATGCCGCCGGCGGTGCTGACCGGGATCACCAGCATCACCAGCAGCGAGTCCCACACCGAGCGGAACAGCGCCGCCATCAGCGCGAACAGGATCAGCAGCGCCAGCGCGAAGTTGTTGGCCATCGCCTTCAGCGCCTCCTGCAAGTCGTTGGCGGAGCCGGCGTAGCTGAGCTGGGCGTTGTCCGGCAGCACTGCCCGCACCTTGGGCTCCACCTGCTCGCGGATGCGCTCGATGGCCTCGTCCAGGCTCATGTCCTCCGGCGGCTCGAAGCCGACGGTGATGGTGCGGCGGCCGTTGATGCGCGCCAGCTCCGAAGGCCCGACGGTGGTCTGGATACGGGTCAGCTCGCCGACCGTCTGGATGCCGGCCTGCGGCGTCATCAGCGGCAGCTCGGCGAGCTGCTCGGGGCTGGTCCACTCGCTGCCCTTGAGGATGATGTCGAGCCGCTCGTTGCCGTCGAAATACTCGCCGGCCCACAGGCCGCCGGTGTAGGCGCGCAGGCTGCGCGAAACGGTGTTGCGGTCCAGGCCGGCGCGGCTGATGCGCCACTCGTCGGGCTTGAGCTGCAACTCCGGCTGGCTGAATTCCAGCGGCGGGTAGGGCTGCGGGAAGGTGTCGGGGATGGCCTTGGGGATTTCCTGCTCGGCGACCTTCGCGGCCGCCATCAGCCCCTCCAGCTCCGGGCCTTGCAGCCAGAGCCGGATCTCGCGGGCATTGTTGCCGTCCACGCTCAGCAGCGAGCCACGGTTGGCGAAGGCGGCGGTATCCGGCAGCCCGGCGAGGATCTCCTCCTTGAGCAGCTTCACCACCTCCTGGGTCTTTTCCGGGTCGCGGGCATAGGCCACCACCACGCCCTGGCCGCCACCGGCGAAGGCCGAGAAGTTGTAGTACTTGATCGCCGGTTCCTTCTGGCCCTCGTAGTAGGGCTGCAGGCGGGCGATCACGACCGGCGCCACCTCGCGCTGGAAGGTCGCCAGATTGCCGCCCGGCGGCAGGCGGAAATTGCCCCAGACGTTTTCGGTGGGCGCCACCGGCAGGTAGTCGGGCTTGGGCCGCATCAGCAGGGTGAAGGCCGTCGCGCCGACCACCAGGGCGACGATCCAGGCGGCCCGCGCTGCCGGCGCCTCGGTGGCGCGCATCGCCAGCCGCGCCATCGCCTGCCACCAGTGGCCGTGGCTGTCGGCGGGGATGCCGCGCGCCAGCGCCCAGCGGTTGGCGGCCGGGATCACGGTCATCGCCACCAGCAGCGAGGCGGCGTGGCTGACGCTCATGGTGATCGCGAGATCCTTGAACAGCTGGCCCTCCAGGCCCTCCATGAACAGCACCGGCAGAAAGATCGCGACGCTGGTGAGCATGGAGGCGAACAGCGCCGGGATCACTTCGCGGGCGCCGTCCAGCGTCGCGTCCCAGGCGTTCTTGCCTTCCTGCACATAGCGCAGGATGTTGCCCTGCACGATCAGCGCGGCGTCGATGACGATGCCAGTACTGAAGGCGAGGCCGGCCAGCGAGATGACGTTGAGCGTGCGCTCCAGCGCATGCAGGGTGATCACCGCGAAGGCCAGCGACAGCGGGATGGTCGCCGCCAGCACCAGCAGGGCGCGCGGCCCGCGCAGGAAGTACCAGAGGCCGCCGACCGCCAGCAGGATGCCGATGATCAGGCTCTCCTGCACGAAGCCCACCGCCCGGCGCACGTAGACGCTGGCGTCCCAGGAGAGATCCATCACCAGCTTTTCCTGCGCCAGCGGGCCGGCGTTGAGTTCGGCGATGGCCTCCTTGATGCCGTCGAGCAGGCCGACGATGTTCGACTCCGAGGTGCGGTTGACGGTGATGTAGTAGCCCGGCACGCCGTTGCGGTAGGTGAAGGCGCGGGCGTCCTGGTAGGCGATCTGGATGTCGGCGACCTCGCGCAGGTACAGCGGCCGCTCGCCCTGGCTGCCCAGCGGGTCGGTCGTCTTGCCGCCGCCGCTCCAGCCGACGATCAGCTCGCCCAACTGGCTCACCGGCTCCTTGCCGGTGAAGCGCACGGTGAACTGCCGGCGGCCGACATTGGCGAAGCCGGCGGAAACATCGCGGGCGCCGGCCACCAGCTCGGCCAGTCGCGAAGGCGTCAGCCCCAGCGCCGCCAGCCGGTGCGGGTCGAAGGACACCCGCACCTCGCGCGGCCGGCCGCCTTCCAGGTTGACCCGCGAGACGCCGGGCACCCGCGCCAGCCGGGGCTCGACCACCTCTTCCATCAGCTTCTGATAGACCGAGGCCGGGTCGGTGACCGGGTTGCCGGGCAGCGGCCGCACCAGCATCGAGGCGGCATTGGCGCCCTGCCAGTTGTCGCCGGCGAACACGCGCGGTTCGTCGGCATCCGGCGGCAGGCTGGGCAGGGTGTTGAGGCGGCTGACCACGTCCAGCATCACCCGGGTCATGTCGGTGCCGATGCCGAAGGTCAGCGCCACGCCACCAAAGCCGCGACCGGCGTTGGCGCGCATCTCCTTCATGCCCGGCAGGCCGCGCATGGCCTCCTCGATCGGCTCGATCAGCGCTTCTTCCAGCTCGCTGGGCGCGGCCTCGCGCCAGCCGACCTGGATGAACAACTGCGGCTGCTGGGTGTCGGGCAGCAACTGGATCGGCAGCCGCGCCATCGCGATCCAGCCGAACAGCAGCACCAGCAGGGCGGCCGCGATCACCGCCGCCGGATTGCCGATGGAAAATTTCTCCAGGCGCATGTGTTGTCTCCCCTCCGGGCGCCGCCGCCGCAATGCACGGGCACGGCAATTCCCGGCTTCGATACGCCAGCCGCGCCGGGGGTTTAAGATGCGCGCCGGAAAAGTTTCCTTCTGGGTGGTTAGTAGCCGTGCAGGGTCAGGAAGAAGTCACCTTCAGCCGCGACGTCATCGGCGTCCTCATACCGCAGGGCACCAAGGTGGAGTTGCCGGAGGGCGCCGTCGGCGTCATCACCCAGGCACTGGGCGGGAGCTACACCGTGCAGGTGCAGGGCCATCTGTTCCGCATCGACGGTCAGGACGCCGACTCCATCGGCAAGCCCAAGCCGGCCAAGCTGGAGCTGCCGGAAAACCCCACCGACAAGGAAATCGAGCAGGCGGTCTGGAGCCAGTTGAAGACCGTCTACGACCCCGAGATTCCCATCGACATCGTCAACCTCGGCCTGGTCTACGACTGCCATGTGCTGCCCGGGACCAGCGACGAGGTTCGCAAGGCCAGCATCCGCATGACCCTCACCGCGCCCGGCTGCGGCATGGGCGACACCCTGGTGGCTGACGTCAAGACCAAGGTGGCTTCGGTGCCGAAGATCGCCGAGGTGGAGGTGGAGCTGACCTTCGACCCGCCCTGGACCCGCGACATGATGAGCGAGGAAGCCCAGCTCACCGCCGGGTTCATGTAGAGCCCGGCCGTGAACCTGCCCCGCTCGCCAAGAATCCGGTCCGGCTTTTAGGCCAGCCGCCATGAGCGAAACCCTGACCCGCCATGTCCGCATCCGCGTGCGGCCGGAGTACCTGCCGGCGCAATCCATGCCGCAGGTGCAGCGCTGGCTGTTCGCCTACCAGGTCGATATCGAAAACCTGGGCAGCTATGCGGTGCAGCTGCTGAACCGCCACTGGGTCATCACCAACGGCGAGGGTGAGGTCGACGAGGTGCGCGGCCCCGGTGTGGTCGGTCAGCAGCCGCTGCTGCAGCCGGGCGAGAGCTTCAGCTATACCAGCGGCTGTCCGCTGGACACGCCGGTCGGCACCATGCACGGCGAGTACGAGATGCTGATCCCCGCTACCGGCGAGCGCTTCGATGCTCTGATCGCGCCGTTCCGCCTGGCCGTGCCGGGCGCGCTGAATTGAACGCCGCCATCGCCCGCGCAGCGGGTGGCGCCGAGGCGGTCGGCAGACACTGAAACATGCTCGACACCCGTACCCTGTACGCGGTTCTGGTGCTGCTGTACCTGTTGTTCGGCGTGCAGCAGCTGGCGACCTGGCGGCTGCGCTACGGCGGCTCGCCGATGCTGCTCTGGGCCCTGTCCAACCTCGCCGGCTTTGCCGCCAACGGCCTGATTGGCCTGCGTGACAGGATCCCGGACTTCTGGTCGATCATCGTCGCCAACGGGCTGGTGCTGCTGTCATTCGGGCTGATGTGGGCGGGGCTGCGCCGGTTTGCGGAACTGCGGGTGTCCTGGCGGCTGGTGCTGCTGGCCCCGGCGGCGCTGATGCTGTTGCTCTGGCAGGTGGACGCCGTGGGACGCAACCTCAGCGTCCGCATCCTGCTGATGGCGGCGCTGCTGGCCGGCTACAGCGCCGCCTGCCTGGTCGATGCCTGGCGCGCCCAGCGCCGAGAGCCGCTGCGCATGCGCTATGCCGCGATGCTGGCCTTCGCGCTCCTGCTGCTGGTGATGCCGGTTCGGGCGCTGGTCACGCTGCGGCTGGGCGCGCCGACGCAGGGCTATCTGTCGCCGGACCTGACCCAGGCGCTGGTGACCCTCATGGTGGTGCTCACCGTGCTGCTGTGGAACCTGTCGATCATGTCGATGAGCCACGAGCGGCTGGAAAACCGCCTGCGCGGCATGGCCTACAACGACCCGCTCACCGGCGCCTACAACCGCGCCGGTTTCCGCAATCTGGCCCAGCGGCAGTTGCAGCGCAGTGCCCGCGACCGCCAGCCGGTGTCGCTGCTGCTGATGGATCTCGACCACTTCAAGCGCATCAATGATCACCACGGCCACGAAGCCGGCGATGGCTTGCTGCGCGGCTTTGTCGAAGCCGTCCAGCAATGGGTCCGGCCCGGCGATCTGCTGGCCCGCTACGGCGGCGAGGAGTTCTGCGTACTGCTACCCGGCAGCCAAGCCAGCGAGGCCGAGGTGGTCGCCGAGCGCATCCGCGCCGGATTCGAGCAGCTGCGCCTGGGTGGCGCGCTCGCCGCCGTTGGCACCACGGTGAGTATCGGGGTGGCGGAGTTGCCGACCGCCAGCGTCGATCTGGAGGAAGCACTGCGGCGCGCCGACCAGGCGCTCTATGCCGCCAAGCACGATGGCCGCAATCGCGTCGTGTTGGCCGCACCGCCGGCGCCGGGGGGCGGCGCTCAGTAACCGTTGCTGCGGATCGAGGTGTCGAGCCGGCTCAGGGCGCGGCCGAGGTCGGTTTCGCCGGTGCTCTGCAAGTCCTCCTGATCGTAGACCCGTCCCGCGCCGGCGACCTTCGGACATTCGCCCTTGTCGTCCCGCTGCGGGCTGATGCGCGAGCCGGTCGGGGCTTCGCAGCGTTCCAGCTTGGGGGTGGATTCGGGTTTGGCCTGGGCCTCCTCGGCCTGGGCCGGCAGCCAGCCCGGCAGGGTCAGCAGGGCGGCGAGCGTCATCGCAAAACGGATATGGCGCATGGTCGATCTCCTTGAGGCGGGTCGGTTCGGGGTGGCGCCTTCCTACAACGCCGCCGCCCGCGAACTGAGGACCGGGCTCCTAGGACCGCCGCATCCGCCAGGCCGTTCCGTACTCGTTCTTCAGGTAGCGCAGAAAGGCCGCCAGCACGCCGCGTTGCAGGTTCAGTGGCTTGCCGTCGGCGAGATCCTCGATGTGCGCGTAGTACCAGCCCATCTGGCCGAGCAGATTGATCAGCTTGACCACGAAGCTGCCGGAACTGGGCGCGAACATCCCGCCGCCCAGCTTCAGGCTCTTCTCGAAGGCCGGCGCCTCCAGGCTGGCGCCGCTGAGCAGGCGCTTGGGCAGGTCGGGCTCGGTGCACAGCGGCCGCGCCAGGCCGATGACGTCGATGTCGCCGCTCTCCAGCGCCGCCTCCATCGCCGCGCGGTGACGGAAGCCGCCGGGCATCAGGATCGGCATAGTCGCGACCTTGCGGATCGCTGCCGCGTATTCGAGGAAGTAGGCCTCGCGCTGCTGGGTGCTCTGGCGTGCTGGCCGGGCGTCTTCGGTGCGGCCCTCGTAGCCCAGCAGCTTGGGCTGCTCATAGGTGCCGCCGGAAACCTCCAGCAGATCGACGCTCTCGGTGTTCAGCCACTGCACCAGCTGCAGGCAGTCGCTGAACTCGAAGCCGCCTTTGCGGAAGTCGTCGGAATTGAGCTTCACCGACAGCGGAAAGTCCGGTCCCACCGCCTTGCGCACGGCGCGCAGGGTTTCCAGGAGGAAGCGCGCGCGGTTCTCCAGCGGGCCGCCCCAGGCGTCCTGGCGCTGGTTGGTGACCGGCGAGAGGAAGCTGGACAGCAGATAGCCGTGCGCCGAGTGGATCTGCACGCCGGTGAATCCGGTCTCGCGCGCCACCCGCGCCACCGCCGCGTAGCGCTGGATGAAGTCGAGGATCTCCGCCTCGCTCAGCGCCCGTGGCCGGCGGTAGTTGCCCATCAGGTCGAGCTGCACCTCCGAGGGCGCCAGCGGCTGCTTGGCCACATACCAGGGCGATTGCCGGCCGGCGTGGCTGATCTGCATCCACAGATGGTTGCCGGCGACGGTGCCGGCCTGCGCCCAGGCGCGCAGGCGCTCGTAGCCCTCGTGGCCCGGCCGGTAGGCGGAAGCCGGGTCGATGGCGACATTGCCCGGTCGCTCCATCACCCGCTTGTCGATCATCACGTTGCCACTGATGAGCAGGCCGGCGCCGCCCTCGCTCCACTGCCGGTAGAGCCGGTTGTGGCGCTCGCTGGCGTACAGGCGCGGGTCGGACAGGCCCTCGGTCATCGCCGATTTGCAGAGACGGTTGGGGAGCCGAGCGCCGCAGGGCAGGCTCAGGGGTTGCGCGAGTCGCGTCATCGTCGGTTTCTCCTGGAACGCGGCGACGCTACCGCAGTTCCCTGCTGACGAGAAAGGCCGGCGCCGTCAGCGCTGGCAGCGGGGGCAATAACAGCTCTGGCGATTGCCCAGTCGCAAGCTCCTGATGGCGCTGCCGCAGACCCGGCAAGGCTCGCCCTCGCGGCCGTAGACGTAGAGATCCTGCTGAAAGTAGCCGGAACGGCCATCGGCGCCAGCGAAGTCGCGCAGGGTGGTGCCGCCCTGCTCCACGGCTTCGGCCAGCACCTCGCGCACCCGCTCGGCCAGCCGTACGTACTCGGCGCGGGTGACCTTGCCGGCCGGCCGGGTCGGGCGGATGCCGGCGCGGAACAGGCTTTCGGCGGCGTAGATGTTGCCGGCGCCGACCACCACGCCGCCGTCCATCAGGAAGGTCTTCACCGCCGCGCTCTTGCCGCGCGCGCGCTCGAACAGATAGTCGCCGTGGAAGTCGGCGGAGAACGGCTCCGGCCCCATGGTTTCCATCAGCGGGTGCCTGCCCTGCGCCGCCGGCCAGGGCAGCACGGCGCCAAAGCGGCGCGGGTCGTGGTAGCGCAGCAGCACGCCGCCCTCCAGCTCCAGATCGAGATGGTCGTGCTTGCGCAGCGGCTCCGGCGCGGTCAGCACGAACAACCGGCCGGACATGCCCAGGTGGACGATCAGCCGGTCCGGGGCATCGGCATCGGCGCTTTCCAGGCGCAGCAGCAGGTACTTGCCGCGGCGCTCGGTGGCGACGATGCGACGGCCTTCGATCCAGCCGGCGAACTCGGGCGGCACCGGCCAGCGCAGACGCGGTTCGCGGACCACCGCGCGCAGCACGCGACGGCCGAGAACGTGCGGCTCGACGCCGCGGCGGACGGTCTCAACTTCGGGCAATTCGGGCATGCTGGAATTCTACGGGCTCGCGCCCTCGTCTCCGTTTCACGATGAATCAGATCAATCCGGAAAAGCTGCTGCTCAGCAAGTGGACTGCCCGGCAGCCGCAGCACCGCGAAAAGCATTTCCTGGTCACCAAGCTGCTGCGCGACGAGCAGGAGCGGGTGATCGGCTGTCTGCTCGAAGCGGTGCTGAGCCGCCGTAGCGAACAGATCGACTGGCGCCAGCTGCGCGAATCCGAACACTGGCTGCCCGGCTGGCGCTGAGCCCGCCCGCGCCCGCACACTGCCGCCATGAATCCCCCCATCCCCGACGACGACTCCGTCATCGCCGCCACCCGCCTCTGGCTGGAGCGCGCGGTGATCGGCCTCAACCTCTGCCCCTTCGCCAAAGCCGCCCACGTGAAGCAGCGGGTGCACATCGCGGTGAGCGCCGCGACCACGCCTGAAGAACTGCTCGAAGACCTCGCCCGCGAGCTGGAAGACCTGCGCGACGCCGACCCGGCCGAGCGCGAAACCAGCCTGCTGGTGCATCCGCAGGTGCTGCAGGACTTCTACGACTACAACGACTTCCTCGACACCGCCGATGCGGCGGTGGCGGCGCTGGAGCTGGAGGGCGAGATCCAGATCGCCAGCTTTCACCCCGACTACCAGTTCGACGGAACCGCCCCCGGCGATGTCGAGAACTGCAGCAACCGCTCGCCCTACCCCTGCCTGCACCTGCTGCGCGAGGCCAGCATCGAGCAGGCGGTGGCGAGCTTCCCCGACATCGAGTCGGTGCCGGCGCGCAACATCGCGACCCTGCGTCAGCTCGGCTACCCGGGCTGGCAACGCCTGTTCGACTAAGGCTCCGTGGCGGCCGGTCCGGTGGCGGCGGCGGCCGCGAGCCGGCCGCGCAGCAGCACCGCTTCCCGGCGCAAGGCCTCGCGTTCGCCGGGCGCCTTGCGTTGCAGGTTGAGAAACTGCGGCCGCAGTCGCGGGTGCGACTGGAAGCGCTCCTGGTGGCGGTCGAGAAAATCCCAGTACAGGGTGGTAAACGGGCAGGCGCGCGGCCCGGTTGCCAGCGCCGGGTCGTAGCGGCAGCTGGCGCAGGCATTGCTCATGCGCTGGATGTACTTGCCGCTGGCGATATACGGCTTGCTCGCCATCAGGCCGCCATCGGCGTACTGGCTCATGCCGATGACATTCGGCAGCTCCACCCACTCCACCGCATCGACGTACACCGCCAGATACCATTCGTGCACCGCGCGCGGCCGCACGCCCAGCAGCAGGGCGAACAGGCCGGTCACCATCAGCCGCTGGATGTGGTGGGCATAGCCGAGTTGCAGGGTCTGCCCGATGGCGTCGGCGAGACAGGCGTAGTCGGTGACGCCGGTCCAGTAGAAGGCGGGCAGCGGTTGGTCTGCCGCCAGCGCGTTGTCGTCCAGATAGGCCGGCATCCGATGCCAGTAGAGGCCGCGCACGTATTCGCGCCAGCCGAGGATCTGGCGGATGAAGCCCTCGACGCTGGCCAGCGGCGCCTCGCCGCGACGCCAGGCGGCTTCCGCCGCCGCGCAGACCTCGGCCGGGTTCAGCAGCTTGAGGTTGAGCGCCGGCGCCAGCAGCGAGTGCCATAGGCGCGGCTCGCCGACCCAGATTGCGTCCTGCCAGGGGCCGAAGCCGGACAGGCGCTTGTCGATGAAGTGGTCCAGCGCTTCCAGCGCCTCCTCGCGGGTCACCGGCCAGTCGAACGCCGCCAGCGAGCCAGGGTGCGCGGTGTAGTCCTGCGCCACCTCGTCCAGCACCTCGCGGGTCAGCGCGTCTGGCGGAAACCGGGGCGCCGCCGGCAGACCCTTCGGCCCCTCGGCGCCGAAGGACTCGCGGTTGTCGTGATCGTAATTCCACTGCCCGCCGGCCGGCTCGCCGTCCTCCATCAGCACCCCGCTGCGCTGACGCATCCAGCGGTAGAAGTGCTCCAGGCGTGGCTGCCGGCGTCCCTGCATCCAGGTCTCGAACTCTGCTCGCGGCAGCAGGAAGTGCCGGTCCTCGCGCAGCTGCAACGGCAGCCCCAACCGTTCCGCCAGCTGCGTCAGTGCCTGCGCCAGCCGCCACTCGCCGGCTTCCACCATGCACAGCGCGCGCGGACGCAGGCGACCGATATCGGCCTTCAGGGCCTCGCCGAGGCTGGTGGCGGCATGTAGGCGGTTCTGTCGGTAGTGCACGGTCCAGCCGCGAGCGCGCAGGCTGTCGCGGAAATGACGCATGGCGGCGAGGAACAGCGCGATGCGCGCCTTGTGGCTCCACACGTACTCGGCCTCGGCGCGCGCTTCGCACATCCATACCGCGTCCTGCGTCGGATCGAAGCCGTCGAAGGCGGCGCTGGCGGCGTCCAGCTGGTCGCCCAGCACCACCACCAGGCGACGCAGGCTCATGCCGCGCCTCCCGGACGCCCGGGATGGCGGCCTGCCCGGCAAGCTTCGGAGCAGTAGCGCAGCTGTTCCCAGACTTTCTCCCACTTCCGGCGCCAGACCATGGGCCGGCCGCAGTGCAGGCAGATTTTGCTGGGCAACTGGCTCTTGGCGATACCGCGTGGCATGGGGTTCCCGGGTTTGGGCTAGGATGGTTTGGCCGTCCAGCGGCGAGTCAGCGAGAGCCGGAACCGTATGTCCGACAGCCCCCCAACGCGCCACGGCGCTTTTGACCCTCGTCACTACGAGGAACTGGCGCGGCTGGATCCGCAGAGCTACGCCCAGGCGGTGCAGGAGGTCTCGGAGTTCGGCATCTACCTGCTCGACGAGCAAGGCCTGATCCAGAGCTGGAACCGGGGCGCCAGCAACCTCACCGGCTATGACGCGGCCGAGGTGCTGGGTCAGCCGTTCCAGATGCTGTTCACCGGCGCGGCGGTCGCCGAGCGCGTGCCGCAGCGCACCCTGGAGTTCGTCCGCGCCAACCGCCACCACCGCGACGAACAGGCGCGGCGCAAGAAGAATGGCGAGTCCCTGACCGCGCTGTGCACGCTGGACGCGATCCGTGACGACAGCGGTCGCCTGCTCGCCTACGTCGAGGTGTTCAGCGACATCACCGCCCAGAAGGAGCGCGAGGCGGCGCTCTACCAGCGCGCCACCCGCGATGCCTTGACCGGGCTGGCCAACCGCGGCCACTTCACCGAGATGGCCACGCTCGAGATCGAGCGTGCCCGCCGCTTCAACGACCCCTTGTCGGTGGCGCTGCTCGATCTGGATTTCTTCAAGCGGGTCAACGATACCCATGGCCACGATGCGGGCGATCTCGCGCTGATCACCTTCGCCGGGGTCTGCCAGGAAATGACCCGCAAGATCGACCTGGTCGGCCGCATCGGCGGCGAGGAGCTGGCGATCCTGCTGCCGCGCGCCAACAAGGAGCCGGCCTACGAGATGCTGCAACGCCTGCGCCTGCGTCTGATGGAAAGCCCGGTGCGCACCGCCGACGGCACCCAGTTCGGGCTCACCGTCAGCATCGGCCTGGCCGCGCTCAACCCGGACATCCGCGACCTGCGCGAGCTGCTGCGCAATGCCGATGCCGCGCTCTACCGCGCCAAGCGCGAAGGCCGCAACCGGGTGGAAGCCTGGTTCGAGTAGCCGTCGCCCCGCTGCCGCGAATCTGACGGCGCGCGGACCAGCACGTATAATCCGCCGCGTCAGCGCCCGTAGCTCAGCTGGATAGAGTATTGCCCTCCGAAGGCAAGGGTCACAGGTTCGAATCCTGTCGGGCGCACCAAAATCAACGATCTAGCGGTCCGGTTTGGTGCCCAAGTTGGTGGGCACCAAAAAGCAAAGGGTCACCGCTTTGCGATGACGCATCAGCGTCCTACCCGCTCGCCCACAAATCCGGAAAGTGGGCTCCGTGTGTTGCCGTCCGTGCCGGACTGAGCAGTGTCGGGACCATCTGCGCGAAGGCGGCAGACCCGTGTCGGAGCAACCGAGTTACTGACAAGCAACGGATTGTCATTCCGAGGCCTGATCATCTGCGGCCCGGACTGCCTGAGAGGGAAACCGCCCCACTAGCTGATGACGGCCCTGGGCAGGCGACCGGAATGCGGCCGCACTTTCGGGCGGAGACCTGAGAAAATGCCGGGATGAAAACCGAAAAAAGTATCCACGAGTCGTTTTGCGCTGCCTATGCAGGGGCGGTCGTCCGTTACATCGTCACCGGCATCAATGAAGACGTGTCGTTTGATTCGAAGACGCAGCGCTTCGTGTCCAAGCAGGTCGACGACCACATCCGCGCCGAGGACTGCGACTGGTGGGTCGGCAAAGACTGGGAATCGTTTGTCGGCCCGCTTGCCTGCGAGACCGACCTGGCGCACCCGAAGTTTTCGGAGGAGGCGCTCAGCAAGGCCATCATCTTCGCCTTGAAGAAATCCGCGACCGGCAAGCGCATGAGCCAGATCCTCGCAGGGCTGGACTAAAGACTCCGGCGGTTGCCGGGCCAGCAGCCTTGACCATCGCTGCCCCGCCCGGATTTTCGGGGCTTAAGCGGACCGCTCGACGCCCCGCCTGCGGCAGGCCAGGAACCTTTGCAGCAGTGGCGCGTAGGTCGTCGCTTCGACCGGACCGACGCCGATCCAGGCCAGCGCCATCGCGTCCAGATTGGTCTGGTCTGCCTGCAGGCGCTGACCCATGCCCTTCACCAGCCGCTGTAGCTGGTACTCGCGCCGCAAAGCCTGATCCTCGGCCGGCGTCGGCATCTCGGTCAGAATTTCGGCGCGGATGCAGAGCTGCTTCAGCGCCATCTCGTTCGCTGCGAGATCGGTGCAGGGCTCGTCGGCGAGTGCCTGGCGGATGGCATCCAGGCCGCCTTTAGGCCAGCGCGGGATGGAGGCGATACAGGCCTCGGCGGCCTGCTTCAGTGCGTCGGCCTGCGCCTGGTCCAGACCCTGGGCGACCGCGAGCCGGTAGGCGCGAGCATGGTCGGCGGCGACAAACAGATCCGTCCAAGTCTGCTCGGCGGCGCGGGCCTGCTGGCGGGCAAGCGACTTTCCGCAGCGCTCCAGAGCGCGATCAAAGCGGTTGCGAAGCTCGCGCGTGTCAGCGCGTGGCAACTCGCCAAGCGTCTCGAACGCGGCGCGCAACTCGCCCAGCGCTGCGGCGCGCGCCAGCAACTCGGCCCCTTCGAGAGCCGCGATCTGTTCGACCTGCTCGCACAGATCCACGGCCTGTGCCCTGTTGGCCTCCAGCCCGGCCGTGTGGGCGGCAAAGTCCTGCTGGCGCTTCTGAAACACGGCATCACAGTGCTGGCGGAACTCTTCCCAGAGCCGCTGATCCAGCTCGCGAGGCAGCAGTCCCACGGTCCGCCACTGCTGTTGCAATGCCTTGATCGCATCAATCGCCTGGCGGCCGTCTTCGTTCGACGACAGCTGTCGAGCACGCTCGATCAGCGATTCCTTCAGCGCCCGGTTGCGGGCGTACTCGCCGTCGAGCCGGTCTTGCAGGCGGGCGGTGAGGGCCGAGAATGTCGACTGCTGCTTGCGGGCGGCCTGGGCATCCACGTCCGAGTACCGGCGCCACTCCTGCTTCAGCTCGCGCAGCGCGTTGATGACCGCGCGCCAGTCCGGCTGCGCCCAGTCCTGCTCCGCCTCAAAGGCTGCAAACCGGGCGACCAAGGCGTCACGCCGCTGCAGGTTTTCCTGGCGGACCAGCGCCTGGGCGGCAAAGTAGGCCTTGCAGGGCTCGTAGGCCTTCTGGGCCGCCTCCTGAAAGCGCTGCCAATCCGCCTCGAACTCTGCGCCAACGCCCTTCGCCAGCGTTCTCCATTCGTCCTGCAGGCTCTTGATCCGCTCCGCGAGCGCCAGCGGATCCAGGCTCGCTTCGAGCAGCAGCTGCATTTCCGCAATCAACTCGGAGCGCTTCGGTGCCACCGAGAAGCTCTTCCAGTCCTTCAGCTCCTCGAGCTGCTTGTCGAGCTGCTGCAGCGGGCGGGCGAGGCTGTCCGGCAGCGGTGAAACTCCCGCCAGCTGTTCGCCGATGGTGCGGCGGATGCTGGCCGCGCGGGAGGTGTTGCCCTCGCCGAGGGCGGCGCGTGCCTTGCGGATCAATTCGCCGATCTGCTGGGCCGCCTGCCGCTCGGCCTGCTGTGTCTCGGCCAGCGCGCGCCGCTGCTCTGCCAGGGCGCGTGCCTGCTCGGCCTCGGCAGCAGCCTCGGCTTGCGCCTGCCGTTCACGCTGCTGCTCTGCCACCGCTGCCGCTTCGGCCTCGGCCTGGGCGCGCAAGGCCTGGGCTGCAAGCGCACGCCGATGTTCCGCCAGGGTGCCCTGCGCGCGTGCGAGCGCTTGCTGGACGCGGTCGCGCAGTGCCGGATCGGCCTGCTCGGCTATCGCATTCCAGCGGCGCTCGACCTGATCGAGACGCTCGGCATACAGGGCGTCGTAAGGGCGTTGGCTGTGGCGCTCGACCGCCTCCGAGGCGAGGACAAGCTCCGCGCGCAACTGTTCCTGCTTGCGAGCCTGCTCAAGCAGGGCATCGCGCTTGGCGGCCAGGATCTTGTAGACGTTGTTATCGTTGCCGCCGCGCACCTCGCGGATCAGCTGCCGCAACAGGTCCAGATCGTTGATCGCCTGCGCTGCGGCCTGGCGCAGCTTGGTCGAGCCCCCTGCGGTCACCATCCGGGCCACCGCCTGCACATCACCGGCGTCCAGGGCCGACTGCAGGGCTTGCTCCTCGGCTGCGGCAGTCAGGGCGCGACTTTCTGCGCTCGCTTTCGCCACCGACTGGTCAGAGGGGGCCGCCGAAGGCAGCGGGGAGGGAACTCGCGAAGACGAAGGCGCTTTGCGAAAAAAGCGCGAGAACAGCGACATGGGTGACCTGCACAGCGCGTGGGCCGGCCCGCATCTTACATGCCCGGCACTGGCGCCTTCATCCGCCCCACTCCGAGGCGGCGGACCGTTCCTGCCGCAGGGCCGGGTAGCGCGCCGCGCCGGCGTTGCTGCCGCCGGCATTGTCGGTATGGCATGCTCGCCGCGCAGACCAGGGCCGGTCGCCGAGCGGTCTCCAAACCTTTGGAGGCTGGCGCTAAAGCGGCCTGCTACGCGCCCGTCTGCGGTCCACGATGACCGGCATGCGCCCGGATCAACCATCGCCCTCCTCGCCCTTCCAACTGCACGCGGCAGCCATGCACATCGCCGAGATTCGCGAACGTCTCCGTACCGCCGGCGCCGCCCCGATCCACGAGCAGTACCTGCTGCGGGAGTGGTCGCAGGGCGAGACATTCCCCAGCAGGCGCAAGCCCGAGGAGTTCTTGCCGCGGGCGCTTCGCACCATCCTGCCGCAACTGAAGGCTGATCTGGCGGCCCTGGTGGCCCTGCGCTCGGTGCATCCGAGTCAGGACGGATCCGAGCGGCTCCTCCTCGGGCTGCGGGACGGCCAGACCATCGAGAGCGTGCTGCTCCCGCGCGAGGGGCTGTGCGTCTCCACCCAGGTCGGCTGTGCGGTGGGCTGCGTGTTCTGCATGACCGGCCGCAGCGGTTTGATCCGGCAGATCGGGAGTGCCGAGATCGTCGCCCAGGTGGTGCTCGGGCGCCAACGCCGGCCGGTGCGGAGGGTGGTGTTCATGGGCATGGGCGAGCCCGCGCACAATCTCGACGCGGTGCTGGAGGCGATCGACCTGCTCGGCACCGGCGGAGCCATCGGCCACAAGAACCTGGTGTTCTCCACCGTGGGCGACCTGCGGGTCTTTGAACGCTTACCGAAGAGCACGGTGAAGCCGGCACTGGCCCTGTCGCTGCACACGACCGATGCCGCCCTGCGCGAACAGCTGCTGCCGCGCGCACCGCGCATCACTCCGGAGAACTTGGTGGCGATGGGCGACGACTACGCCCGTCGCACCGGCTACCCGATCCAGTATCAGTGGACGCTGCTCGAAGGCATCAACGACGGCCCGGCCGAGCTCGACGGAATCGTCCGACTCCTCAAGGGCCGCTACGCCGTACTCAACCTCATTCCGTTCAACGCGATTGACGAGCTGCCGTTTCGACGGCCGACCTGGGAGCGGGCCCGCGAGATGGCGCGGGAGCTGCATCGGCGCGGCGTACTCACCAAGCTGCGCCAATCGGCAGGACAGGATGTCGAGGGCGGCTGCGGGCAACTGCGCGCGCGCAGCGCGAATCGAGTCGCTGGACCCGGCGCCCAGAGCCTTTCGGCCATCGGGACAAGAGCCGCCGGCCACGCCCCTGGCGCGGCTGACCAGGCTCAACGCTGAAGGCTCTGGAAATGTGCAGCGGGCTGGGTCCGACGCATGGCGAAGCCGCTGCCACTCCGGGCCGCGCTTCTTGGGGGCAGCACCGATCTGAAGTGACACGGCGGGCGACCGGCAGAGCAAGGCGCGGCGTTTTGATCGAGGCCTCGCACCGGCGGAACGGTGACGGCCTCGAACCCAGGCCGGACTGATCTGGGACAATCCGCTCCATGAGCCTCCTCCGCACCCAATCCGATGCGTCCTGACGACGCGCTGGCCACCCTGTTTCAGCCGCTGAACGAGGGCTTGCTGCACTGGCCGGCCGAGGGCGGGGCGCTGTTCCTGCGTGCGCGCGATGGTGCCGAGCTGCGGCAGGCGCCGCGTCCGGGGCTGGTCTGCGAGCAGGAGTTCAAGCCGGCCGCCGATGCGCTGGCGCGCGCCGGCTTGGAAACGGTCTCGCTCGACGCGCTCGACCCTGCGCGCCGCTATCCGCTGGTGCTGGTACTGCCGCCACGCCAGCGCCAGGAAGCGCGCGCCCTGCTCGCGCAGGCGGTGGCGCGTTGCGCGCCGGGCGGTCGGGTGCTGGCCTGCCTGCGCAACGACGAGGGCGCGCGCACCGGAGCCGACGATCTTGGCCGTCTTGCCGGCCCGGTGGCGCAGCAATCCAAGCGCAAGTGCCGGGTGTTCTGGACTGCGCCCCTGCAAGATCCGGCCGATGCCGCGCTGATGCAGGAATGGCTGGCGCTGGACGCGCCCCGGCCGATCCTCGACGGCCGCTTCCTGAGCCGGCCCGGCGTGTTCGCCTGGGACCGCATCGACGCCGCCTCGGCGTTGCTGGCCGCCCATTTGCCGGCGGATCTTTCGGGTCGCGCCGCCGATCTCGGTGCCGGTTACGGCTATCTCAGCGCGGAGTTGCTGGCACGCTGCCCGCGTATCACCGCCATCGACCTCTACGAAGCGCAGTCCCGCGCGCTGGCGCTGGCGCGCATCAACCTGAAGGACGCGCGCCTGCCGCTGGGCTTCCACTGGCACGACGTCACCACCGGCCTGCCGCATCGCTACGACACCCTCCTCAGCAATCCGCCCTTCCACGCCCAAGGCGGCGAGGATAGACCCGACATCGGCCGCCGCTTCATCGCCGTCGCGGCGCAGTCGCTGATGCCGGGCGGGCGTTTCTGGATGGTGGCCAACCGCCATCTGCCCTACGAGCGCGAGCTGGAGCAATGCTTCGCCGAGGTTCGCAGCGTCGCCCAGGAGGGCGCATTCAAGGTGATCGAGGCCAAGCAACCGAGGCGCCCGGCATGAGGCTGGTCCGGTTGATTGCCAATCTCGGCTACGGCAGCCGCCGCGAGGTGCAGGCGATGTTCCGCGAGGGCCGCATCACCGACGCCGCCGGCGAGGTGCTGTATGCCGACGACCAGGTCGCACACGACGCTATCCGCATCGACGGTGCGCCGCTGGACCCGCCGGCCGGGCTGACGCTGATGCTGCACAAACCCACCGGCTACACCTGTTCCACCAAGGATCGCGGCGCGCTGGTCTACGAGCTGCTGCCGCCGCGCTTCCGTCTGCGCGCGCCGCTGCTGGCGACCGTCGGCCGGCTCGACCGCGACACCAGCGGCCTGCTGCTGATGACCGACGACGGTGCCCTGCTGCACCGGATCGTTTCGCCCAAGTCGGCACTTGGCAAGGTCTATGTCGCCGAGCTGGCGCAGGATCTGCGCGGCGACGAAGCCGCCGTCTTCGCCAGCGGCCGCCTGATGCTGGACTCGGAGACCACGCCGCTGGCGCCGGTGGCGATGGAAACCCTCGGCCCGCGCCGCGCGCGCCTGGTGCTCACCGAGGGTCGCTACCACCAGGTGCGGCGCATGTTCGCATCGCAGGGCAATCATGTGAGCGCCCTGCACCGCGAGCGGATCGGCGGCCTGTCGCTGGGCGATCTGCCCAGCGGCCAGTGGCGGGCGCTGGCCGGGGCGGATCTGGAGGCGCTGTTCCGGGCTTGAGCTGCGTGGCTCAGGCCAGGCAGCGCCAGCGCCAGCGGGTGGCGGGGGGCTGGTCACTGCCCCGGCCCCGTGCTTTGGCCGACGGCCTGCGGCGAAACTTTCCCGAGCCAGGCCGGTCGGAGACGGCTGGTCGGGAGTCGTGGTTCGGGCGGGGCCGCAGGCGAGGCTCCGGCCGCCACGAAGACCGCCCGGACTGGATGGGGAATGGCAGCTTCTCCGATTTCCAGATCAAGCCGATCGCTTGCATCGGCGCGATCTTCGGCATCGAGCTGCTGAAGTCCCTCGTCAACCTCTCCGCCTATCGCGGTGGGCAGCTGGCCAGGAGGCTGGGCCCGTACGGGGCCCTGGTCTTCTCCGGCGGCTTGCTCGCGCTGATCGACTGTCTTGCCACCCAAGAAAAACACTGACCGGTAACCCAGCCATGAGCAGCATCGGAACGCCCAGCCTGTGGGCCCTCTTCACCGTCTTCGTCCTCGTCGCGCTGGCGCTGGACTTCTTCGCCCTCAACCGTCAGGGCGCCCACAAGGTGTCGATGCGCGAAGCCGGGGTCTGGTCATTGATCTGGGTGGCCGTCTCATTCGCCTTCGTCGGCTGGCTTTGGTGGCAGCTCGGCGGCCGCAGCGGCGACCCGGCGACCGAGGCCGTCGCCAACGCCAAGGCTCTCGAATTCGTCACCGGCTACCTGATCGAGAAGGCGCTGGCGGTCGATAACATCTTCGTGTTCCTGATGCTGTTCACCTACTTCGCGGTGCCCGCCGAATACCAGAAGCGGGTGCTGATGTTCGGGGTGCTGGGTGCCCTGGTGCTGCGCGCGCTGATGATCCTGATCGGCGCCTGGCTGATCGCCCAGTTCCACTGGGTGCTGTACCTGTTCGGCGCCTTCCTGGTGTTCACCGGCGTCAAGATGTGGTGGGCCGCCGGCAAGGAGCCGGACCTCGACTCCAACCCGGCGCTGCAGTGGCTGCGCCGCAAGGTGAAGATCGCTCCGGACTACGATGGCGAACGCTTCTTCACGGTCGTCCAGGGAGTACGCATGGCCACGCCGCTGGCCATCGTCATCGTGCTGATCGGCATCGTCGATCTGGTCTTTGCGGTCGATTCCATCCCCGCCATCTTCGCGATCACCACCGACCCCTTCATCGTGCTCACTTCCAACGTGTTCGCGATCCTGGGCCTGCGGGCGATGTACTTCCTGCTCGCCGGCGTGCACGAGCGCTTCCACCTGCTGAGCTACGGCCTGGCCCTGGTGCTGACCTTCATCGGCGCCAAGATGCTGATCATCGACCTCTACAAGATCCCGGTGGTGTGGTCGCTGTCGATCACCGCAGCCATCCTCAGCCTGACCATGCTGCTGTCGGTGCTGGTGCCGCCCAAGGGCAAGGTCACCAGCGCCTACCCCTTCGAGGCCAAGCAGACCCCGCCCCGGGAGTGAGGCGGCGCCGGCGCGCTAGCTGCGCTCGATGGAACCACGGTGCGGCCTGCCCAGGCCGCGCAACAAGCGCTGCCTGAAGTCATCGACCAGCTCGAACACCACCGGCACCACCAACAGGCTCAGCACGGTAGAGGTGACCAGCCCGCCGATCACCACCACCGCCATCGGCGAGCGGAAGCTGCGGTCGCCTTCCAGGCCGATCGCGATGGGCGCCATGCCGGCGGCCATCGCGACGGTGGTCATGATGATCGGGCGCGCGCGCTTGTGGCAGGCGTCGATCAGCGCCTCGGTGCGGTTCATGCCCAGGTCGCGGCGGGCCATGATCGCGTACTCCACCAGCAGGATGGAGTTCTTGGTGACGATGCCGATCAGCATCAGGAGGCCGATCAGCGCCGCCATCGACAGACTCATGTTGAACACCCAGAGCAGCCCCAGCGCGCCGCCGGCGGCCAGCGGCAGCGCGGTGAGCACGGTGATCGGCTGGCCGAAGTCGCCGAACAGCAGCACCATCACCGCGTACACGCAGAAGATGCCGGCGAGCATCGCCAGCAGGAAGCCGGCCTGCATGTCCTGCATGTTCTCCAGCTCGCCGGAGATTACCGGCCAGACACCGGCGGGCAGGTTCTTGAGCGCGGGCAGCGCGTAGGCTTCCTTCACCACATCGCCCATCGGCCGGCCTTGCAGGTCCACCGAGACGCGGGCATTGCGGTAGCGGTCGTAGCGGTCGATCTGCGCCGGGCCGTCGCTGACCTCGATGTCGGCGATGTTGGCGAGCGGCACCGCCTCGCCACGGGCGCTGCGTACCCGTAGCTGGCCGATGCTGTCCGGGTCCTGGCGTGCAGCGGGGTCGAGCTGCACGCGCACGTAGACCTGGCGGTCGGGCAGGTTCAGGCGCGGCAGGTTGAAGTCGAAGTCGCCGGTGGTCGCCACCCGCACCGTCTGGGCGATGGCGGCGGAGGTGATGCCGAGCGCGGCGGCGCCCGCGAAGTCGGGGCGGATGATGATCTCCGGCCGCGCCAGGCTGATCGAGCCATTCACCGCGCCGATGCCCTGCAACTGCCGCAGCTCGGACTCCACCGCGCGTGCGGTCCTGCGCAGCAGTTCGGGGTCCTCCGAGGCGAAGGAGAGATTCAGCTTCTCGCCGGGCGCGCCCTGACCCATGCTGATGCGCACGCCCGGCACCACGGCGAGCGCGCGGCGAATGGCGTCTTCCATCTCCGCCCGCGTGCGGTCGCGGTTGGCATGCGGCTTGAGCTTGGCCATCAGCTGCGCATTGCGCACCGCGCCCGGCAGCATGTCGCGCTGGTCGCCGCCGACGATGGGCACGCCGATGGCGGCATACACCTGCTCGATCTCCGGCTGCTCGGCGAGCACCGCGCGCGCGCGTTCGCTGAGCGCGCGGGTGTCCTCCAGCGTGTTCCCCGGCGGGCCTTGCAGGGTCACCATCAGGGTGGAGATGTTCTTCGGTGCGATGAAGTCGGAGGACAGCAGGCTGATCAGGAAGATCGAGCCGGCGAAGAAGGCGGCGGCGCCCGCCGAGGTGGTCCAGGGATGCTCCAGGCACCAGCGCACGCTGGCCAGGTAGCGGCGCATCAGCGGTCCGTCGGTCTCCTCGTGGGTCGGCGGCTTGAGCAGGTAGGCCGCCATCATCGGCGTCAGCAGCCGCGCCACCAGCAGCGAGAACAGCACCGCCACCGAGGCGGTCCAGCCGAACTGCTGGAAGAAGGCGCCGGTGAGCCCGCCGACGAAGGCGGTGGGCAGGAACACCGCCACCAGGGTCAGCGAGGTGGCGATCACCGCCAGACCGATTTCGTCGGCGGCCTCGCGCGCCGCCTCCAGCGGAGTCTTGCCCATGCGCAGGTGGCGCATGATGTTTTCGACTTCGACGATGGCGTCGTCAACCAGGATGCCGATCACCAGCGTCAGCGCCAGCAGGGTGATGAGGTTGAGGTTGTAGTCGAGCACCGCCATGACCAGGAAGGTCGGGATGATCGACAGCGGCAGCGCCACCGCCGACACCAGGGTGGCGCGCCAGTCGCGCAGGAACAGCCAGACCACCAGCACGGCAAGGATCGCGCCCTCGTACATCGCCCGCATCGAGGAGTCGTAGTCGGCCTCGCTGGCATCGACGATGTTGGCGACCTCGATGATCTCGATGCGCGGATCGGCGCGCATCAGGTCCTGCACCGCCGCGCGCACGCCGCGCGAGACGCCCACTTCGTCGAAGCCACGGCCGCGCAGCACCTGGAATCCGACCACCGGCTGGCCGTCGAGCAGGGTCAGCTCGCGTGCCTCGGCCTCGGTGTCGAGCACGCGGGCGACATCGCCGAGGCGGATGCGGCGGCCATCGGCGAGCGGCAGCGAGAGCTGGGCCAGCTCCTCGGCGCTGGCGACCGTGCCCTGCAAGCGCACTGACTGTTCCAGCCCACCGAGATCGCCCCGGCCACCGGGCGCCTCCTGCTGCATGTTGCGCAACTGCTGGCTGATCTCGCCGGCGGTGACGCGCAGCGCCTGCAGCCGCACCGGGTCCAGCTCGATGCGCACCTCGCGGCGGCTGCCGCCCTGCGGATTGACCTGGGCGACGCCCTTCACCGACAGCAGCTTCTTGGTGATGCGGTCCTCCACCAGCCAGGACAGGTCGGTGGCGTCCAGCCCCGGCGCGCGCACCGCGAAGGTGAGTACCGGCATGCCGGAGGCCTGCACGCGGGTGACGATGGGCTCCTCGAGATCGGCCGGCAGGTTGGCGCGGATGCGGTTGATGGCATCGCGCACGTCGATCATCGCGTTCTGCGAGCGGGTATCGAAGTCGAACTCGACCACCATCGTCACCGCGCCGTCGGTGATGCGGCTGGTGACGTGGTTGAGCCCGGCGATGCTGGCGACGGCGTCCTCGATGGGGCGCGCGACTTCGTTCTCGAGTTGGCTCGGCGGCGCGCCGGGCAACCGTGCTTCGACCATCACGGTCGGGAAGTCTATGTCGGGAAAGCCCTGGATGCCGAGCCCACGAAAGGCGATCAGCCCGGCGACGGTGAGCATCACGAACAGCAGGATCGACGGCGTCGGGCGGCGGATCGCCCAGGTGGAGAGGTTCACGGCGCCGGCGCCTCGCCGATCACCTGCACCCGATCGCCGACGCTGAGCATGGCGCCGCCGGATTTCACGTAGCGGTCGCCGGCGTCGAGCGGGCTGAGAATCTCGATGGACTGCCGGTGGCGCCGGCCGGTCTGCACCTTGATCTCCTGCACGCGGTTCTGGGCATCGACCTTCATCAGGTAACTGTTGCCGTCGCGCCGCACCAGCGCCGACTCCGGCAGTGCCAGCGCCGCGCGCCCGGGCAGCTCGAACTGCCCGGACAGGTACATGCCGGCGGCCAGGCCGCTACCGGCCGGCAGATCGACATAGGCCAGGCCGTTGCGGGTGCCGCTGTCGACCACCGGCGACAGCTGCCGCAGCCGGCCTTCGATCAGACCGCCGTCGAGGCGCTGGATCTGGACCGTTGCGCCCGGTGCCAGGCGCGTCAGCGCCGCCGCCGGCACCTCGGCGCGCCACTCCAGGCGGTTCTGCTTGATCAGCCGGAACAGCTCGGCGCCGACCATGCTGACCGCGCCGACGGTGGCGATGCGGGCGGAAATCACGCCGTCGTCGGGTGCCAGCACCCGGGCATAGCGCAGCCTCAGCGCCTGGGCGTCGCGCTGGGCCTTGGCCGAGGCCACCGCCGCCGTCGCCGCCGCCGCCTGGGTATGCAGACCCTGGATCGCCTGCTGGGAGAAGGCGCCGCTGCCCTGCATGCGCTCGGCGCGTTCCACGTCGGCGCGCGCCTGCGCTTCGCGCGCCTCGGCCTCGGCGACCATCGCGGTGTAGCGCGCCAGGTCGGCGCGCAACAGATCTTCGTTGTAGCGCGCCAGCAGCTGGCCCTTGCGCACCGGCTCGCCGACGTTGACCAGCACCTCTTCCAGGCGCAGGCCGCCGACCTCGGTGCCGATGCTGGCCTCCTGCCAGGCGGCGACTTCGCCGCTGGCGGACAGCCGATCCGGCCAGTCTTCGCGGGTCGCGGTCACCAGCTCCGCAGTCAGCGCGGCGCCGGTTTCGGCGGGCGCCTCCGCCGCCCGCTGGCAAGCCGCCAGCGCGAGCAACAACAGCATTCCACCCAGCACTACCGCCGCCTGCTTGCGCCTCACGTCACACTCCCCCGCCGCGTCCGCCATGGTCGAAATCACGCGGACCCGGGTTCCGGACGCGCTCCTCTTGGGATACTGTGTCTCAAATGAGACGATGTATCAATGTCGAAAACTGAGCCTACCCAGCCCGCGCCGCTGCGCAGCCGCAACAAGCTGCGCGTTCGTCAGGAGATCGCCGCCTCGGCGATGAGCCTGGCGGTCGAGCGCGGGCTCGGCAGCTTCACGGCCGACGACGTCGCCACCCTGGCGCAGGTCGGGCGCGCCACCTTCTTCCGCTACTTCGACTCCAAGGAGTCGGCGGTGGTGGTCGGCTTCTACGAAAACCGGCTGAAGGAGCTGGTCGCGACTCTCGGCGAGGCGCCAGCCGAGCTTGGGCCGGTGGACGCGCTGATCTGGAGCTTCCACCGCCTTGGCGCCGACTTCGAGCGGCAGAGCAAGCTGATCCGGCTGCTGGCGACCATGCTGCTCACCTCGCCCAGCCTGCGCGCCAAGGCGCTGGACTACCAGGCCAGCTACGAACAGGCGATCGCCACTGCCATCGCCGGCCGCTACGAGGCGCTTGCCGACGGCGATCTGCGCCCGCGCTGGCTGGCGGCCTCGACCCTGGCGGTGAGCACCACCTGCGTCTACCACTGGAGCGCCAGCGAGGTGCCGCTGAGCCTGCCCGAGCTGGTCACCGCAGCCTTGCAGCAACTGAAAGCCGGATTCGACACCGCGCCGGCCGCCAAGCCGCGTCGGCGCCCGCGCTGAATCCCGCCCCGGCCGGTGTCGCTGCCCGGGGTCCGGCCGCATACTGCCGCGCTCCGCGCCATCGGGCCCGCGCCGCCATGACCAGCATTCACTTCGACCTCGACGCCGACTACATCGAACTCAACCAGCTGCTGAAGCTGGCTGGCCTCTGCGACAGCGGCGGCGCCGGCAAGGCCCTGGTGGCGGAAGGCTTGGTCACGGTCGATGGCCAGCCGGAGTCGCGCAAGACCGCCAAGATCCGCGCCGGCCAGCAGGTGGTCTGCAACGGCCTGCGCATCCGCGTGCGCGCCGCCACCGGCGGTTGAAACGGTGAGCACCGGGCCCGACCCGGCGCTGCTCGACCGGCAGCTGCGCAACTACCTCGGTGCCTATCCCGAGCGGGTGCAGGCGCAGGTGCGCGGCCTGCTGCTGGAAGACCGCCTGGCCGAGCACCTGGCGCGCAAGTATCCCGGCAAGCACGCGATCCAGGGCGACGCCGCGCTCTACGACTACGTGCAGGGCATCAAGCAGGCGCAGCTGCACAGCACGCCGCCGGTACACAAGGTGCTCTGGCAGAACAAGATGGACGTGATCCAGAACGTGCTCGGCCTGCACACCAGCATCTCGCGGGTGCAGGGCGGCCGGCTCAAGGCCAAGGCCGAGATCCGCATCGCCAGCCTGTTCAAGACCCTGGCGCCGGAGTTTCTGGAAATGGTGGTGGTGCACGAACTGGCGCACCTGCGCGAGCGCGAGCACAACAAGGCCTTCTACCAGCTCTGCGAGCACCTGCTGCCGGACTATCACCAGATCGAATTCGATCTGCGCCTGCTGCTGTTGCAGCGGGCGGTGGCGGGCGCATGAACGCCGACGCCAGGCTGCGCGCCATCAAGCTGGCGCACACGCTGGTCTGGGTCTTCTTCGCCGGCTGCGTGCTGGCGCTGCCGTTCGCGGCCTGGCTCGGCGCGCATCGCCTGGCGGCGCTGCTGGCCGGCGCGGTCGCACTGGAAGTGCTGGTGCTGGTCTTCAACCGCCTGAGCTGCCCGCTCACCGCGCTGGCGGCACGCTACACCGAGGACCGCCGCGCCAACTTCGACATCTATCTTCCGCTCTGGCTGGCGCGCAACAACCAGCGCATCTTCGGCAGCCTCTACTTTGCCGGTCTGGCTTTCGCGCTGCTGTGCTGGCTGCGCGACGGAGGTGGCTTCTAGCCTTGGGCCCCAAGCCTCAAACCGGCGCCGGCCGCAGCAGCGAGGAGTCCACCCGGTTGCCGCTACCGGCGGCGCGGCCGGCGAGATAGTCGTCGGCATTGCTCAGCGTGGTCTCGGCGATGGCGGCCAGCGCCTCGCGGGTGAAGAAGGCCTGGTGGCCGGTGACCACTACGTTGGGGAAGGTCAGCAGGCGCTGGAACACGTCGTCGGTGACGATGCTCGACGACAGATCCTCGAAGAACAGATCGCCTTCCTGTTCGTAGACATCCAGTCCCAGCGCGCCGATGCGGCCGGACTTCAGCGCCTCGATCACCAGCGCGGTATCGAGCAGGGCGCCACGGCTGGTGTTGATCAGCATCACGCCCGGCTTCATGCGCGCCAGCGCGGCGGCACCGATCAGATGATGGGTGGCCGGCGTCAGCGGGCAGTGCAGCGAGACCACGTCGCTCTCCGCCAGCAGGTCATCGAGCGCGCTGGCGATCATGCCCTCGGCGAGCAGGGCCGGTGGTACCCCGAGCGGATCGTGGATCAGCACCCGGCAACCGAAGCCGCGCATGATCCGCGCGAACACCGTGCCGATGCGGCCGGCGCCGATCACGCCGACGGTCTTGCCGACCAGATCGAAGCCCTCCAGGCCTTCGAGCCGGAAGTCGTTCTCGCGGGTGCGGTTGTAGGCGCGGTGCAGGTGGCGGTTGAGCGTCAGGAGCAGGCCGACCGTGTGTTCGGCGACCGCGTGCGGCGAGTAGGCCGGCACCCGCAGCACGGTCAGGCCCAGACGTTCGGCGACGGCCACGTCCACCTGGTTGTAGCCGGCGCAGCGCAGCAGGATCAGGCCGGTGCCGCCGGCTTGCAGTCGCGCCAGCGTGTCGGCGTCGAGCGGATCGTTGACGAAGGTGCAGATCGCCGGATAGCCGGCGGCCAGGCGCAGGGTTTCCGGCCCCAGGCGCGCCTCGGTGAAATCCAGCGCATGACCGTGGCGCTGGTTGGCCGCGAGCAGATCGCGGCGATCATGGCTGTGGGCGCTGTAGACCAGGATGCGCATGGGGGATTCGTTGGCCGGTTATCGGCAAGCCTAACCGGCGCGGTAAGTCTTGGCCCGTACCCGCCGCCCGGTCTGGTGCGCTAGGCTGCGGAACGCAGGGTGTGCGAACGATCTGCGGTGACAGCGGGGGAGTCAGGATGAGTCGCTCAGAGGTCTGGATGGCCGAGTCGTGGCAGGACGGCGCATGAGGCGCCGCTTGGTGCTGCTGTCGGCGCTGGCGTTGCTGGCCGGGTCCGCCAGGGCGGTCGCGGCGTCTCCTTCCCTGGCCGAAGCGGCGCCGGCCGAGACCGCCGCCGTCACGCCAGCGCCGGTGCTGGAGCGCCGGTTGCTGCTCAGCGAGCTGGGTGGCAATCCGGCGGAAGTCATCAAGGGCGTCGAAGGCCAGCAGAGCTGGGACTTCGGCCTGCGCCTGGACCAGACCGTGCGGCAGGCGCGGCTGCGGCTGCGCTACAGCTATTCGCCGGCGCTGCTGCCGGAGCTGTCGCACCTGCGGGTGCAGCTCAATGGCGTGGTGGTGGCGACGGTGCCGCTGCCGCGCGAGGCCAATGGCGCCGAGCAGACCAGCGAGATCGCGCTGCCCAGCGAGTTCTTCACCGACTACAACCAGCTCAACATCCAGCTCATCGGCCACTACACCACCGGCTGCGAAGACCCGCTGCACAGCAGCCTCTGGGCCTCGATCAATGGCGCCAGCGAGTTGCTGCTGAGCCTGCAAGCACTGGAGCCGAGCCCCGATCTGGCGCGCCTGCCGGCGCCCTTCTTCGACGAGCGCGACCGCGAGCGCCTGCGGCTGCCCTTCGTGTTCCCGGCCACGCCCTCGCTGCCGGTGTTGCAGGCGGCGGCGGTCGCCGCCACCTGGTTCGGCGCCCTGGCCGACTATCGCGGCGCCGAGTTCCCGGTGCTGCGCGACCGCCTGCCGCCCGGCCACGCCCTGCTGTTCGCCACCAACGAGGCGCGTCCCTCCGGGCTGGAACTGCCATTGGTGCAGCAGCCGAGCTTGCGCCTGCTGCGCAACCCCGCCGATCCCTACGGCCTGCTGCTGGTGGTGCAGGGGCGTGACGCCGAGCAGTTGCAGCAGGCGGTGAACGGCCTGGTGCTCGGTTCGGCGCTGCTCAGCGGCCCGGTGGCCACGGTCAAGGCGGCGCCGCTGCCGGCGCGACGGCCGCTCAACGACGCGCCGCGCTGGCTGCCCGGCGACCGCCCGGTGCGCTTCGGCGAGCTGGTGCAAGACATCAAGGACCTGCAGGTGGAAGGCCACGCCCCCGGCCCGATCAACCTGCGGGTGCGGGTGGCGCCGGACCTGTTCACCTGGAACCGCCACGGCGTGCCGCTCCAGCTCAGCTACCGCTACACGCCGCCGGTGGAAGACGACAACTCCATGCTCACCATCAGCGCCAACAAGCAGATCGTCAGCTCGTTCCGGCTCAAGCCGGGCGAGCCCGGCGAGTACAGCGGCGTGCTGCGGGTGCCGCCCTACCTGCTCGGCAGCGACAACAACCTGCAATTCCAGTTCGGGGTGGACTACCACCGCCCCGGACCCTGCCGCGATTCCGGGCTGGACCTGGTGCGCTCCTCGCTCGACCCCGAGGCTTCGACCATCGACGTGTCCGGGTTCGACCACTACGCGCTGATGCCCAATCTGCGGCTGTTTGCCAATGGTGGCCATCCCTACACGCGCTACGCCGATCTCGCCGAGACCGCGCTGCTGCTGCCGAGCCCGGCCAGCGATGGCGATCTTGAAGCGGCCTTCCAGTTGCTCGGCCGCCTGGGCGCCATCAGCGGTGCGCCCGGCCTGCGCCTGCGGCTGGCCAGCGGCGAGGCGCTGGAAGGGCTCCAGGACAAGGATCTGCTGCTGATCGGCGACCAGCCGCTGCTGGCGCGCTGGCGGCAGAACCTGCCGGCGGTGATCGAGCGCGAGGCGCGCAGCAGCGGCCCCCTGGCGCGCGCCGGGCTGTGGTTCCGGCGCGGCCTGGTGAACGACAGCAGCGCCGCCACCAACGAAGGCGGCGTCAGCGCCGAGAGCGCCGGCGGCATCGCCGCCCTGGTCGGTTTCGAGTCGCCGCTGCGCGGCGGCCGCAGCGTCGTCGCCCTGCTCTACAACAGCGAACCGGCGCGGCAGGCGGCGCTGACCGCCCTGGCTTCGCCGGGCTCGGTGGCGCGCATCCGTGGCGATACGGCGGTCATCCGCGGCAATGAGATCAAGGTGTTCAGCAGCAACAGCGGCTACGCGGTTGGCCGGCTGTCGCCGCTGACCTGGCTGTGGTTGCAGTTCTCGCTGCACGCCTGGCTGGTGGTCGTGCTAGTGCTGCTCGCCGCCCTGCTGGCCGCCGCCGGCGTCTATGGCTACCTGCGGCGGGCCGCCGCCCGGCGTATCGCGGCGACATGAGGCGCCCCGGCTGGCCGGCGGCGCTGGGCCTGGTGCTGGGCCTGGCGTCGGCTTCGCCTGGGGTGCTGGCGGCTGCCGATGTCGCGGTCGGTGAACTGCTGACTTCGGCGCGCGCCTGGCAGGCGCACGGTCGCACCGACCTCGCCCGTGCCGCGCTCAACAAACTGCTGGTGGCGGTTCCCGACCAGCCGGAGGGCCTGTTGCAACTGGGTCTGCTGGAGCTGGAAGCCAACCAGACCGAGGCCGCCGGCAAGGCACTGCGAAAGCTGCGCGCCAGCCATCCCGACGACCGTCGGGTGCGCGAGCTGGAGGACGCCCAGCGCATCGCCACCCAGGATCGCCTGCGCATGGCCAATGTCCGCCGCCTGCTGCAATCCGGCGAGATCGACGCCGCCATGCAGGGGATGCGCGAACTGTTCCCCGACGGCCCGCCCGGCGGCCTGCTGGGCATCGAGTACTACCGGGCACTGGCGCGCGTCGATGGCCGCCGCGACGAGGGCCTGGCCGGCTTGCTGCGGCTGGCGCGCGAGAACCCCGGCGAACCGGAGTTCGAGATCGCCATCGCCCGCCACTACCTGGGCCGTGCCGCGACCCGGGCGGACGGTCTGGCGCGGCTGGAGGCGATCAGCGCCCGGCCGGATGTCTCGCAGCGGCGGGTGCTCGACCTCTGGCGCGACGGCCTCAGCGAGCAACCCGGCAGCGCCGCCGACCAGAAGATGCTGACCCGCTATCTGCGGCTGGCGCCGGACGACCAGCAGATGCTGGCCTTGCAGGCGCGCTGGCAGGGACGGACGCCGGCGCTGGCCGCGCTGGAGGCGGCTCCGGAGCCCGCCGTCGCGCCGGTCAAACCCCCGCCGGCCGCGATCAGGCCCCCGCCGCCCGCTGCGGCCGCCGCGCCCATCCTTGCGTCTGCCGCCGCGCCTGCACCCGCGCCCCTGCCCCCGGAGCCGGCGCCCGCGCCGGTCGTCGCAGCGGAATCCGGCGGTCTGGCGCAGCGGCTGGGTGCGCCCGACGAGACGCCGCGTGCCGCGCCGGTGACGGCGCCGACGCCCCTGGACTTGCAGTGGGCGGCGCAACTGCGGGAGCCACCGCCGCCGCCCGACACCCGCGCCGAGCGGATCGAGGCCTGGCAGACCGAGGCGCGCGCGGCGCAGGCGCGGGGCGATCTGGCCGGCGCGCGCAAGGCTGCCGAACAGGCGCTGGCCCTGGCGCCGGAAGACCCCTGGCTGCGCTACCGGCTGGCGCGTCTGGAGCTGAGCGCGGGCGATACCGACGCCGCGCGGGCGCGGATGGCGGAGGGGCTGCGGCTCGCGCCCGGCGCCGACATGGACTACGCCCAGGCCCTGCTGCTGGCGGGGGTCGATCCACGCGCGGCGCAGGCCGCGCTGGCGCGGATTCCCGCCAACGAGCGCAGCGAGGGCGTGCTGCGTCTGCAAAGCCGTTTGCAGATGCGGCCTTTGCTGGCGGCCGGCCAGAGCCTGCTGCTGGCCGGCGACCGACCGAGTGGCGAGGCCTTGCTGGAAGGCGCCACCGCGCTGGCCGGCGAGGACCCGCGCCTGCAGGCCGAGGTGGCGCAGGCCTGGATCGCCGCCGGCCAGCCCGAGCGCGGCCGCGAGTCCATGCGCGCCTACCTGGAGACCCGGGGCGAAACACCCGAGCTGCTACTGGCCTGGGGCGGCGTGCTCGATGCCGCCGCCGAGGAGCAGGCGCCCGGCGCCGAGGCGGAGCTGGACGCCCTGCTGGCGCGGCTGCGCGCCGAGCCCCTGTCCGACGCCGATTTCGCCGAGGAGCGCGCCGAGCTGATCGCCCGCCGCGCCCGCCGCCAGGCGCAGGTCCAGCAGGCCGGCGGCGATAGCGCCGCTGCCTTCGCCACCCTCGATTCCGCGCTGCGCGAGGCACCGCGCCAGCCGGCGCTGCTGTCGGCGCGCGAGGCGCTGCTCGACGACACCCGGCCGCAGCGCGAGTCCAGCCTGATGCTGGCGCTGGATCTGCTCGACAAGCCCGGCGACGCCGGCATCTCCCGCTACCGCAGCCAGCAAATCCCGCTGCGCTATCAGGGCCCGCTGGGCGCCGGCCGGCTGGAGGCGCAGCTCGACGCCGTGTCGCTGGACGCCGGCCGCCTGCCGGCCGCCTTCGAGGCCGCCGCGCCCTACGGCCAGTTGCAGGCGGTGGGGCCGAGCGCCAGCGGCTATGCCGGTGTCGCGCAGAGCGTCGAGGGCTGGGCGCCCAGCCTCGGCTATCGCCAGGGGCCGTGGAGCGTCGATGTCGGCAGCACGCCGCTGGGCTTCCCGGTGGAGGATCTGGTCGGCGGCCTGCGCTACGGCGGCGACTGGGGCGAATTCGACTACGCCATCGAGGCCCACCGCCGGCCGCTGACCAGCAGCCTGCTGGCCTACGCCGGCGCCCGCGATCCGCTCAGCGGCGAGGTCTGGGGCGGCGTGCGCGACAACGGCCTGGGCCTGCGGCTGGCGCGCTACGAACGGCGCTGGAGCGGCTTCATCAGCAGCGGCTACAGCCTGCTCAGGGGCGAGCAGGTCGCCGACAACCGCCAGTGGAACCTGCGCCTGGGCGGCGACTGGGAGCTGCTCGACCGCGACGACCAGCGGCTCTACATCGGCCTCACGCTCAGCCACCAGCGCTACGCCGAGAACCTGCGCTACTACAGCTTCGGCCAGGGCGGTTACTACAGTCCGCAGCGGCGCAACGCGCTGAGCCTGCCGCTGGACTGGCGCGGCCGCCACCGCGCGTGGAGCTGGCAGGTGCAGGCGGTGGCGGCGCTGACCCGCACCCGGGAGGACGACTCGCTGTTCTTCCCCACCCGCCCCGATCTGCAAGCCGCCGCCGCCACCCGCCTGGCCGCCAGTGGCGATAGCGCGGTGTACGAAGGCGGCGACGGTGGTGGCTTCGGCTACTCGCTGATGGCGGCGCTGGAATACCGCCTGAGTCCGCACTGGACCCTGGGCGGCCGCGCCGACCTCGACCGCTCGGAGTTCTACGAGCCTTTGCAGGTCAACCTCTACCTGCGGCGCTGGCTGGACGGCGCGCCGGAAGGCCCCTTGGTGCCGCCGCAGCCCTTGCGGCCCAATTCCGAGCGCTGAAGCGCGCGGCGCGTCTGCCCATGCCAACGGGAGCTTCCCTCCCGCTGGGTCTGGCGGCCCTCACCGTCGGAGAACGTTGGCATCACGAGTTGCGTTAATAACGCAAGACGTTATCATCCAGCAATGACCATCAAGACCTTCAAGGACAAGGCGACTGCTGCCGCGTTTCTGGGCTTGCCGGTCCGGTCATTGCCGCCGCCGATCCGAAAGCGCGTCAAGGTCAAGTTGGAGCAACTGCAATTGGCGCGCCGTCTGGAAGATTTGCGGGTGCCGCCGTCCAACCACCTGGAAGCCCTGAGTGGTGATCGGCTAGGGCAACACAGCATCCGCATCAGTCAGCAGTGGCGCCTGTGCTTTGTGTGGACAGACGACGCGGCTTTTGACGTTGAGATCGTCGACTACCACTAAAAAGGAACCCGACCATGAGCATTCGCATTGAAGACCTGAGCAAGCTGGATTTCAGCGACGTGGTGGTTGCCGGCGGCAAGCGCATTCCGCCGACCTCGCCCGGAGCAATGCTGGCCGAGGAGTTTCTGATTCCGCTGGGCCTGAGCAACTATCGGCTGGCGAAGGAAATCGGCGTGCCCGCGCAGCGCATCGGCGAGATCATCGCCGGCCGCCGTGGCATCAGCGCCGATACCGATCTGCGTCTGTGCCGGTTCTTCGGACTCTCGGATGGCTGGTGGCTGCGCCTGCAGGCCGATTACGAAACCGAGATCGCGCGCGGTGCACTGAGCAAAGCGCTGGCAAAGATCAAGCCCTGGTCGGTGGTGGCAGAGCGCGGAGCGTCTGCCTGAAGCCTGCTTGCCGCGGTGTCCGATGCCGCGCGGGCATGAGGATCTAGCTGGGCGTCACCACCAATCAGTTTCCTCAGTGAAATCTGTGCTTGTACAAAAACTTCAGGGCTCGGTGCTGTACTCGGCCCAGCTCTGGTCGGGGTTGCGCAGGTAGTAGTTGCCACGCAGACGCATCACCACGGTGGCGTCGTTCTCGGCGACGAACTCGGTCTGCGGCAGCTCGCGCAGGTAGTCGGCCAGCAGCGGCGGCTCGGTGCCGTAGGGGCTGCGCTCGATGAACCGCGCCACCAGGCTGCTCAGGCCGAACAGGCTGGTCGGCGCGCTGACCGTCAGCGGTCCGTCCTGGGGCGGCGCGGCGAGGCCGATCAGCTTCACCGCCACCGGCGCCAGGGCGATGGCGGGGCTGGGGATCTCGCGCAGGCCGGAAATCTGCATGCGGTCGCCGCGTACCGCCGCACCGTGCTCGGGCACCAGCACCACCACCGCCTTGCGGCCGGAGGCCTGGAGCTGGTCGAGGAACTGGCCGACATCGCTGAACAGCAATTGCAGGCGCTGGCGGAAACTGTCGCGAACCCCGCTCTTGGGCGCGCCCACCAGCTTGTTGCCGTCGTGCAGGCTGACGGTGTTGTAGTAGAGCGCCACCGGCGGCCCCTCCGCCGGGCGCTGCGCCAGCCAGCTCGAAAGCAGGGCGAGATCGCCGTACACCGGCGAGTCGTCGAAGGCCCGCATCTTCACCGGCGCCGAGCGGTTGTCGATCGCCGGCACCTTCAGCCCGCCGCCCTCGCGCAGATCGCCGAGAAAGTCGCCGAAGTGGCCGTCGTGGTTCATCAGCAACTGCGGCTGGTAGCCAGCCTGTCCGAGCGCGTTGAACAGATAGCACTCGGGCGCGGCCGGCTTGTAGAGCGCGGCATGGCTGGTCTGGCCGCAGCCCGAGCGCAGCAGCCGGATCGCCGCCGGGCCGCTGTAGCTGGCGGCGGTGCTGTAGTTGCTGAAGCGGATGTCGAAGCGGTCCAGCAGCGCCGGCTTGCCCTCGCCGACATAGTCCATGTCGTCCCAGGCCAGCGAGCAGATGTGCAGAAAGATCACATCGAAGGCCGGCGCCGGGCTGGCCGGGGCATTGAGTTTGAGCTGGCGGCCGGCCTCGCGGCGGTAGAAGTCCTCCAGCGCGCTGTTCAGCTCGGCGCTGTCGGCCGGGCGGGTGTCGGTCACCGCCGTCTCGGCCGCCGCCGCGCCGACGCTGGCGCCGGCCACGGCAGGCGCGGCGGTCGCGGTCGCCGACGGCGCCAGCCGCAGGTTCAGTGACTGGCCCAGTTGCTGACTCAGGGGCACCAGCAGGATGCCGAGCACGGCAAAAGTGCCCATCCGCAGGCGCTGCCCCAGCAGCCACCAGACCGCGAACAGCAGCCCCAGCCCGAGCAGGGCCAGCGGGTTTACGAAGCGGCCCAGCAGTTCCAGCAGATAGGCGAAGCTGAACTGCTGGAGATAACCGGCCTGGCTGATCAGGCGCTGGAACGGCGGCAGCCAGGAGTCGTGGTAGAGCAGGACCAGGCCGGTTGGCACCGCCAGCACCTGGCGCAGCACCTTGAGCCAGCGCCGTTCCAGCGGCCAGGCCAGGGCCAGCGCGAAGCCCAGGTTGGGCCAGACCTGAAAGCCGATGAACTTCCCCAGGTACAGGAAGAGCTTGAGGAAGAAGTAATAGCTCCAGACGCCCATCGCTCTAGCCGCCTCCCGTGGCTTGCAGTTGCGCCGTATCCGCTCCGGGCGCGGTGACCGGTCGCCGCCAGACCAGCGCGGCGTGGCCGAAGTTGCGCAGGAAATACCAGAAACCGCGCAGGCCGAAGTGCAGCACCTCCAGCATGCTCGCCACCGGCCGGTCGCTGGTGTCCGGCGGCAGCCATTGCAGCCAGGCGTCGGCGCGGCCGAAGGTGCATTCGATCAGGTCGCGCTCTTGTCGCAGGCTCAGCGGCTCGAACCGCAGGCCCAGGCGCGGCGCGCTCCACTCGCTCACCCGCGCCGGAAAGTCGTACTGCCCGCCACGGTGGAACAGGCTCACGGTGATCGCGGTGCCGGTTTCCAGTGGCAGCTCGCTGTCCAGCGACAGGCCCAGGCCGTTGAGCGAGTAGTCGCGCACCTCGCAGCGCTGGCTGGGGCCGTCGCCGAGCCGGATTGCCGCCGGCAGCCACATGCGGATGCGCGGCGTCAGCCGCACCTGCCGGGCCTCGGCGCAGACCCCCAGCGCGGTGCCGACCATCACCAGGTTGTAGAGCGTCCAGGCGAGGTTGATGAGCACCGTGCCGGCGTCCTCGGGGTTCCACCAGAACAGCCGCAGCAGGCCGACCACCAGGCCGGCGATATTGAGCAGGGCGAGCGCCATGAACGGCGCGGCGATGCGCCAGTCGAAATAGGCGCGCTCGACCAGGCCGCCCTTCACCGTGACATTGAACTTGCCGATGCGCGGCGCGATCAGCGCCAGCGTGGTGGGCAGCGCGATGTACCAGGCCAGCACGGTCTCGTAGGCCTCGGCCCAGAAGGAATGCCGGTAGTGGCCCTGGATGCGCGAATTGGCGAGGCCGGCCTGCATCAGGTGCGGCAGCGCGTAGGCCAGCAGCATCGGCGCCGAGGTGGTGATGACGTGCGCCTCGAAGAACAGGTAGCTGAGCGGCGCGGTGAGAAACACCAGGCGCGGCAGGCCGTGGAAGAAATGCAGCATCGCGTTGGAATAGCAGAGCCGCTGGAACAGGTTGAGGCCCGGCCCGAACAGCGGATTGTCCACCCGGAAGATCTGCGCCATGCCGCGCGCCCAGCGGATGCGCTGGCCGACGTGCGCCGACAGCGACTCGGTGGCCAGCCCCGCCGCCTGCGGCAGATTGAGGTAGGCGGTGGTCCAGCCGCGCCGGTGCATCTTCAGCGCCGTGTGGGCGTCCTCGGTGACGGTCTCCACGGCGATGCCGCCGACCTCCTCCAGCGCGGTGCGCCGCAGCACCGCGCAGGAGCCGCAGAAGAAGGCGGCGTTCCAGAGATCGTTGCCGTCCTGCACCAGGCCGTAGAACAAGCTGCCCTCGTTGGGCACCCGGCGGAAGGTGTCGAGATTGCGCTCGAAGGGGTCGGGCGAGAAGAAGTGGTGCGGCGTCTGCAGCATCGCGCAGCGGCGGTCGCGCAGAAACCAGCCAAGCGTCAGTTGCAGGAAGGAGCGGGTGGGGATGTGGTCGCAGTCGAAGATGGCGATGTACTCGCCCTGCGTGCGGGTCAGCGCGTGGTTGAGGTTGCCGGCCTTGGCGTGGCGGTTGTCCGGGCGGATCAGGTACTCGACGCCGGCCTCGGCGGCGAAGGCGCGGAACTCCTCGCGGCGGCCGTCGTCGAGCAGATAGATCTTCAGCTTGTCGGCCGGCCAGTCGAGATTGGCGGCGGCCAGCACCGTCGGCTTCACCACCTTCAGCGGCTCGTTGTAGCTGGGGATGTAGACATCCACCGTCGGCCAGCCACGGCTGTCGGCGGGCAGCAGCGCCGGCTGGCGCTTGAGCGGCCAGACGTTCTGCACATAGCCCAGCAGCAGGATCAGCCAGGTGTACATCTCCGCCACCACCAGGCCGTAGCCGAGCACATGCGCCAGCGGGCCTTCGAGGTCGAGCGTGCTGCTCAGCCGCCACCAGATGTAGCGGCCGGAGGCGATCAGCGACAGGCCGACCAGGATCAGCGTCGGCACATCGCCGGGCATCCGCCGCACCAGCATCGCCGCGCCCCACAGCAGGGCCAGGAACAGGAACTGGCGCGGCAGATCCAGCGGCGTGCTGATCGCCAGGAAGGCCAGCGGCAGGCTCAGCGCCAGCAGCCACAGCCTCAGACGCCGGTGCCGGTGCGACTCCAGCGCCTGCGCCCAGTGTTCCAGCCGGGCGCTGCCGGCGCGGTAGTCGAGACGGTCCAGCGCCGCCCGCAGTCGCCGCAGCGGCCACAGCAGGGGATGCAACCAGGGTTCCGCCAGCCAGTAGGCCGGGGCCAGGAAGGCCGGCCGCCAGGTGCCGGGCAATGGCGGCCGGAATTCCGGCATCGGTCGCGACAGCAGCAGCGCCGCGCACCAGTCGCGCCAGCGACCCGGCGCCGGTACCGCCAGCCCGCGCGCGGCGGTCGCCTCCAGCCAGGCCAGCGCGCGTGCCAGCGGCGCCGGCAACGGCCGCCGGGCCTCCGGCGGTAGCAGCAACAGCCGCAAGCCCCATTCGGCCGGCCGGCCGGGGTCATGCACGCCCAGGCTGGCGGCCAGCCTCAGCAGCCAGCGGCGGCCTGCGGCGGCCAGGAGCTGGCGCGGTGGGGGGGCGGCGAGAGCGCTCATGGCTCAGTGTAGGCACGCCGTCGTTGCGCGCGCGGCCTGGGGCGATCACAGCCACCCCCCGCCGGATGCACGGCGTGGCCCAGGGCGTGCAGACCGGTGCCGCTGCTATTCAGCCATCTCGCCAGCAGCGCCGGCCCATGAAGGCCTCAGTGCCGGCGCCTGCCGCCCGGCCTCAAGCGAAGGCCAGGCGTCTGAGCAGGCCGGTGCGGCTGTTCACCTCTAGCCGCTGGTACACCGCCTTGGCGTGGGAGTTGACGGTGTTTTCGCTCAGATTCAGGCGCCGGGCCATGTCCGGCAGTGACTCGCCCAGCGCCAGCGCCAGGCCCACCTCGGCCTGGCGGCTGGGCAGTTCCAGTGCCTGGATGCGCCGGCTCAGGCGCAGTGGTAGCGGCTCCAGCCAGTCGATGCGGACGCTGATCGCGGCTGACTCGCCGACATCGGCGTCGAGCTGCTCGGCGCGCAGCTCGAAGCGGCCGTAGGCGCCGTCCAGGCTCAGTCCGGGCGGCGGTGAGGGCGCACCCTGGCTGCACAGCCGCAGCCGCCGCGCCAGCTCGCCAAGCAGGTCGCGCGGCGGCGCCGGCTTGGCGCGCAGGGTCGGAGTGGTGGCGAGTCCGAGCAGGCGGCGGGCGTTGCCGGAGGCAAACAGCAGCCGGCCCTCGGCATCAATGATCAGATTGCCGCGACGGCTGTCGTCCTCGGGCGGCAGCCATTCCACCGGGCCGGCATCCGGCCGGCCCAGGCAGTGGGCGAGATAGGGGGTGGCGAGCTGGAGCAGCTCGCGCTCGCGGTCGTTGAAGCGCGGGTCGCGCGGCGCGCGGTGCAGCTGCAGGATGCCCAGGCAGCGTTCGCCCTGCCAGACCGGCAGGTGCAGGCCGTGGTGAAAGTCGATGCGCCGCATCCATTCCTGATGGAAGGCCGACTGCTCGTACTGGCTGCGGCTGACCGTCAGCAGGCGGTCAAAGTCCACCGCCTGGCGCGAACTGCGGGCGGCGGCCCAGCCGACGAACACCTCCAGTTCCCGTGATTTGTAGAAGTTTTCGGCGTACAGGCGGCCCAGTTCCGGGCTGATCGGACGCTCATCGAAGATCCGTACCACCTCGCCCCGGGCGTCCTGCCAGAAAAACACATTGGCATGCGAGGGCACCAGCTCGTGCAGGCAGGACAGCGCCTCCGGCAGCAGAGCCTCGGCCGGCAGCGGCAGGCAGCTCATCTGCCGCAGCCGTAGCAGGCTGCGGCGCTGGGCGCGGCGGGAGTCGCCACGGCGGCTGGGGGTGATGGCGCTGGTGGTCATGGGCGGCCTCGGCTTGGCGACGAACCCGGCAGTGCGGGCAGGCTGGCATTAGCCGCGAAGCCGGCGCGGCAGTCCTGACCAAAACTTGAAACTTGCGGAGAATCGCGAACCGCCGCGATCACGCCGCCATCGGTCGCGATCTTTCCCGGTCATGATCCAGTGCCGACCCTGGCACAAGGCGATCCGGCCCTACAATCGATCTCCCCCCGGCCCCGGCCGGCCGCAATCACTCCGCCTCCATTCGTCACATGGATCAGGAAACCGCCGGCGCCTTGCGCTGGAGCTTCAACGACTGCCTGCTGGACGAAGCCAGCCTGCAGCTGAGCGTGGCCGGGGTCGCCGTGGACATCGAGCGCAAGCCGCTGGAGGTGCTGCGCTTCCTGCTCCGCCATGCCGGCGAGGTGGTGACCAAGGACGAGATCCTGGACGCGGTCTGGCCCGGCCGCATTCTCAGCGACAGCGTGCTGGCCAAAGCGGTGAGCCGCCTGCGCGAGGTGCTGGGTGAACCCGGGGCCGAGGCGATCCGCACCGTGCACGGCTACGGCTACCGGCTGGTCGCCGAGGTGCGGGTGGACCATCTGGCACCCAACCCGCCGCAGGCGCCCAGCCTCGGCCTCAAGGCTGGCGACGCGCCGCCGCTGCGGCCGAACTGGCGGCTGGTCGAACATCTGGAATCCGGCGGCCGGGGAGAGATTTGGCGAATCGAAGATGATCCGGGCGGGGAGCAGCGGGTGCTGAAGTTCGCTCTCGACGAGAGCGCCCTCGGCAGCCTCAAGCGCGAGATCAGCCTCAACCGCCTGCTGCGGCAGGCGCTGGGCGAGTCGGCGGCGGTCGCGCCGGTGCTGGATTGGAACCTGCAGCAGCCGCCGTTCTTCATCGAGCTGCCATATCTGCCGCTGGGATCGCTGGCCGACTGGGCCGAGGCCCTTGGCGGGCTCGGGCGGTTGCCGTTGGCGCTGCGCCTGGAGCTGGCGGCGCAGATCGCCGAGGCGGTCAGCGCTGCCCATGGCGTCGGCGTGCTGCACAAGGATCTCAAACCCGGCAACGTGCTGGTCAGCGGCAGCGCCAATGCGCCACGCCTGCTGCTCGCCGATTTCGGCAGTGGCACAGTGCTCTCCACCGCCGCGTTCGACGCCCTGGGCATCACCCGTATGGGGCTCACCCAGGCAGCAGCCGACGCCACCAGCGGCACGCCGCTGTATTTCGCACCGGAAGTGCTGGCCGGTCAGCCGCCGAGTGTCCGCAGCGACAACTACGCACTCGGTGTGCTGCTCTACCAACTGGTGGTCGGCGACTTCAAGAAGCCACTGTCGCCCGGCTGGGAGCGCGACGTCGAAGACCCGCTGCTGCGAGAGGACATCGCCGCCGCCGCCGACGGCAACCCCGGGCATCGCCTGGCCGACGCCCTGGAACTGGCCCGTCGGCTGCGCCAGCTCGATGCCCGCCGCGCCGAGCGCGCCCAGCAAGCCGAGGCCGCGCAGCGCCTGCAGCAGGCCGCCGCCGACGCCGAGGAGCTAGGGCGGCTGCGCCAACGCCGCCGCGCTCTCTGGGCAGTGGCTGCCTCCTTGGCGCTGGGCCTGGCGCTGAGCCTCTGGCAGTACCGGGCGGCGGTGCACGAGCGGCGGGAGGCCGAGCAGGCGCAGCGGCGGGCTGAGCGGGTCAGCAACTTTCTGGGCCACGACCTGTTCAGCCCGGTGGTCGACGAGCGCAATCATGTGCCCAGCCTGACGGTGCAGAGCCTGCTGGCGCAGGCCGCCGCCCGCATCCCCCGCAAGCTGGCAGACGACCCCGGTGTCGCGGCGCAATTGCACGCCACGCTCGGCAATGCTCTGGCCGACCTGCAGGATTTCCGGGCGGCCTTCGCCGAGACCCAGCGCGCCGCCGACCTGGCCCGCTCGATCCTGGACATCGACCCCCGCGCCGCCACCACCGCCATCGCCACTATCGGCACCGGCAGCAGTTCGCGGCCGATGGGCGACTATCCCTGGCAGCGGGCCTTGCAACTGGCCGCGCAGGTCCACGGCGCCGGCAGTGCCGAGGAGGTGGGGGTGCTGGCCGGACTGAGCGTGGTCGAGCAGCGCATGGGGGCGCTGCGGCAGTCGCAGGAGCGCCTGCAACACTACCGGGAACGCCATCCCCGCTTGCCGCCGGAACGGCAGTACTGGCTCGATAGCCTGCTGGCTGACGCCCTCGGCCGCCAGGGTCTGTTCCTGGAGGCGGCGCCGGTGCTGGCCCGCGCGCTGGACCCCGCCGCGCTGGCCGCCGCCGGCCGGCCGGAATCCGGCTTTCAGCGCGCCACCCAGGTGCTTGGCGAGGCCTACCTGGGTCATGCCGACCGGGTTCGCCGACTGGCCCCGGCCGCCGAGGCCGCGATGCTGCGACATGTCCAGCCTGGCCATCCGGATCACCTGTTCGTGCAGGCGTTCAACGGCCTGGCCTATGCCGAGATCGGGGACCGGCTCGCAGCGCTGACGGCCACCGCCACCGCGCTCGAAGGCCTGGCTGGCAATCCCGACCTGCTGCAGGACAACGGCTACTTCCTGGAGATTTTCCGGGCCCGGGTACTGGCCCTTGCCGGTCAGCCGGCGGCAGCGGCGGCCCTGTTCGCGCAGGCCTATGGCCATGTTCCGGACTGGGTGCCGAAGACCGAGGCCTGGCGGTTTCTGGCCGTGTGCTGGGGCGGTCTGGCAGCTCTGGATGCCGGCGATCCCGACGACGCCCGCGCGCGCTTTGCTGAAGCACACCGGCTGCGCCCGGCGGTGCTGGCGCAGCTGACGCCGCACAGCGAGGCCGAAGGCGCGTTTGCCGAACTCGCGGCCCGGTTCGCGGCACGGGATGGCGAGCCCGAGCGCGCCCGTCGGGAATGGGTTGCGGTCGCCGAGACCCGCGCCCGCTGCCGGGGCCAGAACCATCCGCTGTCCCTGGCTGCTCGGGCCATCGCCAGCGGTGCCGCCCCGCTGCCCTAGGGTGTGTCATCAATGACCTGCTCGCTGCGTTGCGAGTCAAAACCGCGCAGTGCGAGGCGCGAGACGTAGCGCAGGTTGGAACCTGTGCAAGTCTCGCAACGACGCAATGCGCGGTTTTGGCCGCAACCCTTCGGGGCGGGCTCGCGACACGGTGCCCGAGCGCGCGAGGCGGGTGCGGGAGCGAGCCCCACCGGCGTCTCCCGCACCCCTTGCTGCGCAAACACCGTGTCGGCGCAGGACTGTTTTGGGGCATTGCGGCGTCAGCCAGAGAGGGAAATAGAACCACTATCCCCCTCCCTGCCTTCCTTGCACTGCCCCAAAACAGCCTTCGGCCGCAGTGACCAGGCAATTGATGACACACCTTAGGCGGCGTCGAGGCGCGTCCCGCGCGCCACGGCCAGGCGCTACCCACATCGCCGACTTGCGGGCCCGCCGCCAGCGCATTCGAGGGCTCGAATCGGCCGCCGCCGCCTGCCCCTGGCGTGATGCGATGCGCAGTCAGGGCACGCCGCTGCGAAAAACTCACGGGGTCTGGTGAAGCGCCGTCGCGCCCTCGTGTCCAACACTGCCTGCCATCGAAACCGCGCCGCCAACGGCGCGATCCTCGGGGAGCGCAGTCCATGCACAGCAAATCGCAACACGCCGTCGTGGCGACCGTCCTGGCCTTGAGCGCCGGGACCGTCCAAGCCGCCACGGTCTCGGCCCTGATGGCGGTGAGCGCCACGGTGCCCTCGTCCTGCAGCATCGCGGCCGGCAATCTGGCCTTTGGCAACGTCAATCCCAAGGCGCAGACCGATGTCAGCACCACACTGACGGTGACCTGCACCGCCAACCTGGCCTACAGCGTCACCATGGACGCCGGCCAGCACTATGACGCCGCACGCAGCTTGCGGTCGATGGTCGATGGCAACGGCGGCAAGCTGCGTTATCACATCTTCAAGAACGCCGAAGCCTCCGGCCAGTGGGGCGACAACGACTTCGCGCGCACCTACAACACCGGCAGTTCGCTGGCCTTCACCGGTACCGGCGCGGCGCAGAACATCCCCGTGTTCGGCCGCATTGCGGTGTCGTCGAACAACGATCTGGTCGTGGCACCCGGCGCCTACAGCGACCAAGTGCTGGTGACCATCAACTACTGATGCCGACGATGGTCGCCCAGCTCCTGCCATGCCGCGGCGGTCGGCACCACCCGCGCGTGCTGATGGGCCTCCTGCTGATAGCAGTCCAGGGGCCGGCCCTGGCGGCCAGCGTCAGAAGCAATCTGGCGGTCAGCGCCAATGTCACGGCGGCCTGCAGCGTCGCCACCCCCGGCCTGAGCTTTGGCCAGCTCGCCCCGGGCGACCTTCGCAGTGCGCAGTCGACGCTCACCATCGTCTGCCCGGCTGGCGTCGCCTACCAGGTGACCATGGATGCCGGCCAGCACTACGACGCCGCCCTGGGCCTGCGCCGCATGTTCAACGCCAACGGCGACGCCATTGCCTACTACCTCAACAAGCAGGACGGCCCCAACGCGTTTCCCATGCCCTGGGGCGACGCCGGCTTCGGCAACACCGTGCCTGGCGCTCAGCCCTACCCGGGCACCGGCACGGGTGACCCGCAGACCGCCCTGATTTACGGCGACATCGACTACCGAAACAACCCGCGCCGGGAGTTTCCGGCCGGCCGGTATGTCGACCAGATCGTCATGACCATCCATTACTGAACCTCGCCCATCGGAGCATCTATGTCCCGCTATTCCGTTCGCCGGTATCTGATGACCCTGGTCCTCGGCCTTTCAGTTCTCAATGAGAACACGGCCCTCGCCGCCGACAGTGCCACGATGACGGTGGTGGCCGAGGTTAATCAGGGCGCCTGCAGCGTCCGGATAGACGGCAACGCGGACTTCGGCCTGAACCCGGCCAGCTTGGCGCGCATCCCCGGCGCCAGGATCACGGTGAGCTGTCTATCCGACGAGATCTCGCACTTCTACACCGTCAACACCGGCCTGCACTACAGCGCCGAGACCGGCCGTCGCATGGCCTCGGCCGAAGGCCAGTTCATCCAGTACGGCCTCTATGCCGACGCCGGCAACGGCCCGGAGCTGGGCGAGAGCAACGTCTTCGGACAAACCTCGGAGAGCTATGTCGGTGCCTCCTGGACCCACCAGACCTACCTCGCACTCAAGCAGCCGCTGAACAGCCTGCCCAAGGGCAGCTTTGAGGATCAGCTGGTGGTGACAATTTTCTACTGAGCCCAGGCCCCGATCCCGCATGCGCTCCGTGCCTCTCCTGCTGCGCTCCGGCCTCGCGGGCCTGCTGCTTGCTGGCTCCTGCGGCCCGGCGCTGGCTGCCGAAGCCACGGCGAGCTTCGCCGTGACCGCCCGCGTCGAGCCTGGCTGCCAGCTGCAGCTGAAGGGCACGCTGTACTTCCCGTACGTCCTGTTCACGGGCGGTGCGCCCAGACCCGCAGTGCCCGCGACACTGGAGGTGCTTTGCCCGGCGGGGCAGCCCTACCGGGTGGCCTTTGATGGCGGGCTCGCATTTGACCAAAATTTTTTTTCCCGCCGCATGCAAGGGCCGCACGGCAAGCACCTCTTCTACTCCCTAAGGGCCTATACCAACGGACCCATCCAGTTCGTCGGTGACCGGGGCATGGGCGACACGATCGACCTTCCACCCTTGAGCCAGAGCGGCACCGGCGCGGTGCAGAAAATCGAACTCTCCGGTGAAACCCCGGGCCTCGGTGGGGGGGGCATCAACAGCAACTACGCGCCCGGTGAGTACAACGATCTGGTCACCATCACCCTGGCCTATTGAACCTGGAGCTGGTCATGCCCCTGCGAATCCGCTCCACCCGCCTTTTCGGCCTTGTGGTCGCGACTACCTTGCTGTGGTCCGCCGAAGCTGGTGCCGAGACCCTGACGACGGCCCTGCGGGTCCATGCCGACATGCCGCAACGCTGCAACGTCGGCATTGATCCGGTGGATTTCGGCGTGCTGCAACGCGCGCGCGGGCAAACGATCAGCCGCACCGCCCGGCTGCGGCTGCAATGCCAACTGCTGGGCTACCGGCGGCGGGTCATGGTGGATGACGGCTTGAACTACAACCCGGCGGAACCCGGCTTCCGCCGCATGGCGAGCGCCGATGGTGCCTATGCCCGCTACCGCCTCTACCGGCCGGGCGAACCTGCGGGCGGGCAGGTCTGGGGCAGCGGCGTCGCCAATGCTGTCATCGTCCCGGAGGATCCGTATTCATCGTCGCCCGAGGGCCTGGCACGCAGTTTCGACATCGCCATCGTCAGCGAGGGCGTGTACACCCCGGAGGGGCTCGACCGCGCGGCTTTGCGCGACAGCATCGAAATCACGGTCGATTTCCTGGACGCGTTCGAGTAGCCACCGGAGCGGCCCATGTTCCATCTCAAGCGTTTTCCAGTCGCGGTCTTGCTGCTCGGCAGTGTGCTCTGGACGGCTCAGGCGCAGGCCGTCAGCGACGGCACCACACTCCAGCTCGCCGCGCAGTTCCTGGAGCGTTACGGCATCCAGGTCAGCGGGCTGCGATTCCGGGTTCTGGGGCCGGCGCCGGACGCGACAGTGATCGAGCACGCGCTGTCCATTGGCTTGCCACAAGGCACGCCCTACCAGCTCGCCATCGACGCCGGGACTGCGCCGCGCGCCGGCCTTCGGCGGCTGGTCAACGTGCAGAACGGTACGGAATTCCTGCCCTACGAGCTTTGCCAGGACGCCGCCTGCGAGCAGCCGCTTGCCGATGGCAGCGGCCAGGTCAGCGGCGGCGTGCTGGCCGGCCGGGTACCGGCCAATGGGCAGGTGCTGATCCATGCCCGGCTGCGTGCCAGCGGTCCGGTGGCCGCCGGCGACTACCGCGACGCCGTCACCGTCACCCTCAGCTACTGAATCTGCCTCCCTCCCCGTCAAATCAGCCGGAGCTATTCCATGACTATCCACCCACGCTGCCTTGCCCTCGCTTTATCGCTCGGCGTGGCCGGCGCCGCACACGCCGAGAGCAAGACCGCCACTCTGGATGTGCGTGCCCGCTTCAACGAGAACTGCTCGGTCAGCGCACCCGCGCTCGACTTCGGTGAGCTCAAGCGGATGAGCATGAACAAGACGATCATTCTGCAGGGCAAGCTGGTCGTCGACTGCTCCGAGCGCGTGGTCTACCGCGTCGGCCTGGACGCCGGGCTGCACTACGACGCCGCAACCCCCGAGAACCGTCGTCTGGCCGGCCCCAACGGGGCCTACTCGCTCTACACCGTGCTGCTGCCGGCCAGCGGTGGCGGCGGGTCGATTTGGGGCGACAACGGACTTGGCAACACCTTGAGCGCGGGCGCGCCGTTCCTGCGCACCGGCAACGGCGTGATTTCGGAGTACGCCTTCACCGCCGTGGCCTTCGGCGTAGTTGCGGGCAACGGCAACGCCAACGGCCAGTTCACCGACACCCTGACCATGACGCTCGAGTACTGAGGCGACTGCGATCGCCTTGCCCCAGCCACCCCGCCCACTGGAGCCCACCATGCTGCTTCGCCCCGTTCTGGCCGCAGGTTTCAGCCTAACGCTGGCCAGCGCTGCGCTGGCCGAGACCAAGGCCACCACCGTGCCGGTGAGTGCCCGCTTCATCGAAAGCTGTACCGCCGGCACCCAGCCGATCGAGTTCGGCGAGTTGCCACGCATGACTACGGGCAAAACGGTCATCGTCTCCCGCAAGCTGGTAGTCGACTGCTCCAGCCAGGTGAACTATCGCGTTGGCCTGGATGCCGGCCTGAACTTCAGCGCGGCCAGCCCGAATCGTCGGCGCCTCGCGGGTCCGAACGGCGCCTTCTCGCTTTATACGGTCCTGCTGCCCAACGCGGGTGGCGATCCCGGAGCCATCTGGGGTGATGCCGGACTGGGGGGCACCCTGTTGGCCAGCCCGTTTTCAGGAACCGGCAATGGGGTCTCCTCGGAGTTCCCCTACACCGCGGTTGCCTTCGGGGTAGTCCCGGGGGTGGGCGATCCCAGCGGCAACTACAGCGACACGCTGACCATGACCATCAGCTACTGAGCCTTGGCGACGGCGATGCTGACGTTCGCGCCCCGTACCGGTCTCGGTCTTGGCTTGCTGGCCCTGCTGCTGGCCGGGCCCGGCCGCGCGGCCCAGCCGCCCGTGGTGCTGGTGCCGGTCAGCGGCCAGTTCCAGGAGCCGCTGGTGGTGGTGCCGCCTCAGCTCGATCTTGGCGTACTGCAAGGCGGCGCCAGGCTGCAGTCACAGACCTTCATGCTGCGCCTGCCGGCCGGGCAGCCGTTCCGTCTGGGGCTGGACGCCGGCCAGAACTCCGCGGCCCAGCAACGTCGGCTGGTGCACAACGGCGACGGCAGCGCATTCCTGCCCTACGAGCTCTACCAAGACGCCGCCGGCCAGCAGCCCTGGAGCGACGGCCAGGGTGCGGTTCCGGGTACGCCTCTGACCGGCGTCGGCACCGGCGGCGAGCAGGCGATCCCGGTCTGGGCCCGTCTGCCGCAGATGCCGCGCGGCGCGCGGCCGGGCGACTACCACGACCTCCTAACCATCAGCATCTCTTATTGAGCCCCAGCTACCTCTGGCCGCAGGCACTTCTTCGACCCGGATCACCGCATGAAAGCACTTGCTCCCGCTCTCCTGACCCTGGCCCTGCTGGCGCCGCTGGCCCAGGCTGGCATCAGTATTTCGCCGCCCGGCATCGAGCTGAAACCGGGCCAGCAGACTGCCGAGCTGCGGGTCAGCAACGACGGCGACCACGAGGTCAGCATGCAAGCCTCGCTGGTGCGCTGGACCCAGGATGCCGAAGGCCGCGACGCCGAAACCGAGTCGCGCGACTTCGTGCTCTACCCCAAGCTATTCCAGATCGCGCCTGGCAAGGACCAGGTGCTGCGGGTCGGCCGCCTGCCCGGTGCCCCCGGCAATGGCGATACCGAGCTGGCCTACCGTCTCACCCTCCGCGAGCTACCGCTGGACCAGGGCCTTGCCAACGGGGTCGGCGTGCTGCTGCGCCTGCGCCTGCCGGTCTGGCTGCTGCCGGTGCAGCCGCGCCGTGACTGGTCGGTCGCCGCGCCCCTCGCGATAAGCGCAGGCGGGGGTGCGCCGCGCCTGAGTGCACCGATCAGCAATCGCGGCAACAGCCGCCTGCGGCTGTCCGAGGTGGTCTACCAGGCACTCGACGCCAGCGGTCAGAGCCAGGCCGAACTCAAGGCCTCGGGCTGGTACGTGCTGGCCGGCGCCAGCCTTGGCTTTTCGGTAGAGCTGACCCCGGAGTTCTGCGCCAAGGCCAGCCAGATCCGGGTGATCGCCCAGGTGCAGGATGAGCAGCGGCAGTCCACCGGGCCGGCGGCGCCGGTCTGCGGCGCCCGGCGCTGAGATGCGCTGGTCGGTGATCCGGGCCGCGCTGGCGCTCGCCCTGCTGGCGGCGCTGGGGCTACTGCTGTTCTGGATAGGGCCGGCACGCGGGCCGTCGACGCCGGGCCCTGTGCCGGCCGCCGCCCCGCGAACGACGGTGCCCGGCTCGTATGAGAGTCCTGCTGCGTTGCCGATCCCGACGCCGATGGCACCCGCCGCCGTCATTGCGACCGCCGACCCTTCGACCGCCAACGTCCCCGTTCGCGCGGCCAATCCTCAGGCGAGGCAGGCCTCGGCGCGGAGTGCCGGCTCGGTGCCGCTGATGGCAGCGCCCACACCTCCCAACCACATGGGCAATGCGGCACCGACGTCCGCTGAGGCCTCGGCCCCCGCTGCGGCTGCGGCCGACTACCTGCCGCTGCGGGTCTGGGTCAACGGCGAGGAGCGCGGGGTGCAACTGCTGCCGGCCCGCGATGGCGCGCCCTGTCTGGACGCCGCCAGCATCGCCGCCCTGCAACTGCCGGCCGGCCTGCTGCCGCCAGCCGCGCCCGACGACTGCCTTCCGCTGGCGACCCTGGCGCCAAGCCTGCGTGGCGAGCTGCGGGTGGCCGAGGGCGAACTGCGCTTGCAAGTGGACCCGACCCGGCTGCCGGCCCAGCAGATGGATCTCGGCTATGGCCGGACCAGCCCGGCGGCCCACTTCCCGCGTTCGTCCTACCTCAACTACGGGCTCGATCTCAGCCGCTTCGACGCCGACGGCGAGTTCGAGACCCGCGTTCCGCTGGAACTGGGCCTGCGCGCCGGCCGCTGGCTGGCGCGCAGCACGGCGCAGCTTGCCGATGGCCGGCTGAGCCGGCAGTACAGCAGTCTGCAACGCGACTTTCCCGAACGCCTGGCGACTCTGAGCCTGGGCGACATCAGCGGCGGCGGCTCGGTGGCCGGCGGCGCCAGCCTGCTCGGCCTGCAATGGAGCCGTAACTTCGGCTACCAGCCGCTGGTGCAGCGGGCACCGGGACTGGACTACGTCGGCGTGCTCGACACTCCGTCCACCGTCGAGGTCTATGTCGATGACCGCAAGGTCTCCAGCACCCTGCTGCCGGCCGGCCCATTCAGCTTGCAGAACCTGCCGGTGCAGGCCGGTCTGGCGGGCAATGCCCGCATCGAGATCCTCGATGCCTTCGGCCAGCGGCGGGTACTGGCGCTGCCGTATTTTCTCGGCAACAACCTGCTCAAGAGTGGCGAGAGCCAGTTCAGCTACAGCCTCGGCGTCGCCCGCAGCGCTGGCGGTGACCGCTACGACCGCCGCCCCGCTTTGCTGGCCAACCACCGCTGGGGCTGGAGCGAGCAACTCACCCTCGGCTATCAGGCTGCGGCTGGCGAGCACCTGGGCCTGTTCGGCGGCGAGGCCGACTATGCGCTGGGCCGCTGGGGCCAGATCGGTGCCGGGCAGTTTTGGGGCGGCGATCCGGATGCGCTCGGAACCTCCACCCGCCTGGGCTATCGCTACGCGCGCCAGCGCTTCAGCGTGGATTCCAACTACAGCCGCCAGAGCGCCGGCTTCTATGGTGCGCCCGGTCAGGTCGTCGGGGACGCCCGCTGGCTGTGGGCAAACCGGCTCGGCGCCAGCGCCGGCGCCCTTTACGGCACGCTCAGCTACCTGCGCGGGCGCGACAACCAGGGTCTGTTCGAGCGCTACGGCCTCAACCTGGGTAGCCGCCTTGGCCGGCTCGGCTCCCTGTCTGCGCAGTTGCAGTACGACCCGCGCGAGCGCGAGCCACGGCTGCTGCTGACCTTTTCCACCCAGTGGCGGCGCGGGCCGTACACGCAGTTGGGTTATGACCAGAACGAGACGGGGCGCAATCTGAGCGCGCGCCTGAGCGCGCCGGTGAGCGGCTACACCGGTGCCGGCTACCGACTGGAAGCGAGCCGCTACGAACCCGACAGCGCCGCTGCCGCCAGCCGCCTGTCCGCCGATCTGGACTGGCGACAGCCGGCATTCACAGGCCTACTGTCGCGGCAGCAGGACGCCACCCAGGGCGACAGCAGCCGGGCGTTGATCGCCGGCAGCCTGCTGCTCCACGACGGCGGCTTCGATCTCGGCCAGCCGGTGCGCGGCAGCTTTGTCAGCGTTGAGGTGGAGGGACTGCCGGGCGCCGAGATTTACGCCGACGGCCGCCGCATCGGCCGCACCGGGGCGGACCGTGGCGTCAGCATTTCCGACCTCACGCCCTACCTCGACCATCGCCTGACGGTGCTGTTGCCGACCGATCTGCCGATCGGCACCGATCTGCCCGAGGCCAGTCTGCCGCTGACCCTGGCCGAGGGCGGCGGCCAGCGGCTGGTGTTCCGGCCCCGGCGTCTGCGTCTCTACGAGGGCACCCTGCAACGCGAAGACGGCAGCGCGGTGGAGTTCGCGCCGCTGGTGCTGCGGCGCGGCGAGGACGCCCCGGTGAACACCGCCAGCGGCGAGGGCGGTTACCTCTACCTGCAAGACCTTGAGCCGGGCGAATACCGGCTGGAAGCCGGTGGCAGCCGCCCCTGCGGGCTGCGTCTACAACTCCCCGACGGCCGCGAGACCTACAGCCATCTCGGCCGCCTGACCTGCCTGAGCGAGTAATTCATGCCGCGCATCCGATCTGTTCTGTTGCTGGCCGCCGCCACCGGCGTGCTGGGCTTGCCGCGGCCGGTGCTGGCCTGCCGGGTCGAAGCCCGGCCGGTGGCCTTCGGCATGCTCTGGGACCTGCCCCGGCGGGGCGCCGAGGCGCAGGGCCTGGTACTGCTCGACTGCGCCGCCGCCGCTGCCGGCGGCGGGCTGCGGGTGAGCCTCGGCCCCGGCCAGGGCGCCGCTGAGGCCGGCCAGCGCCGTTTGCAGGGACCAGCCGGGGGCTTGCCCTACAACCTCTACACCGACCCGGCGCACCGCCAGCTCTGGGGCGACGGCCTGGGCGCGACCGTCGCGCCCATCGCGCCCGCCAACGGCCTGCTGACCGTCTACGGCTACATCCCGCCGCAGCTTTCGCCGGCGCCGGGCACCTACAGCGATGCGGTCGAAGTGACCATCGACTGGTAGCCGCCGCCGCTTGGATTCGCGGCGGCCAGCCCGTATCGTCGCCGGCCGCCCGAGATTCCGCCCCGCCGCCCGATGACCGCTGCCGCCGACGTTCGCAACCAGATTCTCCGCACCATCGCCAGCGAGATCGCGGCCCAGCCCAGGCAGGTGGAGGCGGCGGTGGCGCTGCTCGACGAGGGCGCGACCGTGCCCTTCATCGCCCGCTACCGCAAGGAGATCACCGGTGGCCTCGACGACACCCAGTTGCGCCGGCTGGAAGAGCGCCTGGGCTATCTGCGCGAGCTGGAAGACCGCCGCGCGGCGGTGATCGAGTCGATCCGGGGTCAGGGCAAGCTCAGCGAGGCGCTGGAAGCGCAACTGCTCGCCGCCGGCAGCAAGGCCGAAGTCGAAGACCTCTACCTGCCCTACAAGCCCAAGCGCCGCACCCGTGCCGAGATCGCCCGCGAGCGCGGCCTGGAGCCGCTGGCGGACCTGCTCTACCGCGACCGCCAGCAGCTGCCGGCGGAAGCCGCCGCCGCTTTTGTGCAGGGCGAGGTGGCCGACGTGAAGGCGGCGCTGGAAGGCGCGCGCGACATCTTGAGCGAGCGCTTCGCCGAGGACGCTGTACTGCTCGGCCGCCTGCGCCAGTATTTGCGCGAGCGTGGCGTGCTGCGCTCGCGGCTGATGGAGGGCAAGGCCGAGGCAGGTGCCAAGTATTCCGACTACTTCGACCACGCCGAGCCCTGGGCGCGGGTCGCCGGCCACCGCGCGCTGGCCATGATGCGTGGCCGCAACGAAGAAATCCTGATGCTGGATCTGGAGATTGACGCCGACGATCCGGCGCCGATCAAGCCGGTGGAGCGGATGATCGCCGAGCAGCACCAGATCCGCCCCGAAGCCGGCGCCGCCGAGGCCTGGCTGCAGGAGGTGGCGCGCTGGTGCTGGCGGGTGAAGCTGTCGCTGAGCCTCACCGTCGATCTGATGATGGAGCTGCGTGCCCGCGCCGAGGCCGAGGCCATCGAGGTGTTCGCGCGCAACCTCAAGGACCTGCTGCTGGCCGCGCCCGCCGGTTCGCGCAGCACGCTGGGTCTGGACCCCGGCATCCGCACCGGCGTGAAGGCGGCGGTGGTCGACGGCACCGGCAAGCTGCTGGAAACCGCCACCGTCTATCCCTTCCAGCCGCGCAACGACGTACGCGGCGCGCAGGCCGAGCTGGCGCGGCTCATCAAGTTGCACGGCGTGCAGTTGATCGCCATCGGCAACGGCACTGCCAGCCGCGAGACCGAGAAGCTGGTCGCCGAGCTGCTGCCGGCGCTGCCCGAGCCACGGCCGCGCGCGGTGGTGGTGAGCGAGGCCGGCGCCTCGGTGTACTCGGCCTCGGAGCTGGCGGCGACGGAATTCCCGCAGCTCGATGTCTCGCTGCGCGGTGCGGTGTCCATCGCCCGCCGCCTGCAAGACCCCTTGGCCGAGCTGGTGAAGATCGACCCGAAGTCGATCGGCGTCGGCCAGTACCAGCACGATGTCGATCAGTACCGGCTGGCGAAGTCGCTGGACGCGGTGGTGGAAGACGCGGTGAACGCGGTCGGCGTCGATCTCAACACCGCCTCCGCCTCGCTGCTGGCGCGGGTCTCCGGCCTCGGCAGCTCGCTGGCCGAGTCGATCGTGTTTCACCGCGACCAGCACGGCGCCTTCCAGAGCCGCCAGCAGTTGCTGAACGTCTCGCGCCTGGGTCCGAAGACCTTCGAGCAGTGTGCCGGCTTCCTGCGCATCCGCGACGGCGTCGAGCCGCTCGATGCCTCCAGCGTGCACCCCGAGGCCTACGCGGTCGCCCAGCGCATCGTCGCTGCCTGCGGCCGCGAGCTGAAGTCGCTGATGGGCGACAGCGCCGCGCTCAAGCAGCTCGACGCGCGCCAGTTCGCCGACGAGCGCTTCGGCCTGCCGACGGTGCGCGACATCCTGCTGGAGCTGGAAAAGCCCGGCCGCGATCCGCGCCCGGAATTCCGCACCGCGCAGTTCGCCGAAGGCATCAATGAACTGAAGGACCTGCTGCCGGGCATGGTGCTGGAAGGCACGGTCACCAACGTCGCCGCGTTCGGGGCCTTCGTCGACATCGGCGTGCATCAGGACGGCCTGGTGCACGTCTCGCAGCTCGCCGACAAATTCGTGAAGAACCCGCACGAGGTGGTCAAGGCCGGCCAGATCGTCAAGGTGCGGGTGGTGGAAGTGGACTTGAAGCGCCAGCGCATCGCGCTGTCGATGAAGAAGGACGACGGCAGCGCCAGCAGCCGCACGCCGGCCGCCGCCGAGGCCAGAGGCGACGCGCGCGGCCGTGGCGCGCCGCCAGCGCGTGGCAGCAAGCCGCCGCGTGCCGCGCCGGCGCCACAGGGTTCGCTGGGCGCGGCCTTGGCCGACGCGCTGAAGCGCCGCTAGACGCTGCCCATGCGCCTCTACCTGCGTTTGCGCCTGCGCGCCGAGGCGGCCGTTGCGGGCGCCCTGGCGCAGTCGCGGCTGGCGGCGCTGCCCGGACTCCGTTCCGCAGTGCTCGGCGTGGAGGCCAGCGAATGGCCGACGGTGCAGACGGTGGCCCTGGCGCTGGAACCGGCCACCCGGGAGACCTACGAGGCCCTGCTGGCCCAGGCCGCCGCCGGCTGGACCCGTCTTTACGAAGACGCCGATCCGCCCGGCGCCTGCGCGATCTGGGACCGTCGCCGCGCCGCCGGCCTTGGCTACGACCAGCCGCTGCTCGCCGAGCTGCCGCCGCACCCGCCGCTGCTGGCGCCGGAGTGGCTGTGGGCGGAGCTGGAATGGCTGGCCGACGAGCGACCACCGCGAGGCGGTGACAGGCCCTGAGCCTCAGCCGCCCGGCAGCCAGACCCGCATCGTCGTGCCGGGCCGGCGGCCCCGCACTTCGATGCGGCCCTGGTGCAGGACCACCACCGCCCGTACCAGCGACAGACCGAGTCCCAGGCCGGGTTCGTGCCGGGAAGCGTCCAGCCGCACCAGACGCTCGAACACCCGCTCGCGCTCGCTGGCCGGAATGCCCGGACCGGCGTCGCTGACCTCCAGCACCCAGGCACCGCCTACGGCGCGCGCGGAGATCTCGATCAGGCTGCTGTCCGGGCTGTATTTGACGGCGTTGTCGAGCAGGTTGACCAGCAGCTGGAACAGCAGGTGCCGGTGGCCCTGCAGCGGTGCGCCGGGGTGCAGGTCCAGGTGCAGGCGCTGGTGCTTTTCCTCCGCCAGCGGTTCGATGAAATCGGCGGCATCCTGCGCCAGGCGCACCAGGTCGCAGGCCTCGAACTCCTGGCGCAGCAGACCAGACTCGACGGTGGCGATGCGCAGCAGCGACTGGAAGGTGGCCAGCACCTGGTCGAGGTCGGCGAGGTTGTGTTCGATCCAGGCCGGTAGCTCGCCGGCCGGCGGCGGATTGGCCAGCGCCGCCTCCAGCCGCGCGCGGTGGCGGGTGAGCGGCGAGCGCAGGTCGTGGGCGATGTTGTCGGTGGCGCCGCGCACCGAGGCGATCAGGGCGTTGATGCGGTCGAGCATGGCGTTGAGCGTCTCGCCCAGGCGGTCGAACTCGTCGCCCCCGGGGCGTGCCGGCACCCGGTGGCGCAGGTCGCCGTCGATGATCTTCTGCGCCGCCGCGCGAATTGCTTCCACCGGGCGCAGCGCGGCACGGGTCAGCAGCAGGCCGGCGCTGAGCGAGACCAGCAACATCGCGCCCAACCCCCAGAGCGCGGCGCGGCGGATGTCGGCGCGCACCTGCGCGATCTCGATCTCGTCGAAGCCGACCAGCAGGCGGCTGCCGTCGCTCAGGCGGCTCCACTTGGCGGTGACCTGGGTGCGCCCCGGGTACTTGCGGCTGGGCAGGTGAAAAATCCGCTCGGCGACGCGGGCGTTGGCGGGCCAGGTTTCGACGTTGCCGGCCAGCTTCAGGCCCTGCGGACTCTCCAGCCGGTACAGGCGGTCGTGATTGAGCGAGGCGTTCTGCAGCCGCCGTTCGATCAATGCCTCGACGCCGCGCCGGCCGTCGACGTACTCCTCGGCCTGGAGGATGCGCAGCTCGGCGTTCACGCTCTCTTCCACGTGGCTGACCATGAACCGGTCGGCCAGCCAGATGATGAGCAGCAGCAGCAGGCCGAAGCCGAGCGCCAGCAGGGCGCTGTTGGCGAGGCTGAGACGGGCGGAGGTCGACAGCCGGGACTTCATCCGAAGCGGAGTCTCACTGGGGTTCGCGCAGGCAGTAGCCGGCACCGCGCAGGGTATGGATCAGCGCCGGGCGCGGCTCGCGGTCGATCTTGGCGCGCAGGCGGGAGACGTGCACGTCGATGACGTTGGTCTGCGGGTCGAAGTGATAGTCCCAGACCCCCTCCAGCAGCATGGTGCGGGTGACCACCTGGCCGGCGTGGCGCATCAGGAATTCCAGCACCCGGTACTCCTGCGGCTTGAGGCCGATCACCTCGCCGCCGCGCTTGACCACATGCGCGAGGCGGTCGAGTTCGAGGTCGGCCACCCGCAGGCGGCTCTCGGCTGCGGGCAGCAGGCCGCGCCGGGTGATCGCCTCCAGCCGCGCCAGCAGCTCGGCGATGGCGAAGGGCTTGACCAGGTAGTCGTCGCCGCCGGCGCGCAGGCCCTTGATGCGCTCGTCGACCTGGCCGAGCGCGGAGAGGATCAGCACCGGCACCCGCGAGCCGGTGGCACGCAGCGCGGCGAGCATCGCCAGGCCGTCCATCTTCGGCAGCAGGCGGTCGAGCACGATGGCGTCGTAGGCCTCGCCGGTGGCCAGGAACAGGCCCTGGCGTCCGTCGGGCGCGTGCTCGGCGACGTGGCCGGCCTCGCGCAGCGCCTTGAGCAGAAAGCCGGCGATCTCGGCGTCGTCCTCGACGACCAGGATGCGCATGGCCTCAGGCGCCGCGGAACATGCGCCGCAGCAGACCCTCGCCGCGCCACTCGTGGACCAGCGCCATGCCGGCATGGCCGGCGAGGTAGAGCTTCAGCGGCAGCGCGCCCCACTCGTGAACCTCGCCGATCTCGTGCATCAGCTCCAGATCGTCTTCCAGCAGCCACATGGCGGTGCCGGTGGCGGCGAAGAACAGCAGGGTCAGCAGGCCCAGGCCTTCGACGGCGGCGGCCAGCACGCGAGTCTGGCTGGCGTCCGGCGCCTGCAGACGCGGCAGGCCGCCGAGCAGGCCGCGCAGCTCGCCGCCCAGGGCACCACGGCCGGCGCCGCCCAGCCAGGGCAGGAAGCGGCCGAGGCTGTCGGCGCCGTAGCGGCGCCACAGGCTCCAGAGCAGCACCAGCAGCAGGAGACTGGCGGCCAGCCCGGTCCATTCGTGCAGCTCGAACAGCTGGATCTGCCAGGCGCTGGCGTCCTTGAAGCGCCAGGGCTTGGCCATCCACTCCGAGCCGACCAGCTGGTGCAGCACCGCGAGCCCCAGCACCGCGTGGCTGTAGCGCAGGGCGGCACCGCGCGGCTTGAGGTCGATCATGACGGTCTCCTTGGGACTGGACTCTGGATCATGGCGGTGCAGCCTAGGCGCCTGCGCCTGACCGGATGATGGCCGCCACATTAACGTCTGTTCATCTCCCGGACACGCTCCGGCAAGGCGCGATTGTCCAGGGTAGCCGCCGTACTTTGGCCGAGCGGCAGACATGTTTTCCAGGCGACTCCCCAGCACGCTACTGATCCTGCTGATGGCCCTCGCTGGGCCGACGACGGCGCAGAGCCCCGACGAGCACCAGGCCGAGGAGCGCCTGGCGATCGAGACCGATGCAGACCTGAGCCTGGCCGCTGCGCTGGAGGCAGCGATGGTGCGCGCGCCAGGCGCCGCCCAGATCGCCGCGCAGGCCGGGCTGGCCGACACTTACCGACAGCGCGCCGGCAGCTGGCTGGCCGGCGCCCCTAGCGCCCAGTTGCGCTACCTCAGTGATCGCTGGCAGAGCCGCCAGGGGGGCAGCGAGGCTGAGGCCGGCTTTGAGTTGCCGCTGTGGCGACCGGGTCAGCGCCGGGCGCTGGCCGGCGAGGCCAGTGCCAGTCGTGTTCTTGCTGGCGAGGCAACACGCCTTCATCGCTGGCAGGTCGCAGGGCTGGTGCGCGAGTGCTACTGGGAGCTGCGCGAGGCGCAGACGCGACTGGGCCTCGCGCAGACGGAGCTGGATTCGTTTCGGCAACTGGAAGCCGAGGTGCGAGCCCGGATCGCCGCCGGCGACGCCGCGCCGGCCGAGGTTCTCGGCGCCGAGGGCCTGCGTCGCGAACGCGAGGCGGCGGTGCACGAGGCCGAGGTGGTGCTGGCCGACCGTCACTACGCCTGGCGAGTGCTGACCGGGCTGTCGGCCTTGCCCGTCGAACGGGTTGAGCCGGTCACCCCGGTGCCCGGCGACTATCTGCCCTTGCTAGCGGCGCGAGCTGCCGAGACGCAGGCCGAAGCGGCGCTCGCCGCCGGCCGCCGCGAGGGCGCCGGCGCGCCGCGCCTGCTGCTGGGCCTGCGCCAGGACCAGCAGGACGGCGCCGCCACCACCGACAGTCTTTCCGCCCAGCTCAGCCTGCCTTTTGGTGGCAGCAGTCACCGTCAGGCGCGGCTGGCGCCTCTGGAACTGGAGGTGGCACGCGCCGCCGACGAGCGCCGCCGTCAGCAGCAAGAGGCGGAACTGGCGCAGCACGAGGCCGAGCACGAGTTGCATGCGCGCGAGGTGGCGCTCGCCGACAGCGAGAGCCGCTACGCGCTCGCCAGCCAGGAGCTGGCGCTGGCGCGCCGCGCCTACGGCCTGGGCGAGAGCGGGCTGGTCGAGCGCCTGTTAATCGAAGTCCGCGCCGCCGAGGCTGGGCGTGTCCAGCAACTGTCGCGACTGGCGCGGGCCCGCGCCATCGCCCGCTACAACCAGGTTCATGGAGTGCTGCCGTGAGAGTTCCCGTTCCCTTCCTGATCTCCTGCTACGCCGGCGGCCTGCTGCTGGGCTTCTGCCTCGCTCTGCCGGCTCCTGCGCGGGCGGCGCCCGAGACGCTGGCGATCAGCGCCGCGCAGGTCCAGAGCCTGGGCATCCGCGTGGAGCGCCCGCAGCGGCTCGACCAAGCTGCTGGCGCGCAGCTGCCGGCGCAGGTGGTGCCGGCACCCGAGGCCGAGTGGGTGGTGACCGCGCCCGCCGCCGGCGTGCTGGTGCGTCTGCCGGTGGCCGAGGGCGAGGCGGTCGCCGCCGGGGCGGTGCTCGCCGAGTTGCGCAGCCCCGAGGCCCCGCAACTCGCCGCCGAGTTGGTGCAGGCGGAGTCGGCGGCGCGGCTGGCGGGTGCCGACCGCGACCGCGACCAGCAACTGCATCGCGAGGGCATCATCGCCGCCCGTCGCGCCCAGGCCAGCGAGCAGGCCGCCGTACAGGCCGAGAGCCAGTTGGCAGCCGTCCGCATGCGCCTGCGTCTGCAGGGCCTGAGCGTCGCCGAGGCCAGCCAGGGCCGGGTCCTGGCGCGCGCGCCGGGCGCGGCCACGGTGGTCGAGCGTCTGGCCCGGCCCGGGCAGCGCCTGGCCGAGGCCGATCCGCTGCTGCGGTTGATCGACCCGCGCCGGCTGATGCTGGAGCTGCAATGGCCGGTCGCCGAGCCGGCACCGGTGCCGGGTGAACGCCTGCGCCTGCCCGATGGCCGCGAGGCCAGGGTGCTGCAGGTTGGCTGGGCGGCGAGCAGCCGCACCCAGACGCTGCCGGTGCGCGCGACGCTGCCAGCGGCGGCCGGGGACCTGCGGCCTGGGCAGTGGCTGAAGGTGCAGCGTCTGCTTGACGCGGAGGGCCTGGTCTGGAGCCTGCCGGCCAGCGCGGTCAGCCGCCATGCCGGTGGCGCGGTGGTGTTCCTGCGCGAGGCGCAGGGCTTTAGGGTGCTGCCGGTGACGGTGCTCGCGCAGGACGGTGAGCGACTGAGCCTGCGTGCTGCGCTGCGCGCCGACAGTCAGGTGGCGGTCAGCGGTACGGTGGCGCTCAAGGGCGCCTGGCAGGGCCACGGCGGAGGCGAATAGCCATGCTGCTCGCCCTCCCCCGTGCGGCGCTCACACGCCCGCTGCTGGCGCTGCTCACGGCCCTGGCTCTGGTCGTCGCCGGTGGCTACAGCTTTCATCGCCTGCCGATCGACGCCTTCCCCGATGTCTCGGCGCCGCAGGTGAAGATTATCGTCAAGGTCGCCGGCATGACTCCGGAGGAGATGGAGACCCGGGTCACCGCGCCCATCGAGCTGGAGCTGCTGGGCCTGCCCAGCCAGACCATGCTGCGTTCCACCACCAAGTACGGCCTCGCCGACATCACCCTCGACTTCGCCGACGGCACCGACATCTATTGGGCGCGCAGCCAGGTCGCCGAGCGGCTCAACGCGGTCTGGAGCGCGCTCCCGGAGAACGCCAGCGGCGGTCTGGCGCCGATCACCACGCCGCTGGGCGAGATGCTGATGTTCACGGTGGAAGGCCCGCAGTCGCTGGCCGAGCGCCGGCAGGTTTTGGATTGGCTGATCCGCCCGGCACTGCGCACCGTCGCCGGTGTCGCCGACGTCAACGTGCTGGGCGGGCGCGCCACCGCCTACGAGGTGGTGCCCGACCCGGCGCGCCTGGCCGCTGCCGGAATCAGCCTCGACGAGCTGCGCACCACGCTGGAGCGCTTCAACCGTAACGACGGCGCCGGCCGCGTCAACGAGGGCGAGGAGGCGCTGCTGGTGCGGGTGCAGGGCCGGCTGGAGTCGCTGGACGACATCGGCAATCTGGTGCTGCGCGCCGATGGCAGCGCCCTGGTGCGTGTGCGCGATGTCGCCGAGCTGCGCCTGGGCGCGCTCACCCGCCTGGGCGGCGTCACCCGCAACGGCGAGGGCGAAACCGTGCAGGGTCTGGTGCTGGGTCTGCGTGGCGCCAATGCCGGCGAGCTGGTGGCCGGCGTCCAGACGCGTCTGGACGAGCTGCGGCCGCGGCTGCCGGAGGGTATGCGTATCGTCACTTTCTACAACCGCGGTGAGCTGGTCGGCAAAGCGGTGAACACCGTCGCCAAGGCGCTGGGCGAAGCGGTGGTGCTGGTGCTGATCCTGCTGGTGTTGTTCCTGGGCAACCTACGCGCGGCCTTGGTGGTGGCGCTGGTGCTGCCACTGTCGGCGCTATGGACCTTCGTGCTGATGCGCGCCAGCGGACTCACCGCCAACCTGATGAGCCTGGGCGGTCTGGCCATCGCCATCGGCATGCTGGTGGATGCGGCGGTGGTGGTGGTGGAGAACATCGTCGCCCATCTGCACGAGGGCGATCACGGCGGCACCGTGCAGGACCACAACAAGACCCGGCTGGTGCTGGAGGCGGTACGCGAGGTGGCGGTACCGGTGGTGGCCGGCATGGCGATCATCGCCCTGGTGTTCCTGCCGCTGCTGAGCCTGCAAGGCCTCGAGGGCAAGCTGTTTTCGCCGGTGGCGCTGACCATCGTGTACGCGCTGGCGGGATCCTTGCTGCTGTCGCTGACTGTGATTCCGCTGGCGGCGCGCTGGCTGCTCAGCGAACACGGTCACGATGATCCTTGGCTGCCGCGCACCCTGGCGCGGCTCTATCGGCCGCTACTGGTCGCGGCCCTGGCGCGACCGCGCACGGTGGTGACGGCGGCACTGGCGCTACTGCTGGCCACGGGTGTGATCTATGGCCGCATCGGCAAGACCTTCATGCCGACCATGGACGAAGGCAGTCTGATCGTGCAGTTGGAGAAGCTGCCCTCGATCAACCTCGACGCCTCGCTGGCGATCGACACCGCCTTTCAGAAGGCAGCGCTGGCGCGGGTGCCGGAGCTGGAGCTGGTGGTGGCGCGCGCCGGTAGCGATGAGATCGGCCTTGATCCCATGGGCCTCAACCAGACCGATTCCTTCTTCGCGCTCAAGCCCCGCAGTGAATGGCGTTTCCAGACCAAGCAGGAAATCCTCGACGCCCTGCGTGAGGTGCTGAAGGATTTCCCCGGCGTCGCCTATGCCTTCAATCAGCCTATCGAGATGCGCGTCTCCGAGCTGATCCTCGGGGTGCGCGGCGATCTGGCCGTGCGGCTCTACGGTCCCGACCTGGCGGTGCTCAACGCCAAGGCGGCGGAGATCGCCGACAGCCTTAGGACCGTCGCCGGCGCTGAGGATGTCTACTACCTCGCCAACGAAGGTGTGCAGTACCTGCGCGCTCTGCCCGACGGCGAGGCGCTGGCGCGCCACGGCCTGAGCGTCGATGCGCTGTCGGAACTGCTGCGCCTGCAGATCGAGGGCGAGCCGGTGGGACTGATCCAGAAGGACGGCCGCCGCTATCCGCTGTTGCTGCGCGCCTCTGGCGCCGCGCAGTCCCCCGAGCAACTGGCGGTGCTGCCGCTGCAACTGCCGGATGGCGAGCGGCTCAGCCTTGGCCAGTTGGTGCGTATCGAGCGGGTCAGTGGGCCGGTGCAGATCGGCCGCGAGCTGGGCGAGCGCAACACCGTGGTGATCGCCAATGTCCGCGACCGCGACCTGGTCAGCTTCGTCGAGGAAGCACGCGCCCGCGTGCAGCAGGCAGTGCCACTGCCGGCTGGTTACCGACTGAGTTGGGGTGGGCAGTTCGAGAATCAGCAGCGCGCTGCCCAGCGTCTGGCGCTGGTGGTGCCGGTGGCGCTGGCGCTGATCTTCCTGATCCTGTTCGGGGTGTTCGGCTCGTTGCGGCAGGCGGTGCTGGTGCTCAGCAACATCCCCTTCGCGCTGATCGGCGGCGTGCTGGCGCTGGCGGTATCCGGCGAGTACCTGTCGGTGCCGGCCTCGGTGGGTTTCATCGCCCTCCTCGGCATCGCCGTGCTCAACGCCGTGGTGCTGGTCAGTTACTTCAACCAGTTACGGGCGGAAGGCCTGCCGCTGACGGAAGTGGTGGTGCAGGGCGCGCTGCGCCGGCTGCGACCGGTGCTGCTCACCGCCAGCATGACCGCCATCGGCCTGGTGCCGATGCTGTTTGCCAGCGGGCCGGGCTCGGAGATCCAGCGGCCGCTGGCCGTAGTGGTGATCGGCGGCCTGGTCAGCAGCACCCTGCTGACCCTGGTGCTGCTGCCCATCCTCTATCGGCGCTTCGCCGAGCCGAGGCCTTCGGTCGGCGGCTGAGGGCCGATGAACAAGTGTTCATGCTCCGGCAATGAATCGGACAGTCGGGGCCGCGCAGTATCAACCTGCCGCTGGTACGCGGTTATCACTGGAGCAGACATGAAAAAACTATCTCTCGTCGCGATCGCGGCCCTTGGGCTTGGCGCTTGCGGCGGCGGCAACGACCCCATCGGAGCCAGCCTGGTGACGCCGTCGGCGAAGACCGCAGCCGGTGTGGTTGGCGGTACGCCCACGGCGCTGACTTTTGGCGGCCTGCCGGCCAGCATCAGCGGCAGCGTCACCCAGAACGGCAAGCCGGCCAGCGCCAACGACGTGCAGCCGGGCGATGTTATCCAGGCCCGTGTCGTCGCCAGCAGCGCCAAGGCCGACGGTGCCGTGCAGTTGTCGGAGGTCGCGGTGCGCTTCGAGGTGAAAGGCGTGCTGTCGCGGGTCGATGTCGCCGCCGGCCGGCTGGAGCTGTACTCGCAGACCGTGCTGGTCGACGCCCTGACCCGCCTCTACGAAGACAACCCCGACGACAGCTACACCTCGCTGACGCTCGCCGATCTGAGCGTGGGGGACTATGTCGAGGTCTCCGGCCAGCGCCAGGCTGACGGCCAGGTGGTCGCCACCCGCGTCGAGCGCAAGTTGTTGCAGGCCGGCGATGCCGGTTACTCCGAGGTGGAGCTGCGCGGCCCGGTGAGCGGCCTGGATACGGTGGCCAAGAGCTTTGTGATCGACGGCCAGGGCGTCGACTACGGTAGCGCGACGTCGAGCGGCAGCCTGGCCAACGGCGTCCGGGCGGAGGTCGAAGGCAGCCTCAGCGGCAGCCGCCTGATCGCCCGCAAGGTCGAGGTGGAATCCCGCGCGAGCGGCGAGCGCAGTGGTGAAGGCGAACTGGAAGCACAGCTCAGTGGCCTGGATGCAACCGCGCGGCGCTTCAACCTCCTTGGCTATGTGGTCGACTACAGCCAGGCCAGCCTCAGCGGCACGCTGGCGGAAGGCGCGCGGGTAGAGGTCGAGGGCCGTTTTGACGCCAGCGACGCCAACCTGCTGCGCGCCAGCAAGGTCGAGGTCAAGCACCGCAATGCCGGCTCCGGAACAGCCGACGGCGAGGTCAAGGGCGCGCTCGCGGCGGTCGATGCGGTGGCGCGGACCTTCGAGGTCGGCGGTGCCGGCTACTACGCTGATGATTCCACGGTGATCGAGCGCGATGATCACGCCGTGGGCTTCGACCAACTGCAAAACGGAGGCTTCGTGGAGGTGAAGTCCGACAGCACGCGCCAGGTCTCCGGTCGCAGCTATGCGGTGAAGGTCGGGCTCAAGTCCGGCAGCGCCGGGGGCGGCTCGGGCGGCAGTGGCGGGCAGGAGCTCAAGGGCGAGATCAGCGGCTTCGACACCGGTGCCAAGAGCTTCGTAATTAATGGCACTACGGTGCAGGTAAACGCCAGCACCCGTTACGAGGATGGCGACCAGGCCAGTAGCGAGGCGGCGTTCTTTGGTGCCGATCGCAACGGACAACGCTGCGAGGTGAAGGGCAGCTTGAACGGCGCGGTGCTGCTCGCCAGCAAGATCGAGCTGGAGCGCGAGTAAGAGTCCTTGTGACGACGGCGGCCCGGTCGCCATCGGGCCGCTTCCTCGGCGGTGCGGGTACTGTCTGCGGCGACGTGCATGCGAGTCCAGGCGAGTACGCCCGGGGTGTTTTCAAGCCAGCGCCGCCCCTCTGAATTTGGCGGGGATTGAGCCTGCCGTCGCTCAACGGGAAAGGGCGCATGGACGAGACTCACCTGCCGTAACAGAACCATTAGTTCAGCGCGCTTCCGGTGGAAGCCAGACAGCGGGTGTTCCCCAGCCTGGAGCTGGGGTTGATGCTCTGAATCGCGATCGGCGCGCTGGTGGCCATGCAGGAAGCGGAGCAGGCGATGCAGTTCGCCGTGCAGCCCGCCGATGAACTTGCCTTATCTGACCAGCGCCGAGCTCGGCGAGGTCAGCCTGGTCGCCGCCTTTTGTTAGGGCCGGGCTTATTGCGGCAGCGGGCCAGCACCTCGGTAGCTGCTGGTCTCGCCAGCGATGCGCAACTCGCTGTCCCAGAGATAGGACAGGTGCGGATGGCCGCCGCGCAGCACCTCCAGCGCCGCGCGGTCGCCGCGCAGCTGGTAGTCCATCCAGGCCAGCGAGTAGCGGCCGGCGATCTCCAGGCCCCATTGCGCCGAGGGCAATACCGGATAGCTGGTGTGCTGCGCGTGGGTGGACGCCTCGGCGACGATCAGCGCGCGGTCGCCGGCGAGCTTCTCGTAGATCGGCCGCACCACCGCCGGGTTGAGGAAGGGGATCGGCGCCACCGGGCCGTCGTGATCGCCGGTCTGAATCATCACCGGGATGGGATTGGCCGCGAACGGCGCCGAGCGCTCGCTGATCGGTGCTGCCGCCACCGCCGCCTTCAGGCGCGGCTCCACCGCCTGCAAGCCGAGCGTGGTGATCGCGCCCTGGCTGTGGCCGATCACGCCGATGCGGCTGGCGTCGAGCGCCGCGCGCACCGGGGATTGCTCCAGTAGATAGCTGAGCGCGTCCTGGGCGTCCTCGATGGTGTTGCCGGGGTCGCCGGTGACCGCGTCCTGCGACTTGCCCTGGCCGACGAAGTCGAAGGCGAAAACCAGGTAGCCGGCATCGGCGAACAGCTGATGCCACCAGCGGTAGACGGCGGTGTTGGTGGCCAGGCCTTCCAGCGCCAGGATCACCGGATAGGCGCCGGCGCGCGGCGGCAGCGCGCCACGGCCGGGCAGCACGATCTCGCCGTACAGCTCGGTGCCGTAGCGGTTCTTGAAGCGCACCGGCACCAGCGCCACACCGGCGTTGTAGCCGGGATAGCCATAGCAGTGGTAGGGGCTGGCGAGCTGGCATTGCCCCGACAGCTGCGCCAGCGTCGCGCGCACGTGGAAGGCCAGCACCGCCGGGTCGCTGAGGTCGCGCACCGTGGTGCCGAAGGCGACGGGGTCGAACAGCGCCGCCAGCGTCGCCGTGGGCAGCAGTGCGGCGAGGGCGTCGAGGTTGCCGATCACCGCCTCCACCGGCGCCGGTGCGGGCGGTGGATCTTCGCCGGGCTGGGATGCCGGCCAGGCTTTGAGTGATTCCTGGCCGGATGCGGTGTCGGAAGCGGCCTGGTCGCAGGCCGCGAGAGACAGGGACAGAAGGAGGGCGGCGGTGGCCGCCAGCAGGCGATTCAAAGAGGGTCTCCGGCGGGAATCTCGGCGGTTCTTTGCCGCCTGGAGGGCCATGCTATCGCCGTCGGGCGACGAGAGGTTCTTGGCCGCGCTGGGAATGCGCCTATAGTCAGTCCAACCAGGGAAAGTTGATCCCAGTCAGCGACGGCGCCGCCGCCCCGCAGCGGAGGCGGCGGTGCCACGACGCGACGGGTTTTCAGGAGGAGGAATCTGGTGCCGAGTCGCCTCGCCATGTCCTGGTTACCCTGCGCTCCTGGCCTGCTACTGTCCTGGCTATTGCTGGCCGCGCCGGTCCAGGCCCAGGAGGCGGCCAGCAGCTCGGTCACCGTCATCACCAGCCCCGGGCTCCCCGCGCAGGATCTCAGCCGCGCCACCCTGCAGGCGATCTACCTGATGCGCCTGCGCCAGTGGCCTGACGGCACGCCGATCCGGGTGTTCGTGCTGCCCGAGGGCAGCCAGGTGCACGATCACTTCGCCCGTGAGAAGCTCGGCACCTACCCCTACATCCTGCAGCGCACCTGGGACCGCCTGGTGTTCACCGGCACCGGGCTGGCGCCGGAACAGGTGCACAGCGAGGACGAGATGCGCCAGAAAGTGATGAGCACCAAGGGCGCGATCGGCTATCTGTCGGCGGGGCCGCAGTCCTGGCTCGGAGTGCTGGCGGTGGCCCGCATTGATCACGAGGAGCGCACGCATGTCGGCCCCTGAACCGCGACTTGGCCGGCGCCTGGCCGGACTGCTCTGGCCATGCCTGGCCGGTCTGCTGTCGTCGGCCCCGGCGCAGGCCGTGGACTACCAGGTGCATGGCTTCCTGTCGCAGGGCTACATCCTCAGCGAGGGCAATGACTTCTACGGCGACAGCACGCGCGGCAGCTGGGAGTTCTACGAAGCCGGGCTCAACGGCACGCTCAAGCCGCTGCCGGAGCTGCTGGTCTCGGCGCAGCTGTTGCTGCGTGACGCCGGCGCCACCGACGACGGCGGCCCCCGGCTCGACTACGCCTTTGCCGACTACCGCCTGCTGTCGCGCGGCGCCAGCAATCTCGGCCTGCGTGCCGGCCGGGTGAAGAATGCCTACGGGCTGTTCAACGATACCCGCGACGTGCTGTTCGCCCGCCCCGGCATCCTGCTGCCACTGTCGGTGTACTTCGAGAGCCAGGGCGCGCGCACCCTGCTGTTCGCCTCCGACGGCGCGCAGGCCTACGGTGGTCTCAACCTGGGCGATCACTATCTCTCGCTGGTGGCCACCTACGCGCCCGACCATCGTCTCGGCCAGTCCGAGGAGGCACGCCTGGCCGGACCGCTGGCCGACCTCGGCGATGTCCAGTTGCGCGACTTCCGGCTGGCGCGGGTGCAGGACGACTGGGGCGATGGCCGCTGGACGGCGGCGCTGTCCTACATCCACGGCCACATGGTCTTCGACGCCCATCCTGGCGTGCCCACCGACTTCGATTTCCGCTTCAACCTCTACCTGCTGTCGGCGCGCTACAACGCCGAGCGCTACAGCCTCACCGCCGAGTACGGCATCACCGATTTCGACGGAACGCTACAGACCTTCGGACCGCCGTCCCAGGTCGACTTTCTCAGCGAGGGCTACTACCTGCAGGCGGACTACTTCCTCGAGCCGCGCTGGACCCTGAGTGGCCGCTACGACGTCGGCACGCTTGATCGCAGTGATCGCGACGGCAGCCGCTGCGCCACGTCCACCGGTCAGCCGCAGGACCGCCACGCCTGCTTCTCGCGCGACCTCAGCGCCGGCCTGCACTGGCGACCGGACCCGCACTGGGGCTTCTGGGCGGAGTACCACTGGATCGACGGCACCTACAGCGTCTCCCAGCAGGACAACGCCAACCGCGCCCTCGACCCGCACTGGTCGATGCTGCTGCTGATGGCCTCGTACCGCTTCTAGCCAGCCATGCATGCCCGGACCGTCGCCGCGCCCCGCCTCGGTCGCCTGTCGCTGCGCTGGAAGCTGCTGCTGGTGCTGGGCCTGCTGTTGGGCGCGGTGCACAGCTTCCTGGGCTATCTCGGCTATCGCAATCTGGTCGAGCACAACGAGCGGCAGGCGCGCGGCGATTTCGACAGCTACCAGGCGCTGCTGGGCGCCTTGCTGGAGCAGTCCCTGCGCGAGCAGGAGCGTCTGGCTGCGCAGATCGGCGCGGCGGTCAACGCCGCCGATCTGCGCACGGGACGGGCCAGCGAGTCGCTGGCGGTCGACCTGGTGGCCGATCTCACCGCCATCGAATTCTTCGACCGCCATGGCACGCCGCTGGCGGTCTGGGACTGGAGCGAATCGCCGGTGACCGGCGCGGCGCTGCCGTCCGCCCGGCAGGCGGCGCGCCAGGCGGCGTTGCGGGCGGTGGCGCGCGAACACCGTCCGCAGCACTTCCTGTACTGCCAGAAGCAATGCGTGCAGCAGGTGTTCGTGCCCGCCTTCGACCGCGATGGTGTCGAGGTGATCATCCGGGTCGGGCGCAGCCTGGCCAGCAGCCTGCTGGCGTTCAAACAGCTCGCCGGGGCCGATGTCGCCCTGCTGGTCCGCCTCGACGCGCCGCCCATCGAGCCGACGCCGCCGCTCTGGGGCCGTCAGCTGATGGCGGTGACCGATGCCGCGCGTCTGCTGCCGCTGCTGCGCGCCTACGGCCAGGCCGCCGCTGCGCCCCTGGTGGGCCGCCTGGGCCAGCTGCCGGACCCGACGCGACAGCTGGTGCTGTCGATCAAGCCGCTGTCGGTCTCGGTGGTCGGCGGCCAGGCCGAGGCCCTGTTCGTCAAGGACGACAGCGCCGCTGCGGCGCGCATCCGCCAGGACGTGCTCCGTTTCGAATCGGTGGCGGTGCTCGGCCTGCTGGTTTCGGCGGCGGTGGTGTTTCTGCTGCTGATGCCGTCCCTGCGGCGGCTGCGCGCCGTCAGCCTGGCGTTGCCGCTGCTGGCCGAGCAGCGCTTCGCCGAAGCCCGGGCGCTGATGCTGGCCTCGCAACGGCACCTGGGCTGGCGTGACGAGATCGACGGGCTCAACCGCATCGCCCTGGCGCTCAGCGACAAGCTCGAGCGGCTGATGGGTGCCGAGGCGGCCAGCGAGGCCAAGTCGCGCTTCCTGGCGGTGATGAGTCACGAGATCCGCACGCCGATGAACGGGATACTCGGCCTGCTGGAGCTCCTGCAACTGTCACCGCTGAGTCCCGAGCAGCAGGAGCGGGTGCGGGTGATCCGGCATTCCGCCACCACCCTGCTGGCGGTGCTCGACGACGTGCTCGATTTCTCCAAGATCGAGGCCGGCCAGATCCGCATCGAATGGCGGCCGGTCGCGCTGCGCGAACTGGTGGAGGGTTGCCTGCTGACCTTCGCTTCGGCGGCCTACGAGAAGCGGCTGCGGCTGGTGATGTACGTCGATCCTGTCCTGCCCACGGTGGTGCGGGCGGACCCGGTGCGGCTGCGGCAGATTCTGTTCAACCTGTGCAGCAATGCCATCAAGTTCACCGCTCGCGGCCGGGTGCTGGTGCGCATCGAGCCGCTGGCGGTGACCGACGACCGCGCGCGGATCCGCCTGCGGGTCGCCGACACCGGGATCGGCATGGGGCCGGAGGTGCGCCAGCGCCTGTTCCGGCCTTTTCAGCAGGGCGAGTTGTCGACCACCCGCCGTTATGGCGGCACCGGCCTGGGCCTGTCGATCTGCAAGGCTCTGGTGGAAGCCATGGGCGGCCGCATTGAGGTCGACAGCAGCCCCGGCGAGGGCAGCGAGTTTCGCGTCGAGCTGGATCTGCCGCTCGGCGAAACGGCGCCGCCGCTGTGGTCGGCGGAGTTACTGCGCGGCGTCGCGGTGGCGGTGAGCCTGCGCGACGAGGCCGAGTGCGAGGTACTGACCAGCTACCTGCGGAGTGCCGGCGCAACGCTGGTCGCGGCCGATTCCCCGGAGCACCGCGACTACTGGCTGGAGGAGGACTCCAGCCGTGAAGCGATCCACCTGCGCCGTCACGGCGATCCGCCAGACCGCTACCGCAACCTGGAACGGCCGCTGCGGGCGGCCTTGCTGCTCGACGCGCTGGCACTGCTGAGCGGTCGCCGCGCGCGGGTCAGCGCCGAGGTCGATGCCGACACGCCGGGCGCGCTGCCGGCGCCCGTCGTCAGCGCCAGCGAGGCGGAACGGCAGGGGCGCCTGATCCTGGTCGCCGAGGATCACCCCACCAACCGCCTGGTGATCGGCGCCCAGCTGCAGCGGCTGGGCTATGCCGCCGAGCTGGCGGAAGACGGCGTGCAGGCGCTCGCGCGATTGGCCGGGCGCGACTACGCCGCCCTGCTCACCGACCTGCACATGCCGGAGATGGACGGGTTTCGGCTGGCGCGTGAAATCCGCGCGCTGGAAGCGGTCGGCCAGCGACCCGGCCGCCTGCCGATCATCGCGCTCACCGCCGACGCCCTGTCCGGCGAGATCGAGCAGTGCCGCGCGGTGGGCATGGACGATTTCCTGCTCAAGCCGGCCACGCTCGAGCATCTGGCGGCGCGGCTGCGGCGCTGGGTTCCGGCGCGCGCGCCGCACTCGACGCCGCCCGTGGACTTCGAGGCCCTGCGGGCGATCCATGGCGACGACCCGGAGCTGCTGGAGCTGGTGTTGCAGGATTTCCAGCGCATCAACGCGCCGCTGTTCGCCGAGCTGGCGCAGGCCGGTGAGCAGGGCGCGCAGCCGCGCCTGCTGGGTCTGGCCCACAAGCTCAAGGGCTCGGTCCGTTTCGTCGGCGCGCCGGCGCTGGCCTCGGCGCTGGCGCAACTGGAAGAAGGTCTTCGGGGGCCGCTGGCGCCGGAGCAGCTGCGCGCGGCGCTGGCGCAGGTCCTCAGCGCCTATGCGGAGCTGTCCGACTGGTTGCAGCAGCGGCGGTCCCAGCCCCGGCCCTGATCTGCTTCGAGCCCCCTGCCCGTTGGCGAGGCCGATGTGCCCGGCCGGGGGCGATCCGGCCCGCTGGCGGCCTAGCCGCGCAGCACCGCCTCGCGGGCCAGCGCCCAGCGTGGCAGCTCCTGCGGCGGCATCGCCCGCGCCACGTAGTAGCCCTGCACCAGCTCACAGCCCAGCTCGCGCATCAGCTCGTAGTCGGCCTCGGTCTCGACACCCTCGGCGCAGGTCTTGAGCTGCAGGTCGCGCGCCAGCCGGATGCTGGATTCGGCGATGCTGCGACGGCGCGGGTCCTGCGCGGCACCGTGGACGAAGGCGCGGTCGATCTTCAGCTCGCTGAACGGGAAACGCTGCAACTGCTCCAGCGAGGAATAGCCGGTCCCGAAGTCGTCGATCGACAGCCGGTAGCCGCGCAAGCGCAGACGGGTGACCACGTCCAGTGAGCGCGCCAGGTCGCGCAGCACGCCCGACTCGGTGATCTCCAGGATCAGGCGGTCGGGCGCGGTGCCGTGGCGCGCCAGCTCGGCGCTGAGCTGCTCGGGCAGATCGAGGTGGTCGAGGCTGTCGATCGGCAGATTGACCGAGACCGGGATGTCCAGGCCTTCCGCGCGCCAGGCCTGTTGCGCCGCCAGCGCCCGCCGCACCACCTGCTGGGTCAGCACATCGGCCAGGCCGGAGCGCTCCGCGAGTGGTACGAAGGCGCCCGGCAGCAGCAGGCGGCCATCGGGCCGGCGCCAGCGCGCCAGCGCCTCGGCGCCGGCCAGACGGCCGCTGCGCAGGCCGAGCTTCGGCTGCATGTAGACCTCGATCTCGTCGGCGGCCAGCCCGGCCCGCAGTTCCGCCAGCGAAACCTCGCCGCTGACGGCCGCCGCTGCCGCCGGCGCCCGAGCCGGCTCGGCCATGTGCGCAATCAGCTGTTCGAGGGCGGTGCTGGTCACCGGCTTTTGCAGGCTGCCGAGGATGCGCAGCTGCCGCGCCTGCGCCAGTTGCTCGGCGGCGCGCAGGGTCTTGGCGTCGGCGCTGCTCATCAGGATCAGCGCGGCGCCGGCCTGCAACTCGGCGAAGTCGCGCAGTAGTTCGATGCCGTCCAGGCCGGGCATTTTCAGGTCGCAGACCACCAGCTCGAAGCGGGTTTCGCCGAGCATCCGCCGCGCCGCCTGGCCGTCGCTGGCGGTGAGCACCCGCGCCGCCTGCTTGGCCAGCATCCGCGATACCACCGAGAGCACGAACTCGTCGTCGTCGACCACCAGCACCGCATCCAGCGCAGCCATCTTTCATCCCCCCTTGGGCCTGCGGGTGTGCCGGCTGGGCGAGCACCCGGGACCCCCGCCGTCCGGGAGCGGACCGGTCGGGGCAGGCCTGGCTGCAAAGACTACACGCCCCCTCAGATGGTCGGGACGCTCGGGATCAGGGTGGCGGTACGCAGTCGGCGCAGCTCCGGGTCGGCGATGGCGTCGATCTCCTCGATCAGCGAGCGGTCGAGGTGCGGCGCGAACAGGCCGATGAACTCGGTCATGTAGCCGCGCAGGAACATGCCGCGCCGGAAGCCGATGTGGGTGGTGCTGGGCTCGAACAGATGGTCCACCGGTAGCGCCACCAGGTCGGCGTCGTCGCTGGCGTCGTAGGCGATGCTGGCGACGATGCCGACTCCGAGGTCCAGCCGCACATAGGTCTTGATCACGTCGGCGTCGACGGCAGTGAGCAGCACATTGGGGTGCAGCCCCTGGCTGGCGAAGGCCTGGTCGAGCTTGGCGCGGCCGGTGAAGCCCTGCGTGTAGGTGATCAGCGGGTGCTGCGCCAGCGCCCGCAGGTCGAGCCGCGAACTGGCGGCCAGCGGATGATCGCGCTTGACCAGGGCGCAGCGGTTCCAGCGGTAGCAGGGCAGCATCACCAGCCGGTGCTGGTGCTCGATCGCCTCGGTGGCGATGGCGAAATCGGCCTGGCCCTCGGCGGCCATGTGCGCCACCTGCGGCGGCGCGCCCTGGTGCATGTACAGCGACACCAGCGGGTAGCGCTGCTTGAAGGCCTGGATCACCTTCGGCAGCGCGTAGCGCGCCTGGGTGTGGGTGGTGGCGATGGCGAGGTCGCCGCGATTGGCGTCGCGGAACTCGCCAGCGACCTTGGTGATGTTGTCGGCCTCGGCCAGCAGGCGCGCGGTGTAGTCGAGGATGCGCTGACCGGCCGGCGTCACCTGCGCCAGGTGCTTGCCGTGGCGCTGGAAGATGTCCAGCCCCAGCTCCTCCTCCAGCAGGCGGATCTGCTTGCTGACCCCGGGCTGCGAGGTGTAGAGCGCCTCGGCGGCGGCGGTCACGTTCAGACCCCGGCGCACCACTTCGTCGATGTATCGCAGTTGCCGGATCTTCATGGCCTGGTCCGCAGAGCCGGCGGGAGCCGCTCCATATTCCCTATCGAGGATTAACAAGAGTCGGCATAGTAGTTTTCAGAAAGTCCGAAATAGGCATATAGAACGAAATCTTCTGGGCTATATGCATTTGTGCAGTTGCCCCGATTGCAGCGGCCTGCTCCAGCACGGCCCTGGGTTGGCGGGAATAACTTCATCCCCTTTTATTCTTTTACAGCGGGGGCGGCTGTCCCTAGCCTTGCGCGCTTCTGGTGTCGCCCCGCTGGACAAGGACGTCCGGGCCGTCACCCCGGCCACCGACCGTGGCCGGGGCGGGCCGGTCTGTCGCCGTCCGCCGCCGGGGAAAGCCGGAGCTGGTTTTTCCCTCCCCAAGTTGCCGGCGTCACGATGTCCACGAGTCCCGAACTTCCGCTGCTCCCCAACCCGCTGGTCGCTGCTGGCTTCCTCGCCCTGGTGCTGCTGGCGGCGGGGCTGACGCTGCCGCCGTCGGCGCGCCCCGGCCTGCACGGCTGGCTGCCCGGCCGGGCCTTGCTGGGGCTGCTGTCGGTGCAATGGTTGCTGGTGCCGGGGCTGACCCTGCTGGCGCTGGTTCTGGCGCTGCCGCCGGAGGCCCGCAGCCAGGGCCTGGCCTTGGGTTTGCTGCTGGTGGCGGTGACGCCGGGCGGCAAGGGCGCGCTGGCCTTCGCCCTGTTCGCGCGCGCCGACCTGGGGCTGGTGCTGGCCGGCGCCTTGGTCGCACTGCTGCTAGGCGCGCTGCTGACCCCGGCCTGGCTGAGCCTGGGCATCGCCGCGACCCTGGCTCCGCCCTGGCCGGCCCTGCTGGAAACCGGTTTGCTGCTGCTGGTCGCCACCCTGCTGCCGCTGGGTCTGGGGCTGTGGATCCAGCGCCGCTGGCCCGCTTGGCGCCGGCTCCTGCACCGGCTGGTGCAGACCCTGATCGCGCTCGCCCTGGCCCTGGCCCTGATCCAGGCGGCCCAGGGCCTGTCGGGGCTCGACCCGCCAGGCGGCTGGAGTCGCCTGCTGCTGCTGGTCGGCCTGCACCATGTCCTGGTGCTGCTGGTCGCCGAGATCGTCGCCCGCAGCCTGGATCTGCGCCTGCCGCAACGGCGGGCCCTGGTGTTGGCTGCGGGCGTCCAGAACTCGGCGCTGGCCCTGCCGCTGGTGCTGCTGCTGGCGCCCGACGATGCTCTGGCGTTTGCCACGGTCGCCCTCTGGGGCCTGTGGCGCCTACTCGCCGCCGGCCTTTTGTCTCTAGGCTGGCGTTTGTTCCGACCCACCGCGCCTCGGCCGTTGACCGAGGCCCTGCCATGACCCGCCAATTACTCTGTCTTGGTCTGCTGTTCGCCAGCCTCGAAGTGTCTGCCCAGGAGGCCGCGACTAGCGAAGCCCTGCCCACCCTGGAGGTCCAGGCGCTGCCGGAGCCCGAGCGCCCCGCCGCCGCCGCCGAGGCGGCGCAGAACCCGGCCGCGCTCGACACCGTGGTGGTCACCGCCCGCCGCAAGAAGGAAAAGGTCGAGGTGGTGCCGATCTCGATGACCGTGCTCGACGGCGGCAAGCTCGCCGAGGCCGGCTTGTTCCGGCCGCAGGACATCCAGGAGCGGGTGCCGGGCCTGGTGGTCTCGGTGCCGAATCCGCGCCTGACCAGCTACACCATCCGTGGCCTCGGCTCGTCGTCGGCCAACGACGGTCTGGAGAGCAGCGTCGGCCTGTTTCTCGACGGTGTCTATCTGGGCCGCCAGGGCTTGTCGGTATTCGATCTGGTCGATCTCGACCGTGTCGAGGTGCTGCGCGGCCCGCAGGGCACGCTGTTCGGCAAGAACACCACCGCCGGCGCCTTCAACATCGTCACCAAGGCGCCGACGCCGGAGTTCGAGGCCCGCGCCGAGGCGACCCGAGGCAACTACGGCGCGCGCCAGTACCGTGGCAGCCTCAACGGCGGGCTGATCGGCGAGACGCTCTCGGGCCGGCTCACCGGCTACTTGACCCGCCGCGACGGTCTGATCGAGAACCGCTACGACGGCCGCGACTTCAACGACCAGCGCAAGGGCGGTGTGCGCGGCCAGTTGCTGTGGGCGCCGGTCGAGAACTTCAGCTCGCGGCTGATCTACGAGTACGCCGACGCGCATGAAGACTGCTGCGCCTTTGCGCTCACCTCGCTGCGCGAAGCCACCCGCCAGCGCGATGCCTACATGGAGTACCAGCGCGAGGCCATAGCCCCCTACGCCCGGGTGGTGCAGGACGACAGCCAGATCGCCAGCGTGGTGCGCCAGAAGGCGGTCAGCAACGAGATCAACTGGACGCTGGACAACGGCCTGACCCTGACCAGCATCAGCGCCTGGCGCGACTGGCGCTTCACGCCCTACAACGACGACGCCACCACCATGCGGCTGATCCCGCTCACCGGCGTCATCAACGAGCACCAGCAGCTCTCGCAGGAACTGCGCGCCACCTTCAAGGCCGGCGACTTCGACTTTCTCGGTGGGCTCTACTACCTGCGCCAGGAGCTGGACAGCCGCGAGCGCAACGTGCTCGGCCGCGACCTCATCCCCTGGGTGTTCGGCGGCATCATCCGCCAGAACCTGCTGCCGGGCGCTACCCGCTCCAACAGCGGCTTTCTCATCGACCTGATCGCGCCGGGTGCCAATGTCGAAGGCACCACCATCCGCTCCACCGCCGAGCAGACCACCGACAGCGCGGCACTGTTCGGCTCGGTGGACTGGCATCTGACGCCGCAGTTCGATGCCAGCCTGGGCCTGCGCTACACCCACGAAAACAAGGAAGCGACGGTGAGCCGCAGCCGCTCGGCGCTCAACACCGGCGGCGATCCCAGTCAGCCGCTGGAGCTGCCGGGCGCGCTGCTCGGGGTGCTCGGCCTGCAGGACCCGCGCAACCTCCTGCTCGACGTGGTGCTCGACCAGATCGCCGGCGGCGACTACGCGCGTGCCAGCCAGCGCTCGGAAGGCGAGCTGTCCGGCCAGTTGGCGCTGGGCTACCAGTGGCGGCCGAACGTACGCGGCTACTTCACCCTGGCGCGCGGCTACAAGGGCGGCGGCATCAACCTCGGGGTGATCGGCCCCTCGGTGGGCGAGACCTTCGAGCCGGAAACCGCCACCAGCGTCGAGCTGGGCGTGAAGAGCAGCTTCCTGCGTCGCCGCCTCGGCCTGAACGCCGCCGTCTACCACACCGCCGTGCGCGACTATCAGGCGCTGACCTTCGACAACGAGCAGACGCTGATCCCCAACCCGCGCCAGGTGAACGTGCTCAACGTCGGCAAGGTGCGCCTGCAGGGCGCCGAGCTGGAAGGCCGCGCGCGGCTATGGTCCAGCCTGGGTCTGCGCGCCGGCATCGCCTACAGCCGCGCGGTGACCCTGGACTTCACCAATGCGCCGAATGAGGACGACCGCGCCAACACCAAGGATCTTTCCGGGCAGCGGCTGTACAACGCGCCCATCCTCACCGCCACCGCCGGCATCGAGCAGGCGCTGCCGCTGAGCGCGGCGCTGGCGCTGTATTCGGGCCTGGACTACAGCTACCGCAGCGACTACTACGGCACGGTCGAGCACGGCCGTGGCTCCAAGACCGAGGCCTACAGTCTCACCAACCTGCGTCTGGGGCTGCGCCATGCGCGCGGCCTGGATGTCTCGGTGTGGGTGCGCAACCTGTTCGACGAGGACTACCTCGCCGCCATCAATCCCATCTACGGCGTCGGCGAGTACGGCGCCATCCCCGGCGATCCGCGCACCGTCGGCGTCAGCCTGCGCGCCAACTTCGAGTAGCCCATGAGCCTGAGCCATCCCTATCCCCGTTTCGAACTCGGCCCCGAGCTGACCGCCGAGCAGCAGGCCTTCTTCGACGAGCACGGCTTCCTGCACTTCAAGCGCTTCATCGACGCCGCGACGGTGGCCGAGCTGGTCGCCGCCTCGCAGGAAGTCGAGCGCGACTGGCTGGCGCGCGGCGTGGAGCAGGTCAACGGCATTCCGATCAAGTACGGCCGTGACGTCGATGGCCGGCCCATCGTCCAGCGCTTCGCCTTCGCCAACCAATACCACCCGCGGCTGGCCGCCTTCCTCCAAGATCCGCGCTTCGCGGTGCTGTTCCCGCTGATCGGCCTGCCGGACGCGCGCATGGGCGCCGACGAGAAGGACGGCCTGGTGCTCAACCACTACGTACACAGCGCCGGCTCTGGCCACAGCCGCCTGGGCTGGCACACCGACGGTCTGCGGGATCTGTTCCTCGGCAAGCGGCAACTGCATCCGATGCTCAACGTCGGCGTCCATCTCAACAACCTCGGCCCCGAGCACGGCGGCCTGCGGCTGATCCCGGGCACCCACAAGCAGGGGGTGCTGAAGATGGTGTTCGGCAAGCGCTACTTCCTCGACCACGCGCCGGACCACCGGGAAGTGGCGGTGATCCCCGAAGCCGGCGATCTCACCGTCCACGACGGCCGGCTCTGGCACCGGGTGCAGCAGTCCAGCGTCAGCGGCGAGGCCAGCCGCCGCCGGGTGTTCTACGTGCCGGTGGTGGCGGGCGCCTACGAACCGAAGTCCGCCGCCAGCCCGACGCCGTTCTACCACCGGCTGGCCAACGCCCTGGGCTGGAACCCGAAACCCGGCAAGCTTCTGTCCGCCACCCAAGCACGCTGAGCGCGACACGCCCATGAGCCAGATCCTTCGCTATTTCACCGCCGGTCCGCTCGACCTGCCGGCGCTCTCGGCCTGGCTGGATGGCCTGGCGCCAGCGCAGCGGCGCGACGAGTTGCTCAGCCTCGGCCGCCGCCAGCAGGCCCGGTTGTTCGAGGCGGCGGCCGGATTCCGGCCGCTGGGCCTGGACGATCTGGTGCCGGCCACGGTCGCCGACGGTCGGGAGGTGATCCACCAGGGCCGCAACTCGCTGCCCGCCTACAGCCGCTTCGAGAAGCGCTTCCTGCGCCCGGCGGCGGGCACCGAGCTGCTCGGCTACAACGAGGGCAGTGCCCGTCGCTACGTCGGCCCCGGCTATTTCACCGCCAGTGCCGCCCAGGGCGAGGTGCTGGTGGACTACCGCCGGGTGCCGGCAGCGCGGCCGCTGGCGAGCTGGCCGCCGCCGCGCTCCAACGCCGTCGGCCTCAGCCTGCTGGTGTTCCATCAGCTCACCGACGTGATGCGCGGCGTCAGCGAGGGCGTCAGCATCGGTCGCGGCTACCGGCACGGCAAGCCGCTCGACGCCTGGTTCCTGCTGGTGCGGGAATAGCGGCTGGATTGGGGTCCGTTCCGACTCCCATTTAAAGGGTCGTTGCCGGGTTCCCCAGCCTCGCGCGCGGCAGCGCGCGCTGCCAACCCAGGCCCTGAATGGTCGCGAGACCGTACCCGGACTGCGACTCGGCGCCGCCGCCGCCGCCGAGCGCACCAGCGTGATGTCCTTCGTGCTGGCCGGCTACAAGACCGAGGAGGTCGGCAAGGCGCTCAACCAGGACGGCATCGCGGTGCGCTCCGGCCACCATTGCGCGCAGCCGATCCTGCGCCGCTTCGGCGTCGAGGCCACCGTGCGGCCCTCGCTGGCCTTCTACAACACCTGCGAGGAAATCGACCTGCTGGTGGCGGCCCTGCATCGCCTGGCGGCGCGACGACGCGCGGTCTGAAGCCGCGCTGACCGGCGCCCTGAGGCAGGCCTCAGGGCGCTTTTTTTGCGGCCGCGCGCAGGGTCCAGTGCCGCGAGGCCAGGCGCCGCGAATGTCAGCAGCTGACAGGCTTTGACAGTCCCGCGCGGCCTCGGCGCGCAACGGTGGCGCCTGACGATTTGTTCATGGATTGCCGCCGAGACGAAGCTGTTTTCTGACTCTGTTGTCGCTTTGCAAAAAACTAAACAAACACCCTGCACAAGACGCGCCCGATCCGGCATCCTGCGCGCCGCGACTCCCCTATAGGCTGAATTTCCCGCTTGCGGTTTTTCGCCGGCCGGATTCGCAACCACCCCGGATCTCCTCGTCCCAAGCTGGAAGTTGTGCGCGCCAAATCGCGCCGTGACGGAAAGTTGGCGCGAAGAGTGCGTGTCACCGGATTGCCAGCTTCTCCTAGTAGGTTGTTGTCCCATGCTCCAGCCAGAACACATCCAGGCTCAACGGCGCCACGCAGCGCGCCGCGACGGTCTGTGGGCTGCGGGTTTCCCGGTTTTCCTTGATGAAAGGGTTCGGCGCAAACGGCGTTAACGCACCGACCGGAGCCCTGAGCAAGGGCTTTCCGGCAAGACCCAAGGACTCAAGCAAAAACCTGACGCTGGCGCCAACTTTCAAACGCGTTACCTCCGCGCGTCTTTCTCCTTCTTTGGTTTCCGCGTGGCCGGACAGACGAGTCGGCCGACGACCCCCGGGCCATGGCGAGCCGTGCCTGGTCGCCGCCGCCGTGGGCCAACTTCGCGTGCGCGGCATCGGCGCCGCGCCCACCTCCGTTTCCGTATCCGGATCGCCCTGATGGCTACCGTTCTCTCCGTGCGCGACCTGCGCAAGCACTACCCGAAGGTCAAGGCCGTCGACGGCGTGAGCTTCGAGCTGGAAGAAGGCCGCTGCCTGGGCCTGCTCGGCCCCAACGGCGCCGGCAAGAGCACCACCATCGAGATGCTCGAAGGCCTGGTGGAGCCCAGCTCCGGCGAGATCCTGTATCGCGGCCGGCCGCTGGACGCGCGCTACCGCCAGCGGGTCGGCATGCAGTTCCAGGCCACCGCCTTGCAGGACTTTCTCACCGTGCGCGAGAACCTGGAGCTGTTCCACGCGCTCTACGAGCGCACGCTGCCGCTGGAGCAACTGATCAGCGCCTGCCACCTCGAGGACTTCCTCGACCGCGACCACCGCAAGCTCTCCGGCGGCCAGCGCCAGCGTCTGCTGCTGGCCATCGCCCTGGTCAACGATCCCGATCTGGTGTTCCTCGACGAGCCCACCACCGGTCTCGACCCGCAGGCGCGGCGCAACTTCTGGGAGCTGGTGCAGGCGGTGAAGGCGCGCGGCACCACGGTGGTGCTGACCACGCATTACATGGAAGAGGCCTACCTGCTCAGCGACGACATCGCGATCATGGATCACGGCCAGGTCATCGCCCGTGGCACACCGCAGAGCCTGCTCGCCGAGCACTTCAACGACAGCGTGCTGGAGCTGCCTGCCGTCGAGATCGAAGGCCGTCAGATCGACCTGCCGCTGGTGCGCAAGGACGACCGCGTGGAGATCCTGAGCGCCGACGTCAACGGCGCCCTGCGCAAGCTGCTCGACGCCGGCCTCTCGCTGGCGCAACTGAAGATCCGCCCCCGCACGCTGGAAGACCTGTTCATCCAGCTCACTGGCAAGGAGTTGCGCGCGTGAAAAGACTCTTCGCAATGGTCAAGGCGCGCATGCTGGAAGTGGCGCGCGACCGTCTGGTGCTGATCTGGAACCTGCTGTTCGCGCCGCTCCTGATGGTGGGCATGGCGCTGGTGTTCTCCGCCAGCCCGCAGACCGTCGCCAAGGTCGGCGTGCTCGGCGAGGCGCCGCTCAGCGCCGAGACCTATCCCTTCCTGGGCACGCCGGCGGTGCAGTTCTACCGCGAGACCACGCCGGAAGAGGGCATCCTCAAGGTGGAGCGACAGAGCATCGACCTGCTGCTCGACCTGCGCAGCCAGCCGGCGCGCTACTGGCTCAACGACGATTCCGCCAAGGGCCGCCTGCTGCAGCAACTGCTGGTCGCCGGCGATAGCCGCGCCCAGGCGCAGCCGGTGAGCGGCGAGAAGCTGCGCTACGCCGACTGGCTGGTGCCGGGCCTGTTGGCGCTCAACATCATGCTGTCCAGCCTGTTCGCGGTCGGTCATGTGATCGTCCGCTACCGCAAGTCCGGCTACCTCAAGCGCCTCAAGGGCACGCCGCTGCGCGCGGTGGAGTTCGTCGGCGCGCAGATGATCGCCTGCCTGATCCTGGTGGTGGTCATCACCGCCGCCATGTTCACCGCCTGCAACGCAATGCTCGGCCTGCGCATGGAGGGCAACTATCTGAACCTGCTGCTGGTGGCGACGCTGGGCTCGATGAGCATGATCGCGATGAGCCTCCTGGTCGCCGCGCGGGTCGCCAGCGAGGAGCTTTCCGGCGGCCTTCTCAACCTCATCGCCTGGCCGATGCTGGTGCTCTCCGGCGTGTTCTTCTCGCTCGATGGCGCGCCTTCGGTAGTGCAGGCGCTGGCCGCGCTGCTGCCGCTCACCCACATGCTCGATGCCGGACGCGCGGTGATGCTCGATGGCGCCGGCCTGCTCGATATCGCTCCCGACCTGCTGGCGCTCTGCGCGATGACCGCGCTGTTCCTGGCGCTGGGCGCGTGGCTGTTCCGCTGGACCCAGGACTGAACCCGGCCGGCCCTCCCCTTGGGACCCGCCGCACTTTGTTGAAGGAGTTGCACCATGCGCAAGCGAACTGAGCAGAAGACCGAGACCAGCGCCCTGCCGCGGCTGGCCGGCGGTGCCGAGCGCTACCGCCTGCTGGCGATCACGCCCTTCGAGCGCGCCGACCTGCCGCTGGCGCGCGCCCTGGCGCGCCAGGGCGTGGCTGCCGCGCTCGATCTGGGCCGCGATCCCGCCGCCTGGCCGGCACTGTTCGCGCAGCTCGCGCGCGAGCGCGGCGCCGACTTCGGTCTACGCCTCGCCGACGGTGTCGATGTTGGCGCGCTAACGCCACCGGCCTGCATCTCCTTCCTGGTGCTGGACGGCGATCCGGCCAGCCTGCCCGCCGCCTGGCGTGCGCTGCCGGTGCTGGCGCAGGTCTGCTCGGTGGAAGAGGCGCAAGTCGCGCTCAAGGCCGGCGTCGCCGGCCTGATCGCCAAGGGTCAGGAAAGCGGCGGCCGCATCGGCGCCGAGAGCAGCTTCGTGCTGTTGCAGCGCCTGGTCGCGCTGGCCGACGAGCAGGCGGGCGAGGGCGAGCCGCTGCCGGTCTTCAGCCAGGGCGGCATCGGCCTCAACACCGCCGCCGCCGCCTTCACCGGCGGTGCCGCCGGCGTGGTGCTGGACGCGGTGCTGGCGGTATTCCCGGAATGCAGCCTGCCGGAGGAGCTCAAGGCCCAGGTGCTGAACATGGACGGCAGCGAGGCCCGCGAGGCCGCCGGCTACCACGTCTACGCGCGTGGTCAGCGTGAAGTCGCGGCGCTGGAAGGCCTGGACGCCGTCGCCGTGCGCGCCCGGCTTTTCGCCGGTGAGCTGCTGCCCATCGGCCAGGACGCCGCGCTGGCGCGCCTGCTGCTGGGCGAATGCCCCAATCTCGAAGCCCTGGCGCAGACCCTGCGCCTGCGCATCGCCGGCCAGATCCAGCAGGCGCAGAGCCTGCGCGTGCTCGACGAGGGCAATGCCTGGGCGCGCGCGCACGGCACCCGTTACCCGGTGGCGCAGGGTCCGATGACCCGGGTCAGCGACACCGCCGCCTTCACCGCCGCCGTCGCCAGGGACGGCGGCCTGCCGTTCCTGGCGCTGTCGCTGATGCGCGAGGCGGCCTGCCGCGAGCTGCTGAGCGCGACCGTCGCGCAGGTCGGCGACAAGCCCTGGGGCGTGGGCGTGCTCGGCTTCGCCGAGGCCGCCATCCTCGAACCGCAACTGGCGCTGGTGAAGGAGTTCAAGCCCAGCGTGCTGCTGCTCGCCGGCGGCCGGCCCTCGCAGGCGCGGCCGTTCATCGAGATGGGCATCCCCACCTATCTGCACGTGCCCTCGCCGGGTCTGCTGGATCTGTTCCTCAAGGACGGCGCGACGCACTTCGTCTTCGAAGGCCGCGAATGCGGCGGCCATGTCGGCCCGCGCTACAGCTTCGTGCTCTGGGAGCAGGCCATCGCCCTGCTCGCCCAGCACGAGCAGCCGGAGACGCTGCACATCCTGTTCGCCGGCGGCATCCACGACGAGCGCTCGGCGGCGATGGTCGCCACCCTGGCGGCGCCGCTGGCGGCGCGCGGCGCCAAGATCGGCGTGCTGATGGGCACCGCCTACATCGCCACCGTCGAGGCGGTGCGCGACGGCGCGGTGCTGGAAGGCTTCCAGCAGAAGGCCCTGTCCGGCGCCGAGACCGCGCTGGTGGAAACCGCGCCCGGCCACGCCATCCGCTGCCTGCCCTCCGGCTTCATGGACCTGTTCGCGCGCGAGAAGGCGCGCCTGCATGGCGAGGGCATCGACACCAAGGAAGCCTGGAAGGCGCTGGAAGGCCTCACCGTTGGCCGCCTGCGCATCGCCACCAAGGGTGTGGACTACGTCGATGGCGTGCTTGCGCCGGTCGATGTCGCCGTGCAGGAAGCGGAAGGCATGTACATGATCGGCCAGGTGATCGCCATGAAGCGGGCGGCGACCACGGTGGCCGCGCTGCACGCGCAGGTGACGCGCGGCGCCAGCGCCTACCTCGCGCAGGTGCAGGCGCCGCAGCCGCAGCGCGCCGCCAATGCCGAGCCGATCGCGGTGGTCGGCATGGCCTGCATCTACCCCGGCTCGCCGGACCTGGAAACCTACTGGGCCAACATCCTCGAAGGCCGCGACCTGGTCACCGAGGTGCCGGCCGAGCGCTGGAGCGTGGCGCAGTACTACCGGGGCGCCGACGCGCCCAACGACAAGAGCGTCAGCAAGTGGGGCGGCTTCATCGCCGAGACGCCCTTCGACCCCTTGCAGTACGGCATCCCGCCGGCCTCGCTGGCGGCCATCGAGCCGGTGCAACTGCTGTCGCTGGAAGTCGCCAAGCAGGCCCTCAAGGACGCCGGCTATAGCCTCACTTCTGGCAGCAAGTGGTTCGACCGCGAAAAGACCTCGGTGATCTTCGGCGCCGAGGCCGGCATGGATCTCGGCAACCAGTACACCTTCCGCAACCTGTTTCCGCAGTACTGCGGCGAGCTGCCGTCGGCGCTCGCCGAGGCGCTGCCCAGCCTCACCGAGGACTCCTTCCCCGGCATGCTGGTCAACGTCATCTCCGGCCGCATCGCCAACCGGCTTGGCCTGGGCGGCGTCAACTACGCGGTGACCTCGGCCTGCGGCAGCTCGCTGACCGCCATCGAGCTGGCGGTGAAGGAGCTGCGCTTCGGCAGCAGCGACACCGTGCTCGCCGGCGGTGCCGACTTCCACAACGGCATCGCCGACTTCCTGATGTTCTCCTCGGTGGGTGCCCTGTCGGCCAAGGGCCGCTGCCGCTCCTTCGACAACGAGGCCGACGGCATCGCGCTCGGTGAAGGCGTCGGCGTGGTGGTCTTGAAGCGCCTGGCCGATGCCGAGCGCGACGGCGACCGCATCTACGCGGTGATCGACGGCGTCGCCGGCTCCAGCGACGGCAAGGGCCTTGGCCTGACCGCCCCGCGCAAGGAGGGCCAGAAGCGCGCCCTGGAGCGCACCTACTGGCAGGCCGGCGTGCTGCCCGGCGAAGTCGGTCTGGTCGAGGCCCACGGCACCGGCACCGTGGTCGGCGACCGCACCGAGCTGAAGACGCTCACCGAGGTCTACCTCGCCAGCGGTGCGGTACCCGGCCAGGCCAATCTCGGCTCGGTGAAGAGCCAGATCGGCCACACCAAGTGCGCGGCCGGCATCGCCGGCTTCATCAAGGTCGCCAAGGCCCTGCACCACCGCGTGCTGCCGCCCACCGGCCAGGTGACCAGCCCGAATGCCGCCTGGAAGCGCGACAGCAGCCCGTTCCAGCTCAATCGCCAGCCGGCACCCTGGCTGCCACGGGCGAGCTTCGCGCGGGCGGCGGTGAGCGCCTTCGGCTTCGGCGGCACCAACTTCCACGCCGTGCTCTCCGCCTACCCGGCGCACCAGAGCGCGGTCGGCGCGGCGGCGCTGCCGGCCGAGCTGTTCGCCGTGCGCGGCGGCAGCCGCGCCGAGGCCGAGGCGACGCTGCGCCGGCTCGCCGACTTCCTCGCCGCTTCCGACGCACCGCTGGCGCTGCGCGATCTCGCCCGCACGGTCTGGGAAGCGGGCGAGGGCCCGGTGCAGATCGCCTTCGTCGCCAGCGATGTCGCCAACTTAAGCCAGCGCATCGTCGCGGCGCTGTCCGGTGCCAGCGCCGCCGGCATCGCGCTGCGCAAGGACATCGCACCCGGCAAGCTGGCCCTGCTGTTCTCCGGCCAGGGCAGCCAGTACCCGGGGATGCTGCGCGATCTCCTGGTGTACTTCCCGCCGCGTGCCGAGCTGCTCGCCGCCGGCCGCGCCGAGCTGCCCTACATCTACCCGACCACCGCCTACGACGACGCCACCCGCGCCCAGCAGCAGCAGGCGCTCACCGACACCCGCCGCGCCCAGCCGGCGCTGGGCCTGGTGGAACTCGCCGCCTTCGAGTGGCTGCGCGGTCTCGGCATCAGTCCGGACATGGCCGCCGGGCATAGCTATGGCGAGCTGGCGGCGCTGGCCGCCGCCGGCGCCTTCGATGCCGAAACCCTGCTGCGGCTGTCGCGCGCGCGCGCCGAGGCCATCGTCTCCGCCATCCAGGGCGACGACAACGGTGCGATGGCGGCGGTGCGGCTCGACGCCGCGACGCTGGCGCCGCTGCTGGAAGGTTTCCCCAGCGTGGTGATGGCCAACCAGAACTCGCCGATCCAGACGGTGATCTCCGGCCCCACCGCCGATGTCGAGGCCGCCTGCGCCTTCCTCGGCCAGGCGAACGTCGGCTACAAGCGCATCGCCACCGACTGCGCCTTCCATTCGCCGCTGATGGCCGCCGCCGAGGCCAATTACGCCGCCGCCCTCAAGGGCCAGACGGTGGGCGCGCTGGCCTGGCCGGTGTACTCCAACAGCAGCGCCGAGCCGCATGTCGCCGAGCCGGCGGCGATCCGCAGCGCGCTCGCCCGCCACATCGTCAGCCCGGTGCGCTTCGTCGCCGAGGTCGAGCGCATGCACGCCGACGGCGCCCGCGTCTTCATCGAGATCGGCCCGCGCAAGGTGCTCACCGGTCTGGTCGGCCGCATCCTCAAGGACCAGCCGCACCAGTTGTACGCGCTGGACGCCGAGGAGCGTGGCCTCGCCGGCCTGCTCGACACCCTGGCGCAACTGGCGGTGCTCTTGCCCGGCTTCGACGCCGCCGCGCTCTACGCCGGCCGCGCCGAGACGCTCGACCTCGCCAAGCCGCGCAAGCTGGCCGCCACCACCTGGCTGGTCAACGGTGGCCATGCCCGGCCGCTCAAGGGCCGCGCCCCGGCCTATGCCGGCGCCACCGTCACCGCGCCGGTGATCGAGGTCGCCGCCGCCCTGGCCGCGCCGCCTGTGCTGGCTCCGCAGTACGGCGCCGCCGCGCCGGCGCTGCCGGCGGCCAGCAGTGCCGGCGAGCAGGCCCTGGTCGGCTACCTCGGCAATATGCGCGAGCTGGTCAACGCCCAGCGCGACGTGCTGCTCGGCTACTTCGGCGCGCCCGCCGCGCCGCGTGCCGAGCGCCTGCTCAATCCGCCAGCGACCGCGCCTGTCGCCGCGACCGCCGTCAGCGCGCCGGCCCCGGTCGTCGCCGTGGCGCCCGCCGCGACCACGGTAACCGTCAGCCGCGCGCCGGCCGCCCCGGACAGTCAGGCCGTGCTGCTGGCCATCGTCAGCGAGCGCACCGGCTATCCGCCGGAGATGCTCGATCTCGACCTCGATCTCGAAGCCGATCTCTCCATCGACTCGATCAAGCGTCTGGAAATCATCGGCGAGCTGTCGCAGCGGCTGTCGCTGCGCAATGCCATCGGCAGCAATGCCGACGCGCTGCTGGAACAGCTCGCCGCGCAGAAGACCCTGCGCGCGGTGATCGCCTGGTTGGCCGAGAAGCTGCCGGCGCCGGCAGTCACCCAGACCACGGTGTCGGTCAGCGAAGCCAGCACCACCGTACAGGTGGCGGTGCCGGCTGCGGCGGCGACGCCGCCGGTGGCCGAGGTGCTGCTAGCCATCGTCAGCCAGTCCACCGGCTATCCGCCGGAGGCACTCGACCTCGACCTCGATCTGGAGGCCGATCTCTCCATCGACTCGATCAAGCGCCTGGAAATCATCGGCGAGCTGTCGCAGCGGCTGTCGCTGCGCAGCGCCATCGGCAGCAATGCCGATGCGCTGCTGGAGCAGCTCGCCGCGCAGAAGAGCCTGCGCGCGGTGCTGGCCTGGCTGAGCGAGAAGCTGCCGGCACCGGCAGCCGTGCCGACCACCACCACGGTGGCGATCCGTGCCGACAGCACCACGGTCACCGTCGCCACCCCGGCGCCGGTGGCAGCCAGGCCCTCGGTGTCGCAGTTGCTGCTCGACATCGTCAGCCAGTCCACCGGCTATCCGCCGGAGGCGCTCGACCTCGACCTCGATCTGGAAGCCGATCTCTCCATCGACTCGATCAAGCGCCTGGAGATCGTCGGCCAGCTCGGCGCCCGTCTGGGCGTGGACAGCGGCCAGGACAAGGACGCGATGCAGGAGCAGTTGTCGCGGCTCAAGACCCTGCGCGCGATGATCGCCTGGCTGGAGCAGCGCCACCCGCAGGCGGCAACGCCGCCGCCGGCCGCGCCGGTCGCGGCGCCCAAGGAGGCCGGCATTCCGCTGGAACGCTACGTGCTGCGCCGGCAGGACGCGCCGCCGGCGGTGCCGGCGAGCTTCAGCCTGCGCGGCAAGAAGTTCCTGATCAGCGACGACCGCCTCGGTCTCGCCGAGCGGGTCGCCAGCCTGCTGCACGCGCGCGGCGCCACCGCCGAGATCGTCGACTTCCCCAGCGCCACCAGCATCCCCGGCGAGCTGGACCAGATCGACGGCCTGATCCACCTCTGGAGCCTGAACCCGGCCAGCCGCCTGCGCGACGTGAAGCGCTTCTTCGCGGTGGTGCGCGAGTCGCTGCAGAAGCGGGCGCGGCATCTGCTGGTGGCAAGCGCGCTCGGCGGTGACTTCGGCGCCGCCGGCGCCGCCAACAACTTCCGGCGCGGCGGTGGCTTCGCCGGGCTGGTGAAGTCGGTGGTCAAGGAGTTTCCGGAGCTGCGCGCGCACTGGATCGACTTCGATCTCTCGGAAAAGCTGGACGCCATCGCCAGGCACATCGAGGCGGAGCTGTTGGCCGCCAACCCGCTGCCGGAAGTCGCCTACCAGGGCGGCCGCCGCTACGCCCGCGAGATCGTGCCTACCGAGCTGACCGCCGGCTCGCTCGATGGCCTGCCGCTCACGCCGGAAAGCACGGTGCTGATCACCGGTGGCGCGCGTGGCATCACCGCGCTGATCGCCATCGAGCTGGCGCGCCGCTACCGCTGCCACCTGGAAGTGGTCGGCCGCTCGGCGATGCCGGTGGGCGAGGAAAGCGCGCTCACCCGGGGCATCGACGATCCGCGCAAGCTGCGCCAGGCGCTGCTCGCCGCCGACCCCAAGCAGAAGCCGGCGGAGATCGAGGCGCAGGCGCGCCGCATCCTCGCCGACCGTGCCTCGCGCGAGACTTACGCACAGGTGATCGCCGCTGGCGGCAGCCTCGCCTACACCAAGCTCGACGTGCGCGACGGCAAGGCCTTCCTCGGCTTCATCGACGAGGTTTACAAGCGCCGTGGCCGCATCGACGGCGTGATCCACGGCGCCGGCGTGGTCGAAGACAAGCTGGTGCGCGACAAGACCGACGAGAGCTTCGGCCGGGTGTTCGACACCAAGGTCGGCGGCGCGCTGGCGCTGCGCAAGCGCATCCGCGACGACGTCAAGTTCGTGGTGTTCTTCTCCAGCGTCGCCAGCGCCTTCGGCAACAAGGGCCAGGTCGATTACGCCAGCGCCAACGACGTGCTCGACAAGCTCGCCTATAGCTGGCAGCAGCGCATCTCCGGCCGCGTGCTGTCGGTCAACTGGGGCCCCTGGGCCGACACCGGCATGGTCTCGGAGTCGCTCAAGAACGAGTACCAGCGCAAGGGCATCGGCCTGATCCCGCAGCAGGAAGGCGTCGATGCCCTGCTGCGCGAACTCTCGCAGGGCCAGGGCGACTCGCAGGTGCTGCTGATGTGCGGCAAGCCGGAAAGCTTCGACGGCCGCAGCACCCCTAGCAACCAGGAGGCCGGCGCCCGATGACCGAGCGGATCGCGATCATCGGTCTGGGCTGCCTGTTTCCGGGCGCGCCCAATCTCGGCCGCTACTGGCGCAACATCGTTGATGGTGTGGATGCCATCGGCGAGGTGCCGGCCGGCCGCTGGGACCCGAGCTTCTACGATCCCAACTCCAAGGCCATCGACCGCTTCTACTGCAAGCGCGGCGGCTTCGTCGACGACCACGCCGACTTCGATCCGCTGCCGTTCGGCGTCATGCCCAAGGCCACCGACTCGGTGGAGCCCGACCAGTTGCTGACGCTGAAGGTCGGCTACCAGGCGTTGCGCGACGCCGGCTACGAGCACAAGCCGTTCGCGCGCGAGCGCACCGGCGTGATCGTCGGGCGCGGCAACTACATCGGCGCCGGTGTGCTGCGGCTGGAGCAGCATGTGCGTCTGCTGCCGCAGATCCTGACCACGCTCAAGGATCTGTTCCCGGACCTCGGCGAGCCGGCGCTGGCCGCCGTGCGCCGCCGGCTGGAACAGCAGTTCGCTTACTACGGGCCGGACGTGGCGGTGGGCATGATCCCCAACCTGCTCGCCTCGCGGCTCGCCAACCGCCTCGACCTGCACGGCCCCGCCTACACGGTGGATGCCGCCTGCGCCAGCTCGCTGCTGGCGGTGGAGCAGGGCTGCCAGTCGCTGCGCCGGCGCGAGACCGATCTGATGCTGGTCGGCGGCGCCCATCTCACCCACGACCTCACCTTCTGGGCCACCTTCTGCCAGCTCGGCGCCTTGTCGCGCAGCGGCGTGGTCAAGCCGCTGTCGGCCGAGGCCGACGGCATCCTCGCCGGTGAAGGCGTCGGCATGGCGGTGTTGAAGCGCCTCGATGACGCGCTCGCCGACGGTGATCGGGTCTACGCGGTGATCGAGGGCGTGGGCTCGTCCAGCGACGGCCGCGCCGCCAGCCTGGTCGCGCCCTCGGTCAGCGGCCAGCGCATCGCGCTGGAAAAAGCCTGGGCGGAAGTGCCCTTCGAGCGCGAGTCGATTGGTCTGGTCGAGGCGCACGGCACCGGCACGCCCACCGGCGACGGCGTCGAGCTGGAGACCATGGGCGAGTTCTTCGGCCCGCATGCCGGCGACGCGCCGAAACCGGTGATCGGTTCGGTGAAGTCGATGATCGGCCACGCCATGCCCGCCTCCGGCATGGCCAGCCTGATCAAGACCGCGCTTGCGATCTATCACGGCGTGCTGCCGCCGACCCTGCATTGCGAAACCCCACATCCCAAGCTGGCGGCGACGCGCTTCCGCACTGTTAGTCGCAGCGAGCCCTGGAGCACCGCGCGCGAGCACCGCGTCGCGGCGCTCAACGCCTTCGGCTTCGGCGGCATCAATGCCCATGTGGTGCTGCGTGGCCTGCCGCAGTGGCCGGCGGTTACGTCCCTCCCCTCGCTTGCGGGGGGAGGTCGGGAGGCGGGCGTACTGCCCTCGGGCGAACTCGCGCTTCCCGAGGTGTTGTTGCTCGCGGCCGACACCCCGCAGGCGCTGCTGGCGCGCCTGGATGCCGGCGAGCGCGACGCCACGCCGCAGTCGGCGCGCTGCCGGCTGGCGATCATCGCACCGGACGCCAAGAAGCTCGCCACCGCGCGCAAGGCCATCGCCAGCGGCAAGCCCTGGCAGGGTCGCCAGCAGATCTGGTTCTCGCCGGCCGGCCTGCTCAGCGAGGGCGGCAAGCTCGCCTTCGTGTTCCCGGGCGTGGACAGCAGCTTCGAGCCGCAGGCGGCAGACCTCGCCGCCTATTTCGGCGTGCCGCTGCCGCCGCACTGCGAAGCGCAGGACCCGAGTGTGTCCCTGAGCCGCATGGTGGTGGGCCTGTTGGGCTTCAACCGCTATCTGTACGACCGCCTGGGCGAGCTGGGCATCCGCGCCAGCGCCTACGCCGGTCACAGCGTCGGCGAGTGGAGCGCGATGCTCTGCGCCGGGATGATGGATCAGGGTTTGTCCGACCGCACCAATGCCGCGCTCGACTTCGACGCGGTGAAGTTCCCCGATCTGCAATTCCTCGCCGCCTCCTGCGACCAGGGCAAGCTGGAAGCGGCGATGGCCGGCCTGCCGCGCATCGGCATCTCCCACGACAACTGCCCGCACCAGGTGATCGCCTGCGGCAGCCGCGAATCCATCGCCACCGCCGCCGAGCGGCTGCGCGAGGGCGGCGTGTTCGCCAAAGTGCTGCCCTTCGTCTCCGGCTTCCACTCGCCGCTATTCGCCGAGCACATGGACTGGTATCGCCAGTTCTTCGGCGCCGCGCAGTTGCTGGAGCCGCGCGTGCCGGTGTGGTCGGCGACCATCGCCGCGCCGTTCCCGCCGGAGATGGCCGGCAAGCGGCAACTGGCGCTCGACCACCTCTTGCAGCCGGTGCGCTTCCGCGAGCTGACCGAGCGCCTGTACGAGCAGGGCTACCGGGTGTTCATCGAGGTCGGCACCGGCTCGCTCACCGGCTTCATCGCCGACACCCTGAGCGGCCGGCCGCACCAGGCGCTGCGCGCCAATCACGAGGCGCGCGGCGGGCTGGCGCAGTTGCAGCAACTCAGCGCCGCGCTGTGGGTGGAAGGCGCGAGTTTCGACACCCGCCTGCTGGTCGCCGCCACCCCGGAACACGCGGAAGAAGCCGCCGAGGCCGCGCCCAGCGCCAGCAGCCGGCGCCTGGCCCTGGGCGTGCCGCTGGTGCGCCTGCCGCAGCCGCTGGAACCGGAACTGTTGCCGGTGCGGCTGGCGCCCAGCGGCAGCAGCGCGGCGCTGCCGCCGGTCGCCGCCAATGACGCGGTCGGCCAGTTGGTGCGCGACACCCTGGCCGACATCGAGCGTGCCGGCCGCGAGGTGCTGAGCCTGTGGCAGCAGCACCGCGCGCAGCCGCCCGCCGCGCCCCTCGCCGTCGTTGCCGCCGCCGCGCCGAACACGGCGGCGCTGCCCAACCGCATGCAGCGCCTGCTCGACCTCAACCGCAACATTCCCTACGTCAAGGACCACGAGCTGTACCCGCAGCGTCCGGGCTGGCCGATCGTCGCCGACCGTCATCCGGTGGTGCCGATGACCATGGAGGTGATGCTGGTGCGCGAGGCGGTGGAGGAAACCCTGCCCGGCCTCAAGGTCATCGAGGTGGCGCAGATCCAGGCCTACAACTGGCTGGCGGTGTCGCGCCAGCTCAACGTCGACATCACCCTCAAGTGGAGCGGCGAGAACCGCATCGAGGCGGAGATCGTCGGCTACTTCCGCGCCCAGGTGGTGGTCGCCGCCGACTACCCGGCGGCCACTCTGCCGGCGCCGGAACCGCTGCGCGCGCCGCGCGCCACCGCCGTCGCCGCCGAGGATCTCTACCGCGAGGGCTGGATGTTCCACGGCCCCGCCTACCAGGGCGTCGCCGCCTTCGAAGCCATCGGCGACAACGGCATCAACGGCCGCCTGCGGGTGCCGGCCGGCAAGGGCGCCCTGCTCGACAACATGGGCCAGCTCGCCGGCTACTGGGTGATGGAGCAGCCGCAGGACTGTCTGGCCATGCCCATCGGCGTCGATGCCATCCGCTTCCACGCGCCCGACCCGCTGCCCGGCGAGGAGCTGCGCGCCGAGGTGCGGGTGAGCGAGCTGGATGCGCTCAACTGCGTCACCCAGCACCAGTTGCGCGATGCCCAGGGCCGCCTGCGCATCAGCATTGAGGGCTGGCGCACCCGCCGCTACCAGATGGACAAGGCCTTCTGGGTGGCGAGCCGCAAGCTTTCCGAGCTACAGGCCTCGCAGTTCGTGCCGCCGAATGTCGCGCTGTTCGAGGACCGCTACGACACCGCTATCCTGCGCGACTACCTGAGCCGCCGTTACCTGAGCGCCAGCGAGCGGGCGGTCTACGACGGTCTCTCTCCGCGCCGTCGCCGCCAGTGGCTGGCCGGCCGGGTCGCCGCCAAGGATGCGGTGCGCGCCTGGCTGCACCGCGAGCGCGGCGTCGAGGCGGTTTGGCCGCAGGAAATCCTGGTGGTCAACAACGAGGCCGGCGCGCCGCTACTCAAGGCCAATGTCACCGACACCCTGCCCGAGGGCCTGCACCTGTCGCTGGCGCACAAGAACAATCTGGCAGTGGCCATCGTCGCCGAGCAGCCGGTGGGCATTGATCTGGAACAGATCGAGCCGCGCGAGCCGGGCTTTCTGGAAATGGCCTTCCATCCCGCCGAGCTGGCGCTGCTCAACGGCCCCGACGTGCCGGCCGAGCACACTCGCGGCTGGGTCGCCAAAGAGGTCGCCGCCAAGGCCGCCGGCACCGGCCTGCAGGGGCGGCTGCACGACTTCGTGATTAGCGCCCGCGATGGCGACTGTTTCTGCGTCAACGGCCACTGGGTGGTCACCCACCCGCTGCGCGACTGCATCGTCGGCTGGAGCCTGTTGCCCAGTCATCCCCTCACGACCGCCGCACAGACGGTGGCGTCCCGCAAAACCGCCTGAACTGCCAATCTCCCTTCAACGCCCATGAGCAGCCATCAAGAACAAGTCCTCGCCCTGGTGATCGACAAGATCCGCGCGACGGTCAATGAGGACTGGATCGCCGATTTCGACATCGGCCTCGAAACCCGCTTCAACGACGACCTGGAGCTGGAAAGCATCGAGTTCGTGAAGATCGCCGACGCCATCCAGGCGCACTACGGCAACCAGTTGGCGATCATCGCCTGGCTGTCGGGCAAGAGCATCCACGAGCTGATCGGCCTCTCGGTCGGCGATCTGGTGGACTACATCGCCGGCACGCTGGCGCCGGCGCAGGCCTAGCAAGGAGCCCTGTCATGGCACGCATCCTGTTTTCGGTGCCGCCGCTCACCGGCCACCTCAACCCGGCGCTGGCGGTTGCCGAATGCCTAGTCGAGCAGGGCCATCAGGTGGCCTGGGCGGTGCACGCCAAGCAGATCCGCGACAAGCTGCCGCCGCGCGCCTGGGTGTATCCGCTGGATGCCGAGGACGCCGACGGCCCGGGCATTGCCGACCCCAAGGTGCGCGGCCTGGAAAGCGTGCGGCTGTTCTTCGAGGACTACACCCTGCCAATCGCCGAGCGCATGTTGCAGCCGCTGGAAGCCAGCGCCCGCAGCTTCCAGCCCGACGTGATGGTGGTCGATCACCAGTTGCCCGGCGGCGCCCTGGTGGCGCGCAAGCTGGGCCTGCCCTGGGCCAGCTTCGTCACCACCACCGCCTCGATCCTGAAGATGTCGCCGATGGTCGATGCCTGGGTGGCCAACCAGTACCGTGCGCTGCAAGGCCGCTACCTGCCGGCGGAGCTGATCGTCGAGCGCCCGGACTTCTCGCCGCACCGCGTGCTGGTGTTCTCCACCGAGACCCTGATGGGCGATGCCCATGCCCGCGTCGAGGCGCCGTACCGCTTCGTCGGCCCGGCCAAGGGCGACGGCCGGCGCAAGGTGGACTTCCCCTGGGACTGGTTCCAGGCCGACAAGAAGAAACTGCTGATCTCGCTGGGCACGGTGAGCCGCGACCGCGACACCCGCTTCTTCGAGGTGATGATGGCCGCACTCGCCGAGCTGCCCGAGGTGCAGGCAGTGATGGTGGCGCCGGAGTCGCTGGCCGCGCAGGCGCCGGCCAATGTGCTGGTGCGCGACTACGTGCCGCAGTTGGAACTGCTGGACCGCGTCGACGCGGTGATCTGCCACGCCGGCCACAACACCGTCTGCGAGGCGCTGAGCCGCGACCTGCCGCTGGCGGTGGCGCCGATCCGCGACGACCAGCCGGTGATCGCGCGCCAGGTGATCGACGCCGGCGCGGGCCTGTTCATCCGCCACGGCAAGGTCAGCCCGGCGGTGGCCAAGGCCACCATCGAAAAGCTGCTGTCCACGCCGGAGCTGGTGGCCAACGCGCGCCGCCTGGGCGCCGACCTGCGCGCCGCGCCGGGAGCGGCCGGCGCCGCCGAGGCGGTGCTGGAGCTGGCGCAGCAGGCCAGCGAGCCGTCGCTGCGCAAGGTGGCCTGAGCGCCCACATGGAAACCATCGCCGTCGCCGGTGCCGAGCTGCAATCCCTGGCCCTGGGCCAGGGTGCGCCACTGCTGATGCTGCACGGCCTGGCCAACGGCAACATGGCGAGCTGGTTTTCGGCCATCGCCTCGCCGCTGTCGGCGAGCCGGCAGGTGCTGCTCTACGACCAGCGCGGCCACGGCGGCAGCAGCCTGGCGGCCTCCGGCTACGACCTCGACCAGCAGGCCGACGATCTGCAAACGGTGCTCGACCACTACCGCTGTGGCCAGGGCCCGGTCGATCTGGTCGGCCACAGCATGGGCGCGCTGATCGCCCTGCATTACGCGCTGCGCCAGCCGGAGCGGGTGCGCCGTCTGGTGCTAGTGGATGCGCCGATGCCGGCGCGCGACTACGTGGCGCCTAGCCTCTTCAATGCAACCAGCCGCGAGGCGCTGGCGGAATGGGTGCTGGGCGAGCTGGCCAGCGCCGCCGGCCTGAGCGGCCGTCGCCGCGAGCGCCTGCTGCAACGCCTGGGCGCGCTGCTGTTCGACACCACGCTGCGCCAGGACGTGCTGGCGATGGACGCCGAGCCCGAGGCGGCGCTTGCGGCGCTGGAGCTGCCGGTGCTCCTGGTCTACGGCCTGCGCTCGCCCTGCCTGGCCGCTGGCGAGCGGCTTGCCAAGCTATTGCCACAGGCGCAGCTCAAGCTGCTGAGCTGCGGCCATTACATTCCCGAGGAAGCACCGGCCGAACTGCTGGTGCTGCTGGAAAACTTCCTGAACCCGAACTCGAATCCGCATTCCATGCGCCTTCCCACTGAAACCCTCACGGTGGCGCCGGTCACCGGAGTCCTGCCATGAGTGCCCGCTACGAGCGCCCGCTGTCCGGCCTGGAGCGCTATTCCCTGGTGCTGCACGGCGCCTACCGCTACCACGTCGATGGCATCGTCGAGGGCGATGGCACGGTGGACCCGGTGGCGCTGCAGAAGGCGGTGGACATCGCCGCCGCCGCCAACACCGCGATCCGCGTGCGTCTGCGTGGCGTGCTCGGCTGGTGCAAGTGGGTCGATAGCGGCGTGGCGCCGAAGGTGCGTCCGCAGCCGCTGTCGGACTGGGACGGCAACAGCGAGGCCGGCGCGCCCTTTCTCGACGAGCCGCTGAATCCGCGCAAGGCGGCGGCCGACATCCTGCTGGTGCCCTGCCGCGACGGCCGCACCCGCCTCGTCTTCCGCACCCTGCACGCTGCCATCGACGGTCGCGGCTGCATCCACTGGATGGCCGAAGTCTGCCGGGTGATGCGCGGCGAGGCGCCGCTGGGTTCGGATTCGCGGCTCACCGACTACGACGTGCAGCAGCAGTACGCCGACAAGATTCCCGAGGAGCCGGAGCGGCCGCCTTCGCAGTGCATCCCGGTGCTGGCGGTGGCGCCCGAGGGCGAGCGCGGGCCGCTGCGCTACGTCTGGCGCCGCGTGCTGATTCCGCGCGACGTGCCGCAACTGCTGACCAAGGCGGCGGTGTTTCTCGCCGAATGGGCGCGCCAGCGTGAGGCCGGCGAGGTGGGCTTCACCGTGCCGGTGGACTATCGCGGCTTCCGCATCCAGGAAATGGGCATCGGCAATCTCACCGGCTATCTGCGCCTGACCGTGCCCGAGGGCGCGACCTCGCGCAGCCTGGTGGTGCAGCTTGGCCAGCGGCTCAAGGCCTATGCCGACTGCCGGCAGTTTCCGGGCATCCGCAAGCTCCTGTGGGTGCCGGTCTGGTTCATGCTGCGGCAGCTCCGGCCCAACATCGACAAGGTGCTCTACACCGTGACGCCGGCGCTGCCCACCGGCGGCGTGGTGTCGATGGGCAGCCTGAAGACCGAGACCTACAGCTTTCCCGGCTTCGCCAACGGCCGCTGCTACGGCGTGCCGGGCGCGGTGGGCAAGCTCAACCTGATCTTCGTGAACTACCCCGACCATGTGACGGTGAGCTTCGCCGCGCCCGCCGCCTACAACCACCAGGGCCAGCTCGACGCCCTGGTGGCCGCCTTCCAACACCATTTCTCGCCGCCCGCGACTCCCGCAGGAACCTCCCCTTGAAAGACCTAGACCTCGGCAAGCTGCGCGTCAGCCGTGATGGCCGCCTGAGCGGCGCCCCCGCCAAGAAGACCCTGTTCAGCCGCCGCAACCTGCTGCTGGCCGGCGGCGGCCTGCTGCTCGCCGCCTGGGCGCTGATTCCCGGCCCGGTGCCGGTGCAGACCACCCAGGTGGTCAGCGCCTGGCCCTCGCAGCAGTTCGTGATGCTCAACTCCACCGGCTATGTGGTGGCGCGCCGCAAGGCGGCGGTGGCGCCCAAGGGCACCGGCCGCATCGAGTGGCTGGGCGTCAGCGAGGGCGACTTCGTGAAGGCCGGCACCGTGGTGGCGCGGCTGGAAGGCATTGATGTGGAGGCCGCCTACCAGGCGGCGGTCGCCAACACCGCCGTGGCGGTGGCCGGCGTCGCCAGCGCGCAGAACGAGCTGGACGACGCCCAGCGCAATCTCGACCGCATCAACATCCTGTTCAAGAAGCGGCTGGTGTCGCTGATGAATCTGCAGGACGCCAAGTCGCGCCACGCCCGCGCCAGCGCCGCCCGCGCCAGCGCCCAGGCCTCGCTGGAAGCGGCCAAGGCCAACGAGGCGCACGCCCGCAGCGCAGTGGACTACACGGTGATGCGCGCGCCCTTCGACGGCGTGGTGATCGCCCGCGCCGCCAATGTCGGCGACATCGTCACCTCGCTGTCCTCGGCGGCCGACGCCAAGGGCGCGGCGGTGGTGATCGCCGACATGAGCACGCTGGAAGTCGATGCCGAGGTGTCGGAATCGGCGCTGGCGCAGATCAAGGCCGGCCAGCCCTGCGAGATCGTGCTCGACGCCTTCCCCGACCGCCGCTATCGCGGCGAGGTGGCGGTGGTGGTGCCGGCGGTGAACCGCTCCAGCGCCACGGTCACCACCAAGGTGCGCTTTCTCGACACCGACCCGGAGATCCTGCCCGACATGAGCGCGCGGGTGGCGTTTCTCTCGCAGGCGGTGGACTCCGCCAACCAGCAGCCGGTGCTGGCGGTGAGCCCGGAAGCGGTGCTGGAAGCCGAGGGCAAGGCGCAGGTGTTCAAGACTGGCGCCGACGGCCGCGCCGAGGCGGTGACGGTGAGCGCCGGGCGCCTGCTCGGCGGCGTCCGCGAGATCGCGGGCGACGGCCTGAAGCTGGGCGACAGCCTGCTGCTGGCGGCGCCCGGTGCGCTCAAGAACGGGGCGCGGATCAAGCTCGCCGAGAGCAAGTAATGGCTTCCTCGCTGATCAGCATCCGCGAGCTGAGCAAGACCTACCGGCGCGGCAACCAGCCGGTGCCGGTGCTGCTCGGCATCGACCTGGAGATCGCCGCCGGCGACTACGTGTCGCTGATGGGGCCTTCCGGCTCCGGCAAGAGCACCCTGCTCAACCTCATCGCCGGCATCGACAAGCCCTCCAGCGGCAGCCTGCTGATCGACGGCATCGACATCGCCGCGCTGCCGGAAAACGACCTCGCCGCCTGGCGCGCCGCCAACGTCGGCTTCGTGTTCCAGTTCTACAACCTGATGCCGGTGCTCAACGCCTTCGAGAACGTCGAGCTGCCGCTGCTGCTCACCGGACTCAACCGCGCCGAGCGCCGCGAGCATGTCGAGACCGCGCTGGCGATGGTGGGTCTCGCCGACCGCATGGACCACTACCCCAACGAGCTTTCCGGCGGTCAGCAGCAGCGCGTGGCGATTGCCCGTGCGCTGATCACCGACCCGACCCTGATCGTCGCCGACGAACCCACCGGCGACCTCGACCGGCAGTCGGCTGACGACGTGCTCAACCTGCTCGACCGCCTCAACGGCGAGCTGGGCAAGACCATCGTCATGGTCACCCACGACCCCAAGTGCGCCAACCGCGCCAAGCGCCAGGTGCATCTGGAGAAAGGCGTGCTGCTGTCCGGCTCGGGAGCCCACTAGGTGCTCTACGGCTATGTGCTCAAGCTGGCGCGCAAGAACATGCTGCGCCACCGCCTGCGCACCGGTCTGACGCTGGCCGGCATCGCCATCGCCATCGTCAGCTTCGGACTGCTGCGCACGGTGGTGGACTCCTGGTACGCGGGCGCCGAGCTGGGTTCCTCCGGCCGGCTGATCACCCGCAGCGAGGCTTCGCTGAGCTTCCCGCTGCCGGCGACCTACTCCGAGCGCATCCGCAAGGTGCCGGGGGTGCGCAGCGTCACCTTCGCCAACTGGTTCGGCGGCATCTACATCGACGAGAAGAACTTCTTCGCGCAGTTCGCGGTGGACGCCCAGAGCTACTTCGACCTCTACCCGGAATTCCGCGTCGCGCCGGCCGAGCTGGCCGACTTCAAGCGCGACCGTCGCGGCGCCATCGTCGGCCGCAAGCTGGCGAAGAAATACGGCTGGAAGGTCGGCGACCAGGTGCCGCTGCGCGGCACCATCTACCCCGGCAACTGGAGCTTCACCATCCGTGGCATCTACCAGGGCGCCGACGACAAGACCGACGAGAACCAGTTTTTGATGCACTGGCACTACGTCAACGAAACCATCAAGGCGCTGCTGCCCTCGCTGGCCGACAAGGTCGGCGTGTTCATCGTCGACATCCGCGACCCGGCGCAGGCGGCGGCGGTGTCGGCGGCCATCGACAGCAGCTTCAAGAACTCGCTGGCGGAAACCCGCACCGAGACCCAGAAGGCCTTCCAGCTCGGCTTCATCGCCATGGTCGATACCATCCTGCTGGCGATCCAGACCGTCGCCTACGTGGTGGTGCTGATCATCATGGCGGTGATGGCCAACACCATGGCGATGGCGGCGCGCGAACGCATGCGCGAGTACGCCACGCTCAAGGCCCTGGGCTTTTCCGACGGCTTCGTGTCGCTGCTGATCTTCGGCGAGTCGCTGGCGCTGTCGCTGGCCGGTGGGCTGCTCGGCATCCTGCTCACCTTTCCGGCGGCGGCCTCGTTCTTCCGTGCCACCCGCGATCTGTTCGTGGTGTTCGAGGTGCGGCCGGAGACGGTGCTGCTGCAACTCGGCTCGGCGGTGCTGATCGGCCTCTGCGCGGCGCTGGCCCCGGCGCTCAACAGCCGCCGGATACGCATCGTCGATGGGCTGAGGGCGGTGACATGAGCCACCCGGCGAGGGACCCGCGCAGCGGGATCGCCGGCAAGGCGAGTGTCACCAACGGCCGACACCGCGCCTCCGCAGCCGATGCGCGCGGGTTCGGAGGCGGTGACATGAGCCACCCGGCGAGGGACCCGCGCAGCGGGATCGCCGGTAAGGCGAGTGTCACCAACGCCCGACAGCGCGCACCCGTGGCAGGTCGCTACGGATCGGAGGCCGCACCATGAGCGCGCCGCTCGGCAGCGGGCTGTCGCTCGCCTACGTGGCGCGCAACCTCATCGCCCGCAAGCTCACCACCCTGCTCACCGCTGCCGGCATGGCGCTGGTGGTGTTCGTGTTCGCCACCGTGCTGATGATGGCCGAGGGCCTGCGCCAGACCCTGGGTGGCACCGGCTCGTACAACAACCTGGTCATCATCCGCCAGGGCTCGCAGACCGAGGTGCAGAGCACCATCACCCGCGAGCAGGCCAACATGGTGGAGTCGCTGCCCGGGCTCGCCAGCGGCGCCGGCGGCCAGGCGCGCATCACCCGCGAGGTGCTGGTGCTGGTCAACATGCCGCGCAAGGACGGCAAGGGCCTCGCCAACGTCGTGGTGCGCGGCACCACGCCGGTCGGCATCGAGATGCGCCCGCAGGTGAAGATCACCGCCGGCAGCCTGTTCCGTCCGGGTTCTTCGGAAGTGGTGGTCGGCTCGGCGATGGCGCGCGGCAAGGTCGGCCTGAAGATCGGCGACCGGCTGAGCTTCGGCCTGCGTGAATGGACCGTGGTCGGCGTCTTCGATGCTGGCGGCAGCGGCTTCGACTCCGAGATCTGGGGCGACAGCGAGCAGATGATGCAGGCCTTCCGCCGCCAGGCCTATTCCTCGCTGGTGGTGGGCCTGCGCGACGCCGGCAGCTATGCGCTGTTCGACGAGGCCCTGCAACGCCAGCCGCAGCTCAAGCTCGACACCAAGCGCGAGGTGCAGTTCTACGCCGACCAGTCGGAGAACCTCGCCAACTTCATCAGCATCCTCGGCCAGACCATCACCATCATCTTCTCGCTGGGCGCGATCATCGGCGCGATGATCACCATGTACGCGAGCGTGGCCAACCGCACCCGCGAGATCGGCACGCTGCGGGCCTTGGGCTTTCGGCGCGGCAACATCGTGATGGCCTTCCTGCAGGAGGCGATGCTGCTCGGCCTGGTGGCCGGCGTGTTCGGCCTGATCGCTGCCGCCTTCATGCAGCGCGTCGAGATTTCCACCACCAACGTGCAGACCTTTTCCGAGGTGGTGTTCCGGCTGATCCTGACGCCGGGCATCGTCGTGGAAGTGCTGTTGTTCTCGGTCCTGATGGGCGTGCTCGGTGGAGTGCTGCCGGCGGTCAGGGCCTCAAGACTGGAGATCGTCGATGCCCTTCGCTCTGTTTAAAACCAAGCCGCTGCCGCCGCTCGCGCCGGTGAGCCGCTTCACCCGCAAGCTGTCGGTGATCGAGTACTACCACGCTAGCGTCGGCATCAGTGGCCAGACGGTCGAGATCCCACGCGAGAATGGAATTGTGCTGGAAGGCGAGGGCCAGCTCAGCATGGAGCAGTGGCGCGCCGCGCTGGACGCCGCCGCCGCCGCCAACCCCGGTGCCCGCCTGCGCCTGCACGGCGACTGCTGGTGGGCGCGCTGGGACAGCGACGGCCCGATGCCCGGCCTGCGCCTGATCGAGAACTGCGAGTGGGACGCGCACTCCGACCGTGGCGTCGAGGTGCTCTACGCCACCAAGCTCGATCTGCGCGCCGGCCCGACGGTGGAGCTGGTGGTGATCCCGCGTCCCGACAACCGCACCACCCTGGTGCTGCGCAGCCATCACGCGGTGATGGACGGCATGGGCAGCGTGCATTTCTACCAGGAGATGTTCCGCGCCCTGCGCGGCGAGCCGCTGCTCGGCACCAACGGCAGCTTCGCCGATGTCGAGCTGATGCTCAGCACCGGCGTCAGCGAGTCCACCTCGCGCCACATCAAGACCGACTCCGTGACCGGCGCGCCCAGCGGGCCGGAGGTGGGCGATGTCTGGCGCCGCGTGCAGCTCGGCAAGCCGCTGAAGAACCAGATGGCGCGCGTCGCCGAGGCCATTGCCGAGTTCATGCAGCAGAAGACCGAGCTGCCGGCGCTGATCGGTATTCCGGTGGACATGCGCCGGCACGCGCCCGGCCTGCTCAGCACCGCCAACTTCGCCAACATGCTGCTGGTGCCGATCAGGAAGGGCGAGGGCGCCGAGCAGTTCCGCCTGCGGCTGAAGGAGATGCTCGACCGCAAGATGGAGGCGTACTACCCGCGCATCCTCGGCATCTTCAAGATCTTTCCGCTCGCCTGGCTGGACAAGATGATGGGCCGCACGCCCAAGAACTATCTCAAGCGCAAGCCGATGGAAACGGTGGCGCTGTCCAACCTCGGCAAGTTCGACCCGCGCCCGCTGCTGGCGCCCGGCTTCACGCCCACCAGCCTGCTCGGCATCCCGATCCGCGGCAGCGCCTGCGTCGGCCTGGTGTGCATCGGCGAGCAGGTGGAAATGACCGTCGGCCTCACCAAGGAACGCGCCAGCGAAGGGCGCTTCGATGCGCTGATCGAGTTCATGAAGAAGCGCCTGGCGGAGTAGAGCGGCGCGACGATCTAGAAGCGGGCCTACGAGGTCTTTTCCAGCACCGCCGCCATCCGCGACTGCCAGCCGGGTCCGGTGGCTTTCCAGCGTGCCAGCGTTTCCGGCGGCAGGCTGATGGAGATGGGGATGCGTGCGCTCCCCGACTTCGGCCGGCCGCGTGGCTTGAGCATCTTCTTTGCCGCTACCGCGCCGACGAGTTCAGGCAGCACCTCGCGCGCCGGCCGCGCCCGCGCGAACGTGCTGGCGGTCCAGCTAGGGTTCTCTTCGTTAGCCTTCTCGGGTTTGGGTTTGCGATGCATACCCGCGTACCTCGCGTTGGTTGGCTTTGCGAAGGCTGATGACATGCAGCCGGCCCTCGCGCGGTGTGAACACCAGCATGTGCAGGCGCTCGCCGATGTATCCCAGCGCCTGAAACCGCCGTTCTCCGTAGTCCTTGCGCAGGTCTTCAACGACCAGGGCACGGGACCAATCGAAGTCCGCCGCCGCTTCGAACCGGAGGCCGCGCTCGGCTAGGTTCCTCGCGCTCTTCGCGGGATCAAAGCTGAAGTCCACGCGGGTATCTTATATTCGTATATACGGTAATTAAAGCGGCGCTTTGGTGTCTGTGGCAGTGACTCAGTTGCAGGGCGTGTTGTCGCGGTCAATCACGACAGGCACGAGGCTGATGTCGGTCTGCTGGCAACCTTGTGGCGTCTCGTCCTTTCCGCCCGAGCCCAGTGACAGCGCCAAGGCCGCGCCGGCGGCGAGGCCGCCACCGACGATCCACCAGCGGCCATTGGAGCCTTTGTCTCCGGTCGCGGTCTGCGCCGGTTCCGCCGCCGCCATCAGCGGCAGGCCCAACAGGCTGGGATAGACCCCGGTGCTGCGGCGATAGCCGTAGCCGGCGAGCGGCTGAAAGCGGTTGTCGTCGCGCTGGTACTGCACGGTGTTCAGCGACAGCGCCATGCCGTCCAGCAGAGGCCCCTGGCCAAAGTCGACGCGTGCCGTGAACAAGGTCGCCAGCCGGTCATCGGCCTGGGCGGTGCAGGCGAGGCCACAGATGAGCAGCGCCGTGGTTTTGCGCATGCTGTATTCCCCTTTTGGTAAATCCCTGAGTTTCTTAACTGCTAGTTCCCGAGGATGTTGTACTGCCTCGACCAAGCCCCGCACAAGATCGGGCTCCTTCGTTCGTGGGAGGTCGCTACCGACGAACACCGCCATTGTCAGCACTGCCCGGAGAGCAAAGGGTGGAGCACGCAGCTCAGGGCCGGTGGCTTTGCTCCTTCCCCCGCGTAGCGGGGGAAGGCTGGGATGGGGGCGGTTGCTGGTGGCGAGGGCTTCCCTCCGGGCACAACGCCCCCACCCTGGCCCTCCCCCGCTACGCAGGGGAGGGAAGAGATGCGGTACGGCCGGTGCTGCTGGTGGAGCAGGCCAAGCGAAGGAGAACTTGCCAATGAAGCAACAACTGATGGACCGTTTCGAAATCCAGGATCTGCTGGTGCGCTACTGCCATGCGCTGGATCGCCGCGACTGGCCTGTGTTCGAGCAGCTCTTCTCCGAGGACGCGAATCTCGACTACACGGCGTTCGGCGGCCCGCGCGCGGACGCGAAGGCGATGGCGGCCTATCTCGCCGCCGCCACCGCCGGCCTGCGTGGCACCCAGCACACGGTCTCCACCACGCTGATCGAGTTCGATGGAGACGATCAGGCGCGAGCGCGCTCGGCGGCGCAGGTGATGATGATCTCCGGCCCGGAAGCCGGGCCGGACCAGGTGCTGTTCGTCGGTCTCTGGTATCAGGACCGCCTGCGACGGACCGCCCAGGGCTGGCGCCTATGCGAGCGGGTGCAGGAACGCAGTTGGATGCACAACCTACCAGCCGTCTCGGCTTGAGCGGGGTCTAGCGCGCCGGTGGCTCAGTCGCCGACCAGCAGGCCGTCCACTTCCTTCAGATCGCGCAGCACCAGCTGCCCGGACAGCGCCTTGAGGCGCAGCAGCGACAGCAGGTAGTCGTAGCGCGACTGCGCGTAGTTGCGCTCGGCGGCGTAGCGCTGCTGGCGGGAATTGAGCACGTCGATGGCGGTGCGGGTGCCGATCTCCAGGCCGGTCTCCACTGCCACCAGGGCGCTGCCGCTGGAGGTGGCGGCGGCCTTCAGGGCCTTCACCTTGGCGCTGCCGGTGACCACACCCTGATAGGTGCTGCGCAACTGCCGCTCGGCCAGCCGGCGGGCGGCGTCGACTTCCGCCAGCTTCTGCTCGCGGGTCGCCACCGCCTGACGTACGCCGGACTGGGTGGCGCCGCCGGCGAACAGCGGCAGGCTCAGGCGCAGGCCGTAGGAAGGGCCGGACAGGGTGTAGGGCAGGGTGCCGGACTCGCTGGTGCTGTCGGCGTAATTGACGCTGCCGGAAAGCGTCGGCAGGTGACGCGACTGGGCGGCTTTCACCGCGTAGCTGGCGACATTGAAGTTGAGCTTGGCGGCGAGCACGTCGAGATTGCCGAGCAGGCCCTGCGTCACCCAGGCCTGGGCGCTGGCCGGCTTGGGGCTGGGCAGCGGCAGGTCTTCGCGCAGCGCCGCCAGCGGCTGCTTGGCGGCCTCGCTGAGCGGCACCACCTGCACCGCGCGCTCTTCGAGATTCAGCAGCGGCTCGCGGCTGAGTTCTTCCAGCGCCTCGGTGGCGGCGGCGAGCGCCTGCTCGGCCTCCAGCGCGCTGGCGACACTCAGGTCGTAGCGCGCCTGCACTTCCTCGGTGTCGGTGACGCTGGAGATGCCCACTTCCAGATTCTGCTTGGCGAGCTCCAGTTGCTGGCTTAAAGCCTGCTTCTCGGTGCGCGCCGAGCGCAGCAGATCTCGGGCGCCGAGCACGCCGAAGTAGGCCTCGGCGACCTTGAGCAGCAGCGCCTGCTGCGCGGTCTTGTAGCTCAGCTCGGCGAGCGCGACCTGCTCGTTGGCCTGCTTGAGGCGGTTCCAGCTTTCGAGGTCGAACAAGGGCTGCTTGAGCGTGATGCTCAGGCTCTTGTCGCTGCCGTCGTTCTTGCGCGAGTAGGGGATCGCGGTGCCGGTGGTCGGCTCGGTGTAGGTTATCTCGATCTCGGAGTCGTTGACCACGTAGTCGTAGCCGGCGGCGATCTGCGGCAGCAGCAGGGCCTTGGCCTGCGGCGCGGCTTCCAGCGCGGCATCGCGGGCAAAGGCGGCGGCGCGCAGGTTCGCGTCGTTCTTGCTGGCCAGCTCGTAGATGCGGAGCAGATCCTTGGCGTGGACGGAGAGCGGCAGGGCAAACAGCGAGGCCAGGAAAGAGACTCGCAGGGTGGTCTTCAGCGACATGGATGCGCAGCGCCTCGCGGCGTTCAAAGGTTCACAAAGGATGCCCATGCATTGTTGCATGGCGAGTGTGGATTTCCGCGTGTGATGCATGCGGTTTTGCTTCTCGGTAGCGAGGTTCATGGCAGGCGCGCAACGAGGACGAGGTCGGCCTCGGGAATCGCATCAAGAATCGTGCTGACGATGAACTGGCAGTCAGCTTTCGCGCCTGAAAGTTTGCACCGGCCAACGGCCCGCTCGTGTCGGCGCGGGCAGGCTGGCATTCAGTCGTCGCCAGCGGCGAGTCCGGGGAACAGCACCTCGCTGAAACCGAACTGCCGCAGGTCACGAATCCGCTGCGGATACAGGATGCCGTCGAGGTGGTCGCACTCGTGCTGCACCACCCGCGCGTGAAAGCCGCTCACCTCGCGGCGCAAGGGCTCGCCGCGTTCGGTGTAGCCCTCGTAGCGCAGCCGTGAATAGCGCGGCACCAGACCGCGCAGGCCGGGCACGCTCAAGCAAGCTTCCCAGCCTTCCTCCTGCTCGTCGGAGAGTGGTGTCAGCACCGGATTGCAGAGCACCGTGTAGGGCACCGCCTCGGCGTCGGGATAGCGTGGGTTGCGGCCGACGCCGAAAACCACCACGCGCAGCGGCACGCCGATCTGCGGGGCGGCGAGCCCGGCACCGTTGAGCGCGGCCATGGTTTCGAGCAGGTCAGCGAGCAGCGCGTGCAGCTCCGGCGTGTCGAAGGCGGTTACCGGTTCGGCGACGCCCAAGAGGCGCGGATCGCCCATGCGCAATACCTCGCGGATCATCGCTGCGCGCCGGCCGGGCGCTGACTCGGGGCAGGGCGTGCTGGCATGGAAGTGCTCCGCAGGTGGGTTTGCGATGCAGGCAGCATACGACGCCGTGCCGGTGCCTTAATTGACGGCCCGATGCCCTGGGCTCCTGCCTGGAAAGGAGCCGCAACCTTACGCCAGCACGTCCGGGTGTCAGCAAAGACGACCTGGCCTACGCGGCGCATATGCAGCGATGCGTTCAAGCACATCCGTCCTGAGCAGGCACCGGGCACTCGATGAACCCGCCGACGGCGCTCGCATCGCCATGCAGTTGAGCACCCGAGCGAACGTTTCAATTTGTGATCAACCCGAAGGATCGGGTGTTAACTAGATAAACGCGCGTTGTTCTTGCCGAAGTACGCCATGAAATCAGCGGCGGCCTCTTTGGTCTTGCTGGTCCAGAATATTTCAGGCTGGATTGGGGAGAAAAGAGCAACGCCAGCAATTCGACTCATGGCGTCCGGCTTGGCCTTCGCTAGAGCATCCATAGCTATCTCGAACAGCAGCGCGTCCGGTAGATGCTCTGAACGCACGGCTACGATTCCGCATTCGGATGCGGCCAGTTGGCCGAGGGCTGGAAGTACGCCATTCACAATGATCTTCCTGAGCTTGGCGACAGGCGAAATCTCGATGCCTCCGACGCTACCGCCAACACCGTCGGCAACTCTTTCTTGTACACGTATCCTAGCGACCCCAGGCATGCTGACCTCGTGGGGCAGCTTGCTGATGTCTACTTCGGAAATCTGGTTTTCGATACGGGCGGCGATTTCGTCACGAATAGCACTTGAGAGCCCATCGTCTCCTTTCTTGTCTATGAAATGGAGATCTGAAAGCCGAGAGCTCAGTTCGACATTGACTTCGATGCCGTTCCAACCAGACCCGACGCCGATCGGGCGAATCACATCGGCTTGTAACCTCTGGACCCAAAGTTCCCACTGGTCACGTTCCAGGTTTTTGCACTCGACATCGAAACTGTAGGTGCCTTCTCTCACTCGGAGATCGGGCGTCCTGGCGTCATTTGACTCGGGTAGGAACTCAACGGAGCAACCGGGTTCAGCAAGTCGACTAGCAATGCAGAACTCAAAAAAAGTCGAATGAGACTTGTGGCCAACGAGATCAGAGAGCTTCTTTCCTAGGCCTTCAGCGTTATCGAGTCTGCGCATTACGTGAGCCAGACGCAGTAGATCCTGCAAGGGCCAAATTCCGGTGCCGTTCCAAAGGAATCGAATGATTGCGTTTGCACGACCGTCTTGTGCGGCTTTGCGCGTCCAGTCCGAGTCGAAATATCTCTTGAGAACCTCGATAAGTTCGCGCACCTCCTCAATGTTCGAACCAGCGTTTACCGCAAGCGCTGAGTCATCCCACCACGGAGGATCCCACCACATTCCTGTGCTCAACAGTTGTTCGTGCGTAGCCATCGTCAAGACTTGTTCGTCTCGCAAATCCCCGTGCTTGGCATTCAATGCCGTGGCCCTGTTATATGCCGCAGTCCCATCTGTGGATTGGGACAAATCTATACCCGGGAAGTTGACCGGCCAAGCGGGCGGTTTCCAACCGCCCTGGAGCGTAGGCTTTGCGATCATCCGATCCAGTTGCACTCAGCGTTCGATTCGTCATTTGACTCAAAGAGTCCAAGCGACCGTCCGCTCTGGGCTGAGACTGTGTGAAAACAAGTCGGACTGGCGCACTTGGATCGGAAATCCACAGATCACGCGTGCGTAGCCGCAAGCTACAGAGGCGCCTGCTGGCTGGAGATGCAGAATTCAACCACGTCTTCATAGCTCAGCGGATCAGCGATCCGCTATCACGTTTTCACACAGCCTCGGCTGAAAGGCACCCGACGGAAACTCCCCGAAAGCGACCAGAATGGAGTCAGTGCTTCGGTTCCGGTGTGCGTCGGCATTTCGTGCCAAAGCCCCGGATCCGTCAGAGGCGACCAATACCGTGAGAGCGGCTCTGTTCGCGACAGCGCCGGAATCGTTGCAGTAGCGGCGCGTAGACCGACTCGTCGACGGGGCCGAGGCGCAGCCACTCGATTGCCAGCGTGTCCAGTCGCGACTCGTCCGCCTCGAGACGCTGACCCATGCCCTGCACCAGTCGTTGCAACTGATAGTCGCGACGCAAGGCCTGGTCCTCCGGCGGCGTCGGCAGGTCGGCCAGTATTTCGGCGCGGATGCAGAGCAGCCGCGCGGCCGCCTCGTTCGCCGACGGGTCAGCAGAGCGCTCGCCCGCGAGTGCCTGCTGGAGCGCGTCGAGGCCGTCTCTGGGCCAACGTTGCACGGAGGCCATGAAGGTTTCGGCCGCTTTCTTCAAAGCGTCGACCTGTTCGCTATCCACGGCGCGCGCCCCGGCGAGCCGGTAGGCACGGATCTGGTTGGCGGCTTCAAACAGATCGTTCCAGGCGCGCTCGGCCTCACGCGCGTGCTGACGGGCCACGGATTCCCGGCAGCGCTCCAGCCCTCGTTCGAAACGGCCGCGAAGCTCGCGGGTATCGGCACGCGGAAATTCGCCCAGCGCCTCGAAGGCGTTCCGCATCTCGCCCAGCGTCCCGGCCTGCGCCAGCAATTCGGCTCCTTCGAGCGCGGCGATCTGCTCCAGTTGCTCGCACAGGGCAATGGCCTGCGCCTTGTTGTCCTCGAGTCCGGCGGTGTAGGCGGCGAACTCCTGATCGCGCTTCTGGAACACGGCATCGCAGTGCTGGCGGAATTCGCTCCAGAGGCGTTGATCGACCTCGCGCGGCACCAGGCCCACGGTCCGCCACTGCTGTTGCAGCGCCTTGATTCCGTCGATGGCCTTGCGCCCGTCGTCGCTCGCGAGCAGGGCCTGGGCGCGCTCGATCAGCGCCTCCTTCTGCTTCTGGTTGCGGGCGTACTCGGCGTCCAGCCGATCCTGCAGCCGCGCGACGAGGGCGGTGAATCGCGCCTGCTGCGGCTTGGCGGCCTGCGGGTCCACGGGCGAGCAGTTGCGCCAGGCCTGCTTGGTCTCACGCAGGGTCTTGATCACGGCCTGCCAGTCCGGTCGTTCCCAGTCGGCTTCCGCCTCGAACGCGGTCAACTCGGCGAGCAAGGTTTCGCGACGCCGCAGATTCTCCTCGCGGACCAGTGCCTGCGCCGCGAAGTACTCACGGCACGGCTGGTAGGCTTTTTGAGCGGCTTCGTGGAAGCGCTGCCAATCCGCGTCGGCGCTCTCGCCGGCGCCCTTGCCCAGGGTGCGCCACTCGTCCTGCAGGTTCTTGATCCTGTCGGCGAGGGTCAGCGGTTCTAGCGGCGCGTCAATGAGCGCTTCCATCGCCTCGATCAGCTCGGCGCGCTTCGGCGTCACGGAGAAGCTCTTCCAGTCCTTCAGCTCGTCGAGTTGCTTGTCGAGCTGCTGCAACTGGCTGGCCAGGTTGTCCGGCAGCGGCGGAGCTCCCGCCCGCTTCTCCTCGATGGTCCGTCGCAGACTGGCAGCGCGGGCACTGCCGCCGTCGCTCAACGCCGCGCGTGCCTTGCGGATCAGTTCTGCGATCTCGCGTAGCGCCTGCTGCTCGGCCTGCTGCTGTTCGGCGAGGGCGCGCGTCTGATCCTCGAACAGCCGTGCTTGCTCGGCCGCCGCCGACGCCGATGCCTGCGCCTCCTGTTCCCGCTGTCGCCTGGCCTCGGCCACCGCCTCGGCGGCTGCCTGCGCACGCGCGGCCTCGGCCGCCACCTGGCGCGCCTGCTCGGCGATGGTTTCCCGAGCGCGCGCGATCCATTGCTGGACCCGGCCCTGCAACTCGGCATCCGCCTGAGCCGCCACGGCTTCCCAGCGCGTCTCCAATTGGGTCAGCCTCGGGCCAAACGCGACTTCGTACGGCTGCCGACTGTGGCGCTCGATCGCCTCCGAGGCCGCGCTGATCTCGGCCCGCGACAACTCCTGCTGGCGGGCCTGCTCGAGCAGAGCCTCGCGCTTGGAACTCAGGATCTTGTAGACGTTCTTGTCATTGCCGCCGCGAACCTCGCGGATGAGCTGCCGCAGCAGGTCGGGATCTTCGACGGCCTGGGCCGCCGCCTGGCGAATCCGGGTCGATGACCCGGCCACTACCAGCCGGGCCACTGCCGGGAAGTCCCGGGCATCAATGGCCGACTGCAAGGCCTTCTCCTCGGCAAACGCCGCCAGCGCGCGCTGGGCAGCGTTCGGCTTCGCGAGCGCCGGATCGGCATTTTTTGAGGGCGCCACGGCAGGCGCGGAGGGCGAAACGGATGAAAGCGAAGGCGCTTTGCGAAACCAGCGCGAGAACAGCGACATGTTGACCTGCACCGCATCGGGGCCGGCGGGCATTCTACCTGCGCTGGATGGCCCGCTTCATTCCAGCCACGGAGAGCGACCTGGCGGCGACGCACCTGGGCTTCGCAGGCTGGTGAACCCGCCCCGAGGCCCTGTCGCGGCGCTGACCTGGGTCAACGCCAGACAGGCATGGCGGGAGGAAAGTGACCAGCGTCTCCGCCCGCTGCGGAGGCTGTCCCGCTCCTTCCTTCAGCGCTACCGCCCGCTCCGATGACCACCACCGAGTTTGATGCCGGCACTGCCGGACGCCGTGTCCGCCGGTGGTCGGGCTTGGGCGCGCTGCTGCTCGCCGGCTGTGCCTCGCTGGCGCCGCCGTATACCGCACCGGCGCTGCCAGTGGCGGCGCAGTATCCGGCCGATGCAACGGCAGTCGCGGACGAGACCGCGACGCCCGATCCGCGCTGGCAGTCCTACTTCGCCGACCCGCGCCTGCGCGCGCTGATCGCCGAGGCGCTCGCCAACAACCGCGATCTGCGCGTCGCCGCGCTGCGGGTGGAGGAGGCGCGCGCCGCCCTGGGCCTGCAAGGCGCCGAGCGCTATCCGGTGATCGGAATGGCTGCGCAGGACAGCCGCGCGCGGGTGCCGGGCGATCTCAATGTCAGCGGCCGGCCGGTGACCGCCAGCCAGTACCAGGTCGGGCTGGTCAGCAGCACCTGGGAGCTGGACTTCTGGGGCCGCATCGCCAGTCTGGAAACCGCCGCGCGGGAAAACCTGCTCGCCAGCGAATCGGCCCGGCAGGCGGTGCGGCTGTCGCTGATCGCCCAGGTGGCGTATGCCTACCTGGGCCTGCGCGAGCTGGACGAGCGGCTGGTGCTGGCCCAGCGCAGCATCGCCAGCCGCGAGGAGTCGCTGCGCATCTTCCGCCGCCGCAATGAAGTCGGTGCCACCAGCAAGCTGGAGCTGACCCAGGTGCAGAGCCTGCTGGCGCAGGCGCAGGGCCTGGGCGCGCAACTGGCGCAGGCGCGCGCGCAGCAGGCGCATGCCCTGGTGCGCCTGCTCGGCAGCGACACCGATCTGAGCGCGCCGTTGCCATCCGGCGACGACAGCGAGCCGGTGCCGGCGCCACGCGCCGGCCTGCCTTCGGAGCTGCTCAACCGGCGCCCCGATCTGATCGCCGCCGAGCACGCCCTGCGCGCCGCGCAGGCCAATATCGGCGCCGCCCGCGCGGCGTTCTTTCCGCGCATCACTCTCACCGGCAGCTACGGCAGCGCCAGCGCCGAACTTGCCGGCCTGTTCGATGCCGGCAGCGGCGCCTGGAGCTTTCTGCCCAGCCTGTCGCTGCCGATCTTCGACGGCGGCCGGCGCCGCGCCGGGCTCGATCTCGCCGAGGTGCGTCGCGAGATCGCGGTGGCGCAGTACGAGGGCGCGGTGCAGAGCGCCTTCCGTGATGTCGCCGACGCCCTCGCCGCCGGGCGCTGGCAGGCCGAGCAACTGCGCATCCAGGAGAGCAATCTGGCGGCGCAGAGCGAGCGGGCGCGGCTGGCGCAGCGGCGCTACGACTTTGGCGCCGCCACCTTCCTGGAAGTGCTCGACGCCCAGCGCGAGCTGCTCAACGCCGAGCAGCAGCGCGTGCAGGTCCGACGCGCCCTGCTCAGTGCCCGCGTGCAGTTGTACGCGGCGCTGGGCGGTGATGCCCTCCCCAACGCCACGCCCTGAGTCCGCCGATGAAGCCCTATTCCAACAAGAAGCTGCTCGCCCTGGTGGCCCTGGTGGTGCTCGCCGCCATCGCCTACTACGGCTGGAGCCGCCTGCGTCAGCAAGGTCCCGGCGAAGGCTTCATCAGCGGCAATGGCCGCATCGAGGCCACCGAGGTCGATCTCGCCACCAAGCTCGGTGGCCGGGTGGAGGCGGTGCTGGTCAACGAGGGCGACTTCGTGCAGGCCGGCCAGGTGCTGGCGCGCATGCAGGTGGATGTGCTGGAAGCGCAGCGCGACGAGGCGCTCGCGCATCGCCAGCAGGCGCTGGACGCGGTGGCGAGCGCCGAGGCGCAGGTGGCGGTGCGCGAGAGCGACGCGCTGGCCGCGCAGGCGGTGGTGGCGCTGCGCGCCGCCGAACTCGACGCCGCGCGCCGTCGGCTGGCGCGCTCGGAATCGCTATCCGCCGAAGGCGCCGCCTCGATCCAGGAACTCGACGACGACCGTGCCCGGGTGCGCGGCGCCGAGGCGGCGCTGACCGCCGCGCAGGCGCAGGCGGCGGCGGCGAAGGCCGGCATCGCCGCCGCGCGGGCGCAGGTGGTGGGCGCCCGGTCGGCGGTGCCGGCCAGCGCCGCCACCATCGCCCGCATCGAGGCCGACATCGCCGACAGCGCGCTGAAGGCGCCGCGCGATGCCCGCGTGCAATACCGCATCGCGCAGCCCGGCGAAGTGCTGGGCGCCGGCGGCAAGCTGCTCAACCTGGTTGATCTCTCCGACGTCTACATGAGCTTCTTCCTGCCCGAGACCGTCGCCGGCCGGGTGGCGCTGGGCAGCGAGGTGCGCATCCTGCTCGATGCCGCGCCCGATTTTCCGATCCCGGCGCGGGTCAGCTATGTGGCGAGCACCGCGCAGTTCACGCCGAAGACGGTGGAGACCGCCAGCGAGCGGCAGAAGCTGATGTTTAGGGTCAAGGCCAACATCGACCGCGCGCTGTTGAAAAAGCACCTGGAGCAGGTCAAGACCGGCCTGCCGGGTGTCGCCTGGCTCAAGCTCGACGCCGCCGCCGAGTGGCCGCCGGAACTGGCGCTGCGGGCCAGCGAATGAATAGCTTGCCGGAGCCGGCTTCCGGACCGGCGGTGGTGCGCTTCCAGCAGGTCAGCCAGCGCTACGGAAAGACCCTGGCGCTGGATGGCGTCAGCCTGGAGCTGCCGGCCGGCTGCATGGTCGGCCTGATCGGCCCCGACGGCGTCGGCAAGTCCAGCTTGCTGGCGCTCGCCGCCGGCGCGCGCGCGGTGCAGGTGGGCAAGGTCCACACCCTGGGCGGCGACATGGCCGAGCGCCGTCACCGCGAGCGGGTCTGCCCGGACATCGCCTACATGCCGCAGGGCCTGGGCAGGAACCTCTACCCGACGCTGTCGGTGGAGGAGAACCTGCAGTTCTTCGCGCGCCTGTTCGGCCACGGCGCCAGCGAGCGTCGTCGCCGCATCGACGAACTCACCCGCAGCACCGGGCTGTATCCCTTTCTCGACCGCCCGGTCGGCAAGCTTTCCGGCGGCATGAAGCAGAAGCTGGGCCTCTGCTGCGCGCTGATCCACGACCCCGCGCTGCTGATCCTCGACGAGCCCACCACGGGCGTCGATCCGCTCGCGCGCAGCCAGTTCTGGGCGCTGATCGGGCGCATCCGCGCGCTGCATCCGGGCATGAGCGTGATCGCCGCCACCGCCTACATGGACGAGGCGCAGCGCTTCGACTGGCTGGTGGCGCTGGATGCCGGCCGGGTGCTGGCCAGCGGCACGCCGGCGCAGTTGCTGGCGCGCACCGGCAGCCGTGATCTGGAAGCCGCCTTCATCGCCCTGCTGCCCGAGGTCAAGCGCCAGGGGCACGAGAAAGTGGTGATTCCGCCGCTGGCGGAGACCGCCGACGAGCAGGTGGCCATCGAGGCGCGCGAGCTGACCATGCGCTTCGGCGACTTCGTGGCGGTGGACCACGCCAGCTTCCGCATCCGCCGTGGCGAGATCTTCGGCTTTCTCGGCTCCAATGGCTGCGGCAAGACCACCACCATGAAGATGCTCACCGGCCTGTTGCCGGCCAGCGAGGGCCAGGCCTGGCTGTTTGGCCAGGTGGTGGACCCCAAGGATCTCGCCACCCGCCGCCGGGTCGGCTACATGTCGCAGGGCTTTTCGCTGTACTCCGAGCTGAGCGTCGAGCAGAACCTGGTGCTGCACGCGCGGCTGTTCCAGGTGCCGGAGGCGGAAATACCCAGGCGGGTGCAGGCGATGAGCCGGCGCTTTGGTCTGGAACACTTTCTCGGCGCGCTGCCCAACGCGCTGCCGCTGGGCATGCGCCAGCGGCTGTCGCTGGCGGTGGCGATGGTGCACGAGCCGGAGCTCTTGATCCTTGACGAGCCCACCTCCGGCGTCGATCCGGTGGCGCGCGACAACTTCTGGCGCCTGCTGATCGAGCTGTCGCGCCGCGACCGGGTGACCATCTTCATCTCCACCCATTTCATGAACGAGGCCGAGCGCTGCGACCGCATCTCTCTGATGCACGCCGGCCGGGTGCTGGTCAGCGACCGCCCGCGCGCGCTGTGCCAGGCGCGCGGCACCGAGACGCTGGAGCAGGCCTTCATCAGCTATCTGGAAGAAGCCGGTGCGCGCGGCGAGCAACTGGAGCCGGCACTGGAAACCGCCAGCGCCCCAGCGCCGCTGACGCCGGCAACACCGGCCGCGGCCAGGACCCGCCGGAGCGGCTTCAGCCTGGCGCGCGCCTGGAGCTACAGCCTGCGCGAGCAACTGGAGCTGCAACGCGATCCGGTGCGCGCCACGCTGGCGCTGATCGGCAGCCTGCTGCTGATGTTCATCATGGGCTTCGGCATCAGCATGGATGTCGAGAACCTCAACTACGCGGTGCTCGACCGCGACCAGACCACGCTCAGCCAGGACTACGCGCTGAGCCTGTCCGGCTCGCGCTATTTCATCGAGAAGCCGGCGATCACCGACTACGCCGACCTCGACCGCCGCATGCGCAGCGGCGAGCTGTCACTGGCCTTGGAGATCCCTGCCGGCTTCGCCCGCGAGGCCGGTCGTGGCCGCGCGATGGAGGTCGGTGCCTGGATCGACGGCGCAATGCCGATGCGCGGCGAGACCGCCGCTGGCTACGTGCAGGGCATGCACCAGTCCTGGCTGGCCGAGCAGTCGCGCCTGCGCCTGGGCCAGAGCGCGGTGGCCGCCGCCGACATCGAAACCCGCTTCCGCTACAACCCGGATGTGAAGAGCCTGCCAGCGATGGTGCCGGCGGTGATCCCGATGCTGCTGATGATGATCCCGGCGATGCTGGCGGCGCTGTCGGTGGTGCGTGAGAAGGAGCTGGGCTCCATCCTCAACCTCTACGTCACGCCGGTACGGCGCAGCGAATTCCTGCTCGGCAAGCAACTGCCCTACGTGCTGCTGGCGCTGTTCAACTTTCTGCTGATGGTGCTGCTCGCGGTGACCGCCTTCGGGGTGCCGATCAAGGGCAGCTTTCTCACCCTCTTCGCCGCCGCCGTGCTCTACGTGATCTGCGCGACTGGCGCCGGCCTGCTGGCCTCCAGCTTCACCCGCAGCCAGGTGGCCGCAGTGTTCCTGACCATGATCGGCACCATGATCCCGACCATTCAGTACTCCGGTCTGCTCGATCCGGTGAGTTCGCTGGAAGGCGCCGGCGCGGTGATCGGCCGGCTGTATCCGGCCAGCCATTTCCTCACCATCAGCCGGGGCGTGTTCAACAAGGCCCTGGGCTTCGCCGACCTCGGCGGTTCGTTCTGGCCGCTGCTGTTGAGCGCGCCGACGATTCTGCTGCTGGCGATCCTGTTGCTGAAGAAGCAGGAGCGCTGAGCATGCGCGGCCAGCTCGCCAACATCCACCGCCTGGGCGTGAAGGAGCTATGGGGCCTGTGGCGCGACCCGATCATGCTGGTGCTGGTGGTGTTCATGTTCGTGTTCACCGTGTACTCGGCCGCCAAGGCGATGCCGGAAACCCTCAACAAGGCGCCCATCGCCATCGTCGACGAAGATGGCTCGCCGCTGTCCTCACGCCTGGTCTCCAGCTTCTATCCGCCGCAGTTCCTGCCACCGGCGCTGATCCCGCTCACCGCCGTCGATCCGGGCATGGACGCCGGCGACTACACCTTCGCCCTGGTGATCCCGCCTGGCTTCCAGCGCGACGTGCTCGCCGGCCGCGCGCCCAGCCTGCAACTCAATGTCGATGCCACCCGCATGGGCCAGGCCTTCACCGGTAGCGGCTACATCCAGCAGATCCTGCTCGGCGAGATCAACGAGTTTCTCCAGGGCCACCGCCAGGCCAGCGTGTTGCCGGTGGAGCTGGCCTTGCGCGCGCGCTTCAACCCCACGCTCAACAAGGGCTGGTTCGGCGCGCTGATGGAGATCATCAATCACGTCACCATGCTGTCGATCCTGCTCACTGGCGCGGCGCTGATCCGCGAGCGCGAGCACGGCACCGTCGAGCACCTGCTGGTGATGCCGGTGACGCCGGCCGAGATCATGCTGTCCAAGGTCTGGTCGATGGGTCTGGTGGTGCTGCTGGCCGCCGCGCTGTCGCTGCACTTCGTGGTGCAGGGCCTGCTCGGCGTGGTGATCGAAGGCTCGGTGGGCCTGTTCCTGGCCGGCGCGGCGCTGCACCTGTTCGCCACCACCTCGATGGGCATCTTCATGGCCACTCTGGCGCGTTCGATGCCGCAGTTCGCGCTGCTGCTGATCCTGGTGCTGATGCCGCTGGAGATGCTGTCCGGCGGTTCGACGCCGCGCGAGAGCATGCCGCTGTTCGTGCAGTACCTGATGCTGCTGGCGCCGACCACGCACTTCATCTCCGCCTCGCAGGCGATCCTGTTCCGCGCCGCCGGCTTCGAGGTGGTCTGGCCTTACTTCCTGGCGCTGGTGCTGATCGGCGCGGTGTTCTTCGCGGTGTCGCTGGCCCGCTTCCGCAAGATGCTCAGCCAACTGGCTTGAGGCTGGGGCGCAGCGAGCCCCGTAGTGTTAACAGGCCCTAAGGACTCACTCCTTCACCTGCGTAGCGGGGGAAGGCCGGGATGGGGGCGCCTGGGTGTACCACTGCATCCCGTGGGGCGAGCGGAGCGCCCCCACCCTAACCCTCCCCCGCTACGCAGGGGAGGGGACTGATCGCAGTTTTTCGTTATTCGATCTGCCACCAGCGCGGCAGCAGCGCCTGCACCTCGGCTTGCGCGTAGCGGTCGTCGAGCAGGTGCAGCACGCCGTGGTCCTGCGCGCCGCGGATCACCCGGCCGGCGGCCTGCACCACTTTCTGCAGGCCGGGGTAGAGATAGGCGTAGTCGTAACCGGCGCCGAACTGCGCGTCGAGGCGGCGTCGCAGTTCCTCGTTGAGCGGGTTGATCTGCGGCAGACCGAGGCTGGCGATGAAGGCGCCGATCAGCCGCTCGCCGGGCAGGTCGATGCCTTCGCCGAACACGCCGCCCAGCACTGCAAAGCCGATGCCCTCGCCACCGGCCACGAAGCGCTGCAGAAAGGCTTCGCGCTCCGGCTCGCGCATGCCGCGCTGCTGCGACCACAGCGGAATCTCCGGGTAGCGCGCGGCGAACGCCGCCAGCGCCTGTTGCAGATAGTCGAAGCTGCTGAAGTAGGCGAGGTAGTTGCCGGGCTGCTTGCGGTACTGCCCGGCCATCCGGGCGAGGAGTGCGGGCAGCGAGCGCTGCCGGTGCTGGTAGCGGGTGGAGATATCGCGCGCCACCGTCACCCGCAACTGTTCGGCGCGGAACGGCGAGGGCACGTCCAGCCACTGCGTGCCGGCCGGCAGGCCGAGCAGGTCGCGGTAGTAGTGCGGCGGCTTGAGAGTCGCCGAAAACAGCACCAGCGCATGCGTGCGCGCGGCGCGCGGCGCCAGGAACGGCGCCGGCACCAGGTTGCGGATCGCCAGCCGCGAGCGGCCGGGCTGGCGCGGCTGCGAGGCTTCTTCCAGCACGATCTCGAACAGCGAATGCGCCGGCGCGAAACTCTCCGCCAGGCGCAGAAACTGCGCCGCCTCGAACCACCAGGCCTGCAGCGGACTGTCGTTGGCCGGCGGCTCTTCGGCGTAGTGGCGGGCGATGGCCGAGACCGCCTCCTGCAAGGCGCGGCAGAGTGAGTCCGGCAGTTGCGCGTGCGCGACATAGGCTTCGGTCTGGTCGCGGTGCAGGCGGCTCCAGGCGCGGCGGACTTTCTCCAGCGGTTTGCGCAGCTCGGCCGGGGCGACGCGCCGCAGCGCCGCGAGCTGCATGGGATCGAGTTCCGCCGAGTACATGCCGCGCGCCCGCTCGACCAGGTTGTGGGCCTCGTCCACCAGCACCGCCAGCTTCCAGTCGTTGAGCTGCGCCAGGCCGTAGAGCAAGGCGCTGCCGTCGAAGTAGTAGTTGTAGTCGCCGACCACCACATCGCTCCAGCGCACCAGCTCCTGGCCGAGGTAGTAGGGGCAGACCTGGTGCTCCAGCGCCACCGCGCGCAGGCCGGCCTGATCGAGACGCGACCGCTGCACGGCGGCGGCGCGGGCGGCGGGCAGGCGGTCGTAGAAGCCGCGCGCCAGCGGGCAGGACTCGCCGTGGCAGGCCTTGTCCGGGTGTTCGCAGCTCTTCTCGCGCGCCACCAGTTCCAGCACCCGCAGCGGGATGGCGCCGGTCGTCGCGGTGCCGACCAGCGAGGCGGCAGCGTCCAGCGCCAACCGGCGGCCGGAAGTCTTGGCGGTGAGAAAGAACACTTTCTCGACTTCGCCGCGCGCCAGCGCCTTGAGCGCCGGGTAGAGACTGCCGATGGATTTGCCGATGCCGGTCGGCGCCTGCGCCAGCAGAGCACCGCCGCGCGCGGCCATGCGGTACACCGCCTCGGCGAGCTGGCGCTGGCCGGCGTGGAACTGGGGGTGCGGGAAGGCCGCCGCCGCCAGCGCCGGATCACGCCGCTCCCGGTGCGCCAACTCGCTCGCCGACCAGTGCAGGAAGTGCGCGCACTGGGTCTCGAAAAATGTGCGCAGGCCCTCGGCATCGTGGCGCTCGCTGAACAGGGTTTCCTGCTCACTGTCGACGTTGAAGTAGACCAGGGTCAGTCGCAGCTCGGGCAGCGCCAGCGCCTGGCAGAGCAGCCAGCCGTAGACCTTCAGCTGCGCCCAGTGCAGCGCGCGCTGATTCTCCGGCAAGCGCTCCAGGCGGCCGCGATAGGTCTTTACCTCCTCCAGCTCCTGACGCGCCGGGTAGTAGCCGTCGGCGCGGCCGCGAACCTCCAGCGCGCCGTAGCGGCCGCGCAGCGGCAGCTCCTTCTGGTAGTCGTCGCCGCGCCGGGCGGCAACGCTGGCGTGGCCGGCGATGCCCTCCAGCGCGCTCGGCGCCGGCGTGAAGCGCAGATCGAGATCGCCGTGCTTGGCGGTGAACTCGCAGAGCTCGCGGGCGGCGATGCGGTACTGCGCGGGCTGGCTGTCGGTGTTGGCGGTGACGATGGACAAGGGTGACGTTCGGTGCGAGGTGCGCGGACGGCGGTGGGGCGTTGGCCGAGTGGATGGCGCGCACTCTACCCGCCGTTCGCGGCGCGCGAACCTTGCGCGAGTGCGCGCAAGTTTGCGCGCAAGCACCTTCGCTGCCGCGCTGCGGGAGCGTTGCCGCGAACGCTTGCGACTCGTCTCGCAGCGGCCGGCGTTCGAGTCGAAAAGAAGGCGCTCGCCGACCAGAGATATGGCCGCGAAGCAAGCCTCCTGAATCTGCGTTTCTCCTAGTAAAAAGGCGGTTTTGAAACTGCGCACATGGGCGTGTGTCGTGCGGCTTCGGGAGCCCTTCGGAAAGGCCTTCGTTCGGCTGCCGGCGCGGGTGGAAAGTGTCGTTGCCATGCCCACGCGTGCGCCCTAGCACAGGTGTGGCGTGCAAAGCGCGCGCGCTCTTGCTAGTGTCCGAATAAGGCTTGCCATATCAGTGTTTTTGGAAGGCCTTAACCAACCTGACCTCGGGAGCAAACACATGGCAGTAGCGAAGAAAGCGGCGAAGAAGGCGACGAAGAAAGTTGCCGCGAAGAAAGTGGTGAAGAAGGCTGTGGCGAAGAAGCCGGTGGCCAAGAAGGCGGTCGCCAAGAAGGCCCCGGCCAAGAAGGCAGTTGCCAAGAAAGTCGTGAAGAAGGTTGCCGCCAAGAAGGCAGTCGCCAAGAAGGCTCCGGCGAAGAAGGCGGTTGCGAAGAAGGCTCCGGCCAAGAAAGCCGCTGCCAAGAAGGGTGGCAAGACCCTCGCCAAGGTCGTCAAGAAGATCAAGGCCGAAGTCGCCCTGGTGAAGAAGGAGGTCAAGAAGGATGTTGCCCTGGTGAAGAAGAAGGCCGCCAAGGCGATCAAGAAGGTGACCCCGCCCGCCCCTCCGGCGGCTGGCTAAGACCGGTCCTGGCGGCGCGCACCGCGCCGCCCGACCACGGTTGTTGCCTCGAGGCCGAGCAGCTCGCGCTGCTCGGCTTTTTTTGTTGCCTGCGGTCGCCAGTGGCGCGGCTCAGGGGGGCGGCGCGAACAGAGCGACCGGTTCGGCCAGGCCGTAGGTCTCCACTCGCAGATCGGGGTGCCCCTCCCGCATCGCGGCGAAGAAGCGGTCCAGTCTCACCACGACCGGGAACGGCCGCAGCGGCTCCTCCAGCGGTCGGCTGAAATCGTCCCAGTGACTGGGCACGATGCGCTTGGCGCCGACCGCATCGACCACGTCGGCCAGATAGGCATCGAGATCGTCGATCAGCGCCACGCCGAGAAACACCAGATCGGCGCGCTCGCCACGCAGCGCGCCCGGTAGCGTGCCGGCGCTGCCGTGCAGCAGCACCCGACCCTGCGGGTGCGCGACCAGGATCGAGTAGGTGCCGCCCAGCTTGTAGTCCAGGTAGTGGGCGGGCGGCGTCAGCGGCGCGTCGATCTCGCCGGTGGGCGCGCCGCCGGTGGCGCCAGCGTGGCGGCTCTCGACGAAGTGCAGCTCGAAGTCGCCAAAGCGGTAGTTCTGTCCGGGCGCGATCACCGTCAGCTGCGCCTCCGGCAGACCAGCGCCACGACCGAGGTTGGCGGTGCTGGCGGAGCCGAGCAACTGGGCGCCGGTGAGCCTGGCCACCAGGCCGGCGTCCATCGCGTGGTCGTAGTGCGAATGCGAGACCAGCACCGCGTCCAGCTTGCTCACCCCCAGGCGGGTCAGCCAGGCGCGGATGCGCGCCTCGTCGGGGGCGATGCGGCGGTTGAGCGCCAGCGGCAGCAGGCCCTCCGGCCGCGAGAAGAACGGGTCCACCAGCAGCGCGTGCTCGCCGTCGCGCAGCAGCACGGCGGTGACGCCCAGCCAGGTGGCGGTGAGCGCGCCAGCGGGGATCGGCGCGGCGGCGACCCGGTGGCGTTGGTACTCGGCCATGCCGGGGCGGTAGCTGTACAGCACCGCCAGTCCGGCAGCCAGCAGCAGACCCAGCGCCGGCAGCAGGCGCGCAAGCCATTTCCTCATGGGGCGATTCTCCAATTGCCGACACACCCTAGCCTAGCGAGCGCCGCTCTAGAATGAGCATATTCCCCTCCTCAGGCAGGCGTCGCGTGTCGCAGCCCCCCATCATCTCGGTCCGGAATCTCTCCAAGACCTACGCCTCCGGCTTCACCGCCCTCAAGAACGTCAAGCTCGACATCCAGCGCGGCGAGATCTTCGCCCTGCTCGGCCCGAACGGCGCCGGCAAGACCACCCTGATCGGTGTCATCTGCGGACTGGTGAAGGCCAGCGCCGGCCAGGTGATTGCCGACGGCCACGACATCCAGCGCGAATACCGTCTGGTGCGCGAGAAGATCGGCCTGGTGCCGCAGGAGCTGCACACCGACGCCTTCGAGAGCGTGTGGGCGACGGTCAACTTCAGCCGTGGCCTGTTCGGCAAGCCACGCGATCCGTCGCTGATCGAGAAGCTGCTACGCGAGCTTTCGCTCTGGGACAAGAAGGACGCCCGGATCATGACGCTCTCCGGCGGCATGAAGCGGCGGGTGATGATCGCCAAGGCGCTCTCGCACGAGCCGAAGATCCTGTTCCTCGACGAACCCTCGGCCGGGGTCGATGTCGAGCTGCGCCGCGACATGTGGCAACTGGTGCGGCGCCTGCGCGACAGCGGCGTGACCATCATCCTCACCACCCATTACATCGAGGAAGCCGAGGAGATGGCCGACCGCGTCGGCATCATCCGCCAGGGCGAGCTGATCCTGGTCGAGGAGAAGGCGGCGCTGATGCGCAAGCTCGGCAAGAAGCAGCTGCGCCTGCAACTGAAGACGCCGCTCGCCGCCATCCCCGACACCCTGGCCGGCTACGCGCTGGAGCTGGCCGGCGAGGGCCAGACGCTGATCTACACCTACGACGACCAGCAGGACGACACCGGCATCGCCGAGCTGCTGCGCCGCCTGGCGGCGCAGGGCATCGACTTCCGCGAGCTGCAATCCAGCCAGAGCTCGCTGGAAGACATCTTCGTCAGCCTGGTCCAGGGCCGCCCATGAACTTCCACGCGATCCGCGCCATCTACCGCTTCGAGATGGCCCGCACCTTCCGCACCCTGATGCAGAGCATCGCCTCGCCGGTGCTCTCCACCTCGCTGTACTTCGTGGTGTTCGGCGCCGCCATCGGCTCGCGCATGGGCGAGGTCGATGGCATCCATTACGGCGCCTTCATCATCCCCGGCCTGGTGATGCTCTCGCTGCTCACCGAGAGCATCTCCAACGCCTCCTTCGGCATCTACATGCCGAAGTGGTCGGGCACCATCTACGAGCTGCTGTCGGCGCCGGTGTCCTCGGCGGAGGTGATTCTCGGCTACGTCGGCGCCGCCACCACCAAGTCGGTGATGCTGGGTCTGCTGATCCTCGCCACCGCGCGGCTGTTCGTGCCCTACCACATCGCCCACCCGTTCTGGATGCTGGCCTTCCTGCTGCTCACCGCGTTCAGCTTCAGCCTGTTCGGCTTCATCCTCGGCATCTGGGCCGACAGCTTTGAGAAGCTGCAGATCGTGCCGCTGATGATCGTCACGCCGCTGACCTTCCTCGGCGGCAGCTTCTACTCGATCAGCATGCTGCCGCCGCTGTGGCAGAAGATCGCCCTGTTCAACCCGGTGGTGTATCTGGTCAGCGGCTTCCGCTGGAGCTTCTACGGGGTCGCCGATGTCGCGGTCGGCATCAGCGTCGCCATGACCGCGCTGTTCATGCTGATCTGCCTGGTCGCGGTCTGGTGGATCTTCAAGACCGGTTACCGCCTGAAGCGCTGAGCGCCCTATTCGCGCTCGTCGCCGGGCAGGCTCCGGTGGATGGCCAGGAAGTCCTGGTAGTGGTCCAGGAACAGGTCCACCAGCCGGGGCTCGAACTGCCGGCCCCGCTCGCCGCGCAGGTAGTCGGCGATGTCCTCCCAGGACCAGGGCTCCTTGTAGACGCGGCGTGAGCTCAGGGCGTCGAAGACATCGGCGAGTCCGGTGATGCGGGCGAACAGATGGGTCTCGGTGCCGCCGAGACCGCGCGGATAGCCGCCGCCGTCCCAGCGCTCGTGATGGCCGCCCACCACCAGCTCGGCGGCTTTCAGCAGATGGCCCTTCTGGCCTTCCAGCATCCGCTGGCCGCGCAGCACATGGGTTTCCATGATGGCCCGCTCGGCGGCATCCAGCTTGCCGGGCTTGTCGAGGATGGCGTCGGGGATGCCGATCTTGCCGAGATCGTGCATGGCGGCGGCCACGCCCAGTGCCTCGACTTCCTCGTCCGATAGCCCGAGCAGCCGGCCCAGCAGCTTGGAGTATTCCGAAACCCGGCGCACATGGTTGCGCAGCAGCTTGGAGCGCTCCTCGATGCCGGTGCTGAGCAGGATGATGAGCCGGCGCTGGGATTCGAGTAGGTCCTGGTTGAGCGTCAGGTTCTCGTAGGCGATGGAGACATTGCGGCAGAACAGCTCGATCAGCCGGGCGTCGGCCGGCGAGAAGTTGCTGTCGCTGCTCAGGTAGACCACATGCTCGGTGTGCAGGCGGGTGGAGAAATAGGCGGCGAACTGGCGCTCGCCGATCTCGAAGGAATGGGAGCTGACCGCCCGTTGCACATGCGCCATCGCCTCGGCGTCGAGCACGTCCTCCGCCAGCGCGCCCTCGCTGGCCTGGTAGGCGCCGGTGCCGGCGGCGACATGCAACTGCCCGCAGTTCAGGTCGGCGGCGAAGCCATTGGCGCCGATCAGCACGGCGTCGCGCCGGGCGTACAGCAGGGCGGTGATCTGCTCCAGCACGCCGCGCTGGAACTGCACCAGGGAATGGGTCTTGAAGATCGAGGCGGAGGCCTCGATCACCTGCTCCAGGCCCAGGCGGTTGCGGTCCATCGCCACCAGCTCGCGGTACAGGCTCAGGCCGGTCTGCAGCACGGTGTAGAGCTTGGTGGTGGTGAGCTCGGTCTTTTCCTTGTAGTCGTTGATGTCGAACTTGCGCACCACCTCCAGCTCCGGCGCCTGGCCGGGCTGGCCGGTGCGCAGCACGATGCGTACGAAGCGATTGCCGAGCCGGTGGCGGATCTCCTGCACCGCGTCGAGGCCGGCGTGCTCGGTTTCCATCACCACGTCCATCAGCACCAGCGCGATGTCGGCCTCGCGCGCCATGATCTCCACCGACTCGCGGCCGGTGTAGGCGTCGTGGATCTGCAGCGGCCGGCCGAGGACGGTGAACGACTCCAGCGCTAGGCGGGTGACCTTGTGCACCTCCTCCTCGTCGTCCACCACCAGAATCTTCCAGGGCTCCGGCCCGGTACCACTGGTTTGGAGCTCGCTGGCGGCGAAGCTCATCAGTTCGTTGTCGGCCTGTTCCATGATCGCGAGGTCCTGTTCAGAAACGGAGAGTGAAGCGGGTGCCCTGGCCCGGGGTGCTGGCGACCTCGACGCTGCCCCCCAGGGTCTGGTGCACCAGGTTGAAGACGATGTTGAGGCCCAGGCCGGTGCCGCCCTGGCCACGGCGGGTGGTGAAGAACGGGTCGAAGATGCGCGGCAGGTTCTCGGCGGAGATGCCCTTGCCGTCGTCGCTGAAGCACAGCTCCACGCGCTCGCCCTGGCGGCTCACCCGGATGGTCATCCGCCCGGCGCTGTCCGGCTCGAAGGCGTGGGTGACCGAGTTGACCACCAGGTTGGTGAGGATCTGCGACAGCGCGCCCGGCGTGGTGAGGATCTCGATGTCGTCCGGGCAGTCCAGCTCGATGCGGTGCCGGCTGGCCTTGAGCTTGGGGCGCAGGCTCAGCAGCACCTCCTCGATGTAAGCCTTGAGGTTGATCCGCCGCTGCTCGTCGCTGGACTGATCCACCGCCACCAGCTTGAAGCTCTTGATCAGGTCGGCGGCGCGCCGCAGGTTGATCAGGATGATGTCGCTGGCCTGCTCGAAGGACAGCAGCAGCTTCTCGAACTGCGCCTTGGTCAGCTTGTTGTCCCGGGCGGCGAGGCGCATGGCGCGAACCTCGCCCTGCAAGTGCGAGGCGGCGGTCACGCCGACGCCGACCGGGGTGTTGATCTCGTGGGCGACGCCGGCCACCAGGCTGCCCAGCGAGGCCATCTTCTCGGCCTGCACCAACTGGCCCTGCGCCACCTTGAGCTGGGCCAGCGCCCGCTGCGTTTCCTGCACCTGCGTTTCCAGGGAATGATTGAGGTCGCGCAGCGCCTGTTCGCCGCGCTTGCGCTCGGTGATGTCGATGATCGAGGCGAGCACGAAGACGCCCTCCTCGGTGCGGATCGGGCTGAGGCCGATCTCGATCGGCACCTCGCGGCCGGCGCTGGTGAGGCCGAACAGGTCGCGGCCGGCGCCCATCGGCCGGTGGCTGGGCCGGGTGAAATAGCTTTCCCGCAGGCGGGGGTGGTGCTCGCGGATGCGCAGCGGCACCAGCACGTCCACCGGCTGCCCGAGCAGCGCCTCGCGGGCGTAACCGAACAACTGCTCGGTCTGGCGGTTGACCAGGGTGATGATGCCTTCGGCGTTGACCATCAGGATGGCATTGGGCGAGGCCTCCACCACCAGACGGAAGCGCTCGTCGTGCTGGTCGGAGGGGCCGGCGCTGGGGAAGTTGATGGCCATCGGCACGGCTTGCTTCCTCCTTCTTCTTCTTCTTCTGGGGTTCCACGGCAGGCTTCCGCCGTGGCTGCGGTGAGCGCGGTCGGGCCAACCCGACCCGAGCCGGCCGCCTGGGGAAGCTTGCCGGGCCTGCGATCCGCAGACCCGCTCGCCGGCCGCAAGGTAGAGGCGGGCGGATGGGTGGCCGATGAGCTGTCGCCGACGGCGGAGGGCCATTGACGCCGGTCAACGCGGCGGAGTGGCCGCGACCCTAAGGTGGCTGGCATCCGCAGGAGCACCTTCATGGATCTCGCCCTATTCGACCCCGCCCTGATCGAGCGCTACGACCGCGCGGGGCCGCGCTACACCTCCTACCCGACCGCCGCGCAGTTCAGCGACAGCTACAGCGCCAGCGATTATCTGAGTGCCGTGCAGTACAGCCGCGACAGCGGCGTGCCGATCTCGCTGTATGTGCACGTGCCGTTCTGCGCCAGCCCCTGCTTCTACTGCGGCTGCAACCGCATCATCAGCCGCTCGCGCAGCATCGCCGCCGGCTACATCGAGCGTCTGGAGCGCGAGATCGAGATGCAGGCGGCGCTGTTCGCCGGCCGTGGCCCGGTGTCGCAGCTGCACTTCGGCGGCGGCACGCCCAGCTTCTTCAGTCTCGCGCAGATGGAGCAGGTGATGCAGGCCCTGGATCGCGGCTTCGGCCTCAGTCGCGGCGCGCAGCGCGAGTTTTCCATCGAGGTTGATCCACGCGCGCTGCTGCCGGATAGCGTTGCCGGCCTCGCCGCGCTCGGCTTCAACCGCATCAGCATCGGCGTGCAGGACTTTGATCCCGCCGTGCAGGAGGCGGTCAACCGCTTGCAGAGCTATGAGCAGACCGAGCAGGTGGTGCGCGATGCGCGCCGGCACGGCTACAACTCGGTGTCGGTGGATCTGATCTACGGCCTGCCGAAGCAGACGCTGGAAGGTTTCGGCCGCACCCTCGAGCAGGTCATCGACCTGGCGCCCGACCGCATCTCCGCCTACAGCTACGCGCACATGCCGCAGCTGTTCAAGGCGCAGGGCCAGATCAACGTCGCCGACCTGCCCAGCCCGCAGCAGAAGCTGGGCCTGCTCCAGCTCACGGTGGCAAAGCTGCAGGCGGCGGGCTATGTCTACGTCGGCATGGATCACTTCGCGCGGCCCGACGACGAACTCGCGCGCGCCCTCGAGGACGGCAGCCTGCAACGCAATTTCCAGGGCTATTCCACGCGCGGCGGCGCCGATCTGATCGGCTTGGGCTTGAGCGCCATCAGCCGCATCGGCGACAGCTATTGCCAGAACGCCAAGACCCTCGACGCCTACTACGCCGCGCTCGACACCGGCCATCTGCCGTTGCAGCGCGGCCTGCAACTGAGTGCCGACGACCGCCTGCGCCGGCGCCTGATCGAAGACCTGATGTGCCGTGGCCGGGTGGATTACGCGGCGCTGGAGAACGAGTACCACATCGACTTCGGCGGCTATTTCGCCGAGGCACTGAAAGCGCTGGAGCCCCTGGCCGCCGATGGTCTGGTGGAGCTGGGTGCGCGCGGGTTGCAGGTGACCGCCCGGGGGCGTTTCCTGCTGCGGGCGGTGGCGATGCCTTTCGACGCCCATCTGCCGCCACCGCGCGTGGCCGTGGCGGCCGCGAACCAGGAAAGCCGGCCGGCCACGCCGCGCTACTCGCGGCTGATCTGAACGCCACCGGCGCTGGCGATTCCGATGCGCCATTGACCTGGGTCAACGCGCAGCGGCCTGCCCCAGGCGGATGCTTCCACACTGTTTTTCGGAGCGCAGCCACCCATGTCCCATCGCAAGGTCTTCCTGATCGCCCGGCGCAGCGAGCCGCATTCGCCGGCGCTCAATCGTGCCGCCGCGCTGATCCGGGCCGGTGGCGGCGAGTTGCACCTCTGCCTGTTCGAGCAGCAGCCGCTGCTGGACACGGTGGCGCACCTGAGCAGCGAGGTGGCGCGCCTGGCGCGCGAGGCCCAGCTCGCCGAGGCGCACCAGTGGCTCAAGGACAAGGTGCAGGCCCTGCGCGAAACCGGCGTCAAGGCCGAGGGCGAGGTGGTCTGGGGGCGGCCGGTGCTGGACCATATGCTCGCCAAGATCCGCCAGCAGCAGCCGAGCCTGGTGGTGAAGGACATCCATCTGGAACCGCTGCTGCGGCGGGTGCTGCTGACCCCCATCGACTGGCACCTGCTGCGCGACTGCCCCTGTCCGCTGATGCTGGTCAACCCGCAGGCGCTGCCGCTGCCGAGGCGGGTGATCGCCGCCGTCGAGCCGGTGGCGGCCGAGCACGGCGAGGGTCATCTGAACGAGCGCATCGTCCAGTTCGCCGCCGAACTGGCCCGCACCTGCGGCGCCGGCCACGAGCTGGCCTACGCCTACGAAGGGCTGTCGCCGCTGGCGGTCAGCCAACCCGAGGAGTACACGGCGATCGCCGCCGAAATCTACGAACAGCTACGGCAAAGTCAGGTGGAGCGCTTCCACCGCTTCGCCGCCGCGCAGGGCGTACCTGCCGAGCGTCAGCAGGTGCTCTACGGCCCGCCCTGGCTGGCGCTGACCGACTGCGCCGACGATCCGCGCGCCGATCTGCTGGTGCTGGGCAGCGTGCAGCGCGGCGGCCTGGAGCGTGCCCTGATCGGCAGCACCGCCGAACGCATCCTCGACCAGGCGCGCTGCGACCTGCTCGTGGTCAAGCCGGAAGCCGTGGCGGCCAGGTAGGCCGGCCGCGCCTCAGGCGCGGCCTATTGCGGATCTCGGATTGCGGATTTCGGATTGAACAGCGGCGAGCGGCGCGGCAGCTTCGCCGCAATCCGCAATCCGCAATCCGCAATCCGCAATCCGCAATCCGCAATCCGCAATCCGCAATCCGCAATCCGCAATCCGCAATCCGCAATCCGCAATCCGCAATCCGCTCAGCTGCCGCGCCGCAGCGGCAGGCCCACGCGGGCGATCTCCATCAGGCGCTCGACGTTGCGGATCTCGATGGAGGTGCGGCGGCCGCGCAGCGCGCCGCTGTCCTGCAAACGGGTGAACACCCGTGACACGGTTTCGGTGGCCAGGCCGAGGAACTGGCCGATGTCCCGGCGCGACATCGGCAGGCGCTGCGGCCGGCCGGCCAGACTGCCGCCCTCGCTCTGCGCGCTCTGGCTGAGCAGGAACACCGCCACCCGCTGCTCGGCCGTGCAGCGGCCCAGGTGCAGCAGTCTTTGCAGGCGCTGGATCTCGCGGCCCATGCGCGCGCTCAGGCGCTCGCGAAAGTCCGGCGATTCGCCAAGGCGCAGGCGGATCGCCTCGGCCGGCATGCGGCAGACCCGGGCCGGGGCGATGGCCACCGCGCTGCTCTGGAACTGCGGATGGCTCAGCGAGTCGATGCCCAGCACGTCGCCCGGCAGCACGAAGCCGAGCACCTGCTCGCCGCCGTCCGGGCTCACCACGTAGGACTTGAAGGCGCCGCCGCTGACCACGTACAGCGAGTCGCTGGGCTCGCCCATGCGGTAGAGATGCTCGCCGCGTTCCAGATGGCCGCGACTCATGCGGCCGGCGCCGCTGCCCTCGTCGAGCGCGGCGCCGAGGCAATCGCTACCCCGTTCGCAGCCGGTGCAGCGCAGGGGTTCGATGCGGCGTCGGCGGGTGGGAATGGCAACGGCGGACACGGTCGGCTCCAGGTTTCGGCGTCCAGCTTGCGGCCGCCGAGCCGCGATCCGCGTTGACCCAGGTCAGCGCGGGCGCGGCGGCACCGACTTAGGGCTTTCGTCGCGCTATGCCGCCTCGGGCTCCTTCCCCCGCTTGCGGGAGGAAGGCCGACAGGCAGTTGCTGAACCTCCTTCCCCCGCGTGCGGGGGAGTCAGAGCACTGCTCTGACGGGATGGGGGCGGTTTCCGCGTGCCCGGAACGCCCCCTCCCCAACCCTCCCCCGCAAGCGGGGGAGGGGGACTTTGGCGGGATGAGCGGAGGGCTCAGCCGCAATTCCCCACCCAGCCGCAATGGGTGCAGCTCTGGCAGCCGTCGCGCTTGACCACCGCGTGCACGCCGCATTCCGGGCAGGGCTTGCCGGGCAGGGCCGGGCTGCGCGCACTGCCGCTGCTGCTGGGCGCGGCGAGCACGCCCAGCGGCGTCTGCGGCAGGCCCTCGGCGTTGAGGATGCCGAGCATGTGATAGCGGTGCAGCATCAGCTCGGCGAGATAGGCGACGGTGGAGGGGTAGATCTGCGACTTGGCCTTGCCCGGCACGCGGGCAAAGAAGCCGCCGCCGGTTTCCGGATAGGACAGCAGCTTGCGCAGCTTCTCGCCGATCCAGGCCGGGTCGAGCACCCGCATGTCGTAGCTGAGCAGGCGGCAGAGGCCGTCGAGGTCTTTCGGATAGTCGCCGTAGAGGCCGACCGCGTAGGGACGCCGCTCGCCATCCGGCAGTTGCAGCTCGCGCAGCACCAGCACGCAGTCGTCGCCGGTGTTGGCGTTCTTCACGTCCACCGTCCAGGACATGGTGCCGTCGGTGCCGGTGAGCGGCTCCTCGCGGCTGAGCAGGGCATCCACCACCGGCGTCGGTCCCGGCTCGGCGAACACGCCCAGCTCCTGGCAACGGTGCAGTACCAGCCGCGCCAGCGCGGCGGTGGGGCTGGCCAGCAGTTGCGGCTCGCCGGCCGGCGGCATCCGCACCTGCACCGGATTGCCCTGGGTGCGCACTAGCGCCTCCAGCTTCAGTTGCAGCCAGGCGCGGTCGTCGGAGCGCATGTCCATCGACAGCAGCTTGGCGGTGGCGCCCAGGCCGCGCGGCTGCTCGGCGCCGTTGACCCAGACCTCGAAGGGGCGCGAGTGGCCGTTCGCGGTGTGGCCGACGAACACCGCGAAGCGGCAGCCGGGGCCGGCATCGACCATGTAGGTCCAGGCCGGATTGCCAGCGGCGAATTCCGGCCGCCCCGGCCACTTCAGCGAGGCCAGGGGCGGCGAGGGCAGCGATTCCAGGCGCAGCCGCTGGTCGAGGCTGGCGGCGGGCAGCTCCAGCGTTGGATTGCGGGCATCGGCGCCGGGCGCAGGGCTCACGCTCAGCACCGCGCCGGTGATGTCGTTGGGGCGGTAGGTGGTGCAGCCCTTGCAGCCCCATTCGTAGGCGAGGTCGTAGATGCGCTTGAACTCCTCGAAGCCGCATTCCACCGGCACGTTGACGGTCTTCGAGATCGAGGAGTCGATGTAGGGCTGCACCGCCGCCTGGATGCGCAGGTGATCGGCCGGCGAGAGCGTCTGCGCGCTGGCGAAATAGCCGGGCAGGTTCTGCGCGTCGCCGCCCATGCGCAGGTACAGGCGGTAGCCGTAGTCCTGGATCGGATACTCGATGGCCTCGCCGTCGCGGTTGCGGCTGCGCCGGTGGTATTCCCAGGCGAAGGCCGGCTCGATGCCGCCGGTGACATTGCGGCCGAAGGCCAGCGAGATGGTGCCGGTGGGCGCGATCGACAGCAGATGGCTGTTGCGCAGGCCGTGCTGGGCGATGGCGGCGCGCAGCGGCTCCGGCAGCCGCTGCACGAAAGGGCTCTTCAGGTAGTGGTCGGCGTCGAACAGCGGAAACGCGCCGCGCTCCTGCGCCAGCGCCACCGAGGCCTCGTAGGCGCTGTCGCGCAGCGTGCGGGCGATCTCGGCGGTGAGCTGCACCGCCTCCTCGGAGCCGTAGCGCTGGCGCAGCATCATCAGCGCCGTGCCCAGGCCGGTGAATCCCAGGCCGACGCGGCGCTTGTTCATCGCCTCGCGCTGCTGTTCGGGCAGGGGCCAGTGCGTGAGGTCGAGCACGTTGTCGAGCATACGCACCGCCGTCGCGGCGGTCTGCTTCAGTCGCGGCCAGTCCAGACGCGCCTGCTCGGTGAACGGTTCGCTGACGAACAGCGCCAGATTGAGCGAGCCCAGGCAGCAGCAGCCGTAGTCGGGCAGCGGCTGCTCGCCGCAGTTGTGGACGTAGAGGCCGTTGGCATCGAAGGCGTTGATGCCGGGAATCTGGCAGTCGTAGACGGTCTCCGCCGGACCGGCCTCGATGCTCGCCACCCGCGCGGCGAAGCGGCTGCGGTTGAGCCCGCGCTTGTAGCCGGCCAGCCGCTGGCTGAGGCGCGCGGCTTTTTCGCCGTCGGCGAAGCCGATGCGCTCGGCGTAGATCGCCAGGTTGTCGCCGGACAGCACCAGCTCCCAGTGCCGGCGGTCACGGTGCAGGCTGCTGACCATGCCCAGCCGCAGCAGCATGCGCTGCACCGCTTCGGCCTGGCCGTAGTCGGCGAGGTTCAGGCGCAGGCTGGCGCCCTTGCTGGCGCAGGCCTGCACCTGGCCGGCGCTGTCGAACAGGCCGCGCAGCAGGCCGCAATAGAACCGGCTGGAGGCGCGCTCCATCGCCGGCGTCACCCGGGTCTGGCCCTCGCCCAGACCCATGCGCTGGGCGAGATCGGCCAGCACCGGCAGCGACAGTCGCCATTCGCCACGCCCGGTCTGCGGCCGCCAGTCCGGGAGTGGCGCGCCGGGCGCCAGCGTGGCGACGCAGCGCAGTGCCTCGGTCATCACGCCCCGCGCGCCGTCCTGCGCCGGGCTGCCACCCACCGCCAAGGGCCGCGCCCACAGCGACAGCACCGCCGCCTCGCTCCACAACTGGCCCTCGGCCAGCAGCAGGCCGAGCAGATAGCCCTCCTCCTGGCTTTCCACGCCGGGCCACTGCGGCTGGTCGCGGTGGTCGTGCAGCACGATCAGCTCGCCCGGCAGTAGCTCCCCGGCTTTCTTCCACACCGGCTCCTGGGTCCAGCGGCCCATCCAGCGCAGACTCAACACCGGGTGGTCGGCGGTGAGCCGCAGCCGGTAGCCCTCCTCGGTGCGCAGGTTCAGCACCGGCTTGTGGCCGGTGACGAAGAAGCCGCGCGCAGTGGCGGCGTGCGACTCGCCATCCACCCGCGCCACGAAGGCGCGGCCGAGCAACTCGCGCACCTGGCGCGGGCCTTCATCGGTATGCACCCAGCTATCGGCGGTGATGCAGGGGTTGGTGGCCTCGATGCGCTCGCAGTAGGCGAGGTTGTTCTCGGCGTTCATGCGGTCGATGAACACCACGCCGGGGTCGGCGGTTTCGTAGGTGGTGCGCAGCAGCGCGTCCCAGAGCGCGGCGGCCTTGACGCGCCGGTACACCCAGAGCCCGTCGGCGCGCTGGTAGGCCTCCGGGTGCTCGCTGGGGTCCGGCTCGGCGGCGTGCGCCAGCTCGATGTCCTCGTCGCGGTCCTTGGCGGCCATGAAGGCATCGCTGACCGCCACGCTGAGGTTGAAGTTGGCGAGCGTGCGCTGCTTCTGCAACAGCGCCTCCAGCTCGCTGCCGCTGTAGCCGGCGGCAGCGAGCTGGCGCGCCGGCTCGCGCAGATCCTTGGCGGCGATGAAGGCCTCGATGTCCGGGTGGTCCACCCGCAAGATGCCCATCTGCGCGCCGCGCCGGGCACCGGCCGATTCCACCGTTTCGCAGGAGCGGTCGAACACCCGCATGTAGCTGATCGGCCCGCTGGCGCGGCTCCGGGTGCCGTGCACCTTGGCGCCGCGCGGGCGGATGCTGGAAAAGTCGTAGCCGACACCGCCGCCACGACGCATGGTTTCCGCCGCCTGCAGCAGCGCGGTGTAGATGCCGACCTTGCCGTCGCGGCTCTGGGCGATGGAATCGCCCACCGGCTGCACGAAGCAGTTGATGAGCGTGGCCTGCAGGTCGGTGCCGGCCGCGCTCATGATCCGACCGGCCGGGTAGAAGCCGGCCTTGAGCGCGTTGAGGAATTGCGCCTGCCAGTGCGCGCGCCGCTCGGGTGCTTCGGCTTCGGCGAGGCCGCGCGCCACGCGCTGCAAGACCTCGTCGACGCTGCGCTCCTCGCCCTTGGCGTACTTGTCGCGCAGCACGCCGTCGTAATAGCGGTCCTGTTCGGTCAACAAGTCCTGCAACATCAGCCACCTCGCTGCTTGAGCGCGCGGAGCGGGTGGCGGCAGAGCCGTCACCGCCACCGGCCGCCAAGGCCCCGGAGCCAGAGTCCGCAGTCTGCGCCCGAATCCATGAGCCTGGAATGAAAGGCCGACCGGCGGGAGCGCGCGTTTGCAGCGAGCGCCCCCGCGAGGCCGGAATGGAGACGGACCTAGGCTAGGGCGGCGGGCGTGCAGGAAAACTGACGCAGATCAAGTTGGCGGCCGGGCCGATGCCGGCCGGCGCGAGGGATGCGAGCCGCCGTCACCCTGGCCGGTGCGCGGTCGTGCGGGGCGGACGCAGCGCGCGCTAGCGCCGACCGGTATCGCCTTGTCTTAGCGCCCGGCACCAGTCCAGGTGTTCGAGATACCAGTGCACGGTCTTGCGCAGGCCGGTCTCGAAACTTTCCTGCGGTCGCCAGCCCAGCTCGCGCTCGATCTTCGAGGCGTCGATGGCGTACCGACGGTCGTGTCCTGGGCGGTCTTCGACGAAGCGGATCAGCCGCTGGTAAGGCGCGCCGCTGGGGTCGGGACGCAGCTCGTCGAGCAGCGTGCAAAGCCGCTGCACCAGATCGAGGTTGCGCCACTCGTTGCCGCCGCCGATGTTGTAGCGGGCGCCATTCTCGGCGCGGCTGTACACCGTCCACAGTGCCCGCGCGTGATCCTCGACGTGCAGCCAGTCGCGGACATGGCCGCCATCGCCGTAGATCGGCAGGGGCTTGCCATCCAGGGCATTGAGCAGCATCAGCGGAATGAGTTTTTCCGGAAACTGGGAGGGGCCGTAGTTGTTCGAGCAATGGCTCATCACCACCGGCAGCCGGTAGGTGTGGTGCCAGGCGCGCACCAGATGGTCGGCGCCGGCCTTGCTGGCCGAGTACGGTGAGTTCGGCGCATAGGCGGTGGTCTCGCTGAAGCTGCCGCTCTCGTCCAGGCTGCCGTACACCTCGTCGGTGGAGACCTGATGGAAGCGGAAGCGCGCTCGGCGCTCGGCGTCCAGCCCCTGCCAGTAGGCCAGTGCCGCTTCCAGCAGCTGGTAGGTGCCCACCAGATTGGTCTGGATGAACGCGCCCGGGCCGCGAATGGAGCGGTCCACGTGCGACTCCGCCGCGAGATGGATCACCCCGTCCGGCCGCTGCTCGCGGAACACCCGCGCCAGCGCCGCGCCGTCGCGGATATCGACCTGCTCCAGCCGGTAGCGCGGGCTGTGCGCCACCGGCGCCAGCGCGTCGAGACTGGCGGCGTAGGTCAGGCAGTCGAGATTGATCACCGCATGCTCGGTCTCGCTGAGCAGCTGCCGGATCAAGGCGGAGCCGATGAATCCGGCGCCACCGGTGATGAGGATGTTCATGAGGCCATGCTAACGGCGATCTAGGTCCGGCCGCCGCCATCCGGGCAGTGGTGAATCTCGATGGTCGAATGCACGATCTCCTCGTGCACCGCCAGGCGCTGGCGGAGGTCTTCGGCGGTCAGCCCGGCGGCGTGGGTGACCACGGTGAGCGCGCAGGAATACACGCCCTTGCCGACCCGCCAGACATGCAGGTCGGTGACCTTGGTCTCCTCGCCTTCGGCGCCGGCTTCCACGACTTCGCGGATCTCCTCGACCACCGGATGATCCATCTCGCGGTCCAGCAGCACCTTGCCGGTCTCGGCGATCAGGCCCTTGGCCCAGACCGCGACCAGCACCGCGCCGACCACGCCCATCAGCGGGTCCAGCCAGGACCAGCCGTACAGCCAGCCGCCGATCAGCGCGACGATGGCGAGCACCGAGGTGGCGGCGTCGGCGATCACATGCAGGTAGGCGGACTTGAGGTTCAAGTCCTGATGGTGGTGATGACCCTGATGATGGTCGTGCCCGTGCCCGTGCCCATGATCGTGGCCGTGGCCGTGGTGATGGGCCTTGCCGAGGATCAGCGCGCAGACCAGGTTCACCACCAGGCCGAGCACGGCGACGACGATGGCTTCCCGGTAGTGGATGGGCTGCGGTGACCACAGCCGCTCGGCCGAGCCGAACAGCATCATCCCGGCGACCCCGAGCAGGAAGATCGCGCTGGCGAAGCCGCCGAGGATCTCGATCTTCCAGGTGCCAAAGGCAAAGCGCGGGTCGCTCGCATAGCGGCGCGCGCTGGCATAGGCCAGCGCACTGAGGCCGATAGCCACCGCGTGCGAGCTCATGTGCCAGCCATCGGCCAACAGCGCCATGGAGTTGAACCACCAGCCGGCCAGGATCTCCACCACCATGGTGACGGCGGTGATCCACATCACCGCTCGGGTGCCGCGCTCGGCGGCGGCATTACCTTCGTTGAACCGATGGTGGTGCTGCCAGGCCGGCAGATTGTCGCTGTGCATGAGCCGCTCCGCAGGGCTGTCGGGATCAGAAGCCGAGCTTAGCGCCGGCGCCGAGCAGGGTCGCTAGGCCGAGCGCGGCGAAGATCGCGGCGGCGATGCCGTGCACCAGCTTCATCGGAATCTTGTTGGCGAGCTTGTCGCCCGCGAACACCGCCGGCACGTCGGCGATCAGCATGCCCAGCGTGGTGCCGGCGACCACCATCAGCGGCGCGGCGTAGTGGGCGGCCATGGCGACGGTGGCGATCTGGGTCTTGTCGCCCATCTCGGCCAGGAAGAAGGTCACCAGGGTGGCGCCGAACACGCCCAGACGCTGCACGGTCTTGGTCTCTTCGTCCTCGATGGAGTCGGGGATCAGGGTCCACACCGCCATGCCCAGGAACGACAGGCCCAGCACCCAGCGCAGCACTTCCGGGCTCAAGCTGGCGGTGATCCAGGCGCCCAGCGCACCGGCCAGGCCGTGGTTGATGAGGGTCGCGACCAGGATGCCGGCGACGATCGGCAGCGGCTTCTTGAAGCGGGCGGCGAGCAGGAAGGCGAGCAACTGGGTCTTGTCGCCGATTTCCGCGAGGGCGACGACACCAGTGGAGACGAAGAAGGATTCCATGAGGGGTACCAGGGCCGGGCGGTGGACGAATGACCACGCCGCTACCCCGGCCATCGGAGGCGTCGTGGTCAAAGGTCTTGCCAGGCTGAAAGCGACTGTCTGCGCCATGGCCTGCGGGCCAAGTGTGTTGACGCAAACCTCTTCGGGTGGAAGAGCGGCTACTCCCCAATGACGGCGCGAAGTGTAGCTCAGGCCGGCGGCTTGGCGTAAGCCTTCAGCGCAGCAGTACCGGCGCGTCGGGCAGTTCGTTGCCGGCATCGGGGAAGGCCGGCGGGTAGCGCGACAGCACGTCGGCGACCGCCTCGATGCCGGCCACCGAGCCTTCGCGGAAGGCGCCGCTGCGGTAGTGGCTCTCCATCAAGCGGCAGACCGCCTCCCACTCCGCCACCGGCACCCGCTGGCTGGAGACGCCACGGTCGGCGACGATTTCCACCGCCTGGTCGGCGAGCAGTACGTAGATCAGCACGCCGTTGTTGTGGGCGGTATCCCACACGCCCAGCTCGGCGAAGGCGGCGAGCGCGCGCTGGCGCGGGCCCTGCTCCCGCCAGACCGCCGACAGCCGCAAGGCCGGCTCGACGGCAAAGCGGATCTCGCCGGCATGGCGGCTTTCGCAATCGCGGATCGCCGTCTCGATGGCCGCCAGGGTCGCCGGCGGAAAGCGGCGCCGCAGCGCCAGCTGGCCGGTGCAGGCATGGGTCCAGAGTCTCTGCAAGCTCGTGCTCATTTCACCAGCGTCCCGATGCACCGCCACCGCCAAAGCCACCGCCGCCGCCACTGAAGCCGCCGCCCCCGCCGCCAAAGCCGCCGCCACGACCACCGCCATAGCCGCCGTGGATGGGAACGCCGCCGAGCGCGCCGCTGTACAGCACCAGTGCCGCGATCATCGCGAACAGCGCGACGCCCAGGCCGACCAGGCCGGACCCGAGTATCAGAAACGCCGCGATGCCGGTGCCGCCGCCGACCAGCGCCGAGGCGGGGAAGCTGCCGATCAGCCGGCGCAGGCCCTGGCCGATGGCGTAGAGGACCATGAAGGGCAGCAGCAGCGAGCCGATCAGGCGATCCGCCTGGCTGCCGTTGCCGCCGCGCGCCGGCTTCGGCGCCGGCAGCGGCTCGCCGTCGATCACCTGGATCATCTGGCTGGTACCGGCGTCGATGCCGCCGTAGAAATCGCCCTGCTGGAAGTAGGGGGTGATGGTCTCGGCGACGATGCGCTTGGCGATGGCGTCGGGCAGCGCGCCTTCCAGGCCGTAGCCAACCTCGATGCGCAGCGTCCGGTCGTTCTTGGCGATCAGCAGCAGTGCGCCGTCGTCAACGCCCTTGCGGCCGAGCTTCCACTTTTCGGCGACGCGCAGGGAATACTGCTCGATGGTCTCGGGCGCGGTACTGGTCACGATCAGCACCGCGATCTGGCTGCCCTTGGACTGCTCGAAGGCGGCGAGCTTCTGCTCCAGCGCGCCGCGCTGGGTGGCGTCGAGCGTTCCCGTCTGGTCGGTGACGCGCGCCGGCAGTTCGGGCACCGGCAGCTCGGCATGAGCCAGCGCGCCTACCAGCAGCCCGAGGGCCGCGAGCGCGCCCAGGCGCAGACGGCGCAGGTTCATTTTTGCGGCGGCGCGGAGAAGTCCACCGTCGGCGGCCGGGCGATGGCCTTTTCGTCTTCCACGGTGAAGCTGGGCTTCACCTGCATGCCGAACATGCCGGCGAACAGGTTGTTGGGGAAGCTGCGCACGGTGGTGTTGTATTCCTGCACCGCCGCGATGTAGCGGTTGCGCGCCACGGTGATGCGGTTCTCGGTGCCTTCCAATTGCGCCTGCAAGTCGCGGAACAGGCCGTCGGACTTCAGCTGCGGATAGTTCTCGGTGACCACCAGCAGCCGCGACAGCGCGCTCGACAACTCGCCCTGCGCTTCGCCGAACTTCTTCAGGGCCTGCGCGTCGTTGACCATCTCCGGGCTGACGTTGAGGCTGCCGACCTTGGCGCGCGCCTCGGTCACGCCCAGCAGCACGGTCTGCTCCTGCTGCGCATAGCCCTTCACGGTATTGACCAGATTGGGCACCAGGTCGGCGCGCCGCTGGTACTGGTTGAGCACCTCGGCCCAGGTCGCTTTCACGGCCTCGTCCTGGCGTTGCATGGTGTTGTAGCCGCAGCCACTCAACAGGGCGGCGCCACATAGCGCCAGGATCCGCAGCAAGTTGTTCATAAGGGGCACCGTGACTGTTGGGGGGCTTGCGCAGTCAATATCGGGTACAAGCCCCCCGCACTCAAGAGCCCCGACTCCAGGGCCTGTCACCCATTAGAACGTCGCTGCGGCGGAAGGCGGTTTTGGGGCAGTGCAAGGAAGCCAGTGTGCGCAATAGTGGCTCTATTGAAACACTGGCTGACGTAGCAATGCCCCAAAACCGTCCCGCCCCGAAGGGTTGCTGGCCAAAAGCGCGTCATGCGGCGTTGCCAGCCTAGCGAAGGCAACCAGCCTTCGCGTCGGCAGGCGCCTTGCCTGACACGCTTTTGGCCGGCAACGCAGCGACGTTCTAATGGGTGACAGGCCCTAGGCGCCGGACGCCCTGGCCGGCACCAGGGCTCAGCGCGCCGCCTTGCGGGCTTTCTTCTGGGCGTACATCGCCGTGTCGGCGCGGGCCAGCAGGGCTTCCGCGTCGGTATCGCCGGGCGCTGAACTCACCAGCCCGACGCTGGCGCCGGGGTAGTCGATCACCACGCCGTGGCTGATGTACTGGCCGACGGTGATCTTCTCCAGGCGGTCACGCAGGGCCTGGCCGTCGCCGTGGCTGGTGACGATCACGAACTCGTCGCCGCCGTAGCGGGCCAGCAGATCGCCCGTCCGTGTGCCCGCACTCAGTCGGGAGGCGATGTAGACCAGGAAACGATCGCCGGACTCGTGGCCGTACTGGTCGTTGATGGCCTTGAAGCCGTCGAGGTCCACGAAAGCGACTTCCACCATGCTGCCCTCGCGGTTCGCCTGGGCGAGCCGGCGCCGCAACTCCAGGATCAGGGCGCGGCGGTTGGCGACCCCGGTGAGCGGGTCGGTGAGCGCGTGCGAGGACAGCTCGGCATTGGTGCTGCGCAAGGCGTGCAGCAGGTGCTCGCGTTCGACCTGGTGGGCGATCAGCCGGGCGAACAGGCCGAGCACCTTGGTGGTGCTGGCGGCGGTCGAGACCCGCTGCGAACTGGCGGCGCACAGGGTGCCGTAGAGACCGCCGTTGATGCCGCGCACCGGCTGGCTCATGTAGGTCTTGATGCCCAGCTGCCGGGCGGCTTCGGAGTCGCCCCAGCAGCCGGAGACATCGTCGGTGAACATCTGCTCGGACTCCAGGGCGCGTTTGCACAGGGTGTCTTCCCAGGGCACCGACAGGCCTTCGGGAATCTGCAGCCCGCTGGAATTGCGCGCGTACTGCACATGCTGCACGCCGCGCTCTTCGTCGATCTGGGTCAGGTAGGTGGATTCCAGTCCGGTGACCAGTTCCAGCAGTTCCAGCAGGGGGCGGGTGAGGCCTTCAAGATCCTCCGCGTTGGAAACGGAGTTGGCCAAGCGATCAAGCAGGATTTCCATGAGAAGCGGTAACGGGGGGAGGCAGGAGCGGGAGCGACAAGTCGACTTCGCATGCAATTGTGCCGCCATCGAAGCCCCGGCATCCGTGGTCGGCGCGACCGATGGTGCCTGCAAGACCGCCTTGCGGTCGCCTCGGCGGTGGCCGGAGCGTCGGAAATTGATCTGGGTCAACTCGGTGCCGGATGCCCGGCCTCAGGATTTCGACGCCGCCGTTTCTCCGGTCCAGGTCTCGCCCCATGTCAGTCGCTCCGTTGGCACCCACGGCGCCGTTCGCCGTCCCGCACCGCAAGGTGCTGCGCAGCTGGCTGCTGCCGGTGTCGGCGCGCAGCACCTGGCGGGCGCTGCCCCTGGTGCTGCTCGACTACAGTCTGTTCGCGGCGGCGCTGGCAGCGGTGATCTGGCTGCCGTCCTGGCCGCTCAAGCTGCTGTTCGGGGTGATCGCCGGTCTGGTGATCGGCCGCCTGTTCATCCTCGGCCACGACGCCTGCCACCAGAGCTTCACCCCCAACCGCCGCCTCAACCGCTGGCTGGGGCGGCTGCTGTTCCTGCCCTCGCTGACGCCCTACAGCCTCTGGGATGTCGGCCACAACGTCGTCCACCACGGCTACACCAATCTGCGCGGCTTCGACATGGTCTGGGAGCCGCTCACACCCGAGCAGTACCGGGCGCTGCCGCGCTGGCGGCAGGCGCTGGAGCGGGTCTACCGCAGCGGCTGGGGCCCGGGCCTGTACTACCTGATCGAGATCTGGTGGCGGCGCATGTACTTCCCCAGCCGTCGCGAAATGCCCAGCCGCCGCGCAGTGTTCGTCTGGGACGGCCTCTTGGTGAGCGCCTTCGCGCTGCTGTGGATGGCCGGCCTGGTCTGGGCGGCGCGCGCCAGCGGACAGTCGCCAGCGCTGTTGCTGACCACCGGTTTCGCGCTGCCCTGGCTGGTGTGGAACGCGCTGATCGGCTTCGTCATCTACGTGCACCACACGCACCCCGAGATCGCCTGGCATGCCGACAAGGCCGAGTGGTCGGCGGCGCAGCCTTTCGTCACCACCACCGTGCATCTGCGGCTGCGGCCCTGGCGGGGTGTGGATCTGGGCGGCCTGCTGCACCACATCTTCGAGCACACCGCCCATCACGTGGACATGAGCATTCCGCTCTACCGGCTCAAGGCCGCGCAACGGATTCTGGAACAGCGCCTGCCCGGCAGCATCGTGATCCAGGACTTCTCCTGGCGCTGGTACTTCGAGACCGCGCGGCTGTGCAAGCTCTACGACGACCAGCGCGGCTGCTGGACCGATTTCGCCGGCGCGCGCACCGCGCTGCCGGGCCAGTTGCAACGCCAAGCCGGAGTCCCCAAGCCATGAGCCTCGACGAACACCGCCGACCCACCAGCGCCGCAGCGGCGGATGGCGCCCCGGCCTCCGCGCCCGACGACGCCGAAGTGCTGATCGTCGGGGCTGGCCCGGCCGGGCTGAGCCTGGCCTGTGCACTCGCGCAGCAGGGCCTGCGGGTCAAGCTGCTGGAGCGCCAGCCGCGCGCAGCGCTCGCCGAGGCGGCGCCGGACGGACGCGAGATCGCGCTCACCCATCGCGGCGTGGACATCCTCGAACGGCTCGGCATCTGGGCGCGGATTCCACGCGACGAGGTGTCCACCATCCGCGAGGCGCGGGTGCTCAACGGCGCGTCGCCACGCGCGCTGCACTTCGACAGCCGCGAGGCCGGCACCGGCGGTCTCGGCTTTCTGGTTCCCAACCATGTGATCCGTCGTGCCGCCTACGCCACCGCCGTGGCGCAGGCCGGCGTCGAGATTCTCGACGGCGTGCAGCCGCGCAAGCTGGTGGTGGACGAAGAGGCGGCCCAGGTGGAACTCGCCGACGGCCGCCAACTGCGCGCGCGACTGCTGGTGGCCGCCGACAGCCGCCTCTCCGACAGCCGCCGGCAACTGGGCATCGGCGCCGACCTGCGGGACTTCGGCCGCGACGTGATCGTCTGCCATCTCGGCCACGCCCTGCCGCACCAGGGCATCGCCTATGAATGCTTCGGCCACGGTCGCACGCTGGCCATGCTGCCGCTCACCGGCAACCGGGTGTCGGCGGTGCTCACCGCGCCCAGCGAAGAGGCCGAGCGCCTGCGCCGCTTGCCGCCGGCGGAGTACGCCCGCCTGCTCAGCGAACAGTTCGGCGGCCGCCTCGGCGCGATGCAACTGCTGGGCGAGCGCCACAGCTATCCGCTGGTGGCGGTCTATGCCCAGCAGTTCGTCGGCCAGCGCTGCGCCCTGATCGGCGACGCGGCGGTGGGCATGCACCCGGTGACCGCGCACGGTTTCAACCTCGGGCTGTACGGCGTCGATGCCCTGAGCCGCGCCCTGGCGTCGGCGCACCGCGAGGGCCTTGATCTGGGAGCGGGCCGGGTGTTGGCGCGCTACCAGTCCGAGCACCGCCGTGCCACCGCCGCGCTCTATCACGGCACCAACCTGCTGGTCGGCCTCTACACCGACGAGCGGCCGCCCGCGCGCTTCGCCCGCGAGGCCCTGCTGGGAGTCGCCAATCGTCTGCCGCCGCTGAAGAGCGCCATCACCCGGCAACTGACCGGCCGTGGGCAGGAGCTGTCCTGGGCGCCCGGTCGCCGCCTGTCGAAGTAGCCGCCGCTGGTTGGCCGCAGTCAGTCGGTCTGGTCGTGCCGGCGGCTCGCAGTTGCGCCAGCGGCCTTCAGCGGCTCAGCGGCTGGCCTGTCGCAGCCAGGCCAGCAGCTGCGGCAGCGGCATGGCGCCGGCCTGACGCGCCACCTCGCGGCCACCCTTGAACACCGCCAGGGTGGGAATGCTGCGGATGTTGTATTGCGCTGCCAGCGCCGGCTCAGCCTCGGTGTTGACCTTGACCAGCCGCAGGCCCGGTTCGAGTTGCGCGGCCGCCGCCTCGTAGGCCGGCGCCATCGCCCGGCAGGGCCCGCACCAGGGCGCCCAGAAGTCCACCACCACCGGCAGATCGTTGCGCTCGATGTGGCGCGCGAAGCTCTGCTGGTTCAGTTCCAGCGGATGGCCGGTGAACAGCGGCCGGTGGCACTGCCCGCAGGCCGGGTGCTCCGCGAGCCGCAGGCTGGGCAGGCGGTTGACCGCCTGGCAATGCGGGCAGACGAGGTGGGTGCTGGGACTGGTCATGGCGCTGAACTCCGCGTGACGGCGAGCAATGGTCTGCGCCGATATATCGGGTCGCAATTGACGCAAGTCAATGCTCCCCGGAGGCCCGCTCACAACAATGCCGCGACGTACCGAGTAGGCCCGCATTTTTTCGGAGAAGAAACCGATGAGTTCCCCAACGACAACGTCGGTCGTGAATTACCACGACAGTGTGGTCCGCCAGTTCAGCATCATGACCGTGGTCTGGGGGATCGTCGGCATGACCGTCGGCGTTCTCCTGGCTGCGCAGTTGATGTGGCCGGCGCTCAACTTCGACACCCCCTGGCTCACCTATAGCCGCCTGCGGCCACTGCATACCAATGCGGTGATCTTCGCGTTTGGCGGTTGCGCGCTGTTCGCCACCAGCTACTGGGTGGTGCAGCGCACCTGCCGCACCGGCCTGTTCCTGCCGAAGCTGGCAACCTTCACCTTCTGGGGCTGGCAGACGGTGATCCTCGCCGCCGCCATCACCCTGCCGCTGGGCATCACCCAGGGCAAGGAATACGCCGAGCTGGAATGGCCCATCGACCTCTTGATCGCGGTGGTCTGGGTCGCCTACGCGGTGGTGTTCTTCGGCACCATCGCCAAGCGCACGGTCAGCCACATCTACGTGGCCAACTGGTTCTACGGCAGCTTCATCATCGCGGTGGCGGTGCTGCACATCGTCAACAGCGCGGCGATCCCGATCTCGCTCACCAAGTCCTACAGCGCCTACTCCGGTGCGGTGGATGCGATGGTGCAGTGGTGGTACGGCCACAACGCGGTGGGCTTCTTCCTCACCGCCGGCTTCCTGGGGATGATGTACTACTTCGTGCCCAAGCAGGCCGGCCGGCCGATCTACAGCTACCGGCTCTCCATCGTCCACTTCTGGGCGCTGATCAGCGTCTACATGTGGGCCGGCCCGCACCATCTGCACTACACCGCGCTGCCGGACTGGGTGCAGAGCCTGGGCATGGTGTTCTCGCTGATCCTGCTGGCGCCGTCCTGGGGCGGCATGATCAACGGCATCATGACCCTCTCGGGCGCCTGGCATAAGCTGCGCGACGACCCGATCCTGAAGTTCCTGATCGTCTCGCTGAGCTTCTACGGCATGTCGACCTTCGAAGGTCCGATGATGTCGATCAAGACCGTCAACGCGCTCAGCCACTACACCGACTGGACCATCGGCCATGTGCACTCCGGCGCGCTGGGCTGGGTGGCGATGATCTCCATCGGCTCGATCTACATGCTGATCCCGCGCCTGTTCGGCAAGCCGAAGATGTACTCGGTGCCGGCGATCAACCTGCACTTCTGGCTGTCCACCATCGGCACGGTGCTCTACATCACCGCCATGTGGATCGCCGGTGTCATGCAGGGCCTGATGTGGCGCGCGGTATCCGACGACGGCACCTTGACCTACAGCTTCGTCGAGGCGCTCAAGGCCACGCATCCCTTCTACGGCCTGCGTCTGCTGGGTGGCCTGGTGTTCCTCTCCGGCATGTTCGTGATGGCCTGGAACGTCTGGAAGACCGTGCAGCCCGAGCCCGGCGCCCAGCGCGCCGGCAACCCTTCCACCGGTTCCCTCCAGGAGGCCTAAGCCATGAGTGGCCCACTGCACGACAAGATTGAACGCAACATCGGCCTCATGGGCATCCTGATCGCGGTCGCGATCAGCTTCGGTGGCCTGGTCGAGATCCTGCCGCTGATGCACCAGAGCAGCACCACCCAGCCGGCGCCGGGGCTCAAGATCCGCACGCCGCTGGAAGTCGCCGGCCGCGATGTCTACCTGCGCGAGGGCTGCTACAACTGCCACTCGCAGATGGTCCGCTCGCTGCACGAGGAGGTGATGCGCTACGGCCCCGCCTCCACCGCCGGCGAGTCGGTGTGGGATCACCCCTTCCAGTGGGGTTCCAAGCGCACCGGCCCGGACCTCGCCCGGGTCGGCGGCCGCTACAGCGACGACTGGCACCGCATCCACCTGAAGAACCCGCGCGACGTGGTGCCGGAATCCAACATGCCGGGCTACCCCTGGCTGGCGGCGACGCCGCTGAAGGCCGAGGACGTGGTCGCCGAGATGCGGGCACTGTCGCGGGTCGGCGTGCCGTTCACCGAGCAGGACATCGCCGCTGCTCCGGCGGCGGTGCAGGGCTACACCGAGATGGATGCCCTGATCGCCTTCCTGCAATCGCTGAAGGTGCCGAAGCCGGAGGTGCCAGCGGTGGTCCCGCCGCCCGCGCCCGAGGCCACCGCGCCCGCCGAGCAGCCCGCCGAGGGCGAGCCCGCGCCGGCCGCCGCCGAAACGGCGGCGCCGGCCCAGTAACCGATTAAGGAGAACAGCCATGATCAGCGGCATCGTCACCGCCTTACTGCTGGCGTCTTTCGTCGCCATCACCGTCTGGGCCTACTCCGCGCGTAACCGCACGCGCTTCGAGGACGCCTCCCGTCTGCCCCTGAGCGACGACCCCGCGCCGGCGGCCTGCCAGCACGGCGGCTGCGGTTGCTCCAAGGAGAACTGAAATGGACATGGTTCTGACCTACTGGCACTGGTTCATCGGTGCCTTGTTGTTGTCCCTGGCCCTCGGCGTGAGCTGGCTCGCGCTGAGCGGCCATCCGCACCGTCCCCGGCTCGCCCATCGCGGCCCGGCGGCGGTGCGCAAGTCGGGAGGGGCGCGGTCATGAACGCTCCCTGGCACTGGTTCATCGCCGTCATCGCCGTCGCCTCCATCATCGGCTGCCTCTGGCTGCTGTTCAGCAACGCCCGGGGAGCGCCGGGGGAAAGCACCACCGGCCATGTCTGGGACGACGACCTGCGCGAGTACAACAATCCGCTGCCGCGCTGGTGGCTGAACATGTTCATCCTCACCGTGGTGTTCGGCGTCGGCTATCTCGTCTACTACCCGGGCCTGGGTGCCTTCACCGGCAAGAGCGGCTGGACCCAGGAGAAGCAGCTCGCCGAACGCATGGCCGTGGTCAAGGCCAAGCGCCAGGCGGTGTACGCCACCTTGGGCGACCGTGATGTCGCCGCCCTGGCCAAGGATCCGGCGGCACTGTCGCTGGGCCGCGAGGTGTTCCTGAACAACTGCGCCGGCTGCCACGGCGCCGATGCCCACGGCGCGCGCGGCTTTCCCAACCTGGCGGACAAGGACTGGCTCTACGGCGGCACGCCGGAGGCCATCGTTGCCTCCATCAGCAATGGTCGCCAGGGCCAGATGCCGTTCTTCAACGCCACGCTCGACCCCAAGGTCGCCGACGATCTGATCGACACCGTAAAGCACTGGTCCGATCCGAAGTTCAGCCCGGAGCGGCGCGAGAACGCGATGAAGACCTTCGCCATCACCTGCGCGGCCTGTCACGGCGCCGACGGCAAGGGCAATCCCTACATCGGTGCGCCCAACCTCACCGACAACATCTGGTTGCATGGCGGTAGCCGCGAGAAGATCCGCGAGACCATCCTGTTCGGCCGCAAGAGCAGCATGCCGGCGCACAAGGACATCCTCAGCGCCGACGATATCCGGGTCGTCTCCAGCTACGTCTACAGCCTCTCGCAAAACCCATGAGCGACGATCACACCAGCGAGGAAATCCAGGCCGAGGCCCTGCTTCGGCAGGCTGCGGCCAAGGGCCTGGGCTCCCGTCCGGGAGCCCGGCTGGTGGCGATCACGCTCTGGGCCAGTTTTCTCGGAGCCATTCCCATGCTGTTGACCTGGCTGCTGCTGCTGCCAGAGGAGTATGCGGCGACGCTCGGCCTGGCCGAGCTGTCGTTCGGATTCTTCATGTGCTGGCTGGCCGCCGCTGCGCCAGCCGCCATCGCGGCGCTGCTGACCCAGGCCGGTTCGCCGGCAGTGCCGCTGCCGCCGGAGGCGCCGAATGAGCACCTCCACTAAGCCGCCGGCCACCGAAAAGCCGGGGCTGCTCTACGAGTCGTCGGCGAAGATCCAGTCGCGCCGCGCCCAGGGCCGCTATGCCCGGCTGCGGGTGCTGGCGATGCTGCTGCTGCTCGGCTTCTATTACCTCGCGCCCTGGATCCAGATCGGCGACACGCCCCTGGTCTGGTTGGACCTGCCGCACCGTCGCTTCCACGTCTTCACGCTGACGCTGGCGCCGCAGGACCTCATCTTTCTCACCTGGCTGCTGCTGATCGCGGCGCTGACGCTGTTCTTCTTCACCACCCTGGGCGGGCGGCTGTGGTGCGGCTATGCCTGCCCGCAGACGGTGTGGACCGAGGCCTTCATCTGGATGGAGCACCTCGCCGAGGGCGACCGCTACGCGCGCATCAAGCTCGACCGCGCGCCCTGGGGCGCCGAGAAGATCCTGCGCCGGGGCGCCAAGCACCTGCTGTGGGCCGGCTTCGCGCTGTTCACCGGGCTGAGCTTCGTCGCCTACTTCGTGCCGGCGCGCGAGCTGTTCCCCGAGTTCTTCGCGCTGCAACTGAGCGGCTGGCCGCTGTTCTGGACCCTGTTCTACGGCTTTGCCACCTGGGGCAACGCCGGGGTGATGCGCGAGCAGGTGTGCAAGTACATGTGCCCCTACGCGCGCTTCCAGAGCGCGATGTTCGACAAGGACACCCTGGTCATCTCCTACGACCAGAAGCGTGGCGAGCCGCGCAAGTCGGTGGCCAAGCTCGGCGGCCTGCCGGCCGGCGACTGCGTGGACTGCTCGCTGTGCGTGCAGGTCTGCCCCACCGGCATCGACATCCGCAAGGGTCTGCAATACGAGTGCATCGCCTGCGCGGCCTGCGTGGACGCCTGCAACAGCGTGATGGACTCGGTGCACAAGCCGCGCGGCCTGATCCGCTATACCAGCGCCCACGAGGAGGCCGGGCAGAAGTTCCGCCTGCTGCGTCCACGGGTGATCGGCTACGGCCTGATCTGGGCCGCGCTCTGCGTCGGCTTCGTGGTGGCGATCCTGCTGCGCACGCCGGTGCAGTTCGACGTGATCCGCGACCGCCACTCGCTGTACCGCGAGCTGGACGACGGCGCCATCGAGAACCTCTACACCCTGAAGGTGAGCAACGAGACTTCCGCCGCGCACCGCTTCAAGCTCTCGGTCAGCTCGCCGGATGGCCGCCGTTTCCTGGCGGTGCCGGACAGCCTGCTGGTTGGTCGCGGCGAGGCCCAGGCGCTGACGGTGAGCGTGCGCAGCCAGGCATCCGATGACGAACACGAAGAGGAGGGTCTGCATGGCATCCACAGCCTCAAGTTCAGCCTGGTCGCCGAGGACGATCCCAAGCTCCAGCGCGAGCGCAGCGCCAGTTTCATCGCCGGAGAAGCGCATGACTGAGCCCACGCAAACCCCGCCCGACCGCCGCCGCAAGCCGCGCCTGCCGCTGGCCGAACTGCTGCTGATCTTCGGCCTGCCGGCGGCGGTGCTGGCGGCCGGCGTGCTGACCATCCTCACCGCGTCCCGGCAGGGCTTCACGCCCATCGCCGAAACCAGCGTCGCGCCCAAGGGCCACTGATGGACCCGCGCTGGCAGACCTACGACCGGCCGGAGTTGCTGGAGGCGGTCAGCACGCCGCTGGCCGGCGGCCGCCGCGAGGTGCTGCTGGCGGTGGATGGCGTGCACTGTGGCGCCTGCGTGCGCGGTGTCGAGCGCGCGCTCGCCGGCGTCGCCAGCGACGTGCGGGTGAACCTCGCCAGCCGCACCGTCGAGTTCGTGTTCGCGCCACAGGCCGTGCCGCTGTCGGAAGCCATCGAGCGCCTGGACCGCGCCGGCTACCGGCCGCAGGTGCTGGCGCAGGATCAGGCCGTGCAGGCCGGCCAGCGCGAGCGCCGCGCCGCGCTGGCGCGCGTGGGCGTGGCGGTGATCTGCGCCATGCAGGTGATGATGCTGGCCTGGCCGGAATACTTCGACGTGATCGACCCCGGCGTCTCGCAGTTGCTGCGCTGGACGCAGTGGCTGCTGGCGACGCCGGCGGTGTTCTACAGCGGCTGGCCGTTTCTGGCCGCCGCCTGGCGCTCCTTGCGCGACCGCAGCCTGGGCATGGATGTGCCGGTGGCGGCGTCCATCCTCATCGCCTACTTCGCCAGCGCCTGGCGGGTGATGGCCGGCGAGGGCGCGCTCTACTTCGACGCCGCCACCATGTTCGTGATGCTGCTCGGCACCGGCCGCTATCTGGAAGGCCGCAGCCGCGCGCTCGCCGGCGAGCGCCTGCGTCTGCTCGCCGGCCGCCGCGCGCTCACCGCCGTCCGCATCGAAGACGGCGAGCCGCGCAACGTGCCGCTGATCGCCCTGCAAGCCGGCGACGTGGTGCGCGTCGCGCCCGGCGAAGCGCTGCCCGCCGACGGCCAGTTGCTGGATGCCGCCGCCGATCTCGACGAGGCCCTGCTCAGCGGCGAGTCGCATCCGGTGCGGCATCTGCGCGATGCGCGCCTGCTGGCCGGCAGCCTCAACGTCGGCGCCCGCGCCATCGACCTGAAGGTGAGCAACGCCGGCAACGCCACCCGGCTGGCGGCGATCACCCGGCTGTTGCAGGAAGCGCAGCGCGACAAGCCGCCGGCGCAACTGCTGGCGGACCGCATCGCCGGCCGCTTCGTGCTGGCGGTGCTGCTGCTGGCCCTGGCCGCCACCGCCTGGTGGTGGCCGCGCGACCCCGAGCAGGCGCTCAACGTGCTGCTGGCGGTGCTGGTGGTGAGCTGCCCCTGCGCGCTGTCGCTGGCGATGCCGGCGGTGTACGCCGCCGCCAGCAGCCGGCTCGCCGCGGCCGGCGTGCTGCTGGCGCACCCTTCCGCACTGGCGCGCCTGCCGCACCTGAGCCACGCGCTGTTCGACAAGACCGGCACCCTCACCGAGGCCAGCCTGCGCCTGGTGGCGGTGCGGCCGCTGGCGGAGCTGGGTGATGCCGAGGCGCTGGCCATCGCCGCCGCGCTGGAGCAGCCGCTACAGCACCCGATTGCCCGCGCCCTGGTGGCGGCCGCCGGCCGGGTGGCGCCCGCCACCGAGGTGGAGCTGGACCCGCAGGGCGGTGTGCTCGGCAAGGTGGCGGGACAAGGCTACTGGCTGGGCGCGCCTGAGCGCCTGGGCCTGGTTGCTGAGGGCCAGCCCGCATCCGCCGACGCGGCGAATACCTGGGTGGCGCTGGCGCGCGAAGGCCGGGCGCTGGCGCTGTTCGGCCTGGCGGCACAGCCACGTCCGGATGCCGCCGCCGCCCTCGCCGCACTGCGGCAGGAGGGCGTGAGCCTGCAACTCGCCAGCGGCGACAGCGAGGCAGCAGTACGCCAGCTCGCGCGGCAACTGGGCATCGCCGAGGCGCAATGGCGCCAGACCCCGGAGCAGAAGCTCACCAGCCTGCGCGCCCTGCAACAGCAAGGAGCAGTGGTGATGGCGGTGGGCGACGGCATCAACGACGCGCCGCTGCTGGCCGCCGCCGACATCGGCATTGCCATGCCCGGCGGCGCCGCACTGGCGCAGGCGCGCGCCGACGTGATCCTCACCGGCGACAGCCTCGCCGGCCTGCGGCTGCTGCGGCAGGTGGCCGCGCAGGCGGCGCGGCGCGTGCGCGAGAACCTGGGCTGGGCCCTGGGCTACAACCTGGTGATGCTGCCGCTGGCGTTCTCCGGCGCGCTCACGCCCTGGCTGGCGGCGCTGGGCATGTCGATCTCTTCCCTGCTGGTGGTTGCCAACGCCCTGCGCGTCGCACCGCCAGCGCCTCAGAAAACATCCGGGCGCTCCCCGCCCACCAACGAGGCGGCCGTTCCCGCGACCGGCATCGCATCATGCAAATCCTCTACCTGCTGATCCCCCTGGGTGTCGCCGTGGTCGCCTTCGCCGGCGCCCTGCTGGTGTGGGCGCTGTACAGCGGCCAGTACGACTCGCTCGACCAAGTCGGCAGCCGCATGCCCGACGACGAGCCTTAGCGCGACCAAGCGACTACGCGGTACTCCTTCCCCCGCTTGCGGGGGAAGGCCGGGATGGGGGCGTTCACCCACCGTGGGCACGCCTCCGTCCGCCCAGATTGATCTGCGTCAACGCGGCCTTGCGCCCACTCGCCGAGCATCCTCCCAGCCTCAAAAACGCAAGGAGTTCGCGATGACCCCCAGCCCGGCGACCGCCGCCCAGAATCTTCCCAAGGCCCGCACCGTGCTGCGCGGCCGGCGTGCCGAACTGGCCGAGCGCCTGGTGCGCATCCAGCGCGACCGCCAGCGCCAGGAGCAGCCGCTGTCCGCCGACTTCAGCGAGCAGGCCACCGAGCGCGAGAACGACGAGGTGCTCGACCGCCTGGCCGAAGCCACCGCCGCCGAACTGCGGCAGGTGAGCCATGCCATCGAAAAGCTCGATGCCGGCCTCTACGGCCTCTGCGAAATCTGCGGCGAGGAGATCGCGGGCGCGCGCCTAGCCGCGCTGCCCGACGCCACCACCTGCCAGGACTGCGCCAGCGACCGCAAGCCCGGTAACGGCCGGTCCTAGAGAGAGCCGGCGATGATGCTGCTGCCGGTGCACGAGCTGAGCATCCCGGCGATGCTGCTGGCCGGCCTGGCGCTGAGCCCGCATTGCGCCCTGATGTGCGGCCCGGTGCAGACCCTGCAACTGCGCGGCGCCCCCGCTTCGATGAGCCCCCTGCTGTGGCTGCACCTGGGCCGGGTGCTGGGCTACGCGCTGATGGGCGCCGCCGCCGGCTACCTCGGCGCGCGCCTGATGCTGTGGCTGCCGGCGCGCGAATTCAGCGGCTGGCTGCAGGCCCTGGCCGGTGCGGTGCTGGTGCTGATCGGCGTTTCCTACCTGCGCCGACCGGTGGCGGACTGCCACGGTCACCACCTGCTGCGCCGCCTCTCTGGCGCCGCACCCAGTCCGCTGCGCCTGCTCGTGCGCGGCCTGGTGTGGTCGCTGATGCCCTGCGCCTTGCTCTACGGTCTTTTGTTTCTCGCCACCGCCGGTGGCGGCGCGCTGAGCGGCGCCCTGCTGATGGCCGCCTTTGGCCTGGGCACCGTACCGCTGCTCGCTGGTGGTGGTCAGGCCCTGCAAGGTTTGCTGCGGGCGCCGACCCTGCGCCGCCTCACCGCCGTCCTGCTGGTGAGCCTGGGCGCCGCCTCGCTCGGCGCCGTGCTGGCGCCGCAGCACTTCGCGCCCTGGTGCCTGCCGGCGCAGGCGATGGAGCGTTAGCTGGCGCGGGCTCCGTCACGGTTGGGTTCCCTCCCTCGCTTGCGGGGGAGGGTTAGGGTGGGGGCGGTAGGCGGAGCACGGTGGTACTGAGGAAGTACCGCAGCTTGAACATTGGCGGCCTTGGCCGCTACACGCGATCCAGCGGACTCACCACTCCCCGTCCACCGCGATTCAGTACATGGGTGTAGATCATGGTGGTGCTCACGTCGCTGTGCCCGAGCAACTCCTGCACTGTGCGTATGTCGTAGCCCGACTCCAGAAGATGGGTAGCAAACGAATGACGGAGTACATGCGGCGAAACCGGCCGGGTGATGCCGGCCTTCTGGGCGGCGCGACGAACCAGTTTCTGAACCACAGACTCATCGAGATGATGGCGGCGAATCTCGCCGCTCTCTGGATCGGCCGATAAGCCAGCCGCCACGAAGACGTACTGCCAAATCCATTCCCGCGCCGCATTCGGATACTTGCGAGCCAGCGCGCCCGGCAGGTAGACGCTACCCACACCGGCCAGGACATCCCGGTCGAACAACTGCTTGCGTTCATCCAGATGCTGTTTCAGCGGTAGCAGCAGCGATTGAGGCAGAACCGTGACACGATCCTTGCCGCCCTTGCCATGCCGCACTGTGAGTTGCTTGCGCTCCAGATCGAAGTCCTGCACGCGAAGGCGCAAACCCTCCATCAAGCGCAAACCCGTCCCGTACAGGAGGCGAACCAACAGCGCCGAGGGCCGGTCATCGCCCAGGTTTTGCAGCAGGCGTTGCACCTCAGAGGTGCCCAGCACGACCGGCAGGCGCTCCGGCTTCTTGGCTCGGGTCACTCCGTCGAGCCAGGGCAGATCAACTCCGAGTATCTCCCGGTACAAGAACAGCACTGCGGCCAAAGCCAGGTTCTGGGTTGCCGCAGCGACCTTCAATTCGACCGCTAGCGCGGTCAGAAAGGCCTCGACTTCCGGCGCGCCCATGTCACGCGGATGCCGCTTGCCGTGGAAAAGAATGAAGCGTTTAATCCAGTGCAAATAAGACTGTTCGGTGCGGAGGCTGTAGTGCTTGGCCCGCATGCGGAGCCGAACTTGGTCCAACAACTTGGGAGCCTTGGCCGTGTCCACCCTCTGTTCCATGTTTCATCCCTCCCCAACTGCGAATCTTCTGTGGATTCAGCATGTTGAAATTTCCCTTTCCAGATTATACGGACGTGCCGCCAGATTAGGCGGCGATCCGTGTTCCATCTAATTGGCGTTGGGCGGAATAAGTCCAATCTCATGACAGAGAGCGACAAGGCGCCGGTTTACTGCTCTTCCAGCCTCGTTTTCATCGAGTCCGCGCTTGGCTGCTTTTTCGGCTATGCAACCTCGAAACTTGGCCCAGTAAATCTTGTCGTTCCGTCCAACAAGGCGCTGCACTCGGACAGTCCGCGCCTCGCGTTCAGTTCTTTTCATGGTGGTTCTCCGAAGGCGCGGCCTGCCGGTGAGCTTGGGCGTTAGTAATTGTTAGGCGGTTTCGGCGGGTAATTCTTGGGGCAAAGCCGCACAGCGTAGACATCTTTTTGAGCTGTATGAATGACCGCTTGGTGTGCTATTACAAAGCCTCTGAAATTGTGCCGCATAACAAGTTGATACGGACAAAATTTCAGAGGCTTTGTAAGGAGCGCTCATTGGGTTCAAGGGGCGCTTTTTTGGCGAGGGGGAGTAGCTCAGGGGCAGGGATCGCGTGATAACAATTTCTAACCAGTCGTTGCAGCGGACGTGGCCTTCGGCCATTCCCTCGCTTCGCTCGGCGCCGCTGAACTCCATGCGTTGGGCCTGAGAAAAAAGGGGGGATCGTGAAGGATCTAGTAAAAAATCCGCTGGGAATCGTAGCCCTCTTCATCTCGCTGATTTATAGCATCGCGAACCTACTTTTAGGTGCTACGGCCAGCACGCTCTCCGCTGACGAGCGACATCCGCTCATTATCTTCATCGTACTTTTCCCTGTTGTTGTTTTAGGCGTCTTCTATCTCCTTGTTTCAAAGCACCACGGAAAGCTTTATGCGCCTGGTGACTACAAGGACGACAAGTCATTCCTGAGGACGCTATCTCCAGAGGAGCAGGAAACGAAAATACAGAGGGAGCTTAGTGACGCAATACCTCAAGCGGAAGCGCCGCCGCCAGCAGAGCAAGTTGTTTCCGTATCACCGGAGAGCGTTTCGGTCAGGCCCGATTACTTGGAACTGAGGCGCGAGATTGAGAGAGTTGAGGAGGGGGTCGTAAAGCGATACGAGAAGAGGCTTGGCGTACCTGGAGAACGCAATCTCGGCATCGGAGATACCGGAGTCGCATTCGACGCCCTATTTACTGAAGGCATGCAGTTCACAGCTCTGGAGGTAAAGCTGTTGCGCTCACCTATGATTTCGAGCATGGCACTCGATCGCGCGCTTTACGGTGCAGTTGTTGCCGACAAGTTCTTTGAGAGTCGTTTCCGACTGCTGCTGGTGGTGGTCTTCGACTTCCCGGTAGATGATTTGGCTCGCATCAGAAGTCTCTGGGAGCGGAAGGTGCGCGCCTGCCCAGCAAAGGTGGAGTTGGAGTTTGTCGCAAAGGCTGACCTGTGACGGGCCCAACAAGTGCTTCCAGTGGACGTCGTCGCCTTCGGCGACGCCGCCACTGAAGCTGGGCGTTAGTAATTGTTAGGCGGTTTCGGCGGGTAATTCTTGGGGCAAAGCCGCACAGCGTAGACATCTTTTTGAGCTGTATGAATGACCGCTTGGTGTGCTATTACAAAGCCTCTGAAATTGTGCCGCATAACAAGTTGATACGGACAAAATTTCAGAGGCTTTGTAAGGAGCGCTCATTGGGTTCAAGGGGCGCTTTTTTGGCGAGGGGGAGTAGCTCAGGGGCAGGGATCGCGTGATAACAATTTCTAACCAGTCGTTGCAGCGGACGTGGCCTTCGGCCATTCCCTCGCTTCGCTCGGCGCCGCTGAACTCCATGCGTTAGGGGCTTTATGGGCATCAGTGTTTCCGCCGTCTTTCTTACCGACGAGGCCATTCAATTCTTCGGCCATGCTGCACCTCCCTGCATCATCGCCGGCTCGCGTGGCCCATATATCCCCTGCGAGTCGGCAACACAGGTAGGGTCTTTCATGGTCTTGATATGCAAGCCTGAATCAACCCCCGGCATAAAGGGTGAGGTCAGCTTTTCCATCCCGCTCCACTTAGTCCGCTTGGTCGTATCTGGCGGCAGCGTCTCAATAGGGTTCATGGTTGGGCACAGCGCATGACAAAAGCCGCCAGCCCCGTCCGTCTGGTAATCGCTAAGGCCAATCTCTTTGCGGCACCGGCTGCACTGCGCGAGCACTCGCATGGTCGCCCCTAACCAGGCACTCCAGCGGACGGGGCTTCGCCCCGCCGCTGAGCTTTGGCGTTGGGCGGCAAAGACACAGTGAGCCAATCTGGAGAAGCATGCTCAAGAAGGGTTCCAAGTTCTTAGTGGTGTCGCCAATGCCCGCCATTGCGCTCACTCACTGGTTTGCACCATTCACAGGCGGCCACCATGTAACCGTTCCTGTTGGCACTGTTGTGGTCGTAGTCCATGACCAAGTCAAAGGCGCTCCAGGCGTCTCGTGCACTCCGGAGAACTACGAGGAACTTCACCTCGCTCTCATTCCAGAGGAAGATCGCAAGGAAGAAAAATACAGCGGCTTTAGCCTCAGCATCCTCGCAGCGGAGTTACAAGCACATGGAAAGCCAGCGTAGTTACCGCCCAACCGGCGGTTCAAGCCGACGTCCACGCCTCCGCTGTCGCTCCGGCGTGGCCGCTGCTTAACCTGAGCGTTGGGCCGTAAAGAGAGAGCAGATCCAGTGAGATTCATTTTTTCAGCGGTTGCCGCCGCGATATTGTTCACCGCGCCCGCCTATGCGTGCTCACCTGAAGGCGCTTATGGCTTTGCCTTTGGCTCGAAGCCCGCACGGTTGGGAGAAAAGCTGTATGGAAATGACGCTTCCGTTTGGTATGTAGGCGAAGCTCCAGAACCTGACGCGCGTTTCGACAGGTACGAAATAAGACTAGATGCAGATAAGAGGCAGATATTTGAAATAGTCGCGGTGAAAATCACTTATGGTCTTCCGGCAGACGGTAAAGCGTACTCCCCAGCGGAGGTACAAGAAGGCAAATCACTTTCGAGAAAGTTTGCCATGGAGTACATCGCAACACTGCCCGAAGCAGTAAAGACAACGCTGGTAGACAAATACGGAACAGGTAGCTGGGACGGATCGGCGGCTGAGGGGTACCACATCGGCATCGGTGCAACTACCCCGTACAAAGTTACGGTGTCTTGTTTAGATAACAAACGAGAGTGGGCCGTTGCACGCAAAGTGATGCCTGGCCTATTTGGTAAATGATCGTGTCCAAAGTCAGGGATAAGGCCCAACAAGTGCTTGCAGTGGACGCCCCCGCCTTCGGCGGTTGCGCCACTGAAGCTGGGCGTTAGCCATATGAAAGCCAGAGTCTGCGGTTTCAATGCAAACAGAACGCGATTCGCTGTGCAGCTCGAAGACGGCGAGTTCGTGGTCTTCGATTTGGAGGTTGGTGATGTTCGTCCGAATGACATCGTTTCCGGCAACTTCAACGATCATGGTTCGGCGCTCCTTCAAAACCACTCTCAGAGCTGTCAGCTAGAGGTTTATGTGCAGGCAATTGGTGCCTCGCGCCAAGCTGCTGAATCTCTTCTTCGTCATAGATAACTCCCGGTTCAAAAGGCTCCCATGCTTTTTTCATTTCCTCGCTTGGCAGCGCACACAGTTTCGGGCCGGGCGTGGCTAACAAGGCATTCAACTCGGACGTGCCCGCTTCGCGGTCACGCCGGTTAATTTCGGCGTTAGCTCTCATGCAAATCAAAAGCCACGGCCTAGATTTTGAGCTTCGTCTATCACGGCCTGATCAAGAGGGCTGGATGAGTGCGGCTATAGAAGTGCATGTGCCATCTGTGACATGCCGTTTTGGGTGCACCATCGACACTGCAGAATGGAGTTCTTTCGTCGATGAGCTGCAGCGCCTTGAAGCCGCAATTGGCAAGCGCATCTCGGCCAACTGGGAAAATATGGAAGAGAACATTGCCTTCACCTTCGTTTTAGAAGAGCGAGGAGCTTTGTCTGGCACATATAAGTTCAGCCCAAACAACTTCAGCCTTGGGCCGGTAGTTTCAGGTGCATTTGAAGCAGACCAAACGTCGCTAAAAGCTTGGGTGGCATCCGCTCGCGCCGCAACCGCACATGAGCGCTAACCATGCATTCAAGCGGACGGGCTTCGCCCGCCGCTTAACTTAGGCGTTGAGGCTGTAGAAAAAACCCAGAATCGCTGCTGATTTGGCACACAAGCCGCTGCGCTTATGCAGCGGCTTTGTCGCTTCTGGAAAGAGGTGCTCGTGGCGCGCTGCAAGGCGGTCGATCCACATCTGTCGAAGATGCTGCCGGTGCGGTTCTCCGGTCAGGTCCTGCCCGGCAAGGAGCTGTTTGCGGTCGATGGCTGCAAGCCGCTTTCTAATGCCTCGCCCTCCCGCACGCGGACCGGTGGACGATTACTGCAGGGTGCTGCGTGGCGGTAGACGCAGAAGGCCGGTGATCCAAGAATGCCAAGAGCGGCGTCCGGTTCCGCATTTAACTGCCCTTCTCTTCCTCGAAGACCATGAACAATCACCTTGCCGTCTGCGCGCTCGCTGCCAACCTGGTGCTGAGCGGTTGCGCGGCTACCCCGCAGGTTTCTTCAAGCGCGGCTCCCCAGACTCCTGGGCCTCTGTTCGACAAAATTCTGGCCCTGGACACGGAGGTCTTTTCGGCCTTCAACACCTGTGCAGAGGCGGGTCAGTTGCAGAAGCACGCCGGGTACTTTTCCGAGTCGGTTGAGTTCTATCACGACAATGGCGGGGTCACCTGGAATCGGGCCGACATGATCGCCAACACCGAGAAGTTCGTTTGCGGCAACTTCCGGCGAGAGTTGGTGGCTGGCAGCTTGCGCGTCTATCCAATCAAAGACTTCGGCGCCATCGCTCAAGGCGTGCATCGGTTCTGCCAGTTCAAGTCTGGCGCGTGCGAGGGTACTGCGGAATTCGTAATCGTCTGGCGTCAGGAGGGAGATAAATGGCTCATAACGCGAGTGCTGAGCTACGGTCACCGCCCGGCGTGAGGCGTTTCGTGTGAGGTGGCGGTTGCGGTGCGAGACTTGGGGCCGAAGGCCCAACGGCTCTCAGGCGAACAGCAGCACGCCCAGGCCGAGGCCCGCGCCGGTGGCGGCGAAGCCGCGCAGCACCGGCAGCAGCAGCGCGCGGCCGGCGATGGCGCCGACGATCAGCAGCTTGGCGACCAGGTTGGAGCCGTAGGCGAGGGCGATGCTGTGCACCACCTCTGCGGTGGTCAGGCCGCCGGTTTCGTGCATCTGCAGGCTGGAGAGGGTAATGACATCGACATCGGTGAGGCCGGAAACCAAGGCCACGGCGTAAACGCCACGCGCGCCGGCAAGGTCGTGCAGCCAGGCCACCGCCAGCAATACCAGGCCGAACAGCAGGCCAAAGCTGAGCGCGGCGCGCAGTTCGATGGGGTTGGCGATCTCCAGCGGCGCGCCGGGTTGGGCTTCGTGCTGCGCCGCGCGCAGCGCCGGCCAGGCGACGAGTGCCCCGGCGGCAAAGCCCAGCCCCAGCACCGGCAGCAACTGCGCCAGCACGTCGCGGCCCATCACGGCGGTGACGATGGCGAGCCGCAGCATCACCACCAGGTTGGCGATCAGGATCACCGCCAGCGCCATGCGTCGCAGGGCGGGTGTCTGTCGCACCTGCCGGGCGTAGACCATGGTGGTGACGGTGCTCGACACCGCGCCACCCAGCAGGCCCAGCAGCGGCGCGCTGCGGCCTTCGCCGAACAGCCGCAGCGCGGTGTAGCCGGCCAGGCCGATGCCGGAGATCAGCACCACCATCAGCCACATGCGGAAGGGGTTGAGCACCTCGTAGGGGCCGTAGCCCTGGTTGGGCAGCAGCGGCAGCACGATGAAGCTGATCAGCGCGAACTGCAGGAAGCTGATGAGATCCTGGTGGGTGAGGCGGTGCGAGAGGCCGTGCAGCTCGGCCTTGAAGTACATCAGGCTGGTGGCGGCCAGGGCCAGGGCGACCGCCAGGTGGGTGTGCTGATACCAGAGCATGGCACCCAGGCAGTAGCAGAGCAGTGCTCCCAGCGGGGTGACGGTGTCCGGGTCTTCGCCATTGGCGGCGGGCGCGCGGGCGTGCAGCATCACCGCGCCCACCGTCAGCAGTCCGGCGACCAGCGGCCAGATACTGGCGCCGTGCTCGCCGAGCAAGGCAGCGGTGGTGCCCAGCAGCGCGGTGAGCGCAAAGCTGCGCAGGCCGGCGCGGGCATTGGGCCGGCGCTCGCGCTCCAGGCCCATCATCAGCCCGATGCCGAGGCTGACCAGGAAGGGCTGCACCAGTTTCAGTTCTTCCATCGCGGGGGCGCCTGCGAGCTGTGATGTGCCGGTGGGTTGTTGCCTGCCGGAAGGGATGGGGCAGTGGAGGTTACGGGCAATGACGCCCGATAGCCTTGGGAGGAAAGCTGCGCCAAGCATGCGCGTGTAACGGCGTATGGTCGAGTCGGGGTGGTGGAGCGTTTGGAGACCGGCCTTCCGGTGGAGGAACTCGCACAGGCGATGTGGGTATCGACCAGCTCGGTGGGCAGATGGTGGAAACGGTGTTGATCGGGAGATCTGGCGGTATCGGAAGATTGCTCCAGCTGCCTGGAGACTGGTCTGCGGCTTGATGCCCGGACCGGCGGCGAGCATGTCGCTGTTTATGCGGGGTACGCGATGGCGACGCTGGCGCGCGCTGGCTCCGGTGGTGCCCTTCATGGGGCACGAGATGGAGTATCCAGGCGATAGAAATCGTCTGGATACCAAGACACTGCGGCGGAGCAATTTTCCTGGGGATCGGGTTGCGGGGCGTGGCGGGATTGGCCGGCAGGTGTTCCGTGTTGCCACTGACGAGCCATCGCGCACCGGCCTTGCCAGCGTGGCCGAGCACGAATCGTCACTGACGACCGCTGCATTTCACGAACAGGGTGTGGAGCGCGACTGCCAGCGCCACATAAGCGTGCATAAGGAAACGACCGATAACGCGACTGCCTCTGACTCGAAAGTTGCCGCCGCCGCTCGCGAGCCTAGCCAACGCACGCCGCCGCCGCGTCCGACCCTACGCCCTTCACCACAAGGGCAGGGCCGAACGCTTGATCCAGAGCGTGCTGTGGTAACGGGCGTACGCCACCACTTGCCAGCAATTCACGCAAGGAAACCAAGTATTGGGCGCCTGCTTTCATCACTAGAGCGGGCGCCACCTACACGCCGCGTTGCGCGGCATGCCGCCCAGGTTCCAGACTCGGCCTCAGCCAAGACAACGCATTGAAGTTCCACAGCTGGGCCTCGCCGGTGAACGGCTGGCCCTGGAATCGCGGCTTGGCTGGTCGCGGCTGTCTGGCTAGAGGTAGCGCAGGCCGGTGAGTTGTTCCGAGAGCGTCCACAGCCGCCGCGCCAGATCCGCGTCCTTCGCGTCCGCGCTGCAGTCCACGCGCTTCGGCGGCCCGCCGAGTTCCTTGTAGCCGCCGGGGCCGTAGTAGTCGCCACCCTTGACCTCATCGCCGGTCGCGGCCAGCAACACCGGCAGCGCGCCTACCGCCGGCTTCTGCGCGAACAGCCGGGTGGCCAGGCGCATGAAGAAATTGCCCAGATCGAGATTGGTCGCGGTGTAGCCGGGGTGGGCGGCGACCGCGATGCTGCGCTTGCCGGTGCGCCGCAGCCGGCGTTCCAGCTCGAAGGTGAACAGCAGCGCCGCCAGCTTGCTGCGACCGTAGGCATCCATCTCCTTGTACGGTCGCCGGCTCAGGCCGGCATCGTCCGGGTCCAGGCCCGCAGTGAGCCAGTGCGCGAGGCTGGACATGCTCACCACCCGCGCGGCCGGCGCGGCTTCCAGTTGGTCCAGCAGCAGGCCGGTGAGCGCGAACGGTCCCAGGTGGTTGGTGCCGAGATGGGTCTCGAAGCCGTCCCTGGTCTTGCCCTGCGGCACCATGATCGCGGCGGCGTTGTGGATCAGCAGATCCAGGCTGGCGTGCCGGGCCTTGAAGGCTTCGGCGAAGCGACGCACCGAGTCGAGGTCGGCGACGTCCAGTGCCAGGACCTCGACCTGCGCGCCGGGATGCCGTTGGCGCAGCTGCGCAGCGGCGGCCTCGCCCTTGGCCGGATCGCGGCAGCCGAGCAGCAGCCGCGCGCCGGCGCCGGCCAGCGCCTGTGCCGTCTCCAGGCCCAGGCCGCGGTTGCCGCCGGTGATGAGGGCGAGCTTGCCCTGTTGCGGGGAAAGGTCGGCAGCGCTGCGCAGACGGCTCATCGCGTGGTCTCGTTCGGGGTAGGGGGCATGCCAGTCCGCTAGACGCCAGGGGCGCCGGGGAAGCCGACGTAGTACTGGCCGGTGAGCATGCCGCCGTCGACGGCGATCTCGGCGCCGCAGAGGTAGCTGGAGTCATCGCTGGCCAGGAACAGCGAGGTACGCGCCACTTCCTCGGGCTCGCCGACGCGCTGCAGCGGCACCATGGTGTAGCGCTTGTTCACCTCGGCTTTCTGCTCGGCGTAGGGATTGCCCATGGCGGTGTCGACGCCGCCCGGATGCACGGAGTTCACCCGCACGCCCTTGTGGCCGTACTCCATCGCCGCGACCTTGGTGAAGCCGCGCACCGCCCATTTGCTGGCGCAGTAGGCGCCGAGGCCGTTGGCGGCCTTCATGCCGTCCACTGAGGAGATATTGACGATCGAGCCCTTGCCCTGCGCGATCAGCTCGGCGCCGACGATGCGGGTGCCCAGGAAGGTGCCGATCAGGTTGATGTTGATGACCCGCTCGAACTCCGCCTTCTCGGTGGTCTGGATGGTCTTGAACAACAGCACGCCGGCGTTGTTGACCAGCACGTCGATACCACCGAAGTCGGCCTTGGCCTTCGCCACCACCGCCTGCCAGCTGGCCTCGTCGGTGACATCGTGGCGCAGGTAGGCAGCGTTGGCGCCCAGCTCCTGTGCCAGCGCCTGGCCTTCGGCCTCCAGCACGTCGGCGATCAGCACCTTGGCGCCTTCCGCCACGAACAGCCGCACCGTGGCCGCGCCCATGCCGCGCGCGCCGCCGGTGATGATGGCGACCTTGCCTTGTAAACGTCCCATTGCTGTTTCTCCTCGTTAGCGGCGGTGGCTCAATCGACGATGGCGGGATGCGCCTGCGCCGGCGAGCCGAGCATCGGCCGGTGCGAGGGCGGCTGGCGGCCCTCGTCGTTGATGCCGTATTCGCTGGCGATTTCGGCGCCGATGATGACCTGCCCGGATTTCTCGGCGCGCTTGGGGTCGCGGTAGATCGCCGAGACGATGTGGCCGGTGAACTCCGGCGTCTCGGCGATCTCCCAGAAGCCGGCGTACTGCTCGGCAGCGCGGTCCATCGCGCGGCGGGTGCGGTCGGTGCGCAGCATGCCCATCCAGATCGACACCGCAGCGACGTTGTAGGGTTTGAAGTCCACCGCCATGTCCTTGGCGAACTTGTCGACGCCGGTCTTCTGTGCGCCGTAGCCGGGGCCGTGCATGTAGCAGCTGGAGCCGAAGCTGGAGGTGAACACGATCAGGCCGTTGTTCTGCTTGGCCATCAGCGGCGCCGCGTACCAGCTGGCGACATAGCCGGAGCGCAGGCCGACATCGAGGATGTCCACCAGTTCCAGCGGCTTTTCCCAGAACGGCCCCTTGTCGATCAGCTTGTCGTGCAGGAAGGTGGCGTTGTTGACCAGGATGTCGAGCCGGCCCTGCTCGCTTTCGACGCGCTCGAACAGGGCTTTCACCTCGGCGTCCTTGGCGTGGTCGCAGGCGACAGCGATTCCTTTGCCGCCGGCTTCGGTCACCAGTTGCGCGGTGTTGCCGACCGTGCCCGGCAGCGGTGCTTCGCCTTCGTTCACTGTGCGGCCGGTGACGTAGACGGTCGCGCCTTCGCGGCCCAGGGCGATGGCGATGCCCTTGCCGGCGCCGCGCGAGGCGCCAGTGACGACCGCCACCACACCGGCCAGGGGCTTTTGCTCGGACTTGCTCATCTCTCCTCCGTTCGGATTTTTAGTCCGGCCAGAGTGCCAGCGCGGTGGCGGCGAAAACTCGTCCGATCACGGGAGACCGGGCGCGGCGGCGCGCCTAGTTGGCCGGTTTCGGAGTGTCGCTCTCGGCGCCGATCAGTTCGAGCAAGGCCAGGCGCCGGCGTGCGTTGAGGGAGCGGAACCGCCGCAGCAGCGCCTGCTCCTTGGCGTCACGGATGGCTAGCGGTCCGGGCCCGGAGCGGCTGCCGGACTCTTCGTCGAGCAGGCCGTCGATGGAGCATTGCAGGGCGTCCCGCAATCGCAGCAGCGCGTTGAAACTCGGAGATTCGCGGCCGTTTTCCCAGGCTGAAACCGAGGACTTGGTGACTCCCACGGCAAAGCCGAGTTGCTCCTGGGTCAGCCCCATCGCAATCCGCGCATCCTTCAGTCGCCTCGCGAATGGATTCACCTGGGCAGTCCTTTTGCTTCAGCGCGACACGGTATGGCAGCCCTATAGCGGTGTCGTGCGGAATTACTTGACGCCTTTTGTTGGGTAAAACCATACTTTGACGGGCAATAACACCGATTCTTCGGGCCGACTGCAGGTCTTCGCGCCAAGAGGAGTCGTAACCAAACAGGGGCTGGGACGGGCCGTGGCAGCGGCCCTCGGGTGTGTCGCGGATCGCTTTGACGTGACCGCAACCAATTGATTGTTTTGATCTTTAGAGCCGCCGCCGGCCCGTCAGGGGTATGCAGCTGCGGCCAAGGAGCGCTTCTAGTGAGTGCGATGCGCCGTCTGCGGTTCACCGAGGAGGCGCAGGAGCGCGCCTACCTGGCGTACCGCACTGAAAATGCCGTCCCGGTGGTTTACGGCACGGTCGTAGTGATGACGATCCTATTTTGGGTGTTCTTTCTGCAGGACGCGCATGCCCGCCGTGATTTCCAGCAGCCCTGGATGTTGGGCGCCATGGCGCTGTGCTTCCTGGCGGTGGCGCTGGGCTTGCTGGGGATCGCCCTGCGTCCGGGGCCGGGCTACCCGCAATGGCTGCCTGCCTGCTTGGGCGGCATGGTGCTGCTGACGCTCTGTGCGGTGTCACTGCAATCGGCACGCGTGGCGGTCCCTTGGCCGCACGAGTTCCTGGTGTTCGCGTTCCTGGTCGTGCACTTCTTCATTGGTCTGGTGTTCCGCTACGCACTGCTCTTGAGTCTGGCCACCGTGCTGGTCTTTGTCGGTCTGGGCCAGGCGCTGGGCCTCGACAGCCAGTGGCTGCTGCGGAACAGTCTGATCCTGCTCGCCGGTCTGCTGATCTGCATTTGTGTGGGCTACCTTCAGGAGCGCGCCGACCGGCGCAACTGGCTGCAATCGACGCGGCTGCGCGAACTCTCCGAGCGCGACGGCTTGACCGGCCTGCACAACCGCCGGGTGTTCTTCGCGCAGGCCGAGCGCGTGCTCGGGCAGGCGCGTCGCGACCAACGCTTTCTGGCGCTGCTGCTGTTCGATGTCGATCACTTCAAGCGCTACAACGATAGCCACGGCCATCTGGCCGGCGACATCGCGCTGCGCGCCGTGGCGCAGGTCCTGGCTGCCGCTGCCCAGCGGCCGATGGATGTCTGCGCGCGCCTGGGGGGTGAAGAGTTCGTGCTGCTGCTGTTCGACGTGCAGCCGGCGTCGGCCGTGCAGATCGCCGAACGCCTGCGCGCCGAAGTGGCGGCGCTCGCCGAGAGTCCCGCCAGCGGCTGCCGTCCCCTGACGATCAGCGCCGGAGTCGCGGTGTTGGTGCCGGCGCCAGAGGAAACCGTGGCCAGCCTGTTCGAGCGGGCGGACCGGGCTCTGTACGGCGCCAAGGGCGACGGCCGTGATGCGGTGCGCCGGGACTTGCTCGGGTTGCCCGAGGTGCTGCCCAGCGGGCATGCCTGAGCCGCGAGGGGCGGTTGCAAGGCTAGCGCGGCAGCTGGAACTTCATCACCTTGCCGGAGGCATTGGTCGGTAGCGCCTCGACGATCTCGATGTGGCGCGGCACCTTGTAGTTGGCCATCTGCTCCCGGCACCAGGCGATCAGCGATTTCTCATCGACGCTCTGCCCCGGGCGCAGCGTGACGTAGGCCTTGCCGACCTCGCCCTGGCGCTCGCAGGGCACGCCGATCACCGCCACCTGGGCGATGGCCGGGTGCGCCGACATCATCCGCTCGATCTCCGCCGGATAGCAGTTGAAGCCGCCGGTGATGTACATGTCCTTGAGGCGGTCGGTGATGCGGATGTAGCCGCGCTCGTCGATCACCGCGACATCGCCGGTGTGCAGCCAGCCCTCGGCGTCGATGGCCTCGGCGGTGGCCTTGGGGTTGTCGAGATAGCCCTGCATGACGTTGTAGCCGCGCACCAGCAGCTCGCCGGCGACGCCGTGCGGCAGGCGGTTTCCCTCTTCGTCGATGCACTTCACCTCGGTGTCGGGGATCGGCTTGCCGCAGGTGCGGGCCACCGTCTCGGCATCGTCGGTGGAGTGGCAGAACGACACCATGCCGCTGGCCTCGGTCAGGCCGTAGCCGGTGAGCAGCACCTTGAAGTGCAGCTCGGCGCGCATCTGCTCGATCAGCGAGGGCGCGACGGTGGCGGCGCCGGTCATGGTCGCGCGCAGCGAGCTCAGGTCGGTGCGCGCGCGCTCGGGCGAATTGAGCAGGCTGATGAACAGCGTCGGCGGGCCGGGCAGTACCGAGATGCGGTCGCGCTCGATGCGCTTCATCACCGCCGCCGCGTCGAACACCGCGTGCGGCAGGATCGCGCAGCCGTAAAGCAGGGCGGTGAGCCAGCCGGCCTTGTAGCCGAAGGCGTGGAAGAAGGGGTTGATGACCAGATAGCGGTCTTCCGGCACCAGCTCCACCCGCTTGCCCCATTCCAGGCTCACCCGCAGGTTCTGCCCGTGTGCGCTCATCACGCCCTTGGGCTGGCCGGTGGTGCCGCTGGTGAACATGATGTCCATCAGGTCGCTGGGCCGCACCTGCGCGGCGCGGCGATCCACCTCGGCCGGATCGACGCCCTCGGCCCGGTTCAGGAACTGTGCCCAGGTGGTGTCACCGTCCTGGGCGTCGCGCAGCACGATCAGCTGTTCCAGGCTGGCCGGCCGGTGGCCTTCCAGCAGCGCCGGGAAGTACTGGTCGAGAAAGCGTCCGCAGGTGAACAGCAGCTTGGCCTGGCTGCGCTCCAGCACATAGGCAACCTCTTGGCCGCGCATGCGGGTGTTCACCGGCACCAGCACCGCGCCGATGCTCTGCACCGCCAGCGCCGCGATCACCCACTCCGGCGTGTTCTGCGCCCACAGCGCGACGCGGTCCTTGGGCTGCACGCCGAGCGCGATCAGCGCCTGCGCGGCAGTGCGTCGCTGCGCGTCCAATTGCGCGTAGCTGAAGCTGCGACCGTCTTCGCCGATCAGGGCGGGACGGTCGGCGAACTTGCGGACCGATTCGGCGAAGGCGAGTGGCAGGGTCAGTTGCATTGCGGATTTCGGATTTCGGATTGCGGAATGAATCGGCAGAAGCGGAGTGCCTTGCCCACGGTCACCGCCGCAAGCCGAGCTCGGCGATCCGCAATCGGCATCAGTCGGCCCAGAGCAGATAGCCGTTGTCGATGCGGTACTCGGAGCCGTTGATGAAGCTGGACTCGTCGCTGGCCAGGAACAGCACCAGATTGGCGATGTCTTCGGGCTTGGCGAAGCGCGCCATCATCTGCTTCTGGTCCATCACCCGCACCGCGCTCTGGGTGCCCTTGGGCATGGTCGCGTGCAGGCCGGTGACCATCGGCGTCATGATCCCGTCCGGGTGGATCGAGTTGCAGCGGATCTTGTGCAGGTTCATGCGCGCGTGCGCGGCAATCGAGCGGGTCATCGCCGCCACCGCGCCCTTCGAGGCCGAGTAGGCGCAGAAGGAGCCGACGCCGCCGATGCCGGCCATCGAGGACATGTTGACGATGGCGCCGCCGCCGCGCTTGAGCATGGCCTTGTAGCCGTAGTGGCAACCGAGGAAGTAGCCGTCGGAGTTGATCTTCTGGATCTTCTGCCAGGTGGCGAGATCGGTGTTCTCGATGTTGCCGTAGATCAGGATCGCGGCATTGTTGACCAGGATGTCGAGGCCGCCGAAGGTTTCCTCGGTCTTGGCAATCACCGACTTCCAGCTCTCTTCGTCGGCGATGTCGTGCTTGAGGAACAGCGCCGAGCCGCCCTTGGCCTTGATCGCCTCGGCGGCTTTCACACCCTCGCTCTCGTTGAGGTCGGTGAGTACGACGTGGGCGCCCTCGCGCGCCAGCAGCTCGGCGTCGGCCTTGCCTACGCCGCTGGCGGCGCCGGTGACGATCGCCACCTTGTTCTGTACTCGACCCATGCTGCGTTCTCCTCGTCTATTGGTTCTAATGGCGGTTGTTCGCGGTGTCCGGGCTTGCGCGACGCGGCCTCGGATGTCTTCTGCCCAGGCTGTGCAGGCAGCCTGGACGATGGCTCATGGCCAGTGGCCGGCATTATTTCGGCTGCCCACTGGCTAGCCTTCGTCCAATAAGACGATCTGCCCCAGGGAGCCCCGCAGATCGACTCATCAAAACGGGTGAAGCTCTTGCACAGGGCGGTCTCGATAATCCCGGTCGTTCAAATCCCCCTTTCAGGCAGACCTTCCATGAGCAGTCCCAAGCCCTTGATCCAGGCGCTGGCCTATGTGGTGGCGGAGTCCACGGACGTTTCCCGCTGGCGGCAGTACGGCGAGCAGGTACTGGGTGCGATGACCAGCCCGGCGCCGGAGGGCGGCCTGTACCTGAAGCTGGACGAGCGCCGCTTCCGTCTCGCGGTGGTCGCCGGCAGCGAGGACCGCTACCAGGCCTCCGGCTGGGAGGTGGCGAACGCCGCCGACTTCGCCGCCGCCGTCGCCGCCATCGAAAAGGCTGGGGTGAAGGTCGAGCCTGCCAGCGCCGCCTTGAAGGCCGCACGCTGCGTCACCGATCTGGCGCTGTTCACCGATCCCTCCGGCAACCGCCACGAGCTGGGCTATGGCTACGCGGGCGGCGAGTCGCCGTTCGTGTCGCCCTTGGGCAGCACCCATTTCAAGACCGGCGCGCAGGGCATGGGCCACACCGTGCTGCCCTCGCTCAACTTCGACGCCAGCCTGAAGTTCTTCACCGAGGTGCTGGGCTTCGGCATTTCCGACATCTTCAACTTCCAGCCCGGCCCGGATGCGCCGCTGATCCGCATCTACTTCCTGCACGCCGCCTCCGGCCGTCACCACAGCCTGGCGCTGGCGGAGATGCCCAGCCCCTCCGGCTGCGTGCACATCATGCTGGAGGTCACCGAGAAGGACGAGGTGGACCGCGGCGAGCTGCGTCGCGAAAAGCACGGCGCCAAACTCATGGCGACACTGGGCCAGCACGAGAACGACAAGATGACCTCGTTCTACATGCTCACGCCCAGCAATTTCGCGCTCGAATACGGCTGGGGCGGCATCAGCGTCGAGCCGGGTGTCTGGGAAACCACGCACACCAAGCAGGTCTCCATCTGGGGCCACGATTTCTCGGTCGGCTTCCGCTAACAAGAACCACATGGCACTCAACAAACAGAAGTCGGCGGCCGAGGCCGTCGCGGCCCTGCGCGATGGCATGACCATCGGCATCGGCGGCTGGGGCCCTCGTCGCAAGCCCATGGCCCTGGTACGCGAGATCCTGCGCTCGCCGCTGAAGGATCTCACCGTCGTCTCCTACGGCGGCCCGGATGTCGGCATGCTCTGCGCTGCCGGCAAGGTGAAGAAGCTGATCTTCGCCTTCGTCACCATGGACGCGATCCCGCTGGAACCCTATTACCGCAAGGCGCGCGAGTCGGGCGCCATCGCGGTGGAGGAATACGACGAGGGCATGTTCGAGTGGGGCCTGCGCGCCGCCGGCATGCGCATGTCTTTCCTGCCCACCCGCGTCGGTCTGGCGACCGATGTGCTGGCCAAGAATCCCCAACTCAAGACCATCGCCTCGCCCTACGCCGACGGCGAGGTCTACGTGGCGATGCCGGCGCTCAAGCTCGACGCCGCGCTGATTCACGTCAACGAGGCCGACCGCCTGGGCAACACGCTGGTGCGTGGTCACGACACCTTCTTCGATCACCTCTACGCCCGCGCCGCCGATCACGTCATCGTCAGCAGCGAAGTGGTGCACGAGAAGCTGGAGCTGGATGCCGACACCGCCAAGCTCAATCCCTTCGAGCGCTACCTCGTGCATAGCGTCGTGCATGCACCGGGTGGCGCGCACCCGACCTACCTCGGCCCCAACTACGGCTGGGACATGGAGCACCTCAAGCGCTACAACGCCTCCGCCAGCGAAGAAGGTGGCTGGGCGAAGTACGTGGAGGAGTTCGTGAGCGGTGGCGAAGTCGCCTACCAGACCCAGATCGGCGGCGCCGAGCGCCTCGCCAAGCTCAAGCTGCCGGTGTTTTGAACATGAGCGACCTAGCCCCTGCCACCCTCGCCGAATTGATGATCGTCGCCAGCTCCGAAGCCTGGCGCGACAACGGTGAAGTGCTCGCCTCCGGCATCACCACCATCCCGCGCCTGGGCGCGAGCCTGGCCAAGATGACGCACTCGCCCGAGCTCTTGATGACCGATAGTGAAAGCTATCTGGTCAGCGAGCCGGTGCCGCTAGGCCCGCGCGGCGACTACAAGCCCAAGTACGAGGGCTACATGTCCTTCGAGCGGGTGTTCGAGTGCGTCTGGGGCGGCAAGCGCCACGCCATGATCGGCCCGACGCAGATCGACCGCTGGGGCCAGACCAATCTCTCCGCCGTCGGCCCCGACTACGCCAAGCCGAAGTCGGCGGTGCTGGGTGTGCGCGGCCTGCCGGGCAACAGCATCTGCCACATCAACTCGCTGTTCGTGCCCAACCACGGCCCGCGCGTGTTCGTCGCTGGCGAGGTCGATATGGTCTCCGGCGTCGGCTACAAGCCGGAACGCTGGGGGCCGGGCATGAAGCAGGACTACGTCGATCTGCGCCTGATCGTCACCGACCTCTGCGTGCTCGACTTCGGCGGGCCGGACCACGCGATCCGCGTCAAGTCCCTGCACCCCGGCGTGAGCTTCGAGCAGGTGCAGGCGGCGACCGGCTTCCCGCTGCTGCAAGCGCCCGATCTCGGTGAAACGCCGCTGCCGACCGCCGAACAGCTCGCCATCATCCGCAAGCTCGACCCGCACAATCTGCGCGGCATGGTGCTGAAGAACGACCCGCCCGCGCTGCGCGCGGCGGCCTGAGCGCGGCCCATGAGCGATCTGGTCGAGCCCAAGAAGGTCGAGATCACCTACGAGACCGAAGAGCCGGTGCTCTACGAGGTGCGGGAGGGCGTGGCCTGGGTGACCATGAACCGGCCCGGCTACAACAACGCCCAGAACTCGCAGATGACCTATGCGCTGGACGCCGCCTTCGCGCGCGCGGTCAGCGACGACGCGGTGAAGGTGATCGTGCTCAAGGGCGCCGGCAAGCATTTCTCCGCCGGCCACGACATCGGCACGCCGGGGCGTGATCTGCACAAGAGCTTCGAGCGCAAGCACCTGCTGCCGGACCACGTCAACAAGCCGGGCGCCGAGCTGCTCTATACCCGCGAGCAGGAGGTCTACCTGGGCATGTGCCGGCGCTGGCGCGATGTGCCCAAGCCGACCATCGCCGCCGTGCAGGGCGCCTGCATCGCCGGCGGCCTGATGCTGGCCTGGGTCTGCGATCTGATCGTCGCCAGCGAAGATGCCTACTTCCAGGACCCGGTGCAGCGCATGGGCATCCCGGGCGTGGAGTACTTCGCGCATGCCTTCGAGCTGCCGCCGCGCGTCGCCAAGGAATTCCTGATGCTTGGCGAGCGCATGCCCGCCGCGCGCGCCTACAACTTCGGCATGGTCAACCGCATCGTCGCCCGCGAGGCGCTCGACGCCGAGGTGGCGAAGATGGCCGCCAACCTCGCCGAGAAGGGACGGCTCGGCCTCTGGCTGACCAAGCAGGCGATCAACCATGTCGAGGAGCTGCGCGGCAAGCGCACCGCCATGGACGCGGTCTTCCACATGCACCACTTCGCGCATGCCCAGAGCGATCTCACCCAGGGCAATCCCCTGGGCGGGCAGGACGCCAAGTCGATGGCCGCCGGCAACAAGAAGCCGGACGGCCAGTAGCACTCCCAGCACGAACCTCATGAGCGCACCCGCCGCACTGCAAACGCCGTTGACCCAGTTGCTGGGCTGCCGCTACCCCATCGTCCAGACCGCGATGGGCTGGGTGGCGGACGCCAAGCTGGTGGCCGCCACCAGCAATGCCGGCGGCTTCGGCTTTCTGGCCGCCGCCACCATGTCCACCGAGACCCTGCGCGCGGAGATCGCCGCCGTGCGCGCGGCGACCAGTGCCAAGTTCGGCGTCAACTTCCACATGTTCCAGCCCAATGCCGCCGAGGTGATCGAGCTGGTGCTGCAGAACGCCGACCGTGTCCGCGCGGTCAGCTATGGCCGTGGCCCGAGTGCGGCGATCATCAAGCGCTTCAAGGATGCCGGCGTGCTGTGCATGCCGACGGTGGGTGCGCTCAAGCACGCCCAGAAGGCGGTGGAGCTGGGCGCCGACATCATCACCGTGCAGGGCGGCGAGGGCGGTGGTCACACCGGCTCGGTGCCGACGACTCTGTTGTTGCCGCAGGTGCTCGAGGCGGTGAAGGTGCCGGTGGTCGCCGCCGGCGGCTTCTACAACGGACGTGGCCTCGCCGGCGCGCTGGCCTACGGTGCTGCGGGCATCGCCATGGGCACGCGCTTCCTGATGACCGCCGACTCGCCGGTGCCGCGCAGCACGCTCCAGAAGTACGTCGCCGTCAAGGAGGCCGCGCAGATCCGCGCTTCCACCGCCGTCGATGGCATGCCGCAGCGGATGATCGACAACCCCTTCCTGCTGCGCCTGGAAAGCGGTGGCCTGCTGCGTCGCCTGTTCGTGGCGCTGTCCAGCGCCTGGGCCTGGCGCGCGCATACCGGCATGACCCTGGGCCACATGGCCAAGACCTTCTTCGCCGCCCTGCGCGAAGGTGACGGCGCGATCCAGACCATGATGGCCGCCAATGCGCCGGTACTGATCCAGCGCGCCATGGTCGAGGGCAAGCCCGACGAGGGCGTGCTGCCTTCCGGCCAGGTCGCTGCCAATATCGCCAGCCTGCCGACGGTCGCCGAGCTGATTGCCGGCATAGTTTCGGAGGCGGAGCAGCGCCTGGCGGCGCTGCCGAGATAGCCATGAGCGCGAAACTGACTTTGTTCCCCTCTCCCCTCGTGGGAGAGGGGCTAGGGGAGAGGGGGGACTTTCGTCCCCGGCCCGAGTGCGCCATGAGCGAGCGTAGCCCCCTCTCCCCAACCCCTCCCCCACGAGGGGGGAGGGGCTCACTTAACCCGAGTCGCCCATGAGCGAACAATTCAAAACCACCATCAGCGACGGCATTGCCGAGCTGGTCATCGACCGGCCGCCGGTCAACGCCCTCAACGACGCTGGCTGGCATGCGCTGGCCGACGAGATCACCCGGCTCGGCACGCTGCCGGAGGCGCGGGTGATCGTGCTGCGCGCCGAGGGCCGCGGCTTCTGCGCCGGTGTCGATATCAAGGAGCTGGACAAGCACCCGGAGAAGATCATCTCGGTCAATGCCGGCAACTACCGCAGTTTTGAAGCGGTGCACCGCAATCCCTTGCCGGTGATTGTCGCTGTGCACGGCTTCGTGCTCGGCGGCGGCATCGGCCTGGCCGGCGCGGCGGACATCGTGGTCGCCAGCGATTGCGCCACCTTCGGTGTGCCGGAGGTGGATCGCGGCGCCATGGGCGGCGGCGCGCATTTGCAGCGGCTGTTCCCGGTGCAGAAGGTGCGCATGATGTATTTCACCGGCGACTCCATCACCGCCGCCGAGGCCTACCGTCTGGGCGCCATCGAGAAAGTGGTGCCCAAGGCCGAGTTGCGCGAGGCCGCACTCGCCATCGCCGCCAAGATCGCCGCCAAGAGCACCGTGATGATTCGCTTGGCGAAGGAGTCGCTGAACGGCATCGAGGACGGCAATCTCGAAAGCAAGTATCGCTGGGAGCAGGGCTTCACCCTACAGGCCTATTCGAGCAAGGACTCGGCCGAGACCCGGCGTGCCTTCGTCGAAAAGCGCGAAGCCGAGTTCAAGGATCAGCCATGAGACTCGAATACACCGAGCGGCAGAAGAAATTCCGCGCCGAAGTCCGCGAATGGATGACGGCAAATGTGCCCAAGCAGGCGCTGAGCAGCTTCGACACCCAGGAAGGCTTCGAGCAGCACCGTGCCTGGGAAGCCAAGCTGCACGAGGGCCGCTGGAGCGCGGTGACCTGGCCCAAGGAACTCGGCGGGCGTAGCTGCGACCTGATCGACTGGCTGATCTTCGAGGAAGAGTACTGGCGTGCCGGCGCGCCGCTGCGGGTCAACCAGAACGGCGTGTTCCTGCTGGCGCCGACGCTGATGGAATACGGCACTGACGAGCAGAAGGCGCGCTTTCTGCCGCGCATGGCGGCGGGCGCGGACATCTGGGCGCAGGGCTGGTCGGAGCCGGGCGCCGGTTCCGACATGGCGGCGATCCGTACCAAGGCCATCCTCACCAGTGATTCCCAGGGCGATCACTACGTCATCAACGGCCAGAAGACCTGGTCGACGCGCGCGGTCTATGCCGACTGGTGCTTCGGCCTGTTCCGCACCGATCCCGATTCGAGCCGCCACCACGGCCTCACCTTCATCCTGCTGCCGCTAAACCTGCCGGGCATCAGCATCCGCCCAATCAAGCAGCTCAACGGCCTGCCCGGCTTCGCCGAAATCTTCTTCGACAACGTCCGAGTCCCAGTGGCCAACCGCCTGGGCGCCGAAGGCCAGGGCTGGAACGTGGCGATGGCCACCGCCGGCTTCGAGCGCGGCCTGATGCTGCGCTCGCCGGCGCGCTTCCAGAAAACCGCGCAGAACCTGGTCGCGCTCTACCAGCGCCACCGCGAGCATGCCGACCGCGATCCCTCGATCCGCGACGCGGTGCTGAAGAGCTGGATGGACGCCGAGGCCTATGCGCTCTCCACCTACCAGACCGCCAGCCGGCTGGTGCGTGGCGGCCACATCGGCCCCGAGGCCTCGACCAACAAGATCTTCTGGTCGGAGCTGGACCTGCTGATGCACGAGACCGCCATGCGCATCCTCGGCGCCCGTGGCGAGCTGATGCCGGAAGCGCCGGAGGCCGCCGAGAGCGCGCCCTGGCTGGACGGCTTCCTGTTCGCCCAGGCCGGGCCGATCTATGCCGGCAGCAACGAGATTCAGCGCAACATCATTGCCGAGCGCATGCTCGGCCTGCCGAGGGCCTGATCCATGGACTTCACATTTACCGAAGACCAGCTCTCGCTCAGCGACGCCATCCACAAGTTCCTGATGGTGGAAGCCGCCCCCGAGCTGCTGCGCGAGATCTGGGAAACCGAATCCGGCCGCAGCGCCGAGATGCGCGCCAAGCTCGCCGACCAGGGCCTCACCGCGCTGTCGGTGCCCGAGGCCTACGGCGGCATGGGCCTGGGCGATCTCGACTGGGTGCTGATCCAGCAGGAGCTGGGCTACTACGCCATTCCCGATTCGCTCACCGCTACCGCCTACCTGGCGGTGTACCTGAGCAAGGCGCTGCCGGAAGACTCCAAGCTCAAGGCGCACTGGCTGCCGAAGATCGCCGACGGCAGCGCCCGTGTGGCGGTCGGTCATCCGATCAATCCCTTCGTTGCCGACGCCGCCAATGCCAGCCTGCTGCTGCTCTGGCACGCCGACGAGCTGCACGCCTTGCGCCCGGAAGAGGCGACGCTGACGCTCAACGCCAGCATCGATTCCTCGCGCCGGCTCTACCGCGTGCAGTGGACGCCCAGCGACAAGACCCGCGTCTGCGGCGCCGAGCAGGGCCGCGAACTCTGGCAGGGCGTCATCAACCGCGCCGGCGTCGCGATCTCCGCACAGCTGCTCGGTCTGGCCCAGCGCATGCTCGATCTGGGCACCGACTACGCCGCCCAGCGCAAGCAGTTTGGCAAGCCGATCGGCAGCTTCCAGGCGGTCAAGCACCACCTGGCCGATGTCGCGGTGAAGATCGAGTTCGCCCGGCCGGTGGTGCAGCGCGCCGCGCAGTCGCTGGCCACCGGGCATCCGCGCGCCGGCCTGCATGTCTCGCACGCGCGGCTGGTCGCCGGCGAAGCGGCGCGGCTGGCGGCGCGCAAGAGCATCCAGGTCCACGGCGCGATGGGCTACACCTGGGAGGCGGATCTGCAGATGTTCATGAAGCGCGCCTGGGCGCTGGACGCCACCTGGGGCGACGCCATTTTCCACAAGGCGCGCATCGCCGACTTCGTGCTGGCCGAGGGCGCTGCCCTGGGGCCGGCGGAAACCTTCACCCACTAAGCAAGCAAGAGAAACCTCATGGCCGAAGCCTATATCGTTGACGCCCTGCGCACGCCTACCGGCAAGCGCAAGGGCAGCCTGTCGCAGATCCACGGTGCCGACCTCGGCGCCCATGTTCTCAAGGCGCTGGTCGAGCGCAATGCCATCCCCGCCGACGACTACGACGACGTGATCTTCGGCTGCCTCGACGCCATCGGTCCGCTCGCCGGCAACATCGCGCGCACCTGCTGGCTGTCGGCCGGCCTGCCGCTGCACGTGCCGGGCGTGACCATCGACCGCCAGTGCGGCAGCTCCCAGCAGGCGGTGCACTTCGCCGCGCAGGCGGTGATGTCCGGCACCCAGGACGTGATCGTCGCCGGTGGCGTGCAGACCATGACCCAGATTCCGATCTCCTCGGCGATGATCGCCGCCAAGCCGCTGGGCTTCGCCGATCCCTTCTCCGGCTCCAAGGGCTGGACGGCGCGCTTCGGCAGCGAGCCGGTGAGCCAGTTCCACGGCGCGCAGCTGATTGCTGACAAGTGGAACATCTCGCGCGAGGAGATGGAGCGCTTCTCGCTGGAAAGCCATGTGCGCGCCCGCCGCGCCATCGCCGAAGGCCGCTTCAAGAAGGAGATCGTGGCGATCAATGGGCTGGAGCACGACGAGACCACCCGCGAGACTTCGCTGGAACAGATGCAAAAGCTGGAGCCGCTGGCGCCCGGCGGCACCATCACCGCCGGTGTCTCCAGCCAGACCGGCGACGCCGCCTCGGCGATGCTGATCGTCTCCGAGCGTGCACTGAAGAAGTACAACCTCAAGCCGCGTGCCCGCATCCAGCACATGAGCGTGTACGCGGACGATCCGATCTTCATGCTCACCGCGCCGATCCCGGCCACGCACTACGCGATGAAGAAGTCCGGCATGAAGCTGGAAGACATCGACCTGGTCGAGATCAACGAGGCCTTCGCCCCGGTGGTGCTGGCCTGGTTCAAGGAGACCGGCTATCCGCACGCCAAGACCAACGTCAACGGCGGCGGCATCGCGCTGGCGCATCCGCTGGGCGCCACCGGCGTCAAGCTGATGACCACCCTGCTGCACGAGCTGGAGCGCACCGGCGGCCGCTACGGCCTGCAGACCATGTGCGAAGGCGGCGGCGTGGCCAACGTCACCATCATCGAACGACTGTGAGTGAGTTCCCCTCTCCCCTCGTGGGAGAGGGGCTAGGGGAGAGGGGGCTGCGCGCTAGCCAGTGAAGCACCCCCTCTCCCTCGATCCCTCTCCCACGGGGGGAGAGGGAAGACCAGCTAACGAGGAAGCAGCATCATGGGTATCTGCGACAACCGCACCATCATCGTCACCGGCTCCGGCGCAGGCCTGGGGCGTGAATACGCTCTGGCGCTGGCCGCCGAGGGCGCCAATGTCGCCGTCAACGACATCCGCCTGGAAGCCGCCGAAGCGGTGGTGCAGGAAATCCAGGCCGCCGGTGGCAAGGCGGTGGTGGCGCTCGGCGACATCACCAGCATGGCCGGCGCCGACGCGATCATCGCCGCCGCGCTCGCCGCCTTCGGCGAGGTGCATGGCGTGGTCAACAACGCCGGCGTGGTGCGCGACCGCATGTTCGCCTCGCTCAGCGAGGACGACTGGGACACCGTGGTGCGCGTCCATCTCAAGGGCCACTTCTGCCTCGCCAGCAAGCTGGTGCAGCGCTGGCGCGATCAGGTGAAGGCCGGCGGCAAGCCGCTGGGCCGCATCGTCAACACCAGCTCCGGCGCCGGCCTGCAAGGCAACATCGGCCAGAGCAACTACTCGGCGGCCAAGGGCGGCATCGCCTCGCTGACCCTGGTGCAGGCGGCGGAACTCGGCCGCTATGGCGTCACCGCCAACGCGCTCGCTCCGGCGGCGCGCACCGGCATGACCGAAGGCCCGTTCGGCGCGATGATGAAGGCGCCGGAAGACGGCAGCTTCGACCACTACCATCCCGGCAATGTCGCGCCGCTGGTGGTGTATCTGTGCAGCGAGCTGTCGCAGGGCGTGACCGGCAAGGTGTTCGAGGTGGAGGGCGGCAAGATCTCCATCGCCCGTGGCTGGAAGACCGGCACGGTGAAGAACAAGGGCGCCCGCTACGCGCCGCAGGAACTGCACACGGTGATCGGCGAGCTGATCGCCACCGAGCCCCCGGCGCAGAAGGTCTACGGCACCTAAAGCTCGTGAATAAATCTACTGCGCTGCCCATCCGCGTCGTCATGCGGTGCTCGAAATCCTCACGCACAGTAGTGCGCTCCGGTTTCTGCGCTCCTATTCCTAGCGGCTGGGCATGCTCGCTACGATTTCTTCACAAGCTTTGAGCCCATGCCGCTTGGTACAGAAGGCACGCGCCCGCAGGACTACCGCTACTGGGCCGACGAGCGCGTCCGCTTCTACGACCTCGACCTGATGGGCCATGTGAACAACGTGGCCTACACCATCTATGCCGAGTCCGGGCGCGCCGCCTTTTTGCGGCACATCGGCTTCTGGACCGAGACCGGCGCGCGCCAGAATGTGATCGCGCGGCTGGAGATCGACTACCGGCAGGAGCTGAAGTACCCCAACGAGCTGCGGGTGGGCATCAACGTCCAGCGCATGGGCGGCAGTTCCTTCGTGCTGGGCGTGGGCATCTTTGCCGGCGAGGTCTGCGTCGCCACCGCCCGTGCCACCCTGGTGCGCTTCGACGGCCAGACCCGCAAGGCGCTGGCGCTGACCGAGGACGAGCGCGCGACGCTCGCTCCCTACCTGGCCACGCCGGCCTGAGACCGGGCAGATTTTCCCGACGACAGCCGGCGGCGGGCGGTGCTAGGGTGTGTCATCAATTACCTGCTCGCTGCGTTGCGAGTCAAAACCGCGCAGTGCGAGGCGCGAGACGTAGCGCAGGTTGGAACCTGTGCAAGTCTCGCAACGACGCACTGCGCGGTTTTGGCCGCAACCCTTCGGGGCCGGACTGTTTTGGGGCATTGCGGCGTCAGCCAGAGAGGGAAATAGAACCAACTATTCCCCTCCCTGCCTTCCTTGCACTGCCCCAAAACAGACTTCGGCCGCAGCGACCAGGTAATTGATGACACACCCTAGGTTCGCGGCCTCGATCCCCTGGCTCTGCTGGCGTTCGCCCTGCTCATGCGTTCTCTGATTCCCGTGCTCGCGCTGTTGACCGGCGCCGCCGCCCTGGCGGTGGGCGGCTGGCAGCAGCACCAGGCCCGGCAGGAACGCGCGGCGCTGCAACAGCAGCAACCCAGCCCCATCGACATCCGCTTCGCCCAGTTCATGGCCCAGCACCACGAGCAGGCGCTGGTGATCGCCCAGACCCTGCTCGACGCTCCTCCGGGTGCTGCGGCGCTGCTCGCCCAGGGCGTGCGCAATCAGCAGTTGCTGGAGCTGGGCCAGATGCACGGCTGGCTGCGGCTCTGGGAGCAGCCTGCGGTGCCGCCTTCAAAAAGCATGGACTGGATGCTGCTCGGGCAGGCGCCGCCCGATCCCGAGCTGCGTCAGTACCTGCTCGATTGCCAGCGCGCCAGCACCGGCATGCCCGGCCTCGCCAGCCCGGAGGACTTGCAGACCCTGCGCGCCGCCAGCGGTCTGGAGCGCCAGCGCTGGTTTCTGGAGCTGATGCGCCGCCATCACCAGGGTGGCCTGCCGATGGCGCGCTTTGCCGCGCGAGAGGCGCGGCTGCCGGCCGTGCGCGAGCTGGCGGCGCGCATCGTCCGCGAGCAATCCGAGGAAGTGATGACGATCCGCAGCATCCAGGCGCGCCTGGATGCCGGCGCCGACTGAGCGCTTGACCGGGCCGACAGCCGTCTCGGCGCGGCGACCGTTGCTGATCTGAAAGGCGGTTCAGATAATCCTGGAAGAGTGCTCTTCGAGGAGAAACAACCATGAGCCGCATCCCGGCCCTGCTGTGTCCGCTGGTCCTTTCCGCCGCCCTGGCTGCCTGTGGTAGCAGTGCCCCGACCGAAGCGACCCCGAGCGGCGAAGCCACGCCCAAGGCCGCTTGCGGCCCCGGCTCACGACCGGAGACCGGCCTGCAAGGCCGGGTCAGCCGGGCGGAGATCGACAGCGGCCGTGCCGCCGAGGGCTATACCTGCAACACCCAGTTGGTCGGCTCCTACACCACCCCGAACGCGATCGGCACCGTGGGCGGCTTCAAGGTGGAGCGCTATGTCGACAAGGCCGGCCACGACTGCGCCTACTACGACACCACCCTGCTGTATCCCACCAATCTCGTGGACGCCCAGGGCGGCGTCCATGTGCTCGACATGAGCGATCCGACCCAGCCCAAGCTGACCGCGCGTCTGCTGACGCCGGCGATGCTGACGCCGCACGAATCGCTGGTGGTCTCGCAGCAGGCCGGCGTGCTGGCGGCGGTCACCGGCAACCCGGCCTTCTACCCGGGGCTGGTCGATGTCTACGACCTCAGCGCCGACTGCCGCAGCCCGAAGCTGCGCTTCACCGGCGCGCTGGGTTTCCTCGGCCACGAGAGCGGCCTGACGGCGGACGGCAAGACCTTCTACTCCGCCTCGCCCGGGACGCCGACGCTGACCGCTCTGGACATCTCCAATCCTTCGCTGCCGGTGCCGATCTGGACCGGTCCGATCTTCTCGCACGGCCTGTCGCTGAGCGCCGACGGCAACCGCGCCTACGTCGCCGAAGGCACCGGCAAGGGCATGCTGATTCTCGACACCTCCGAGATCCAGGCGCGCAAGAGCAATCCGCAGGTGCGCGAGCTGGGCAATGTCACCTGGCCGAGCATGTCGATTCCGCAGAACGCCCTGCCGTTCACCCGCGACGGCAAGCCCTACGTGCTGGAGATCGACGAGTATTCCGCCAGCTCGCAGGGCGGCAGCGTCGGCTTCAACGGCGATCTGGTCGGCGCCGGCCGCATCATCGACATCAGTGACGAGAGCAAGCCCAAGGTGGTCTCCGACCTGCGCCTGGAGGTGCACCAGCCGGAGAACCGGGACGCCATCGCCAACGACCCCGGCGCGCAGTTGCCGGTGCAGGGCTATGCCGGCCACTACTGCAATCTGCCGACGCGGGTGAACCCCGACATCGTCGCCTGCAGCATGATCATCTCCGGCCTGCGGGTGTTCGACATCCGCGACGTGCGCCGTCCGCGTGAAATCGCCTATTTCAACGCGCCGGTGCAGCCGCGCATCACGCCGATCTTCGAGGCCAGCAACTGGGCGATGTCCAGCCCTGCCTTCGTGCCCGAGCGCAAGGAGATCTGGTACACCGACGGCTACAGCGGCTTCTACGTGGTGCGGGTCACCAACGGCGTCTGGTAGCGGCGCGGTCTCGCGGCGGTAGGCCGGCACTCATCATCCCAACGGGTGATGAGTGCGCGCCGGGCGGATTGAATAATCCGCCACCATGAATCTCTCCCTGAATGACGATCAGCGGCTGATCCGCGAATCGGCCGAAAGTCTGCTCGCCGATGTCAGCACTTCGGCGGCGGTACGTGCCGCGATGGACAGCGAGCGCGGCTACGACCTCTCGGTCTGGAGCCGCATCGCCACCGAACTCGGCTGGTGCGGCATCGCCGTGCCGGAGGAGCTGGGTGGCCTGGGTCTCGGCCCGGTGGAGCTGGCGCTGGTGCAGGAAGTCTGCGGCTACCGCCTGCTCTGCGCGCCGTTCTTCTCCAGCGTCTGCCTCGCCAGCACCCTGTTGCTGGAAGTCGCCGACGACGCGGCGCGCGCCGCCTGGTTGCCGGCCCTCGCTGCGGGCGAGCTTCGGCTAAGTGCGCCGCTGCCATCCGATGCGCGTGGCTTTCTCGCCGCCACCGCGCTCCAGGCCAGCCCGCAAGCTGAGGGCTGGAGCCTGAGCGGTCGCGCTGCGCGCCTGCCCGAGGGCGACAGCGCCGATGCACTGCTGTTGCTGGCGGCGGTCGAGGGCGAGGCGCTGCCGGGCCTGTTCCTGGTTCGCCGCGAGGCCGACGGCCTGCGCGTCCGCAGCCAGCCCGGGTTTGACCAGGGCCGTCGCTTTGCCGAGGCCGAGTTGCACGCGGTCGCCGCCGAGCGCCTGGACGACGGCGAGCGCGCCGCCGCCGGTTACGCCGCCGCCGCCGCGCGAGTGCGCCTGTACATCGCTGCCGAGCAGTTGGGCGCGGCGCAGGCCTGCCTCGATCTGACGGTGGCCTACACCGCGACCCGCAAGCAATTCGGCCGCGCCATCGCCGGCTTTCAGGCGGTCAAGCACCGCTGTGCGGAGATGATGGTGCGCGTCGAGGCGCTGCGCTCGGCGGTGGCCGGCGCGGCCGCGCAACTCGCCACCGGCGCCGGGCTGGCGGAGTGCGTCGCCGAGTGCGCGGCTGCCAAGGCACTGGCCTCCGACACCCTGTACTGGTGCGCGCAGGAGGCGATCCAGTTGCACGGCGGCGTCGGCTTCACCTGGGAATACGACCCGCAGCTCTACTTCAAGCGCGCGCAGGCTTCGAGCCACTGGCTGGGTAGCGCGGAGGCGCTGCGCGAGCAGGTGGCCGCACAGGTCTTTTCCGAAGCACCGGTTCCCTCCCCTGCTAGCGGGGGAGGGCCAGAGCGGGGGCGTTTGGTCAGGGCGCCGGAACGCCCCGATCCCAGCTCGCTCCCGCCTACGGGGGAGGGAGCATTGGCGGCGTTTCGCGAAGAGATCGCCGGCTGGATGCAGCGCCATCTCAGCGGCCGCTATGCCTCGCTCAAACATCGCGGTGGCCCCGGCGATGAAGAGGCCGATCCGGCGCTGCGCAAGGAATGGGAACGTGAACTGGCCGCCGGCGGCTGGACCGGCGTCGGCTGGCCGAAGGCGCATGGCGGTCGGGGTCTTTCCATCGCCGAGCAGGTGGTCTTTCACGAGGAGTACGCCCGCGTCGGCGGCCCCGGCCGCATGGGCCACATCGGCGAGGGCCTGATCGGTCCGACGCTCATCAAGTTCGGCACGCCGGAGCAGCAACAGCGCTTCCTGCCGCGCATCCTCGACGGCAGCGAATACTGGGCGCAGGGCTATTCCGAGCCCAATGCCGGCTCCGACCTCGCCAACGTCCAGACCCGTTGCTGGCAGGAGGCCGACGGCAGCTGGCGCGTGCAGGGCCAGAAGATCTGGACCTCGCTGGCGCACGAGTCGGAATGGATCTTCGTGCTGGCGCGCAGCGAGCCGGGCAGCAAGGGCAACAAGGGCCTGAGCTTCCTGCTGCTGCCGCTGGACCAGCCGGGCATCGAGATCCGCCCGATCCGCCAGCTGGGCGGCGGCAGCGAGTTCAACGAGGTGTTCTTCGACGGCGCCAAAGCCGAAGCCGCCCATCTCGTCGGCAAGCCGGGCGAGGGCTGGAAGGTGGCGATGGGTCTCTTGGAGATCGAGCGCGGCGTTTCCACGCTGGGCCAGCAAATGCACTTCCTGCACGAGCTGGAGCGGGTGGTGGCGGCGGCCCGCCAGCGCGGCCTGGATCGCGACCCGTTCGTCCGCAACCGCATCGCCGCCGCCTGGGGTGGGCTGAAGGTGCTGCGCTACCACGCGCTACGCATGCTGGCGAGCGACGATCAGCTGAGCCTCGGCCGCGAGGCCCTGGTCTACAAGTACGCCTGGAGCAACTGGCACCGCGATCTCGGCAAGCTGGGCATGGACGTGCTCGGCGCCGAAGGCGAGGGCGGTGACGAAGCCGCGCGGCCCTTGCAGCAACTGTTCTTCTTCTCGCGCGCCGACACCATCTATGGCGGCACCAACGAGATCCAGCTCAACCTCATCGCCGAACGCGGGCTGGGCATGCCGCGCGAGGCACGGCCAGTCGTCTGAGCCATACCACCGTCTGCTAGCCGTGATGTGTTGGTGGGTTGTTGCTTGCCGGAAGAAATGGGGCGGCGGAGTTTGGTAGCAACGATGCCCGATAGCCTTGGCAGGAAAGCTGCGCCAAGAATGCGCGTGTCACGGCGTATGGTCGAGTCGGGATTGGCCGGCAGGTGTTCCATGCTGCCATCGACGAGGCATTGCACACCGGCCTTGCCAGCGTGGCCAAGCACGAATCTTCGCTGACGACGGCTGCCTTTCTCGAACAGGATGTGGAGCACGACTGCCAGCACCACATGAGCCTGCACAAGGGAACGACCGATCGCGGTACGGCCTAGGCTAGGCCGGCGCGTTGATCTCCACCCGCACGCAGCCCGGCTCCTCCGGCTCGGCGCGGCGGTGGAAGCCGAGCTTCTGTGCGGCCTTGAGCATCGGCGTGTTCTCGCTCAGCACCACGCCGTAAACCTGGCCGATGCCGCGTTGCCAGGCGTGGTCGAGCAGGCGTTGCAGGAGCGCGCGGCCGAGGCCGCACTGGGCATGATCGTGGTGCACCAGCAGACCAAACTCAGCGTGTCGGCCATCGGGGTCGGCGACCAGGGTGGCGATCGCCATCACCTCGTCGGGATCGCTGCCTTCCGGCACCAGCACCAGCGACATCTCGCGGTCGTAGTCGATCTGGGTCATGCGCGCGCCCATCGCATGGCTGAAGTGGCGGATGTAGGCGAAGAAGCGCATGCGCACCTCCTCGGCGTCGAGCTTCTGCAACAGGCGGATCAGGGCCGGCTCGTCGGCCGGACGCACCGCGCGCACGCGGTAGCGACGGCCGTTGCTGGCTTCGATCCGCCCCGAAAGCTCGCCCGGCCAGGGCGCCAGTGCCAGACGCTGGCGCTCGCCCGGCGGGGTGGCGCAGAGGGTGGCGTGGCCGCTCTGGGTGAGCCAACTGGCGTGTTCGCCATCGACGCAAAGCCTCAGGCCCAGCGCGCTCAGCCAGGGCTGGTCCACCAGCAACTGCGCCAGTTGCACCAGGGCGGTGGCGAGCGCCGGCCGCGCCTCGTCCTCGGGCGGCACTCCGGCGCGGTCCAGCAGGCGTCCGGCGAGCAGGGCATCGAGAGGCGCGAAGCCGTAGGCGGTGATCCCGCCGGGGCGGGTGGCTTGCAGGTGCAGGCCGAGTTCGGGGTGGCTGGCGATGCCGACTTCCAGCCTCGGGCTGGCGCCGGGCTGCGCCGCCGGCAGGCCGTAGCTGGCGAGCAACTGCGCCAGCTCGGCGGTGCTCAGCGCGGCGGGGCCGGCCAGCGCGCGCGCCTGCAACTGCCGGCGCAGCGCTTCCGGGTCGGCCTCGGGCAGGTGCTGCGGGGGTGGCGTCTGGGTGAGCAGCTCGCGGCGCCGGTGGTATTCCCAGCGGTAGCGCAGCGCGCGGGCGGCGGCGTCGGCGGAGGTGAAGGTGGCCAGCCCGGCCTGGGCGCAGCGGTTGCGCGCCGGCATCACGCTGTCTAGACCGAGCCAGACGGTGAGCAGTCGCGGATCGGGGCGCTGGCTGATCAACTCCGCCAGCTCGCTGTGCGAGGAGCCGGTGGCGGGGCTGTGGATCAGCAGCAGCGCCGGCAGGCGGGGGTCGGCGAGCAGCTGGAACAGGGCCTTGGCGAGCACTGTCGCCGGGGCGCTGCCGAAGTCCAGCGCGCCGCCGGCCTGGCGGTGCCTCGGCAACTGCGCGCGCAGGGTTTCGTCCAGCGCCAGCGGGCCGATGCCCTGGCGCGCCAGGGCATCGACGCCCAGGGTGCAGATGCCGGCGCCATTGCCCACTACCAGGGCCTGCGGGCTCTGCAAGGCTGGCAGGCGGTGCAGCGCCGCGAGCGCGTCAAACAGGCCGGGCAGGTTCTCGCATTCCACCATGCCGGCGCGGGCGAAGGCGGTGGAGCGCACCGGATCTGGCCCCAGACCGATGCGGGCGGCGGGCTGGGTTTGCAGCACCACCACCGGCTTCAGGCGCGCACAGGCGCGCGCCGCCGACATGAACTTGCGGCCGCCGCGCAGATGGCTCAGTTGCAGCACCACGCCCCGGGTGTGCGGGTCCAGCGCGGCGTAGTCGAGCAGGTCGGCGACATCGACATCGGCCTCGGCGCCGCTGATCGCCACCCAGGAGAAGCCCAGGTGGCGGCCGGTGGCCCAGTCCAGCGCGGCGGCGGCAATCGACTGCGACTGCGCGATCAGCGCCAGCCCGCCTTCGCTGGGCGCGCAGGGGAAGCTGGCGGCATTGAGGCCGGCGGCAGGGTGGATGACGCCGCCGCTGCGCGGCCCGAGCAGACGCAGGCCCTGGCGCCGCGTTTCCGCCAGCAGCGTCTGCTCGGGCGCCTGCGAATGCGGCCACAGCAGGGCGTGGCAGCCGCGCTCGCCGAGGCGGGCGATCAGGCGGGCATCGGCGAGCGCCGGGTCGGCGATCAGCGCGCAACTGCGCTGCGTTCCGGGCGGCCAGCCGGCGAGTGCGGCGTCGGTCCGCACCAGCCGCAAGGCCGGCTGGGCGCGCAGGTTGTCGAGCATCTGCCGCAGCGCCGGTTCCGCGCTGTCGCCGACGCAGATCACCGTGTCGGCACGCAGCAGGCTGTCGAGATGGCGGATGGTCATGCCAGGAGGCCGTCGCCGACGAAGGGCAGCAGGAAGGATTCCACCGAGCGTGCCAGGGCGTGCGGCTCGTAGCCACCTTCCAGGGTGGCGACCACCCGGCCCTGGCAGCAGCTCTCGGCGACGCCGGCAATCACGCTGCCCAGCCAGCGGAAGTCGTCAAAGCCCAGGCGCAGATCGCCGAGCGGATCCTGTGCGTGGGCGTCGAAGCCGGCCGAGACCAGGATCAACTGCGGGCGCAGGGTTTCCAGCAGCGGCAGCCAGCGTTCGCTCACCGCCTGCCGGAACACCGTGCTGCCGGCGTAGGCGGGCAGTTCCACGTCCACCAGGTTGCGCGCCTCGGGGGCGCCGGCCCAGTGTGGGTAGAGCGGGCTCTGATAGGTGGAGAACAGCCACACCCGGTCGTCGCCCTTGAAGATGTCGGCGGTGCCGTTGCCGTAGTGCAGGTCGAAGTCGAGGATGGCGATGCGCTTGAGCCCCCGGCTGAGCGCGTGGGCCGCCGCCACCGCGACGTTGTTGAAGAAGCAGAAGCCCATCGCCCGGTTGCGCTCGCAGTGGTGCCCCGGCGGCCGTACCGCGCAGAAGGCGAGGCCGGCCTTGCCGTCCAGCGCCAGATCGACGCCGAGGATGCCAGCGCCGGCGGCGCGCAGCGCGGCCTGGAGGGTGTGCTCGGACTGCTGGGTGTCGCCGTCGATGGCCACCGGGCCGCGACTGGTGTCGGCGTGGAAAACCCGGTCGAGGTGCGCCTCGCTGTGCACCCAGGCGAGCTGCTCGCGCAGCGCCAGTGGTGCCGGATGGTGGTGCAGAAAGTCGTAGAGGCCGCTGATCCGCAGGCGGTCGGTGATCGCGTTCAGCCGCTGCGCGCACTCCGGGTGCATCGCGCCCATGTCGTGGCGCAGGCAATCGGGGTGGCTGATCCAGGCGACGGGGCGGTAGCTCATGGCGGTGTTTGGGTTCTCCTGGCTCCGCACTCTCCGGCCCCGGAGTGCCGGTGGGCATTGACGCACATCAATGCGCTCTGGGGAGCTGGGGCCCAGTCTAGCGATGCCGGTCGCCGCCGGTGCCGAGGTTCAACCAAAGGTCATGTCGATCCGCCTGCTATGCGGTGGCGCCGGTCCGTCCCTGGCGGGTGACGCCGGGGCTGCCGTTACACTGAGGCGCTTGCTGCGGCTTTCTCCCCCTTCTCGTTTCAGAACCTAGGCGCCCGTCGTGGCCGAAGACCGTCTTAGTGCGCTGCTCGACGCCGCTGTCGACGCCATGATCCTGGCCGACGAGCGCGGCCGCATCACCCGCTTCAACCGCGCCGCCGAAGTGCTGTTCGGCTACACGCCCAGCGAGGTGATGGGCGAGAACCTGAGCATGCTCATGCCCGCTCCCTACCGTCAGGAGCACGACGGCTACCTGCTGCGCTATCAGAAGACCCAGCAGGCCCGCATCATCGGCATCGGCCGTCAGGTGACGGCCCAGCGCAAGGACGGCAGCACCGTGCCGATCGAGCTGTCGGTGGGTGAGTTCATCAAGGGCAAGGAGCGCGGCTATGTCGGCATCCTGCGCGACATTTCCGAGCGCCTGCGCCAGCAGGCCCAGCTCAAGCACCAGGCCGACGAGCTGCGGGTGATCTTCGAGAACGCGCCGACGCCGATCCTGATCACCAGCCTCGACGGCCAGATCATCAAGGCCAATCGCGCCTGCTGCGCCCTGCTCGGACGCAGCGAAGCGGAGATGCTCCGGCACTCGCAGCTGGACCTGCTGCACCCGGACGACCGCGCCGGCGCCCGCCAGCAGCTGGAGGCGCTAGGCGACGAGCAGCCCGCCAGCCGCTACGAGTGGCGCTATCTGCGCGGCGACGGCACCGTCGTGCATACCAGCAACTACGCGGCCTACAGCGTCGAAGCGGAGCAGCAGGAGCCACTGCTGATCAGCGAGATCGTCGACCGCTCGGCCCTGCTCAGCGCCGAGCACGAGGCCGAGGAGCTGCGCGCCCGGCTCACCCACGCCGGCCGCATCGGTACGCTGGGCGAGATGGTCAGCGGCATCGCCCACGAGGTGAACCAGCCGCTCACCGCCATCGCCAACTACGCCAATGCCTGCCGGCGGCTGCTGCAATCCGGCACGGCCGAGCCCGAGGAGCTGATCGGCACCCTGGAAAAGATCAGCGCCCAGGCCGACCGCGCCGGGCAGGTGATCCGCGGCCTGCGCAGCCTCACCCGCAAGCGCGATGCGGTGCGCGAGCGGCTGGATTGCAACCAGCTGATCAGCGAGGTCGCCAAGCTGCTGGAATTCGAGCTGCGCAACAGCGGCTGGCGGCTGCTGTTGCGGCTCACGCCGAAACTGCCGGCGGTGACCGGCGACGGCGTGCAGCTGCAGCAGGTGGTGCTGAATCTGGTGCGCAACGGCATCGAGGCGATGAGCGAGCGCGCCAGCGGCGACTTCATCCAGGTCGAGACCTATCCGGCCGGCGCGGGCTTTGTCGAGATCGCGGTCAGCGACTGCGGGCCGGGCATCAGCGAGGCGGTCGAGGCGCACCTGTTCGAGCCGTTCTACACCACCAAGCACCAGGGCATGGGCCTGGGCTTGTCGATCTGCCAGTCGATCATCGCCGCCCACGGTGGCGAGATGAGCTACCGTGGCAACGCGATGGGCGGCGCCACCTTCGTGGTGCGCCTGCCAACGGCCTAATGTGAGGGAGCATGGACACCGGTACGGTTTTCATCGTCGATGACGAAGAGGCGGTGCGCGACAGCATCGCCATGCTGCTGCGCTCGGTGGGCCTGCGCAGCCAGTTGTTCGCCGACGCCACCAGCTTTCTGCGCCAGTACCGCAGCGAGCTGGCCGGCTGCCTGGTGCTGGACGTGCGTATGCCACGGATGAGCGGCCTGGAACTTCAGCAGGAGCTGAACCGGCGCGGCTGGACCCTGCCGGTGATCTTCATCACCGGCCACGGCGATGTGCCGATGGCGGTGGAGGCGATGCGCGCCGGTGCGCTGGACTTCCTGCAAAAGCCCTTCAAGGACGACGACCTGATCCGCCGCGTGCAGAAGGCGCTGGACCAGGACGCCCGTGAGCGCGCCGCGCTGGCCGGCCGCGATCAGCTGCGTCAGCACTTCGAGGAACTCACCCCGCGCGAGCGCGAGGTGGCCCGGCGCATCGTCGCCGGCCAGGCCAACAAGGCGGTGGCGCTGGATCTCGGCCTGAGCGAGCGCACCGTCGAACTGCACCGCGCGCACGTGATGCAGAAGATGGAGGCCCGCAATCTGGCGCAGCTGGTGCAGATGCTGTTGCAGGTGGATAGCGCCTGAGACCCGACGCCAGGCAGGTTGCAGAGCGATCCGGCCAGCGGTCCGGCGCTGCGGACACTCCCCGGCCGACTACGTACTTCCCGCAGCCGGTCTGCGGAAACTCCGGATTTTCCCGCCGCCGTCCGGCCGGCAAGCTGTGCTCCATCGAACTTCCGAGCTGGAGCCCGCCATGGCCTTCGAGATCCGCAGCAACCCCACCGCCACCGCCTGCAATCCCGCGATCCGCAGCGCCTGCACGCTCTGCCCGGTGGGCGGCCACTGCGTCACCGCCGGCCTGCCGCAGGCCGACATGCAGCGCTGGGCCGGGGTGATGATTCCGCACCTGCCGCTGGCGCAGGCCGGCAAGTCGCTGTACGCCGCCGGCGCCACGGCCGACTGCGTCTACGTGGTGCGCGCCGGCTGCATCAAGACCTATACCGTCGATGGCGAAGGCAACGAGCGGGTGCGCGGCTTCTATCTGCCGGGCGACGTGGTCGGCCTCGACGCCATCGGCATCGGCCACTATCCCGAGAACGCGGTGACCGTGGTCGGCTCCCAGGTCTGCCGGGTGTCCAAGGGCCAGTTGCAGGGCTTGCTGGCCAGCGCTCCGTCGCTCAACCAGCGGGTGATGGAGCGCCTCACCGGCGAACTGCGCCTGGCGCTGGCGCTGGGCGGTGACTACAGCGCCGATCAGCGCGTCGCGGCCTTCCTGCTGCACATTCAGGAGCGCCTGAACGGACGCGGCAATGCCATCAAGCTGCCGATGAGCCGCCGCGACATCGCCAGCTATCTGCGTCTGGCCACCGAGACTGTGTGCCGGGTGCTGACCCGCTTCGAGGACAAGGGCTGGATCATCTCCGCCGACAAGACCGTCACCCTGCGCGAGCCGGCAGCGCTGTGGGCGCTGGCCGAGCCGGTGGGCATCTGCCGGCCGCGCCTGCGGCTGGCCGCCTGATCCCCACCGGGCATGGGTCTCGCGGCAGGCGGGCCGGCGGCCGGCACGTCGCCGGGGCGCCTGGAGATTTCGCTGCGCAGCATTCACCAGCTGTTCAACTCGCTGGACCCCTCGCCGTTCTACGAGCGCGATCTCGACAGCCATGCCGAGAACTACCTGGTCAGCTGGGCGCAAGAGCTGCCGCCGCGGGCGACCTTATCGCTGTGCCTGCGGCTGAGCGAGCCGCCGCCGGCCCTGGACGGACCGCAGTGGATCGAGGCGGCGGTGCAGCACTACTTCGCCGAGCGCGAGCGGCTCAAGCGTGCCGAGTTGCGCGGCCTGCTCCGGCAGGGGCGCACCAGCCTCGGCATCGGTCTGCTGTTCCTGACCGCCTGCCTGTTGCTGAGCCAATGGAGTCAGGCTCTGCTGCCGTCCGGCGTGATGGCCAGCCTGCTGCGCGAGAGCTTCCTGGTCGGCGGCTGGGTGGCGATGTGGCGGCCGATGCAAATCTACCTCTACGACTGGTGGCCGCTGGGTCAGCAGGCGCTGCTGTACCGGCGCATGAGCCGGATGCCGGTGACGCTGCGTCTGGCGCCGCCGGCCAGCTCGACCCCAGCCTAGGCGGCCAGTGCCGGTTCCAGCGAGCGGCGCAGACGCTGGCGGGCCTTCACCTCGATCTGCCGCACCCGCTCGGCCGAGACCCCGTACTGCTTGCCCAGCTCGGCCAGGCCGACCGGCTTTTCGGTGCTCAACTCGCGGCGGGAGACGATGTCGCGCGAGCGCGGGTCCAGCTCGGTCAGGGCATGGCGCAGCTTCGGCTGCATGCGCTGCTGCCAGTCCTCGGCCTCGATCTGCTCGGCGGGATCGGCGCCCTCCTGCGCCAGCCAGCGCTCGGGCGCATAGCCCTCGTCCGGTGCCGACAGCGAGCTGTCACCGCCGTGGAACAGGGCGTCGGCGCGGCGTACCTCGCGCAGGCTCACCTGCAACTGCGTGGCCATCGCCTGGGCGTCGGCGCTGCTCAGCGGCTCGCAGTCGCGGCGCAGCTTGCGCAGGTTGAAGAACAGCTTGCGCTGCGCTTTGGTGGTGACCTGCCGGACGATGCGGAAGTTGCGCAGGATGTATTCGTGGATCTGCGCCTTGATCCAGTGCACGGCGTAGCTGATCAGCCGCACGTTCCAGCCGGGCTGGTAGCGCTGCACCGCCTTCATCAGGCCAAGGTTGCCTTCCTGCACCAGGTCTTCCAGCGGCAGGCCGTAGCCCTGGTAGCCACGGGCGATGTGCACCACGAAGCGCAGGTGGCCGAGCACCAGTCGCCGGGCCGCTTCAGGATTGCCGGTGGCGTGCAGGTCTTCGGCGGCGCAGCGCTCTTCCTCGGGGCTCAGCCGGGGTTCGCGCTGGATGGCCTGGACAAAGGCCTCGAAGCCCTGGCTGGGATTGCGGCTGAGTAGGCTGTTCACGCGCGGCTCTCCTTTGATCGTCTGCCGCCCAGACTAGGCACCGGCTCGCGAGCGCTCATTGACCTGAGTCAGTCCGGGCGGTGGCGCCTCAGCGCGCGGTGATCTGTCGCTGCGCGCGCGCCACCGGTTCATCGGCCATGCGCCGGTCGAGCTGGCGCAGCAGGGCTTCGCCGTCGCGGCCTTCCTGCGGGCCGCGCAGCAGCACTTGCCGGTAGTCGAGTGCGATGTCCTCGCCGACATAGGGGTAGGGCTCGATCAGCGCCAGACGCAGCGTGTTCAGCAGCGCCTCGTGACCGGCGCTGCTGTCGCTGTCGAGCAGCAGCAGGAACTCGCCGGTGCCACTCAGGCAGGCGCGATGCGGTGACGGCAGGCCGTTGCGCACCCGCTGGCTCATCTCGCCGACGATGAGGTCCTCCATCTCGCGGCCCATGGCCTGGGCGGCTTCGCTGAAGCGGCGCAGCGAGATCAGCGCCAGCCCGAACGGCCGCTGGCCGGCGCAGGCTTCCTCCAGCGCCTGATCGAAGCTGGCGCGGGTGTTTAGGCCGCTGCGCGGATCGGTGCCCGACTCCAGCTCGTGCAGTTGCTGCGCCGCCTTCTGGCTGCTGATGTCGTCGTGCAGCGACAGGTAGTGGCTGATGCGCTCGCCACGTCCGAAGGGGCTGATGGTCTGGTGGATCACGTAGCGCTGGCCGTCGCGGTCGTGGTCGACGGTCTCGCCGCTCCAGACCTGGCCGGCGCGGATGGTGCTCCACAGCTCGCGGTAGTAGCGGGTGCCCTGGCGGCCGGACTTGAGGATGCGCGCGTTCTTGCCGCGCACCTCCTCGGCGGCATAGCCGGTGAGGCGGCTGAAGGCGGGGTTGCTCCAGACGATGTCGCCGTTGAGGTCGGTGATGAAGCCGGCATTGCCGGCCATGCGCAGCGCCGCCGCCAGCAGGGCCTGCTCGCGCAGGCGGGCGTCGTCGTCGAGAAAGCGGCGCAGCTCGGCGAGCTGCTGGTCGATCAATTGCAGGCGCTCGTCGTCGGCGAAGCCATTGCCGCGCTCGCTGTAGAGCTGCAACAGCCAGGTTTCGCCGGCGGCCAACAGGGGCCAGGCCGCCGCCGCGCGCAGCCCCTCGGCTTCCGCCGTGCGGCGCCAGGGAAGAAAGCCCTCGTCGCTGGTGACCATGAGCGCCGGCCCCTGGTTGCGCAGCGCCCTTGCCGCCGGTCCGTCGCCGGCAACGGTGCCGTCCCAGCGCTCCGGCAGGCGCTGCAGCTCCAGCCAGAGCGCATCCTCCTGGGAGCAGGCTTCGATGGCGATGACTCCGGAGGCGAGCTTGCGACTCAGGTGGACGCGGCTCAGGCCCAGCAGCGGCGCCAGGCCGGCGCAAAGGCTTTGCAGCAGAGGCTTGCGCTCCTCGCCGGCCAGCAGCCGGCGGTAGAGATCCAGCCAGAGGGCCGCGCCGGGGTTGGGTGCCGGCGCGGTGTCGGGGAGTGTGGTCGGCTCGGGGCGGGGGACGGCGTGCATGGGGTTCAACCGGGAAAGAGGGCGCTAGTGGTCAAGCTAGCGGCCCCGCCAGGCACCGCGTTGACGTGGGTCAATCCGGCGTCGCCATCCCGCCCGGCTTCAGGCTGCGGCTTCGGTGAGCACGCCGTTCTGATAGTCGCGCAGGGCCTGTTCGATCTCTTCGCGGCTGTTCATCACGAAGGGGCCGTACTGCACCACCGGCTCGCGCAGCGGCTTGCCGGCGAGCAGGATCAGGCGCGCGCCCTGCGGCCCGGCCCGTAGCGACAGCCGCTCGCCGGCGCCCAGCACCAGCGCCGCCTGTGCCGGCGCGCTCTTGCCGGCGACTTCGACACTGCCTTCATAGGTGTAGAGGAAGGCGTTGTGGCCGGCCGGGATCGGCTGCTCGAACAGCGCGCCCGCCGGCAGCTCCAGGTCGAAGTACAGCGGCGCGGTCGATAGCGGCTGCGCCGGGCTGTTGATCGGCCCGCTGATGCGCGCCTCGCCGACCTCGGCGGTGCCGGCGATCACCTTGATCGAACCACCGCCCGGCAGCGCCGCCTGCGGAATCTCGCTGGCCGGGATGTCGCGGTAGCCGGCGGGCTTCATCTTTTCCGCCGAGGGCAGGTTGATCCAGAGCTGGAAGCCGCGCATGCGGCCGCTTTCCTGCAAGGGCATTTCCGAGTGGATCACGCCACGGCCGGCGGTCATCCACTGCACGCCGCCGGGGCCGAGATCGCCGACGTTGCCGAGATGGTCCTTGTGCTGCATGCGGCCGTCGAGCATGTAGGTGACGGTCTCGAAGCCACGGTGCGGGTGGGCCGGAAAGCCGGCGATGTAGTCGCCCGGGTTGTCGGTGCCGAACTCGTCGAGCATCAGGAAGGGGTCGAGGTAGAGGCCGCGCTGGCTGCCGATGCTCCGGCGCAGCTTGACGCCGGCACCGTCGGAGGTGGCGATGGCGGGGATGACGTGCGCCAGGTTGCGCAGGTCGGTGGAGGTGTTGCTCATGACTGGCTCCTGATGAAAGTGGGAAGAGAAGGCCCGCCCCGTGGGGCGGGCTGATGGGGCTGCGCAGCGGTTAGCGGCGGTCGAGACTCAGCGGGCCGGCGCCGTTGGCGACCAGCAGCAACAGGCCGCCGGCGATCGAGACGTTCTTGAGGAACATGATGGTCTGGATCTGGTCGGCGAAATTGGCGTGGAACAGCAGGGCCGAGACCAGGCTGAAGCCGGCGAGCAGGAAGGCGGCGACGCGGGTCTGGTAGCCGACGATCAGGGCGGCGCCACCCAGCACTTCCAGCGCGATCACCAGCGGCAGGGCGACGCCCGGCACGCCCATGGCTTGCATGTAGCCGACGGTGGCGTCGTAGGCGCCGATCTTGGAGAGACCGGAGAGCAGGAACAGCGAGGCCAGCAGGACACGGCCGGCGAGTTCGGCAAGGTTGGCGAGTTTCGGTGACATGGCGTTACTCCTTGGCAATGTTTCGAGAGCTGCGTGCGGTGCAGGTGAAGGCAGGCCGGGTTCAGGCGGCGAGGCGCTGGATCGCGTCCTGGGCCTGGTGCAGGGCGGACTGCTTGCGGTCGGCGTCGATGTTGAGACCCTCGGCGTAGACGAACTCGACATCGGTGATGCCGATGAAGCGCAGGAAGTCACGCACGTAGTTGGTCTGGCTGTCCAGCGGGGTGCCGGCGTAGAGACCACCACGGGCCGCGAACACGTAGACCTTCTTGCCCTTGATGAGGCCCTCGGGGCCGTTGGCGGTGTAGCGGAAGCTGATGCCGGCGCGGGCGATGTGGTCGAAGTAGGACTTGAGCTGGCTGGGCACGCCGAAGTTGTACATCGGCAGGCCGAGCACGATGACCTCGGCGGCCTTCAGCTCGGCGATCAGCGCTTCGGAATAGTCCGCCACCGCCTGCTGCTCGGGGCTGCGTGCCTCGGCGGGGGTGATGAAGGCGCTGAAGCGCTGGGCGTCCAGGTGCGGCACGCCGTCATTGGCGAGATCGCGGACCTGCACCTGGGTGTCGGGGTGGTTCTGCCGCCACTCGGCGACGAACTGCTCGGCGAGCTGGCTGGACTGGCCCTTGCCGGCAAACAGGCTGGTGTTGATCTGAAGAAGCTTGGTCATGGCACATCTCCGCGTTGACTGAAGGTGTGCGTATTAAATAATTCGACAGATAGATAAAAAAGAACAATATTTGGCGCTAAACAATCAGTTTATTGGATGCATCTGTGAATCCACGCATCTCCCTGGAGCAGTGGCGCGCGCTGATGGCGGTGGTCGATGCCGGCGGCTACGCGCAGGCGGCCGAGCAGTTGCACAAGAGCCAGTCGGCGGTGACCTACGCGGTGCAGAAGCTGGAAAGCCTGCTGTCGGTGAAGGCCTTCGAGGTCCAGGGCCGCAAGGCGGTGCTCACGCCCACCGGCCAGTTGCTGTACCGCCGTGCCCGGGCCCTGCTGGCCGAGGCCAGCCGCCTGGAGCAGGCGGCCAGCGCGCTCGCCGCCGGCTGGGAGGCGGAGATCCGCCTGGCGGTGGAAGTGGTGTTTCCCACCTGGCTGCTGCTGCGGGTGCTGGACCGCTTCGGCCAGGACAGTCCGCACACCCGCATCGAGCTGAGCGAGTCGGTGCTGGGCGGCACTTCTGAGGCGCTGCTGCAAGGGCGGGTCGATCTCGCCATCGCACCGGTGGTGCCGCCGGGCTTCTTTGGCGAGCCGCTGATGCAGATGTACATCCTGCCGATGGCGCATCCGGACCATCCCCTGCACCACCTGGGCCGGCCGTTGAAACCGGACGACCTGCGCCAGCACCGGCACATCGTGGTGCGCGACTCCGGCAGCCGCCGCGACGAGTCCACGCTCACCATCGACGCCCAGCAGCGCTGGACGGTGAGCAATATGCCCACCTCCATCCACGCACTCTGTCAGGGCTACGGCTTTGCCTGGATGCCGCTGGACAAGATCCGCAACGAACTGCGTGACGGTCTGCTCAAGCCGCTGCCGCTGGAAGGCCAGGAGCGCCGGGGCACGCTCTACCTGATCTTCGCCGACCACGACTACGCCGGGCGCGGCACCCTGCGGCTGGCCGAGCTGCTGCGCGAGATGACCGCCGCCGAGTGCGCCGCGCGTGTCTCGGCTCCGTCCGGATAGGGGTGATCTGCGGCCCAGGCCAGCTTGGCCGCGCGCGCTTGCTGCTTGAGCCAGTGCTCGGCCACCGAGGCGGCCGAGCGCGAGGGGTAGGCACAGGCGGCCAGCAGACGCAGCGGCGGATTGGCGCGGGTATAGCGCGCGCCGCGTCCGCTGGCGTGCAGGCGGTAGCGCTGCTGCGGGTCCGGGCTGATGCCGGCGTAGAGGCTGCCGCCACGGCATTCCAGCAGGTAGAGCCACCAGGGGCGTTCGGGCGGGGTGGCTGCGGTCATGCCAATGGGAGTGTCGGAGCGGGACGGTGATCAGCTTAGTCGGCGCGGCGGCCGCCAGCGCCTAAGATGCGCGTCCTTTTTTGCGAGCTACGACTCCCATGCAGATCGCCCTGGCGCCGATGGAAGGCCTGGTCGACGACATCCTGCGCGACGTGCTGACCCGGGTCGGCGGCGTCGACTGGTGCGTGAGCGAGTTCATCCGCGTCAACGAGCAATTGCTGCCGGTCTCGGTGTTCCGCCGCATCGCGCCGGAGCTGGATCAGGGCGCGCGCACCCGCGCCGGGACCGAGATGCGGGTGCAGTTGCTGGGCTCCGATCCGCACTGGCTGGCCGAGAACGCGGTACGCGCCTGCCAACTCGGCGCGCCGGTGATCGACCTCAACTTCGGCTGTCCAGCCAAGACCGTCAACCGCTCGCGGGGCGGCGCGGTGCTGCTGCGCGAGCCGGAACTGCTGCACCGCATCGTCGCGGCGGTACGCGCGGCGGTGCCGGCGGCGATCCCGGTCACCGCCAAGATGCGCCTGGGCTACGAGGACAGCGATCAGGCCCTGGACTGCGCCCGCGCCCTGGCTGCGGGCGGCGCGGCGCAACTGGTGGTGCACGCGCGCACCAAGGCCGACGCCTATCGCCCTCCCGCCTACTGGGAGTGGGTGGCGCGGATCCAGGACGTGGTGGCGCTGCCGGTGTACGCCAACGGCGAGATCTGGAGCGTGGACGACTGGCACCGTTGCCGGGCGGTCAGCGGCGTCGAGGACTTCATGCTCGGGCGTGGTCTGGTGGCGCGGCCGGATCTGGCCCTGCAGATCGCCGCCGCCAGGGCCGGTACGGACTATGTGCCGCTGGAATGGGCCTCGATACGGCCGCTGTTGCAGGACTACTGGCGCCAGCAGCGCGCGCGTCTGCCCGAGCGCTTCGCGCCCGGCCGGCTCAAGCAGTGGCTGGCCTGGCTGGCGCGCAGCTATCCGGAGGCGGAGACGCTGTTCGCAGAGGTGCGCCGGGAAAGCGACTGCGCCCGGCTCGATGCCCTGGTGGGCGCGCCCGCTCAGTAGCGCAGCAGCACCGAGCCCCAGGTCATGCCGGCGCCGACGCCGAGCAGCAGCACGTTCTGGCCGGGCTGGATGCGACCGTCGCGCACCGCCGCGTCCAGCGCCAGCGGCACCGAGGCCGCCGAGGTATTGCCCTGGCGCGCCACCGTGGTCACCAGCTTGCCCATCGGCAGGCCGAGCTTGTCGGCGGTGGTGGCGAGGATGCGGATGTTGGCCTGGTGCGGCACCACCCAGTTGATGTCCTCGATCTTCAGGCCGTTCTGGTTCAGCGCCTCGTGGGCGCATTCGGCCAGCACCCGCACGGCGGTGCGGTACACCGCCTGGCCGTCCATCTCGACGAAGGGATTGCCGCGCAGCACGCCGTTGGCGATGCCGCCATCGACGCGCAGGATGCCGGCCAGACTGCCGTCGGCATGGAGATGGCCGGAGAGGATGCCCGGCGTCTCGGAGGCTTTCAGCACCACGGCGCCGGCGCCGTCGCCGAACAGCACGCAGGTGCGGCGGTCGCTCCAGTCCAGGAGCCGCGAGAACACTTCCGCGCCCACCACCAGCGCGCATTTATGGGCGCCGCTGGCGACCAGGCGGTCGGCCAGGGTCAGCGCGTAGATGAAGCCGGTGCACACCGCCTGTACGTCGAAGGCGGCGCCCTGCTTCACGCCGAGCCGCGCCTGCAGCAGGCAGGCGGTGGAGGGCAGCACCATGTCCGGGGTGGTGGTGGCGACCACGATCAGGTCCACCTCGTCGGCGCTGGTTCCGGCCGCCGCCAGCGCGCGCTGGCAGGCGTGAAAGGCGAGGTCGGAGGTCATCTCGCCTTCGGCGGCGACATGACGGGATTCGATGCCGGTGCGCGAGACGATCCACTCGTCGCTGGTCTCGATGCGGGTCTGCAACTCCTGGTTGCTGACGCTGCGGGCCGGGAGGTAACTGCCGGTGCCAACGATTCGTGCGTAGGTCATGGCCTGGAGCTTAGCGATCCGCCTCCGTCGAGGGGTGATGCAAACGCGTGAGACCGGCCCGGCTGGTGCTCCGGGGTGGCCATGGGCCAATGCTATACTTTTCAACTGTGGGAGCCGCGACCGGTGCTTGCGCTGGTTGACCAGGGGTTCGACTGATCGGTGTCCGTGGGGAGCGAGGCGCGGGGCTGCGATGCCCGCCGGCCCGCGTCCGTCGGCCGGCGGATGGACTCCCCCATGCAGACCTGCCTTGCCGGCCCCATCTCGGCCGCCGGCCCGGCTTCGAATCCGATTCCCTAAACCGTACCCGGAGCTTCACCCGTGAGCAGCAATCACAGCCATCACGACGACAAGGCGCACGACCAGGCCTTCTTCCGCACCTTCGGCATGGTGCTGGCCGCCCTGTTCGGCATCTTCGGCTTCTGCATCTTCGCCGCCAGCCTGATCGTGCCCAAGGCCGGCCCCAGCGAGGCCGAGGCGGCCCGCCTGGAAGCGCGCATCAAGCCGCTGGCCACCGTGGTGACCGATCCGGCGGCGCTGCTCAAGACCTCGGCCCCGGCGGTGAAGCGCGAGCCGCTGACCGCCGATCAGGTGTTCGCCCAGGCCTGCTCGGCCTGCCACAACGCTGGCGTGCTCGGTGCACCAAAAGTGGGCGACAAGGCCGACTGGAGCAAGCGTCTGGCGGCCGAGGGCGGCTTTGACGGCGTGGTGGCCAAGGCCATCAGCGGCAAGAACCAGATGCCGCCGCGCGGCGGCAATCCCGATCTCACCGACGACGAGATCAAGATCACCGTCAAGCTCATGCTGGAGAAGAGCGGCCTGTAACAGCCGGGAGGCGCCGGCCGATCCGGCGCACCATTGCGGGGCCCCAAAGGCCATGCCAGTGATCACTGGCATGGCCTTTGCCTTTTCAGGATCGTGGTCAGCGATTCGTGGTGGTGCACCCTCACGGGGCGATCCGGATCACGCCATAAAAAGTTGGCTCAAAAACTGCTGTTGCATAAATGCCTGGGTCGAATCCATCGCCAAGGCAGGCGTTCCCACCCATATCAGGAGAGGATGTACTCATGAAGATGAAGCAGATCGTGGCTTGCGCGGCTCTGGTGGCGGCATCGAGCGTTGCGGCGCCGGCTTTCGCGGGCGCGACCGGCAATGTTGGCGTGTTCAGCGACTACATGTTCCGTGGCGTCACCCAGACTGGCGGTGCGGCGGTGCAGGGCGGCCTGGACTACGCTTTCGACTCCGGCTTCTACCTGGGCACCTGGGGTTCCAACCTCAACTTCGCCGGCTCCGGCGGCGACGGCACCGAAGTCGATTTCTACACCGGCTACGCTGGCAAGGTGGGCGACCTGGGCTTTGACGTTGGCGCCCTGTACTACTACTACAGCGAGGCCGAGGAAACCGCTCCCGCCACCTCCCCCGACACCCTGGAACTCTACGCCGGTCTGACCTACGGTCCGGTGGGCGTGAAGTACTACTACACCAGCGAGTACTTCGGCACCGACAAGTCGGCCAGCTACGTCAACTTCACCCTCGCGCAGCCGCTGACCGAAACCCTGACCCTCACCGCCAACATCGGTCTCAACGACGGCGACGGCGTCAAGGCCGCGTTCGGCGATTCCTACATCGACTACAGCCTCGGCCTGGCCAAGAGCCTGGATGCCGGCTTCACCGCCACCTTCCAGATCGTCACCACCGATCAGGACCCCGCTTACGGCGGCGGCCCGGACTCCGACTCCCCGAAGGTCGTGTTCGGCCTGAAGAAGGTGTTCGATCTGTAACAGTCAGCAGCGGGTCCGCTGACAACAAGAGGCCGCTCATTGCGGCCTCTTTCTTTTTCAGGCCGGGCTGCGGTCCAGTTCCCGGTAGCGCAGGGCCTCGGCCACCTGCGCGGCGCCGACCTCCGCCAGTCCGCCGAGGTCGGCGAGCGTGCGTGCCACTTTCAGCGTGCGGTGGTACGCCCGCGCCGACAGGCTCAGCCGGGCCATCGCCAGTTCCAGCAGGCCCGCCGCTTCGGCGTCCGGCGCGCAGTGGCGTTCGACCTCCGGCGCGCCCAGTTGGGCGTTGGGCTTGCCCTGACGGTCCAGCTGCCGCTGGCGACAGAGCATCACCCGCTGTCGCACCTCGTCGCTGGTTTCCACGCGATCTTCGCGGGCGGTGAGCGCCTGCGGTTCCACCCGGGGCACCAGCACCTGCAGGTCGATGCGATCCAGCAGCGGGCCGGACAGCCGCGAGCGATAGCGTGCGACTTGGTCCGGCGTGCAGCGGCAGCGCTCGCTGCGGTCGCCGAGATAGCCGCAGGGGCAGGGATTCATCGCCGCCACCAACTGGAAGCGGGCCGGAAAATCGGCCTGCCGGGCGGCGCGCGAGACGGTGATCTGGCCGTTCTCCAGCGGTTCGCGCAGCACTTCCAGCACGGCCCGCTCGAACTCCGGCAGTTCGTCCAGAAACAGAACACCGCGGTGAGCCAGAGTGATCTCACCCGGGCGTGGCAGCGAGCCGCCACCGACCAGAGCAACCGCCGATGCAGTGTGGTGCGGGGCTCGGTAGGGCGGCAGGCCCCAGCGGGCCAGATCCGGTGTTGCGCCAGCGACCGAGGCAACGGCCGCCACTTCCAGCGACTCGGCCTCGCTCAGCGGCGGCAGCAGTCCCGGCAGGCGCTGCGCCAGCATCGACTTGCCGGAGCCCGGCGGCCCGATCATCAGCAGCGAATGGCCGCCGGCGGCCGCCACCTCCAGGGCGCGCTTGGCCTGGAACTGGCCGCGCACTTCGGCGAGGTCGGGGCCGGCCCAGGCCGCCGTGGCGTTTGGTGGTCGCGCAGTGGCGGCCGGCAGCGGGCCGGCGTTCAGGGCGGCGGCGAGGCTGGCGAGATGGTTGGCGGTGTGCAGGCGGGTGTCGCGTGCCAGGGCGGCTTCCGCCAGGTTGTCTTCCGGCAGCAGCAAGGCCCGGCCGGCCTCGCGGGCTCGCAGGGCGGCCGGCAGGGCGCCGCGCACCGGCCGTATCTCGCCGGACAGCGACAGCTCGCCCAGCACCTCCAGGCCCTGCAGCCGTTCGGCGGCGATCTGCCCGGAGGCGACCAGCACGCCGAGCGCGATCGGCAGGTCGAAGCGGCCACCTTCCTTGGGCAGGTCGGCGGGGGCGAGATTGACGGTGATGCGGCGGCTGTTGGGGAACTGGTAGCCGCAGGTAACGATGGCGGCCTTGACCCGGTCGCGCGCCTCACGCACCGCCGCTTCGGGCAGGCCGACGATGGACAGGCCGGGCAGCCCCGGCGCCAAGTGCACCTCCACCACCACCGCGTCCGCCGCGAGCCCGTTCTGGGCCCGCGAGTAGACGGTGGCCAGGCTCATTGGCTTAGCCGCGTGGGTCCATCAGCACGCCCAGCACCAGGGCCACCACCGCCAGGATGGCCAGGCTGGAGAGCCCCTTGATGGCGGTATCGGCCAGTACCGCAGCCGGTAATAGATCGAGCACCAGGCTCAGCGCCAGCGCACCCAGCAGCAGTACCGACAACATCGCGAGCAGCCGCAGGCTGCCGTTCAGACCCTGATTCATCCCGTTCCCTCGCCCCGCAGGGGGCTTTCGTTATGGGACTAGCCTAGAGCATCTGTGCCTAGCCGGCACGTCCCCCGGTTTCCAGCTGTTTCACCCGCTCCTCCAGCTTCTTCAGCTTGGCCTGGGTGCGTGCCAGCAGCTCCGCCTGCACGTCGAAGCGCTCGCGGGAAACCAGATCGAGCTTTTCCAAGTTGGCGCGCAACACGGCGCGGAAGTTGTCCTCCAGCTCGGCGCGCAGGGTCTTGAGGCCGGGAGGCAGGAGGCCGGCGAGCTTGCCGGCCAGTTCTTCGATGCGAGGGGCGTCGGACATGGTGTCGGGTACGGATTGGAAAAGAAGTTTCAGAACAGCAGGAAGGCGCAGACGGTAACCAGGGTCGGCGCCAGCGCGCCCAGGAACAGCCCCAGGGCGCTGACCGCGCCGTCCGGGAAGCGGCTGCGCAGAATCGACAGGCCGGCCGGATTGGGGGCGTTGGCGATCACCGTCAGACCGCCGCCGCTGATGGCGCCGGCGACCACGTAGTACTTGAACTCCTCGCTGAGGCCGGGAACCTGCGAGGCCAGGTAGGTGAGCGCGGCGTTGTCGGTGATCGCGGTCAGGGCGGTGGCGCCGAGATAAACCGTCTTGGCGTCCATCTGCAGCAGCAGCGGTTGCAGCCACCATTGCTGTAGGCCCCCGAGTACCACCAGTCCGGCCAGGAAGAAGGCCACCAGCAGCGCTTCACGCAGCATCAGCTGGCTCTGGAACTGCGGGTAGGCGGCGGCGACGCCAAGGAACAGCAGCATTAGCCCCAGAAACAGCGGCGGGTGGTGGGCGAACACGACAATGCCGCCGAGCAGGGCCAGGTGCAGGGCGATCACCGCCAGCGGCGAACGATCCGCGCCCTCGCTGGACAGCCGGATGGCGGTCAGCTCGCGGCGGAACAGCAGGGTTGCTCCGGCGGCATTGATGAGCACGATCGGAACCACATGCTTGCCGAAGGTGGACAGCATGTAGGCCAGATCCCAGCCCCAGGTGGAGGCGACCATCAGCACCGGCGGTGCCGCGAAGGGAGTCAGTGCGCCGCCGATGGAGATATTGACGAACAGCACGCCCAGGGTGCCGTAGCGCATGCGGGTTGAAAGCGTCTGCCCGAAGTAACGGTCGCGCAGCATCAGCGCCGCCAGGGTCATCGCCGCCGGCTCGGTGATCAATGAACCCAGCAGCGGGATCAGCGCCAGGATGGTGAAGTACAGCGCGATGCTGTTGGGCAGCGGCAGCAGGCGTGCGAAGCCCTGTGCCAGTAGCTGGGCGCCGTTGAGCACTGGGCGGCTGGCGGCGACCACCATGATCGCGAACACGAACAGCGGCTCGGTGTAATTGCGGCCGTCCAGGTATTCGACGGTGGCCAGCTTGCCTTGCAGCGCCATCATCGCCGCAGTCAGGGCGACGGCCCAGAGGCCAAACACGATCTCCACCTCGCCGACCAGGTGCCAGAGCCGTGCGTGCCGAGGCTGGCGGTGCGCCAGCCGCTCGAAGAACTTGGTGGAGAAGGTATGGATCAGCGCCAGGGCAAACAGGGCGGTGGCGACGATCTCGATCGTGCTGGGGTTCATGGCGGTGTGGCAGCGGGCATTGCGCCGGAGTGGTGGTGGGCTAGTGGTGGGTGGAGCTTAGCCCAGGCGGGCGTCGCGGCCCTGCGGCGCCCGGAAACCGCCCGCGCCGCGCCGCGTTCAGCCGCACTGACGCACAATTTTGGTGCACTGCTCGGCGGAGCCGCCCGTATTCGCCGGTTTTGGGCTTGGCACGCAACATGCGTTTGCACACCCACCATGCCGGCTTCGGGGCTGTGCCGGTCGGTCTGCGCCAGGGACACCATTGCAGAAAAGTCAGTCCGAACATGAAGTTGGAGTTGAACTGATGAAACTGATTTCAGCGATCATCAAGCCGTTCAAGCTCGACGAAGTGCGCGAAGCGCTCTCCGAAATCGGCGTGGCCGGCATCACGGTGACGGAGGTGAAAGGCTTCGGCCGCCAGAAGGGCCATACCGAGCTCTATCGTGGCGCCGAGTACGTCGTCGATTTTCTTCCCAAGGTCAAGATCGAGGTTGCCGTCGATGACGACAAGCTCGATGGCGCCGTGGAAGCCATCAGCAAGGCCGCGCACACGGGCAAGATCGGTGACGGAAAGATCTTTGTCTTCACGCTCGACCAGGCCATTCGCATCCGTACGGGTGAGACCGGCAAGGAAGCCCTCTAAGTCAGGAGCATAAAGAACATGAATCTCCGAAAGCTTTCCCTTTCCCTGGCGTTGGCGCTCGGCGCCTCGCTGGGTTCCATCGGCGCGGGTTCCGTCTTCGCGCAGGATCCGGCTCCGGCGGCGGCGGTCGAAGCCGCCCCGGCTGCCGCTCCCGCCGAAGCGGCTCCGGCTCCGGTCGAAGCGGCTCCCGCCGAGGCCGCTCCGGCGGAAGCGGCTCCGGTCGCCCCTGTCTTCAATGAAGGCAATGTGACCTGGATGATGGTCGCCACCGCCTTCGTGCTGCTGATGTCGCTGCCCGGCCTGGCGCTGTTCTACGGCGGCATGGCGCGCAAGAAGAACATGCTGTCGACGCTGACCCAGACGGTCGGCATCTTCTGCCTGATCGCGGTGCTGTGGGTGGTCTACGGTTACTCGGTGGCGTTCTCCAACGGCAACGCCTTCTTCGGCGGCTTCGACAAGCTGCTGCTGAAGGGCGTGATCTACGACGCCAACGGCTTCTTCGTGCCCACCGGCACCTTCAGCAAGGGCGTGCTGATCCCGGAACTGGCGTTCGCCTTCTTCCAGCTCACCTTCGCCGCCATCACCATCGCCCTGATCGCCGGCGGCTACGCCGAGCGCATGAAGTTCAAGGCCGTGCTGCTGTTCTCGGTGATCTTCTTCACCTTCGCCTACCTGCCGATGGCGCACATGGTCTGGTGGTGGCCCGGTCCGGATGCCTACACCTCTCCCGAGGTCGTGGCTGATCTGAACGCTACCGCTGGCTACCTCTGGCAGCTCGGCGCGCTGGACTTCGCCGGTGGCACCGTGGTGCACATCAACGCCGGTATCGCCGGTCTGGTCGCCGCCATCTTCCTGGGCAAGCGCACCGGTTACGGCAAGGTGCAGATGGCTCCGCACAGCCTGGTGATGACCACCATCGGCGCCTCGCTGCTGTGGTTCGGCTGGTTCGGCTTCAACGCCGGCTCCAACCTCGAAGCCAACGGCTACGCCGTGCTGGCCTTCGGCAACACCCTGTTCGCCACTGCGGTCGCGGCGCTGACCTGGTTCTTCGCCGAGTGGATCATCAAGGGCAAGCCGAGCCTGCTCGGCATCCTCTCCGGCGCCATCGCCGGTCTGGTCGCCATCACTCCGGCCTGCGGTTTCGTCGGCATCCAGGGCGCGCTCTGGGTGGGTCTGGCCGGCGGTCTGGGTTGCTTCCTCGCGGTTTCCTTCCTCAAGAAGGCGCTGGGTTATGACGATGCGCTCGATGCCTTCGGTGTCCACGCGGTTGGCGGCATCATCGGTGCGGTCCTGACCGGCATCTTCGTTGATCCCGCCAAGGGTGGTGCCGGCTACGTCACCGATGGCTGGGTCGGCCCGGCGTTCGGCTACGACAGCGCCCAGATCATGATCCAGGTGAAGGCGGTGCTGATCGCCATCGTCTGGAGCGCGGTGGTGTCCGCCGTCGCCCTGCTGATCTGCAAGTTCACCGTCGGCCTGCGCGTCACCGAAGAGCAGGAATCCGAAGGTCTGGACATCGCCGAGCATGGCGAGCAGGCCTACCACGACTAGTACTGCGGTACCGGCGCTCTGCGAGGAGCGCCGGCTGACATCTCCTCCAGGGGGTTGAAGCCTGGGGCCGGTTCGCTAGAACCGGCCCCTTTTTTGTGGACGATGTTTGTCGCGGACGCGACGTGGCCGATTCGGCTTCGTCACCTGGGGATTAGGGTTTAAACTGTGGCTTCCAGCCAGCCACGCCGAGATTCGTCATGAAAATGCTCATCGCCATCATCAAGCCGTTCAAGCTCGACGCCGTGCGCGAGGCGCTGGCCGACCTGGGCGTGCAGGGCATGACGGTGACCGAGGTGCGCGGCTTCGGCCGGCAGAAGGGGCATACCGAGCTGTATCGCGGCGCCGAATACCAGGTGGACCTGCTGCCCAAGGTCAAGCTGGAAGTGGCGGTGGCGCCCGAGATGGTCGACAAGGCGGTGGACGCGATCCTGAAATCGGCCAAGACCGGCAACATCGGCGACGGCAAGATCTTCGTCTACGACCTCGACCAGACCGTGCGGATCCGCACCGGCGAGACCGGTATCGAAGCGGTCTGAAGCCGCGCGCTATCCCCGCTGCAAATCCAGAGGCCGCGTCAGCGGCCTTTTTTGTTGTGGCTGCCGTCGCAGAACGGCGCGGTTTTGGTGCGCCGGCAGCCGCACAGCCACTGGGTTTCGACATTGCGCCGTGGCCGCACCGTGAAGCGGACTGGCGCGCAGTTCTCGCGGCCCTCGCAGAACGGCGCATTGCGCGTGTCGCCGCAGGCGCACCAGGCGTACTCGCCGGCCGCCAGTTGCAAGGGACAGGGCAGGTCGGGCCAGTGGCTCATGGCGGCGTGGTGGCGCCGACGGGCGGCGGCCGCAGTTCCAGGCCCAGCACCTGCGGCAGGTCGGCTTCGGCATAGAGCGGGAGATCGCGCAGCCGCAGCTCGCCGGGCGGGTCCATGCGGATACGCAGGCCGCGAGCCTCACGCAGAAAGCCGACCAGCGCCGCGTAGTCCTCGGCCGGCCAGCGCAGTCCGCGCTGCCGGGTTTCCCGCTCCAGGCGGGTCACCAGGGCCGCATCCAGGCCTTCGTTGCTGACCCGCGCGCGCAGCGCCAACAGGGGCTTGAGCCGTGCCAGCAGGCCGAGATCGCGGTAGTCGAGGCGCAGCTGGCTCAGTGTCAGGGATTGCCATTCGCCGCGAAACACGGCTGGCTCTGCGAACAGGCTCAGCTCGCCGTCGAGCCTCGCCGCCGACGGATCGCGCAGGGCGAAGGCCAGTTGCAGGGCGCCGGCGTCGCGCAGGTATTGCAGCCGCAAACGGCCGTCGAAGCGCAGCTCCTGGTACCCGAGTTCGCCCAGGCTGGGCAGCGGCTGCTCCGCCGGATCGCCGACTTCCGGCCCGCTGGTGACCGTCGTCGACGCCGGCCAATGCAGTCCTCGCAGGCGGGCCTCGAACTTTTCCGGAATCCCGTCGCCGGACTCGCGATAGCGGTCGACCTCCAGCGCGTCGACGCGCAGCTCGGCACCCGCCGGCAGCCGCAGGCGGCGGGCGGTGTCGGGGCTGGGCAGAAACCGCAGCTGCTCCACGCTGCCCTGCCCCCAGGGATGGGCGCGCAGCTCCTGGTATTGCAGCTGTCCCAGCGGTTCCAGCTGTGCGGCGAGCACGCGCAGCCGCAGACGCGCCTGTTCGCGGGTCTGGTAGTCCCAGACGCCCCCGCCCAGGATCGCGGCGGCCAGGATGCCCAGCAGGAAAGTGCTCAAGCGCATACGCCGATTCTACCCAGGGCCTGATCCCGGAATGCCTGCGCTAGACTCGGCGCACTGCCTCCCGTCGAGACTGCCCATGGTCCGCAAGCTTCCGGTGTTTTTCCTGCTGCTGGCATTGCCGCTGCTATCGGGCCTGCAAGCCGGCGAGGCCAAGACCTACCGCTGGGTCGATGACAAGGGCCGCGTCCATTACAGCGACGTGGCCGCACCGAAATCCGAGCAGGTGCTGGTGAAGCCGGGCAGCGGTGTGCAGGGAGTCGCCCGGCCCGACCCAAACGCCGAGGAGAAAGCGGCCGAATGCACGCGCCTGCGCGAGCGGCTGACCACCTACGAGAGCGCCAGCACCATCACCGAGACCGATGCTCTCGGCAAGCAGCGCACCTACACCGATGCCGAGCGGCAGAAGCTGCTCAACCTGACCCGGGAGCAGGTGCAGTCCGCCTGTGAGAGCCGCTGATGCACCGAGCCGCCGGCCTGTGCCTGGCCCTGGCTCTGCCGCTGGCGGCAGGGGCCGCCGGCAGCGTCTACAAGTGGGTGGACGCGCAGGGCGTGGTGCATTTCGATGACCAGAGCCGGTTGGCGGAACGGCTGACCCGGCAGAGCATCGCCCGGCGCTTCATCGCCGGGGAGGCGACCGCGACGGCGCCGGCGGAACTGGTGACGGAAGTGCAACGCCGCTGCGCCGACCTGCGCGAGCGGGCCGCCAGCATGGCGCAATCGACGACGCTGTACGGCCGGGACCCGGCCGGAAACGTCTATCGCCTGTCGGAACGGCAGATGGCGCTGGAGCGTGCCGACGCCGATCAGGCGCGCGACTACTACTGCCGTGACGATGCCGCGCGGCTGATCTACCAGGAGCTGCTGGCGGTCGTGCGCGCCGACGCTGGCGCGCCGGCGGCGGATCGCTGAGACCGCCTGCCGCCGCCGCGCCTCAGATCGAGGCCAGTGCCTTCTTGACGAAGCTCGGCAGCGCGAATGCGGCGCTGTGGGTCTCGCGGTTGTAGAACTGGGTGTCGAGCGCGTCGGCTTGGTCCAGACGCGACACCAGCGAGCCCTTCTGCTTGAGCGCGATCGAGCCGCTCCACCAGCCGCTCGGATAAATCACCTGCGGGAAGTGCAGCAGGGTGGTTTCGACGAAACCGGCCTCCTTCATCGCCGCGTGCATTTCCTTGATCAGCTCCAGGTGCAGCAGCGGCGACTCCGACTGCTGCACCAGCATGCCGTTGGGCTTCAGGGCCTTGATGCAGTCGAGGTAGAACTTCTTGCCGAACAGGCCCTCGGCCGGCCCGACCGGGTCGGTGGAGTCGATGATGATGACGTCGATGGAACCGGGGGCGGCGTCCTTCATCCACTGGATGCCGTCACCGAAGAACAGGGTGGCGCGCGGATCGCCGTTCTTGTCGCAGAGCTCCGGGAAATACTGCTCGGACAGGCGGGTCACGCGCTCGTCGATCTCCACCTGCGTGGCGGACTTGACCTCGCTGTGCTTCAGCACTTCGCGCAGCGTGCCGCAATCGCCGCCGCCGACGATCACCACCGTCTCCGGGTTCGGGTGCGAGTTGAGCGCCGGGTGCGACATCATCTCGTGGTAGAGGAAGTTGTCGCGGGTGGAGACCATGGTGCAGCCGTCGATGGTCATCAGATAACCGAAGGTCTCGGTCTCGAAGATCTCGATCTTCTGGTACGGCGTCTGCTCCTCGTGCAGCTTCTTGCCCTTGAGCGCGAAGGCGGTGCCGGTGGCGTCGATGGCTTCGGTGACCCAGGTCTGGTCGAGGGACATGGCGGTGTTCCTTGCAGCGGAAATTGCGGGGCCGCGAGTATAGGGCCGACCGCCCGACAAGCCCATGACAGCCGGTCGCCTGGGCTTCAGAAATCCAGTGCGCCGCTGTCGCGCCATTGCCCGGCCAGCCAGCGGGCGCCATCCGGGGTCAGGTGGCCATGGTCGAACTGCATGGGCACGCCTTCCGGGGTCAGGGTGCGGCAGGCGGCGTTCGCGCAAAGCGGATCGATGGCCGAGACGTATTCCAGGCCTTCGGCGGCGAAGCGCTGGCGCATGGTCTGATCGGTTTGCAGACGTTCGCGCGAAAGGTATTGGCCGATCAGCTCGGGCTGTTGCCGATGCTGGCTCAAGGCCAGCAGCTGCGGCAGCGGCACCCGGTAGTGCTCGCCAATGCGGTAGCCGGTGACCGGCCCAAGCACGACGACCCTCGGGCTGTACTGCCGCAGGTAGTGCACCGTGCTCACCAGCTCATCGAGCTTCCAGCCCGGCCAGAGCGCCGACAGCAGAATGGCATCGGGCCGATGCCGGGTCAGATGCTGTTCGAAGATGTATCGCATCAGCTTGGTGCAGCGTGCGGCGCCCTCGGCCTTGAGCAGCGGCAGGCAGCCGGAGGCGGTGGCCTGTTGCAGATTGATCTCCGGGAACTGCCGCGCCAACCCCTCCCAGAGGTGGCCGGCGTGGCTATCGCCGATCAGCAGCACGTCGGGGCGATCTTCGGATTCGGCGAGGCAGAGGCCGGTGTCGTACTGGCGGAAATCGCCGCCGCTGCTCAGGAAGCAGCGACCGGCTCTGAACTGCGCATCGCGGTCGTAGTCGAGCCAGGCGGCCATGGCGCGTTCGGCGGGGCTGAAGCGTTGCGGCAGGCCGTCGATCCGCAACAGCGCGCCCAGGGCGACGGTGCCAAGCAGGGCTGCGACGGCGGCGGGCAGCAAGCGGGCGGCGGGCCAGCGATGGCGGTCCAGCTGGCGGAACGGGGTCTCCACGTAGCGCCAGCTCAGCACCGCCAGCGCCAGCGAAGCCGCCAGCAGGCCCAGACGCTGTGGCAAGCCGTAGTCGCCGAGCAGGCCCTCGCGGTAGAACACGATCAGCGGCCAGTGCCAGAGGTAGAGCGAATAGGAGATCAGGCCGACGAAACGCACCGGGCGCAGGGCCAGCAGGCGCGCGACCTGGGTATCGCCACCGCTGTGGATGAGCAGCGCGGCGCCCAGGCAGGGCGCCAGCGCCGCCAGGCCAGGGAAGCGGGTTTTTTCGGTGTAGGTGCAGGCGGCGTAGACAATCGCCGCCAGACCCAGCCACCCCAGCCCCTGGCGAAGCGCTGCGTTGCGGATGCGGGGGACGCTGCCCATGGCCAGCAGCGAGCCCAGCAGCAACTCCCAGGCCCGCGAGGGCAGCAGATAGAAGGCGCCTTCCGGCGCCCGACGAAGTTGCCACTCGCTGTACAGCAGAGAGCCGACCGCGAGGGCGGCCAGAGCGAGTCGCAAACCGCTGCGGGCGTGGCGGTGGAAGAAGGCCAGCAGCAGGGGAAACAGCAGGTAGAACTGCTCCTCCACCGCCAGCGACCAGGTGTGCAGCAGGGGGCGCGACTCGGCGGCGCCGGCGAAATAGCCGGCGTCGGACCAGAAGTAGAAGTTGGAGGCAAACAGGCCGGTGCTGGCCAGGCTGAGACCGTAGCCGCGCAGCCCGCTCGGCAGCAGCAACACCAGGGCGGCGAGGGTGCTTGCCAGCAGCACCACCGCCAGTGCCGGCAGGATGCGCCGGGCGCGGCGCTGGTAGAACTCCAGCAGGGAATAGCGGCCGGAGGCCAGGTCGTCGCGCAGGATGGCGGTGATCAGATAGCCGGAGATGACGAAGAACACATCGACGCCGACGAAGCCACCGGAGACCGGAAAATCGAGGTGGAACAGCACCACCAGTCCCACGGCCACGGCGCGCAGGCCATCAATGTCGTTACGGTGTTGGATCATTGCCTCGGGGCCGCGTCACTCGTGGGAAGAACCGTTGCGCGGGGCGGCGCTGAAACGTCTTCCTTGACGCGTGCTTGCAGTGGCGGCGCCAGCCGCTACCCTACGCACGCCGCAGCGATGCCATAGAGCGTTGAACTGCTCCCACTTCCCCGCCGAATAGGCTATCAGGTCCCCCCCATGAGTTGGCAGCCCAGTCAAGCGCGCGCGCTCTACAACATCCCGCAGTGGTCCGAGGGCTATGTGGACGTGAATCCCGCCGGACACCTGACCGTGCGGCCGTTCAAGACCGGGCCGGCGGTGGACCTGGCGGCGCTGGCGACGCGCCTGCCGCGCGAGGGGCTGGAGCTGCCGGTGCTGGTGCGCTTCACCGACATCCTGCGCGACCGCGTCGATGCGCTCACCGGGGCCTTCGCCGAGGTGATCCGCGAATACGAATACGGCGGTCGCTACACGGCGGTCTACCCGATCAAGGTCAACCAGCAGAAGTCGGTGGTCGAGGCCATCCTCGAACACGGCGGCGAGCGGGTCGGCATCGAGGCCGGCAGCAAGCCGGAGCTGGCGGCGGTGCTCGGCCTGGCGCGGCCGGGCAGCGTGATCGTCTGCAACGGCTACAAGGACCGCGCCTACATCCGTCGCGCGCTGATCGGCCAGAAGCTCGGCCACAAGGTCTACATCGTGGTCGAGAAGCTCAGCGAGCTGCCGCTGGTGATCGAGGAGTCGAAGCATCTCGAAGTCGCGCCGCTGATCGGCCTGCGCGTACGCCTGGCCAACATGAGCGAGTCCACCCAGCAGAACACCGGTGGCGAGAAGAGCAAGTTCGGACTCACCACCCCGCAGATCCTGCAGGCGTTGGAGATGATGCGTCAGGCCGGGCTGATGTCAGCGGTGGGCATGATCCATTTCCATCTCGGCTCGCAGGTCGCCAATGTGCAGGACGTGGCGCGCGGCATGCGCGAGGCGGCGCGCTTCTACGTCGAGCTGCGCCGGCTCGGCGCGCCGATCACGGTGGTCGATGTCGGTGGCGGCCTGGGCGTCGACTACGAGGGCACCCGCTCGCGCTCGCACTGCTCGATGAACTACGGCCTGCGCGAGTACGCGCGCAGCATCGTCCGCACCTTGCAGGAGGTCTGCGCGGAGTCCGGCGAGCCGGTGCCCGATCTCATCAGCGAGTCCGGGCGCGCGCTCACCGCCCATCACGCGGTGCTGATCGCCAACGTCGTTGACAGCGAGGTGATCCCGGAGAGCGCGCTGGAGGCGCCGGCCGAGGAGGCTGCGCCAGTGCTGCACGAACTGTGGGACTGCCTGCACGAGATCGTCGAGCGCGGGCCGCTGGAAAGCCTGCACGAGGCCGACGCCCTGCTCGCCGAGGCCCACGCCCAGTACGCCGAAGGCAAGCTCAGCCTCGCCGGCCGCGCCTGGGCCGAACAGGCCACCCACGCCACCGCGCGGGCGGTGATCCCCCTGCTGGACGCCGGCGTGCGCGCCCATCGCGAGGCGCTGGAGCTGCTGCGCGAGCGGCTCAGCGCCAAGTACTTCTGCAACTTCTCGGTGTTCCAGTCGGTGCCGGATGCCTGGGCCATCGACCAGGTGTTCCCGATCCTGCCGATCCACCGCCTCGACGAGGCGCCAGAACTGCGCGCGCGGCTCTGCGACCTCACCTGCGACTCCGACGGCCGGCTCGACAGCTACGTCGACCGAGAAGGCCTGACGCCGACGCTGGCGCTGCACCCGCTGCGCCCTGGCGAACCCTATCTGCTGGGCTTCTTCATGGTCGGGGCCTACCAGGAGATTCTCGGCGACATGCACAACCTGTTCGGCGATACCAATGCCGTCAACGTGGTGCTGGACCCGGCGGCGCCCGAGGGCTGGCGCCTGGACGACCCCGAGCAGGGCGACCGCACCGACGAGCTGCTGCGCTACGTGCATCTGGCGCCGGAAGAGCTGGCCCAGAGCTACCGTCGCAAGCTCGCCGCCAGCCGCCTGCCGGCCGGGGAGCAGGCGACGCTGCTGGCCGAGCTGGAAGCGGGGTTGAGCGGCTACACCTACCTGGGATAAGCAAGTTTTACCCATGGCGTAATCGACGGGCGGCGTGGTGTAGTCGGACGAGCGGCGGCATACTCAACCAGAATCTCTCGTCAGGTACCCAGACATGGCCTGCCGTTCTCTCCTCTCCGTGGCTCTCGCCCTGTGCCTGGCGGCTCCCTCCGGCCTGGCGCTGGCGAATGACGCCTTGACCAGTGTCGCGGCCAGCTTGCAGGCCGACGCGGTGCGCGGCCTGTTCGGCAGCGCCCGCGCCTTGCGGGTGGCGCTGACGCCGGAAGAGGAAGTCAACGGCTCCGCCGAGGTCCAGGCGCTGGGCGATGCCCGTTGCCGTAGCGTCATCGAGCTGGTCTACGACCGTCCCTACGAACAGCGTGGCGTGCTGATCACCGGCCTCAAGCGCCGCTCGGTGCAGGAAGGCGCCTGCGCCCGCCTGGCTGCGCTGGTCACCCAGCAGGCCGAGCGCGAGGCCGCCGCCATCGAGGCGCAGGTGCGCGCGGCGGCGCGGCCGACCGTCGCAGTGCTGGTGCCGGCAACCGCCGCCGCCCTCGCGCAGCCGGCGGTGAGCCGGGCCCCGGCCCCGCCGCCGTCGGCGGCCAAGCCGGTGGTGACCAAGCCCTCGGAGACGGTGCGGCTGGCCACTGCCGGCATCGCCGCCACGCCGCTCGCGCAGGCCAGCTATCAGCTCACCGTGCTCAAGCGCGCGGTGCTGCGCGATGCACCCTCGTTCAAGGCCGCGCCCAGTGCCATGGTGCCGGCCGGGCAGGTGCGTCTGGGGCGGCTGGTGCCGAAGCACCTGGGCTGGTACGAGGTGCTCGACCTCGCCAGCGGCAAGTCCGCCTACATCCACGAATCGGTGGTGGCGCAGGGGCCGCCGGCCGGCCGGGTCTGAAAATTCCGCCGGCTTCCGTCATCTGACGAGTAAACCAGGTTGTCATTGCGCCGTTAACTCTCCGTTCCCTTTCCGGAGAGTCCCATGCTTCTGATGTCCCGCCCGCGCACGGCGCTTGCCGCGTTCGCGCTTCTGCCCCTGCTCGCGGCCTGCGGTAGCAGCAGCGAAGGCCCGGCCTCCGTGGTCACGCCGGAGCCGCTGACCCCGCCGCCGCTGGAAATCGTCAGCAAGGAATGCATCGACGCCAATACCGTCACCGAACAGCGCCTGGCACTGCTCGGCCCGGCCGAAACCGCCTCGGTGATCGTCAGCTTCGAAGGCAAGGGCCCGCTGGGCCTGTCGCAACTCAAGCTGCTGGAAGGCCTGGGTCTCGGCGGCGTGTTCATGCAGAAGCTGCCGATCGCCGGCCTGATCGCCACCAAGGCGCAGATCCAGGCCCTGCAGAAGCTGCCGGGCGTGCGCTCGGTGCGCTTCAACGACCGGCTCAGCTACGACGACGACGTGGCCCGCTACCTGACCTCGGTCGATCAGGCCCAGACCGCGCCGGAGCTGAAGAACGCCGCCGGCGAAGCGATCACCGGCAAGGGCGTGACCATCCTGGTCAACGACTCCGGCGTCGATGGTCTGCATCCCGACCTCGCCTTCGGCAGCAAGGTGATCGAGAACGTGCAGGGCCACACCAACCTCCAGGGCCTGCTCGACCTCGGTCTGGTGGACCGCAAGATGTTCCCGTTCACGCCCACCGAGGGCGTGCCCAACACCGACCTCGGCGGCTCGCACGGCACCCACGTCGCCGGCATCGCCGCCGGTGATGGCAGCGCCTCGGACGGCAAGTTCGCCGGCGCTGCCAAGGGCGCCAGCCTGATCGGCTATGGCTCCGGCGCGGTGCTGCTGGTGCTCGATACCATCGGCGGCTTCGACTACGCCATGCAGACGCTGGACGAGCACCCGGAATACAACCTCCGCATCGTCACCAACAGCTTCGGCAACACCGGCGACATCGACACCTGCTTCGATCCTGAAGACCCGACCAATATCGCCACCAAGGCGCTCGCCGACCGTGGCGTGATCGTGGTGTTCTCGGCCGGCAACTCCGGCTCCGGCCACGGCACCATCACCGGCAACTTCAAGAAGGCGCCCTGGGTGCTCACCGCCGGCAACGGCGAGAAGACCGGCCTGCTCGCGCCCAGCAGCTCGCGCGGCCGCCCTAGCGGCGGCGTCTACGAGGTGGTGGTGGACGGCGAGACGATGATTGTCGAGGACCGTCCGACCGTGGTCACCCCCGGCACCGACATCATCTCCAGCCGCGCCATCGCCGCCGATCCCTTCGCGCCGCTGGATACCGAGGCCGACATCGCCGCCGGCGACATCCCGCTGGCGCAGATTCCGTACTACACCCACAAGACCGGCACCAGCATGGCGGCGCCGCACCTCGCCGGCCTCACCGCGCTGCTGCTGGAAGCCAATCCGGCGCTGACCTGGCGCGAGATCAAGCCGATCTTCAAGGCCACCGCCACCAACATGCCCGGCTACGCCGCCTGGGAGGCCGGCGCCGGCTTCGCCAATGTCGAAGCCGCCCTGGCGATGGCGCTGAACCTGCGCAAGGACTACGGCGCCGCCAACAAGCTGCTGCGCGGCGCCTTTGCCAGCACCGGCTTCGCGGGCAGCCAGAGCGAAACCTACTCGCTGATCTTCGAGCCCACCGGCGCGCTCAGCACCGTGCAGGAGTTCGAGGTGGGCGCCGATACCGCGCTGGTGGTCGCCAAGTACTCCATGCCCGACGCCCCGGTCTGCACCTGCGCGGTGCTGCTGATCGACCCGGCGGGCAATCGCTACGGCTCCAGCATCGCGCTGCCGGTGCTGGGCGCCAACGTCGCCGCCACCGCGCCCGGCATGGCCGGCACCTGGACGGTGCAGATGCGTGGCATCGGCTCGGTGTCCGGCGTGCCGCTGGACCCGACCGGCATGAGCAATGGCATCGCGCCGCCGGCCACCGCCGATGTTAGCGTCGAGCAGTTCCTGGCCGGCACGCCGGTGGGCCTCGATGATGTGGTCGGCCACCCGCTGGAGCAGCAGGTGCTGTTCGCGGTGTCGCGGCGGCTGGTCGACGGCGCCGGTACCAGGTTCGAGCCGGATGCCGTGCTCACCCGCGGCCTGCTCGCCGAGTACCTGATGCAATGGGGCCTGCGCCAGACCCGCGCCATCGCCGGCAGCGCCAAGTTCGCCGACGTCGCTGACAACGCGCTGCTGTCACTGGCCTCGGAGGCGGTCACCCGCAAGGGCCAGCTGATCATGGATCGCAGCGTCGAGTCGGCGCCGCTGATGCTGCTCTCCGGCAGCCGCTTCGAGGCCCAGGCCGCCGCCAGCCGTGAGCAGGTCGCCTACGCCCTGGTGCAGGCCACCGGTCACGAAGCCGCCGCCAAGGCCATCGCCGCCAACACCGCGCTGAGCGTCAGCGATGCCGATGGCAAGGCGGTGCCGGTGGTCGACGCCGCCGAGATCGACCCGGCGCTGTACGGGCATCTGGCGGTGGCGCTGCAGCTGGGCATCCTCGATGCCGAGATCAGCGAGGTGGCGGGGGCCAAGCAGGCGCGCATCAAGCCCAAGGCCGGCCTCAGCCGTGCCGAGTACGCCGCCTTCGCGGCGCGCACCTACGCCAGCGTGCCCTTTCCCAACTGAAGGCGCTCGCGGCGCGGTCGAAGCCCCGGTCCTGCCGGGGCTTTTTTTTGGGGCTCAGCCGCGGCGCAGCGCCTGCAACAGCAGCATGCGGACCACCTTGTCCTGCACGCTGCGCGGATTGCTCAGCTGCATGCGTTCCAGGTAGGGCCGTAACTCGGCGGGCACGGCCTGCGGCCGCAGCGCCTGCAGCGCCAGCAGCCACTTCGGGCTGGCCGAGGCCGCCTTCTTCACCGCCTTCAGCGCCTTGCCGAGGCGGATCTCCTCCTCGGTCAGGTCGGTGCCGAACGGGAAGGCCGGGAACAGTCCCTGGCGCCGGAAGCGGTCGAGCTTCTGCTCCAGGGCGGCGGGCGTGTTGCTGCGGAAGCGCTCCGGAATCCGGTAGCCGGCCTCGATCTTGCCGGCGCGCTGCGCCTCGGCCAGCAGCGCGGGCTGGAAGCGCGAGTCGGCGAGGTTGAGCGTCGCCTTCGCCACCTCGCTGTCGGTCTTGCTGCGCAGGTCGGCGATGCCGTACTCGGTGATCAGGATGTCGCGCAGGTGGCGCGGGATGGTGCAGTGACCGTAGTTGAAGACGACGTTGGAGGACGGCTCCGAAGTCTTGCCCTCCTTGTCGCGCACTGCCCGCACCAGCAGGATCGAGCGGCCGCCGACGCTCGGCGAGTCCAGCTGGTGCGCCATCGCCACGAAGTTGTACTGGCCGCCGACGCCGGAAATCACCTGGCCGTTGGCGAGGCCGTCGCTGACCACCGCGCCGGAGAGGGTCGCCATCAGGCCGGTGTTGATGAAGCGCGCGTGCTGGCGTTGCAGCCGGTACAGGCGCGGATCGAGGTCGAGCTGGTTGACCTTGTTGACACCGGTCATGCAGATCTCGCGGCGCTGCGCCTCGCTCATCTCGTGCAGGCCCTGGTAGAAGTCGCGCGGGCCGAGGAAGAAGCCGCCGTGCAGCAGCACGCCCTCGCGCAGGGCGCTGCCCAGCCCCTGCTGCGCCAGCCGTCGACGCACGCCGGCATCGCCGAGATCGGCGGCCACGCGACTGCCGTCCGGCAACAGCAGCTCGCCGTCCTGCCAGCGCAGCGCATCGCTGAACACCCCGTGCTTCCGCAGCAGGCCGAACTCGCGGGCATCGAGCCGCGCCACGCCGAGCGTGACGAGCTGGTCGAGCAGCTCGGGTTCCAGCCGCTCCGGGCGGCAACGGCCGTCGTTGACCAGTTGCTGTAGCGCCCAGTGGTCGTAGACCTTGCGCTTGAGGATGCCGCTCTTGAGCAACTGCCAGAAGCCATCGACGAACATCTCGGTGGCGCCGTAGAGGCCCTGCTCGAAAGGCGCCAGACCGCCGCAGCGCTCGATCAGCGCGCCGTATTCCTCGCTGGCGCCCAGGCTGCGCGCGGCCTCGCGGAACAGCGCGTTGCTGGCGTGGCGGGCCTGCAAGACGTGCACGATGGCGTCGCCCAGCGCGCCGATGCCGATCTGCAAGGTGCCACCGTCACGCACCAGGCTGGCGGCGTACAGGCCGATGGCGTAGTCGGGCGTGGTCACCGCCATCTTCGGGGTCGAGAACAGGGTGGTGCTGTAGCGCGGGTGATCGACCAGGAAGTGGAACAACTCCGGCCCCACCTCGGCGTCGTGCGCCATGAACGGCAGGTTCTGGTTGACCAGGCCGATCACCGCGTGCGGCCGCCCGCTCTCGCGCAGCAGCCCGATCAGTTCCGGGCCGGTGTCGGGATTGCAGGACAGCGAGTAGCGGCTGCCTTCCGCCGTCTCGCGCTTGCAGACGATCTGCGCCGCCACATTGCAGCCCTGGTTGAAGACATCGCGCGCGGCGAAGCTGTAGTTGGTGCTGATGTAGTGCTGCTGGGCGTGGGCGTTGCCGAGATTGCTGCCGGGCTTGAAGAAGAACTCCTTGATCTGGACGTTGGCCGGCAGCCGGTTGGCGCGCAGGTCGAGCATGTAGGCGAGGTCCGGGCAGTCGCCGAACACGCGGTCGATGAAGGGTTGCAGGAAGCGCGCCTCCAGCTCCGAGCCGGGCACCGGCTTTTCCAGCGACAGCGCGGTGAGGATGGTCAGCGACAGCGTCGGATCGGCCTTGGCGCGGGCGTAGAGCGCGTTGACCAGCTCAATCGGCTTGCCCAGGCCCAGCGGCAGGCCGATGCGGAGATCCTTGCCGACGCGGGCGATCAGGGCATCGACGGCAGCTTCGACGGAGTCGAGCACGACGGGAGTGGCAGCGGCGAGGGTCATGGCAGGGCGGCAAGCGGGGTCTCGGTAGAATTGTGGCACGCACCCGGTCCTCCGCCCCTTTCCGGATGAGGCCCTTACTCCGAGTCTTCATGCCCCTCACCGACCGCATCCCCGACCGCCTGAGTCAGCAGGCCGAGCGCGCCACGCTCTGGCTCACGCACGCCGTCGAGCGTTTGAGCGACGCCGACCGCTTCGTCGCCGCCGACCAGACGCCCTACGAGCTGATCCACCAGAGCGGCCTGCTGTCGGTGCGCCGCTATCTGCCGCTGAGCGAGGACGAGATCGAGATCGGCGGCGAGCGTGTGCCGGTGCGGCGCAAGCCCCACCGGGTGCCGGTGGTGCTGGTGCCGCCGCTGGCGGCCGACCCGCTCAACTTCGATTTGCTGCCGCAGCGCAGCCTGGTGCGCTACCTGCTCGCCCAGGGCTACAAGGTGTATCTGGTGGACTTCGGCAGCCCGGAGCGCGACCACTCCGCCTATGGCCTCTCCCACTACACCACGCAGTTGCTGCCCGAGGCGCTGACGGCGGTGCGCCGCCACGCGCGCTTGAAGAGCCTGTCGCTGCTCGGTTACTGCATGGGCGGGCTGTTCTGCCTGATCTATGCCGGCTGGTCGCACGACCGCCAGATCAAGAACATCGTCACCATCGCCAGCCCCATCGACGCCCACCAGGCCGGGGTCGCCGGCCAGTTGCTGGCGGCCATGCGCGGGCCGATCAAGCTGGTGCGTCGCTACACCGGATTCCGCATCCACAAACTCGACCCGGCGCGGCTCAATGTGCCCGGCTGGGTGTCCTCGCTGGCCTTCAAGCTCACCAATCCGCTGGGCACGCTCACCAGCTATGTCGATCTGCTGATGAATCTCTGGGACCGCGACTACGTGGTGCAGCACCAGACCATGGCCGCCTGGTTCAATGACATGCACGCCTACCCCGGCGGCATCGTCCAGGACTTCGTGGTGCGGGTGGGCATGGACAACGCGCTGTCGAAAGGCCGGGTGCCGCTGGGCAAGGACCAGGAAGCCCTGCTCGACCGCATCGACGCCTCCCTGCTGGCGATTGCCGGCACCAGCGACAAGATCGTCACCGTCGAGGCGGCGCGCAAGGTGATGGACATCGTCGCCAGCGCCGACAAGCGCTTCGCCCTGGCGCCGGGGGGGCACGCTGGCGTGTTCGCCGGCAGCAAGGCGCCCGCCACCACCTGGGCGCTGGCCGCCGACTGGCTGCGCACGCGCTCGGCATGAGCACGCTGGGGCAATGGCTGGACCTCATTGGCGTCGCCGCCAGCGCGGTGGCCGGCGCCCTGGTGGCCGGCCGCCGGCAGTTCGACTGGCTGGGCGTGGCGGTGATCGCCGGCGTCACCGCCATCGGCGGCGGCACCGTGCGCGATCTGCTGCTCGACCGCCCGGTGTTCTGGATCGCCAACCCCTCGTATCTGCAGGCGGCGCTGGCCGCCACCGCCTTCACCCTGCTCTACGCGCGCCGCCGGCGCATCCCCGAGCGGGTGCTGGAAACCACCGACGCGCTCGGCCTGGCGCTGTTCGGCATCGCCGGCGCGCGCATCGCCGTCGGCCTCGGTCACGATGGTGTGATCGCGGTGGTGATGGGCGTCATCACCGGCAGCTTCGGCGGCCTGCTGCGCGACGTGCTCTGCAACGACATCCCGATGATCTTCCGCCAGGGCCAGTTCTACGCCACCGCCATCATCCTCGGCTGCTCGCTGTACGTGCTGCTGATCGGCCAGGGCCTGGAGACCAACCTCGCCGCCGGCGCCGGCATGCTGGCGATCCTCGGCCTGCGCATCGCCGCCATCGTCTGGAATCTGCGCTTGCCGGTCTTCCGGCTACCGCCGGAAGACAGATGAGCTGACCCGGCTACCGCCGGAAGACAAGTGAACTGATCCGGCTGCCGCCGGAAGACCGATGAGTTGATCCGGCTGCCACCAGAAGACAAACGAGCGGACCCGGCCTGACCAACGGCCGCTGAATCGGTCACCAATCGTCCGGTTTTCAGCCGCACCGATTCGACAAGGGCTCCCCGAGCGCGCATGATCCGCGTCGCTGTACGTCAAGCATTAGAGTCCTGCGTTAACACTTCCGTCTTCACGGTTGTCTTTACTTCACGAGCTTTCTTTCTTGAGTGCACAAGCCCAGCGGGCGGTTTTGCCCGTATCAAGTTAGGAAGAAACAACATGAGCGACGTCTCCATCGGTACCGTGAAGTGGTTTAACGACAGCAAGGGTTTCGGCTTCATCACCCCCTCGGCTGGCGGCGAAGATCTCTTCGCGCATTTCAAGGAAATCCAGGGCGAGGGCTTCAAGACCCTCACCGAAGGCCAGAAGGTTGAATACGTGGCCGCCCGTGGCATGAAGGGCATGCAGGCCACGCGCATCCGCGCCGTCTAAATCAGACGCTGCAACAAGAAACCGCGCCTCCGGGCGCGGTTTTTTTTGCCCGCCGCCAGGCGGGCAGGCGCGAGCTAGTCGCCGGCGAGCAGCTGGGCATCGGCCTGTAGGCGCTGCTGCAACCAGTCGGCTACCACCCGGAAGCGGCGGATGCCGGCGGCGTCGCGGTGCGAGAGCAGCCAGAGTTCGCGGCGCAGCTCCACGCCGGCGCTCAGGCGGCACAGTTCCGACGGTTCACCGAGCAGGCAGGGCAGCAGCGCCAGGCCCAGTCCGGCTTCGCAGGCGCGGATCAGGCTGCTCAAGCTGCTGACCTGCAGAACCTGGCGCGGCTCCGGTCGCAGGCTCCGCAACCATTGCATTTCCAGGGTGCCGGCCAGCTCCTCGCCGTAGCCCAGCCAGGGCTGCTCGCCCCAGCGTTCGCGCGGCAGGCCGGCGTAGCGTGCCGTGCCATAGACCGCAAACCCTGGCGTGCCGACCTTGCGCATGCGCAGCGCCGCATCCTCGGTGGGCTGTCCCAGACGCAAGGCGAAGTCCGCTTCGCGGCGGGTGAAGGAGAGATTGTGGTTGTCGGCGAGCAGGTGTACCTGCAAGCCCGGGTGGGCCTGCAGCAGTTCCGGCAGTCGCGCGATCAGCCAGTGGTCGAACAGCGCATCCACCGAGGTCAGCCGCACCGGACCTTGCACGCCCTCGGCCTCGGCCCGGGTTTCAAGCCGCAGCGCCTGCACCTCGCCCAGCACCCGCTCGGCGTGGGCGACGAACACCGCGCCGGCATCGGTGGGCTCGTAGCCTCGGTTGCTGCGGATGAACAGCCGCGTGCCCATGCTCGTCTCCACCGCCGCCACCCGTCGGCTGATGGTGGAGACATCCAGACCCAGCTCGCGCGCCGCCGCGCTCATGCTGCGGGCCTTGGCCAAGGCCAGCAGCAGCGGGATGTCGTTCCAGTCGAGGTCGGAAGCGCTCATGCGGCAGGGTCCTGGCGGAATGGCTGGCGGCTCCGCGCAATCAGCTTGCCAGTTCGTGGCCGCCGCCGCAGCCCGTCGCCATCGCTCGCCGACGCCGGGAGGGTCTTTGCAAATCTGCAAAGTGAGCTTGCGCGGGCCCTGATTCCGCGCCGCGCCTTTGCCGCGCAAGCTGTCTCCAAGCCCGGCGGCCGCGCCAGGCACCCCGCTTCGGAGATCGCCACATGAACAGCATCACTACCCAGCCCGGCACCGCCCTCGTCACCGGCGCCTCTTCCGGCATCGGCGCCGTCTACGCCGACCGCCTGGCCCGCCGCGGCCACGATCTGATCCTGGTCGCCCGCGACCGCAGCCGTCTGGAGGCGGTCGCGCAGACCCTGCGCGAGCAGACCGGCGTTCGCGTCGAAACCGTGATCGCCGACCTCGGCCAGCGCGCCGATCTCGCCGCCGTGGAAACCCAGCTGCGCGGCGACGAGCGCATCGGCATCCTGGTCAACAACGCCGGGGTGGCGGTGACCGGCGCGATGATCGCCGCCGATCCCGACCGGCTGGAGGCGATGCTCCAGCTCAACAGCATCGTGCCCACCCGCCTGGCGCTGGCCGCCGCCGAGGGCTTCATCGCCCAGCAGTCCGGAGCCATCATCAACATCGCCTCGGTCACCGCCCTGCTGCCGGAGCGCTTCAATGGCGTCTACAGTGGCAGCAAGGCCTACCTCATCAACTTCAGCCAGGCCTTGCAGGAAGAACTCCGGCCGCACGGCGTGCGCGTGCAGGCGGTGCTGCCGGGTGCGACCCGCACCGCCATCTGGGGTGCGGCGGTCGATCACTTGCCCAAGGAGATGCTGATGGAGGTGGACGAGATGGTCGACGCCGCGCTCGCCGGACTCGATCAGGGCGAGCTGATCAGCATTCCCTCGCTGCCCGATCCCGCCGATTGGCAGGCCTACACCGCAGCGCGCCTGCAGATGGCGCCAAGGCTGTCACTCAACCGGGCGGCACCGCGCTACAAGCAGTGAACCCGTTCCAGCATCCCTCGTTTTCTTACGAATAGAGAAAGGAGTCCGCCATGTTCGACCTGCAAACCTACACGCTGATCCATGTGCTGATCAGCCTCGCCGCGCTGTTCACCGGTCTGCCCCTGCTGTTCGGCTGGAAGGCCGGCAAGGCGCTGCCGGGCCTGGCAACTGTGACCCTCGTGCTGCTGCTGCTGACCAGCGCCACCGGCTTTGGCTTTCCGTTCATCAAGTTCCTGCCCTCGCATGCCTTCGGCATCCTGTCGCTGGGCCTGCTGGCGGTGACCATCTACGCACGCTGGAGTCGGCAGCTCGCCGGTGCTTGGCGCACGGCTTACGGCGCGACGCTGGCGGTCGCGATCTACCTCGATGCCTTTGTCACGCTGGTGCAGGCTTTTCTGAAGATTCCCGCGCTGCATGCGCTGGTGCCCAGCGACCAGTCGCCCGGCTTCGCGCTCGGCCAGGGCTTGCTGCTGATCGTCTTCCTGGCTCTTGGCATTGCCGCCGTGCGTGGCTTGCGCCGTGCCGCCTGACCCCTCGTCTTCCAACAGGAGTTCCCTCATGAGCAGCCTCAAAACCCCCCAGGCCTGGATCGCCGCCGGCGTCCGCACGCCCTTCGCCAAGGTCGACGGCGCGCTGGCCGCGCAGGACGCCATTGCCCTGTCGGTGCCGGTGGTGCAGGCGATGCTGGCGCGCCTCGATGGCGCGCAGCCCGACTTCGCGGTCTGGGGCAGCGTCGTCCCCAATCTCACCTGGAGCAACCTCGCCCGCGAGGTGCTGATGGAGGCCGGCGCGCCGCCGACCATCACCGCCTTCTCCACCATCATGGCCTGCTCGACCAGCATGATCGGCGCCATCGAGGCGGCCGGCATGCTCAACGACAGCAGCCGCCAGCTCGCGCTGGTCGGTGGCGTGGAGAGCATGAGCCGCGTGCAGATCGGCCTCGGCCAGACGCTGTCGGACTGGCTGCGCAAGTTCCAGAAGACCAAGACCATCGGCGACAAGCTGGGCCACCTCGCCAGCCTCAAGCTCGCCGATGTCGGCCTCTACATCCCGGCGGTGACCAACCGCACCACCGGCAAGAGCATGGGTGAGCACACCGAGATCACCGCCAAGGAATGGCGGATCGGCCGCACCGAGCAGGATCAGTCGGCTTACGACAGCCACCGCAACGCGGTGGCGGCCTGGGAGCGCGGCTTCTTCGACGATCTGGTGATCCCGGTCGGTGAAACCAAACGCGACGGCATTCCGCGCAAGGACACCACGCTGGAAAAACTCGGCAAGCTGCCGCCGGCCTTCGACCGTACCAGCGGCCAGGGCACGCTCAGCGCCGGCAATTCCTCGCCGCTCACCGATGGCGCCGCCGCGATCTGGGTCGGCACCGAGGCCGGCCTGGGCAAGCTGCCGGCGAACACGCCCAAGGTGAAGCTGGTGGACTGGGAGATCGCCGCCATCGACTTCCGCCACGAGGGCCTGCTGATGGCGCCGGCCTTCGCCATCCCGCGGCTGCTGGCGCGGCGCGGGCTGAAGTACAGCGATGTCGGCTTGTGGGAGATCCACGAGGCCTTCTCGGCGCAGGTGCTGTTCCACATCAAGGCGCTGGAGGACAAGGCCTTTCTCAGGGACCGCGCCGGCGTCACGGCCGAGCTGGGCGGCTTCCCGCGCGAGCGGGTCAATCCCAATGGCGGCAGCGTCGCCCTCGGCCATCCCTTCGGCGCCACCGGCGCGCGCATCCTCAGCCAGGCGGTGAAGGAGCTCGCGGCGATGCCCAGCGGCACGCTGGCCATCGTCAGCATCTGCGCCGACGGCGGTCAGGGCAGCGTGGTGCTGCTGCAAGCGGCCTGAGATTCGCGGGACGCCCTCCCATCGGCGGAGTGACAAGGGGCGGCAAGCTGCTAGGCTGCCGCCCCTCATTCCTGCCCCATCGAGCCCCGCCGATGCGCGTCCTGTTCACCGTTTTGGCCTGGTTGCCGCTGCCTGTCCTGCAAGGCCTGGGGCGTTTCATCGGCTGGCTGCTGTGGATCAGCAATTCCAGCCGCAAGCGCGTGGGGCTGATCAACATCGCCCACTGCCTGCCGGAGCTGAGCGCCGCCGAGCAGGCGCGTATCGTCCGCGCCTCGCTGGCGCAGGAATTCATGACCTATGTCGAGACCGCGCGGGTCTGGCTCGGCCCGGCGCGCGCGGTGCGCGAGGGCGTGCGCGAGTGGCGCAACATCGAGGTGCTGGACCGCGCCTTCGCCCAGGGCAAGGGCGTGATCCTGCTGACCCTGCACCAGGGCGCCTTCGAGGCGGTGGCAATCCCGATGTCGGCCAGCTATCCCTTCTACGGCCTCTACAAGCCGCAGAAGGGCGCGCTCAACGACTTGTCACTGCGCGGCCGCTGCCGCTTCGGCGGCCGTATGGTCAAGGCCGAGGCCGGCGTGCGCCGTGCCGCGCTGCCGCTGCTGGCCGAGGGGCTGGGCGTGTACTACATGCCCGATCACGATCCGCCGGAAGGCCGTGGCGTGTTCGTGCCCTTCCTCGGCGTGCCGGCGCACACGCCGACGCTGATCGCCCGGCTGGTGGCCGAGTCCGGCGCGCCGGTGGTGTTCATGTGGGGCGAGCGTCTGCCCGGCGCACGCGGCTACATCGGCCATTACCTGGAAGCGCCGGCTGGCATCTACGACCCCGATGTGCTGATCTCCACCGCTGCGATGAACGCCGGTCTGGAGCGGTGCGTGCGTGCCTGCCCGGAGCAGTACTGGTGGGGCTACAAGCGCTTCCGGCGGCGTCCGCCCGGCGAGCCGGACTTCTACCGCCACTAGCGCCGGCAGACTTCAGGCGGCAACCGCGTCGGTTGCGCGGATCGCCGCTTCCACCGCCGCCCGCAGACGGGCTTCCTCGATGGCGCTGCTCGCCTCCGGCAGGCGGCCGCGCAAGGCCGGCTGCTTCTCGCCGTCGCGCCAGAGCTTGGCCACCCATTCGTAGCCGCTGGACAGCATCTGGCCGGTCACCACATAGCGGTAGCGTGCACCCAGGGGGCTTTGGTAGTCGAAGTAGGGCAGGAGCATGGCAGTACGGCCTGGCAGGGAAAGCGGGAATCCCGGAAGACTTGCCAGGATTCATTCATCGACCGTGCCAAGCGCGGGCTGCCGGGCGTCCCCGGATCGGGTGAGTGCTTGCGCCAGTTCACAGTCGGGCCGGGCGGTCTGGGCCGTAGGCAAAAGAAAACCCCGGCACCAAAACGGTGCCGGGGTTTTTTGTTACCGCGCGTTCGGCTTAGGCCTGGCGCCGACGGCGTCCCAGCAGGCCCATGCCGAGCAGGCTCAGCAGCATGGGCAGACCCAGCGCGCCACCGCCGAAGCTGCCGGTGTTGCCGCCCGAGGACGAGGAAGTGCCGCCGCTGCTGCTGCCCGAGGAGGTGCCGGAAGAGCCGCCCGAGCCCGAGCCGCTGCCGGAGGTGCCGGAGCTGCCACCGGAGCTGGTGCCGCTGCTACCACCCGAGGAGGTTCCGGAGGAGCCGCCGGAGCTGCTGCCACCCGACGACGAGCCGCTGACCGGGCAGGCTTCCGCGTAGGCCGTGAAGTCTTCCTCGACGCCGGTCAGGTCGGAGCTGTCGCGGGCCGGCGAAACCGCGTTCGGGCCGGAACCGCGCTTCGCGAAGGCATTGGCGCAGGCGCGGTAGTCGCAGTCATCAACGACCTTGGCCGCCGCCAGGATGGCGTCGCGCGCTTCCGTGAAGGTGGCGTCGTCCGGCGTGCCCTTGAGGCCCGCGATGATGATGTCCTTCATGCGGGTCTGCGCTTCGGGGAAGGGATGCCGGTTGAGGATCGCGGCGTAGCATTCCCACATCTGGTTGGCCCAGATCTCGCCGGCGTTGTGCACTTCCGAGTTGCTGGCGCCAGCGCCGCCGTCCGGGGTCGGTTCACCGTCGGAGATGTGCTTCAGGGTGAAGCCGTTCTTCTCCATGTCGGTGGTGTATGGCACGCGGCGGATGCCGGCGTAGAAGTTGTCGATCACGTAACCCGCCAGACCATAGGCGCCCTGCCAGTGGTCGTTGCCGGCCAGAAGCTGGTCATCCGGGCGCACCGACACCATCAGCGCATCGGTGTCACCCCAGCCCTCGCTCATCGCTCCCGACTGCTGGTTGCTGGAGTTGGTCAGACGATGGTGAACGTAGTGGAAGAACTCGTGGGCGATGATCTGGTTGTCCATCGTGCCGTCGATGTCGATGCTCGGCTCGCGGTGCAAGGCCAGTTGCACCGTGGTGCCGGCCGCGAGTTGCTCCTTGATCGCCGCGCCGTCGGCCATCCGGATCATCACCGTGGGGATGGTGTAGGTGAAGTCGGTGTTGGTCGGCAACTGCGGTAGCGGCTCCGGCAACTGCGGCAGCGGCAGATCGATCGGCAGGTCGGAGTTCGCCATCGGGATCGGCTCGCCACCGGTGTTGTTGACGATGACGATGCCGGCGGCACCGGAGATCTGCGCCCAGCGCGCCTTGGTGGTGAACGCGCAGGTTCCACGGTCGACCAGCACGATCTTGCCGTACAGGCTCAAGTCCGGCGGCGGCGGCAGGTTGCTCGGCAGCAGGCCGAGGCCGGTCGGGTCGGGGATCGGGTTGGCAATGCCGCAGCCGTCGGTTGCCTCACCGATGCCATCGTCGGCCAGCACCACATCGGTGGCCGACACGTCGTAGTTCTGCGGCGTGAACGTGCCCACCGAGAACACGTAGTCCAGCTCGGTCGGCGAGGCCTGCTTCACGAAGCCGTTCGGAGGGCCATCGAACAGGTACTGCTGCATCGACGGCGAGGAGCCGTCGGCCGGGGTCGACATGTTGGCGTTGTTGCGGCCCGAGCCGTCCTGGCCCTGCAGGAACAGCGGGTCGCCGTCTTGGCCACCCAGGCCGTAGTTGTCGGCCTGGGCATTGCCCGCCTCTTCGTTGAAGCCGTGCACGTACCAGAGATCGTGCAGCCAGTTGCCCATGTAGAACAGGTTCACCACCGCCGCGCTCTGCGCGTTCTCGTGGCTGGGGTCCTCGTTCGGCGCGATCGCGTAGTCGAAGGTGTTGGCGCTGGTGGTCGTGGGGTACAGGTCGCCGAACGCCGCGTCGCAGCGGTTGAGCAGCGGAATCTGGATCAGGCCGGCCACCACGGAGGGGTCGAACAGGTCGAGGCAGGCCTCGGCGTTGTTGCCCTTGGTGGTGGTCGCATCGTCGGCCAGCCAGGGGTGGCTTTCCTCAAGGCCGCTGGTCGCCACCAGCGTGACCTTGGGCGCGGTTTCCACGGTCGAGATGCGCGGCAGCTTCACCTTGGGGTCGGCGTCGGCCGGGAACGGCGCGTAGCCGTTGCCCAGCGGCGAATCCCAGGGGTGGAAGTTGTTGTCGGACCCGTCGGCAAACACCGTGTAGTTGAAGGGCACCGCATCCGAAACCAGGTTGCGACGGTGCAGGATCTGGCCGTTGGCGGCCGAGACCACCAGGCCATAGCCGCTCCGGGCGCCGTCGTTCTTGTTCAGGCTGAACAGCTCGACGTAGTAGGCCGGCTCGACCGTGTTGTTGCCACGCGGGTAGTAGATCGCCTTGGAACGCGGCATGCGCTCCCAGATCTGGTTGCCGCCGGTCAGCGCCGGCGCCTTGAACCACTGGAAGCTGCCGGACTGCGGGCTGAGCGCCTTCGCCATCGGCTGGATCAGGGAGGTGCTCAGCGCCTTGCCGAGGCCCAGGCTGCTGGCCGCAGCGGCGATGGCCTGCGCCGGGCTGCGCGAAAACGCCGGGCCGGCCAGGGAGGCGGCATCCAGCCCGCTGGCGAAGTAGCCGGAAACAGCAACCGGCTTGCCGGTGCGGTCCAGCATGACGTTCAGGCTGCGGCTGAACACCTCAAGGCCGTTGATCTGCTGCTTGAAACGCACCACCGCCGCGCCGTTGCCGTTGTACTGGGCGTCGGTGACTTTGGCGTTGGCGATCATCTCCTCGCTGAGCTTCAGCAGCGAGGCTTCGGCGCGCAGTTGCGCACGGGCGCGAGCGATGAGCTGCTCGCGCGTGGTCAGCGCGCCCACCGCCACCGGCTGGGCGTCGGTGCGGGCCCAGAGAAAGGTCGGCAGACCCAGTTGCCGATCAAACAGCGCCGACTGTGGGCGACCCTCGAAGCCGGCCTGCGGAATCGGGGCCAGCGCCTTGGCGTTGCGCAGATCAAGGCCGAAGCGATCCACGTTGGGCAGGCCGTTGACGCGCTCGCCGACCCTGGTGGTCGAGGCCTTCGAGGCGGCGACGCTGTGGGCGACGACGGCGGGTGTGCCGCCCGTGGCGGCGTAAAGAGGCGCGACACTCGCACCCAGGGCCAGGCCCAAGGTGGAGGAAAGGCAGAAGGTTTGCAGTTTCATCGAAACTCGAAGGTCAAAGGCAAAGGTTGAGGGATCAAACCCGGCGGAAGACCCAGATCCAGTCCCTGCCGTCAGCCTTCCTTGGGCGGCTGACTTTGAAGACTGGGGATGGAATCGGTCGAATTGACAAAAGCTCGACAAATTCCAAACTTTCTCTGCGCTTCCTGCGTCGTTTGTTGCCGGCTTTCTCGAATTTCGCGAGTTCCGGCGGGCGGCGAATATGCAGCACAAGTCGTGCCGACACCAGTCTCAGGTTGGGATTCCGGGATGGAGCTGGCAGCTTGCGCCGGTGCCGGGCAGGATTGCGATGGGCGCCGCGAGGGACTGCGGAGACCCGTAACCTAGAAACCAGGGACTCGGGGAATTAGGGATGAAAGACTTAAGGCCGCCGGTGCGACCGGCCTATCGGCGTGGGCCGCCCAGGGACGAATCGGGCGAGCGCTTGAAAGTGGTGATCGTCGCTCTGGTGTTGCTGGTCGGGCTGATGTTCGCCTACCAGTACGGCAAGCCGCCGCCCACGTCGCCATCGCTGCCGCCTGCTGCAGAGCCGGCGCCGACCTCGCCGGTAGCACCGTCGGTGGTGAACTCGCCAGCGCAGCCCGTGCCGCCGCCGTCGGTGCCCAGCGGCCCCAGCGCCTCCGAGTGGAGTCGCCTGGAGTCGCTGCGGGATTACTGCCAGCGGATGACGCGGATGAATGCCGGCGGCGAGTATCCCTCGCTACAACGTTCGGCCTGTGGCGATTACGCGCGCTATGCGCAGCTGCATGGGTTTGGCGCCGTGGCCCTGCCGGAGGTGCTGGAGATGGTGCCCGGATCGTCCAAGCCGGCGACGGCGTGGACAGCGCAGCGGGCGCCGACACTGGTGCCGAGACCGCCTCTCGAATGCGAACGCTTGGAGGACCTGAAGCAGCAGATCAATGCGGCGACCCGACAGGCGCACAGCGGCTGGCAGGCGGAGCGCTATCGGGAGGAGCTGCGCCGGATCAACGCCCGGATGTGGGATCTGAACTGCCGCAACCACTGAGCGGAGCGGCGGCCCGAGCGCGCCGCCGATCTGCGGCTTGCTCTCAGGCGGTGACGGTCACAGGCCGCAACTCGCGACGGTGCGCCGCCAGGAACTTGCCGAGTTCCCAGACGAATTGGCGCGGACTCTCGAACGGCACCGCGTGGCCGCAGCGCTGGAAGCGCACCAGCTCGCAGTGCGGCACCCATTCCGGCAGGCGCAACTGGCCGCGCGCCGGGTACATGGTGGAGTCCATGCCGACGAAGGCGCGCATCGGCACCGGCATTGCCGGCAGGCTCGGACGCCAGTCGTAGTCGTCGCGCAGATAGCTGCGCAGGGCGTCCATGTAGACCGGCCAGTTGCTGGTCGGGGCGACCCGGCGGATCAGTGTCTCGTGGCGCGCCAGGCCGCTGATGCCTTGCCAGGCGCGGCCGGCGAAGGCGTGGCTGAAGAACTCGGCGAGGGTCTGCCAGAGCCGCTGGCGCAGCGCCGCCGGAATCTGCTCGAAGCGCTGGCCGCGCCAGTGTTCGAGATCGCGCATCAGGCCGCTCCACTGGCCGAGCTTGATCGCCTGCCGGCTGCCGAGCAGGCCGTCGCGCCAGTCCGGGCCGTTGAGCACGCAGGGTGCCTGGTCCATGTGCAGATAGGCGCGCACGCCGGCCATGCCGTAGCGGCGCTGGTATTGCAGGCTGGTGCAGGCGCCCATCGACAGGCCGCCGAGAATCACCTCGCTCTCGCCCAGATGCGCCAGCAGGTCGGCGAGATCGTCGGCGTGCTGGTCGAGCAGTCGCGGCTGCGCCAGCGCCAGTTGGTGCGAGCCGCCGAAGCCGCGCAGGTCCGGCAGCACGAAGCGGTAGCGCGCCGCCAGCGGTGCGATGAAGGGCAGCCAGAGCGCGGCCGGCATCGCGAAGCCGTGCAGCAGGACGACCGTGGGCCCGCGTCCGAGGCTGTGATGGTGCAGGCGTGCGCCGTCGCGCATGGGGGCGTGTGACATGGCCGCCGACGCTACCGACAATCGCCATTGTTGAAAGCGCCCGGGCCGGCCGGCGGTAGTAAATCAGCCCCAACCGGCCGTTGCTGCACGGTTGGTCATCAAGCCTGTTCTACCCTGCCGGACAGCATTTTCCGGGAAGCCCTCATGCCACCGCCGCCACCGTTGGACCGTCGCGAATTCCTCAAGCAGGCCGGCCTGGTCGGCGCTGCCGTCTCGGCCGGCGGACTCGCCGCCTGCGGCGTCGGTGGCAGCTCCTCGGCGCCGGGCGGCGACAGCGCCGCTGCGGGCCAGTGGATCACCGCGCCCTCGGCGAGTGGGCCCTTGCCGGACCCCAAGGAGTCGGGCATCGAGCACCTCGTGGTGGTGATGATGGAGAACCGCTCCTTCGACCACATGCTGGGCTGGGTGCCGGGCGCCAACGGCCGTCAGGCCGGGCTGCTGTACCCGGATGCCGAGGGCAAGCTGCAGGCGACGCACCGGCTGTCCACCGACTATCAGGGCTGCGGACTGGAAGACCCGCCGCACGGCTACGACCATGGCCACGCGATCATCAACGGCGGTCGCATGGACGGCTTCCTGCGCGATACGCCGGTGGGCGATCTGTTCCCGATCGGCTACTACACGGCCGAAGAGCTGCCCTTCTACGCCGGCTGCGCGCAGGAATGGACCATCTGCGACCGCTACCACAGCGGCATGCTCGCCTCCACGCAGTCCAACCGCATGTACATCCATTGCGGCCAGAGCGACCGCAACAACAACAGCGGCGGCCTGTTCGACGTGCTGCCCAAGACCTCCACCCTGCGCACCGTCTGGGACGCCGCCGCCGAGGCTGGCGTGAGCACCGGCTACTACTTCAACAATCTGCCCTACACCGCGATCTGGGGCGGCAAGTACCTGGGCATCTCGCGGCCCTACGCCAGCTTCGCGCTGGAGGCCGCTGCCGGCCTGCTGCCGGCGATCAGCTACGTCGATCCGTTCTTCTACAACGACGGCCTCGATCACCTCTGCAACGACGACCACCCGCACGCCGACGTCCGCAACGGCCAGTCCTTCCTCAACGGCATCTACGACGCCCTGCGCCGGTCGCCGACCTGGGACAAGACCCTGATGGTGATCTGCTACGACGAGTGGGGCGGCTTCTTCGACCACGTCGAGCCGCCGTACATGCCGGTGTCGGATGCCGAGCGCGACGAGGTCGGCAACGACGGCCGCCTGGGCTTCCGCGTGCCCTGTGTGCTGATCGGCCCGCGCGCCAGGCGCGGTCATGTCGAAAAAATGCTGCTGGAGCCCAACTCCATCCTCAAGTTCATGGAATGGCGCTGGGGCCTGGAGCCGCTCGGGGTGCGCGCGGCGGCGACCAACAACCTCGCCTACGCGCTGGACTTCAACAGCGCGCCGCGCACGGAGGCGCCGGCCTTCAGCGTGCCGCTGAATCCCTACAGCCAGATCTGCGCCCTGGGCGGCATCGGCCTGCCGGCGCCGGGCGCGGCCGGCATGACCGGCTCGATGCGCGCGCACGCCGACGAGATCGAGGCCCTGCAGGAAAAGGCCCGTCGCGCCGGCTTCCGCTGGTAGTGCGCCCGCGTCGCTCTGGCGCCATGTCCGTCTGCCGGCCGGTCTCCTTCCCCCTGCTTGCGGGGAAAGGTCGGGAGGGGGCGAGCGAGAGCGGCGGAGGGACCAACCGGCGGCGCTGATCGCCCTCGGCGAAAGCCGACCGCGCGCTCTGAGAAAACTTCGTCAGGCAGCGACCGCGCGGCCGCTATAGACGTAGGTCATCGGCCGTGGGCCGGGCAGGTACTTGCGCTCCAGCGCGGTGGTCCGGAAGCCGCCGTCTTCGAGCAGTCGCGGCACATCGCGGGTGAGATGGCAGCCGCCGGCCAGCGGTTTCCACCAGGGATTGAGCCGGTGTTGCCAGGCGCGCACGCCGGCGTCCGGCGCCAGGCCGTGTTCGCAGAACAGCAGCTCGCCGCCCGGCTTGAGCACGCGGCGCATTTCGCGCAGCGCCGAGATGCCGTCGGGAATGGTGCAGAGCGTGAAGGTGCAGACCACGCTGTCGAAGCTGGCGTCCTCGGCGCCGATCTGCTCCACCACCAGGGGCACGGTCTGCACCGGAATGCCGATGCGCGCGGCACGCTGGCGCGCCAGCGCCTGCATCTCGGCGGCGGGATCAACGCCAAAGATGCTGCTCACCCGCGCCGGGTCGTAGTGCTCGAGATTGAGGCCGGTGCCGATGCCGATCTCCAGCACCCGTCCCTGCGCCAGCGGCACGATGCGGGCGCGCTCGCCGCGCACATGGCGGTTGCCGCAGGCGCAGTCGATCAGGTGCGGCAGCAGGTAGCGGTCGTAGAGGCCCATGGCGGCGTCAGGGTTTCAGCAGATCGAGGCGCAGGATCGCGCCATTGGTTTCGTCGGTCAGCAGATAGAGCGCGCCGTCCGGCCCCTGGCGCACGTCGCGCAGACGGCGGTTGAGGCCTTCCAGCAGCCGCTCCTCGGCGACTACCTTGTCGCCGTCCAGGCTCAACCGCGCCAGTTGCCCGAACTTCAGCGAGGCGACAAAGGCGCTGCCCTTCCAGGCGGGGATGCGGTCGGCGGTGTAGAAGGCCAGGCCGCTGGTGGCGATTGACGGCACCCAGTAGTGCTGCGGCTGCTCCATGCCTTCTTTCTGGCTGAGCCCGTCGCCGACCTTCAGGCCCGAGTACTCGCGGCCGTAGGTGATGACCGGCCAGCCGTAGTTGCGGCCCGGGAGCACCCGGTTCAGCTCGTCGCCGCCTTTCGGGCCATGCTCAGTGATCCACAGTGCGCCGGTCTGCGGGTGGATCGCCGCGCCCTGCGGATTGCGGTGGCCGTAGCTCCAGATCTCCGGCCGTACGCCGGCACGGCCCACGAAAGGATTGTCGGCAGGGATGCCGCCATCGGGGCGCAGGCGCACCACCTTGCCCAGGCCGTTGTCCAGCGTCTGCGCCTGCTCTCGCCCGGAATAGCGTTCGCCGAGGGTGACGAACAGAGTGCCGTCCGGCGCGAAGGCCAGCCGCGAGCCGTAGTGGTTGTCGCTGTCGGCCAGGGCCGGTTCCTGGCGGTAGATCACCCGCAGCTCGCGCAGGCTGGCCGTGGCCCGGTCGAGGCGGCCGCAGGCCACCGCTGTGGCGCTGGCGTCCTCGCCGCGCGGTTCGGCGTAGCTGAAGCAAACGCCGCCGCTGGCGCTGAAGTCCGGCATCAGCGCCACGTCCAGCAGGCCGCCCTGGCCGCGCGCGTGCACCGCCGGCACGCCACTGATCGGCGCGCCGATCCGGCCCTCGCGGCTGACCAGGCGCAGTCGCCCTGGGCGCTCGCTGACCAGCAGGCTGCCGTCGGGCAGGAAGGCCAGCGACCAGGGTTGTTCGAGGCCGCGCGCCAGCTCGCTGACCACCAGGGTGCCGGCCTGCGAGGGGAATTGCAGCGGCAGTCCGACCGCCGCTGCGGTGGCGCGCAGATCGCCCTGCCGGTAGGCCAGCAGCGACAGCGCCGCCAGCGCGCCGACGAGCAACAGGCTGCGCCGCCCGGGGCGCGCGAGTCGCATCGCGCTAGCCCAAGGGGCCGCGATGCACGGCCAGGCCGGCGAAGGCCTGGCAGGTCGGCATCAGCGAGATGGTGTTGATGTTGATGTGCGCGGGCCGGGTGGCGATCCAGTGCACGGTGTCGGCGATGTCCTCGGCGCTCAGCGGCTGGGTGTCTTCGTAGACCTTGGCTGCGCGGGCATCGTCGCCGTGGAAGCGCACATTGGAGAACTCGGTGCCGCCGCACAGGCCGGGCTCGACATTGCTGACCCGCACCGGCGTGCCGAGCAGGTCGGCGCGCAGGTTGAGCGAAAACTGACGGACGAAGGCCTTGGTGCCGCCATAGACATTGCCGCCGGCATAGGGCCATTCGCCGGCGATGGAGCCGAGATTGACGATGTGGCCGCGACCGCGCGCGACCATGCCCGGCAGCAGCGCGCGGGTCAGGTACAGCAGGCCCTTGATGTTGGTATCGACCATCTGCTCCCAGTCGTCGAGACTGGCGCGCTGCGCCGGCTCCATGCCCAGGGCCAGGCCGGCGTTGTTGACCAGCAGATCGATGCCGGCGAACTCCGCCGGCAGCGCCGCGACCGCCGCCTCCACCGCCGCGCGCTCGCGCACGTCCAGCGGCAACGCCAGACAGGGCACTGATAGTTCTGCGGCGAGCGCCTGCAGACGCTCACCACGGCGGCCGGCGAGGATCAGCCGGGCGCCATCGGCGGCAAAGCGGCGGGCGATGGCGGCACCAAACCCGGCGCTGGCGCCGGTGACGAGGACGGTTTGCGGTTTCATTGCTAAGGTCGGCCGGCGAAAGGCCGTCAGTTTGCGCAAGGGCGGCGGTGCCGTCACCTGTGTCGGCTTGGGTGGGTGCAACCGGTGCGGTTCGGGTTGGCGATTCCGACGGTGCCGCGAACTGATTGAGTTAACCCAAGTACTGGCGAACTTCGGACTCAATGAGAGAGGCCGGCTCCGGGCGCTCTCGCAGTCGAGCGGCCCATGGCCGTCCCGGATGCAAGCAGTCCCAGCGAGGACGTAGGCCTTGGTGCCGGCCCTTGCCCGGGTCGTGATTGCCGAAGCCATCCAAGACCTTGTTCCAGAGGGGAGCGAAGCGAGCGATCAGCAGGGACTCGGCGAGCGGAATCCAGATGTCTTCCACGACCAGGTAGCGGCATGCGAAGTCGGCCTCCGATAGGTTTTCGGCTTGCCGAATGCTTTCAGCATGTTCGCGCAGTCGCGTATGCAGGACCACGCCGGGATTGTCTCCTAGCCCCATGCCACCTTGGCGCGCACCCGCCGGAACGGCCTTGCCGACGTAGATTGGCTGACTCCAAGCTTCTCGGTTCTGGGAGGCGAGGGATCGGTAGGCGTCGAATGAGCCGCGGTAGTAGAGGGCGTAGATTCCAGCGCCGACAAAACGAGGAAGGCCCGCTAACGGAACCGCCTCCGACTGGAGTAGCGCGCTGGTGACGCTTGCCCCGAGGTTCAGTCGGTCCAGTGGATTGAACGTGACGACTTTCCCGTTGCTCATGCTGCCCGCCGTCCGGCCCGAGACTTGGCCTCCGCCATTCGCGATAGCGCGAGCTTCTCCACCAGGCTGGAAGCGACGACCTGAGCGAGTCGCACTGGCACCGCGTTGCCTAACTGCCGCATCGCCTCGCTCCAAGAGCCATGGAGGACGTAGCCATCCGGGAAGGTCTGAATGCGGGCTGCTTCGCGCAGGCTGAAGTAGCGCACCCGGCCATCGGGATAGGCCAGCATGTTTTCTCCGCCTGGTACACCATGGTCGCCCGCCTTGAGCGTCTTCGCTGGCAGGTCCAGGGGGGAGCCGGTATGGCCTGGATAAGCCCGCGCACCTGGCTGCTGACGATGATTCGGAAAGAGGTCGCTCGTCCCTGGCTCGGGTAGTCCCACTAATGCGTCGCGCGTGGTCAGCCAGGGTTGGTGCTCTGGAGGAAGAAGACTCTCGCGCAAGCGGCGCACTCGGGCCGCCAGCCCGACAGGCATTGCTGGAGCTTCCATGCCGTGGCGACGCCAGTAGTCTCCGGTAACCCACTGAGAGTGCAGCAGCGCGTCGAGGGAATGTGTTTCACGCGGGAAGTGCCACTCGACTCCGAGGTCGCGCCGGAACCCGACGATGAATACTCGCTCGCGTCGCTGCGGCACACCGTAATCGGCGGCGTTCACCAGCGTCGGAGTCACGTTGTAGGCCAAGGACTGACGCAAGCCACCGCTGCTGCGTGCCTGTTGCAGGCGGCGCAAATGCTCCATCCAGTCCTCTCCGGGGCGTGGCGTGGCTTCCGGATATTCCAGCCGCAACAGGATGTACTGGTAGTAATTGGCGAAGCTAGACCGGGTCAGTCCCTTCACGTTCTCGATGAGGAATGCACGAGGTCTAAGCCTGGCGATGATGTTGATCGCCGCCGGGAACATGTCGCGGCTGTCGTCATGGGCTAGGTGCTTGCCGCCCATGGAGAATGGTTGGCAAGGTGGGCCACCGGTAACCAAGTCCAAGTCGGCTGGTAGCGACGAAAGGTCGATATCGCGAACATCGCCTTCAACGACCGGCCAGTCGCCAACAACGGGATGCCCCCGGCGCTGGTTCTCTCGGATGGTGTCGCATGCCCAGGAATCCCATTCGACCACCGCGACCGGACTAACGCCGGATAGGCTCATCCCCATGCCCAATCCGCCCGCGCCAGCGAATAGTTCAAGTGCTCGGATGCTCATCCCAGGAATCTCCCGATACGGCTTTCAATGCGATTAGGGTTCCGCAACTGACACTCCCAAATCACCAACGCGCCCCAGTGCTGTCGCCGTAGTGCGGAGATGTTACGACGGTCACGGGTGATTTTGGCGACCTGCTCAATGCGCAGGTTTGGGCTGCGTGCCGGTGCCAGAAACAGCCGTGCACGAAAATCACCTTGCGATAACGCGGAAAAACCAAATCCGCTGGTCCCGGCAGATCGGCGACAGCGAGACGGTAGCGGTAACCAAGCCTGTGAGCGTATCCACGGACGAAGGGCTCCGGCTTGGTGTCCCGCCCTCTGACCATCCCCATGCGGCGGCAGCGCTCGCCTGAAGACAGCGTGTCCACTGCTAAGTCTTCGCCCGCGCCCGCGCGATGGCCGCGCGCACCTGCGCCGGCGCGGTGCCGCCGTAGGTGGTTCGGGCGGCGACGCTGGCGTCCAGCGAGATGTGGGCGTAGACGTCCTCGGCGATCAGCGGGCTGAACTGCTGCAGTTCCGGGAGCGACAGCTCCGGCAGGTCGCGGCCCTGTTTCGCGGCGTAGCCGACGCTGTTGCCGACCACGTGGTGGGCGTCGCGGAACGGCAGGCCCTTCTTCACCAGGTAGTCGGCGAGGTCGGTGGCGGTGGAGAAGCCCTTGGCGGCGGCGGCGCGGCAGTTGTCGCGCTTGACCACGATGTTAGGCGCCATGTCGGCGTACAGCGCCAGACAGTCGCGGGCGGTGTCGAGGGCGTCGAACAGCGGCTCCTTGTCTTCCTGGTTGTCGCGGTTGTAGGCGAGTGGCTGGCCCTTCATCAGCACCAGCAGGGCGTTGAGATCGCCGACCACGCGGCCGGTCTTGCCGCGTACCAGCTCCGGCACGTCGGGGTTCTTCTTCTGCGGCATGATCGAGCTGCCGGTGCAGTAGCGGTCGGGCAGGGCGATGAAGCCGAACATCGGCGTCGACCACAGGATCAGTTCCTCGCTCCAGCGCGACAGATGCACCATCACCAGACTGCACGCCGCGACCGTCTCGATGGCGAAGTCGCGGTCGCTGACTGCGTCCAGCGAGTTTTCGGTGATGCCGGCAAAGCCGAGTTGCTCGGCGACGTAATGACGGTCCAGCGGGTACACGGTGCCGGCCAGCGCGGCGCTGCCCAGCGGCAGGATGTTGGCGCGCTTGCGGGCATCGAGCAGGCGCGCCTTGTCGCGCAGCACCTGTTCGCGCCAGGCCAGCATGTGGTGGCCGAAGGTCACCGGCTGGGCGACCTGCAGGTGGGTGAAGCCGGGCATGACGCTGTCGGCCTCGCGCTCGGCGAGATCGAGCAGGCCGGCGGCGAGGGCGTCGATCAAGCCGACCAGCTCGTCGATGGCGTCGCGCACGTACAGGCGCACATCGGTGGCGACCTGGTCGTTGCGGCTGCGGCCGGTGTGCAGGCGCTTGCCGGCCTCGCCGATGCGCTCGGTGAGCCGCGCCTCGATGTTCATGTGCACGTCTTCCAGCGCCTGACTCCACGCGAAGCGGCCGGCGGCGATGTCGGCGGCGATGCCGTCGAGCCCAGTGATGATCGCCTCGACATCGGCGGCGGCGAGCACGCCGACCTTGCCGAGCATGCGGGCGTGGGCCTGGGAGCCGGCGATGTCCTGCTTCCAAAGCCGCTGGTCGAAGGATACCGACTCCGAGAAGCGCTCCACCAGGGCCGAGGTGGACTCGCTGAAGCGGCCGCTCCACATCGCGTTCTTGGTTGCGGCTCCGGCGGCGGGGGGGCTGGCGTCCTGGCTCATGGGGTCGGCTACGGCGTTCGGTGGGCGCCGCAGTGGCGGCGGGCGCGGCATTATAGGTGCGCCGTCCCTCTGCCAGACCCCTCATGAACAAAGCGGTCGTCCAACCGGAAAGCCAGCACAACCTGATCCCCAATTTCTGCCGGGGCGAGGCGGTGTGGCTGCTGATCCTGGTGATGGAGATGGTGGCGGTGATCCTCACCCTGGTCGGCGCCGAACGTGGCGGCGAGGCCCTGCAGCAGTTGATGCTGCTGTCGCTCTATCTGCAGTGGCTGGGCTTGTCGAGCGCGGTGGTGCTGTGCCTCGCACGCCGCTGGCTGCGGCTGGCGCGGGTCGGGGTGGTGTTCTTCGTCTGCTGGGGGCTGCTGGTGCTGGTGACCCTGGTGATCTCCGACGCCAGCTGGTGGCTGCTCAAGTACGTGGCCTGGGCACAGCCGGTGAGCGAGACCCGCGAGGAGTTCATCGTCCGCAACGTCGCCATCAGCGCCATCCTGTCGCTGCTGCTGCTGCGCTACTTCTGGGGGCGGGCGCAGTTGCAGGCGCAGGTGCGGGCCGATTCGGAAGTGCGCTACCTGGCCTTGCAGGCGCGCATCCGCCCGCACTTCCTGTTCAACTCGCTCAATTCCATCGCTTCGCTGATCTCCACCAATCCGGAGCAGGCCGAGGAGATGGTGATCGACCTCGCCGACTTGTTCCGCGCCAGCCTGGAAAAGCGCAACCGCCTGGTGCGGGTCGCCGAGGAGGTGGAGTTCGTCAAGACCTATCTGCGCATCGAGCGGGTGCGCCTGGGCGACAAGCTGTGGATCAACTGGGAGATCGCGCCGGAGGCGCACTCCGCCCGGGTGCCGCTGCTGATCCTGCAACCCCTGGTGGAGAACGCCGTCCATCACGGGGTGTCGCGCCTGCGCGCCCGGGGCGGGATCACCGTCGCGATCCATCGCGAGGGCAGCCGCCTGGTGATTGATGTTGAGAACCCGATCCCACCCGAAGACGCCCCAAAGCGCGAATCTACCGGTGTGGCCCTGGAAAACATTGCCCAGCGGCTCAAGCTGATTTACGGTGACACCGCAACACTTGAGCAGGGACCAGAGCGCACCGAGACCGGGCCGGTCTACCGGGCGCGGATCCAGGTTCCCTATACGACGGAAGACACTCAGGGCCTACAGAGCGGAACGCCAGGGGCCAGTGACGAGGGGGATTGACGATGCGGGTGGTGATCGTGGACGACGAACCGCTGGCGCGCGAGCGCCTGCGGCGGCTGATGGCGGAGTTTCCCGGCTACGAAGTGATCGGCGAAGCCGGTGACGGTGAAACCGCGCTCGACCTGATCGAGGACGAAGAGCCCGATCTGGTGCTGCTCGACGTGCGCATGGGCGGCGTCGATGGCATCACCGTCGCCCGCCAGCTGGCCCAGCTCGACACCCCGCCTGCGGTGATCTTCACCACCGCCTACGCCGAACACGCGCTGTCGGCCTTCGATGCCCAGGCCGACGCCTACCTGCTCAAGCCGATCCGCAAGGAAAAGCTGCGCGACGCGCTGCTCAAGGTGCGCAAGCTGTCGCGCGCCCAGAAGCCAGCGCCGCCGGCCCACGACCCCAATGCCAAGCCGGCGCGCGAGTTCATCCTCGCCACCACCCGCGAGGGCCTGGTGCGGGTGCCGGTGGACGACGTGCTGTATTTCCTGGCCGACCAGAAATACACCACCGTCTGCCATCTGCACGGCGAGGTGCTGATCGAAGAGTCGCTGAAGACGCTGGAAGAGGACCTGGCGCCGTTGTTCCTGCGCATCCACCGCAAGGCCCTGGTCGCCACCAAGTACATCGCCAGCCTGGAGCGCCGCCGTGGCGCCGAGGAAGACGACGACTCCGCCCACGGCCTGCGGGTGCGGCATTCCACCGCCCTGCTGCCGGTGTCACGCCGGCGCTTGTCGGAGGTCCGGCGCTTCCTGACGCACGAGGGCGAAGCCTGAGACCGCGCCCGGGGCGCGCCTGACCAGGTTGCGGGCCGCTCCTGAGGTGCCGGGCAGCCAGCCGGTCGCCCCGCGCTGAAGCCCCGCATGGGCCGGCCACGCCGGCGTTCGCGAATGTCGATAGAAGCAATCGATATTTCTTTGGTGCCCGCGCAGTGGGTTGAATAGGCCGCAATTTCCTTGCGGTCCCGGTTCCCATGCGTCCGAAATTGCTGGCCAGCGCCTTGGCCGAAAAGCCCCTGCTCCCGATGGCTTCCCGGGGCTTGCTCCTGCTGCTCCTGCTGCTGACCAGCCAGCTCGCGCGCGCCGAACCGGAGCCCACCGGCGCCAATCCGACGCTGGAGAGTCTGCCGGTGCAGACCTTGCCGGCGGCGGCGGCGCCGACGCCGCCGGTGGCGGCCGAGACGGTACAGAGTCCCGCAGCGCTGGATACCGTGGTGGTCACCGCCCGTCGCAAGAAGGAAAAGGTCGAGGTGGTGCCGATCTCGATGACCGTGCTCGACGGCGATCAACTCGCCGCTGCCGGCTTGTACCGTCCGCAGGACATTCAGGAACGCGTGCCCGGCCTGGTGGTTTCGGTGCCGAATCCGCGCCTGACCAGCTACACCATCCGTGGCCTCGGTTCGTCGTCGGCCAACGACGGTCTGGAGAGCAGCGTCGGCCTGTTCCTCGATGGCGTGTACCTCGGCCGCCAGGGGCTGTCGGTATTCGATCTGGTCGATCTGGAGCGGGTGGAGGTGTTGCGCGGTCCGCAGGGCACGCTGTTCGGCAAGAACACCACCGCCGGTGCCTTCAACATCGTCACCAAGGCGCCGACCCCGGAATTCGAGGCCAGAGCCGAGGGCAGCGTCGGCAACCTCGGCTACCGGCAGTGGCGCGGCAGCATCAACGGCGGGCTGATCGGCGAGACGCTCTCCGGCCGGCTCACCGGCTACCTGACCCGCCGCGACGGCAGCATCGAGAACCTCCATGACGACCGGACGTTCCAGAACCAGAACAAGGGCGGCCTGCGTGGCCAGTTGCTGTGGGCGCCGAGCGAGAGCTTCAGCTCGCGGCTGATCTACGAGTACGCCGACGCCCACGAGGACTGCTGTGTGTTTCTGCTCACCAGCTACCGGGAGGCGATCCAGCAGCGCGATGCCTACATCGAGTACCAGCGCGAGCCGGTGAACCCCTACGCCCGGCAGGTGCAGTACGACAGCCAGGTCAGCATCGAGATGCACCAGAAGGCGGTCAGCAACGAGATCAACTGGAGCTTTGGCGACGGCGGCGCGACCACGCTGACCAGCATCAGCGCCTGGCGCGACTGGCGCTTCGTGCCTTACAACGACGACGCCACCAGCCGCGAGCTGGTGCCGCTGTCCGGCTCCATCAACAATCACCAACAGTGGTCGCAGGAGCTGCGCCTGGCCCGCCAGCAGGGCGATGTCGATCTGGTCGGCGGCCTGTTCCTGATCGAGCAGCGGCTGGTAGCCCTGGACCGCTTCGTGGTCGGCAAGGATCTGATCCCCTGGGCCTTCGGCGGCATCCTGCGCGATGTCACCGGCCTGCCGCTGACGCAGTCGAATTCCGGCTTGTTGTTCGACCTCATCGCACCCGGCGAGAACGCCGCCGGCACCGCCAACCTCACCCGCGGCGAGCAGACCAGCCGCAGCGGCGCCCTGTTTGGCTCGCTGGACTGGCACCTCACGCCGCGCTTCGACGCCACCTTCGGCCTGCGCTATACCCGCGAGCTGAAGAAGGGCAGCGTGGTGCGTACCCGTACCGCCTCCAACACCGGCGGCACGGTGGACCCGAACGATCCCGCCAGCCTGCCGCAACTGCCGGGCGCGCTGTTCGCGGCGCTCGGCCTCCCGGACCCGCGCAACTACACGCTCGGGCTGATTCTCGACCAGGTGATCGGCGCGCCCTACAGCCGCGCCACCAGCTATGACGAGGGCCAGTTCTCCGGGCAGTTCGCGCTGGGCTATCAGTGGACCCCGGCGGTGCGCAGCTATCTGAGCATCGGCCACGGCTACAAGGCCGGCGGCATCAACCTCGGCGTCACCGGCGCGTCGGTGAAGGAGACCTTCGAGCCGGAGACCGCCACCAGCTTCGAGCTGGGCCTGAAGAGCCAGTTCTTCCGCCGTCGCCTGGGCCTCAATCTCGCCGCCTACCACAGCATCGTCCGCAACTACCAGGCGCTGACCTTCGACAACGAGCCGACGCTGTTCCCCAATCCGGCGCAGGTGAACCTGCTCAACGTCGGCAAGGTGCGCCTGCAAGGCCTGGAGCTGGAGGGCCGCGCGCGGCCCTGGTCCTGGCTGAGCCTGCGCGCCGGCGGTAGCTACGGGCGGGCGGTCACCGTCGACTTCAAGAACGCGCCGGACGAAGACGCCCGCACCAGCACCAAGGATCTCTCCGGCAAGCGCCTGTACAACGCGCCCATCATCACCGCCACCGGTGGCATCGAGGTGACTCGCGCCCTGGCCGACAACGTCGAGGCCTATGGCGCCTTCGACACCAGTTACCGCAGCGACTACTACGGCACGGTGGAGCGCGGCCGTGGCTCGGAGATCGCCGCCTACAGCCTCAGCAATCTGCGCCTCGGGCTGAAACACGCGCGCGGTGTCGAGGTTTCCGTCTGGGTGCGCAACCTGTTCAACGAGGACTACATCGCCGCCATCAATCCGATCTACGGCGTTGGCGATTACGGTGCGGTGGTCGGCGACCAGCGCACGTATGGCCTCAGCGCGCGACTGGAGCTGCGCTGAGCCGCTCCCTGGTGAACCCTGGCCTCGCGGCTTCAGGCGCGGCGCCCGGCCTCGCCCAGAGGTTCGTTGCTGGCGTCCATCTGCTTGCGCACCACGCCGTCCAGCCGCAGCGGCGCGCTGCGCACCCATTGCTCGAACTCGGCGGCGGGCATCGCCTTGGCGAACAGCCAGCCCTGCTGCTGTCGGCAGCCCAGTTCGTAGAGCGTCAGCATCTGGCCCAGTCGCTCGACGCCCTCCGCCACCAGGGTGATCTCCAGGCTGGAGGCCAGCGCGATGGTGGCGGCGACGATCTTCGCCGCTTGCCGCTGGCCTTCGAGCTGGCTGACGAAGCTCTTGTCGACCTTGATCTTGTCGATGGGGAAGCGCAGCAGGTAGCTGAGCGAGGAGTAGCCGGTGCCGAAGTCGTCCAGCGCCACGCCGACCCCCAGGCCGCGCAGCTCGCGCAGCAGCCGTTCCGCCAGCTCCGGCCGCTCGATGAAGGCGCTTTCGGTGATCTCCACCTCCAGGCGCTGGGCTGGCAGGCCGGTTTCGCGCAGCACGCCCGAGATCATCTCCACCACGCCGGGCCGCACCTGCCGCGCCGACAGGTTGAAGGCCAGCCGGCGATTCAGCCCGGCGGCATGCCACTGCGCGGCGGCGGCGCAGGCGCTGCGCAGCAACTGGTCGGTGAGGGCATCGAGCTGACCGGAATCTTCGGCGATGCCGATGAACTCGTCGGGCGGCACGAAACCGCGCACCGGGTGCCGCCAGCGCGCCAGCGCCTCGGCGCAGACCACTTCGCCGACTCCGAGGTCGATGATCGGCTGGAAGTAGGGCGTGATCTGTCCCTCGCGCAGCGCCACCCGCATCTCGTCGGCCAGATCCAGCCGCTGCCGCGCCTGCAGCGCGTAGTTGTGGCGGGCGAACTGCACGGTGTTCCGGCCCTGGCGCTTGGCGTGGAACATCGCCGCGTCGGCCGCGCACACCAGGGTTTCCGGCGCGCTGCCGTCGTCCGGGTACACCGCCACGCCGAAGCTGGCGCAGAACGGCAGCCGGCGGTCCTGCACCAGGCCCAGTTCGGCCATGCCCTGGCGCAGCAACTCGACCTGGCTGGTGATCTGGCTGCGGTAGTCCTCGCCGGCATAGGGCAGCAGCATCACGAACAGATCGCCGCTGTAGCGGTAGACCTGCCCCTGGTTGGTGAGGGTGCGCAGGCGCTCGGCGGCGCTGCACAGCACGCTGTCGCCGAAACGGTGGCCGTAGCCGTCGTTGATGGTGCGGAACTGGTCGAGATCGGCGAACACCAGGGCGAACGAGCGCTGGCGGCTGATCCAGTCCTGCAGATCGGTCTCGAAGCGGGGCCGGTTGGGCAGCCGGGTGAGGCCATCGACGAAGGCGACTTCCTGCAAGTGACCCGTGAAGCGCGACAGTTCGTGCAAGGCCTGGCCGATCTGACCGAACTCGTCGTTGCCGGCCACCGGCGAGGCCTCCAGGCGCTCGCCGGCGTTGAGGCGCAGCAGCGAGGCGTGGATGCGGTTGAGCGGAGCCAGGATGGAGCCGGACACCAGGTAGGCCAGGCCGAAGATCACCGCGCCGAGCACCACCATGGCGAGCACGCTGATCGTCTCGGCGCGTGACTCCTGGGTCCGGGCCTGGGTCTGGGCGGCGTTGAAATCGCGCTGGAAGCCGGTGGCGAGCTGGCTCAGCGCCAGCTCGGCCGGGCCGCTGATCCTCGGGAAATCGACCACCAACCGGCGTCTGGCGCTCAGGACATCGCCGTTTTCCGGCGTGGCGGCTCTCAGCGCGGTGGCGACCAGCTCCTCGCCGGTTCTCTGGAGCAGTTGGTGCACGCTGGCGTCCAGCGGCTCCAGCGCGCTCACCACGCTCTGGTACTCGCCCAGCGCCGAGAGTGCCGCCGGACCCAGTTCGGCACCGGCTTGGCCCTGGGCCGCGCCCAGGTCGGCGCTGACGAACAGGATGCGGCGCAGCTTGGTCAGTGCGCTCTGGGCTTCGAGGATGCTCTCCAAGCCATCGAGGGTGTGCTCGACCCTCGCCGACAGGGCACGATCCGCGCGGCTGTCGGTGACGCCGGCCCAGCCCAGGTAGAGCGCGCAGGCGAGCAGGGTGGCGAGGCCGGCCAGCAACAGCCGCAGCCGCAGCCGCACGCCGGTGCCGCGACCGGATCCGGCCAGGCGCAGGCCGCGTGGAATCTGGTTCATGGCGGGCAGGCTCCGGAGCCGCGCAGACGCGTCAGGCCCTGGCGCCGGCCCGGGGCTCGGCCCGGCCGGCCGGCGCAGGCCCTACAATGCGCGGCCCTGAATTGCCTCCCGCGTCTCATGTCCGTCCTCGAGCGCATCGCGCAGCAAGCCGAGCTGCGCCGCACTTTCGCCATCATCAGCCACCCTGATGCCGGCAAGACCACGCTCACCGAAAAGCTGCTGCTGTTCGGCGGGGCGATCCAGCTCGCGGGCACGGTCAAGGGGCGCAAGGCCTCGCGCCACGCGACCTCCGACTGGATGGCGCTGGAGCAACAGCGCGGCATTTCCATAACCACCTCCGTGATGCAGTTCCCCTATAACGGCAAGGTGGTCAATCTTCTTGATACCCCCGGGCACGAAGATTTCTCCGAGGACACCTACCGCACCCTGACGGCGGTGGACTCGGCGCTGATGGTGATCGACGCCGCCAAGGGCGTCGAAACCCGCACCATCAAGCTGATGGAGGTCTGCCGGCTGCGTGACACCCCGATCATCACCTTCGTCAACAAGCTCGACCGTGAGGGCCGCCCGCCGCTGGAGCTGCTCGACGAGGTGGAGAAGGTGCTCAACCTCAAGTGCACGCCGATCACCTGGCCGCTTGGCATGGGCCGCGACTTCAAGGGCGTCTACCACCTGCTGGAAGACCGCTTCTACCTCTACTCCGGCGACAAGCACCGGGTGTCGGAGATCGAGACCATCGACGGCCTGCGCGCGCCCGGCCTGGCCGAGCGCTTCGGCGATGTCTACCAGACCCTGCTCGACGAGATCGACCTGGTGCAGATGGCCGGGGACGGCTTCAACCTGGACGACTACCGCGCCGCCAAGCTGACGCCGGTGTTCTTCGGCGCCGCCATCAACAACTTCGGCGTGCGCGAGCTGCTCAACGGCTTCACCGACTGGGCGCCGAGTCCCTTGCCGCGCATCGCCGAGTTCAACGGCGTGGAGCGCGAGGTCTACCCGCAGCACGGCAAGTTCACCGGCTTCGTGTTCAAGATCCAGGCGAACATGGATCCCAAGCACCGCGACCGCGTGGCCTTTCTGCGCGTCTGCAGCGGCGTCTACCGCAAGGGTATGAGCCTGCATTCGGTGCGGCTCGATGGCCCGGTGCGGGTCAACAGCGCGCTCACCTTCATGGCTGCCGACCGCGAGGCGGTGGAAGAAGCCTATCCCGGCGACATCATCGGCCTGCACAACCACGGCGCCATCGCCATCGGCGACAGCCTGAGCGAGGGCGAGAACCTGCGCTTCACCGGTATCCCCAGCTTCGCCCCGGATCTGTTCCGGCGGGTGATCCTCAAGGACCCGCTCAAGGCCAAGCAGCTCAACAAGGGCCTGGACCAGCTCTGCGAAGAAGGCGCCACCCAGGTCTACCGGCCGATCACCAACAACGACGTGGTGCTGGGCGCGGTCGGCACCTTGCAGTTCGACGTGGTGCAGTACCGCCTGCAGGACGAGTACAGCGTCGCCTCCGCCTTCGAGCCGGTCACCGTGCACTGCGCTCGCTGGGTGGTGTGCAGCGACCCCAAGAAGCTCAAGGACTTCGTCGACAAGAACGAGCTGCGCATCGCCAAGGACCACTACGGCGAGCTGGTATACCTGGCCTCCTCGGCGGTGAACCTGGCGATGGCCAAGGAGCGCTTCCCCGACATCCAGTTCCTGGATACCCGAACGCATGTAGTGGGGTCGCACGGATAAGGCGGACAGCCAGTGGCTGTCCGCCCCGTGCGACGGGTGGCCATGGATGGCCACCCAGGGGGTAGATCGGAGTGAGTGGTCCCGCCATGGATGGCAGCGATCCAGCCTGCACCGAAGTGCCAGCCAGTGGCTGTCCCGCCCCTGCGACGGGCGACCATGGATGGTCGCCCAGGGGGTAGATCGGGGTGAGTAGCCCCGCCATGGATGGCAGCGACGCTGTTTGAGTCGAAGTGCCAGCCAGTGGCTGTCCGCCCCGGGCTATGCCCCCAAGCATCGACAAATCCCCCCACCGCAGTGTCCAATCGCGCCGCGCTCCGCGACGGTTTTGGCCGCCGCGACATCCGGGCGAGGAGGGCGTTTAGGGTTCAGCCTCGATTCATTCGTCTACCGCAGGCTGAGCGCGACTCAATAATCACCCACAGGAGGGTGTCATGAAGAAGAAGTCACTGATTCTGGTTTTGCTGGCCGCGCCGTTGGCGTTCGGCGTGGTTGCCTGCAACAAGTCCGACAGCACCGCTGCCCAGGTCGAGCAGCAGCTCGCCGAGGCCAAGGCGCAGGCCGAGAAGGCCGAGCAGGAGCTGGCGGCACTGCGCGAGCAGGAAGCCGCCGCGAAGGCGGAGGAAGCACAAAAGCAACTGGAGGCCGCCCAGGCCGAGGCTGAAGCCGCCCGCAAGGAAGCCGAGGACGCCAAGGCGCGCGCCGCCGCCGCCGAGAAGGCGAGCAAGAAGAAGCAGGCTGCGGCTGCCGCCCCCACCCCGGTGGCGGTCAGCAAGCCCGAGCCCAAGCCGGTCTGCCAGGATTGCGGCACCGTCGCCGGCGTCAGCGCCGTGCAGGTGCAGGGCGAAGGCAGCGGTATGGGTGCGGTGGCCGGCGCCATCGCCGGTGCGGTGATCGGTCACCAGTTCGGTCGCGGCCAGGGCAACACCGCCGCCAAGGTGGTGGGCGCGGCGGGCGGCGGCTACGCCGGCAACGAGATCGAGAAGCGCATGCGCAGCAGCACCGTCTACGACGTGACCGTGCAGATGGACAACGGCAGCACCCGCACCGTGCGGGTGGCCGATCCCTCCGGCATCAGCTCCGGCGAGCGGGTCCGCGTCGAAGGCAGCAATCTGATCCGCATCTGAGCACGGCGCGGCAGACCGAAACGGGGCCTGGATAGGCCCCGTTTTTTGTGGGCGGCTTGCAGCAGCGGCGCTTGCAGTCGGTAGTACCTGCCCGAGAGTTCCCTCCCGACCAGCTCCCTCCCCCGCTCGCGGGGGAGGGTTGGGGTGGGGGCGTTGGCCGGCCCCGGATACGGCTGGCCGTGCGCAAGCCGGTTCTGGGTTCTTGTGGGGGCCTTAGCTTGCCGTCCCTGGCGCGACCCTGCGGATTCGCCAACCCCCGGCCAGGCCATCCATGGCCTGGCGTTCGCGCGGGCGATTGCCATTCAAGGCAATCGCCTATTTCGCGCTCACCCACACCGGTGCGAGATAGGCCACCGACTTGTTGTCGGCGCCGCCGTGCACGCGCACGAAGTACCAGCGGGTCTCGCCGCTGACCGTTGGCACCGGCAGCTCGAAGCGCGCCGAGTCGCCCTGCTGCACGGCTAGCGGCTCGCTGCCGCCGCTGGCGTACAGCCGGTATTCGCCGCTGAAGGCGCTGCCGTCCTTCTGGCGCAGTTTCACCTCCAGCGGCACGGTCTTGCCGGCCGCGCAGCTCAGCTGCGAGCCCATCGGATGGCCGCCGTCGGCGCTCAGCTCCGCGCGCAGATGCCAGCCTGGCGAGAGCGCGTAGGTGCGGCGTGCCAGCCAGGCGGCGCGGAAGCCGGTCTCGTCCAGCGACTCCGCCAGCGTCACGGTCTTCGGCCGATCCTCGCTGCCGTAGTGCAGCTCGTGCTCGTCCTCGGAGCCGATCGGCGCCAGCCGCCAGCCCTTGTCCAGCGCGGTGAGGTAGTAGGGCAGGTAGCGGTCGTCGCCATTGCCGTCGTTGTAGACCTCCATGCCGAACATCCGCTCCACCGCGTCGGGGATCAGTTCAAAGCCGTTCCAGTCGCAACCGGCATCGCTGTCCGACAGGCATTTGTCGTTGGGGTGGTTGAAGTGCGCCAGCCCGTCGTTGCCGCCGCCGAACGGCACCGGCGCGGTCAGCGAGCCGCCCAGCCCGGGCATGCCGGGGTCGCGGGTGAACCAGCTCCAGAAGCTCTCCATGGTCAGCAGGTAGCCGCCGTCGGTCTTGGCATTGCTGAAGTTCTTCGAGAAGTAGACGTTGATGTGGCCGAAGCGGTCCGAGGTCCACTCGAAGCCGCGGATGCCCAGAAAGCTGTGGCCATCGCTGACCTCCGCCACCTGGCTGGCGACGCTGTTCCACTTCGCCAGTTCATCGACGCTGGGCGTCAGGCAGGTGAGCAGGCCGTCGGGCGTGCTGAAGCAGTCGCTGCCCAGCGAGATGAACACCCCGGCATCGAGCGTGTCGGAATGCTCGGAGGAGCCGGTGTAGGCATAGCCCTGGTCGCGGATCAGACGGAAGTAGTCGCCGGGCGTGCTGTGGATGTCGCCGTCGGAATAACTGGAGTGCTCGTGCAGCGAGCCCTCGTAGGCGTGCAGGCTGCTCAGCGCCGGGCCGGTGTAGGGATCGCAGGTCTGGGCGGTGGGCGGCGGATCGACGATCAGCTCCGGCTCGAACACCGCCGTCACCAGATGGTGGTTGTCCATGGTCACCCGGCATTCGCCGCTGCCGGTGCAGGCGCCGCGCCATTCGACGAAACGCTGTGCCGTTGCCGCCTCGGCGCGCAGGCTCACGGTGCTGCCTGCGGCGAAGCCGCTGGTGCAGGTTTCGCCGCAGTCGATGCCGGTAGGGGTGGACAGCACCCGGCCCGCGCCGATCTTGCTGAGGTTGAGCTGGTACTGGCTGGGTGGCGCTGGAACTGTGGCGGTTGCCGGGTCCTCATTCGTGGAACAGGCGGCCAGCAGTCCCAGCAGGCCGAGGGCGATGTAGCGGAGCAATGGCATGGTCGAGGCTCGTGGGCTCGGGCGGAAGGCGCGCGAGCCTAGCGACCGATGGTGAACGATCAGTGACAACCGGCGGGCGGCGTCCTCTGCTCAGCCGGACCGGGCCGCCCCGGCCAGCAGGGTAGCGAATGTGCGCAGATGCTGGCTCACCTGATGCGCGTGCTCCGGCTCCAGCAACAGCGAAAGATGGCTGGCGCCGGCGATGCTTAGGCACTGTCCGCCCTGGTCGTCGGCGAGGGCGAGCCGGTGCCGCCACAGCTCCGAGTCGCCGCCGTCCGGGTCCAGCCGGTGGTCGGCGCACAGGATCAGGATCGGCATGGAGGCCGGCAGTGGATGCGCGCGGACCTGGCCTTGCGTCGCATCCAGCGCCGCCAGTTCGCCGGCGAATGCACGCAGGTGCTGCGGGTTGCCGGCCGCGCGCCGCGCCGCCTGGACCAGGGCGGGCGGCGGCGTCCGACCGGTGGCGGATTTCGGCAGCGCGGCCCGCAGCCCCAGGCGTGTCAGTACCGCTAGGCCTCGTAGCAGCAGTCGGTAGGTGCCCAGCAGGCGACGGCCGGCCAGCAGCGAGGGCGCGGCCGGGGTCGGATCAATCAGAGCCAGCCCGGCGACGCGCCCGGACCGGGTGGCCGCGTAGTACTGGGCGAGCAGGCCTCCCAGGGAATGGCCGACGAGAATGCAGGGTCGGGTCTGTCGCAGGCTGGCGAGCAGGGCATCCAGGCGCTGGGCGCCGGCCTCGGCGTCCTGCCGCACTGGCAAGCCCAGACTGTCGCCCAGCCCGGCGCGGTCGTAGCTGATGACCTTGGCGGTCCCGGCCAGCGCGTTGGCGATGTGATCCCAGGCGGCGGCGATCCCGCCAGCGCCGGACTCAAGGACAAAACAGGGCGACTCGTCGGCCGCGCCGCGCACGGTGCAAGCCAGTTGCAGGCCGTCGCCGACCGGGCAGAGCAAGTCCAGCCCGCCGCTGCTTGCTGCGATGGGGCGGGTCATGCTTGGCGGGGACCGCCAAGGCCGGGAATCCATTCGGCGCCTTCCAGGACTTGCAGGCTGCTGCCGTCCAGCGCATCGCCCAGCGGCTCGCAGGCGCCACCCATGAAGCGGGCCAGGAAGGCTTCGGTCAGCGCCATGAACGACAGCCGATTCTCGGCGCGGCCGAACCCATGCCCCTCGTCGGGATAGAGCACGTAGGTCACCGGCTGGTCGTTGCCCTTCATGGCGGCGACGATCTGGTCGGATTCCTGGCGAGTTACCCGCACATCGTTGGCGCCCTGTGCGATCAGCAAGGGTTTACGGATGGCCTCGGCGCGGTGCAGCGGCGAGCGCTCGCGCAGCAGTTGTCGGCCGTCCTCGGTGCGCGGGTCGCCGGTGCGCAGGGCGAACTGCTCGAAGATCGCCCCCCAGTACGGCGGAAAGCAGCCCAGCAGGGTCTCCAGGTTGGAGGGGCCGACGATGTCGATGCCGCAGGCGAACAGATCGGGGGTGAAGCTCAAGCCCACCAGCGCCGCGTAGCCGCCGTAGCTGCCGCCCATGATGGCGATCCGCTCGCGCTGGGCGATGCCGGCGCCCACGGCCCAGTGCGCGGCATCAACGAGATCGTCGTGCATCTTGCCGCCCCATTCGTGGTTGCCGGCGTTGACGAAGGCCTTGCCGAAGCCGGTGGAGCCGCGGAAGTTGACCGCGAGCACCGCGTAACCACGGCTGGCGTAGAACTGGTGTTCGGCGTTGTAGCCATAGTGGTAGCGCGCCCAGGGGCCGCCGTGCACCAGCAGCACCATCGGCAAGGGGTTCCGGGGACGGCCGGCGGCGTCGAGGGCGGTGTCGGCCGGCAACGTCAGGTAGGACACCAGCGGCAGGCCGTCGCGGGCGCGCAGGGTGAGGGAACGCATCGGCGCCAGCGGCCAGCCTTCCAGCTCCGGGCGCGCGACGAACAGCGGACGGATGTTGCCGCTGTCGCGTTCATAGAGCGCGTACTGGCCTGGCTGGGTATCGCTGCTGAAGGCGACGATCCAGCGGCCGTCGTCGGCGCTGCGGCTGAGAATCTGGAAATCGCCGCCGGTGGCATGGGCGGCGAGACGCGCCAGATCCTCGTTCAGCGAGGCACCGATCACCAGCCATTCCGGCGCGAGATGGTCGCTGCGGCAGGCTTCGGGACGCAGGCTGATCGGGTTGACGAGCAACTCCAGGACGTCGGCCGCAGGGTGCTCGCCCAGCAGGCTGCGCTCGCCGCTGATCAGGTCGATGGCGACCGCCGCCGCGGTGTCGCGGCCACGGCTGTCGAGAAAGTAGGCCGTGGATTCGGCGGCGGGGCCCATCGCGAGCGGCTTGGTGGTGACCACGTCTTCGGCGCCGACCCGGAACAGCGCACGCCAGCGCTCCCCGTCTTCCGGCACATGGACTTCCATGCCGCCGTCGGCGGTGGCCTTGGCCGCCAGGCGCAGGCGCAGTTCGTCGTCGGCGAGGAACAGCGCGTAGCTGTTGTTCTCCAGCACCAGCGCCAGCTCGCCGCTACGCAGGTCGAGGCGGAAGACATCGTGCCAGCGCCGGTCGCGGCGATTGATGGCGACCAGCGCCTGCTCTGGATAGCGGCGACTGAGCCCGATCAGGCGGACCTGGGTGCCGGGGAACGGCGTCAGGTTGCGGACCTGACCCTCGTCCAGATCCACCACATGGAGCTGGAAGTCCTCGTTGCCGCCCTGGTCCTGCAGATACCAGAGCTGGCGGCCGGACGGGGTCCAGCCGTACTGCCGGATGCCGCGCTGGCGGTCGCGGGTCAGGGCCAGTGCCTGTTCCGGCGTCGCCACCGGCGCCAGCCAGAGGTTGAGCACGCCATCGACCGGCGCCAGAAAGCTGAGGCGGCTGCCGTCGGGGCTGATCTGGGCTTGCAGACGGCTGGGGTTGCCCTGCAGCAGGCGTCGCGGGATGAGGGGGGCGGAGAGCGTCATGGAGGTGGCGGCGCGCCGACGGCGGGCGTCGCGGAGTCGGGTGAGGGGGGTGGGTGCTGGGGCCAGGGCATGCGCAGCGCCAGCCAGAAGCCCAGCAACAGAGGGGCGAAGGGGCCAATCAGCGTCAGCACCGCGAGGTCCAGACGCAGTTCCGGCGTCGAGGGGGTGCCCGAGCCGATGCCGATCAGCGCCAGGCCGCCGCTGGCTAGCAGGCCGCCGGCCGACTGCCCGAGTTTCTGCACGGCGTAGTAGATGCCCAGATAGACGCCCTTGGGCACCGGATCGCCCTCGCTCTTGCAGAGGTCCAGCACTGCGCCCATCAGCCACAGCGTCAGCGCGCCGGTGCTCAAGCCTGCCAGTGCCCCGGCGGGGATGAGCAGCGCCGGCAGTTGCACCATCGCCAGCCAGAGCAGGAACAGCCCCAGGGCCTGCACACCCAGGCCCAGCTTGATGGCCGTGGCTATGCCCAGGCGATTGGCCAGTGGCACCGCCAGCGGCATGCCGACCAGGGCGGCAACGGCGATGGGCGAGAGCAGCGCCACCAGGTCTTCGGCCTGGCGTTCCAGCAGGTACTTGTTGGCGTAGATGCCGAGTGCGTTGAGGCAGCCCATGCCCAGGGTGTGGCAGAGCAGGATGCCGATCAGCATCCAGAACGCCCGGTTGCCGAAGGTGCTGCGCAATTGCGGTAGCAGGCGCTCGTGTCGCGGTGGCCATGCCGCAGGCGCGTTGCCGGCTTCTTGGCCCACGGCCCGATAGCCAAACCCGAAGAACAGGACTGCCGGTGGCAGCAAGGCCAGACTCATGAACAGATAGCCGTCGGGGCCATCGCCGCCGAGCGCGATCAGCTTCGGCGCCAGCGCGGTCAGCGCGACGTTGAAAGCCACGGTGCAGATCGCGGCGGCGGCGATCAGCACGTTGCGTCGAGTGTGGCCCCCCGCGTTCTCGTCGGCGAGCACCATGTAGCTGACGCTGAACGCCGAGAACGCCGAGGCGTGTGCCATGCCGACCACGGTGAAGAAGGCGGCGCGCAGCCAGACGTTGTCGGTGGGCGGGAGGTAGAAGGTCAGCGGTAGCAGGCTGCTGAGGGCGATGGCGCTCCACAGCACCAGGCGCCTCCGGCCACCGGGGCCGTGGGCGCAGCGGTCGGAAAGCCGGCCGACTGGGATGTCCATCGCCATGTCCCAGATGCGCGGGGCCGCCAGCACCAGGCCGGCCAGCGCCGGGTTGATCCCCGCGTATTCGGTAAGAAAGAACAACAGGTACACCGCGATCAGGGTGTGCGGCCAGGACGCTGCCGCGGCGCCCAGGCCAAAGGCCAGCGATTGCCGCCAGTCGCGGGTCATGACCGCTGCTTCCGAGGGGCTGGGTCTGCCGGGTCTGACCTGCCGGTGGTGGCTGCTGGGGTGGGGATCGGGGGCGTGGTGCGCTGCACGGCGATGGCCGGTTTCGAGGCAGGACGTAGTCTATTTAAAAACGAACAAGATGTCGATTTATGAGAAATTGTAGGCCTCTGTGATGACATTTTAAGGAGTGCTTTATTGTTAAAATAATCAGAAAAAACAATATAATAATGGCGATATTCCGCCTTGTCTCGCAGCGGCGAATGGGCGGAGGTGACAAGTTCGTGAAATCGTGAAAATATAACGACGAGTCGTTCTTTTATAGGGGATTCATCATGTGCTCGTCCCGCGCCCTGGCGCTGTCCTCGGCCGCGTTGCTGGCTGCTCTGGTCGTGACCGGGCAGGTCGCCCTTGCGCAGCCGGCTCCGGAGCCGGTGGAATCGCCAGCGCTGGCGACCCTGCCGGTCACCGAGCTGTCCGCCACCGAGCTGTCCGCCACCGAGCTGTCCGCCACCGAGCTGTCCGCCACCGAGCCGGCGCCGACCGCCGAAAAGCAGCCGCCAACCTCGGCGACCCAGCTTGAGGAAGTGGTGGTCACGGCGACCAAACGCGAGCGCTCGGTGCGCAAGATTCCGGCGAGCATCAGCGCGCTCAGTGGCGCCGAGCTGGAAAGCATCGGTGCCCGTGAGCTGAAGGATTTCATTGATCAGGTGCCCGGCCTGAGCATGCAGGACGCCAGCGCCGACAAGGCGCGCAAGCTGTCCATCCGGGGCGTGGGGCCGAGCGACGGGGCCAACCAGACCACCGGCAGCCTGATCGGCGATGTCTCGCTGACCGACCCCTACGGCAGCTTCTTCGTGGTCGACCCTGACCCCTTCGATCTGCGCACGGTGGAAGTGCTGAAGGGGCCGCAGGGCACCTTGTTCGGCGCCTCGGCGCTGAACGGAGTCATCCGCTATGTCCCCAACGCGCCGGAACTCGGCCGCTGGGAGGGCAAGGCCTTTGCCGAAGGCACGCGCATCGAGCAGGGCGGGTACGGACCGACCTATGGTGCCGCCATCAATGTGCCGATGGGCAGCTCGGCCGCCTTGCGCGCCGCCGGCGTCTGGCAGCGGATTCCTGGGGTGTATGACGTTGGAACGGCCCAGGAGCAACGCGAGGACGCCGACGCTGCCCGCAAATGGAGTGGACGGGTGATGGGGCGTTGGGAGCCCGGCGAGCGCTTGAGTCTGAACGCCGCCTACATGCGGCAGTCGCGCAGCAGCGACGAACAGGGCTTCGCCACCAACCAGGACGGCCGCCTGGAGCGCGACGACGCACCGCGCTCTAGCCCCACCAAATACGTGTTCGAGCTGGCCAGTCTGGAGGCCCGCTACCGCTTTGACTGGGCGCAACTGGTGTCGGTCAGCGCCTACCAGACCAAGTTCACCGACTACGACCTCGATGCCAGCTATACCGTGGCGCCGGAACTGGCCACCGCCGGTATCGCCAGCATCGGCGGGTCCGAGCTTTCCGACGCGCGCGGTTACATGCAGGAGCTGCGCCTGCAATCGCTTGCCGGTCAGCGTCAATGGAACTGGCTCGGCGGCGTCTACCTGAGCGAATACAGCGCCGACACGCTGACCAATGTCTACGTTCCCAACACCCAGTACCTGACCGATTTTCTGCAGTTGCTCGGCCCCTTGCTGCCGGGGCTGGTGGAAGGCGCGACCACCGAACAGGGCCTGAGCCTGGCCAACAGCAGCTTCCATCCGCTGGTGGCCCGCGAGCGCGCGGTGTTCGGCGAGCTGTCGGCCGAGTTCTGGGACCGCCTGGAACTGACCGCCGGCGCACGCCTGTACCGTTCGGAAGTGTCCGGCGACGCCGAGTCCAAGGGGCTGGTGACCACCCTTGCCCGTGGTGGCGATACCGCGCCGCGCAACATCGGGGTGGAGAGCAAGGGCTTCAGCCCCAAGCTGGCGGCGACGCTCAAGCTCAGCCGCAACGTCCTGCTCTACGCCAACGTCTCGCGCGGGTTCCAGTTCGGCGGCGTTAACCTGCAACCCACTGCAGTTCCGGGCTCCGACGAATCGCATCCGACCTTCGACTCCAGCACGCTCTGGAATCACGAGATCGGCGTCCGCACCGACTGGTTCCAGCGGCGCCTGCGCCTGGATGTCACCGCCTTCCTGCTGGATTGGAAGAATCCGCAGGTCTTCCAGGTGGCGCCGAGCGGACTGTCGTCCTATGTCGACAACGTCGGCGGTGCGCGCAGCCAAGGTGTGGAGGGCACGCTGCGCCTGCTGCTGCCGATCCGTGGCCTGTCGCTGTCCTACGCCGGCGCCTACATCCAGGCACGGACCACCGAGGTGTTCACCAGCGAGGACGGCACCGAGGTGCCGGTGGGCTCGGAGATGCCGCTGTCGCCGAAGATCCAGAGCGCCACCACGCTGGCCTACAAACGCGAGTTCGATGCCTGGCAGCTCAGCGGTGCGCTGTTCCACAGCTACCAGGGCCACGCCTGGAACGACATCCAGCACGACTATCCGGTCTTTGGCTTCAGCACCTACAACCTCAATCTGGGCGCGACCGCCACCCGTTGGGCGCTGCGGCCTACCCTCAGCCTGGCCCTCACCAATCTGACCGATGCCCGCGCCATCGTCAGTATCGCTGGCGGCTCACCGGAGGAGGATCATCTCTCGACCACCTACAACCGGCCGCGCACCCTGAGTCTGCGTCTGGCATTGGAGTTCTAAGCCGGCGCCGCGCCGAGGTCTCGAAGCTACAATCCGGCCCCGACAACCAGCCGGGCCGGGTCAACCTTCAGTCGCGGCGGATACCGCCCCAACATGCCGAAGAGAAGTGAAAGCTACATGCTGCAGCGGCGCGAGGAAGTGCTCGACGCTCTGGCCCGCTGCATCCGCAAGAAAGGCATCACCGACACCGCGATGACCGATGTGGTGCGCGAGTCGGGCATGAGCACTGGAGCGGTCTACAGCCATTTCCGCAGCAAGGACCAGATGCTGCTGGCGCTGATCGAACGCAACACCCTGCGCTTCGACTCGGGCTTCTTCTTCGAGCGCTTCGCCAGCAGCACCGACTTCTGGGAAATCATCGACCACTGCCTGGCGCGTTACCGCGCCGCCAAGGGCCTGGCTCTGGGCGTGCTGACGATGGAGTTGATGGGCCTGGCAAGGCAGGACGCCAAGATTCGCGCGCAGTTCCTTTCCAGCCTCCAAGCCTGGCGCTCCTTTCTCGCGCGGGCTGTTGCCCTGTTGCCGGAGGGTAAAGCGGTGATCGCGCGCCCCGAATTGCTTGAGGCGCTGGTCGGCGGCCAGCTCGCGGTGCTCAACGATCTGGACCGCCAGATTCTGCTGGGCGTGGAAGCCGATACGGCGGCGGCCCGGCGCCAGATCGAATTGCTGGTCGTCGGCGCGCAAGCGCAAGCGACGGCGCCAGGCCGCTAGACCCGAATCCCCGCCCAACCGCGCCGCCGCCAGGCGCGCGTGAACAGCCCGGTTTGCACGCCGCGATAGGCCAGCATCGCCAGCCAGACCGCGTTCAGGCCCAGACCCAGCTCTGGCCCGAGCAGCCAGGCCAGCGGCAGGAACAGGCCCCATTGCAGGCCCACGGCGACCAGCATCACCAGCTTGGCGGCGCCGACGCCGAGCAGGGCATTCATCAGGATCAGTCCCAGGGCATCGACCAGCACCGTCGCACCGACCAGTTGCAGCGGCACGCGGCCCAGCGCCACCAGGGCGGGATCGGTGACAAAGGCGGACAGGATCAGGCCCGGCAGCAGCAGCATCGCGGCGGCCAGCGGCGCCAGCAGCCACACGGCTTGGCGGAACACTTCCCAGGCCCAGCGCTGCGCGTCGTCGATGGCGCCGCGCCCCAGGGCCTGGCCGCAGAGGGTGGCGGCGGCAATGCCGAAGCCCATGCCCGGCAGCACCGTCACCAGGGTGATGTTGACCAGCACATTGGCCACCGCCAGCTCGGCGGTGCCGATGCGGCCGACGATCCAGAACAGCACCACGAAGCCGGTGGCGAACAGCAGTTGCTGCACGGCATTGGGCAGGCCCAGGCGCACCAGGCTGAGGCATTCCTCGCGGCTGGGCCGGCGTTGCAGAAAGCCGCTGCCCGCCGCGTGCCGGCGCGCCAGCCAGAAGTAGGTGGCGGTGCCGATCACCAGGCTGATGCTGGTGCCCAGGCCGGCGCCGGTGGTGCCTAGCGCCGGCAGGCCGAGCTTGCCGAAGATCAGACAGTAGTTGAGCGCGATGTTGAGGCTGTGCATCCAGATCAGATTGCGCATGTACAGCCGGGTCAGCTTCACCGCGCTCCAGTAGCCGCGAAAGCAGAAGTTCATGCCCAGCGCCACCACCGACAGCAGGCGCATCTGCAAGTAGGGCACGCCTTGCGCGGCCACCGCTGGGTCGGGGTTGAGCACCGAGAACAGCCAGGGCGCCAGCGCGATCAGCAGCAGCGAGATCGGCAGGCCGATCAGCACCGCCAGGATCAGCCCGCCGTTGAGCGGCGCGGCGGCCTGCTCGGGCCGGCCTTCGCCGATGCGCCGCGCGGCGATCGCCTGCACGCTGGCCGAGAGCCCGGTGACCAGCGCCATCGCCATGAAGTTGATGAAGCTGGCGAGGCCGACGCCGGCCAGGGCCGAGGAGCCGAGCTGGCCGACCATCGCCATGTCCACCAGGTTGAGGACGTTCTGCGAGGTCATGCCGCCGATGATCGGCAGCGACAGCGCCCAGATCTCGCGACGGCGGCTGGCGGGGGTGGTCGGCAAGGGGCGGGAGGTTCCGGTGGCGGGCGGCGGCCGGTTGGCCGCCGCGCATTCTGGCGCCTGCGCGCCTCGCGCGCCTTACTGGCAGCCGCTCGCCGGCGCCGGATCGGCGGCGCCGTAGCGGGCGCGCAGCAGGCGCGGCGGGCTCGCATCCAGGCTCAGCACCAGCAGGTGGCCGTAGGAGCTCTCGCAGAAGTCGGGCAGCACCGGCCCGCCCAGCGCCGCCAGGATCGCCGGCACGGTGTTGCCGTGGCCGACCACCAGCACGGTGGCGGCGTCCTGCGCGCGCACGGCGGCCGCTACCGCCGCGACATGGGCGGCGGTGCCGCCCTCGAAGCCGACGACCTGCGGTTTCAGCCCATTCGCGGCAGCGGTCGGCGCGGCGGTGTCGCGGGTGCGCCGCAGCGGGCTGGTGAGGATGGCGCCGACCCGCGCCTCGGCCAGCGCCGCCGCCAGCGCCTGCGCGCGCGCTTCGCCGGCGGCGGAAAGGCCGGGGTCGTGGCCGGGAGTGCTGGCTTTCTCGGCATGGCGCACCAGCAGCACCAGGCTGGGCGCGGCCTGTGCGGCGGGGCCGGCGAGGCTCAGCAGCAGGGCCAGCAGGAGTGAGGACAGTGGATGAGGCATGGCGGCTTTTGTGAGCAGAACCAACGCCAGCCTAGACCGCAAGCGCCGCCACAAACAAACGGATGGGTTCCCCTCTCCCCTGGTGGGAGAGGGGTAGGGGAGAGGGGGCGGGTTCGGAGCGCACGGTAAAGCCCCCCTCTCTCCCAGCCTCTCTCCCACGAGGGGAGAGAGGAGTAGTGCGTAGCTTCGACCGACTCAGCGACTCAGCGACTCAGCGACTCAGCGACTCAGCGATTCAGCGATTCAGCGATTCAGCGGCTCAGCGCCCAGCGCGACCAATGGCGCCCAACAGCCGCGCCAGTTGCAGCAAGGCCGTCGGCGCCATCGACTTGCCGGTGTTGAGCAGCGCCACCGAGATGTCGCGGCGTGGGTCGGCCCAGCACAGCACGCTGACAAAGCCGAGGTGACCGAAGGCCTCGTGGCTCTTCGGGCCGAACAGGCCGAACGGCGATTCGCCGAGCATGAAGCCGGCGGAGAAGCGCAGCGGCACCATCAGCATGCCGTCGTACTGGATATTGCCGACCGGCCGCACCGCCTCGGCGACGGTTTCCGGCTTGAGGATACGCACGCCGTCCAGCTCGCCGCCGTTGAGCAGCATCTGGAACACCTTACAGGCGTCGTCGGCGTTGGCGAAGATGTTGCCGGATGGCACCACCGAAGACAGGAAGCCGTCTTCGTTGGCGGCCTCGGCGGCGCGCTCGAAGCTGACGCCGATGATGCGCTGCGCGTACTGCGTCACCGGCCAGAACGGCTTGGGCCCGGTGCCATGGCTCTTCGGCGCCAGTGCCCGGCGTTCGGGGGCCAGACCAAAGCTCATGCTGTCCAGCTTCAGCGGCCCGGTCAGCACTTCATGCAGGTAGTCACGCAGTTCGCGGCCGCTGACCCGGCGGATCAGCTCGCCGACGATGAAGCCGACGGTGAGCGCGTGGTAGGCCTGTTTCTCGAAGCGCGGGTCGAACGGCGGCGCCAGGCACAGCAGGTGCACCAGCGCGTCCCAGTGCTGCAGCAGCGAGGGGTCGGGGTGCTTCACCGGCAGGGTCGGGATGCCGGCGCGGTGCGCCAGCAACTGGCGGATGGTCACCGCGCCCTTGCCGCGCGCGGCGAACTCCGGGATGTAGTCGGCGACGCGATCATCCAGCCGCAGGCGGCCCTGCTCGGCGAGCTTGTGCACCAGCAGCGCGGTGATCGCCTTGGAGGCCGAGAACAGGCAGACCGGCGAGTCCGGGTGCAGCGGCACTTCCGGCCCGATCTCGCCCGGCGCATTGCCCGACACCCGGCCGATGGAGCGCTTCAGCACGATCTGCCCCTGGCGGCGCATCACCAGGGTGATGGCGGGGTGGACGCCGGCGCGGTAGAGGCCCTGCATCGCCGCCCAGATGCGCTCGCGGTCGGCGTCGCTGACGCCGGTGTCCTGCGCGCTGCGCTCGGCGGCGTGGTCGATCTGACTCAGCGGCCCGAGATCCTTCGGCACCTGCACCCAGCGGCTCTTGCTCATCCGATTGATCCGGTGCCGTTCTTGTTCGTGTGGCGTCTGAGGTTCAGTCCGTCAGCGCTTCAGGCCGCCGTTTGCAGGTTCTTCAGCGGCTGGCTGTCGTCGGCGAGGGCCGCTGGCGGCAGCACCGCGCCCTCGGCCACCCACTTCTTCGCGAGCATGAACTCGCCGGGGCGGCTGACGGTATCGGCGGCGATCAGCTTGCCGGCCTTGAGGTAGAAGGCGGCGAAGTTGCGCTGCGTGGCCGGGTCGCCGCGCAGCACCAGTTGGTCGTAGCCCTGCGAGAGGCCGACCATCTGCAACTTGAGGTCGTACTGGTCGGACCAGAACCAGGGCACGTTCTGGTAGGCCTCGTCCTTGCCGAGCATCGAGCGCGCGGCGATGCGGCCCTGCTCCATGGCGTTCTGCACCGACTCCAGGCGGATGCGGCGGCCGGCGAAGTTGCTCGGGTGATTGCTGCAATCGCCGGCGGCGACGATGTCCGGGTCGCTGGTGCGGGCGTGTTGGTCAACGACGATGCCGTTGTCCAGTTCCAGTCCGGCTTCGGCGGCCAGCTCGGTGTTGGGCACCACGCCGATGCCGACGATGATGAAGTCCGCCGCGATGCGGCTGCCGTCGGTGAGCACCACCGTCTCGACCTGCGCCTCGCCTTCCAGATGGCTGATCTGCACGCCGGTGCGCAGATCGACGCCGGCTTCGCGGTGCATGCGCTCGAAGAAGCTCGACACCTCCGGCGCGGTGACGCGGGCCAGCACGCGCGGCAGGCCTTCCAGCACGGTGACGTGCAGGCCCAGCTTGAGCATCACCGCCGCCGTTTCCAGGCCGATGAAGCCGCCGCCGATCACCACCGCGCGCTTGCCGGCGACGCACAGCGGTTGCAGCTTCTTGACGTCGGCGATGCTGCGCAGCGGCAGCACGTTGGGCTTGTCGGCGCCGGTCAGCGACAGCAGGCGGGCGCGGCCGCCGGTGGTCAGGGCCAGCTTGTCGTAGCGCTGCTCGCGACCGTCGGCGAGCACCACCACCCGGCGCGCGCGGTCGATGCGGCTCACCCGGGTCGCACCGAGAAACTCGATGTTGAGCTGCTCCAGCTTGGCGCGCGGGCTGACGTAGAGCGACTCCTCGGTGACGCTGCCGGCGAGAAAGCCCTTGGACAGCGGCGGCCGCTTGTAGGGGATCTGCTCCTCCTCGCCGATCAGCAGCACGCGGCCGGTGTAGCCCTGCTTGCGCAGTTCGCCGGAAACCTCGCCGCCGGCCTGGCCGGCGCCGACGATCACGAAAACGGATTCCGGCGTGCTGCCGGCGGTGCTGCTGCTATCGGTGTCGCTCATGCGGCGTAAGGCCCATTCGGTGTGGAGCGCAGGCTGCGCGGGGAGCGCAATTATGGCGCGCCGATGGTCGGCAAGCCGGCCGCCGGCGTCTTCGCCCGTTTGCAGTACCGGCGCCGGTGCCGGCTCAACGCGCGTAGTCCTTCAGCGCTGGTTCCTCGCTGACCAGGTGCAGGGCCGGCGCGCCGCCGCTCAGCTCGGCGCGCAGGATGTTGACCAGGCCGCTGGCGGCATTGGTGCTGATGATCTGGTCGGGGATGATCGCCGCCAGCCCGCAGAGCGCGGCGCCGCCAGCACGCTGGGGATTCGCCGGGCCGGGCTGGCTGATCGCGTCCAGCGTCAGCTCGAAGGCCAGGCGGTCGGTGAGGCCGATGCTGACGTGATCGACGAAGCGGCCGGGGCAGAGATCCTGCAACAGCAGATTGCTGACCTTGGGATTGTTCTGCTGCCAGTCCAGGGCGGCGGTCGGCACCGGGCTCACCGGCTGCACCAGCTCGTCGAACTGGGTGTAGAGGCTGGTGTAGTCGATGTCGCCGGGGGTTTCGTCGCCGCGATTGACGGCGCTCGTGAACAGCGAGGCCGGCGCGAACTGCCGCACCGCCGCCGGCAGCGGCACCGGCAGGCCACCGGTGCTGGGCAGCGGCAAGGGCAGCCCGAGCCCGGCCAGCAGGCTGGCCGGATCGGAGATGGCGGTGCCGTGGTTGGGCCCCGCCTGCAACACGAAGTCGGCGACCGCCGCGCGTGCCGAAGGCCACCACTTCAGCGCCCAGCGCGGCATGCCGGCCCCCTGGCTGTGGCCGATCATCGCTACCTGGCGGCCGGTCTCGGCGTGGATGCGCCGTAGCGCATGCACCACGTACTCCGCCGAGACCTGCATGTCGCCCAGACCACGGTCGGGGTAGGTCACCGCGCAGACGTCGTAGCCGCGCTCGCTGAGCAGCGGGATGTAGGTCCACTCGTACTGCTCGGCACCGGTGGTGAAGGTGCCGTGCACCAGCAGCACCGGCGGCTTGTCCGGGTGCTCGAAGGGCGTGCAGTGCAGCGCCGCGTCGAGCTGTTCGACCGGCGTCTCCAGCTTGGGCTCGCCGGCCCAGCCGTTGGCGGCGCTGGCTGGCTCGGCCTCGCTGCCGCAGGCGGCCAGCAGCAGCGCCAGACCGAAGGCGCTGAAGCCTGTAGCGACGCGGATACGGCGTCCGCGCTGGTTCCTGGCCATGGTTCTCCTCCCGCTGGCGTTGGCGCGCAGTATCGCGCCAGCGCCGCTACCCGCCTCGGCCACTCGGCTTAGAAGCGGTAGGTGAGGCTCAGCGAGACGTTGTCGCGGTCGGCGTAGGGCCGCTCCTTGAAGTCCGGCTCGCCCAGGAAGGCGCTGTAGTTGAGCCCGACGGTGAAGGTCTGCAGGCGGGTGAAGTTGACGCCCAGGCTGGCGCGGTAGTCGCCCTCGCCCATCAGCGAGCCCAGGCCCGAGAGCAGCGAGGAATGACCGCCGATCACGCCGGCAAAGGTCACCGGAATCTGCAGGTCCCAGCCATCGAACACCGCCTTGCGTTCGAGGATGCCGAGTATCGAATAGCCGGAGGCGTCGCGGGTGTAGGTGAGCTGCTCCGAGCAGCTGGTCGGGCCACAGGCGGCATCGACATCCTCGACGTGGACATAGCCCAGTTCGCTGACCAGGGTGAAGGAGTCCCAGAAGGCGCGCGGACCGATGGTGTAGATCGCCGACAGCAGCGCCTGCCCGACCTTGCCGCGGGTCGGCGTCGGCACCGGTCCGAGCAGGCCGCCATCGACATCCACCAGCACGTCCACGCCCTCGCGGTAGATCACCTCGCCGGCGACGTTGGCGCCGAACAGGCTGGTGGAGAAGCTCAGCGCCGACAGGTCGATGCCGTCGAAGTAGCGGATGTTGTAGGTCACCGGCACCTGCACGCCGAGCAACTGGGTGGTGATGTCGGGCAGGCCGCCGGCGCCCGGCAGCAGAACCGCGTAGCCGTAGTTCTGCACCGGCGCCGGGGTGGTGTTGTGGTAGCGCAGGCGGTAGGCGCCGACGGTGGTTTCCGGCGTCAGCCGGTAACGCAGGCCCAGACCCCACTGGCCGTAGTCGCTGGGGCGGATGTCTTCGCGGCGCTGCACGTTGATGTTCTTCGGCGCGCCGTCGAGCACGCCGGTGGCGCCGACCAGGCCGACCACGCCGCGCACCACTTCCGGGATCAGCGGCAAGCCGAGCACCGGGTTCAGCAGCGGCGACAGCGGTTGCAGCGCCGGGTAGAGCGCGCCCAGCAGGTCCGGCGCGTTGAGGATGGTGTCGGCCAGCACATCCTTGTGCACCGGGTTCTTGATGCCGTAGATGAATTCCGCGCCGGGGCCGACCACGTCGCTCACCGAATAGAACTCGCCGACCGGATTCAGCTCGACCTCCTTGAACTCCAGCTTGTACTGGCCGAGCAGAGTGAGGTCTTCGTTGAGCGCCAGTTGCAGCGACACCTGGTTGACCGGCAGCAGGATGCTTTTCACATCCGCGCCCGGCACCGTCGCCTTGGTGGCGTCGGCCGGGCCTTGCGCCAGCGCCACGCCAGAAAAGAACAGACTCTCGCCCCAGGCCACCACCTGCTGGCCGATGCGCAGGTTCAACGCCGCGCTGTCGCCGATGTACCAGCTGCCGTACACATAGGCGTCGAGCAGGCGGGTGCGCTGGCCGTCGTAGTAGCGCGCGGCATGGGTGAATTCGTTCACCCGGCCGCCGGTCTTGTTGATGGTGTCGGGCGAGTTGTTGTCGTTGTCGAGCCGGCGATAGACGTCGTCGTAGAAGGCATCGCCACGCAGCAGCAGGCCGTACTCGTCCTTCTTGAGCATGATCTCGCCGAGCGCGGTGACGCGGTTGTTGATCAGCGCGCCCTTCTTGAAGTTGCGGTCGCCGTCGTCGTAGTTGTTCGACTCCGGCAGCTTCAGCGCGTCGGGGATCGGAATCTTCGGGCTCGGCGGCGTGGCGATGATGCGGTTGTCGGGGTCTTCCAGACGCAGGCCCAGGGCGTAGCCGGCCTGGAACTGGGTTTCGGCATCGAGGCCGAAGAAGTCATAGGAAGCGGCCTGTGCCGTGCCCGTCGCGATACCACCCATCAGACCCAGGGCCAAACCCGCCCGGGCGCCGTTGCCAGCTGCCATGTCGCCTCCATGCCATGTGTGCGGGCGCCTATTCCGTGGGCCCTGCCGTGGCTCCGGAGCGGAACCGGAACCTCCCTGGCAATGTAGTGGCCCGCAGGCCCGGCTCACTCCTCCGAATTGACGAGGACTCGGCCGTCAGTTGCCCCCGGCGCCGGCTTCCACGCCGGCGCCGGGCCGGCTCAAGGCTGCGGCTCGCGCACCAGGCGCAGCAGCGAGGTGGCGACCCGCTTGGTGCTCTGGCGATCCACGCCGGCCTGGAAGTCGATCACCCAGCGGTCGCCGTCGCTGTCCGCGTGCGGCGTGCTGGTGCTCAGGTGGTAGAGCTGGCTGGCGGTGGTCGGTGAGGGAAATACCGAGACGTTGTGCGCCGGGGTCTTGCAGCCCGCCTCCAGCAGGCTGAGCGCCTCGTTGAGGTTGGGCAGCCGCCAGCCGCCGGTCTGGGCGCTGACGTGCACCAGCGCCGCCGGCCAGGCCATCGCGGTCGGCGTGCCGCTGCACTGCTGGTTGTCGGCGTCCCAGTTCTGGCCCTCGACGCAGCGCTTCCAGATCAGGCCGGTGGTCAGGTCGGTGACCTCGCTGCCGTCGGCGCTGATGCGGTACTGGCTGTCAGGCCGGGTGGCGGCGAGGCTGGCATTGCAGACCTGCTGCGCCTGGGCGCCGGCGCTCAGGCCGAGGCCCAGCAGCAGCGCCGTGAGGAGGGTGCGGTGGAATTTGGAAACCGGCATGGCCGTGCTCCTGTGGTGGACGTAAGTGAGGGAGTGCATGGCCGGGTTCAGCGCGGCACGGCCGCCGCTGGATCGCGAACCAGGCGGATCGAGTAGTTCCGGCGCTTCAAATCGTCGCCGCGGATGCCGTCCTTGAAGCTCACTACCCACACCTCTTCGGCTAGCACCGCCGGGCTGCTCGACCAGTACACCTGCGGCTGGAAGTACTCCGTGAAGCGGAAGTAGCCGGGGTCGATGGCCATGCTGGTCTCCGGCCGGGTGCCGAACTGGCGGCCACGGTCAGCGATGTTCTGCAATTCATCGACGGTCGGCAGCCGCCAGTCGCTGGCGCCGCAGAGGCCCATCGCGTTCACGTCGGCGACGAACTTCTCGGTGTCGCAGCGGGTGGACGGAGCGCAGACGCCGTTGGTGGCGGTGCCGGAGTTGCCGCCGTTGCTGTTGGCGTCGCTGTTGAACCAGCTATAGGTATTGTCCTTGTCGTGCAGCTCCAGGTCGGCCGTGGTCAGGCTGCCGTCGCTGGGATTGCTGGGGTCGTCCTGGTCGGTCTTGTTTTCCCAGATCAGGCCGGTGACGTTGTCCCGGGTGCAGCGCCAGAAGGCGGCGTCGGCTGCCAGGGCATTGCCGTCCTTGTCGAGCTTGGTGAAGTCGAAGCCGTTGGCCTTGGTGCCGGCGTTGGGCGTGCTGGCGCCGACCTTGGTGAGCGTGCCGGCCAGCGCCTGCGCGTCGCGGCCCTGGCTGACATCCTGCTGGGCGGCGTTGGTGACGCTGGCATCGCCGCATTCGACGCGATTGTCGCCGTCGTTGCGACCGACCTCGCGGGCGCAGTAGACCACGCCGGTGTCGTTGAGCTTGCGCGCCGCCGCCGTCGGCGCCTCGGCCTCGAAGCTGGCGCTCACCTCGCAGGCGTCGATGATCGCGCCGGTGGTGTAGCTGTTGCCGGCGAGGCTGCCGCCGCAGCCGCTGACCGCGCGGATGCGAAAGCCGCTATCGGCGGTGACGGTGAAGACGGTGGTTCCGCCGCGCCGGACCTGCTGGCTGGCGGGGCTGATCTGCCCGCCCGCGCCGGCGCTGGCGGTGACCGTCACCAGCGGCGCCGGCGGTTCGGCGACGAAGCTCGCGGTGATGGTGCAGTCGGCATTGATCGCGGCGGTGGTGTAGACGTTGCTGGTGTCACGGGCGCCGCCGCAGCCGCTGGCATCCTGCACGACGAAGCCGCTGTCGGGAGTGATGGTGAAGCTCGCCACCGCGCCGGCATCCACGACCTGGCTGGTCGGGCTGATGCTGCCGCCAGCGCCGGCGCTGGTGCTGATGGTGTAGCGGCTGGGCGTGACCACGTCCGCCTCGAAGCTGGCGCTGATCGCGCAGTTGGCGTTCATCGGCGCCGTGGTGTAGCTGCTGCCGCTCAGGCTGCCGCCGCAGCCGCTGACGCCGAGCAGGTGAAAGCCGCTGTCGGCACTCACCGTGAAGCTGGCGGTGCTGCCGGCGTTCACCGTCTGGCTCGCCGGGCTGATGCGGCCGCCGCTGCCGGCGCTGGCGCTGGCGGTAAAGGTGGTGGGTGTCACCGGCGGCGTGAGATCGACGCTGGCTTGGTCACTGCCACAGGCGGCGAGGCCGGCGCTGAGCAGCAGGGCCAGGCTCAGCCAGTGACGGCGCCCGGGCTGGTGCGGCCGGTGGGCCGCAGCGGTGTGAATGAGGTCGTCCATGTGGTTCCCGAGGCGGTGAGCGCCTGCCACGGGGGGCTGTGACAGGTCGGGAGCGATGGTGGTGCGCGGGGGCGACGCCGGGCAGTCCCCATTTGGGGAGGGGATTGCGCGCCTTGAGGTGTTCTCGGGGTTTCCGGACCGCCCTGCATCGCCCAGTTCCAGCACGACGCCGGGGCGGCCGTCGCCGGTCGCGTCTCTTTAAGCCAGCCGCCAAAGGCGGAGCTGCACCGCTAAGCTGGCGGGATATGCCCCAGCCCCTTTCTCGCTACTACCCCTGGTACGTCGTTGGCGTTTTGATGCTCGCCTCGACGCTGTCGCTGCTCGACCGCCAGATTCTCAACCTGCTGGTCGGCTCGCTGCGTGCCGACTTCGGCATCAACGACAGCCAGGTCGGCCTGCTGCTCGGCCTCTGCTTCGCGGTGGCCTACTCGGTGGCGGGTCTGCCCCTGGGCGCGCTCGCCGACCGTGGCAACCGGCGCAATCTGATCATCGCCGGGCTGCTGTTCTGGAGCGGCGCGGTGGCGGCGCTGGCCTACGCGCGCGGCTATGGCGATCTGCTCATCGCCCGCGCCGCCGTGGCGGTCGGCGAGGCCGCCCTGGCCCCGGCCGCCTATTCGCTGATCGCCAGCAGCTTCCCGCCGCACCAGGTGGCCCGCGCCAACAGCATCTACGCCCTGGGCGTCTGCCTGGGGGTGGGCGCCGCCGTCGCCATTGGCGGCCTGCTGACCCAGGTCAGCGTCCAGCCCGGAGCGACCACGCTGCCGCTGCTCGGCGAGTTGCGGCCCCGGCAGTACGTGCTGGTGCTGCTGGCCCTGGCCGGCCCGCTACTCGCCCTGTTGCTGCTGACCGTGCGCGAACCGCCCCGCCCGGCACCGGCCGGCGGCCGCCGGCCCGGTCTGCGCCTGCTATGGGCGCACCGGCGTCTGCTGCTGCTGCACAACCTGGGCTTTGCCATGTTCGCGCTCTCGGCCTACGCCAGCGCCGCCTGGCTGCCCAGCTACTTCATCCGCAATCACGGCTGGACGCCCGGCGCCTTCGGCCTCGCCTACGGCCTCAGCGTCATGCTCGCCGGCGGCGCGGGCGTGCTGTTTGCCGGCTGGCTGGCCGACCGGCCGCGCCACCGTGGCGACGCCGCCGCCCCCCTGCGGCTGGGCGTCTACACCGCCGTCGCCAGCCTGCTGTTCGGTCTCGGCTATCTGCTGCCGGTGGATAGCCGGCTGGCGATGGCCGGCGTGGTGCCGGCCGCCTTCCTGCTGTCCATGCCCTCGGTGCTCTGGCCGGCGGCGCTGCAGCGGCTGCTGCCGGTGGAGGTGCTCGGCCGCGCCGTCGCGCTCAACCTGATGCTCACCAACCTGCTCGGGCTCGGGCTCGGGCCCACCCTGGTCGGGGTGCTCAACCACGCCGTGTTCAACGACGACCAGGCGCTGGACAAGTCCATGTTCATCGTCTGCGGCGGCGCACAGCTGCTCGCTGCCCTGCTGCTGAGGGCCGCCCTGCGGGCGGCGCGGCCGCCGGCCGCCGAGGCCACGGCCGTCCATTGAGCGGCGAGTCCGGCGGCACGCCGCAAATGCCGCCAAGCCGCTAATCTGCCGCTCGCGAATTCCCGGAGGAGAAACGGGCATGCCCAGAAAGACCCGGCGTAGCCGTGCCCCCCGCCTGCTGCTGGCCGGCGCCGGGCTCTGCGTGGCCGGCGCGGCACTGGCCGCCGACCCGCTGGCGCTGCGGCTGGACCCGGTGGTGGTCCTTGCCCACCCGCAGGACGCGCCCGAGCAGCAGGTGCCGGCCTCGCTGAGCGTGCTCGACGGCGAGACGCTGGAAAGCCAGCGGCTCACCAGCGTCGGCCAGCTGAGTCGCCGGGTCGCCAACCTGCAACTCGGCGACCTCAACGGCGTGCGCGCGGTGTACCTGCGCGGCGTCGGTGGCGGCGGCCGGCAGGTGGGCTTCGAGCCGCGCGCCGGGCTCTATGTGGACGGGGTGCTGCTGAGCACGCCGCCCTCGGCCAATGCGCTGTTGCTTGATCTGGACCGGGTGGAGGTGATCCGCGGCCCGCAGGGCAGTCTGTTCGGCCAGAACACCGTCTCCGGCGCGATCAGCCTGATGACCCGCGAACCCGGCGAGGACACCGCCTTGCAGGTCCGCGCCGGTTACGGCGACGGCGGCTACGGCCGGCTGGCGGCGGCGCTCGACGCGCCGCTGGCGGGCCCGGCCCTGCGCATGCGTGCCAGCCTGTCGCTGGCGGGGCGCCAGGGCTATACGCTGAACCAGGTCGACGGCCGCGAGCTGGACCAGAACCGCGAGGCCGCTGGCCGCTGGCGCCTGCGCTGGCAGCCGGACCCGGAGCTGCGGCTCGACCTCGCCGGCGATCTCGCCTTGCAGGCCTCGCAGATGCCCACCGGCGAGTCGCTGAGCGGCACCTTTGGCACTGGGCCGGCGCTGCCACCGGCGCTGTTCCAGGTCGCGCTCAACACCCCGCAGACCGATCAGAACCGCAACGGCGGCCTCGCCGCCACTCTGCACTGGACGCCGGGCCCGGTGGAGCTGACCTCGATCAGCGCCTACCGCTACGCCGTGCGGCACTGGCGGGTGGATCTCGACTACTCGCCGCGCGACTACAACCTCATCGACTACACCGACCGCTACCCGCGCCTGAGCCAGGAACTGCGGCTGCGCCGGGACTGGCCCGGCCTGGGTCTGGACGGCCTGCTCGGGCTCTACTACTACGACCAGCGGCCGCACTCGGAGCGGCAGCTGCTGGCCTTGTCGGAGATCGGCGCGGTGGTGCCGGCGCTGGCGCCGGGTGACTTCGTCGACCTCTACCCGGAAGTGCACACCCGCTCGCTGGCGCTGTTCGGCACGCTCGGCTACCGGCTGGCGGCGGACTGGCGGCTCGATGCCGGGGTGCGCGCCACCTGGCTGGCGCAACGGCTGCGCTACCGCTCCGAGGTCAGCGGCGGCTACCAGTCGCTGGGGGTGTCGGCGATTCCGCAGGCGCTCGACCGCGACGAGGCGCTGTCGCTATCGCCCGATCTGGCGCTGAGCTATCGCCCCTGGTCGCAGGCGCGCCTGTACCTGCGCTATGCCCGGGGGGTGAAGGACGGCGGCTACGACGTCGACACCCAGTTCGCGCCCCGGACCCAGCCGGCGCGGTTCGAGGCGGAAACCGTGGACAGCCTCGAACTCGGCTTCAAGAGCGACTGGCTGGCGCGCCGGCTGCGCGCCAACGCGGCGCTGTTCGTGTCGGAGTACCGCGACTTCCAGGTCTCGCAGTTCCAGCCGAACGGCAGCTTCGTGGTGCCGGTGATGGCCAACGCCGGCAAGGTGCGGATCTGGGGCCCGGAGCTGGAGCTGGCGGGGTCCGGCTGGCATGGCTTCGGCGGCCGGCTGTCCGCCGCCTGGCTGCACGCCGAGTACCGGGAGTTCAAGGACGGTGGCGGTGCGGGCGTCGATTTTTCCGGCCGTCGCAGCGAGTTCGCGCCGGCCTGGAGCGGCTCGGCCTCGCTGGACTACCGGCGCCGTCTGGCGCAGGCCTGGCTGGGGCTCGATACCCTGCGTGGCGAGTTGCTCTACGACTGGCGCAGCTCCTTCTTCACCCAGCCCTCGAATCTGCCGAGCTTTCGTGCCGACGCGCGCTCGCTGCTGGGCGCGCAACTGTCGCTGGCCGACGCCGGCGGCCGTGTCGAGTGGACGCTCTATGCCGACAACCTGCTGGACGAGCGCTACGTCGAGAGCCTCAACCGCGCCACCCTGGGCACGCTGTATGCGCGCCAGGGCGATCCGCGCCGGATCGGGATACAGCTTGCGCTGAGCTTCTGAGCGCCCGGTCGCATCGCCGACGCAGCGCCCCCGTTCGCCCTAGAGGTAGCGCAGGCCGGTGACTTGCTCCGACTGCTGCCAGAGCCTGCGAGCCAGCTCCGGGTCGCCGGCGCGCGGGTGATGGCCCACCTTCACCGGCGCTCCGACGAACTGGAACAGGCCGCGCGGGCCGTAGTACTCGCCGCCCCGTACCGCCGGGTCGCCGGCCGCGCGCAGGCTGGGCAGGGCGCCGCCTGCGGCGGACTGCGCGAACAGCGCGTTGCCGATGCGGATCGCCAGTTTCTCCAGGGCATTGCGCTCGCCGTCGGCGGTGTTGAGGCCGATGTTGGTGGCGGCATAGCCGGGGTGCGCGGCGACCGCGATCAGGCCGTGGCCGGCGGCGCGCAGGCGGCGGTCCAGCTCCAGGCTGAACAGCAGGTTGGCGAGCTTGCTGCAGGCATAGGCCTGCGCCTTGTTGTAGGGGCGCTGTTGCCAGTGGAGGTCATCCAGCGCGAAGCCGCTGGCGGCGCGGTGGGCGATGCTGGCCACCGTCACCACCCGCGCGCCGGGCGTCGCCAGCAGGCGCGGCAGCAGCAGGCCGGTGAGCGCGAAATGGCCGAGATGGTTGGTGCCGATCTGCAGCTCGAAGCCATCCTTGGTGGTCGCATAGGGCAGCGCCATGACACCGGCGTTGTTGACCAGGATGTCCAGCCGCCGCCCACCGTACTGGTCGGCGAAGGCGCGCACCGAGGCGAGGTCGGAGAGATCCAGCCGCATCAGCTCGGCGCTGGCGCCCGGCACCCGCCGCCGCAGTTCGGCGAGCGCGGCGCTGGAACGCTCGGGGCTGCGGCAGGCCAGCACCAGGTGCGCGCCAGCCGCTGCGAGGCCGACGGCGGTCTCCAGGCCAAGGCCGCTGTTGGCGCCGGTGACGATGGCCTGCCGGCCGGCCAGCGAGGGCAGGTGGGCGCGGGTCCAGGCTGTGTGGCTCATGGTGGCTGCTCCTGATTGCGGATTCTCCGAAGCTTTGACGGCGACCCCTCCGTCGCCTTCGGCGCCACCTCCCCTACGACGTAGGGGAGGCGTATCGGTGCCTCCCCTGCTTGCAGGGGAGGTGGCGCGTAGCGACGGAAGGGGGTGCCTCAGCCCTTGGCGCCGGCATATCCCAGGCCGTGCAGCGCGGCGGCGATTTCTTCCAGCGTCTTCGGGTCGTCGATGGTGGCCGGCGCGTTGTAGCTGGCGCCGTCGGCGATGGCGCGCATGGTGGCGCGCAGCACCTTGCCGGAGCGGGTCTTGGGCAGGCGCGCGACCACCGCCACCTGCTTGAGCGCGGCGACCGCGCCGATTTCCTGCCGCACCCGCTCGACCAGTTCCTTGCAGACCGTCTCCGGGCTGCGGCTGACGCCGGCCTTGAGTACCACCAGGCCCACCGGCAACTGTCCCTTGAGCGCATCGGCCACGCCGATCACCGCGCATTCGGCGACATCCGGGTGCCCGGCCAGCACCTCCTCCATCGCGCCGGTGGAGAGCCGGTGGCCGGCGACGTTGATGATGTCGTCGATGCGCGACATCACCCACCAGTAGCCGTCCTCATCGACATAGCCGGCGTCGCCGGCCAGGTAGTAGCCGGGGTAGCGGCTCAGGTAGGTGTCGCGGTAGCCGGCCTCGTTGTTCCAGAGCGTCGGCAGCGTGCCGGGCGGCAGCGGCAGCTTGATGGCGAGGTTGCCGATCTCGCCGGCGTCCAGCTCGCCGCCCTCGGCATCGAGAACGCGGATGTCGTAGCCGGGCACGGCGACGCTGGCAGAGCCCGGCTTCACCGGCTTTTCCTCGACGCCACGGCAGTTGGCGATGGCCGGCCAGCCCAGCTCGGTCTGCCACCAGTTGTCCACCACCGGCACCTTCAGCAACTGCTGCGCCCAGCGGATGGTGTCGGGGTCGCTGCGCTCGCCGGCCAGGTACAGCGCCTTGAAGGCGGAGAGGTCGTACTGCTTCAGCAGCTCGCCCTGGGGGTCTTCCTTCTTGATCGCGCGGAAGGCGGTGGGCGCGGTGAAGAAGGTCTTCACCCGGTGCTGGGCGATCACCCGCCAGAAGGCGCCGGCATCCGGCGTGCCCACCGGCTTGCCTTCGTACATCACCGTCGTGCAGCCCTGCAGCAGCGGCGCGTAGACGATGTAGGCGTGGCCGACCACCCAGCCGACGTCGGAAGCCGCCCAGAACACCTCGCCAGGCTGGGTGTCGTAGACCACGTTCATCGAATGCACCAGCGACACCGCGTGGCCGCCGTGGTCGCGCACCACGCCCTTGGGCTTGCCGGTGGTGCCGCTGGTGTAGAGCACGTAGAGCGGATCGGTGGCGGCCACACTCACGCAGTCGGCCGGCGTGGCGCTGGCGAGTGCTGCCTGCCAATCGACATCGCGGCCGGCGATGAGCGAGGCCGCGCACTGCGGCCGTTGCAGCACGATGCAGCGAGACGGCTTGTGCGTGGACAGCTCGATGGCCTGGTCGAGCAGCGGCTTGTAGGCGATGGTCCTGCCCGGTTCGAGTCCGCAGGAGGCGGAGACGATCAGCACCGGTTGCGCGTCGTCGATGCGCTTGGCCAGCTCCGGCGCCGCGAAGCCGCCGAACACCACCGAGTGCACCGCGCCGAGGCGCGCGCAGGCGAGCATGGCGATGGCCGCCTCCGGCACCATCGGCATGTAGATCACCACCCGGTCGCCGGTTTGCACGCCCTGCTGGCGCAGCGCGCCGGCGAACAGCGCCACCGCGTCGCGCAGCTCGCGGTAGCTGTAGCTCTTCACCACACCGGCCAGCGGGCTGTCGTAGATCAGCGCCGCCTGCTCGGCGCGGCCGCCATCGACATGGCGGTCCAGCGCGTTGTAGCAGGTGTTGAGCCGGCCGCCGGGAAACCAGCGGTAGAACGGCGGGCGCGAGTCATCCAGCACGCGGTCCCAGGGGCGGTCCCAGTGCAGTTGCGCGGCCTGTTCGGCCCAGTAGGCGTCGCGCTGATCCAGCGAGCGCCGGTAGGTGTTCTGGTAATGGCTCATCGGTCCTCCATTCTTGTTCTGCTCCCGGTGACCGGGAGACCGGCTTCACGCCGCCGTTTTCGCCAGGTGCTTGCGCATGAAGGCCAGCATGTCCGCCCGCGCCGCGCGCACTTCCGGGAACAGCTGCCCGAACAGCGGGAAGGCGTGCGGGAACACCGGCCAGACATCCAGCTGTACCAGCGCGCCGGCGGCCTGCGCGCGCCGCGCCAGCAACACGGTGTCGTCGAGCAGCACCTCGTTGTCGGAGGCCAGGAAGTACAGCGGCGGCAGGCCGCTGCAATCCATGTACAGCGGTGACAGCTCGGGATCGGAGGCGTCCCAGCCGCCGGCATACAGCTCGTCCACCCGCTGCAGAGTGTCGATCGGCAGGATCGGGTCGCGCTTCATCTTCAGCGCCCGCGACGGCGGCGCGTGCACGCGGCCCATCTCGGTGACCGGCGAGATCGGAATCGCGCAGGCCGGCATCGCCCAGCCGCGCTTCTTGATGCGTTGCAGGGTGCCGAGGGTGAGATTGCCGCCGGCCGACTCGCCCATGACCACGATGCGGCGCGGGTCATGGCCGAGGTCCAGCAGCGCCTGGTAGGCGCGCTCGCAATCGTCGAGCGCGGCGGGGAACTTGTTGAACGGCGCCAGCCGGTAGTCGGCCATGAAGCCGGAGGCGCCCAGCTCCGCGCACATCCGCGCCAGCAGCCAGACATGGGTGGCCGGCACCGCCGGCGCCAGAAAGCCGCCGCCGTGCAGATAGAGGATCACCGGCTGGCTGCGGTCCTGGATGTCGCCGACCACATGCCCCGGCACCTGGCCGAGCACGCGGTAGTCCAGCGGCAGGCCGCTGCTGTCCTTGCAGGCCTGGGAAGCCAGCAGCAACTGCACCCTGGCGATGCGCGCGTAGGAGCCGTTGGCGGCCCAGCCCACCAGCGGCCGCAGCAGCTTGCGCAGCAGCCAGACGATCAGCCGGCTGCGCAGGCTGACCCGCACCGCTTTCAGCCGTACCGGGCCTGGGCCCAGAGGCTGGGGCGCATCGGGGGCGCTGGATTGGGCGGGGATGGCGGCGGAGTCGGGATTGCGCATGCCCGGCAGTCTAGGCCGCCGCGCGGTGCGGGCGTCGTCCGTTCAGGCGAGTGGGGCGGGCAGCTGGTCCGGCCCGGCACGGCTCCAGCCGGGTTCAGCGGCCATCGCCGCCAGCCTGGCGACGGAGTTCAGGTTGCGCGCGGTGCCGCTCTTCGCCGCCGGGATCACCAGCTTGGAGTCGGCCATGCCCGCGCCGTAGTGCACGTAGATTTCGCGCGCGCCCAGCGCCAACCGCTCGTCCTTCTGGTGCCGGACCTGCGCGAGCGTTTCAGCGCCGGGCGGAGCGTCGAGAAAGATCGCCACCACGCGGTTGCCCGGCGCGTCCGCGAAGGGATTCGCCGCTGCCACTGCGGCCATCTCCGCCACCGTGCGCACCAACACGCCGACCGGCTTGCCGGCGTATTGCGCCAGGCGCGATTCCAGCGCCGCCTTGATCGCCGCCTCGCTCAGGTGGCTCTCGAACAGCAGGTTGCCGCTGGCGATGTAGGTGCGCACCTGCGCGAAGCCCAGCGCCTCGGCCATCGCCTTTAGCTCCGCCATCGGCAGCTTGCCGGTGCCGCCGACGTTGACGGCGCGGAGCAGAGCGATCCAGCGCGTCATGGCTATCGGCTCAGAGCAACCCGAGCTTGACCAGCGCCTCCGTGGCGGCGGCCGCGACGACGACGACGAGCCGCAATGCCGGTCGCGGCGTGAAGCCTCCCTTTGCCGGCCGGTAACTGCGCCGATAGCGCCACCAGGCGTAGAGGCCCAGCAGTGCCATCGCCGCCAGCCAGCAACTGACTGCGGACATGCTGTGCTGAAGTTCGGCATCGCCGAGATGTGAGTAGTCGGGGCGGCCTGTGGGAGCAGGCGCGGCCTCCAGCAGGGGAACGATCAGCAGGCAAGGAACGGTCGTGCATGGCGTTAAGCTCAATGCAGGGTCTGCGGCGCGCCGCAGCACTTCTTGAACTTCTTGCCGCTACCGCAGGTACAGGGATCGTTGCGACCGACCTTGGGCTCGCTTCTGCGCATTGGCGGTGGTGGTGGTTCCGGCTCGGGACGATGCCGGCGCCAGTGGTCGCGCATCTGCACCAGCCGCTGCGGAATGATCGCCTTCCAGCGCTCGACATTGCCGCAGTCGTACTCCTCCTGAAGGATTTCCTCGCCGTTGCCCAGCAGCGCGAAGGGCGTGAACCAGGTCCGCTCCTGGTCCATCAGCGACAACCATTGCGCCTCGTCGAAGTCGAGGCCGATCAGAAAGCCCTCGCACCAACGGCGGGCGTCCCAGCGGCTGTCGCGCAGATAGAGCGGCTTGAAGTCGACCGGCTCGTGCGTGAACGCGCGGGCCACGCCGTTGTAGAGGCGCATCACCAGGCCGAGGATGCGCTGCGCTTCGGCCTCGGTCTCGAAGTCGGCCGGCTCGGCGCCGTCGTCGAGGTCCCAGACCCAGGGCAGCCAGTCGGAGGGCAGCACGACCTCCGGCGCAATCACCACCGCAGCGGCGTAACCCTCCAGCATGGCGAGGTCCATCGCCCGCTCGCGCAGGCGGGGTTGGGCGAGAAAAGCGCTCAGCTCGTCCAGCTCGCCGGCGGTGAGTGACGCGCCCGGATCAACGAAGCCGGCGGGTGGCTTGGGTATCCCGGCCCCGTATCCGCCGGACACACCGGCCGATGGGCGCGGCTCCGGCCGGAGCAGGCGAGTCGCGCCAGGCTGGTCGGGCGGCGGCTCGACGAAGGCGACGCGACGAGGACGCTCGGGCGGCAGGTCAAAGGCTTCGCGCACCCGGTCGGCCGGAAAGCGGATATGCGCCGGGCTCAACACCACCTCATTCAGCAGACGCCGGCTTAGGTCGATCGCCGTCAACTCGCGGTCGTAGTGGTAGTGCGCCTCCATATCGAAGCAGTAGCGGTTGATGGTCGCGAGCACCGAGGCCGAGTTGCTGCGCGCGAAACCCCTCGGGCAGCTCGCCTCGGCCTCGGCCAGAGCCTGCTCGGGCGGTATGCCCAGCCACAGCAGGCTGTTGAGCAACTGCTCGGTGAAGCGCTCACCGAGGCTGGCGTAGGGAGCAGCGTCGATCATCAGCCCCAGCCGCGTTGGCTCGTTCACCGCCAGCACGAAGGCCTTGCGGCCGTAGCGGACGAGATTCGCTGTCCACTCGCCCAGACGGTTGTCAGGCGGTGGCGGTGACTCGACCGGCGTGGCCTTGAGTGCCTTGAGTAGCTTGGCGGTGCAGCGCAGGGTGGTCATGCGCCCTGCTCAACTGGCGGGATACGCCGTGATCAATCGCGGCGCCTGCGCTTCCTTGCCGATCCAGTTGAGTGTGGGCATGGGTCCTAGGGGGAAGGTCGAATCGGTTTCAGAAAGTATCGCCCGCTCTTCTGGGTTCCGCGCTTCTCGACGAGCCCGGCCTCGATCAGCGGCCGCAGCAGGTCCAGCGCGCCCTGTCGCGACAGCTTCATCGCGGCCCAGATTTCAGCGGGCGCGAGGCCGTCGTGATCGCGTAGCAGGTGCAGCAGCTCCTCTTGCCTTGGCTTGAGTACTAGCCGCTCGGGTCGGGCGGTATTCAGGCTCTGGATACGCAGCCAGACCCGTTCCAGGGTCTTCAACAAGCCGTCGGCGCAGTACTCCAGCCAGTCGCTGAGGTCTTCGCCCTGTTTACGGACGGCATTGAGCGCACGGTAGTAGCCAGGGCGGTCCTCCCAGTAGTACTCGTCCACCGAGAAGATGTGGTGGGTGTCGAAGCCGCGCCGGTACAGCTCCCACAGGGCGAGCGCCCGGCCGGTTCGGCCGTTGCCGTCCGCGAACGGATGGATGGCCTCGAAGCGGTAGTGGAGAATCGCTGAACTCAGCACCGGCGATAGTTGGCTGGACTGGCGGTTCCACCAATCCAGCAGCTCGAACATCAGGCCCGAGACCTCGGCCGGCGGTGGCGGTACGTAATTGCCGACACGGACGTTGATGGTGCGGTAGCGGCCCGCCTGCCCCTGGTCCATGACTTCGCCGGCGAGGATCAGGTGCAGCTCGAACAGATCGTCGTGACCGATGCGGTCGAGCTTGGCGTGCTTCTCGACGTAGCGCAGGCCGGCGAAGTAGTTCAGCACCTCGCGGCGCGAGCGTTCTCCAGGGGTGGAGAGGGCGCGTCCTTCCTCCAGAGCGCGGACCTGCTCCAGGGTCAGCGGGTTGCCTTCGATGGCGGTCGAGGCGTGGACGTTGCGCGAACGGCTGTCGCGCTGCAACGCCGGAATCCAGGAGACCTGGATTGCCGCCGCCAGGATGCGCTCGCGCAGCGCGGCAATCTGCTCGACGCGCGAGAGCAGCGGCGGAGTGATCTCGAAGTGGGGCTGGTAGGCCATGACCGGACCTTAGTTATTGGTCCAGTATCAGTCAAGTTATTGGTCCAGTGCGCCTCGCTTCGTGGTTCTTATCCAATGTTCGGCCTCCAATCTTGGATAAGGACGACGAGAGTGAGCGCCCATCAAGACTCGCCGCAATTGGCTCCGGCCTTACATCCGGAACACCCCGTAACGCGGATCGCCGATGGGCGTATTCAGCGCCGCCGAGATCGCGATGCCGAGCGCATTGCGGGTATCCACCGGATCGAGCATGCCGTCGTCCCAGATTTCGGAGGTGGTGTACCAGGCGCTCTGCTTGCGCTTGAACTCGCCGAGCACCGGGTCGCGGATGGCGTCGATGTCGGCCTGGCTGAGCTGTTTGCCCTGCTTGGCGAGCTGGCGGATCTTCACGTCCGCCAGCGTGTTGGCGGCCTGTTCGGCGCCCATCACGCTGGTCTGCGACTGCGGCCAGCTGAACAGGAAGCGGCTGTCGAAGGCGCGGCCGCTCATGCCGTAGTTGCCGGCGCCGAAGCTGCCGTGGCACATCACGGTGAACTTCGGCACCTCGCAGTTGCTGACCGCCATGATCATCTTGGCGCCGTCCTTGGTGATGCCGCGGCGCTCGTATTCCTTGCCGACCATGAAGCCGGTGATGTTCTGCAGGAAGATGATCGGCGTGCGCGCCTGGTTGCAGAGCTCGATGAAGTGCGCGCCCTTCAGCGCGCTGTCGTTAAAGAGCACGCCGTTGTTGGCGAGGATGCCGACCTTGTAGCCCCAGAGATGCGCGTAGCCGCAGATCAGGGTCTTGCCGTAATTGGGCTGGTATTCGTGGAAGCGCGAGCCGTCGACCAGGCGCGCGATCACTTCCTTCATGTCGAACTGCGCCTTGATGTCGCGCGGCAAGATTCCATACAGCTCGCGGCCGTCGTAGTAGGGCGACTCCGGCGCCTGCCATTCGATGTGCGATTTCTGGGGACGCTTGAATTGCGCGACGATGTCGCGGGCGATGGCAATCGCTTCTTCCTCCGAGCCGGCCGGGTAGTCGGCAGTGCCGGAGACGCTGGTGTGCATGTCGCAGCCGCCGAGTTCATCGACGCTGACGTCCTCGCCGGTCGCCGCCTTCACCAGCGGCGGGCCGGCGAGAAAGATCGCGCCGGTGCCGCGCACGATCACGTTGTAGTCGGAGAGGCCCGGCACATAGGCGCCGCCCGCCGTGCAGTGGCCGAGCACCACCGAGACCTGCTGCACGCCCATCTTCGAGAGCATGCACTGGTTGCGGAAGATGCGGCCGGCCATGTACTTGTCGGCGAATAGATCGGCCTGCAAGGGCAGGAAGCCGCCGGCGGAGTCGCAGAGGTGCACCACCGGCAGGCGGTTCTCGATGGCGATGTCGAGCGCGCGCACGGTCTTCTTCACCGTCAGCGGATACCAGGCGCCGCCCTTCACACTCGCGTCACCGGCGTTGATGACCACTTCGCGGCCGGAGACGATGCCAATGCCGGTGACGCAGGCCGCGCCCGGCACCTCGCCGTCGTAGGCCTCGTTGGCGGCCAGCGAGGACAGCTCCATGAACGGCGTGCCCGGGTCGAGCAGCAGCTCCAGTCGCTCGCGCACCAAGAGCTTCTTCTGCTGGCGCAGGCGGTCGATGTCGCGCTGCGGACGCCGGTGGCGGACGGCTTCCTGCTTGGCCTTGAACTCTTCGGCAAGACGGCGGTTGTGCTCGGCATTGGCCTGGAAGTCGGCGGACGCGGTGTTGAGTTTGGATTCGATGCGTTTCATGGCTTAGCTCCTTCCCCCGCTCGCGGGGGAAGGTTGGGATGGGGGCGTTTTCTTGGGGGTCGAACCGCCCCCACCCTGGCCCTCCCCCGCATCGCGGGGGAGGGAAACCAGAGACAGCAACAGCGCATCGCGGTCGAAGGTCTGCGCTTTTTCGTAAGTGACGACGGCGACCACGCCGTCGCGCGGCGCGGCGATGGTGGTTTCCATCTTCATGCTCTCCATCACCAGCAGGGTCTGGCCCTTGGTCACGGCATCGCCGGGCTTGACCGAGACGCTGACGATGCTGCCCGGCATCGGCGCCCGGATGTGGTCTTCGGCGCTGCCGCCGCCGGCCGCCGCGAGACGATCCAGCGGATGGCGGTAGCGGAGCTGGTAGGCCTCGCCGTCGAAATGCACGAAGACATCGTCGCCGCGCGTGGCGATCACGACCTCGAGGTGGCGCTCGCCGACAGTCAGCCAGGCGCGGCCGTCGGCGCCGGTCTTGAGATCGACATTGAGCACCTGCTCGCCGAAGTGCAGACGGTAGGCGCTGGCGGAGCGCGACAGCGCGGTGTTGTGCTCGGCATCGCCGAGCTTGAAGGCGTGTTGCATTTAGAGGCTCCCCCTCTCTCCCGACCTCTCCCCCACGAGGGGGGAGAGGAGACAAACAACCGCGAGGCCGCGCCCCTCGTCTCCCTCCCCCCTCGTGGGGGAGGGATTAAGGGAGAGGGGGGCGAGCGCATCGCGCGAGTGCTTCTGATGCTTCATATCAATTCCTCCAGCCGCCCATGGCGGCATGCATGTCCGGCACTGCGTCGGCGATGTCGCGCATAGGCCGGGTGCTCAGCGCGGAAGCGGCGAGCAGGGCTTGCAAGGTGCCGCCCGGCAGCTCCGGCTCGGCGGCAATCTGCGGGTTGGCGTCGAGAAAACCGGTGTGCACATCGCCACTGACGAAGGCCGGATGGGCGATCAGCCGGCGCAGGAAGGCGGTGTTGGTCTTGCAGCCGAGCAGCACGGTGTCGCGCAGCGCGGCGTCGCCCTTGGCGATGGCGTCGGCGCGGTCGCTGCCGGTGACGATCAGCTTGGCGATCATCGGGTCGAAGGCCGAGGTCACCTCGCCGCCCTGGAGGATGCCGCTGTCCCAGCGCACGCCCTCGCCCTGCGGCGGATGCAGCACCAGCACCGGGCCGGTGGTGGGCGTGTAGCCGCGCGCGGCGTCTTCGGCGTAGATGCGGAACTCGATGGAATGGCCCTTGGACTTCACATCGCCCTGGCCAAAGCCGAGCTTTTCGCCAGCGGCGACACGCAATTGCTGCAGCACCAGGTCGATGCCGGTGATCTGCTCGGTGACCGGGTGCTCGACCTGCAGGCGGGTGTTCATTTCGAGGAAATAGAACTCGCCCTGCTGGCCGAAGATGAACTCGACCGTGCCGGCGTTGCGGTAGCCAATGGAGCGGGCGATGCCGGCGGCGGTCTCGCAGATCTTCTCGCGCAGCTCGGGGCTGAGCGCCGGCGAGGGGGTTTCCTCGACGATCTTCTGGAAGCGCCGCTGCACCGAGCACTCGCGCTCGAACACGTGCACGACACCGCCCTGGCCGTCGCCCAGCACCTGCACCTCGATGTGGCGCGGGTTCTCGATGTAGCGCTCGCAATACAGACGACCGTCGCCGAAGTAGCGCTGACCCTCGCTGCGGCCGCGCTCGATCTCCTGCTCCAGCAGGGCGAGGTCGCGGACGATGCGCATGCCCTTGCCGCCACCGCCGGCGCTGGGCTTGATCAAGAGCGGCGCGCCGACCTTGCGCGAGCGCTCGACGAAGGTCTTGGGATCGTCGTCCTCGATGGCCGAGGGCGCGACCGGAAAGCCGGCCTTCTCGACGAAGTTGCGCGCGCGCACCTTGTCGCCCATCAGGTCGATCTGCTCCGGCGTCGGGCCGATGAAGCGGATGCCGGCCGCCTCGACAGCCTGGCAGAAGCCCTTGTTCTCGGAGAGAAAGCCGTAGCCGGGGTGGATCGCGCCGGCGCCGCTGGCTTTCGCGGCGGCGATGATCTGCGCGCCGTCGAGGTAGCTGGCGACCGGCGTGGCGCCGGTGATCTCGATGGCCTCATCGGCCATCTTCACTGCGGCGGTGCCGCGATCCGCCGCGTGGTAGACGACGATGCCCTTCAGGCCGAGCTGCTGCACGGTGCGCAGCACGCGCACCGCGATCTCGCCACGGTTGGCGACCAGCACCGACTTGAACGGCCATTGTGAGGTATCGGGGACTGCACTCATGCACTGGCTCCGCGCGGAATGTCCTCGCCCCGGATCGGGGCGGAGGAGGGATGGGAATGACGGACTGCGATGCCCTCGCAGACCAGGGTGGTGAGCTGTTCGGCCAGGCTGTCGATGTCGAGCGCCCCGCGTCCGCAGACGTTGCGACCGTTCTTGACGGTCGCGTTCATGATGTAGGCCCAACTGTGGTGTTCGATTCCGCCATAGACCAGCGAGCGCAGCAGTGGCGCCGGCAGGTCGGCGCGGAACTCGCCGCCGGCGATGCCGGCCTCGATCACATCGACCAGCAGCTGGGTATAGCGACGGTTGAGGTCGTGCAGCAGGGAGCCACGGTAGTCGTGCTCGGACTGCACTTCCCGGAACATCAGTCGGCACAGGCGCGGAAAGTCGCGCACTGAGCGCAGGTGACGCCAGATCAACAGGTGCAGGCGCGCACGGTGGCTGGACTGCCCGGCGAGGTCGCGGGCGTAGTCCCCGAACATCTCCTCGTACCAGTACTCCAGCACCTTCAGCAGCAACTCGCGCTTGGTGGCGAAGTACTTGTAGATGGTGCCCTCGACCACGCCCAGCTTGAGCGCGATCTCGGCGACGGCGGTCAGCTCGTAACCCTTTTCGCAGAACAAGTCGCGGGCGGCCAGCAGGATCTCGTCCACGCGCTGCTCGCGCGCCAGGCGCGGGGCATGTACGCGGGCGGGCTTGGCGCTGCTCATGGGCTTTGACTCCCGCCCCCGCTTGCGGGGGAGGGTTGGGGTGGGGGCGTTTGGCGTAGCACCTAACCGCCCCTCTCCCGACCTCCCCCCGCTTGCGGGGGGAGGAGATGGGCCGGAATCTGCACGGCGAAATCCATCAGGATCTGCGCCATCATCTTGCCCTGCGGGTCGTAGCGCAGGCTGGCCATGCCGCCGCCGCCGAGCGCGTTGTGGAGCAGAAAGTTGAAGCCACTCAGGCCCGGAATCTCGAAGCGCTCGACCTTGCTCGGCATGTAGTGCGCGAAGTAGGCGGCGACTGCTTCCGGCGTGAGCTGGGCGCGCAGCAGCGGCAGAAACTCGGGCTTGCGAGCGAGCACGCCGATGTTGGCGGCATCGCCCTTGTCGCCGCTGCGGCCGTAGGCGAGGGCGATCAGGGGAACCGACACACTCCCCGCTTCTTGTGCGCTCAGTCCCCTCTCCCCTTGTGGGAGAGGGGGCGGGGCGCTCTCGGGTGAGGTCTCCACCTGCGCTTCGCGCACGCCCCCCTCTCCCCGCCCCTCCCCCGCGAGGGGGGAGGGGGAAAAACTCTGTCCATCCACCTCGATGGAAACAGCCGTCTTCGGCACCAGGCAGGAGAACAGCCGCACCAGCGGTGTGGGCGAAGGCCGGCCGCCGGAAAAGCCGGTGATGCCCTGCGCCATCGCCGTCGCCGGCGGAATGAACTCGCGGCCGAAGATTTCCAGTGCGTTCTTGTCGGCGTGGTGCACCGACAGCTTCAGGATCACCTCCCGCGTGTCGCGGCGGCGGGCATTCGCCCCCCAGTTGGCCTCGCTACCCAGCACCTCGATGTCGGTACGCAGGTAGTCGGCGAGCCCGCGCTTGGTCATCAGCGCGCGGGTGCGCTTGAGGATGGCGGCGGCGACGGCCTCGGCCTTCGCCACCGCATCGACGCCACCGATCATCATCGTGCCGGTGCTGCGGAAGCCGTCCTGGTAGGTCGCCGAGACCTTGTAGTGCGTGGTCGGCGCACGGCCCTTGGCACCACGGACTTCAACGCGGTTGTCGCCGAGCTGGGTGAGCTTCAGCTCGCGCCAGTCGCAGACCACGTCCGGCAGGATGTAGCTGGCCGGGTCGCCGATCTCGTAGACGATCTGTTCGGCCACGGTCTCCGGCGTGACGCGGCCGCCGGTGCCGACCGGCTTGGTGGCGACGAAGCTCCCGTCCGGCTTGCAGATGGCGATGGGAAAGCCCATGCGGTCCCAGTCGGCGCTCACCAGTTGCCAGTCGGTGCTGACGCCGCCGGTGGCCTGGGCGCCGCACTCGATCACATGGCCGGCGAGACTGCCGGCGGAAAGCTGGTCGTAGTCGGTCGCCTGCCAGCCGAACTCGTGGATCAGGGGGCCGAGCACCACCGCGCTGTCAACGCAGCGGCCGGTGAGCACGATGTCGGCGCCGCCATCCAGCGCCTGGGCGATGGGGAAGGCGCCGAGATAGGCGTTCATGCTCCACAGCTTGGCGGGCAGGGTCTCGCCGCTGAACATCTCTTTCGTGTCGGCAAACTCGGCGGCGCGCGGCAGCAGGTCATCACCGGTGATGATGGCGACCTTCAGATCAATGCCCTTCTCGCGCAGCTTGTCCTCGATGGCCGCCTTGCAGGCCTGTGGGTTGACGCCGCCGGCATTGGTGACGACCTTGATGCCGCGCTCCTTGAGCTTCGGCGCCAGCGCCGCGACCAGCGAGGGGAAATCGGTGGCGTAGCCGGCGGCCGGGTCCTTGGCCCGGGCGCGTGCCAGGAGGCTCATGGTGATCTCGGCCAGGTAGTCGAGCACTAGGTAGTCGATCTCGCCGGAGTCGACGAGCTGCTTTGGGCCTTCGGCCGAGTCGCCCCAGAAGCCGGCGCCACAACCAATACGAACCTGTTCTCTCATTGCCAATTTCCTTTGCATCGTAGGGTGGGCTTCAGCCCACGCGTCGCTGGTCCGGTGGGCTTAAGCCCACCCTACGTTCACGTCCCTGTGAAGTTCGGCGCACGCTTTTCCTGGAAGGCCGCCATGCCTTCCTTCGCGTCGTTGGTGCTGGACATCACCGGCACCATCGCCTGCGCATACTCCAGCGCCTCGCGCAGGCCCATGTCGCGGGTGGCGTTGAAGGCCTGCTTGCCGAGCCGGATCGCGGTCGGCGACTTGTCGGTGATGCGCGCCAGCAACCAGTCAAGCTTGCTGTCGAGTTCGGCGCGCGGCACTAGGTAGTTGAGCAGGCCCCAGTCGTAGGCTTCCCGCGCGCTGAACTGCTCGCCGGTGATGCACATCTCCTGCAACTTGCGCGGCGGCAGCACGCGCAGCATGTAGGGCAGGATCATCATCGGCGTCACGCCGATCTTCGATTCGGTGGTGCCGATGCGGATGTCGTCGGCGGCAATCGCCATGTCGCAGGCGCAGAGCAGGCCGAAGCCGCCCGCCATCGCATGGCCATTCACCCGCGCGATCACCGGCAGGGTGCATTCCTGCAGGCGCTTGAACAGATCGACGATGTAGTGCTTGGGCCGCGAGAAGTCGACCGCGAAGGCAAACCCCTTGGTGCCCTTGGCGAGATCGGCGCCGGCGCAGAAGGCCTTGTCGCCGGCCCCGGTGATGACGATGGCTTTCACCTCGCCGCCCTCGACCGCCTCCTTGATGCCGCGATCAATGGTGCGGACCACGTCCTCGTTGAGCGCGTTCCGGCGCTCTTCGCGATTGATGATGATCCACTGCACAGCGCCACGGCGCTCGATCAGGACTTGCTCGGACATTCGCAGGCTCTCCTTCAGAGTGGCTGCAAGCCTGAGGCAAGCCTGGTGAGTCGGCCTCACCCATTTATGGGAGCCGCCGGCGGCGCAGTGGATGGCGCGTTGCGGGCAGCCGTCCGCGGCTGATCCCGAGCGGGACTGAGCAAAGACAAAATCGGTCTAGTGGACTGCATAGGCATTCAGGTCGATGGACGCTTAGAGTGCGGCGCTCCCCGAGGTTCGGGGCGGTGGCTCCTGCCTTCGCAGGAGCCGGTTTTCTTCACGACCGCAGGCCCAGTGACGACCATGTCGAACCCGCACAAGTTTGAAACCCTCGCCGTCCACGCCGGCTACAAGCCGGACCCGACCACCCACGCGGTGGCGGTGCCGATCTACCAGACGGTGGCGTTCTCCTTCGACGACACCCAGCACGGCGCCGATCTCTTCGATCTGAAGGTGGCCGGCAATATCTACAGTCGCATCATGAACCCGACCAACGATGTGCTGGAGCAGCGGCTGGCCGCGCTCGAAGGCGGCATCGCGGCGCTGGCGCTGGCCTCGGGGCAGGCGGCGGTGACCTATGCGATCCAGACCATCGCCCGCGCCGGCGACAACATCGTCTCGGCCAGCACCCTCTACGGCGGCACCTACAACCTGTTCGCGCACACCCTGCCGCAGTTCGGCATCGAGGTGCGCTTCGCCGATCCGCGCGCGCCGGAAAGTTTCGCCGGCCTGATCGACGCGCGCACCAAGGCGTTGTTCGTGGAGTCGATCGGCAACCCGCTGGGCAACATCACCGACATCGCCGCGCTGGCCAAGATCGCGCACGCCGCCGGGGTGCCGCTGATCGTCGATAACACGGTGGCCACGCCCTATCTGCTGCGACCCTTCGAGCACGGCGCCGACATCGTGATCCACTCGCTCACCAAGTACCTCGGCGGCCACGGCACCAGCCTGGGCGGCGCGATTGTCGATTCCGGCAAGTTCCCCTGGGCCGAGCACGCCGCGCGCTTCCCGCAGCTCAACGAGCCCGACCCCAGCTACCACGGCGTGGTCTACACCCAGGCCCTGGGGCCGGCGGCCTACATCGGCCGGGCGCGGGTGGTGCCGCTGCGCAATACCGGCGCGGCGCTGTCGCCGTTCAACGCCTTCCAGATCCTGACCGGCATCGAGACGCTGGCGCTGCGCATGGAGCGGATCACCGAAAACGCGCTGCGCGTGGCCAAGCATCTGCAGAGCCATCCGCGCGTGCGCTGGGTCAACTACGCCGGCCTGGCCGATCATCCCAGCCACGCGCTGGCGCAGCGCTACTTCGGCGGCCGGCCGTCGGGCCTGCTCACCTTCGGGGTGCAGGGTGGGCGCGAGGGCGGGGCGCGCTTCCAGGACGCGCTGCAGCTGTTCACCCGGCTGGTCAACATCGGCGATGCCAAGTCGCTGGCGGCGCACCCGGCCTCCACCACCCATCGCCAGCTCTCGCCCGAGGAACTGGTGAAGGCGGGCGTCACCGAGGACACCATCCGGCTGTCGATTGGCATCGAGCATATCGACGACCTGATCGCCGATCTCGACCAGGCGCTGGCGGCGGTTTAGTCAGCCCCGCTTCGTGCTGTGTCGGGGCACGCCAGGGGAGTGCTGCTCCCCTGGCGTGCCCGGCCTCTCAGGGCATGGTGACGAAGGTGTAGGAGTAGTCGTCGTAGATGGTCACCGTCGTTGCCAACAGCGTGCCGGGCAAGTAGCCGGTGCCGGTGGCGGCATTGAAGTCCTTGATGAAGGACTCGATGTTGACGCCGAAGGCCCCCAGCGCCGCCCCGAGGACTTCCGACAACCCCGCGTTGCCCGCGACCAGAACCAAGGTGACGATTCCCTGCACTTTTCTCGACATGCGCCCTCTCCGTTGAATGACCTTGCGGCCGGTTGATTCCATTCATGGAGATGGATCCGCGCAGCGGGGCCGTCGCCCGCGATGACGCCGACTCCGCAGACAGCGGCGGTCTGCCGGGGTGTGCAGCACTCCCGGCGCGTCACTACGACGATCCCCACAACCTGCCCGTTCTCGGGCGAATGCATCCCTTGCTGATTTTCTGGCTTCGTCGGTGTGACGAAGATTTTTTCCCGTGACCCAATCTAAGCGGGGTCGCGCGCGCATGGAAGCCCCTCCGGTATTTCAACGAGGCCGGGCCGAGTACCGCCCGCTGAGCCACCGCTCCTGTGTCGCGGCCTGGATCGGTGGCAAGCCGACCTGGCGCAGGTCGCTGCCGAGGCGCCCGCGCACCCGCTGATGTCGCTGCGCCTGTCATCGTGGCTCCGTCGGCGCGCTGTTCCGCAGACCGCCTGCATTAAGCTCGCGACATGTCCGATCCCCTGCCGATGCCGCCACTGACCTCCCTCGCCGAACTGGGTTTGCTGGCGCGGGATCCGGGCGCGCGCTCCGCGATCTCCGCGTTGGGCGGGACGCCCTTCCTGCTGCTGGACCTGACTGGCGACGCCGCGCACGCGCCGTACGCGGCGCTGCTGGACTGGCTGCGTGCGCTGCCGGGGCCAAGCATCGCGGTCGGCTCCGGCGATGGGCCCTGGGCGGCGGCCTGCGATGCCCGGGTGGCGACGCTGGCCGAAGCCGAGTCGCTGGTCGCGGGTATCCGCCGGACGCCGCTGGCCGCGACGGTACTGGTGCAGTTGCTGCGCGCCAGTGAGGGCCTGCCGCTGGAGGCGGCGCTGTTCGCCGAGTCGCTGGCCTACTCGACCTTGCAGACCGGACCGGAGTTCGGCGCCTGGCTGCGGACGCATCGCGCGCCGGAGCCCCTGCGGCACCGTGACCTCGGGCCGGCGGTGCTGATCGAACGCGAGAGCGGCGTGCTGCGCCTCAGGCTCAATCGCCCCAGCCTGCGCAACGGCATGAGCGTGGAGATGCGCGACGCGCTCATCGAGGCCCTGCAACTGGTATTGGCCGACGACAGCCTGGAGTCGGTCTCGCTGGGCGGCGAGGGCAAGTGCTTTTCCACCGGCGGTGATCTCAGCGAGTTCGGTACGGCGCCGGACCCGGCGACCGCGCATCTGGTGCGCAGCCTCGCCCTGCCGGGGCGCCTGCTGGCGGCCTGCGCGCCGCGCACGACGGTGCGTCTGCACGGCGCCTGCGTCGGCTCGGGCATCGAGTTTCCGGCCTTCGCCGGTCGGCTGGTGGCCACGCCGGACGCCTGGTTCCAGTTGCCGGAGCTGAAGTTCGGACTGATCCCCGGCGCCGGCGGCACGGTGAGCATCGCCCGCCGCATCGGCCGTCAGCGGCTGGCCGGCTGGGTCTTGTCCGGGCGGCGGATCGACGCCGCCACGGCGCTGGCCTGGGGCCTGGTCGATGCCATCGAGGACTGAGCGGTGAATTTTCTCGCCCACCTCTGGCTCGCCGACCAGACCGGCACCTCGCTCGCCGGTTCGGTGCTGGGCGATGTCGTGCACGGGGCGGAGCTCTCCGCCTATCCGCTAGAGATCGCCGAGGGCATCCGGCTGCACCGGCGCATCGACGCGCTGACCGACCAGCACCCGCGCAGCCTCGCCCTGCGCGCGGCCTGGCCGGACGGCGGCCGTCGCTACGCCGGCATCCTGCTCGATCTGGTCGCCGACTACGCGCTGGTGCAGGACTGGTCGCATTACTCGAACGAGCCGCTGGCGGCGTTCTGCGACCGCGCCGGCCAGGCCATCGAGGACGCCAGCGCGTGGTTCCTGCTCGCCGGTGGCCGCAGCAGCAGCGCTGCTGGTTTCGCCGCGCTGCTGCGCTCCTACGGCGAGCCGGCCGGCATCGATCTGGCGATCCGCCGCACCGCCGCGCGGTTGCGCAAGCCGGAGCCGCTGCTGGCGGCGGCGGCGCATTGGCCGGCCGCCGCCGAGGCGCTGCGGCCGCATCTCGCCGAGCTGCTCGCCGACCTGCGGCAGTCGGCGCTACAACTGCTCGCGCAGGGCCTGCGCGAGTCCCGCCCCTCTTCCCTGGAGACTGTCGTTTGAACCTGTTCGACCCATTCAAGCTGCGCGGACTGAGCCTGCGCAACCGCATCGCCGTCTCGCCGATGTGCATGTATTCCTGCGTCGATGGCCGGGTCAACGACTGGCATCTGGTGCATCTGGGCAGTCGCGCCGTCGGTGGTGCCGGCCTGGTGATCGCCGAGGCCAGCGCGGTGAGTCCCGAGGGCCGCATCTCGCCGGCCGACGCCGGGCTCTACCGCGAGGAACACGTCGCTGCCTGGGCGCCGGTCACCGCCTTCATCCGCGCTCAAGGCGCGGTGCCGGGCGTGCAGCTCGCGCATGCCGGCCGCAAGGCCAGCACCGCCGCGCCCTGGGAGGGCGGCCGGCCGGTCGGCGCCGAGGCCGGTGGCTGGTCGCCGCTGCTGGCGGCCAGTGCCCTGGCCTTCAACGAGGCCTCGCAAACCCCGCAGGCGCTGGACCTGGCCGGCATCGAAGCGATCAAGGCGGCTTTCGTGCAGGCGGCGCAGCGGGCCCTGGCCGCCGGCTTCGAGTTGGTGGAACTGCACGCGGCGCACGGCTATCTGCTGCACCAGTTCCTGTCGCCGCTCAGCAACCGGCGCGAGGACTTCTACGGGGGCAGCTTCGACAATCGCACGCGGCTGCTGCGCGAGATCGTGACGGCGGTGCGCGCGGTCTGGCCGGAGCGGCTGCCGCTGCTGGTGCGGCTCTCCGCCACCGACTGGGCGGATTCCGACGGCTGGGAGATCGAGCAGAGCATCGCGCTGGCACGGCAGCTCGGGGAGCTGGGCGTGGATCTGATCGATGTTTCCAGCGGCGGTACGCTGGCGCGCGCGACGATCCCGGTGGCGCCGGGTTTCCAGGTGCCGTTCGCGGCGCGTATCCGTCGGGAGGCGGGCATCGCCACCGCTGCGGTCGGTCTCATTACCGAGCCGGAGCAGGCGCAGCGGATCGTCGCTGCTGGCGAAGCGGATCTGGTGCTGCTGGCGCGCGAACTGCTGCGCGACCCCTACTGGCCCTACCACGCCGCCAAGGCCCTGGGCCAGGCGCTGGCGTCGCCGCCGCAGTATCAGCGCGCCTGGTGAACGACGGAGAAACGTGCAATCCGGTTCAGGTCCGGTGAAAATATGCGCAGCCAGCGCTCTTCGGTGCCGGCATGGTTTACCGGGAACTCCGATGCGCGCACGCCCTCTGCTGCTGATTCTGGCCCTGCTGGCTGCGCCGGTGGCGCAGGCGAGTTCGTCCTGCAAAGCCTCCAGTTTCCTCGGCATCGACAGCCTGCGCTGCCAATACCGCACCCAGCAGGTGCCGACCGGCGGGCTCGGAACCCGCACGGTGGAATACCAGCTGCCGGACGGCACGCCGCCCGCCGGCGGCTGGCCGGCGGTGCTCTGGTACCAGACCGGCGTCTTTCCCAACTACTGGAACGGCAATAGCACCATGCTCGCCGGCCTCCAGTACGAATCACAGCTGTTCGCCAAGTTGCTGGATGCCGGTTACGCGGTGATCGCGCCGACTGTCAACCAGGCGCGCCTGCTGCAGTATTGGGACACCAACGCCTACGGCGTCGATGTCAGCCAGCCCTACACCGATACCGAGGACTACCGGGTGCTGACTGCGGTGTTCGACGGTCTGGGTGCCGGCCAGTTCGGGCCAATCAACACCCGCCGGTTGTACGCCACCGGCATGTCCAGCGGCGGTTACAACACCTCGCGCATGGCCGTGAGCTTCCCGGGGCGGTTCCGGGCGCTGATCATCCAGTCGGCCTCCTACGCCACCTGCAATGGCAGCACCTGCACCTTGCCGGCGCAGCTGCCCGCCAATCATCCGCCGACGCTGTTCCTGCACGGGGCCGACGACAGCATCGTCCCGCCCGCCACCATGCAGCTCTACTACGACCGCCTGCGGGCGATGGGTGTGGAAGTTCGGCAGCGCCTGGAGCCGGGCGTGCGGCACTCGATCCTGCCTTCCGCGCCGCAGGAAGTGCTCGACTGGGTGCGCAGCCACTAGCCTTGGGTTTCGTCCCGCCATCGCGGGATTGGTCCGGGCGCACCACCGTGTCTATCTGGGAGCCACGGCTCGATGATCCGGCCCTGGGGTAGCGCTGTTGCGGACAAGGCCGGGCCGGCGCTGTCTCCGAATGGCGCGGGTCAGGCGCCCGTCGAACGCCGGCGTGTGCAGCCTCTGCGGGGACGATTATCCGGGGGGGCTGCCGGGCGCCGAGTTCCGGTCGGCCGGGCATCCAGGGCCGGGTGAGGCGCCGAATCAGGCGCCGCGTCTAGCGGCCAATCGCGGCGATCAGCGACTGCTGTTCCTCGACATCCGCCGAGGCCAGCATGCGCAGGGCCTTGGCGTGCAGTTCGCGCAGATCGGCGTCGAGTACCGCGCGCTTCACTTCCAGCACGTTGGCCGGGTGCATGGAAAACTCCTGCAGCCCCAGACCCAGCAGCAGCCGGGTGTAGCGCACGTCGCCGGCCATTTCACCGCACATGGTCACCGGGATGCCGGCGCGCACGCCGGCTTCGATGGTGCGCTGGATCAGTTGCAGCACCGCCGGGTGCAAAGGGTCGTAGAGGTAGTTCACCTCGTCGTCGACGCGGTCGATGGCGAGGGTGTACTGGATCAGGTCGTTGGTGCCGATCGAGAAGAAGCGCGCCACCCGCGCCAGCATCGGCGCGGCAAGCGCGGCCGCCGGCACTTCGATCATCGCGCCCACCGGCACGTCGTCGGCCAGCACCTGGCCTTCGCGCAGCAATTGCGCGCGCGCCGATTCGATCACCGCCAGTGCCTGCCGGAACTCGCCGACGCTGGAGATCATCGGCAGCATGATCTTCATCTGCCCGAAACGGCTGGCGCGCAGCAGCGCGCGGACCTGGGTGCGGAACAGCTCCGGCTCCTTCAGGCACAGGCGGATCGCGCGCAGGCCGAGTGCCGGGTTGTTGGGCGTGGGGCCGAGCCGCGCGCCGGAGTCGACCTGCTTGTCGGCGCCCAGGTCGAGCGTGCGGATCGTGATCGGCCCCTGCACCGCGCTGACCACCTTGGCGTAGGCGTCGTACTGCTCCTCCTCGCCGGGCAGGTCCTTGCGGTTCATGTACAGGAATTCGGTGCGGTACAGGCCGACGCCCTCGGCGCCCATGCCGGCCGCGTGGGCGGCGTCCTCGGGAAGCTCGATGTTGGCCAGCAGGCGGATCTTCACGCCGTCGCGTGATACCGGCGGCTGGTCGCGGATCAGGTCCAGCTGCGCACGCTCGGCGGCCAGGCGCTGCTGCTTGGCGCGGAAGAAGTCCAGTGCCTGGGCGTCGGGGTCGGCGAGGGCATGGCCCTGCTCGCCGTCGACGATGACCGTCTCGCCTTCGCGCAGCCAGCGGCGGGCGTCGCGCAGGCCGACGATGGCCGGGATGCCGAGGCTGCGCGCAAGAATGGCCGTGTGCGAGAGCGGACCACCGAATTCGGTGATGAAGGCCACCACCTGCTGCTGGCTGAGCAGGATGATGTCGGCCGGAGTGATGTCGTCGGCGACGATCACGGTCGGCTCGGCGATGTCGAATTTCGGCGCTCCCTCGGCCGGCGCACTCGGTTGCGCCTGCTTCATCAGCACCCGCTGGATGCGTGCGACGACGTGCTCGACATCGTCCTTGCGGGTCTTCAGATAGGGATCGTCCATCTGCTCGAACACCGCCACCAGCACATCGCGGCTCTTCTTCAGCGCTGCCTCGGCGTTGATCTGGTGGCTGCGGATGTTGGCGACGGTGGTATCGACGATGGAGCGGTCGTCCATCATCAGCAGATGGGTGTCGATGAAGGCGGCGATGTCGCCGGGCGTGCCGAGCGGAATCTGCTCGCGTACCGAGCGCAGTTCGTCGCGGGCGCGGCGCTGGGCGCCGTAGAACCGGGTGATCTCGTGCTCGATGTCGCCGGCCGCCAGCCTGCGTTCGGGAATCTCCAGATCGCTGGCGTGCAGCCGCAGTGCGCGGCCGATGGCAACGCCCCGCGAGACGCCGATGCCGTTGAGCCAGAGGCTCATGCCGGGCTCCGGCAGACGATTGCGGATTGCGGATGGCGGATGGCGGATTGACCGGCGTCGACGCGCGCCGGCTTTCCAATCCGCCATCCGCCATCCGCAATCCGCAATTGCTTCACCTCAGGCCTCCTCGCCAAACCGCTCGGCGATCAGCTGCGCCAGCTCGTCCAAAGCCTGCGGGGCGTCCTCGCCCTCGGCGATCAGGGTCACGGAACTGCCCTTGGCGGCAGCCAGCATCATCACTCCCATGATCGACTTGGCGGAGACCTCGCGGCCATCCTTGCGCAGACGCACGTCGGCGGTGAACTTGCTGGCCAGCGTCACCAGCTTGGCCGAGGCGCGCGCGTGCAGGCCCAGGCGGTTGACGATTTCGACCGTGCGTTCGAGGGCGGGCATGGGGATTCTCCTTAGGGGCGCGGGCAGAGGGTGACCCCGCGCTGGCCGCCTTCGATGGCGGCGGTGGCCAGCTTGTCCAGCGGCAGCTGCGGGTAATTGAAGACTTTCATCAGCATCGGCAGGTTGACGCCGGCCACCACCAGGCTGCGCTCGCTGCGCAGCGCGCCCAGCTTGTTGGCGATGTTGCTGGGCGTGGAGCCGTAGGCGTCGGTGAGCAGCAGCACGCCATCGCCGCTGTCGAGGTTGTCGAGCATGCGCTGGCCCTGCAGCAGCAGCGCCTCGTGCGATTGCACCCGCCGTACTTCCAGCACGTCGGCCTTGCTGGGCAGCTCGCCCATCATGTCGCGCAGGGTGTCGAGCAGGAAATGCCCGAGCTTGCCGTGGGTGACCAGGAGGATGCCGGCGGCCATCAGCCCAGATCCCGGTGCTTGACGATGACCTGGCCGAAGCGCTCGCGGAACTGCTGTCCCAGGGCTTCGACCAGATAGACGCTGCGGTGCTGGCCGCCGGTACAGCCGACGGCGATGGTGACGTAGGCGCGGTCCTGCTCCTGGAAGCGCGGCAGCCAGCTGGACAGGAAGCCGCCGACGTCGCGCTCGAAGTCGAGCACGCCGGCCTGGCCGCGCAGCCAGCCGGCGACGGCGGCATCGCGGCCGCTGAGCGGACGCAGGTTCGGATCCCAGTGCGGGTTGGGCAGGCAGCGGGCGTCGAACACGAAGTCGACGCCGTCCGGCACGCCGTTCTTGAAACCGAACGACAGGAACAGCACCGACAGCCGGCCGGCGCGTGCCTCCGGCAAGCGCCGGTGGATGGCCTCGCGCAGCTCGTGCAGGTTGAGGCCGGTGGTATCGAGCACGCTGTCGGCGGCGTCGGATACTGGTTTCAGCAGCCGCCGCTCGCGTTGCAGGGCCTCGACCAGGGAGGTCTCGGCGTCGGACAGCGGATGCTTGCGGCGGGTTTCGTTGTAGCGCTTCAGCAGCACCTGCTCGTCGCATTGCAGGAACAGCACGTCGACATCAATGTCGCGGCCGCGCAGTTCTTCGACACTGCGCGGGAAATCCTCGATTTCGGCCGGTGCGGCGCGGGCATCGACGCCGATGGCCACCCGGTTGTAGCGGGCATCGCCGCTGTGCAGGGCATGCACCAGCAAGGGCTCGATCAAGCCCAGCGGAATGTTGTCGATGCAGAACCAGCCGAGGTCTTCGTACTGGCGCAGCGCCACCGTCTTGCCGGCCCCGGACAGGCCGCTGACGATGGTGAGCTTCATGCGCGCGGGCGTCTCGCTCATGGCGTGGGCGGGTCGAGGATCTGCAGTTGTTGCCGGGCCTCGAAGGCGTCGGCGGCGTGGTATCCGGTGAGTCGCAGCCAGTGGTCGCGGCAGGCGGTTTCCACCATCGGGGCCAGATTATGCCCGAGGCCGCGCGCCAGGAAGATTTCCGGTACCGCGACCTCCAGCACCGTGCGCAGGGACCGACGGCCGCGCAGTCGCTCCTCGCCGGAAAAGCCCGGGCGCGGCGAGTCGTCGAGGTGGACGATCAGATCCAGGCGCTCGCGGGCCTTCACCGCGCCGGGGCCGTGGCAGCGACCGATGTCGAGCACGCCCAGGCCACGGGCCTCCATGAAGCCGGCCAGCAGGGGGCTGCTGCGGCCGACCAGCAGGTCCGCCGCGCGGCGCTGCAATTCCACCGCGTCGTCGGCGACCAGGGCGTGTCCGCGCGAAATCAGATCCAGCGCCAGTTCGCTCTTGCCGACGCCGGACGGCCCGGTGATCAGCACGCCCAGCCCGAGCACACTGAGGAACACGCCGTGCAGGGTGATGCCCGGTGAGGCGTCGGCGCAGGTCGCGCGCAGCCGCGCCAGCCGCTGCTGGGCGGCGGTTCCGGGATCTTGGTGCAGACCGATGCCAGCCTGCTGCCAGGTCGGCGCATCCAGGAGCGGGGCGCCACGGCAGCGATAGACCTCGCGGACGCCGGCGCTGGCCAGGTGTGCGGGCAACACTTCCCGGGTCTGGGCGTCGGCCTTGTGCCACCAGGCAGACGCCGCTTCGCCCAACACCAGGGTGCGGGCGGGGTGTACTGGATCGAACAGGCCGACGGCCGCCTGCGCAGCCGTCATGGTGCGTGCGCTGACTTAGCTGCGGCTGGTGACCAGCGCATAGAGCGCGGCATCGTCTGCCGCTGCCCGCGCCTGCTTGCAGAAAGCTTCGTCGGAGAACAGCTCGGCGATGGCGGCCAGATGCTTGAGATGGGTTTCGGTGGCCTGCTGCGGCACCACCAGGCCAAACAGCAGATCGACGGTCTGACCGTCATGGGCGTCGTAGTCCACCGGATGCTTGAGGCGGATCAGCGCGCCAATGCTGTTCTCGACGCCGCTCATGCGGCCGTGCGGGATGGCGACGCCATGGCCAAGGCCGGTCGAGCCCAGCTTCTCGCGCGAGGTGAGGCTGGTGAAGATTTCGGCGTCGGTGACCGTGCCGGCGCCCTTGGCGAGCAGCTTGCTCATTTCTTCCAGCGCGCGCTTCTTGCTGGTGACGGTGACGCCGGCGACGACGCGGCTGGCGGAGAGGATTTCAGCGAGTTTCATCGTGGGTCTTCCAGAAAGGCTTGTGGCAGGGCTCTATTGGCTCAGGCGCACATGATAGCGGTGCCGCCAACAAAAACGGGACGCTTGAGCGTCCCGTCCTTGGTCTAAGCGCCGGGCTCAGAGGCTGGCTTGGTGATGCACCACCTCGCTGGCGTGGTGGTCGCGGCGCTTGTCCTTGTGCTTGCGGGTCTGCTGGTCGAGCTTGTCGGCGAGCAGGTCGATGGCCGCGTAGAGGTCGCTGTGGATGGCCTCCGCATGCAGGGTGGCACCGGAACAACGGATCGTCGCCTCCGCCTTCTGCCGCTCTTTTTCCACCGAGAGGATCACCTGTGCGTCGATGAGGTGATCGAAGTGGCGTTCGAGTCGTTTCATCTTTTCCTTGGTGTACGCGCGGATCGGCGCGGTCAGGTCGAGATGGTGGCCGGAGATGGTGAGATTCATCGTTCACTCCTTCAGGTGGGTGCCCTACAAACCGGAGCCCCTGACGGTTCCTGCGCTTGGCGCAAAAGCGGTTCGTCAGTCGCCGCTGGCACAGCGGCTCACGAACCGGTTCTGCTTACTCGACTACAGCGGCCTCCTTTCGTGTGAGGGCGGAATGCCCAGGGCTTCCCGGTACTTGGCAACCGTACGCCGCGCTACTTGGATGCCCTCTTTCTGCAAGAGTTCGGCCAGAGTGGCGTCGGACAGCGGCTGGTTGGGCTGCTCGCCGGAGATCAGGCGCTTGAGCATGGCCTGGATGGCGGTGGCCGAGGCCACGCCGCCGCCGACCGTCTGCACATGGCTGGAGAAAAAGTGCTTGAGCTCGAACAGCCCACGGGGCGTGAGCAGGTACTTGTTGGCAGTGGCGCGCGATACGGTTGATTCGTGTATCCCCAGCTGACTGGCCACATCCCGCAACACCAGCGGGCGCATGGCTTCGTGCCCATATTCCAGAAAAGCGCGCTGCTCTTCAACTATGCATTGGGCAACCCGAAGTAGCGTATCGTTGCGGGATTGCAGGCTGTGCAGGAAGTAGCGGGCCTCCTGCAGATGCGTCTTCAGCGTCACCTGGTCGCGCGAACTGTCGGCGCGCTTGACCATCGCCAGGTAGTGCGGATTGATCCGCACCGAGGGCGAGGCCTCGCGGTTGAGGCTGACCTTCCAGCGGCCCTGGTGCTTGGTGACGAACACGTCCGGCTCGATGTAGTCGCTCTCGTGCGCCGCGTAGGGCCGGCCCGGATGCGGTTGCAGGCTGCGGATCAGCGCCAGCGCCACTTTCAGCTCCGCCTCGTCGTAACCCGAGGCGCGGCGCAGGGCGCCGAGATCGCGGCGGGCGATCAGCATCAGATGCTTGGCGACCAGGGCCAGTGCCGCCGCCCGGCCCGGGGTGTTGGCCGGCAGCAGGTGCAATTGCAGCGTGAGGCATTCGCCGAGATCGCGGGCGGCGACACCCGGCGGATCGAAGTCCTGCACCACCCGCAGCACCTTCTCGATCCGGCGCGGGTCCAGGCCCATGGTCTCGCGGAAATGCACGCAGGCCTCGTCCCAGTTCTCCAGGTAGCCGTCTTCGTTGACGGCGTCGATCAGGTAGTCGGCGACTTCGGCTTCCCATTCACTGAACGGCGCCAGCCGCGCCTGCCAGCGCAGGTGTTCCTGCAAGGTCTCGCTTTCGCGCAGGTTGGCGCGACGGAACTCGGCCAGGTCCTCTTCGTCCTCGCCGCCGCTCTCGCGGCTGGGGGCGGTGTCGTAGATGTCGCTCCAGTCGGCATCGACTGGCATCTCCTCGGGGATGTTGTCCTCGCTGACCCGCAGGTCGGAGACCTCGCCGGAGTCGTGATCTTCGCCGCCGCCATCCTGCGATTGCATCTCCGGCGCCAGGTCGTCCGGCGACTCGCCGGCAGCGTCCTCGTCCAGCTCTAGCATCACATTGGATTCGATGGCCTGCTGGATCTCCTGCTTCAGATCCAGGGTCGAGAGCTGCAACATGCGGATCGCCTGCTGCAAAGCCGGCGTCATGGTCAGCGCCTGACCGGTGCGCAGTCCTAGCGCCTGCCTCATGGGGTGTCCCTGTCCATCTTCATGGCCGCATTGTAACGGCGGTACAGGTTTTGCATGTCAAGCTCGGTGGGCCAGACTCCAGGCTGCTACAGCTTGAAGCCTTCGCCGAGGTAGACCCGCCGGACGGTGGCGTCTTCCAGAAGCTCGGCCGGCGAACCGCCGGCGATCACCCGGCCCTCGGCGAGGATGTAGGCGCGCTCACAGAGAGAGAGCGTCTCGCGCACGTTGTGATCGGTGATCAGCACCCCGATGCCGCGCGCCTTCAGGTGATGGACGATGGCCTGGATGTCGTGCACCGCGATCGGATCGACGCCGGCGAAGGGTTCGTCGAGCAGGATGAAGCGCGGATTCGCCGCCAGCGCGCGGGCGATCTCCACCCGCCGCCGCTCGCCGCCAGACAGACTCATGCCCAGGCCGTCGCGGATGTGTTCGATGTGCAGCTCGCCGAGCAGGCGTTCCAGTTCGGCCTTGCGGCCGGCGGCATCGAGGTCGTCGCGGGTTTCCAGGATCGCCAGGATGTTGTCGGCGGTGGACAGCTTGCGGAACACGCTGGCTTCCTGCGGCAGATAGCCGATGCCGCGCTTGGCGCGGGCGTGCATGGGCAGGCGGGTGATGTCCTCGCCGTCCAGTTCGACGCGACCGCCGTCGGCCGGGACCAGACCGACCACCATGTAGAACGAGGTGGTCTTGCCGGCGCCGTTGGGGCCGAGCAGGCCGACGATCTCGCCGGCCGCCACCTCCAGCGAGACATCGCGCACCACCGTACGCTTCTTGTATTGCTTGAGCAGATTGCGCGCGACCAGTCGCGCCGATGTCTGGGTGCTCATGGCTGCGGCGCCGGGCTGGACTTGTCCGGCTTCGGCGGGCTGATGGCGGCGCCCTCCTCCGGCACGTCGATGACGATCCGCACCTGACCGGCGTCGCCGCCGTCGGCCTGCACCCGCCGGCTCGGCACGTTGTAGCGCACCTTCTCGCCGTTGATCTCGTCCTTGCCGCGCAGCAGCCGGGCGCTGCCGGACAGCTCTACGTCCTGGTTGGCCGAGCGGTAGACGATGCGGCTGGCGCGCGCCTCCACCGGCAGCTCCGCCGGCGTCTCGCTGGCGTGCAGCAGGGACGCCGGCTCGCCGGTGAGGGTGATCTCGTAGGGCGCGCGGTTGCCGCCCGGCTGGCGCAGTTCCAGCCGGGCGCCGCGCAGTTCCAGGGTCTTGGACTTCATCAGCACGTCGCCGCTGTAGATCATCACCCCGTCCTGCCACTCGCCGCTCTTGGCGGTGATGGTGATCGGGCCGCTGGGACGCACCGGGCTCTGGGCCTGGGCCAGGCCGGCGGTCAGCGCCAGCAGCAGGAAACTAATCGCGTAGCGCATAGCGCATCTCCACTGAATTCAGTTGCAGCGAAGCGGCATTGAAAGGCGCGCTGAAGCTCCGCGCCGTGGCCGACCGCGACTCGCTTTCTATGGCGACCGGCTGCGCCGATTCAATGCGCTTGTGCTGATCGTCGATCCAGACCTGGCTCGCCGAGAGCTTCAGCGGCTCGCCGTCCGGCCAGCGGCCGAGGCCGGTGACCGGCGCCTGCAATTGCAGGCGCTGCTCGCCCACCGGCACCAGGCCGCGCGGCGATTGCAGCTGCCAGGGCGCCGCCAGACCGCTCAGCCCGCGCGCCTCGATGGTCTTCAGTTCCGCCGAGCCGTCGTCGAAGTAGTCGGCGTGGGCGGCGCTCAGGGCCAGCACCGGCTGCCCGGTTTCATCGGTGCGCAACAGCTTCAGCTGGTCGAGGCTGTAGCGCGGCGCAAAGCCCTGGGCGGCTTCCGCCACCGGATCGACCGGCGCGTGGAAGTCGCCGACCAGCAGCCAGGCCGACAGCGCCAAGGCCAGCAGGCCCAGCAGCAGGCGCGCGGCCATGCCGGATTAGTCCTTGCCCTGGCAGGCGAGGATGAAGTCCACCGCCTCGCGGATCGCGCCATCGCCGCCACGTGCCTGGCTGATCCAGTGCGCCGCCGCCTTGGCCTTGGGGTGGGCGTCGCCCGGCGCCAGCGCCAGGCCGACGCGCAGGAACAGTGGCAGATCGGGGACGTCGTCGCCCATGTGCGCGCACTGGGCATCGCTGATGCCGACGGTGTCGAGCAGCTTGCGGTAGGCCGGCAGCTTGTCCTCGGTGTTGAGCCAGATGTGCTTCACGTCCAGGAATTCCAGCCGCTTCTGCATGGCCACGCTGGGCCGCCCGGAGATCACCGCCACCTCGATGCCGTTCTTCATCAGCAGCTTGATGCCGAGGCCGTCGCGGACGTTGACCGCCTTGATCTCCTCGCCGTCGTGGGTGAGGTAGAGCTTGCAATCGGTCATCACGCCGTCGATGTCGAAGATCACGCAGCGGATCTGGCGGGCGCGCTCCTCGGCGCTCGGGGGCAGTGCGGGGGCGTTCATCAGACCACCCCGGCGCGCAGCAGATCCTGCAGGTGGATCACGCCGATCAGCCTGCCGGCGGCGTCGGTCACCATCAGCGAGGTGATCTTGGCGGCTTCCATCTTCTGCACCGCCTCGGCGGCCAGCGCACCGGCGGCGATGCGCTTGCCGCCCGGCGTCATCACCTGGGCGATGGGCACCGTGCGCACGTCCACGCCGCTGTCCAGCACCCGGCGCAGATCACCGTCGGTGAACACACCCTGGACCACGCCGTCGGCGTCGATCACCGCAGTCATGCCCAGGCCCTTGCGGGTCATCTCCAGCAGGGCGGCGGTGAGCGGCACCTCGCGGCTCACCTGCGGCAGGCGCTCGCCCTTCTGCATCAGGTTCTCGACGGTCAGCAGCAGGCGCCGGCCGAGCGCGCCGCCCGGGTGCGAGAAGGCGAAGTCCTCGGGGGTGAAGCCGCGCGCCTCCAGCAGCGCCACCGCCAGCGCATCGCCCATCGCCAGGGTGGCGGTGGTGCTGGCGGTGGGGGCGAGGTTGAGCGGGCAGGCTTCCTGTGTTACCGAGACATCCAGATGCGCGTCGCCGGCCTTGGCCAGGGTGGAGCCGGGCTTGCCGGTCATCGCGATCAGCGGCACGCCCAGGCGCTTGATCAGCGGCAGGATGGTCAGCACCTCGGCGGTTTCGCCGGAGTTGCTGATGGCGATCACCACGTCCTGGCGGGTGATCATGCCGAGGTCACCGTGGCTGGCCTCGCCGGGGTGCACGAAGAAGCTCGGCGTGCCGGTGGAGGCGAGGGTGGCGGCGATCTTGCCGCCGATATGGCCGCTCTTGCCCATGCCGGTCACCACCACCCGGCCCTTGCAGGCGAGCACGGCGGCGCAGGCGCGGGTGAAATCCGCACCGATCCGGGGGAGCAGCGCGGCGACGGCGTCGCGTTCGATTTCCAGCGTGCGGCGGGCGCTGGCGAGCAGGGTTTCGGAGTTCATGGGGTGGCTATTGTAGGCGCTCGCCCGGGCACCCCTCAGGCTGGCTGGCGTCGCAGCGGCGCGGCGAAGAAGCCGTCGCTGCCGTGCCGGTGCGGCAGCAGCCGCAGGCGCCGGTCGGCGCCCAGCAGGGCGGCCAGCGGCGGCCAGTGTTGGCCGGCGGCGGGGTCGGGGGCGTAGTCCGGATGCCGGGCGAGAAAGGCATCGACCACCGCCTCGTTCTCGGCGGCCAGCAGGCTGCAAGTCGCGTAGACCAGCCGCCCGCCCGGGCGTACCAGCCGTGCCGCGCGCTCCAGGATGGCCAGTTGCTGGCCGGCGAGCGCCGCCGTATCGACCGGGCGCAGGCGCAGTTCCGGGTTGCGCCGCCAGGTGCCGGTGCCGGAGCAGGGGGCGTCGACCAGTACCGCGTCGGCCTGCCCGACCAGATCGGGAAAGGGCTCGGGGTCGTCGGCGGCCAGCGGCCGGGCTTCGACGCCGGCCACGCCGGCCCGTTCCAGTCGGGGCGAAAGCCGTGCCAGCCGGCCGGTGGCGCTGTCGGCGGCGACCAGCCGGCCTCGGTCGCGCATGGCGGCGGCGAGCGCGAGCGTCTTTCCGCCCGCGCCGGCGCAGAAGTCGATCACCGTCTCGCCCGGCTGCGCCGCCACCAGCAGGGCCAGCAGCTGGCTGCCCTCGTCCTGCGGTTCGGCCAGGCCTTCGGCGAACACCCGCGCGCCGCTGGCAATGCGCTTGCTTAGCCGGATGCCCCAGGGCGAGAGCGGCGTCGCGGTCGCGGCGATGCCTTCGTCGGCGAGCTGCGCCAGCAGCGCGTCGCGGCCGAGCTTGAGCGTATTGGCGCGCAGGTCGGCCGGGGCTTCGCGGTTGAGTGCCTGGGCCAGCGCCCGGGTTTCGTCCTCGCCGTACTGTGCAAGGAATGCCGCGTGGATGGGCTCTGGCAGATTCGCCTCGGCGGCGGCCGAGACCGGCGCCAGTGCCGCAGCCGCCGGCAGCTCATACGCACTCGGGTCGGCGCCGAGGTCGGCGAGATGGCGCGCCAGCCAGGCGGCCGGTTCGGTGCCGGTCAGCACCTGCAGACGCAGCGCGTCGCGCAACACGCCGTAGACCAGGGCGCTGACCTGGGCGCGGTCGCGCTTGCCCATCTCGCGGTGGCTGCGGAACAGGGCGTCGAGGATCTGGTCGGCCGGGCGGCCGCCGCTGGCGATGTCGGCCAGGGCGGCGCGGGCGCGGGCCACGTGGGCGCGGCGGTAGGAGGGGGAGTCGCTCATCGCCGACAGTTTACGTGGCAGGTTGGACGCAGGCCGGCGTCCACGACCGCCCCGCCCCGGCTAGCCGGCCTTGATCTGCTCGTAAGCCGCCAGCGCCCGGTCGCGCGAGCGGGCGAGATCGACGATCGGGCGGGCGTAGACGCTGTCCAGGCCGAGGCCGGCGGCCCGGCGGATTTCCGAGGGAGCCTCCCAGGGGCGGTGCAGGTACTTGGCCGGCAGCCGCGCCAGTTCCGGCAACCAGCGCCGGGTATAGCTGCCTTCGGGATCGAACTTCTCGCCCTGCAGCACCGGGTTGAAGATGCGGAAGTAGGGCGCGGCGTCGGCGCCGCAGCCGGCGCTCCACTGCCAGCCGAGGCTGTTCTGCGGCAACGAGGCGTCGACGAGCGTGTCCCAGAACCACTGCGCGCCTTCCTGCCAGGGGATCAGCAGGTTTTTGGTCAGCAGGCTGGCGACGATCATCCGTACCCGGTTGTGCACCCAGCCGCTCTGCCAGAGCTGACGCATGCCGGCATCGACGATGGGGATGCCGGTGCGTCCCTGCTGCCAGGCGGCGAGGTCGCTGGCGTAGTCGTCCGGTTGGCGCCAGGGGAAGGCGGCGAACTTGTCGTACATCGGCAGCCGGTCGGTGGCCGGGTAGTGGAACAGCAGGTGGTGGGAAAACTCGCGCCAGCCCAGCTCGCGGACGAAGTGCTCGGCGCTGGCCAGCCAGCCGGGGCTGGCAGTGCGCGCCGCCTCGCGGGCCGCGAGCAGAGCGCTGCGCGGGCTCAGCTCGCCGAAGTGCAGATGCGGCGACAGGCCGGAGGTGGCGGGCACCGCAGGCTGATCGCGCTGCTCCTTGTAGCGACCGATGGCGCTGGCGGCGAACTGTTCCAGACGCTGCCGGGCGCCGGCCTCGCCGGGCGTCCAGTGCGGGTAGAAGCCTTCATCCCAGGGGATGCGCGGCAGCAGGTTCAGCTCGGCGATGCTGAGACCGGCGACGCTGCGTTCGGGTGGGCTGAGACGCGCCGGTGCCGGCAGTGGCGCCGGCAAGTGGTCCAGTCGCGCCTCGGCATTGCGCCAGAACGGGGAAAACACCCGGTAGGGCTCGCCGCCGCCGGTCTTCAACTCCCAGGGCTCGAACAGCAGGGCGGCATTGAAACTCTCGGCCAGCAGACCGTCGGCGCGCAGGGCCTCCTTCACCATCCGGTCGCGGGCGATGCCGGTGGGCTCGTATAGCCGGGTCCAGTAGACGGCGCCGGCACCGGTCTCGCGCGCCAGCTGACGCAGCGCCTCCGTGCTGGGGCCACGGCGGATCAGCAGCGGACTGCCGAGTGCCGCCAGGCTCTCGGCCAGGGCGCTCAGGGAATGGTGCAGCCACCAGCGGCTGGCCGCGCCCGGCAGCCAGGGCGACTCCTCCTCCGGGGCGTGCAGGTACAGCGGCAGCACCCGGGCGTGGCGCTGGGCGGCGGCGTGGAGGGCGGGTTGGTCGGCCAGGCGCAGGTCGCGGCGGAGCCAGACGATGGCGGTGTCGGTGGAGTGCATGAAAGCGTTCTACGGCGGCTTAAAAGGTCTGGATGCGGCGCGAGCGGCCACTCGGCCACCCGTATAATCCGCGCCGAAATGAATACCCCCTCCCCGGACGCGCTGGTCATCGACCAGGTCCGCAAATCCTACGGTTCCTTGCAGGCGCTCAAGGGCGTCAGCTTCAGCATCCGGCGCGGCGAGTTCTTCGGCCTGCTCGGCCCCAACGGCGCCGGCAAGTCCACCCTCATCAGCATCATCGCCGGTCTGAGCCGCGCCAGCTCGGGCAGGATCGCGGTGCTCGGCCACGACACCGTCAGTGATTTCCGCCAGGCCCGCCGCCGGCTGGGCGTGGTGCCGCAGGAGCTGGTGTTCGACCCGTTTTTCAACGTCGTCGACATGCTGCGCATCCAGGCCGGCTACTACGGCTGTGGCGAGGAGGTCTGGCCCTGGATCGACGAGATGCTGGAGCGGCTCGATCTCAAGGCCAAGCGCGATGTCTCGATGCGGGCGCTGTCCGGCGGCATGAAGCGCCGGGTGCTGATCGCCCAGGCGCTGGTGCACAAGCCGCCGGTGGTGATCCTCGACGAGCCCACCGCCGGTGTCGACGTCGAACTGCGCCGCACGCTGTGGACCTTCATGCGCGACCTGCATTCGAAAGGCACCACCGTGGTGCTGACCACGCACTACCTCGAAGAAGCCCAGGAGATGTGCAGCCGCATCGCCATCCTCGACAAGGGCGAGATCAAGGCGCTGGAGACCACGCCGCAACTGCTGGCGCGCCATCCGTTCCGCTTCCTGCGCCTGAAGCTGGGCAACGGTGGCGCACTGCCGGAGGCACTGCGGCCGCTGGTCGCCAGCGAGCTTCCCGGCGGCACCCTCGAGCTGAAGCTGGAAACCTCCAAGCACCCGATCGGCAGCGTGTTCGCCGCCTTGCGTGCCGCCGGCCTCGACATCGAGGACGTACACACCCGCGACCCCGATCTGGAAGACATCTTCCTGGAGCTGACTAAGGCCTGTTAACGCTATGGGAATCGCTGCGTTGCTAACCCAAAGGTCGCCAGGCAAGGCGCCGAACGACGCCAAGGCTGGAGCCTTGGCGAGGCCGGCAACGCCGCATGGCGGCCTTTGGGTCAGCAACCCTTCGGGGCCGGACTGTTTTGGCGCATCGCGGCGTCAGCGAGTCCTTCGATGGCATCAACCATCGCGCGGCCTCCCTTCCTTGCGCTGCGCCAAAACAGCCTTCGGCCGCAGCGACTCCCATAGTGTTAACAGGCCTTTATGAGCCCCGACCAGATCGGCTTTGTCACCCTCCTGAAGAAGGAGGTCATGCGCTTCTGGGCCGTGCTCGGGCAGACCGTGTCGGCGCCGGTGATTACCGCGCTGCTGTACCTGCTGGTGTTCGCCCAGGCCCTGCAGGGGCGCCTGGTGCCGGGCTACGACGGCATCACCTACACCCAGTTCCTGGTGCCGGGCCTGGTGATGATGACGGTGATCCAGAACGCCTTCGCCAACACCTCGTCCTCGCTGATCCAGAGCAAGGTGATGGGCAACATCGTGTTCACCCTGATGGCCCCGCTCTCCCCCTTGGAATGGTTCGGCGCCTACATCCTCGCAGCGCTGGTGCGCGCCCTGCTGGTGGCGGTGGCGATGCTGGGTACCGCGCTGGTGTTCGTGCCGCTGCCGGTGGCCGAGCCGCTCGCCCTGGTCGGCGTATTCCTGCTCGCCGGCGGCAGCCTCGCGGCGCTGGGTCTGATCGCCGGCATCTGGGCGCAGAAGTTCGACCACATCGCCGCCTTCACCAACTTCCTGATCACGCCGCTGTCCTTCCTGTCCGGCGTGTTCTACTCGGTGCACTCGCTGCCGAAATTCTGGTTCACCGCCAGTCACCTCAATCCCTTCTTCTACATGATCGACGGCTTCCGCTACGGCTTCTTCGGCCACGCCGACGTGCCGATCCTGCAGAGCCTGTTGTGGATGAGCGGCTTCTTCATCGTCTGCTCCGGCGTGGCGCTGTGGATGCTGATGACCGGCTACCGGATGCGCAAGTAAGACCAAGGCCAACCCCAATGATGACCAAAGAACAGATCGCCGCCCTGATCCAGGCCGGCTTGCCGGACGCCCAGGTGACGGTGAAAGGCGACGACGGCCAGCACTTCGAGGCCGAAGTGGTCTCGGCCCAGTTCGCCGGCAAGATGCCGATTGCTCAGCATCGTTTGGTTTACGCCACGCTGGGGGACAAGATGGGTCGTGAGATCCACGCGCTTCAGCTCAAGACCCGAACGCCTTGAAGTAACCGTTGGAGGCTAATTGGCGTCATGCCACTACCAAAGATAGGACGAGACTCGGCGCTAACCAAGTCTGAATTTCATCAGCTTTTGTTTGATTGGTGGATGAGTGGGCGAGACACCGTCGTTGGCGACCCTGAGCAGCAAGGAAGGACTCCTTGGATTTTTGTCGAAGACATGGGGCTGCTCTTCAAGCTTAATTCCGATACTCGACGCGAAGGTGTTGGGGGTTACCTCGGTCTTGTTGAGAAATTTGGGGACACTCTCGATTGGAATATTACTGTTTCACAGCGGGGAGTCGCGACGAGCGTGGTTTTCGGCCCCGGACGTGAACGTCCGAAGTACTTTTATTTCTACGTGGTGGATTGAATGGACAAGTTCATAGTCGGTGGCAACGGCCCCCTGACCGGCGAGGTCGCCAGCAGCGGCGCCAAGAACGCCGCCCTGCCGATTCTCTGCGCCGCGCTGCTGTCGGACGCGCCGCTGCACCTGAGCAATGTGCCCAAGCTCTGGGACATCAACACCACCAAGAAGCTGCTGTCGCAGATGGGTGTGAAGGTGGAGCAGACCGGCGAGCACGAGATCAGTCTCGACGCCAAGCCCATCACCACCCACATCGCGCCCTACGAGCTGGTGCGCACCATGCGGGCGTCCATCCTCGTGCTCGGGCCGCTGGTCGCGGCGCGCGGTGAGGCGCACGTTTCGCTGCCCGGCGGCTGCGCCATCGGCGCGCGGCCGGTGGACCTGCACCTGATGGGCCTCAAGGCCATGGGCGCAGAAATCACGCTGGAAGGCGGCTTCGTGCATGCCAAGGCGGCGAAGCTCAAGGGCGCGCGCATCGTCTTCGATACGGTGACGGTCACCGGCACCGAGAACCTGATGATGGCGGCCACCCTCGCCGACGGCGAGACGGTGCTGGAAAACGCCGCCCGCGAGCCGGAAGTGGTCGATCTCGCCAAGTGCCTGCGCGCCATGGGCGCGAAGATCGAGGGCGAGGGCACCACCACCATCCGCATCCAGGGCGTGAAGGCGCTGCACGAGGCCAGTCATGCGGTCCTGCCGGACCGCATCGAGACCGGCACCTTCCTGGTCGCCGGCGCGGCCACGCGCGGCAAGGTGCGCGTTACCCGCACCGATCCGGCCATGCTCGACGCGGTGCTGGTCAAGCTCCAGCAGGCCGGCGCCCTAGTGCGCACAGGCACTGACTTCATCGAGGTCGATATGCAGGGGCGGCGGCCGCAGGCAGTCAACATCCACACCATGCCGCACCCGGGCTTCCCCACCGACATGCAGGCGCAGTTCATGGCGATGAACTGCCTGGCCGAGGGCGTCGGCGTGGTCAAGGAAACCATCTTCGAGAACCGCTTCATGCACGCGCAGGAGCTGATCCGCCTGGGCGCCGAGATCCGCATCGACGGCCACACCGCGATCACCACCGGCAAGGATCGCCTGGCCGCCGCGCCGATCATGGCCACCGACCTGCGCGCCTCGGCGGCGCTGGTGATCGCCGCGATGATGGCCGAGGGCGAGACGGTGATCGACCGCGTGTACCACATGGACCGCGGCTACGAGGACATCGAGGGCAAGTTCAGCGCCCTGGGTGCGAAGATCAAGCGGGTGGGCCGGCAGTTTTGAGCGAGAATCCATTCATCATCGCTCGCTGAAAATAAGTAACTAATTGTTTTGAAATGGTGGTTGCGTCAATAATGGATTCGAGAATCCATTCATTGATGCATTCATGGACGCCGTTTCCTCCAATCTGCTCCGCCGGCTGGGGCTCGGTACGGCTAGCGCGAGGGAGCTTGCCGAGCTCTCCGGCCTGAGCCAGCCGACGCTATCCCGGCGACTGACCGCCCTGCGCGCTCAGGTGCTGCCCATGGGCGCGGCGAGGGCGCGGCGCTACGGCCTGCTGGCGACCGTCCGCGATCTCGGCAGCGGGATTCCCATCTACCGGGTCAGCGGGGCGGGGGAGGCGATTCGTCTCGGCACTTTGCACAGCCTCGCTGCCGGCGAGTTCTGGTTCGAATCCGCGCTCGGAGATCGCGCCGCCACCCGGCTCTACTCCGACTTGCCCTGGTGGATCCACGATCTGCGCCCGCAGGGATTCCTGGGACGCCTGTTCCCGCAGCGCTACCCCGAGCTGCGGCTGCCCGCCGATGTCCGCCAATGGGATGCCGCGACCACCCTCTATGCCCTGTGCATGCGCGGCGACGATCTGCAAGGCGATCTCCTGCTGGGCGAGGTCGCCTACCGCCGCTGGTGGGACGCCAGCCTGGAGCCCAGTGGCGCGCGGCCTGGGGTGGACGACGCGCAGCGCCCGGCGCTCTACCCGCAGTTCGCCGACCAGACCATGCAGGGGCAGCCCGCCGGTTCGTCGGCGGCTGGCGAACAGGCGAAGTTCCTGCTCCGGCGGCGGCGAGGGGCGGACGGACTCGACGTGCTGGTCAAGTTCTCGCCGCCGGTTTCGGAATCCATCGGTCTGCGTTGGGCCGACCTGCTCCGCGCCGAGCATCTGGCGCTCATGACGCTGCGTGAAGCCGGGATCGCCGCCGCCGGCAGCGAATGGCTGGAGTGCGGGGGGCGGGCCTTTCTGGAAGTCGAGCGCTTCGACCGCGTCGGCGCGCATGGCCGACGCAGTCTGGTCAGCCTGGAAGCCGTCGATGCCGAGTTCGTCGGCCTCGGTGGCGCCTGGCCGGCGATTGCCCGCGCCCTCGTTGCGGGGCAAAGGCTGGCTGCGGAGGACGGCGCGCGGATCGAGCGCATCGCCGCCTTTGGCTATCTGATCGCCAACACCGACATGCACAACGGCAATCTGGGTCTGCACCATGACGATCCTGCCCGGCCGGGCTATGGGCAGTTCGTTCTGGCGCCGGTCTACGACATGCTGCCAATGCTGTATGTGCCGCGCGCGGGCGAGGTGTTGACGCCCCGGTTCGCGCCGCCGGCGCCATTGAGCGGACTGGAGTCCGCGTATCGCGAGATGTTGCCGCTGGCCCAGGACTTCTGGCAGCGGCTGGCGAACGACGCGCGGGTTTCCAGCGGATTCAGAACCATCGCCGCCGAAAATCACCTTGAGCTACGGCGGCTCGCGGAGCGTCTGGCTTAGGCCCAGTTATGGAACAGACTCAGTCCGGCAGACCGCGCGTCGAAATCGAATACTGCACCCAGTGCCGCTGGCTCCTGCGCGCCGGCTGGGTCGCGCAGGAGCTGCTGACCACCTTCGCCGAGGAGCTGGGCGAGGTGGCCCTGAAGCCGGGGCAGGGCGGGGTGTTCCTGGTGCGGCTCAATGGCGAGCTGCTCTGCGACCGCAAGGCCGACGGCGGCTTCCCCGATCTCGCGCAGCTCAAGCAGCGTCTGCGGGACCGCATCGCCCCGGACCGCGACCTGGGGCATAGCGAGCGCCGGCCGTCGGCTGAAAACTGAGCGCGCGCCCCCAAATTGAGTTGATCCGATCCCGAGGAAACCTCATGCCCCAGCCCGCCGCCCTCATGCCCGCGCTGTTCATCGGCCACGGTTCGCCGATGAATGCCCTGGAGCGCAATGCCTACACCGAGGCCTGGCGGCGGCTGGGCGAGTCGCTGCCGCGCCCGAAGGCGGTGCTCTGTGTTTCCGCGCACTGGCTGACGCGCGGGCTGGCGGTGACTGCCATGCCGCAGCCGCGCACCATCCACGATTTCGGTGGTTTCCCGCGCGAGCTGTTCGCGGTGCAGTACCCGGCGCCGGGTGCGCCGGCACTGGCCGCGCGGGTGGCCGAACGGCTGGCGCCGCTGCCGGTGGCGCTGGACGAGTCCTGGGGCCTGGACCACGGCGCCTGGTCGGTGCTCGTGCATCTGTTCCCGGACGCCCAGGTTCCGGTGCTGCAACTGAGCCTCGACGCCAGCCAGCCCGAAGCCTTCCATTACGCCTTGGGACAAAAACTGTCTGCGCTGCGCGAGGAAGGCGTGCTGATCCTCGGCAGCGGCAACGTCGTGCACAACCTGCGCACGCTCCACTGGCACGGCGGCGCGGCCTATGACTGGGCCGCGCAGTTCAACGACTGGGCGCGGGCGCGGATACTCGCTGGCGAGCACCAGGCCCTGATCGACTGGCGCAGCCAGGGCGAAGCCGGGCGCCTGTCGGTGCCCACCACCGAGCACTACTGGCCGCTGCTGCCGGTGCTCGGCGCGCAGCGGCCCGGAGAAGCGGCGGAGATCGTCACCGACGGCATCGAGATGGGCTCGATCAGCATGATGGCGGTCCGCATCGGCGCGCCGGCGGCGCCTCAGGCGTAGGGCTCGCTGGCCTCGATGCGCTCGGTTTCCTGCAGCGCGGCGGTGTACCACTCCTGCATGGCCGGCAGGCCGCGCAGGGTTTCCACGTATTCGTCGCCCAGTTCGGTGAGCGGCACCTGGTAGGTGACAAAGCGCGTCACCACTGGCGCATAAAAGGCATCGGCGGCACTGAACTCGCCGAACAGATAGGGGCCTTCCAGGGCGTGGCGGCGCCGGCAGTCCTGCCAGATGTCGTCGATGCGGGCGATGTCGGCGAGCACCGCTGGCGTCTGGCCCTTGCCGGGATGCGAGGCGCGCAGGTTCATCGGCATGTGGCTGCGCAGCGCGGTGAAGCCCGAGTGCATCTCGGCGCAGATGCTGCGCGCATGCGCGCGGGCCTCGGTATCGCGCGGCCAGACCGCCACGCCCGGGTACTGCTCGGCGAGGTATTCGACGATCGCCAGGGAATCCCAGACCACCAGGGTGCCGTCGTGCAGTGCCGGCACCCGGCCGGAGGGTGCGTGCTGCAGCAGGCGCGGCTTGGAGTCTTCCCGGTAGAGCGGGACCAGCTCCTCCTCGAAGGGCAGATCCAGCGCCCGCATCAGCAGCCAGGGGCGCAGCGACCAGGACGAGTAGTTCTTGTTGCCGATGACCAGTTTCATGCCGGACTCCGGAATCTGACTAGGCAGGAAGTGTAAGGGGCGCAAGGGCCGTGCCGGGCCGCGATAGCCGCCGGTAATCGGCGGGGTGAAGCTTCCGCATGAGACATTCCGGGACTAGCTACCTAAAATGCGCGCGCCATGAACTCCGCCAACGTCGTCACCATCGCGCTCTCCAAGGGCCGCATCCTCGAAGAGTCGCTGCCGCTGCTGTCGGCCCTGGGCCTGGAGCCGGCGGGCGACATCGACCGCCTGCTGCGGGTGCCGAGCAAGGCGGCGGACGTGCAGTTCCTCATCATCCGCCCCACCGACGTGCCCACCTACGTGGAATACGGCGCGGCCGACATGGGCATCGTCGGCAAGGACATCCTGATGGAGCACGGCGGCGCCGCGCTCTACGAGCCGCTGGATCTCAACATCGCCCGCTGCCGTCTCTCGGTGGCTGCGCCCAAGGGCTATGTCCCGACGCCGGGCAAGCGTCTGCGGGTGGCGACCAAGTACCCGGAAATCACCAAGCGCCACTACGCGGCGCGCGGCGAGCAGGTGGAGATCATCAAGCTCTACGGCTCGATGGAGCTGGCGCCGCTGGTCGGCCTGTCGGACGTGATCGTCGATCTGGTCGCCACCGGCAAGACCCTGCTCGCCAACGGCCTGGTGGAGATCGAGCAGATCGGCCCGGTGACCTCGCGGCTGGTGGTCAACAAGGCCTCGATGAAGATGAAGCACGCCCGCATCCGCGAGCTGCTGGTGCAGTTCGAGGCGACGGTCCGTGGCTGAAGCGGTCGCCATCCGCCGTCTCGACAGCGCCAAGGCCGGCTTCGAAGCCGCGTTCGCAGCGCTGCTGGATCGCGCGCCCGAGTCCTCGCCGGAGGTTGCCGCGCGCAGCGCCGAGATCGTCGAAGCGATCCGCCTGCGCGGCGATGCCGCGCTGGTGGAGTACACCGCCCGCTTCGACCGCCGCACGCTGGCCGGTGCCGCCGAGCTGGAGCTGCCGAAGGCGGCGCTGAAGGCGGCCTGGGACGGCCTGGCGCCCGAGTTGAAGCAGGCGCTGGAAGCCGCCGCCGCGCGCATCCGCGCCTACGCCGAGCGCCAGAAGATCGCCGAATGGAGTTTCGAGGACGAGCACGGCAACACGCTCGGCCAGCGGGTCACCGCGCTGGACCGTGCCGGTCTTTACGTGCCGGGCGGCAAGGCGGCGTATCCCTCCAGCGTGCTGATGAACGCCATCCCGGCCAAGGTCGCCGGCGTCGGCGAGCTGGTGATGGTCACCCCCACGCCGGGCGGTGAAGCCAATGCCACGGTGCTGGCGGCGGCGCATCTCGCGGGCGTGGACCGGGTGTTCACCATCGGCGGCGCCCAGGCGGTGGCGGCCTTGGCCTATGGCACTGCGACGGTGCCGGCGGTGGACAAGATATTCGGCCCTGGTAACGCCTATGTCGCCGCCGCCAAGCGGCTGGTGTTCGGCCGCGTCGGCATCGACGCCATCGCCGGGCCTTCGGAGATTCTGGTGATCTGCGATGGCCAGACCGATCCGGCCTGGATCGCCATGGACCTGTTCAGCCAGGCCGAGCACGACGAGGACGCGCAGTCGATCCTGCTGTCGCCGGACGCGGCTTTTCTCGATGCCGTGCAGGCGGCGCTGGACGCGCGTATTGCCGAGCTGCCGCGCGCGGAGATCGCCCGTGCCGCCCTGCGCGAGCGCGGCGCCCTGGTGCGGGTGCGCGATCTCGCCGAGGCGGCTGCGCTCGCCAACCGCGTCGCCGCCGAACATCTGGAACTCTCGGTGGCCGAGCCCGAGGCGCTGCTGCCGCTGATCCGCCACGCCGGCGCGATCTTCCTGGGCCGCCACACGCCCGAGGCCTTCGGTGACTACTGCGCCGGCCCCAACCATGTACTGCCGACCAGCCGCGCCGCGCGCTTCAGCAATCCGCTGGGCGTCTACGAATTCCAGAAGCGCAGCAGCCTGATCCGTTGCACGCCTTCCGGCGCCAAGCCGCTGGCGGTGATCGCCGGCGCGCTCGCCGATGCCGAGGGCCTGCAGGCGCACGCCGCCAGCGCTCGCGACCGCAGCTAGCGCCAGGATCCCTTGGCGCTGCGGTGATCGCGGCGTTTCTGTGCAGGAGCGCTTCGCGAGGCGCCTTCCGCCGCAACTATTCCCCGTGGCGTTAAAGCTCTCTAGAGCAGGCAGAGTGGCGGCTGACGGCCGTCTTCCTGCTGCGCCAGCAGAATCGCCAGCACGGTGCCAGGGTCGAGCAGCGGTGGCTGGGTGAGTGCGTCGAGCAGGTTCCCCGGGTCGCGGCTCAGCGTCCAGCAGGCCTGGGCGATGCGGACTTGCCCCAGCGTTGCGTACAGCTCGGTTTCCAGCACCGGTCGCTCGGCGAAGTGCTTGTTCAGGAAGGCCTGCACCGCCGCCGAGCGCTGGCTGCGCGTCTGCCAGAGTGGCTCGGGCACCTTCACCGCCGCGCGGTAATAGCGTGGGTAGAGATCCAGCCCCCGCGCGCGGCGTTCCTGGCGCAGGCCGTCGGTGCTGTGCAGCTCCAGTTCCACCGCCTCGCCAGCGACATCGACGCGCAGCCGGGCCGGCGAGCAATAGGGGTTGAAGTCGAGCAGTTCGGCCGAATAGCCGTCGAGCCTGCCCTGATACTGGTAGTCCTCGGCCTGGCCGCGATGCGGTTGCGGCAGGGGCAGCAGGCGCCCTTGCAGGGGTTCGCCGGTGGCGACAAAGCGCCAGGCGCGGGCGCTGCTGTCGGCCTGATCCTTTTCCCAGTAGCCGCTGTTGCCGCTGGCATCCAGGCCCTCGACGCGCATCAGGCGGTGCTCGCTGCCGGGCGGCAGCTTGCGCAGGCTGATGCGGTCGGTGATGCGGCCCGGTACGCGCGGATGGTGTATCCAGTCCGGCGGCGGCAACTGGATCTTCGGCTGCGCCAGCTCGCGCTGATCCTGCCAACTGTAGTCGAGGAAGATGGCGTTGCCGCCGGAGACATCGAATTCGTAGAGGCGGGTGTAGATCTCGCCGTCGGCGGCGACCACCATCGCGGTCGAACCGCTGCCGCTCAGGCCCGCCATTACCGTGGTGCCGCGCTCGGGGCCGCAGACCTCGCGGCTCTGATCCATCGGCAGCCAGGGGTCGAGATAGGTGATGCGCAGGCCGTCGCCGCGCAGCAGGAAGACATTGAGGATGCCGGCCGGCGCCTGCTTGTAGCCGCCGCCATCGACGAAGTACTCATCGCTGCCGGTGAAATGGGTGGTGGCCCAGTCGCGCACGTCCTCGAAGATCCAGCCGCCGAGGTCGGTCCAGAAGAACGGCCCCCAGCGCCGGGTCCAGCCGCCGGCGCCGATCGCGCCGTTGGCGTAGTCCAGAGTGTAGATCTGCCGCGCCTGGTTGAGCGCCAGCAACACGCTGCCGTCGGCGGAGATCTCGCTCACCTGGCCGTCCAGGCAGCGCGGCAGCCGCAAGGCGCGCCAGGGTTGGTCGATGCCGGTGGTCTCGCGGTTTGCCTTCAGGTAGATGCGGCCTTCGTGCACCGCGTAGTAGTGCTCGCCGTCAAAGGACTGCTGGCGGCCGCGCAGATGCACCACGCCAGGCAGCTCGCGGGCGACTTCCGGCGCCGCCTCGGCGCCGCCTTCGAGCGCGTTGTACTGATCGGCATCGAGCAGCGAGGGCGTCAGCAGCCCGGTGGTGCCGGCGTACTCCTCCAGACACAGTGGGTCGGGCACGGTGCGGATGCCGGGCAGGCGCGACTCCAGCGTCGGTGCCGCGCGTTCGGCGACTGCGCCGGGGCCGTCGTCCGTGCTCGGCGCCTCGCCGGACTCGCAGGCCACCAGCCAGAGGCTGGAGGCGAGCAGCAGCGGCCCCAGAGGTCGATGCCAGCGTCGGTGCGAGGCCGGGGACGCGAAGCTGGGCCCAGGATGCTTGGGGGTCGTCATGATTTCAGGGCTTACTGGACGTGTTGCTCAATCAGGCGGCGCAGCGCGTGGTAGCCCTGCACCAGCCTTGGCCCCGGGCGGCCGAGAAATTCCTCGCTGATGGCGTGGATCTGTCCCGCGCGCACCGCCGGCACGGACTGCCAGCCCGGGCGCCGCCGCACCAGCTCGGCGCGGTAGTTCTCCACCTTCACCCCGCACCAGCTCATCACCACCAGCTCGGGCGCGGCTTCCAGAATCTCCGCTTCGCTCAGCGGGCTGCTCTTGCCCGGGCGCTGGCCCCAGGGGTTCTCGCCGCCGGCGAGTTCGATCAGCTCGGTGGCCCAGGAGTCGCGCGTCGGCGCGATCACCGGCTTGGGCCACCATTCCAGCAGCACGCGCGGACGACGGCCGCGCAGCGGGTGGGGTTTCAGCTCCTCGCGCAGCCGCGCGACCAGGCGCTGGCCTTCCTCGGCGCGGCCGATGGCCTCGGCGATGCGGGCGATGTCGGTATAGACGTCGGCGAGGCGCAGCGGCTCGCAGACCAGGGTGCGCAGTCCGGCGGCTTCCAGCGCCTGCACCAGCGGATCGTGGCCGGGCAGGGTGCGCGAGCTCAGCACCAGATCGGGCTTCAGCGCCAGCACGGCGGCGATGTCCAGCGACAGGTCGCGGCCCAGCTTCGGCAGGCCGGCGACCACTTCGGCAGGGTGGTCGGAATCGGCATCGACGCCCACCAGCAAGTCCGCCGCGCCGAGCGCGCAGACGATCTCGGTGTTCGAGCAGGTGTGCGAGACGATCCGCATGGCGGCGCTTTAAAGGGCGCCGAATTCGTTCTCGATGCGGTTGAGGCCGCTGGAGATCAGGCTGTGCAGCAGCAGCGCGAAGGCGGTGCCGGTGCCGGGGATGCGTGGCTCGAAGCGGATGGTGTAGTCCACCTGGGTGCCGCCCGGCACGTCGCGGAACTCGATCTGGCCGAGGTGGTTCTTCAGCGGGCTGCCACGGCTGATGCGGTACTCGATGCGCTTGCCGGGCTCGAAGCCGACGATGGTTTCCTCGAAGGCGCTGGGGCCGAAACCGATGCGGCGCACCGAGCCGATGCCATCGGGATTGCCGGCGTCCTCGCTGGTCTTGATCCGGCGCAGGGCGCCGAGCTTGACGCCGGCCGGCCCGCCGAGCGCGGCGCCGAAGCGTTCGTGACTGGCGAACAGCGCGAACACCTTGCCGCGCGGCGCCGAAAACTGGCGGCTGAAGCGCAGGCTGCGCTGGGATTTCTTCTGTCCCATGGGGATCTCCTCCAGATTGTTTGATGGCCCTTGGTCTGCGCCAATGGGCGATAATGCGCGTGGGAGCCGGTCAGACAACCGCCGCCGTGACGGTCACGGGGGAGGAAAGTCCGGGCTCCGCAGGGCAGTGTGCCAGTTAACGGCTGGGCGGCGCGAGCCGACGGAAAGTGCAACAGAGAGCAAACCGCCGATGGCCCCGCAAGGGGATCAGGCAAGGGTGAAACGGTGCGGTAAGAGCGCACCGCGAGTCTGGCAACAGACCGGCACGGCAAACCCCACACGGAGCAAGGCCAAATAGGGAAGGAGCTGTCGCAAGACAGCAGGCGTGGCCCACGTCCCTTCCGGGTAGGCTGCTGGAACCCACCGGTGACGGTGGGTCTAGAGGAATGGTTGTCCCGGCCGTGGTCGCGCAAGCGGCGGCGGTTATGACAGAACCCGGCTTATAGGCCGGCTCCCACTTTTTTCGACGGCATGAAGGCGCCGGCCCGCACCGGGCTGCCGCATGCGGCTGTCGGTCCGGATGAAAAATCACCGTTCCGGGCCGGCTGCCGGGGCTGGGCCGGGGTACGGCCTGGCGGAGCTGCGCCGGTGTCAAAAAACCAAACTAAGTCCGCTCAGCGGGCATTCAGGTTCCGATTTATTTTTAATCTTCAACATTAAGAATGTTTCGTAACTCATTGATTATTGATGATGTTGAAAAACAAATGATGAGCTTGAGCTAAGTCATTGCCGACAAACAAAATTTTGCGGCAAATCGCTTGCGCAAGTGGTTGAAAGTGGGATAATCGCCCATGAAAGGGAGTGAAATGGAGCTACCGGGGCTCCACTCTCTGCCAGGGCGACGACGATGTTTTCGGGCAACCACGCGGTGACGATCGACGAGAAGGGGCGCATGGCCGTCCCGGCTCGTTTTCGCGCGGCGCTGTTGTCCGAGGCGCAGGGCCAGCTCAGCCTGACGCGCACGCCCGATGGACTTCGGCTGTACCCGCAGCCGGTGTTCGAGCACATCGCCAAGAACGTCATCCCCAATCACCACGACCTGAAACAGCGCGCCGCCCTGCGCCTGCAGTTCGTCGGTGAGGCGATGGCGGTCGAGATGGATGCCCAGGGCCGTGTGCTGGTGCCGGCGCAGTACCGCGCCGAACTCGGCTCCTCGGCGGTTCTGGTGGGTCAGGTCGATTTCTTCGCGCTGTACAGCGAAGCCGGCTGGGCGGCGCGCAGGAGCGCGGTCGCCGACGACTATTCCGCCGCCTTCGCGGCGCTCGACATCTGATGCTCGCGCGCCATGGACGGAGCCAGCTTTCCCCGCGCGACCACGCCGGGGGTCAATAGCGATATGCACGCGCACCGGCCGGTGATGCTCGACGAGGCGCTCACCGGCCTCGGTGTCTCTGCGCGCCCGCAGGGGCTCTATGTCGATGGCACTTTCGGCCGCGGCGGCCACTCCGGCGCCATCCTCGACGCCCTGCGCGGCGGCAGCCTGCATGCCTTCGACCAGGACCCGGAAGCCGAGGCCAGCGCCCGCGTCCACTTTGCAGCGCGTCCCGGCTTTCACTTTCACGCCCGCAATTTCTCGGCGCTGGCCGAGGTTGCGGCGTCCGAAGGCTTTGCCGGCAAGGTCGACGGCATCCTGCTCGACCTCGGGGTCTCCAGCCCGCAGCTCGACGACGCCGAGCGTGGCTTCTCGTTTTCCCACGACGGCCCGCTGGACATGCGCATGAACCCGCGCGCCGGTCTCTCGGCCGCCGACTGGCTGGCGCGCGCCAAGGAAGAGGAGATCGCCGACGTGCTGTTCGTCTACGGCGAGGAGCGCAACAGCCGGCGCATTGCCAAGAAGCTGGTGGAAGCCCGCGCCGAGACCCCGATCACCCGCACCGCCCAGCTCGCCAGCCTGATCGCCTCGGTGCCCGGCCCGCGCAGTCACAAGATCAACCCGGCGACGCGCAGCTTCCAGGCCGTCCGCATCTATATCAACGGCGAGCTGGAGGTTTTGCAGCAGGTGCTGCAGGCCAGCCTCGCGGTGCTGGCTCCCGGAGGCCGGCTGGCGGTGATCAGCTTCCATTCCCTGGAAGACCGCATCGTCAAGCAGTTCATCCGCGATCACGCCGGCCCGCGCCTGGCGCGCGACAAGTACGCGCACTTGAAGGAGGCGCCGGCGGCTTCCAGCGCGCCGCTGCGCGAGCTGGAGCGGGTGTTCCCCAGCACCGCCGAGTGCGCCCGCAACCCGCGCGCGCGCAGCGCCGTGCTGCGCTTGGCCGAGCGCACCGAGGTGCCGGCGTGAGCGCGCCGATGACCCGGCGCCTGCCGCCGCGCACCGCCCCGACCGGTGGCGGCCTGATGCTGCCCTTGCTGCTGACCATCGCCGCCCTGGTGTCGGCGGTCTGGGTGGTGCAGATCAAGCATGGCAACCGCGCGCTCACCAACGAGCAGAGCCGCCTGCGCGACGAGGCCGACCACCTTGAAGTGGAGTGGTCGCAGTTGCAGCTGGAAGAAGCCGCGCACAGCAGTCACGCGCGCATCGAGCAGATCGCCCGCGAGCAGCTGAAGATGATCGAGCCGCGCGAGACGGTGATGGTGTCCGGGCGCAGCGGCGCGCCGGCGCCGGCCGGGGGTGGGCAATGAGCGTCCCCGGTCGCCGTACCTCCGCGCCGCCGCCGGGCGTGCAACCGGTCTCGCCCTGGCGCCGCCAGGCAGTGCTCGGCTTGCTCGCGGCCGCCTCGCTGGCGGTGCTCGGACGCGCCTTCTACCTACAGGTGCTGGACCGCGAGTTTCTGGTCACCGAGGGCGACAAGCGCCACATCCGCACCGTCGAGCTGATCGGTCATCGCGGCGCCATCCTCGACCGCAACGGACAGCCGCTGGCGCTGTCGGCGCCGGTGGACTCGCTGTGGGCGGTGCCGTCGGAACTGCTCACGCCCGAGGCCGCGCCCTACCGCGAGGCGCTGGCGCAACTGCTCGAACGCAAGCCCAAGGACTTCGAGAAGTTCCTCAAGGCGCAGGGCGAGAAGAAGTTCGTCTACCTGCTCAAGAACCAGAACCCGGAAGTGGTCGCGCGCCTGCTGAAGATCAAGGCGCCGGGCGTGTTCGCCGAGCGCGGCTACTCGCGCTACTACCCGGCGGGCGAGGTGGTGGGCCAGGTGGTCGGTTTCTGCGGCACCGAGGGTCACGGCCTGGAAGGCCTGGAAAAGGCCCACGACACCATGCTCGAAGGCGAGAAGGGCTTTCGCCGCGTGATCCGCTCGCGCGACGGCCGCATCGTCGAGGATGGCGGCAGCGAGAAGGCCGCGCGTGCCGGCGCCGATCTGCAACTCACGCTCGACCTGCGCCTGCAATATCTCGCCTACCGCGAACTGGCGGCGGCGGTGGAGCGCAACAAGGCCAGCGGCGGCATGATCGTGGTCGCCGACGTGCAGACCGGCGACATCCTCGCGGTCGCCGCGCAGCCGGCCTACAACCCCAACAATCCGGAGGATCGCAAGGTCGGACTGCGCAACCGCGCGATCACCGACCGCCTGGAGCCGGGCTCCACCATCAAGCCCCTGATGGTCGCCCAGGCGCTGGAAACCGGCACCTACACCGCGAGCAGCCTGATCGACACCGGCAACGGCGAGCTGGCGGTGGGCCCCTGGACCGTGCACGACGTGCACGCCGAGGGCGTGGTCGACCTCGCCAAGCTGCTCGCCAAGTCCAGCAATGTCGGCGCCGCGATCATGGGCCTGAAGATGGGGCCGGAGGCGCTGTGGACCGGCTACCAGAACTTCGGCATCGGCGAGCCGATCCAGCTCGGCTTCCCCGGCGAGGTCACCGGCACCCTGCGCATGCCGCAGAAATGGCGGCAGTCCGACACCGCCGCCGCCGCCTACGGCTACGGGGTGTCGATGAGCGCCCTGCATCTGGTGCGCGCTTACGCTGGCTTGGCCAATGGCGGCCTGATGCCACAGCTCTCGCTGCTCAAGCGCGACCATTTGCCGCCGCCGCGCCGGGCGATCAGCGCCAGCAGCGCCGACCAGGTGCTGGCGATGATGCGCGGCGTGGTCAGCATCGACGGCACCGCCATCAAGGCGGCGGTGCCGGGCTATAGCGTTGCCGGCAAGACCGGCACCGTGCGCAAGCTCAAGACCAGCGGCGGCTATGAAGACCGTCGTCACTGGTCGGCCTTCGTCGGCGTGCTGCCGGCGCAGTCGCCGCGTCTGGTCGGGCTGGTGTTCGTCGACGAGCCCACCGCCGGGCAGTACTACGGCGGCAAGGTTGCCGCGCCGGTGTTCTCGGCGGTGATGGGCGGCGCTGCCCGCCTGCTGCAGATTCCGCAGGACCAGCCAGTGGACGCCGCCGCGCCGCAGACCGTCTCCCTACCGCCCTCGGCGGCCACACTGGAGCCGCGCGCATGACACGGTGCCGCGAGCGTTTTTTGCGAGCGTGGGTGCGGGAATGCGCGCCACGCGCCGACTCGGCTGCGCTTGAGTCTGGGGAAGAATTCGTGGAGGCGCGCGCATGACACGGTGCCGCGAGCGTTTTTTGCGAGCGTGGGTGCGGGAATGCGCGCCGCGCGCCGACTCGGCTGCGCTTGAGTCTGGGGATGAATTCGTGGAGGCGCGCGCATGAGCCGCCTGCTGAAGGACTTGCTGGCCGGCCTCGCGCCCGCGCCCAGCGACAACCCCGAGCTGGAAGTCACTGGCGTCGAGACCGACTCCCGCCGGGTGGAACCGGGCGATGCCTTCCTGGCGGTGAAGGGTGTCGCCGGCCACGGTCTGGCGCACGTCGAGACCGCGCTGGCGCGCGGCGCCACGGCGGTGGTCTGGGAGCCGGCGCCGGGCATCGCCGAGCCGGCCGATCTGCCGGTGCCGCAGGTCGCCGTGCCTGGCCTGTCGCGCCGCGTCGGCGAGATCGCCGCGCGCTTCCACCGCGAGCCGGCGCGCCAGTTGTTCACGGTCGGGGTCACCGGCACCGACGGCAAGACCTCCAGCGCCTATCTGGTCGCGCAGGGGCTGGAAGCCCTGGGTGACAGCTGCGCCTACCTCGGCACCATTGGCTTCGGCCGCCTGGGTGCGCTGCGCGAAGCCAGCCACACCACGCCCGACCCGATCCGCCTGCAAGAGCTGCTAGCCGGTTTCGTCGCCGAGGGCTTGCAGGCCTGCGCGATGGAAGTGTCCAGCCACGCCCTGGATCAGGCCCGTGTTTCCGGTATTGGCTACGACCTGGCCATCCTCACCAATGTCACCCGCGACCACCTCGACTACCACGGTACGGTCGAGGCCTACGCGGCGGCCAAGCGCCGGCTGTTCAGCGACTACTGCCGTGGCATGGCGGTGCTCAACCGCGACGACGCCACTGGCGCCGCCTGGGCGGCGGCACTGCTCGCCGAGGGGCGCGCGGTGACGGTCTATGGCCTCGATGGCGAGATCCCCAGCGCCGGGCGTTATCTGCTCGGCCGCCAGCTCCAGCTCTCCAGCCATGGCCTGGCGATGGAGATCGACAGCAGCTGGGGTAAAGGCCGGCTGGAGACCCGTCTGCTCGGCCGCTTCAACGCCTACAACCTGCTGGCCGCGCTCGCCGCGCTGCTGCATCGCGGCGCGAGCCTGCCGGATGCGCTGCGCGCGATGGCGCAGGTGCACACCGTGCCCGGACGTATCGAGGGCTATCGCGGTCCGGCCGCGAAGCCCCTGGTGGTGGTCGACTACGCCCACACGCCGGAGGCGCTGGAGCAGATTCTGAAAGCCGTGCGCGCGCATACCGCAGGCCGGCTGATCTGCGTGTTCGGCTGCGGCGGCGACCGCGACCGCGGCAAGCGGCCGCTGATGGGCGCGGCGGCAGTGCGGGGCGCCGACCTCGCGATCGTCACCGACGACAATCCGCGCAGCGAAAGCCCGGCCGCCATCGTCGCCGACATCCTCGCAGGTGCGGGCGCCGGCACCCGTGTCATCCACGACCGTGCCGAGGCGATCCGCGCCGCCGTCGCCGAGGCCGGTGCCGACGACGTGGTGGTAGTCGCCGGCAAGGGCCACGAGACCACCCAGACCTATGGCAAGGACGTGCGGCCGTTCAGTGATCGCGCCTTTGTCGCTGCCTTGGTAGGAGCGGGCTCATGATGGAACGCCTGTCCGACGCCGCGCGCCGTCTCGGTGTGCCCTTGCAGGGCGACGACGCGCCGTTCTCGCGCGTGGTCACCGATACCCGCGCGTTGCAGCCGGGCGATCTGTTCGTGGCGCTTGCCGGCGAGCGCTTCGATGCCCACGACTTTCTCGCCGAGGCGGCCGCCAAGGGCGCGGTCGGGGCGCTGGTGTCGCGTTCGGTGGATGCGCCCATCGCGCAACTGCTGGTGCCCGATACCCTGGTGGCGCTGCAACGCTATGCCGCGAGCTGGCGGCGGCACTTCGGCGGGCCGGTGATCGGCGTCACCGGCAGCAATGGCAAGACCACCACCAAGCAGTTGCTGGCGGCGGTGTTCGCGGCGCGCGGCTCGGTGCTCTACACCGAGGGCAATCTCAACAACCATATCGGCGTGCCGCTGACGCTGTGCCGGCTGCGCCGCGAGCACCGCACGGCGGTCATCGAGATGGGCGCCAACCATGCCGGCGAGATCGCCGCGCTGGCCCGGCTCGCCCGCCCCGGCGTCGGCATCGTCACCCAGGCTGGCGACGCGCACCTGGAAGGCTTTGGCTCGCGCGAGGGGGTGGCCAAGGCCAAGGGCGAGATGTTCGCTGCGCTCAATGGCGGCGTCGCCGTCATCAACGCCGACGACGCTTATGCCGGCCTCTGGGTCAAGCTCGCCGCCGACAACCGCATCGTCAGCTTCGGCTTTGCCGGCCACGCCGACGTGCGTGCCGAGCGCCTGGTGGCTGGCGCCGACGAAAGCCGCTTCCTCCTGGTCACGCCGGCTGGCGAGGCCGAGGTACAGCTGCCACTGCCCGGCCGCCACAACGTCGCCAACGCGCTGGCGGCGGCGGCGACCGGGTTCGCGCTGGGCCTGGAGCCGGCGGTGATCGCAGCCGGGCTCGCGAAGGTCGAGGCGCCCAAGGGCCGGGTCGCCGTGAAGACCCACGTCAGCGGCGCGCGACTGATCGACGACAGCTACAACGCCAACCCGACCTCGCTCAACGCCGCGATGGAACTGCTGGCGCGCGAGTCCGGCCGACGCCTGCTGGTGCTGGGCGACATGGCTGAACTGGGTCCGGACGCGGCGCGTCTGCATGCCGACGCGGGCCTGCGGGCCCGCACGCTGGGACTCGATGGCCTCTACACGCTGGGCCGCCTGTCGGCCGAGGCGGCAGGCACTTTCGGCGGCGCCGCGCAATCGCACAGCGAGCTGGACGCACTGATCGCCGCTCTGCGCAGCCAGCTCACGGCCGGCACCACGATCCTGGTTAAAGGCTCACGCTCGGCGCGCATGGAGCGCGTCGTCGCCGCGCTCACCGACAACAACAACGAAAAACCCGGCGCCACGCTCGCCGAGGGGAGTCACTGATGCTCTATCACCTCGCGCAATGGCTACAGGCGGACTACTCCTTCCTGCGCCTGTTCAACTATCTCACCGTGCGGGCGGTGCTGGGCATCCTCACGGCGCTGATCTTCAGCTTCGTGTTCGGGCCGCTGCTGATCGAGCGGCTCTACCAGTTCAAGTTCGGCCAGCCGATCCGCGACGACGGCCCGGCCTCGCACCTGAAAAAGACCGGCACGCCGACCATGGGTGGTCTGCTGATCCTGGCGGCGATCACGGTGGCGACCCTGCTCTGGGCCAACCTCACCAGCAAGTTCGTCTGGTTCGCGCTGGCGGTGACCCTGGCGTTCGGCGCGGTCGGCTTTGCCGACGACTACATCAAGATCAAGCACAAGAACCCCAAGGGTCTGATCGCCCGCAAGAAGTACTTCTGGCTGTCGCTCACCGGCTTCTCGGTATCGCTGGCGATCTATCTCACCGCCAAGACCCCGGTGGAGACCGCGCTGATCGTGCCCTTCCTGAAGGGCGTGTCGATCCCGCTCGGGGTGTTCTTCGTGGTCTGGACCTATCTGGTGATCGTCGGCAGCTCCAACGCGGTGAATCTCACCGACGGCCTCGACGGTCTGGCGATCATGCCGACCGTGCTGGTCGCCTCGGCGCTGGCGGTATTCGCCTACTGCACCGGCAATGTGAAGTTCGCGCAGTACCTGGGAATCCCCTACATCGCCGGCGTCGGTGAGCTGGCGGTGTTCTGCACCGCCATCGCCGGCGCCGGCCTGGGCTTCCTCTGGTTCAACGCCTACCCGGCGCAGGTGTTCATGGGCGATGTCGGCGCGCTGGCGCTGGGCGCGGCGCTGGGCGTGGTGGCGGTGCTGGTCCGTCAGGAGCTGGTGCTGGCGATCATGGGCGGCGTGTTCGTCGCCGAGACCATCTCGGTGGCGCTGCAGGTGGGCTACTTCAAGTACTCGGGCGGCAAGCGCATCTTCCGCATGGCGCCGCTGCACCACCACTACGAACTCAAGGGCTGGGCGGAGCCGAAGATCATCGTCCGCTTCTGGATCATCACCTTGATTCTGGTGCTGATCGGCCTGTCCACGCTGAAGATCCGGTGAGGACGCACTGACCATGGGCCGCTACTCGGGTAAGCGCATGCTGGTGGTGGGGCTGGGACTCTCCGGAGTCTCGGCGCTGCGCTACCTCGCGCGCGAGGATGCCGACCTGGTCATCACCGATTCCCGCGCCGAGCCGGCCGGACACCAGCAGCTCACCGCCGAGTTCGGCCGCTTCGAGTTCCGTTTGGGCGGCTTCGCCGCGCCGGAGCCGCTGAACCAGTTCAGCGAGGCGGTGGTATCGCCCGGGGTCTCGCTGAATGAACCTTTCGTGCAGGCTCTGCGCGCCGCCGGAGTGCCGATCATCGGCGACATCGAGCTGTTCGCCCGCCACGCCAAGGTGCCGGTCATCGGCATCACCGGCAGCAATGGCAAGTCCACCGTCACCACCCTGGTCGGCGAGATGGCGAAGGCGGCAGGCCTCAAGGTCGGGGTCGGCGGCAATCTGGCGCCGCCGGCGCTGGACGTGCTCTCCGACAGCGCCCAGCTCTACGTGCTGGAGCTGTCGAGCTTCCAGTTGGAGACCACCCACACGCTGCGCTGCCGGGCGGCGGCGGTGCTGAATCTTTCGGAAGACCATCTCGACCGCCACGGCTCGATGGCCGCCTACGGCGCCGCCAAGGCACGCATCTTCAACGGCTGCCAGGTGGCGGTGGTCAACCGCGACGATGTCGCCACCCGGCTCAACAGCGATGCCGCCCGCCGCCGCCTCAGCTTTGGCCTGGACGCGCCGCGCGCACCCGGCGAGTACGGCCTGATCGAACAGCGCGGCGAGCTCTGGCTGGCCACCGCCCGCGACCGCATCCTGCCGCTGTCGGCGCTGAAGATCGCCGGCCTGCACAACGCCGCCAATGTGCTGGCGGCGCTGGCGCTGATCGAGGCCGCCGACATTCCGCGCGCCACCGTGCTGCGCGCCCTGCAGGACTTCCGTGGCCTGCCGCACCGCTGCGCCTTCGTCGCCGAGATCGACGGTGCCCGCTACTACAACGACAGCAAGGGCACCAATGTCGGCTCGACGCTGGCGGCGGTGCGCGGACTGCCGTCGCCGCTGATCTGGCTGGGCGGTGGTCAGGGCAAAGGCCAGGACTTTTCGCCGCTCGCTGGCGCGCTGGCCGCCAAGGGCAGTGCCGCGGTGCTGTTCGGCGAAGACGCCGACAAGATCGAGGCCGCCATCGACGGCGCCCTGCCGGTGTACCGCGAAGCGAGCATGGCCGACGCGCTGCGCCGCGCGCGGACGCTGACCCTGCCCGGCGCCTCGGTGCTGCTGTCGCCGGCCTGCGCCAGCTTCGATCAGTTCAAGAGCTATGTGGACCGCGGCCAGCAGTTCGAGGCGGCGGTGCGCGAACTGGCGGCGGGAGGGCGTCCGTGAACCTGGAACTGCCCAATCCCAAGTACGGCCTCGACGGCCTGTTCTGCGGCGCCGTCGCGGCGCTGTTGGCCTGGGGGCTGGTGATGGTGGCCTCGGCCAGCGTCGCCGTCGGCGAGAAGCTGGGCGGTTCCTCGATGTATTTCTTCTGGCGCCAGCTGGTGTTCATCGGCGTCGGTCTGGTTGCCTGCTGGGGCATGTTCTGCGTGCCCACCGGCTTCTGGGAGAAGCAGCGCTGGTGGCTGTTGCTGGGTGCGATGCTGCTGCTGCTGACCGTGCTGCTCGCCGGCGTACGGGTGAACGGCGCCAAGCGCTGGCTGGACATCGCCGGCTTCTTCCGCCTGCAGGCCTCGGAGCCGGTGCGCCTGGCCTTCATCGTCTGGCTGGCCGGCTACATCGTGAAGCGGCAGCTGGAGTTGCAGACCTCGCTGGCCGGCTTCCTGAATCCCCTGGTGTTCCTGTTCCCGATCCTGGTGCTGTTCCTGCTGGAGCCGGACCTCGGGGCGACGGTGATCCTGCTCGCGGTCACCTTCCTGATGCTGTTCCTGGGCGGCGCCCGGCTGCTATATGTCGCCGGCCTCGGCCTGCTCGCCGGCGGCGTGCTGAGCGTGCTGGTGATGACCGTCGCCTACCGCATGAAGCGGGTGCTTTCGTTCACCAATCCCTGGGAAGACGCGCTGGGTTCGGGCTTTCAGCTCACCCAGTCGCTGATCGCCGTCGGCCGTGGCGAGTGGACCGGCGTCGGCCTTGGCAACAGCGTGCAGAAGCTCATGTACCTGCCGGAAATGCACACCGACTTCATCTTCGCGATCCTCGCCGAAGAGTTCGGCCTGCTCGGGGTGCTGAGCCTGATCGCCCTGTTCGGCGTGGTGGTCTGGCGCGGCTTCAAGATCGGCCAGCAGGCCGAGCAGCTCGACCGCCGCTTCGCCGCCTACCTCTGCTACGGCCTGGCCGGCTGGCTGGGCCTGCAGGCGCTGATCAACATGGCGGTGAACATGGGCGCGCTGCCGACCAAGGGCCTGACCCTGCCGCTGATCAGCTACGGCGGCAGCTCGCTGGTGACGGTGAGCCTGATGCTGGGCCTGATGCTGCGCGTCGACTACGAAAACCGCGCGGCGCTGGCGATGCTGCCCAAGCCGCGTGGCCGCACCCTGTCCGGCAAGGCGGTGCAGACCGCGCCCCTGGGCCTGCGCGACTGGCTGGCCGGCCTGCGCCGCAGCCTGGGCGCGGGGAGGGCGGGCGCATGAAGATTTTGATCATGGCGGGGCGCGACGGAAGCAGGACGAATGCCTTGAATGGCATTCGGCCCCGCTGCGCGGGCGCACATGGGCGAATGGCTTGGGCGGGGACTGACTCAATGTCAGTCCCCGTTAGGCCATTCGCGCCCAGGGCTCTCCCGATGGCGCTCCGTCTCGCCATGGACGGCGGAGGTAAGCCATGAAAGTGCTGATCATGGCCGGTGGCACCGGCGGCCACGTCTACCCCGGCCTCGCCGTCGCCCACGCCCTGCGCGCGCGCGGCCACGAGGTGGTCTGGCTGGGCGCGCCGGAGAGCTTCGAGTCGCGCACCGTCCCCGCGCAGGGCATCGCCATGGAATACGTGCAGGTCAGCGGCCTGCGCGGCAAGGGCCTGCTCAAGCTGCTGACCGCGCCGCTGCTGATCCTGCGGGCGATCCGTCAGGCGCTGGGCGTGCTGTCGCGGGTGCGGCCGGACGCGGTGCTGGGCATGGGCGGCTTCGCCGCCGGCCCCGGTGGCGTTGCCGCCTGGCTGCGGCGCATCCCCTTGTTCGTGCATGAGCAGAACGCCACCGCCGGCTACACCAACCGCCAGCTCGCCAAGCTGGCCCGGCAGGCCCTGCAAGGCTTCGACGGCGCACTGGCCGGCGGCATCACCGTCGGCAATCCGGTGCGGGCGGAAGTCGCCGCGCTGCCGCCGCCGGCGCAGCGTTACGCCGGCCGCAGCGGCCCGCTGAACCTGCTGGTGGTCGGCGGCAGCCAGGGTGCGAAGGCGCTCAACGAGAAGTTGCCGGCGGCGCTGGCGCTGATTCCGCCGGCGCAGCGTCCGCAGGTGCGCCACCAGGGCGGCCGCACCGTCGAGCTGGCGCAGGCGGCCTATGCCCAGCACGGCGTGCAGGCCGAGGTGACGCCGTTCATCCAGGACATGGCCGGCGCCTACGCCTGGGCCGATCTGGTGGTGTGCCGCTCCGGTGCCTCCACCGTTGCCGAACTGGCGACGGCCGGGGTGGCCAGCGTGCTGGTGCCCTTCCCCTACGCCGTGGACGACCACCAGACCGCCAACGCCGGCGCGCTGGTGCAGGTGGGCGCCGCCGAGCTGATCCAGGAGCGCGACCTTTCCGCCGAGCGGTTGGCGGCGGTGCTGCGCGACGCCAGCCGCGCCGACTGCCTGGCTCGCGCCGAAAAGGCACGTGCCGCCGCGCATCCGCGCGCCACCGAAGACATCGTCGAGCGTCTGCTCGCCGCAGGAGCGCGCCCATGATGAATCCCGGTGAAATGGCCAGGGCGCCCATGCACCGCGTGCGCCGTATCCACATGCTCGGCATCGGCGGCTCCGGCATGTCCGGCATCGCCGAGGTGCTGATCAACCTGGGCTACGCGGTGAGCGGCACCGACCTCAAGCCCTCGGCCGCCACCCGGCGGCTCGAACAGCTTGGAGCGAAGCTCTACTTCGGTCATCAGGCCGAAAACGCCGAGGGCGCCGACGCCATCGTGGTATCGACGGCGGTGAAGGCCGACAACCCCGAGCTGGTGCATGCGCGCGCCCACCGCATCCCGGTGGTGCGCCGCGCCGAGATGCTGGCCGAGCTGATGCGCTTCCGCTTCGGCCTCGCCATCGCCGGCACCCACGGCAAGACCACCACCACCAGCCTGGTCGCCAGCGTGCTCGCCGAGGGCGGGCTGGACCCGACCTTCGTGGTCGGCGGCAAGGTGAAGGGTGCGGACGCCAATGCCCGCCTCGGTGCCGGCCAGTATCTGGTCGCCGAGGCCGACGAGTCCGACGCCAGCTTCCTGCACCTGTCGCCGATGATGGCGGCGGTCACCAACATCGACGCCGATCATCTCGAAACCTATGGCGGCGACTTCGGCGTGCTGAAGCGCACCTTCGTCGAGTTCCTGCACCGGCTGCCGTTCTACGGTCTCGCCGTGCTCTGCGCCGACGACCCGGTGGTGCGCGAGATCCTGCCCGCAGTTGGCCGGCCGCTGCTCACCTACGGTTTTGCCGAGGACGCCGACGTGCGCGCCGTGGAGGTGGTGCCCGAGCGTGGCGGCAGCCGCTTCACGGTGCAGATCGGCACCGTGCGCGAGGAGCTGCACCTGAACCTGCCGGGCCGCCACAACGTCCAGAACGCCCTGGTGGCGGTGGCGATCGCCCGCGAGCTGGGGGTGCCGTTCCCGGCGATCCGCAAGGCCTTCGCCGAGTTCGCCGGCGTCGGCCGCCGCTGCGAGTCGCACGGCGAGGTCCTGGTCGAAGGCAAGCGCCTGAAACTGATCGACGACTACGGCCATCACCCGCGCGAGCTGGCCGCCACCTTCGAGGCGGTGCGCACCGCGCACCCTGGCCGGCGTGTGGTGGTGGCCTTCCAGCCGCACCGGTACAGCCGTACCCGCGATCTGTTCGACGAATTCTGCGAGGTGCTCTCGCACTGCGATGCGCTGCTGCTGCTGGAGGTCTACGCCGCCGGCGAGGCCGCCATCGCCGGCTACGACGGCAAGGCGCTGGCGCGCGGTATCCGTGCTCGTGGCCGCGTCGAGCCGGTGTTCGTCAAGACGGTTGCCGAGCTGCCGGAGGCCCTGCGCGGCCTGGTGCAGGACGGCGACGTGCTGCTCACGGTGGGTGCCGGCGACATCGGCACCGCGCCGGCCCTGATGCTCCAGACCTTCGGGAGCGCGCCATGAGCGCCGCGCTGAAGCTGCCGTCGGTGCGCGGCCTGCTGCGCCAGGGCGAGCGTCTGGCGCCGCGCACGAGCTGGCGTGTCGGCGGCCCCGCCGACACCTATTTCGAGCCGGCTGATCGCGAGGATCTGCTGGCCTTCATCCGTGCGCTGCCGGCCGGGGAACCGGTGCTGTGGATTGGCCTGGGCAGCAATCTGCTGGTGCGCGACGGCGGCTTTCGCGGCACCGTCATCGGCCTGCACGGCGCGCTCGATGCCATCCACCTGGAGGCCGAGGATCGGATCTATGCCGAGGCCGGCGCCCACTGCGCGCGGCTGGCCAAGTTCGCCACCGCCCAGCAGAAGGCCGGCCTGGGCTTCATGGCCGGCATTCCCGGCACGGTCGGCGGCGCACTGGCGATGAACGCCGGCGCCTGGGGCGGCGAGACCTGGCCGGTGGTCCGCGAGGTGGAAGTGGTGCTGCGCGACGGCAGCACCCACTGGCTGACGCCGCAGGCCTTCGTCACCGGCTACCGCCATGTCGAGGCGCCGGAGCAGGTGCTCGGCTATCTCGCCGCACGCTTCGCGGTGGGCGAGGACAGCGACGGCAGCCACGCCCGTGCCACCAAGGACAGCCTCGCCAAGCGCAAGGCCAGCCAGCCGGTCGGCAAGCCCTCGGCGGGGAGCACCTTCCGCAATCCGCCGGGCGATCACGCTGCGCGGCTGATCGAGTCCTGCGGCCTCAAGGGCCACCGCATCGGCGGCGCCTATGTGTCGCCGCTGCACGCCAATTTCCTGATTACCGAGGAGGGCGCCCGCGCCGCCGATGTCGAGGCGCTGATCGCGCATCTTCGCGCGACGGTGAAGGCCAGGACCGGTTTCGACTTGCACCCCGAAGTGAAGATTGTTGGAGAAGCCGCATGAGCGCCGTCACCGATCCCAAAGCCTTCGGCAAGGTGGCCGTGCTCATGGGCGGTTGGAGCGCCGAGCGCCAGGTCTCGCTGTGGAGCGGCGAGGGCATCGTCACCGCCCTGCGCGCGCGCGGCGTCGATGCCCACGGCGTGGATGTCGCCTCGCCCGAGCAGTTGTTCTCGCTCAAGGCCGAGGGCTATGTGCGGGTGTTCAACATCCTGCACGGCACCGGCGGCGAGGACGGCACGGTACAGGCCATCCTCGACCTGCTCGGCCTGCCCTATCCGGGCTCCGGCGTGCTGGCTTCGGCGCTGGCCATGGACAAGCTGACCACCAAGCGGGTGTGGAAGGCCGAGGGCCTGCCGACGCCGGGCTTCCGCGTGCTGGAGTCGCTGGCCGACGCCCACGCGGCGGCGAAGACCTTCGGCTACCCATTCATCATCAAGCCGGCGGCGGATGGCTCCAGCGTCGGCGTCAGCAAGATCAAGACGGCGGAGCAGATCGACGCCGCCTACGCCTTGGCGCGGGGCGATAGCGACCGCGTGGTGATGGCCGAGCAGTTCATCGGTCGCGCCGGCAAGAACGACGAGTTCACCTGCCCGATCCTGCTCGGCCGCGCGCTGCCGGTGATCCGTATCGAGCCGGACGGCGAGTTCTACGACTACCACGCCAAGTACATCAGCAACGACACCCGCTACCACTGCCCTTCGGGGCTGGACGCCGGCTTCGAGGCGGAAGTGCAGGCGCTCTGCCTCAAGGCCTTCGCGCTGGCCGGTTGCCGGCACTGGGGGCGGGTGGATTTCCTGATCGGCGAGGACGGCCGGCCGCAGCTGCTGGAACTCAACACCCTGCCGGGCATGACCTCGCACTCGCTGGTGCCGATGGCCGCCAAGGCGGTGGGCATCGACTACGCCGAGCTGTGCTGGCGCCTGCTGGAAGCGACGCTGTGAGCGCGCTCGTCCTGCCCATGTCCGCTCCCTACACCAAGCGCCTCGATCCCCACCAGGCCGGCCCGGCTGGCCTGCCGCCGCTGCTGCGCAATGCGCTGCTGAGCCTGGGCGCGCTGGCCGCGACCCTGGTCGCCGGTCGCCTGCTGCTGGCGCGCGTCGATGCGCCGGCTCGCGAGCTGGCGGTGCAGGGGCTGTTGCAGCACGTGCGCGCCGACGAAGTGCGCGCCGCCGCCGCCAGCGCCATCGACGGCCAGCTGTTCGAGGTCGATCTGGAAGCCGTGCGGCTCGCCATCGAACGCCTGCCCTGGGTGGCGCATGCCCGTGTTGATCGCCAGTGGCCGGCACGGCTGGTGGTGCGCATCTGGGAGCGGGTCCCTTACGCCCGCTGGGGCGAGACCGAGGCGCTGTCCACCGAGGGCATTGTCTTTGCGCCCGGCGGCGAAACGCTGCCGGATAGCCTGCCGCGCCTGTCTGGCGCGCCCGGCCGCGAGCGCGAGGTGATGGAGATGTACCGCCAGCTCGCCGACCGCCTGGCGGAAACGCCGTTCGCGCTGGCCTCGCTCAGCCAGGACGCGCGTGGCGACTGGGTGGCGGTCAGCCATGGTGACATCCATCTGCGCTTCGGCCGCGCCTCGCCGCTGGATGCGGTGGAGCGCCTGAAAACCACCGTGCTGCCGGCCCTGGCCAGCCGCCTCGGCGAGGTCCACACCGTGGACCTCCGCTATCTCAACGGCTTCGCGGTCAGCTGGCGCCCGGCGCCGAGCGCGACCACCGCGAAGTCCACGGCCGGCGTCCCGCCCGCCGCCCCTGCTGTTCCCGGAGTTTCGCCATGAGTCGCCGTCCCGAACCCAGTTACCTCTTCGCCTTGGACGTTGGTACTTCCAAGGTGGCGGCATTGGTGGGCGAAGTGAGCCCCGAAGGCAAGTTGCAGGTGGTCGGTATCGGCCAGCAGGCGGCGCGTGGCCTGAAGAAGGGCGTGGTCACCAACATCGACGCCACCGTGCAGGCGATCCAGCGCGCAGTGGAAAACGCCGAGCACATGGCCAATTGCCGCGCGCGCATGGCGCATGTGGCGATCACCGGCGCCCACATCAAGAGCCAGACCAAGTCCGGCGTGGTGGCGATCAAGCATCGTGAAGTGAGCCACAAGGATGTCGATTCGGTGATCGAAAACGGCTCGGCGGTGCCGGTGCCGGCCGACCAGCAGATCCTGCATGTGCTGCCGCAGGAATTCATCGTCGACGGTCAGGAGGGCATCCAGGACCCGGTCGGCATGTCGGCGGTGCGGCTGGACGTGAACGTACACATCGTCACCGGCTCGGTGTCGGCCGCGCAGAACCTGCAGAAGTGCGTGGAGAAGTGCGGGCTGGCGGTCGAGAAGCTGGTCATCAGCCATCTCGCCAGCGCCGATGCGGTGCTCACCGAGGACGAGAAGGATCTCGGCATCTGCTGCATCGACATCGGCGGCGGCACCAGCGACATCGCGGTCTACCAGGGCGGTGCGATCCGCCACACGGCGGTGCTGCCGATCGCCGGCGACCAGGTCACCAACGACATCGCGGTGGCCTTCCGCACCCCGACCCAGAACGCCGAGGACATCAAGGTCCACTACGGCTGCGCGCAGCCCTGGATGGTGCAGGCGGAGGAAGTCATCGAGGCGCCCAGCGTCGGCGAGAACCCGCCGCGCGCCTTCTCGCGGCACATGCTCGCCGAGGTGATCCGGCCGCGTTACGAAGAGCTGTTCCGCTACGTCGCCAAGGAGCTGCACCGCGCCGACATGTTCGGCCGCATTCCCGGCGGCGTGGTGCTCACCGGTGGGTCGGCGCAGATGCCGGGCGTGGTGGAACTGGCGGAAGAGGTGCTGGAAGTGCCGGTGCGGCTCGGCTTGCCGCACGGCGTCGAGGGCATCGAGGCGGCGTCCCGGGATCCGGGGCTCGCCACTGGCGTGGGCCTGTTGCTCTACGCCAAGCGGATGAAGCCGGAGTTGGCGCGCGGCGCCGTCGGCGGTGGCGACGGCGGCGATGTGCTGTCGCGGGTGAAGGCCTGGTTCAAGGGCAGTTTCTAGTTCTTTGGTGTTTTGGGTTTGGCTTCAGGGCGACGGCACAAGGCCGTCATGAAATAGCAGCAGGGCAATACGAGGAGGTTCGTCATGGCAGGTGCAATGCAGGAAACGTTTGAACTGGTGGATGGGCTGCGAACCACGGCGGTGATCCGCGTCATGGGCGTCGGCGGCGGCGGTTGCAACACCGTCAACCAGATGTCCCAGAGCGGCATCAACGGCGTCGAGTTCATCTGCGCCAATACCGATCGCGACCATCTGGAGAAGTGCATCCCCAACAACCAGTTGCAACTGGGCATGGAGATCACCCGGGGTCTCGGCGCGGGCAGCAACCCGGAAATCGGCCGCCAGGCGGCGGAAGAGGACCGCGAGCGCATCGCCGAGATGCTGGAAGGCACCGATCTGCTGTTCATCACCAGCGGCATGGGTGGTGGCACCGGCACCGGCGCGGCGCCGGTGATCGCCGAGGTGGCGAAGGAGCTGAAGATCCTCACCGTCGCGGTGGTGACCAAGCCCTTCCCCAGCGAAGGCAAGAAGCGCATGGCGCAGGCCATGCACGGCATCACCCAGCTCCAGCAGCACGTGGATTCGCTGATCGTGATCCCCAACGAGAAGCTCAAGCTGGTGCTCGGCGGCTCGGTGAGCCTGATGAACGCGTTCAAGGCCGCCAACGACGTGCTGCAGAACGCGGTGCTCGGCATCTCCGACCTGATCACCCGGCCGGGCGAGATCAACCTCGACTTCGCCGACGTGCGCACGGTCATGGGCGCGCGCGGCATGGCGATGATGGGTATCGGCAAGGCCACCGGCGAGGACCGCGCCAAGCGCGCGGTGGAAGCGGCGCTGTCCAGCCCGCTGCTCGACGACATCGAGATCCGTGGAGCTCGCGGCATCCTGGTCAACATCACCTGCGACGAGTCGCTGACCCTGGACGAGCACGACTACATCATGCAGCACGTCGGCGACGTGGCGAGCGAGGAGGCCGACATCAAGTGCGGCACCTCCATCGACCCCAGTCTCAACGGCGAGCTGCGGGTGACGGTGGTCGCCACCGGCCTCAACAGCAGCAAGCGCGAAGAGCTGCCGCCGCATGTTGCGCGCTTCGAGCCGCGCCGGGTGGCGACGCCGGCCTACGCCGCCAGCTCCTACGGCGCGCCGACCAATCACCACGCCTCGCCGCAGATGAACCTGCCGCCTCGGGTGCCGGGTCTGCGGCCGATGCCGGAGATGGGCAGCTACAACCGTCCCGCCGCTGCGGCGGCCGGTGCCGCCAGCGGCGCGCACTGGTTGCAGGAGCTGTCCGACGACGTGATCGACATCCCGGCCTTCCTGCGCGCGCAGGCGGACTAGGAATCGGTGGCGGGTCCGAGGCGGAGCCGTGAGCGGCCACCGCCCTGGGCTGTGCTGTCAGCGTCTTGCCCTGGACGCTGACGGTGTTCGGCCTCCGCCCCGGACCCCGCCGTCGCCCCTGCTTGGGGCGGCGGAAGGCCGGAGGCAGCGTGATAAACTGCCTCAATCTTCCCGATACAGCGGGTGTGCGCCAGGCGGTCTTGAACGACCGTCTGGCGTTCGCACCTAGGACCCATGATCCGTCAACGCAGCCTCAAGTCCCCGATACGTGCCAGCGGCATCGGCCTGCACGGTGGACGCAAGGTCTACATCTCGATCCTGCCGGCGCCGGTCAATCACGGCATCGTGTTCCGGCGCGTCGATCTGTCGCCGGCGGTGGACATCCCCGCCAGCGCCCTGCTGATCGGCGAGACCACGCTGTGCAGCACCCTGGTGCGCGATGGCGTCAAGGTGGCGACCGTCGAGCACATCATGTCGGCCTTGGCCGGCATGGGCATCGACAACGTGCTGGTGGAACTCTCCAGCCCGGAAATTCCGATCATGGACGGCTCCGCCGCACCGTTCATGTACCTGCTGCAATCGGCCGGCGTGGTCGAGCAGAACGCTCCCCGCAAGTTCATCCGCATCCTGCAGCCGGTGCAGGTCGGCGAGGGTGACAAGTACGCGCGCCTGGAGCCCTACGAGGGCTTCCGGCTGTCGTTCGGCATCGAGTTCAAGCACCCGGCGTTCAAGACCTCGGCGCAGACCGCGACGCTGGAATTCACCACCGCCAACTACATCAAGGAAGTCTCGCGCGCCCGCACCTTCGGCTTCATGCGCGAGTTCGAGATGATGCGCTCGCGCAATCTGGCGCTGGGTGCCTCGCTGGACAACGCGGTGGCGCTCGATGACTACCGGGTGGTCAATCCCGACGGCCTGCGCTACGACGACGAGTTCGTCCGCCACAAGATTCTCGACGCGGTGGGCGATCTCTACCTGGCCGGCCATCCGCTGCTGGGCGCCTACAGCGCCTACAAGTCCGGCCATGCGCTGAACAACCAGCTGGCCTGCGCGCTGCTCAATGACCGCAAGGCCTGGGAATTCGCCAGCTTTGACGATGCCGCCGCTGCGGCCCCCGCCGTTACTTCGATGCGCGCCCTCGCGGCCTGAAATCTGCTCGCCTTCGGTTGCTGAAATGTGACCGATTAGTCTTGCTTTTTTGGCCTAATGAGCGGCCGTTTGCTTGCCACGGCTCAAAAATTGCTTTTACACTCCCAGCCGTCCGGTCGTCGCTGACGATCTGACGGTGATGTTCAGCCGGGTGCAAGACGAGCCGGTGCGTGCACTGAACCAGTCCAGCAGTTCGGATTGGCGGTAGCGCAAGGGAGTCAGGGCCGCCGCGGAAGTGACCAGCAAGGCCACCCGCTCGCCCTCCAGGTTGGCCAGACGGACGTGCCGGGCCCAGGGGCCCAGCGGAGACAGCCATTGCCGGAAGGCGCGATCCAGCTCCGCCAGCCGGGCGGCGCGGGCAAGCAGCCCCCGCTGCAGTACGGCGGAACGATGCAGATGGGCGTCTAGGCGCTCGGCGCTCACGAAGGTTATTTAAGGATTGCGGCAGTCGATGGACATCATACTAGTCAGTCACAAGCGGGGCCGGACCTGGCGCCTGCGCCTGGGTTTGACCCAGGTGTTTTCCTGGTTGCCGGCCCTCGCCGTGGTGCTGGCCCTGGTTGGCCTGGGCTTCGGTGCCGGCTACTGGGCCAACGGCCACACCGGCCTGATGCCGACCGCCCTGGCCAAGACCTGGAGCCACGAGATCCAGGCCCAGCGTGCCGAACTGGCCGCTGCCCGCAATGCCGCCGAGGAAAACACCCGCGCCCTGGCGCGCCGCATCGCCCAGCTCAATGCGCAGATGATGCGTCTGGACGCCGCCGGCGAGCGCATGGTCAAGGTCGCTGACCTCGACGCCGAGGAATTCAACTTCGACCAGGCGCCTGCCGTCGGCGGCCCGGAGACCGAAGAGATCGAGACCGCCGCCGCCGGCGATCCGTTGATGCTGGCGCTCGACCGTTTCGAGTCCAAGCTCAGCGACCGTGAGCGCCAGTTGCGGGTGCTGGAAGACCTGCTGCTCGCCGGCCGTCTGCAGAAGGAAGTCCGGCCCTCCGGCTGGCCGGTGGCTTCCGGCTTCATCAGCTCGCTGTTCGGCTACCGCACCGACCCGTTCAGCGGCCGTGCCGCCTACCACGAAGGCGTCGACTTCGCCGGCCGCGAGGGCTCGCCGGTGCTGGCGGTCGCCGCCGGCATTGTCAGCTACGCCGCCGAGCGCGCCGGCTACGGCGTGCTGGTCGAGATCAATCACGGCAACGGCTACGTCACCCGCTACGGGCACAACCAGCGGGTGCTGGTGAAGCCGGGCGAGACCGTCCGCAAGGGCCAGCGTCTGGCGCTGATGGGTAGCTCCGGGCGCTCGACCGGCCCGCATGTGCACTTCGAGGTGCTGCTGAACGGCTCGGTGGTCAATCCGCAACAGTACATCCAGGCTTCGCGCTGAGGCGCCCCGACCGCCAAGGCGGTGCTGCCCCAGGCCACGGTCCTTGAAATAGGGCCGTGGTCGCCCCATCAGTCATAATGGACCCCCATTTTTGACACGATGCGCCGCCACCCATCGGGCGGCGTTTTCGCATCAGAGCCCATAGGCCATGATCAACAAGCTGCTCACCTCCGTCTTCGGCAGTCGCAACCAGCGCCTGGTCACCTCGTTCCGCAAAGGCGTGGTCGATAGCGTCAACGTGCTGGAAGCCAAGTACGCCGCGCTCTCCGACGCCGAGCTGACCGCGCAGACCACAGTGCTGCGCGAGCGCCTCGCCAAGGGCGAAAGCCTGGATGCCATCCGCGCCGACGCCTTCGCGGTCTGCCGCGAGGCTGGCAAGCGGGTGATGAACATGCGGCACTTCGACGTGCAGCTGATCGGCGGTGCGGTGCTGCATGCCGGCAAGATCGCGGAAATGCGCACCGGCGAGGGCAAGACCCTGGTGGCCACCCTGCCGACCTATCTGAACGCGCTGGAAGGCAAGGGCGTGCACGTCATCACCGTCAACGACTACCTGGCGCGCCGTGACGCCGAGTGGATGGGGCGGCTGTACAACTTCCTGGGCCTGTCGGTGGGCGTGGTGGTCTCCGGCCAGAGCCAGGAAGAGAAGCGCGCCGCCTACCAGGCCGACATCACCTACGGCACCAACAACGAATTCGGCTTCGACTACCTGCGCGACAACATGGCCTTCTCGCTCGCCGACAAGGTGCAGCGCGGCCAGCACTACGCCATCGTCGACGAGGTGGACTCGATCCTGATCGACGAGGCGCGCACGCCGTTGATCATCTCCGGCCCGGCCGACGATGACCCGGAGATGTGGCGCAAGATCAACGCCATCATTCCGCGCCTGAAACCGCAGCAGGAAGAAGAGGGCGAGGGCGATTTCTTCGCCGACGAGAAGGGCAAGCAGGTACACCTCTCGGAGTCCGGCCACGAGAAGGCCGAGGACCTGCTGCGCCAGATCGGCCTCCTGGGCGAGGAAGACTCGCTCTACGACGCCAGCCACATCATCCTGGTGCACCACCTCAACGCCCTGCTGCGCGCGCACCACCTGTACAAGAAGGATGTCGAGTACATCGTCCGCAACGGCCAGGTGATCATCGTCGATGAGTTCACCGGTCGCCTGATGGCCGGCCGGCGCTGGTCCGACGGCCTGCACCAGGCGGTGGAAGCCAAGGAAGGCGTGAAGATCCAGCAGGAAAACCAGACGCTGGCCTCGATCACCTTCCAGAACTACTTCCGTCTCTACAAGAAGCTGGCCGGCATGACCGGCACCGCCGACACCGAGGCCTTCGAGTTCCAGAGCATCTACAACCTGGAAGTGGTGGTGATCCCCACCAACCGGGCGATGGTGCGCCAGGACCGTGGCGATCAGGTGTTCATGAACGCCAAGGACAAGTTCAATGCTGTCATCAAGGACATCGTCGAGGCCAACGCCAAGCAGCAGCCGGTGCTGGTCGGCACCGCCAGCATCGAGACCAGCGAGCTGCTCTCGAACCTGCTGACGCAGCGGAACATCCCGCACGAGGTCCTGAACGCCAAGCAGCACGAGCGCGAGGCCGAAATCGTCGCCAACGCCGGCCGCCCCGGCAAGGTGACCATCGCCACCAACATGGCCGGCCGTGGCACCGACATCGTGCTCGGCGGCTCCCTGGAAGCCGAGCTGCATGCCATCCCGGAAGACGACAGCGCCGCCCGCGAGGCCGCGCGCGCCGCCTGGAAGGAGCGTCACGAAGCCGTGAAGGCCTCCGGTGGTCTGCTGGTGATCGGCAGCGAGCGCCACGAGTCGCGGCGCATCGACAACCAGTTGCGTGGTCGTTCCGGCCGCCAGGGCGATCCGGGCGCGACGCGCTTCTACCTCTCGCTCGACGACACTCTGATGCGCATCTTCACCCCGCCGACCATGCGGGCGATGCTGCAGAAGCTGGGCATGGAGGAAGGCGAGGCCATCGAACACCGCTGGGTGACCCGCGCCATCGAGACCGCGCAGCGCAAGGTCGAGGCGCACAACTTCGACATCCGCAAGAACCTGCTCGAATACGACAACGTCGCCAACGATCAGCGCAAGGCCATCTACGAGCTGCGCGACGAGCTGATGAGCGCCGAACAGCTCAGTGGCATGGTCGAGGACATCCGCCCCGACGTGGTCAATGCGGTGATCGACGCCTACATCCCGCCGCAGACGGTGGAGTCGATGTGGAATCCGGACGGCCTGGAGGCGGCGCTGAAGAAGGACTTCGCGCTCGACTTCCCGGTCAAGAAGCTGCTCGACGAAGATTCCAGCCTGGACGAGAAGGGCCTGCGCGCGCGCATTCTGGAAGCGCTGGTGACGGCCTACCAGGACAAGAAGGCCAAGGTCGGCGCAGCGGTGCTGGAGCACTTCGAGAAGGCCATCCTGCTGCAGGTGATCGACCAGTTCTGGCGCGAGCATCTGGCGGCGGTGGACTATCTGCGCCAGGGCATCCATCTGCGTGGCTATGCGCAGAAGGACCCCAAGCAGGAGTACAAGCGCGAGGCCTTCAACATGTTCAACGACATGCTGGCGCGCTTCAAACACGAAGTCATCAGCGTGCTGTCGCGGGTGCAGATCCAGACCGAGGCCGAGGTCGAGCGGGTCGAGGCCGAGCGCCGCGCCGCCGCCGAAGCCGCCGAGCAGCGCATGCAGTTCCAGCACGCCAATGCCCCGGACATGCTGCATGGCGCTGCCGAGCCGGCGGCTGCGGTCGAACCGGCGCAGGGCGCGGTGCGGGCTGGGCCGCCGGAAGCCCGGCTGGCGCCGGTGCGCGCCGCGCCCAAGGTCGGTCGCAATGATCCCTGCCCCTGCGGCTCCGGCAAGAAGTACAAGCAGTGCCACGGCAAGCTGGACTGAGCGTCTGAGGGCCGAGGCGACTCGGCTCTGAGCGGGGGCTCTCTCGGTATCTTTCCGTTTTCCCGGTTTTCATCCCCATGCCCGTCAACTACCGCGAACCCACCGAACTGCTGCCGGTTGCCGGCGTCCGCCTGGGCGTCGCCGAGGCGGCGATCAAGAAGCCGGGGCGCAAGGATCTGCTGGTGATCGCGCTCGCCGAGGGCAGTCGTGTCGGCGGCGTGTTCACCCAGAACGCCTTCGCCGCCGCGCCGGTGCAGGTCTGCCGTCAGCGCCTCGGCGCCGGCGCGATCCGCGCGCTGCTGGTCAACAGTGGCAATGCCAATGCCGCGACCGGCGCGCAGGGCTTGCAGTCGGCGCGCGAGAGCTGCGCGGCGGTCGCCAGCGCACTGGGCCTGAGCGCCGAGGCGGTGCTGCCGTTCTCCACTGGCGTCATCGGCCAGCAATTGCCGGTGGCGCGCATGGTCGCCGCCGCGCCGGCGGCGGTCGCCGACCTGCGCGAGACTGGTTGGCTGGATGCGATGCGGGCGATCATGACCACCGACACCGTCGGCAAGGGCGCCAGCCGCCGCGTCGTCACCAGTCAGGGCGAGGTGACCGTTACCGGCATCGCCAAGGGCGTGGGCATGATCCACCCGAACATGGCGACCATGCTCGCCTACATCGGCACCGATGCCCGGCTGACCCCGGCCGCGACCCAGACGCTGATCGCCGAGGTCGCCGACCGCAGCTTCAACTGCGTGACCGTCGATGGCGACACCTCCACCAACGACGCCTGCGTGCTGTTCGCCACCGCCCAGGTGGGCAGCGCCGAGGTTGATGCCGGCCATCGCGACTACCCGCTGATCGCTGCCGCCGTCGAGGCGGTCTGCCTGGAACTGGCGCATGCCATCGTCCGCGACGGCGAGGGCGCCACCAAGTTCGTCAGCATCGAAGTGGGCGGCGCCCGCGACCGCGCCGAGGCGCGTGCGGTGGCGCTGTCCATCGCCCACTCGCCGCTGGTGAAGACCGCGTTGTTCGCCAGCGACGCCAACTGGGGCCGCATCGCCATGGCGATTGGCAAGGCCGGCGTCGAGGGCCTGGATGTCAGCCGCGTCGATATTTCACTCGACGCGGTGCCGGTGATCGTCGGCGGCCAGCCGCATCCGGACTACGCCGAGGCCAAGGGCGCGGCGGTGGTGGCGCAGGATGAGTTCCTGATCCGTGTCGGCCTCGCGCGTGGCGCGGCCAGCGCCACGGTCTGGACCTGCGACTTCAGCTACGACTACGTGAAGATCAACGCCGAGTACCGGACGTGAGCCTCATTCGCCTGCTGCGCTCGGTAGGCAAGGTTCATGCGCTGCTCGCAATCCTCACGTGGCGCTGCCACGCTGCGGTTGCTGCGCTGCTATTCACCTCGCCTGCCTTCGCTCACAACGGCGACTGAAGCTCCCGTGTCTGACCTTATCCGGCCTACTATCCATGTCGCCTGCGGCGTGCTCTGCCGCCCGGATGGTCAGGTGCTGATGGCGCAGCGGCCGGCGGGCAAGATCGCCGCTGGTTGGTGGGAGTTTCCGGGCGGGAAGATCGAGGCCGGTGAAACCCCCTTGCAGGCGCTCAAGCGCGAGCTGCACGAGGAACTGGGTGTGGAACTGCGCGCGGCGCAGCCGCTGATCCGCTTCGCCCACGACTACAGCAACCGCCGGGTGGTACTCGATACCTGGCTGGTCACTGCCTTCGATGGAGCGCCGCAGTCGCGGGAGCAACAGGCCTTCGCCTGGCTGCCGCCATCCCAACTGGCAACGCAGGAGCCGGCCCTGCCGACGGTGGCGCCGATTGCCCAGGCCTTGCGTCTGGCGCCGCATTACGTCTTCACGCCGCCGGACGCCGAGCCGAGACAGTGCTTGCCGCAGCTGGCGTGCTTGCCTGCCGGCGCGCTGCTGCGCCTGCGCTGGCCGGGCCTGAGCGACGGGGATTACGCGCGCGTGGCCACCGAATGGATCGCCGCCAGCCGCAGCTCCGGTCTGCAATTGCTGCTGGACCGCGATCCCGCCCTGGCGGAGACGCTGGGAGCGGCCGGCTGGCATGCCGACAGCCGGACCTTGATGAGCTTGTCAGCCCGCCCGCCCGGACTGGCGCTGTGCATCGCTTCGGTCCACGACGCCACCGAGCTGCAACGGGCGGTGGAGCTGGGCTTCGACGCCGCCGTGCTCGGCCCGGTTCTGCCGACCGCCAGCCATCCGGGCGCGCCGGCATTGGGCTGGAGTGGGTTCGCCGAACGGCGCGGTCTGGCGCCGATTCCGGTGTACGCCCTCGGCGGTCTGGGGCCGGGCGATCTTGAGCAGGCCCAGGGACAGCACGCTCAGGGCGTGGCCGGGATCAGCGCCTACTGGTCGTCCTGAGACGGACGCGGTTCGGCTTCGTCGCTCTCCACCACCGGAATCGAGTAGCGACCGCTAGCCCAGGCGCCGAGGTCAATCAGCTTGCAGCGCTCGCTGCAGAACGGCCGCCAGGGATTGCCGGCCTCCAGCGAAGACGACTTGCGGCAGGTCGGACAGGCGCCGATGCGGGGTGGGTTCATGCGATCAGCAGCGAGCAGCACTGCAGCCGGAAGGGCACGTCGCGATTGACCTGCTGCGCGCGGCTGTCGACATCGCGCTGCTGCATGAAACGCAGGCTGTAGCGATGGCGACCGGCGCTGATCTCCGGGTAGAGCGCGCCATCGGCGACCACCGAAACCCGCAGCAACTGGTGCGCGCTCTGCGGCATGTGCAGGTGCACGCCGCCGTGAGCAGTCAGGGTCTGGTCGCGACCGGAGTGGCGCAACACCTTCAGGCAGACCTCGATGGCGGTCTCGTAAGGCGCGAAGTGCGCGAACCAGCGGCCGAGGTCGTCGCGCACCCGTAACGGCGGCTCGGCCAGCCAACGGTGCACCGCCGGCAGGTCAAACGGCGCCGCGCCGCCGGGAATGGCGCTGCGCTTGGCGACTGCGTCGAGAAACTCGTGGCTGCGCAGCACCGAGCCGGCGAAGTGGGTGGACAGTCGCTGCACCCCGCGCAGGGCGTCGTGCAGTTGCTGCTGGGCGCTGGCCATGTCCAGCCCGACCAGCACGCCGGGCAGGCGGCTGAGCGCGATCTGCTGTTCCTGGATTTCCTTGATGACCTCGCTCTTCAGGTCCGAGCGGGCGGTCAGCGCGATGATGTCGAGCAGCGCCTGCAGGCTGGCGCGCAGGCTCCAGGGTGAGGAGTCCAGGGTATGGTGGCGGCGCTGCTGAAACAGGAATTCCAGGCGCAGGAAAGTCCTCACCCGCTCGCTGAGGGGCTGTTCGAAGACGATGGCGTCGGTGAACTCGGACACGCGGGCACTACTGAGAACCAGTTCGCATTCTGGACGATGTGCGCCCTCGCGCCAACCGCTTTTTCTGCCAGTGCCCGCCGGCCGCCGGGTTCACCCGGCCAGCCCCAGATAGCGTCGGTGCAGCGCCAGCACCGCAGGCCGCAGGTCGCCGGCGGGTTCCGGGTTGTCGATCAGGTCGTCGGCGCGGGCGAGACGCTCGGCGCGAGTCCACTGCCGGGCCAGCATGGCGCGCGCCAGCGGCTCGGCAATGCCGTCGCGGCGGATCAGCCGGCTGAGCTGGTCCTGCTCGGGGGCGTCCACCACCAGTACCCGCGAGACCAGCGTGGACATGCCGCTTTCCAGCAGGATGGCGGCCGAGAGCAGGCAGTAGGGCGCGGTCTGGGCATCGCGCCAGGCGCGCAGGCGGGCGCGGATGTGGGGGTGGGTGATCGCCTCCAGCTCGCGCAGGGCGGCGGCGTCCTGGAACACCCGCTCGCGCATCCGGGGCCGGTTGAGGTGGCCATCGGCCAGCAGCATGTCGGCGCCGAAGCGGGCAGCGATCTCCGCCAGCGCCGGCTCGCCCGGCTGCACCACGGCGCGGCCGACGTCATCGGCCTCGATGATCGGCACGCCGAGTTCCGCGAACAGGCCCTGGACATAACTCTTGCCGCTAGCTACGCCGCCGGTGAGGCCGATAGCCAGGCTCACGGCGCGAACAGTGCCAGCACGTCGACACCGACCAGCGCCAGCCAGCCGGCAGCCGCCAGGTAAGGGCCGAACGGCATGGCGGCACCGCGCTGCTGGCGCTGGAGCGCGATCATGGCGATGCCACTGACCGCACCCACCAGGGAAGAGAGCAGGATGATCTGCGGCAGCGCCTGCCAGCCCAGCCAGGCGCCCAGGGCGGCGAGCAGCTTGAAGTCGCCGTAACCGAGGCCTTCCTTGCCGGTGACCAGCTTGAAGGCCCAGAACACCAGCCAGAGCACCAGATAGCCAGCCATCGCGCCGATCACCGCCGAGGGCAGGTCGATGCCGGTGACCGGCGCGCCGACCACGGCCAGCAGCAGACCCAGCCAGAGCAGCGGCAGGGTGAGGTCGTCGGGCAGCAGCTGGGTGTCGAGGTCGATGAAGGCCAGCGCGATCAGCGCCCAGCTCAGCAGCAGCGCGCCGGGCAGCGCGGCGCCGTAGCCGAAGTGCCAGGCGCAGATGCCGCTGACGAGGCCGGTGAGCAGCTCCACCAGCGGATAGCGCAGGGCGATGGGCGCGCCACAGCAGGCGGCCTTGCCGCGCAGCAGCAGCCAGGACAGTACCGGGATGTTCTGCCAGGCACGGATCGGCGCGCCGCAGGCGCCGCAGCGCGAGCCGGGGCGGGCCAGACCGAACGCGGGGAGGTCTTCGCCGGGCTCCAGGCCGAGGATCTCGCGGCTCTCGCGCTGCCAGCGGTGCTCCATCATCACCGGCAGGCGGTAGATCACCACGTTGAGGAAGCTGCCGACCAACAGGCCGAGCACGGCGCAGAGGCCGATCAACAGCAGCGGCTCCGCCGCCAGGACTGCGAGCATGGAAGGTGTCCCTTTCTAGATGGCCTGGCCGAGCTTGAAGATGGGCAGATACATGGCCACCACCAGACCGCCGACGATGACGCCCAGGAAGGCCATGATCATCGGCTCCATCAGGCTGGAGAGGTTGTCGACCATGTTGTCGACCTCCTCTTCGTAGAAGTCGGCGACCTTGGCGCACATCGCGTCCAGCGAGCCGGACTCCTCGCCGATGCCGATCATCTGGATCGCCATCGCCGGAAACAGGTTGGACTGCGACATGGTGAGCTGCAACTGGGTGCCGGTGGACACCTGGTCCTTCATGCGCTGGATGCCTTCGGTGTAGACGATGTTGCCGGCGGCCTTGGCCACCGAGTCCATGGCATCCACCAGCGGCACACCGGCGGCGAACATGGTGGAGAGCGTGCGGGCGAAGCGCGCCACCGCCGACTTGTAGAGGATGTCGCCGAACAGCGGCGCCTTCAGGAAGGCGCGGTCGAGGAAGCGGCGGAAATTCTCGGAGCGCAGATGCGCCTGCTTGAAGGCGAACACCGCGCCGGCGACCGAGCCGATCACCACCCACCAGTAAGCCTGCACGAACTTCGACAGCTGCACCACCATCTGGGTGAAGGCCGGCAGGTCGGCGCCGAAGCCCTTGAACAGGTCCTCGAACTGCGGGATCACGAAGTACAGCAGGATGCCGGTGACCACGAAGGCCACCACCACCACCGCTGCCGGGTAGGTGAGCGCCTTCTTGACCTTCTTCTTGATCTGCTCGGTTTTTTCCTTGTAGGTGGCGATCTTGTCGAGCAGGGATTCCAGCGCGCCGGACTTTTCACCAGCCTCGACCAGATTCACGAACAGATCGTCGAAATAGACCGGAAACTTCGCCAGGCTTTCCGACAGCGACAGGCCGCCCTCGATGCCGGCCTTGATCTGCATGATCATCTCCGCCATCGACTTGTTCTCGTTGCCGCGGCCGACCAGCTCCAGCGCCTGCACCAGCGGCACGCCGGCCTTCATCATGGTTGCCATCTGGCGGCTGAAGATGGCGATGTCCTGGCCGGTGATCGGCTTCTTGCCGCTGCCGAGCAGTTGCAGCTTCTTGTTGACCCGAATCGGATTGATGCCCTGCTTGCGCAGGTGGAACTTCACGTGACCGTCGCTGGGGCCGATCATCTGGCCCTTCAGCTTGTTGCCCTTGCGGTCGGTGCCTTCCCAGACAAAGGTGTAGTCCTTGGCGGCCGGCTTGATGCCGGTCTTGGCGGGGTTCGCTGCGGTAGCCATGAGCCTATTCCGAAAGGGGTGTGCCGACGTTGCCTACAGCTTATTCCGAAACCGTGCAGCGGTTGGCCTCGAGCAGGTCGATGTGGCCGTCCAGCACCTTCTTGAGCGCCGACTCGCGCAGATCCTTGATGCCTTCCTTGCGGGCCTGGTCGGCGATGTCCATGGCGTTGCCACCCTCCATCACGATGCGGCCCATGGCGTCCGAGAACGGCATCACCTGGTAGATGCCGGTGCGGCCCTTGTAGCCCTTGTCGCACTGGTCGCAGCCCACGGCTTCCATGATCTGCGCGCCGGGGGTGTCGAGCTGCTCGGGCTTGAAGCCGTTGCGGATCAGCTCCGCGCGCGGGATGTTGGCCGGCCGCTTGCAGCTCTTGCACAGCCGCCGCGCCAGGCGCTGGGCGATCACCAGCGATAGCGTGCTGGCGATGTTGTAGCCCGGCACGCCCATGTTCATCAGGCGCACGATGGTCTGCGGCGCGTCGTTGGTATGCAGGGTGGAGAGCACCAAGTGACCGGTCTGCGCCGCCTTGATCGCGATCTCGGCGGTTTCCAGGTCGCGGATTTCGCCGACCATGATCACGTCCGGATCCTGACGCAGGAAGGCCTTCAGCGCCGCCGCGAAGGTCAGGCCGGTCTTGGGATTGACGTTGACCTGATTGATGCCGGGCAGGTTGATTTCCGCCGGGTCCTCGGCGGTGGAGATGTTGATGTCGTCGGTGTTGAGGATGTTGAGCCCGGTGTACAGCGACACCGTCTTGCCGGAGCCGGTCGGGCCGGTGACCAGGATCATGCCCTGCGGCTGCTCCAGCGCCTTCATGTAGGCGGCCTTCTGCTCCGGCTCGTAGCCGAGCACGTCGATGCCGAGCATGGCGCTGGAGGCATCGAGGATACGGGCGCAGATCTTTTCCCCCCAGAGCGTGGGGCAGGTGTTGACGCGGAAGTCGATGGCCTTGGACTTCGACAGGTTGAGCTTGATGCGGCCGTCCTGCGGCACCCGGCGCTCGGCCAGATCCATGCGGCTCATCACCTTCACGCGCGCGGCGATGCGATTGCCCTGGCTGATCGGCGGCTGGGCCACGGTCTTGAGCTCGCCGTCCTGCCGGTAGCGGATGCGGTAGAACTTCTCGTAGGGCTCGAAGTGGATGTCGGAGGCGCCACGGCTGATGGCATCGACCAGGATCTTGTTGACGTAGCGGACGATGGGCGCGTCGTCGGCATCGGAGCGGGAGACATCCGGCTCCTTGCCATCGTCCTCGTCGGCCACTTCCAGGTTTTCGAGATCGCTGTCATCGCTGCCCATCATCATCGAGGTATCGGCGGCGCTGGCGGCGATTTCGATGGCCTTGCCGAGCTTGTCGTCCTCGACCAGGATCGCCTCGGTGACGAACCCGGTGGCGAACTTGAACTCGTCCAGCGCCTGGACGTTCATCGGGTCGGAAATGCCCACGAACATCTTCTTGCCGCGCTTGAACAGCGGCAGCGCGCGATGCTTGCGCAGCAGCTTCTCGCCGACGTCCTTGGCGGCTTGGCTATCGAGCTCGATGGCGCTGAGGTCGATCAGCGGCGAACCGAACTCGGCACTGGCCACCTCGGCGACCTGCGCCGCCGTGAGCTGCTTGCTCTCCACCAGCAGCTCAACAAACGAGCGGCTCTGCTTGATCGCCTTCTGCTGAAGGTCACGGGCCAGCTCGTCGCTGATCAGCTTGTCGTTGAGCAGCCGCCGGGCCAGACCACCGAGATAGGGTTGCGGCGCCACCGGGGCACCGGGATTGATTGCGGACACGGGCATTCCCCAGCAGGCTTGGTCTATCGACAGGAGACAACGACAACGATACTAGCCGGACTCCGAGTCCTTGTGAGGCGTCGGAGCGATGCGACCCAGCTACCAGCGCCGGCTCATCGCCTGCCTGGGCTTCCGCGCCCTGTGCATGCTGCTCTATGGCGCCGTCATTTGGCTTATTCCAAAGCTTGAGTGGCTGATCCGCCGGCTGCCCGGCCCTCGGCATTGCTGGTTGGCCAGCGCCGCCGCCCGAACCAGAGCTGCCGCCCCGGGCGCTGGTCGCTGTTGGAATGTTCATCGGCGCTTCCCTCGCGATTCCGTGGCGCCGTGTTCAGGATGTCGTCGCAGATCGGCTTTATCTTCCTAGGGGGCGGCTGTACGATGCGGACGTGGTTTTCTGAGGGGTTCCGCAAAAATCGAGGTGATGTGGTTGGTTCTCCGGCAGCCTTGAGGCGAGGCTGATTGATTCCCATCGGACTAACCCAGCGAAAGGGCGCCACGAAAAGTAAATGCCAACCCCGATTTTCGCATCGTGCGCTTTGTTCGCGCGTTTGGCCGTAGCCGACCGGCGCGGGACCGCTAGCGATAGTCAACTTCGAGCCGGTCAAACGATGAACGAGGCCCAGGCAGAAAGGCGGCCCCAACGAGGTGTTGCTGGCCAAAGATTCAGGCAATTTTGTTTGGCTCGTCGGGCGCCCTTTGCGCAATGATCTACATCGTTCTCGGCACTAAGGCCCAGCTGATCAAGATGGCGCCGGTGATGCAGGTGCTGCGCACCGCAGGTCTCCCGTACCGCTTCATCTCGACCGGACAGCACCGCGAGACGATGGACGATCTGCTCGCCAACTTTGGTCTGCCGGGGCCTGACTACCGGCTCTACGCGGGCCGCGACATCACCTCAGTGCTGGCGATGGCGGTGTGGGCGCTGCGCATCCTTTGGCGGACCTTGCGCCAGCGGCGCGAGATATTCGGCGGCGATGGTCGCGGCATCGTCCTCGTTCATGGCGATACCTTTTCCACCCTGCTCGGCGCCCTAATGGGGCGCGTCGCCGGGCTGTCGGTCGGTCATGTCGAGTCGGGTTTGCGGTCGTTCAACCTGTTCCACCCGTTTCCCGAGGAGGCGATCCGGCTCGCCACCTTCCGCCTGTCGCACATCCTTTTTTGCGCCGGCCCCTGGGCGGTCGCCAACGTCTCGGGGGTTCGTGCCGAGAAGGTCGACACTGGCAGCAACACGCTCGCCGACGCGTTGCGCCACGCCGTTGTGGCAACCGGGGTCGACGATGTGGACATCCCGTCCGAGCCCTTCGCGGTGGTGACGCTGCACCGTTTCGAGAACCTTTACTCGCGAACGGCTCTCGAGCGCGTCGTGGCGATCGTTGAACGGATCGCTCGTAGCCACCGCCTGTTGTTCATACTGCACCCCCCGACCGCGAAGAAGCTCCGGGAGTTCGGCCTCGATGCGCGCTTGGCGGCGCTGCCCGGCGTGGAGCTGCGGCCGCGCTACGACTACTTCCGGTTCATAAAGCTTGTGTCAGCCGCTGACTTCGTCGTCAGCGACGGAGGCAGCAATCAGGAGGAGTGCTTCTACCTGGGCAAACCAATACTGCTGCTCAGGAAGGCAACCGAGCGCCAGGAAGGGTTGGGCGAGAATTGTGTGCTGAGCGGCTACGAGCTGGAGGTTGTTGACCGCTTCGTGGCTGGCTGGGCGGAACACCAGCGACCGCCGCGCTTTCCGTTGCGGTCGGCGTCGGAGTTGATCGTTGACCGCTGCCGGGAGTTTGAATGACGGCGGACTGGGCGCCGCGCCGCTGGAAGCCTGGGGCGCTTGCGCGCAACACAGCGCTCGCCACCGCTTGGCAGGGCGTGCGCCTCGCGCTCCAGTTCGCCTACCTGATCCTCGTCGCCCGGGTGCTTGGTGTCGAGGACTACGGCGTGTTCGCTGGTAGCCTCGCACTGGCGGCGAGTCTGTCGCCGCTGGTCGGCTGGGGTTACGGGATGATCCTCGTGCAGGAGGTCTCCCGCTCGCCGCAGCGCTTCCCCGAGTTCTGGGCCAAGGCGCTGAGGGCGGTCGCGCTGTCGGGGCCGATCACGGCTGCCTTCATGCTGGCGCTGGCGCCGCTGCTGCTGCCGGTGGAAAGCCACTGGACTGTGATCCTGCTGATCGCCGCCGCCGAACTCATCGCGATGCCGCTGGTCGTGGCCGGCTCCCAAGCTTACCTAGGGCATGAGCGGCTCGGCTGGACTATGTTCAACCACGTCCAGCTCAATCTCGTCCGGTTCGGGGCCGTCGCAATGCTGGCCGCGCTCGGGAGAGGTGGGCTGCTTGAATTCGCTTGGGCTTACTTCGGTGCGACGGTGATGGCGGCGGCGCTGTCGTTCGTCCAAGTTCATCAGGCGTTCGGTACGCCGGAATGGCGGCAAAGCGGACTTTCTGGCCGTTTTCGCGAAGGGCTTTTCTTCTCGCTGAGCGTCGTTGCCAACACTGCCCACGGCGAACTCGACAAGGCGTTGCTCTTGCGGCTTGGAAGTGCGGCAGCTGCTGGAAACTACTCGCTCGCCAATCGGGTCGTGTCGGCGACGGCCATGCCGCTGATAGCCTACATCCTGGCCGCCGTGCCCAGGCTTTTCCGCGAGGGGCAGCAGGGAACATCAGCCGCGCTGGCCTTGCGCTTACTGCCTCCAATCCTCGTCTATGGAATTGCTGTGGCGGCCGGCTTGGTCGCCTGCGCGCCGTTACTTCCCTGGGTCTTCGGGGCTGAGTATTCTGAAACACTGCGGTTTGTCTGCTGGCTGGCTCTTCTCCCATTGCTGGTGGGAGTTTCGCAACTTGGGTTAAATGTCCTCTCAGCCTCTGGCCGCCAACGCACTCGAGTTAAGCTTGAATGGATCGCACTTGGTGCCAACGTCGGACTCAATATCGTCTTGATTCCCTTGTGGGGAGCGCAGGGTGCCGTCTTGGCGATGCTTTCTTCTCAGTCTCTTCTGGCCTTAATGCCTATCGCGGCCATTGCTCTGCTGGAAAGAAATGCAATGCCTTTTCAGGGGACCGGAAGTGGGTGAGCCAAGTGCTTTGCCTGTCTGTCGTATTGCTCTGTTCTTGCCTTCGTTGGCTGGCGGAGGGGCGGAAAGGGCTGCGATCAACTTGGCTGCAGGAATTGCGGCCCGTGGTTACTCCGTGGATCTTGTGTTGGCGAGGGCAGAGGGGGCCTACCTGGGGCAGGTTCATCCTAGTGTCAGGGTCGTGGATCTTGGCGCATCGCGCCCCCTCACCGCAGTGCCGGCGCTGTCCCGATACTTGAGGGCTGAGCGGCCGGGCGCGCTCTTGTCGATATTGACTGGCGCCAATATTGCGGCGCAGTTGGCGGTTCGGCTCGCCCGCAGCTCAACGCGCTGCGTGGTCTGCGAGCAATGTACGCTGAGTGTTGATCTCGCCAATTCGTCGTGGTCGAACCGGATGGTTGTTCTCGCGCTCCTGAGGTACTTCTATCCCCGAGCTCATGCCGTTGTCGCCATATCCCACGGAGTTGCCGACGATCTGGCGCGCATAATAGACCTACGACGCGAGTCGATTTCCGTCGTCTACAACCCGATTGTGTCATCGGATTTGGCTCGTTTGTCGCGAGAGGCCGTCAGCCATCGCTGGCTTCAAGGCGGAGGCCCTCCCGTTATCGTCGGCGCTGGTCGTTTGGCAAGGCAAAAGGATTTCGGAAACCTAATTCGAGCGTTCTCACAGCTCAGGAAACGACAGACGGCCCGTTTGATCATTCTTGGAGAAGGAGAGGGCCGGGCGGATTTAGAGCAGCTTTGTCGGGTGCTCGGGGTCGCGGACGATGTCGATCTACCTGGTTTTGTCGCCAATCCCCACGCCTTTTTTTCCCGAGCTGCGCTGTTTGCTTTGTCTTCCCGCTGGGAAGGGTTGGCAAACGTAGTGGTGGAGGCGCTGGCCGCTGGAGTTCCGGTTGTTTCCACTGACTGTCCGAGTGGGCCGAAAGAGATTCTCGATGGGGGAAAGTATGGCCAACTAGTTCCGGTCGAGGACTCCAATGCTTTGGCCGAGGCTATGAGCCGGGTTCTGACAGGGAATTTTGTAGCGACCAACCCGGAGGAAAGCGTTCGCTTGTTCGATGTGGAGACCATCGTGGATCGCTACCTAGAGTTGTTGGTCGGGGACCGCGTCGGCACTATCGCGTAAGGGTTCTGGAACGACATGCTGCAAATCGCGACATATAACTTCAAAGCCATCTTGGAAGGTTGCCTATCGCTGGTTCCCGGGGGGAAGAGGCTGTTTCGACGCGGGACCCGAGGATCGGAATCCGCGCGTTACTGCTATTCAGTCTGGCTGCGTCATGTCGTCAGAACCCAGATGTACCGAAAGGTGCCTCTCGATGGCGTTGTAGTCGAACTGGGTCCGGGAGATTCGCTGGGCATGGGACTTGCCGCGCTGCTGTCGGGGGCTCGTCAGTACATCGCAGTAGATGTGGTTTCGCATGCGAGCGCTATCCATAACTTGGCTGTTTTCGACGAGTTGGTTCGTCTGTTTAGCGAAAGAGCTGCGATCCCCGATGGTCAAGAGTTTCCGCTGATCAAACCCGATCTTGATGACTACGCTTTTCCGGAAGAGATCCTTGATCAGCAATGCTTGGCCAGGAGTCTGGCGGCTGAGCGGCTTGCGGCGATAAGGGCCTCGTTGCTGGGCGAGGGACCCGAGGTTGGTGAACCGCTGGTTCGCTACGTGGATCCGAATACGGCCGAGGCCTTGATTGAGGCCAATAGCGTGGACTGGGTGTTCTCCCAAGCAGTCCTGGAACATGTGGATGACTTGATCGGGACTTATGGCGCTTGCCATGCATGGCTCAAGCCCGGGGCCATCACGTCACATGATGTTGACTTCAAGTCCCACGGCACGTCCCGAGTCTGGAATGGTCACTGGGCATACCCAGACCTCGTTTGGCGGCTACTCCGGGGCCGCCGGCCCTATCTGCTGAACCGCGAGCCCTGTGCTGTCCATCTTCAGGGGATGGCCGATGCCGGCTTCGAAATTCTTTCAGTCGAGCGGGTGCGCAAGCCGTCGCAGCTGCGCCGGGCACAGTTGGCCCGGCGCTTCCGCAGCATCGGCGACGACGACCTGACGACCGCGAGCGCTTTCGTCGTCGCGCGCAAGCCGGCTGGAGACAAGCTTGGGCACTGACGGACGCTCGCCGCCAAGGCAAAATGGCTCTAAGAACTGTCGAGCGCGGCCATCGAAGGGAGAAGTATCGTGAACTCGGACCTGTCGCGCCTCGTCGACCCGGATAGCGGGGAGTCGATCAGACCCGTTGCTGGTGCGGATGCATTGGTCGGCGCCGGCGGCCGGCGCTATCCGGTCATAGGCGGCATCCCGCGCTTCGTTCCGCCTGAAAACTATGCCCTGGCCTTCGGCCTGCAGTGGAAACGGTTTCCGAAGACCCAGCTTGATTCCTACACTGGGCTCCGGCTGTCGGAGGACCGGCTCGCACGCTGCCTGCGCGGCGAACTCGGGGGGCTCGCTGGCAAACGGGTGCTCGAGGCAGGGTCGGGCGCCGGGCGATTCACTGAGGTGCTTCTCAAGTACGGTGCGACCGTCGATTCGTTCGACTACTCGGCTGCCGTCGATGCGAATGCCGAGAACAATGGTGATCATCCGAAGCTGACGTTGGTCCAGGCCGACATCCGCCGGATTCCGTTCCCGCAGGCGAGCTACGATGTCGTGGTCTGCCTTGGCGTCCTCCAACACACGCCGGACCCCGAGCAAAGCATTCGCTGCCTGTGGGAAATGGTGAAGCCAGGCGGCGTGCTGGTAATCGATCATTACCGCCGCAAGCTCCGCAACTATCTCCCGCCGCCAATTGGCGTCGCCGGCATGGTTTACCGCTGGATAATTCTGCGGCTGCCGGGTGATCGTCAGTTCGCGGCGGTCAAGCGAATCGTGGACTTCTGGTTTCCGTTGATGTGGCGGTTCCGGGACTCGAAGCTCGCCCAGTTCGTGATCGCCCGCTTCTCGCCCGTGGTCATGTACTACCCGCACTTTGGATTGCGTGACCGCCAGATGTATTACGAGTGGATGCTGCTCGACACCCACGACGCGATGACCGACACCTATAAACACCGGCGCACCCCCGGCCAGATGTACCGCTTCCTGCGGTCTCTGCGTCCGTGCCCGTCCTCCGAGCCGGTCGTAACCGCAGGCGGTAACGGCGTAGAGGCCTTCTGCCGGAAGCCCGGATGAGGTCTTCGGTTATGCCAGCCCGGCGGACCTGACGATGTGCGGTATTGCTGGCGTCATCGGCCACGCATTGCCCGACCTTGAGCCGCGACTTGAGGCAATGGCCTTGGCGCTCGTCCACCGTGGCCCCGATGCCGGCGGCATCTGGACCGATGCGGCGGGCGGTATCGGTCTTGCCCATCGGCGGCTGTCGATTCTCGATCTCTCGCCCCAGGGCGCTCAGCCGATGGCCTCCGCCTGTGGCCGCTTCGTCCTCTGCTACAACGGTGAGATATACAACCACGGCGACCTGCGTCGTGAGCTTGACGCCTACCACCCGTCTTGCTGGCGCGGCCATTCCGACACCGAGGTGCTGGTCGAGGCAATCGCCACCTGGGGGGTCGACAGGGCGCTCACTCGCTGCAATGGCATGTTTGCCTTCGCGGTCTGGGATCGGGCGGAGCGCCGGCTGACGCTGGCTCGCGACCGGATGGGCGAAAAGCCGCTCTACGTAGGTCGTGTTGGTGGTGTCATTGCTTTTGCCTCCGAGATCAAAGCGCTTCGGGAGCTGCCCGGATGGCAGCAAACGGTGGATACGGAGGCGCTGTCCGAATTGTTGCGCTATGGCTACGTGCCGGCTCCGCGGTCGATTCACTCGGGAATCTTCAAGTTGCCCGCCGCCGCCACGGTCAGTTTTACGCCGGACGACGCTGCGGCGCCGCTTGGCCGCGAAGACTTCGTCGCCCGCGTTCGCCACTATTGGGGACTCGCCGCAGTCGCTGCGGCCGGGGTCTCAGATCCCTTCGCCGTCGATGCCGACGCCGCCGCGTCGGCCCTCGAACCGTTGCTTGCCGACGCGGTTGCGCGGCGTATGGAAGCCGATGTCCCGGTCGGTGCGCTACTTTCGGGTGGCGTCGACTCGTCATTGGTGGCGGCGCTGATGCAGCGCACGGCGTCGCGGCCGATCCGCACCTTCACTATCGGGTTCGACGACGCGCGCTTCGACGAGGCACGCCACGCGCGCCGGGTTGCCGAGCACCTTGGCACCGACCACACCGAGCTCCACCTGACACCCGATCAAGCGCTCGACGTCATCCCGCAGCTACCCCAGGTCTACGACGAGCCCTTCGCCGACGCGTCGCAAATTCCGACGCTGCTCGTTTCGGCGATCGCCCGCGAGCACGTCACTGTTGCCCTGTCGGGCGACGGTGGCGACGAATTGTTCTTCGGCTACGGCCGCTATCGAGATGCGCTCGCGATCTGGGACCGCATTGGTGGCTGGACGCCGGGCTTGCGCCGGGGTGTGGCCGCCGGGCTCGGCGGTGCCGGACGAATGGTGGGAGGCAACCTCGGCTTCCGGCTGCGCCGCCTCGGCCGCCGGATCGACGCCGCCGACTTCGACGCCTATTACGCCAACCTCTTGTCGGTCGCCCTAGAGCCGACCGCTGCGAGCATATGGCCGCAGGGGCTGCCCGGTGCCCTGGTGTTTCCGGCCGCTCTCGCAGACCCTTCTATGCGGATGATGTTCGCCGACCAGCAGGCCTACCTACCCGACGACATCCTGGTCAAGACCGACCGGGCCAGCATGGCGGCGAGCCTCGAACTGCGGGTGCCGTTGCTCGACCATCGGATCGTCGAATTCGCCTGGCGGCTGCCGGACGGCTGCCGCCGCGACGGCGCCACAGGCAAGGCGGTATTGCGGCGCCTTCTCTACCGTCACGTGCCTAGGGAGATCGTTGATCGCCCGAAGCAGGGCTTTGAGATTCCGGTGGACGACTGGCTGCGCGGGCCGCTACGTACGTGGATGCTCGATCTGCTCGATCCGTCGGTGCTGCGCCGCGAGGGACTGATCAACGCTAAAGCGGTCTCTGTGCTGGTCGCCGACCACCTGGCGGGGCGGGGGCGCAACGGCTTTGCGCTGTGGCCCTTGCTGATGTTCGAGGCTTGGCGGCGGCGCTTCGGATGAGCGGCGCGCTCCGGATACTCGTCGTCGCCAATCTCCCGCCTTGGGTCCTCGGCGGCGCCGAGAACCAGGTGGCGCGGCTCGTTGAGGCCTGGGCCGGGTTCGGTCACCAGGTCGAGGTTGCCGGGCACCGGATTCCCGACGGCGAGGCCCGACTCGGGGTGGCCGCCGTACGCACCCACCGGATCGCGGTGATTGATCGCCTCGGCCGTGCAGGCCGTGCTGCGAGCTACTTCGTCTCGCTCGCTCGGCTACTCGCGCGCATCGGCACTAGATTCGACGTCGTCTATGCGCGTGGACTCGGCGACGCGGCGATCTCGATCTGTCTCCTGAAGGCCGCCGGCTTTACGCGCCTGCCGCTCGTTGCCTGCCCAATCAACGCCCGCGGCGCCGGCGACGCGGCCTTCATCCGCTCGGTTCCAGGCTGGCGGCGGATCGCCGCCGTAATCGACCGCCACTGCGACGCGATAAACCTGATCGCGCCGGCGATTGCCGACGACCTTGCAGAGATTGGCGTCGTCACGCCGAGCCTGTCGCGGATTCCGAACGGCATCGCGCTGGCGCCGCCGCTCGAGCGGACCGTGGTTGGTCCGGTACGGCGGCTCGTTTGGACCGGGCGTCTGTGCGCACAGAAGGGACTCGACCTTCTGCTGGTGGCACTGGCCCGGGTCGTTGCGTCGGGTCGCGACTTCCGGGTCGAACTGGTCGGCGATGGACCAGATGCGGCCATGCTCGTCGGCCGCTGTCGGGAGCTGGGCCTGGCTGGTCATGTCGTCTTCACCGGGCCCCTGCACCGCGATGAGATCCGGGGGCGACTCGAGTCCGCCGATGCCTTCGTGCTGCCGTCGCGTTACGAGGGCATGTCGAACGCGGCGCTCGAAGCGATGGAGGCCGGCTTGCCTTTGCTCCTGACCCGTTGTGGTGGCATCGATGCCTGGGTGGACGACACCGTCGGCTGGATTTGTCCTCCCGAGGACGTCGAGTCGTTGTTCGACTCCCTCTGCCGCCTGCTCGACGTGCCTGACGCCGACCTGCTCGCGAGGGGGCGACGAGCACGGGTGTTGGCCGAGCATGAGTTTGGTATCGATGCTGTCGCGCGGCGCAACATCGAACTGCTCGCGGCCGTCGCAACAGCCGCGAGCGTGGCGACCTGCCACGAGGAGGCGTGATGCGCATACTCGTCCTCAGCAAGCGCCAGTACATGGGGAAAGACCTGCTCGACGACCGTTACGGCCGGTTCTACGAGATTCCGGCAAGTCTTGCCTCTTGCGGCCACGAGGTGATCGGCGTGGCGCTCAGCTATCGGTGCCGCGACGAACGTTGTTACTTTGGTGACACGGACTCTCGCCCTGGCATCGCCTGGCTCGGGCTCAACGCGCTGCCCTGGGGCGTCTGGCGTTACCCGTGGCAGCTCGCGCGGATCGCCGACAACTTTCGGCCCGACGTCGTCTGGGCCTGTTCTGATGCTTTTCACGCGATTTTCGGTGCCCTGTTCTCGCGGGCGACCGGCGTGCCATTGGTGATTGACCTCTACGACGACTTCGAGAGCTACGCCGCGACCGGGCTGCCGGGCGTCGCGCCGGCATTTCGTGCCGCCTGCCGTCGCGCCGCCGGCCTCACGGTGGTCAGCCGGACCCTGCGTGACCGCGTGGTTGCCGACTATGGCATCCAGGCGCAACCGGCCGTCGTCGGAAATGGCGTCCGCCGTGACCTCTTCTATCCGAGAGACCGACGGTGGGCACGAGCGGCGCTTGGCTTGCCGGTCGATGCGCGGCTTGTTGGCACCGCCGGCTCGCTTAGCGCTGACCGCGACATTGGGGTTTTGTTCGAAGCGTTCCTCGCGCTCGCCGAGTCCGATCCCTTACTCCATCTGGTCGTCGCTGGTTGCCGCGACGGCACGCCGGCCTGCTACCGCCATCCGCGGATTATCGATCTCGGCGTGTTGGCGCTTGAGCAGGTTCCCGAGCTCATCTCGGCCCTCGACGTCGCAGTCGTCTGCAATCGAAACTCGGCTTTCGGGCGTTGCTGTTTCCCGCAGAAATTCCACGAAATCGCCGCCTGTGGCACCCCGGTAGTTGTGGCCCGTGTCGGCGACGTTGCGACGCTCCTTGCTGATACCCCCGGACGTCTCTATGAGCCTGGCGACCCAGTCGACCTTGCACGCCGTATCGCCGGCCAGTTGATCGCGCCTCGGCCTACGACTGACATTGTGGTCCCGGGCTGGGGCGATTGGAGCGCCGTAGTCGAACAGATCCTTGCCGACGTGGCTGCTTAGGCGGGGCGCCCCGGCTCAGGTTCGCAGCAGGCGCCGGAGCGCGTTGCGCAGGTTGTTGATGGCACTTTGCCGTACGTCCTGCGATGTCTGCACGAGCATCGGGCGGTAGTCATCAGCGAGGGGGCGGTCGCGCACGAGCGCGTCAGCCTCGCCCCCGCAGCGGTGCGGTGGGCTGGGGGTATTCAGTTGGTACTGCTATCTACATGCCCGTCCTCGGGCGCTCGGGTCGTGGCGTACAGCAACTGGGTAATCTGCTCGGAGACCAGGCCGATCAGAAATGCCAGGATCGAAGTGGTGAACAGCAGCGCGCCTGCATTTGTGAATCGGCCGGCGACGACATAGGTGTAGGCGTAGTACCAAACGCTAGCTGCGAACAGGGTCGCCGCCACGGTGCCAAAAACCTTCAGCGGCGAGTACAGCGTGGCGATCTTCAAGATGATGATGAAAAAGCGCCCTCCGTCCTTGAGCGGGCGGATATGGCTACTGGTGCCTGCGGTGCGCGCGAGCACGGTAACGGGTTCGAAATGCACGCCGTAGCCGGCGCGAATCAGGCACATCGTGCTGGTGGTCGGGTACGAGAAGTGGTTTGGCAGCAGCGGCAAAAACTGGACAAAGGCCCGGCGACGGACCGCCCTGAATCCCGAGGTCAAGTCGAGGATCGGCTGCCCTGTCAGCCAACTGGCGAGCCAGTTGTAGAGCCCGTTGGCGAGTCTGCGTGGCAGGTTGGCGTGGGCCTGCGCGGAGCGAGTGCCGACCACCAGGTCGTGCCCCTCGGCCAAGCGGCTCAGCAACAGTGGCACGTCCTCGGCGCGATGCTGGCCGTCGGCATCCATCATCACCAGCCATTCGCCGTTGGCGGCCCGGGCTCCGGACTTGATTGCGGCACCGTTGCCGCGTGAGACCGGGTGGCGGATCACCCGCGCGCCGGCCGCCGCCGCGCGGGCGCCGGTGTCGTCACTGGAGCCATCGTCAACAACGATGACCTCCTTGATGGCCGGGAGGCGCAGCAGGGCGGAGACCAGGGGCGTGATGCTGGCGGATTCGTTGCGGGCTGGAATGATGACGCTGGTTTCTGCGCTCATGGGTTTGCTGTGGCGGGCGGTCTGGCACGCAATTCACCGATCCAGTGATCCAACTCGGCGCGGCGTTGGCTGTCGTCAATCAGCCAGCGGCCGAGGCCTCGCCTTGGATCGCAGTCGCGGGCTTGCTCTAGCGCCATTATGGCTCCGGGAATATCGCCCAGCCCCTCTCTCAGCCCTGCGGCGGCTCTCCACAGAGGATCCGAGCATTGCGTGCGTAGGGCCAGCTCCAGGGCGGCCAGGGCGGCGGAGGGCTCGTTACGGGCGGCGAACAGTTGCGCGATCTGGTTGTAGATCAGGCGGCCATCCTTGTTCCCGTAGGTTTGGTTTTCGGAGAGCGCATCCAGGGTGGCGATGATGTCGTCAACGCTGACGAGCGTGCAGTGGCCGGCTTCGATATTCGCCAGCAGTTTCTCCAGTGTGGGAACCACGGCGGAGTCGTAGTCGTAGTCGTCGTTGGCAATTCCCCGCTGCACGCGTTCCCAGTGCGCGGGAGATTCGCGTCCCAGCCGGCATTCCATGTAGTAGCTGGCGAGATCGGCGGTCAGGTGCCGGGGATTTCTCGCCAGCAGATCGTTCAACTCCGCCAGCGCCCGGTCCTCATGGCCGCGCACTCCCCAGTAATTGGCGTTGGACAAGCGTGCGCGTGGCGAGGCGGGATTCTCCAGCGCCCAGACGTTGTAGAGTCGTCCCTCGTCGCCCCAGACCGTCGAGGCGGAATGGCTCAGGGTGCCCAGCAGAAGCAGGCTCAATCCGGCGAGCGCCGGTGCCAGTGCCCGCAGGCGCGGCCGCGTTCCCAGCAGTCCGTGGATGCTGACGACCAAGCCCAGCAACAGCCCGAACATCGGCAGGTAGTTGCGATGCAGGAAGTACAACTCCAGGGGAATCGGGCTGGCTTCCAAAGCGTGGCCGGCGAGAAAAAACAGTACCGCCATCGCCAGCCAGGGCGCGCGACGGGCGCCGTACCAAGCCAGTAGGGCCGCTCCCAGCAACAACAGCCAAGGCCAGAGTGTGATCAGTCCCTCGCGCGCCAAGCTGTGCACCGGATAGTTGTCGTAGTAGAGCGAGGTGCGCAGGCCGGGTTGCAGGATCAAGCCCAGATAGCTGAGCAGCACGTGTCCTTCGGTAATCAGGCGCTGGGCAGGGCTGAAGCCGCGCCAGGCGATGGGCTGTAGGAAGTCCACCACGGAGGCGATGTAGGCTAGAACGGCGAGGCTGGGCAGCCAGAGCAGCAGCCATCGCGCTCGGCGGCCTGCTGCGGTCTTTGGTAGCGGTGCGACGGTCCTTTCGAGGGCGGCGGCGACCAGCGGAAGCACGGCCGCGCTTTCTTTGCAAAGCCCGGCGAGCAGGGCAAGAAGCCCGGCGAGCGCGCAGAGCCTCAAAGCACTCGCGGACCTGCCGTCGAGCAGGCGCTGCCGCGCGGCGAGCAAGGCGAGCAGGCTGAGCATGACGAAGGCCGTGCACAGAATGGTCATCCGCTGTACGACCAGAAACACTGTGGCGGTTTGCAGCGGGTGCAATAGCCAAAGGCCCGCAGCGGTCAGGGCCAGCCAGTCGGCACGGTCCGTCGTGATCCGCCCGGCGCGGAGCAATTGCCTGGCTAGCAAGAAGGCAATCAAGCCAGTCAAAAGGTGCAGAAGTAGGTTGGTGCGCTTGAATGGGCTCGGGTCAGTCGGCCAGTCGTTGCCGTCCAGTAGGAAGCTGGCCATCGAGAGTGGGCGCCCACCCGGGCCCGAGGGGTTGTCGAGAATGAACTGCAGTGCGCCTGCGGAAGTGTCTGTCGGTAAATCCCCCAGGGGAGACAGATTGGGGATGTCGTCAAACAGGAAGGGGCCGCTGAGGCCGGGCCTAAAGGAAAAGAAGCCGACGATCAGCAGCAAGGCCAGTGCAACAGAGAGCTTCAGAGAGTGTGCGGCCAGCGGCATGGAGGGGGGCAGTTTTGCGAAGCTGCAAGTCTAAGTTGCGTGTGGATGACCGGGTTCGCCCTGGGCTGGGATGAGGGCAAAAAAAAGGCCCGCGAGCGCGGGCCTTTTCCCATCTTGCCGATTACGGACGGCAGGAGGAGGGACGGTACTTGCCGGCCAGGTCGCCGCCAGTGGAGCAGGTCCACTTGACCGCGCCGTTGGTGGTCGCCGGCGTCAGGAGCAGGGTCTTGGTGTTGAGGGCGGTTTCGCCGCTGTAGGTGATGGTGATCACGCCGTTGGTGCCGATGCCAACGCTCTTGACGTTGTTGCCGGTGATGGAGTTGGCGGAAACGACGCCGGCGGTGGCGTTGTCGCCCGGCAGGGTGCCCTTGGTCTGGAAGTACTCGGCGACCGCAGTCTTGGAGGCGGAGGCGAGGTTGAGGCCTTCAGTCACCTTGGAGCGGATGATGTAGTCCTGATAGGCCGGGATGGCGATGGCGGCGAGGATGCCGATGATGGCAACCACGATCATCAGTTCGATCAGGGTAAAGCCTTGCTGCTTCTTCATGAGAGGTCTCCTGGGAAAGTTAGTGCGCGGGGCGCAGAATTCAGCAGCAATAGTCGGGCCGTCTGCAAATGCGGGGATTCAAGGACTGCGGATGCCGTCAGTCTGGCGAAAAATGGTTCGTAACTGACAAAAAAAGTCAGATTGTGTTGCCATCTCTCTCCGTAAATGGGCGCCGTTGTCCGTCGCGCGGTGACAGAAGGTGCCGGATGCTGCTTGGGCGGCGGAGCTTGTCGGGAATTACCATTTTTGGAGCCCAACAGACACGCAACGTCCGCTGCCAGCTACGGACTCGCCAGCTAGTTGCGGCAGGACGAGGGCTTGTACTTGTTGGCGATAGTGGAATCGGTGCCTGCGCAGGACCACTGCACCGAGCCGGCGATAGTGGTGGGGCTAAATACCAGGGTCTTGCCTGCGATTTCCGGCTGGCCGGTGTAGGTGATGACCACCGCGCCATCATCCACTGTCACCCGGCTGACGTTGTTGCCGACAATGCTGGTGGGAGAGGCGACCTGCGCATCCGCATTGTCGACCGGCATGACGCCATGGGTATGAAAGTGATCCACCACGGCAGTTTTTGCCGCCGACGCCAGGTGGATGCCTTCCAGGATCCGCGCGCGCAGGATGTAGTCGCGGTAGGCCGGGATGGCGATGGCGGACAGGATGCCGATGATGCTCACCACAATCATCAGCTCCAACAAAGTGAAGCCGCGCTGCGTTTTCATAGCTGTTCTCCCGCAGCCCGACCGGCTGCTCCTCGGGCAGGAGGGGGCATAAGCCGTGCCAGCGCTTGTCGCGGGTGGAAACTACGGTGTTGTAAGTCGGGAGGGGAGCCGACGCAGCGAATGTCTCCGCAGGGTTCGGGCTCAGCGCGAACTCGCTCAGTGCGTCGCCCCCACCCTAACCCTCCCCCGCAAGCGAGGGAGGGGACTGGTTCCCGTGGCGAAGAATAAGGTCGCCGATCAAGCTGGAAAGCGCGCTAAGCGCGGACCACGGTGCCGCCGAACTGGCGCATCTTCCCCCGGGTGTCGATGACCAGCCGGCTGTGCCGGGCGATCAGCGCGTAGTCGAAGGCGCTGTGCGCGGTGGTCAGGATCGCCACGTCGGCGGCGGCCAGGGTTTCGGCGCTCAGCGGCAGGGCGCTGTGCGGGTAGTGGCCGCGCCGCAGCGGCGGGATGCTGGGGATAAAGGGATCGCAGTAGTTCACCTCCGCGCCCCGGGCCTCCAGGCCTTCCAGCAGTTCCAGCGCCGGCGACTCGCGCAGGTCGTCGACATCGCTCTTGTAGGCGATGCCCAGCAGCAGCACCTTGCAACCCTTCAGCGACTTGCCCTGCTGGTTCAGGGCCTCGACGGTGCGGGCGATCACGTAGTCCGGCATGCCGTGGTTGATCTCGCCGGCCAGCTCGATGAAACGGGTGTGCAGGCCGTACTCGCGCGCCTTCCAGGTCAGGTAGAAGGGGTCGATGGGGATGCAGTGGCCGCCCAGCCCTGGCCCCGGGTAGTAGGGGGTGAAGCCGAAGGGCTTGGTGGCGGCGGCGTCGATCACCTCGAAGATGTCGATGCCCATCTTCTCGGCTACCAGCTTCATCTCGTTGACCAGGCCGATGTTCACTGCCCGGTGGATGTTCTCCAGCAGCTTGGCCATCTCCGCCACCCGGGTGGACGACACCGGCACCACCCGGTCGATCACCCGCGCGTACAGCGCGACGCCGGCGTTCAGGCAGGCGGCACTGATACCGCCGACCAGCTTGGGGATGTTGTGAGTGCCAAAGCGGGCATTGCCGGGGTCTTGCCGCTCGGGCGAGAACACCAGGCCAAAGTCGATGCCGGCCTTGAGGCCGCCGCGTTCCAGGATTGGCTGCACCACCTCGTCGGTGGTGCCGGGGTAGGTGGTGCTCTCCAGCGAGATCAGCTGGCCCGGCCGCAGGCAACGGGCGATGGCCTCGGCGGTGTTTTCCACGTAGCTGAGGTCGGGCTCGCGGTGCTTGCCCAGCGGCGTCGGCACGCAGATCACCAGCGCGTCGCATTCGCCCAGGCGGGAAAAGTCGGTGGTGGCGGTGAAACCGGCTGCTGCCGCCGCGCGCAAGCTCTCGGCCGGGATGTAGTTGATGTAGCTCTCGCCGGAGGCCAGCTTGGCCGGTTTGGCGGGGTCCACGTCGAAGCCGGTCACCTTCAGCCCCACCTCGGCAAAGCGCAGCGCCAGCGGCAGGCCGACATAGCCCAGGCCGATGATGCCGATGTGCGGCTGGGGGGCGAGCAGGGCGGATTCGAACGGCGTCATGGCGCGGGCAGGCAGGGGAGCCCGGGAATCATGCCGCAAAGGGCCCGCGAAAGGCGCGCGCCCTGGCAGGCGGGTAAACTCTCGCCCCCGCAAAGTGCCACCTGTGTCGCTGCCATGCTGCCCGAATACCGCCCCGCCGAAACCGAACGCCAGGCCCAGGACTACTGGGCCGCGAACGACAGCTTCCGCGCCCGCGAGGACGCCGGTCGGGAGAAGTTCTACTGCCTCTCGATGTTTCCCTACCCGAGCGGCCGGCTGCACATGGGGCATGTGCGCAACTACACCATCAGCGATGTCATCGCCCGCTACCAGCGCATGCGTGGCAAGGCGGTGCTGCACCCGATGGGCTTCGACGCCTTTGGCCTGCCGGCCGAGAACGCGGCGATCAAGTCGGGCGTGCCGCCGGCGGAATGGACCTACGCCAACATGAGTTACATGAAGCGCCAGCTCACGCAGCTGGGCTTCGCCTTTGACTGGTCGCGCGAGATCGCCACCTGCCGGCCGGAGTACTACCGCTGGGAGCAGTGGCTGTTCCTGCAGCTCTACAAGAAGGGTCTGGTCTACCGGAAGAACTCGGTGGTCAACTGGGACCCGGTGGACAACACCGTGCTCGCCAACGAGCAGGTGATCGATGGTCGCGGCTGGCGTTCCGGCGCCTTGGTCGAGCAGCGCGAGATCGCGCAGTGGTTTTTGAAGATCACCGACTACGCCGATCAACTGGTCGACGACCTGCAAACGCTGGACGGCTGGCCGGACGCGGTGCGGACCATGCAGGCCAACTGGATCGGCCGCAGCCAGGGCGTGGAGATCGACTTTGCACTCGCCGACGGCAGTGGCGAGAAGCTCACCGTCTACACGACCCGCCCGGACACCTTGTTCGGCGTCAGCTTCGTCAGCGTCGCCGCCCAGCACCCGCTGGCGCTCGCCGCCGCCGAGCGCGATGCCAAGGTCGCCGCCTTCGTCGAAGAGGCCAAGCAGTCCAGCGTCGCTGAAGCGGCGCTGGCCACGCAGGAGAAGAAGGGCGTGGCCCTGGGCGTGGACGTGATCCACCCGCTGACCGGCGAGAAGGTGCCGGTCTGGGCCGCCAACTTCGTGCTGATGGGCTACGGCACTGGCGCGGTGATGGCGGTGCCGGCGCACGACCAGCGCGATTGGGAATTCGCCAGCGCTTACGGTCTGCCCAAGAAGATCGTCATCGCCGCCAACGCCCCCACCCAACCCTCCCCCGCAGGCGGGGGAGGGCTTTCGACGCCATCCCCTGCGCAGCGGGGCGGGGCGATAGCGCCGGACATTTCCCAGTCCGCGTACACCGAGCACGGCGTTCTCTTGAACTCCGGCGCCTTCAACGGCCTGGATTTCGACGCCGCCTTCGAGGCCATCGCCACCGCGCTGGAGCAGAAGAGCGCCGGCCGTCGCCGCACCAACTTCCGCCTGCGCGACTGGGGCGTGTCGCGTCAGCGCTATTGGGGTTGCCCGATCCCGATCATCTACTGCGCCGACTGCGGCGCGGTGCCGGTGCCGGACGCGCAGCTCCCGGTGGTGCTACCGGAAAATCTGCAACCCGATGGCGCCGCCAGCCCGCTGACCCGCACGCCCAGCTTCTACGAGTGCGCCTGCCCGAGCTGCGGCAAACCGGCGCGGCGCGAGACCGACACCTTCGACACCTTCTTCGAGTCGAGCTGGTACTACGCCCGCTACGCCTGCCCGGACTACGACCAGGGCATGCTCGACGAGCGCGCCAAGTACTGGCTGCCGGTGGACCAGTACGTCGGCGGCATCGAGCATGCGGTGTTGCACCTGCTCTATGCGCGTTTCTTCCACAAGCTGATGCGCGACTCCGGCCTGCCGGTGGCGGGCAATGAGCCCTTCACCCGCCTGCTCTGCCAGGGCATGGTGGTGGCCGGCACCTACTACCGCGAGCTGCCCGGCGGCAAGAAGGACTGGATCAACCCCGCCGACGTCGATGTGCAGTACGACGAGCGCGGCGCGCCGCTCTCCGCCACCCTGCGTGCCGACGGTGGCCCGGTGCTGATCGGCGGCCGCGAGAAGATGTCGAAGTCGAAGAACAACGGCGTCGATCCCGAGACCATCATCAACAGCCACGGTGCCGATGCCGTGCGCCTGTTCATGATGTTCACCTCGCCGCCGGAGCAGAGCCTGGAATGGAGCGATGCCGGCATCGACGGCGCCGCGCGCTTCCTGAAGCGCCTGTGGCGCATGGTTTCCGAGCATGTCGCCGGCGGTCCGGCAGCGTCGCCGGATGTGGGCGCGCTGAGCGCGGTGCAGAAAGACCTGCGCCGCAAGACCCACCAGACCATCGCCAAGTTCGGCGACGATGTCGGCCGCCGCTATCAGTTCAACACTGCCATCGCCGCCGCGATGGAGCTGGTCAACGCCCTGCAGAAGTTCGAGGGCGGCGAGCCCCTGGATCGTGCCGTGCGCCAGGAGGCGCTCAACGCCCTGGTCGCCTGCCTGGCGCCGATCACCCCGCACATCAGCCACACGCTGTGGACCGCGCTGGGCAATGCCGGCGCCGTCATCGACGCCGCCTGGCCGGAAGCCGACGCTGCCGCGCTGGTCAGCGACGCCATCAAGCTGGTGGTGCAGGTCAACGGCAAGCTGCGTGGCCAGATCGAGGTGCCGGTCGGCAGCTCCAACGAGGCCATACTGGCGGCGGCCAAGTCGGAGGAGAATGTCGTCAAATTCCTCGCCGGCAGCACGATCAAGAAGGAGATCGTGGTGGCCGGAAAACTCGTCAACTTCGTGATCTGACCACCATGCGCATCGCACTGACGGGACTGTGGCTGGCACTGCTGAGCGGCTGTGGCTTTCAGTTCGCCGGCAGCCGGCCGCTGCCGGCGGTGCTGGACAGCATCTATGTCGATGTCGAAGTGCCCTACCGGGTCTCCGAGCCGCCGCTGGAGACCGCGCTGCGCGCCCGTCTGAGCCAGCGCGGGGCGGAAGTCGCCACCCGCGCCGACCAGGCCGAAACCCAGTTGCGGCTCTGGGATCTGGTCGAGCGCCGCGAGACGCTGTCGCTGGGCCCCGACGGCAAGGCGCTGGAATACCGGCTGGTGATCTCGGTGCGCTACGAAGTCCGCCGTGCCGGCAAGCTGCTGCTGCCGGCGGACACGCTGTCGGTCTCGCGCGACTACAGCTTCCAGCCCAACCGCATCCTCGCCAAGGAGGCGGAAGAAGCGCAGTTGCGCGAGTTTCTGCAAGGCGAGATGGCGGAGCTACTGCTGCTGCGCCTGGAAGTGGGACTGCGCGAGACGCCGCCCGAGCCCGCTAACGTGGTGCCCTTGGTGCCAGTGCCCGCGCCAGCAGGCTGACCGGGTGTAGCAGTTCGATCTCCAGCCCCCGGCTGCGGAGCCCGGCCGCGAGGTGCAGGGCGCAGCCGATGTTGGCGGAGACGATCACCTGCGGTTGCAGCGCGACGGCGGCGTCCAGCTTCGGTGCCAGCAGACGGTCGGCCTGTTCGGGTGCGCTGAGAAACCCAGTGCCGGCGGCCCCGCAGCAACCGCTGTCGCTGGCGAGATCCACCAGCTCCAGCTCTGGAATGGCCTGTAGCAGCCGGCGGATCGCGCCGCCGGCGCCAAACACATTGGTTTGCGTGCAGGCGCTGTGGATCGCCACCCGGAGTGGCAGTGGGCGCAGCGGCAGCGGTTGGGTTTCCAGGCGGTCGGCGAGATAGCTACAGAGGTCCTGCACCTTGGGTGCGAGTGCCGGTGTCGCCCCGGCCGCGCCTCCGAGGTCGCGCAGGCTGGCGCCGCAGCCGCTGGCGAGCGCCAGCACGGTTTCGCAGCCGGCAAAGGCCTGGGCATTGCGCGCGGCCTGGCGGCTGGCGGCGGCGGCGAGTCCGGCGTGCTGGTTGAGCGCGCCGCAGCAGCCCTGGTCCGGCGGCACCGCCGCCTCGATGCCCAGTGCCGCGAGCACGCGCAGGGTGTCGGCCAGCACCGCCCGCTCCAGCACGTCGCCGACGCAGCCGACCAGCAGGCCGACCTTGCCAGTGGCGGGCGCCGACACAGCGCGCAGGCGCTGTGGTGCCGGGCGGTAGCGCAGCAGGCGAGGCCATCGTGGCGAGCCGCTTGGGGCGCCCAGCAGCCGCTGCGACAACCACAAACTGGCGCGCAGCAGCGCGCGGACGGAGGCTTGATCCAGCAGCATGGACAGCAGCCGGGTCGCGCGGCTGCGTCCGGGCTCGACCAGCAGCGCGCGGGTGGCATCGGCGATGCGGCCGTAGGGCACCTTGGCCGGGCACACCGCCTCGCAGGCGCGGCAGGACAGGCAGTTGTCGATGTGCGTGGCGAGCGTGGCCGAGGCCGGTAACTGGCCTTGGACCAAACCCTGCGCCAGCGCAATGCGGCCGCGTGGACTTTCCGCCTCGCTGCGACTGAGGCGATAGGTAGGGCAGTGGGGCAGGCAGAGGCCGCATTTCACGCAGCGGTCTGCGTCGGCTAGCAGGTTTGCGGCATCCATGGCGCATCGTATCGCGAGTGGGTCAGCGCGACTGGCATACTCCCCACCCCCGTTTCCCGGTCAGGAACTGCTGATGAAGTCATTTGCTTGTGCGGCTGTCGTTCTGTGTGGTGTGGTTCCGGTGGCGCTGGCCGCGCCCCAATTGGCGCGCACCGCGATCACCGATACCGAGGCGCTGGCGGAGATCGCGCCCACGCCGCCGGTGCTGAACCCCGACCAGGCGGACCTGCCCGGCCGCTACTCCGGCGACGCCTCGCTGGGCCTGCTGAGCACCTCGGGCAATACCGATACCCGGTCCGCCAATGGCAAGCTGCAACTGAGTTACGTCGGTGGCCCCTGGACCCACGAGGGCAAGGCCGCTGCGGTGAGCGCCCAGCAGGACAATCTCACCACCGATGAGCGTTACAGCCTGGGCTACAAGCTCAGCCGCGATTTCGACGCCCACAACTACGTGTTCCTGACGCTGGACTACGACAACGACCGCTTCGCAGGTATCGCCGAACGCACCACCGAGGCGCTGGGCTATGGCCGGCGGCTGCTGACGCTGCCCGCGCACAGTCTGGATGCCGAGGTCGGCGTCGGTGCCACCCAGATCAAGCTGGCCGAGCCGGCCGGTCGGGAAAGTTCGGCGGTCGCTCTGCTCAACGCCAAGTACGTCTGGGAGATCAGCGCCACCAGCAAGTTCTCGCAGGGGCTGAAGGTGGAGCGCTCGCGCACCACCACCTATATCAACCCGGTTTCGGAGCTGAAGCTCACGGTCGCCGGCAATCTGTTCGCCAGCCTGGGCTACGAGCTGCGTTTCAACTCCGAAGTGCCGGACGGCACCCGCAAGACCGACACGCTGACCTCGGTGAATCTCGGCTACGGCTTCGGCGAAAAGAAGTAAGCCTTATCGACCACTGGTTCCCATGAGCACGTCCGATCCCTACTTCCAGCGCCACATCTTCTTCTGCTGCAACCGCCGCGAGGACGGTCGCGAGTGCTGCGCCGACAAGGGCGCCAACGAGCTACGCGACTACTGCAAGCAGCAGGTGAAGAAGCGCGGGCTGGCCGGCACCGGCCGGGTGCGGGTGAACATGGCCGGCTGCCTGGACCGCTGCGAGCTGGGGCCGGTGGCGGTCGTGTACCCGGAAGGGGTCTGGTATCGCTACCAGAACCGCGAAGACATCGACGAGATCGTCGAGCAGCATCTCGCCAACGGCGAGCCGGTGCAGCGCCTGAAGATCTAGCGCCGCGCCGACCGCCTCCGCCGTGTGCGGAGGTAGCGGTGTCCGCTCAGGCGGTATGCGCGCGGATCAGCGCCTGCGCCGCCTTGGCCATGCTGGCGGTCGGGCCGCTCGGGCCCAGGCTGAGCCGGCTGAAGTAGCCGCCGTCCATCAGCAGCAGCAGGCCATCGGCCAGACCTTCGGGGTCCTGAGCGTTCATCGCCACGCACAACTCGCGCAGGCGGCGGCGCTTCTCGCGGCTGTAGGCCTCGACCACGTGACGGCCGGGGTGATCGGATTCGGTGAGCTCCACCGAGGCGTTGCCGATCGCGCAGCCGCGCTTCTCGCAGGTCTTGGCCTTGGCGCTCATGCCCTTGAACAGGGCCAGCACCGCTGCTTCCGGGTTCTTCGCATGCGGGGCGGTGGTCTCGTCCCACCAGACCCAGAACTCGCGCTCCGACTGCTTCAGGCACTCGGCCACCAGCTCGTCCTTGGAGGGAAAGGCGCGGTACAGGCTCATCTTGGTGGCGCCGGCTTCCTGGGCGATGGATTCCACGCCCACCGCGCGGATGCCCTGTCGGTAAAACAGGTCGCGGGCGGCCGCGAAAATGCGGTCGCGGGCGCTGGCCTTGGCGGTTGCGCAGCCGGCGCTGGCCGCTGCTTTGGCGGCAAATTCCTTTTCGGCTGAAACACTTGGGCTGGACATCGGGACCTCCTCGCACAACTGGCTTGAAATGATACTGACCGGTCACTAACATCCTCGCCAGATGTTACCGAACGGTATAGTCACATCCGCATCATTGGGTTGTGACGGCGCAGTGTCAAGCCGCAGCAGATGCACGGCAAGACCTGATCCCCCGACGGTGGCGACCACTTACGGCCAGACCAGGGAGTCCGCCATGCCCAATACCCTCACCGCCTCCACCGCACGCAAGGCCGCCCTGCTCGGGCTGTTCTCGCTCGGCCTGTTCAGCCTGGCCGCTTGCGGCGCCTCCGAGGCCAGCGAAAGCCCCAGGGCCAGCGCCCCTCAGGTCAGTGTCGCCGAGGTGCCGTTCAAGACCCTCAAGGACTGGCGCGAGCTGACCGGCCGCATCGAAGCGGTGCAGCAGGTGGAGATCCGTCCCCGGGTCTCCGGCTTCATCGAATCGGCGCCCTTCCAGGAAGGCGCGCTGGTGAAGAAGGGCCAGTTGCTGTTCCAGATCGACCCGCGCCCCTTCGCTGCCCAGGTCGAGCGCCTGGAAGCGGAACTCGACCGCGCCCAGGCGCAGTACCGCCTGGCGCAGGCCAACCGGGCGCGCTCGGCGCTGCTGATCGAGCAGGGCGCGATCTCCCGCGAGGAGCACGACCGGCTCGGCTCCGGCGAAGCGGTGGCCGCCGCCGAGGTCGCTTCGGTGCAGGCGGCGCTGCGCGCGGCGCGGCTGGATCTCTCCTACACCCGGGTCACCGCGCCGCTGGACGGCCGGGTATCCCGCGCGCTGATCACCGCCGGCAATCTGGTCAGCGCCCAGAGCGTGCTGACCACGGTGGTCAGCGTCGATCCGGTGTACGTGTCCTTCGATCTCGACGAGCAGAGCTACCTCGCCACCCTCGCGCACGACGATGCCGCCCAGGTCTACGTCGGCCTGATGGACGAGGCCGGCACGCCGCACGCCGCCAAGCTCGACTTCATCGACAACGCCAGCCACAACGGCCTGATCCGCGTCCGCGCCACCCTCGACGACGCCAGCGGGCGCTACACGCCGGGGCTGTTCGCGCGGGTGAAGCTGGTCGCCGGCCAGAGCTTCGAGGCGGCGCTGGTCGATGACCGCGCCATCGGTACCGACCTCGACCGCAAGTACGTGCTCACCGTCGGCGCCGACAAGCTGGCGCAGTACCGGCAGGTCAGCACCGGGCCGCGCATCGACGGCCTGCGGGTGATCCGCAGCGGTCTGAAGCCCGGCGAGTCCATCGTCGTCAACGGTCTGCAGCGGGTGAAGCCCGGCTCGGCGGTGGCACCGCAACTGGTGGCGATGGGCGAGGGCCGGGTGGGTGTCGCTCAGGTCTCCAGCCACGACGAGCCGGTGAAGCTGGCCGTCGCCGGCAGCACGGCGCGGGCCGCGCAGTAAGCGGAGCGCGCCATGAATTTCTCCCAGTTCTTCGTCAACCGGCCGATCTTCGCGGCGGTGCTGTCGGCCATCGTCTTCATTGCCGGCGCCCTGTCGCTGAGCCAGTTGCCGATCAGCGAATACCCGGAGGTGGTGCCGCCCACCGTGGTGGTGCGCGCCGCCTACCCGGGCGCCAATCCCAAGGTGATCGCCGAGACCGTCGCCAGCCCGCTGGAGCAGAGCATCAACGGCGTCGAGGGCATGCAGTACCTGTTCTCGCAGGCCACCTCCGACGGCGCGATGACGCTCACCATCACCTTCGCCATCGGCTCCGACATCGACAAGGCGCAGGTGCTGGTGCAGAACCGCGTCGCCCAGGCGCTGCCGCAGTTGCCGCAGGAAGTGCAGCGCCTCGGCGTCACCACCCAGAAGGCCTCGCCCGACCTGACCATGGTCGTGCATCTGCTCTCGCCCGATGGCCGCTACGACGATCTCTACGTCGCCAACTACGGCCGCCTGCGGGTGAAGGACGAGCTGGCGCGCATTGATGGCGTTGGTGATGTGCAGGTGTTCGGTGCCGGCGCCTATTCGATGCGGGTCTGGCTCGACCCCGAGAAGGTCGCCAGCCGGGGCCTCTCGGCCAGCGAGGTGATCGCCGCCATCCGCGAGCAGAACCAGCAGGTCGCCGCCGGGCAACTCGGCGCACCGCCGGCGCCCAATGCCGCCGACTTCCAGCTCAACATCAATGCCGCCGGCCGCCTGACCACCGAGGAGGAGTTCGGCGACATCGTGGTGAGGGTCGGCGCCGACGGCGCCATCACCCGGCTCAAGGACGTCGCCCGCGTCGAGCTGGGTTCCTCCAACTACGCGCTGCGCTCCCTGCTCAACAACAAGTCGGCGGTGGCGCTGCCGATCTTCCAGCGGCCGGGCAGCAATGCCATCGAGATCAGCAACAGCGTGCGCGCCAAGATGGAGACGCTGAAGAAGGACTTCCCGCAGGGCATCGACTACGAGATCGTCTACGACCCGACGGTGTTCGTGCGCGGCTCCATCGAGGCGGTGGTGCACACCCTGTTCGAGGCGCTGCTGCTGGTGGTACTGGTGGTCATTCTGTTCTTGCAGACCTGGCGTGCCAGCATCATCCCGCTCGCCGCCGTGCCGGTGTCGCTGGTCGGCACCTTCGCGGTGATGCATGCCGCCGGCTTCTCGCTCAACGCCCTGTCGCTGTTCGGCCTGGTGCTGGCGATAGGAATTGTGGTGGACGACGCCATCGTCGTGGTCGAAAACGTCGAGCGCAACATCGAGCTGGGCAAGACCCCGCTGGAAGCAACGCGGCAGGCCATGCGCGAAGTCACCGGCCCCATCGTCGCCACCGCCCTGGTGCTGTGCGCGGTGTTCATCCCCACCGCCTTCATCAGCGGCCTCACCGGCCAGTTCTACAAGCAGTTCGCGCTGACCATCGCCATCTCGACGGTGATCTCCGCCTTCAACTCGCTGACCCTGTCGCCGGCGCTGGCCGCCGTGCTGCTGAAGGGCCATGACGCGCCCAAGGACCGCTTCCAGCGCGGCATCGACGCCGCCTTCGGTTGGCTGTTCCGGCCCTTCAACCGCTTCTTCGCCCGCGCCGGTCGCGGCTACGTCGGCGGCGTGCAGCGCCTGCTGCGCGGCGCGGTGGTGGTGCTGATGGTCTACGGCGGCCTGCTGGGTCTGACCGCGCTGGGCTTCAAGGCGGTGCCGGAAGGCTTCGTGCCGCAGCAGGACAAGCAATACCTCGTGGCCTTCGCCAACCTGCCGGACGCGGCGACGCTGGACCGCAGCGAGCAGGTGATCCGCGAGATGAGCCGGATCATGATGGAACAGCCGGGCGTGGCCTCGGCGGTCGCCTTCCCGGGCCTGTCGATCAACGGTTTCACCAATGCGCCCAATGCCGGCATCGTCTTCGCCTCGCTGAAGGGCTTCGACGAGCGCAAGGGGCCAGGTTTATCGGCGGCAGAGATCGCGTCTTCGCTCAACGAGAAGTTCGGCGGCATCCAGGAAGCCTTCATCGCCGTGTTCCCGCCGCCGCCGGTGCAGGGGCTGGGCACGATTGGTGGGTTCAAGTTGCAGCTCGAAGACCGCGCCGGCCTGGGCTTCGACGAGCTGTACACGGTGACCCAGAACATCCTGCACAAGGCGCGGCAGACGCCGGGCCTGAGCAGCGTGTTCAGCAGCTACCAGGTCAACGTGCCGCAGATCTACGCCGACATCGACCGCGAGAAGGCCAAGGCGCAGGGTGTGAGCCTGCAGGCGATCAACGAAACCTTGCAGATCTATCTCGGCTCGCTCTACGTCAACGACTTCAACCGCTTCGGCCGCACCTACCAGGTCAACGCCCAGGCCGATCTGCGCTTCCGCCTGCAGCCGGAGGACGTGACCCGTCTGCAGGTGCGCAACAGTGCCGGCGAGATGGTGCCGCTGGGCGCCTTCCTGAAGGTCCAGGAGACCGCCGGGCCGGACCGGGTGATGCACTACAACGGTTATGTCACCGCCGAGATCAATGGCGCGCCGGCGGCCGGCTATTCCAGCGGCCAGGCGCAGAAGATCATCGAGGAGCTGGTGAAGGCCGAGCTGCCCAACGGCATGGCCTACGAGTGGACCGAGCTGACCTACCAGCAGATCCTCGCCGGCAACACCGCGCTGCTGATCTTCCCGCTCTGCGTGCTGCTGGCCTTTCTGGTGCTGGCCGCGCAGTACGAGAGCTGGAGCCTGCCGCTGGTGGTGATCCTGATCGTGCCGATGTGCCTGTTCTCGGCGATCACCGGCGTCTTGCTGTCGGGCGGCGACAACAACATCTTCACGCAGATCGGCCTGATCGTGCTGGTGGGCCTGGCCTGCAAGAACGCGATCCTGATCGTCGAGTTCGCCAAGGAGCAGGAGGAGGCCGGCGTCAGCACCTGGAACGCGGTGCTGGAAGCCTGCCGCCTGCGCCTGCGGCCGATCCTGATGACCTCGCTGGCCTTCGTCATGGGCGTGGTGCCCTTGGTTCTGGCCAGCGGTGCCGGTGCCGAGATGCGTCACGCCATGGGCGTGGCGGTGTTCGCCGGCATGATCGGCGTCACCTTCTTCGGCCTCTTGATGACGCCGGTGTTCTATCTGGTCATCCGCAAGCTCGCCCAGCGCAAGCCCGAACCGGTCGCCGCCTATTCCCTGGCCGGCCTTGAAGCCCACTAAACCCACGAACAAAGGAAATCCCATGAGCAAACCCATCAGTCTCGTCACCGGCGCCAACAAGGGCATCGGCCTGGAAACCGCGAAGCAGCTCGCCGCCCTGGGCTATCACGTCATCCTCGCCGCGCGTGATCGCAGCAAGGCGGTGGAAGCCGCCAAGTCGCTGGGCGGCGAGGTCGAGCCCCTGCAACTGGATGTCACCGACGCGGCGTCCATCTCGGCCGCCGTCGCGGTGATCGGCCAGAAGCACGGCCGCCTCGATGTCCTGGTCAACAATGCTGGCGTGCTGCTCGACGCGGGCGACAAGAAGCCGTCCGAGCAGTCGCTGGAAACCTGGCGCCAGACCTTCGACACCAACGTCTTCGGCCTCATCGCCGTCACCCAGGCCTTTCTGCCGCTGCTGAAGAAATCGAGCGGCGCGCGCATCGTCAATCTGTCGAGCATCCTGGCCAGCAACACCCTGCATCAGACCCCGGGCTCGCCGATCTACGACTACAAGGTGCCGGCCTACAACGTCAGCAAGAGCGCGGTGAACGCCTGGACCGTGCATCTCGCCTACGAACTGCGCGATACCCCGCACAAGGTCAACGCCGCGCATCCCGGACATGTCCAGACCGACATGGGCGGCGCGGCGGCGCCGATGAGCATTCCCGACGGCGCCAGGACCAGCGTCTGGCTGGCGACGCTGCCGGCCGAAGGCCCGAACGGCGGCTACTTCCACCAGGGCGAGACCCTGCCGTGGTAAGCCGGCTGGTGCCAATGGCGGCCGCGCTCTCGGCGTTCGCGCTGGCTGCCTGCGCGGTCGGCCCCGACTACCGGGCGCCGGAGACTGCGCCGGCCAGCTTCGCCCGCGCCGAGGCCGACACCGTGGTCGGCGCTGGCCTGGAAGCGCGCTGGTGGACGCAGCTCGGCGATCCCGCGCTGAGCGGGCTGGTCGAGCAGGCGCTGCACGCCAACCGTGACCTGGCCTTGGCGGTCAGTCGCGTCGAGGAGGCGCGCGCCCTGTTCCGCGACCAGCGCAACGATGCTTTCCCGGTGGTCACCGCCAGCGGCAGCGCGCAGAAGGGCGAGGCGGCGCAGCTCGGTGCCAGCAGCACCGGTCCGCGCGGCCAGACCGAGAGCCTGCGCCTGGGCTTCGACGCCGCCTGGGAGCTGGATCTGTTCGGCCGCGTGCGTCGTGGCACCGAAGCCGCGCGCGCCGACGCCGAAGCGGCCCAGGCCAGCCTGCACGAGGCGCAGGTGCTGGTGGCCGCCGAGGTCGCGCGCAACTACTTCGAGTGGCGTGGTAGCGCCCAGCAACTGGATGTCGCCGAGCGCAACCGCGACAGCCAGCAGGAGACGCTGCGCCTGACCCAGGTGCGCTACGACGCCGGCCGAGGCACCGAGCTGGATGTCGCCAGCGCCCGCGCCCGCCTCGCCGCCACCGAGGCCGGCATGCCGCTGCTGGAAACCCAGCGCCGCCGCGCCGAGCACCGGCTGGCGGTGCTGCTGGGGCAGCGCCCCGGTGTCTGGCAGCCGCCGGCTGCGGCGACGATCACCGCGCTCAACCGGCCGCTGCCGGTCGGTGAAGCCGGCGAGCTGCTGCGCCGGCGGCCGGACATCGCCCGCGCCGCCGCCGAGCTGCACGCCGCCACGGCCCGCGTCGGCGTGGCGACGGCCGACTACTTCCCGCGTCTGAGCCTGAGCGGTTTCGCGGGCTTCAGCGCCGGCAGCTTCGGCGACCTCGGCGCCGCCAGCCGCGCCTGGAGCGCCGGGCCGACGCTGTCCTGGGCCGCTTTTGACCTAGGCAGTGTCGCCGCCCGCGTCGATGCCGCCGATGCCCGCAGCCGTGGCGCGGCGGCGCGCTACGAGCAGACCGTGCTGACCGCGCTGGAGGAAACCGAGAACGCCTTCGTGGCGGTGAGCCAGTCGCGCCAGCGCCTGCGGCACACGCTGGACCAGGCCGCCGCCGCACGCCGGGCCGCCGAGCTGGCGCGCATCCAGTACAAGGCCGGCGTGATCGACTTCCTGGTGCTGCTCGACGCCGAACGCAGCCTGCTGGCTGCCGAAGACGCCGTTGCCGCCAGCGAGACCGCCGTCAACACCGCTGCGGTGGCGCTCTACAAGGCGCTGGGCGGTGGCTGGGGCGGCGAGCCCGAGGCTGAACGCGCGTGAACGAATCCGAGCGCTTGTTCAAGGCGTTATACGCGGCGATGCCCGGCCTGCTAGCTTCTCCCTTGCCGGAGGCGCCGGTTGGGTCGGCGGCCTTCCTCAGTTCAAGAAAACCTTCTGGAGTCTCCATGTCCCTCGATCTGTTCAGCCCGCTCAAGCTCGGCGATGTCGAGCTGCGCAACCGCATCCTGATGGCGCCGCTGACCCGCACCCGCGCCGGCACCAGCCACATCCCCAACGATCTGATGGTGGAGTACTACCGTCAGCGTGCCGGCGCCGGACTGATCTTCACCGAGTGCGCCCTCATCACCCCCGATGCCAGCGCCTACCTGGGCGAGGGCGGTCTGTTCGACGAGGCCACGCAGGCCGGCTGGAAGCGCGTCACCGACGCCGTCCACGCCGCTGGCGGGCGCATCGCCATCCAGCTCTGGCATGCCGGCCGCGCCGCGCATTCCGACATCAACGGCGTGCAGCCGATCAGCGCCAGCAACAAGGCGATCCGCAACGACCTCACCCACACGCCCAAGGGCAAGGTGCCCTACGAGACGCCGCGTCCGCTGCGCACCGAGGAGATTCCCGGCATCGTCGAGCTGTTCCGCAAGGGCGCCGAACGCGCCAAGGCCGCCGGCTTCGACGCGGTGCAGATCCACGGCGCGCACGGCTATCTGATCGACCAGTTCCTGCGCGATTCGGTCAACGACCGCAACGACCAGTACGGCGGCTCCATCGAGAACCGCGCGCGCTTGCTGCTGGAGATCGTCGATGCCTGCATCTCGGTGCTGGGCGCTGGCCGGGTCGGCGTGCGTATCTCGCCGCTGGTGGCCTTCAACGACATGGCGGAGTCGCAGCCGCAGGCGCTGGTGGAATACCTCGCCAAGGAGCTGCAGAAGCGCGGCGTCGGCCATCTGGAGTTGCGTCACGAGCAGTGGGATCTGCCCGCCGAGCAGGAACTGGCGCGCATCGCCCGCGCGCACTTCCAGGGCCCGCTGCTGCTCAATGGCGGCTTCGACGCCGACAGCGGCAACGCCGCGATCCGCGAGGGCCGTGCCGATGCCGTCGTCTACGGCAAGGCCTTCCTCGCCAATCCCGACCTGGTGCAGCGCTTCGCCAGCAAGGCGCCGCTGAATGCGGTGGACTTCTCGACGCTCTACACGCCCGGTCCCAAGGGCTACACCGACTACCCGACCCTGGCTGCCTGAGGCCAACCCCGCCGCGCCGGCCCTGACCAGGGCCGGTCGCCGGGGCTGGCTTTTCATCCTGGCCGGGAGTCTCTATCGTCAGCCGCAGGCTGGCGCGCCCGGGGTTGCGGGCCCGCCGGCGGTGAGCGAGGAGAATCGGGATGAGAGCCAGCGTTGCGCTGCTGAGTGTCCTGCTGGTTTCCGGCTGCGCCAGCCGGCCGCTGCTGCCGCCCACCGACGGCCTGTTCGCCGACCCCTTGTTCGCGGCCCCTGCCGAGCCGGTCGACGCCGGCTCCGTGTTCGCGCTCAGCCCGGCCATGCAGGCTTATCTCGATGGCGTGATCGCCGACCGGGTCCGCGAGCTGGGGCCGCGCAACGGCCTGTTCGAGGCGCTGCGCGACAACCTGCGGCTGGAATACGACACGACCATGACCCGCAACGCCGCGCAGGCCTTCGAGGCGCGCGCTGGCAACTGTCTGTCGCTGGTGATCATGACCGCAGCGTTTGCCCGGCCGCTGGGCATTCCGGTGCACTACCAGAACGTTTTTGGGCAGGACACCTGGAGTCGCGGCGAAGGCATGCTGGTGCTCAGCGGGCACATCAACATCGGTCTGGGCGCAACCGGCCGCGACCGGTTCCGCGACGGCGAGCAGTCGGTGACGACGATTGATTTCCTGCCGCCCGAAGAGCTGCGTGGTCAGCATCGGCAGGAGGTTTCCGAAGCCACGGTGCTGGCGATGTACATGAATAACCGAGCCGCCGAGAGCCTCGCCCAGCGGGACCTCAATCAGGCCTACTGGTGGGCGCGCGCGGCGCTGCGGACCGCGCCCGATTTTCAGAACGCCTACAACACGCTGGCGGTGGTGTATCTGAAGAAGGAACTTCCGGCGCAGGCGGAGCGGGCACTGCGGCATGCCTTGCAGCGGCAGCCGGGGGACGCCGAGGCGCTGTCGAATCTGGCCGGGCTGCTGGATCAGCAGGGTCGGCGGACCGAGGCCGAAGCGCTACGCACCCGGCTGGCGCGCATCGACGCCGAGCCGCCCTACCACTACTTCGATCTGGGGCTGGCGGCGCTGCGCAGCCGGGATTACCGCGAGGCCCGTCGCCTGTTCCGCAAGGAGCTGGCCCGGATGCCCTACGCGCACGAGATCCACTTCGCATTGGCCATGACCTATCTGCAACTCGGCGAGGCGCGTCTGGCCAGTGAGGAACTCCGGCTGGCGCGGGACAGCAGCACCACCCGCGGCAGTCGCGACCTCTACGCCGCCAAGCTCGATCACCTGCGCGAGCTGCAACTCAACTGAAGGCCGGCCTTCGGCGTTCAGTCGCCGTGGATGCGCACCAGTGTGCGGCCGGTGACCCGGCCGGCGATCAGGTCCTCGCAGGCGGCGGGTAGCCCGTCGAGGTCGATGGTGCGGGCGACGATGCGTTCCATCAGTCCGGCCGGCTTCCAGTCGGCGCGCAGCTTGTCCCAGATCGCCAGCCGCCAGGCGCGCGGGCACTCCACCGAGTGGATGCCGAGCAGCGAGACGCCGCGCAGGATGAAGGGCATCACCGTGGTTTCCAGCGTGTGCGCCTGCGCCAGGCCGATGCTGGCGATGTTGCCCCAGGGTTTCACCGTGCGGGTCAGCCAGTTGAGCGTGGCGCCGCCGAGGTTGTCGACCGCGCCGCCCCAGAGCGCGGTCTCCAGCGGCTTGCCGCCCATGGCCTGGCTGTTGCGGTCGAGGATCACATCGGCGCCGAGCGCCTGCAGATAGTCGCGCGCCGCCTCCGGCTTGCCGGTGAGCGCGGTGACCTGAAAGCCCTCGCGCTTGAGCAGGGCGATGGCGATGCTGCCGACGCCGCCGGTGGGGCCGGTGACCAGGATGCTGCCCATCTCCGGCGACTGGTGGTTCTCGAGCATCCGCCGCAGCGCCAGCGCGGCGGTGAAGCCGGCGGTGCCGATGGCCATGGCCTCGGCCAGGCTCAGCCCCTCAGGCAGCGGCACGATGGCCTCGGCCGGCAGCCGCGCGTACTCGCTGTAGCCGCCGTCCAGTTGCTCGCCGATGTTGCAGCCGGTGACCAGTACCGGGGTGCCGGGCGGATAGCGCGGGTCGCTGCTCTGGGCGACCACGCCGGAGAGGTCGATGCCCGGCGTGCGCGGCGAGCCGCGCAGGATCTTGCCCTTGCCGGTCACCGCCAGCGCGTCCTTGTAGTTGATGCCGGAGTAGGCGACCCGCACCACCACCTCGCCAGCGCTGAGTTCCCCGATCCCCAGATTTTCAAACCGGGCGCTGTGGCCGCCCTCGCTGCGGACGCGCAGGGCACGGAAGCTGGACGGAACGTCGGACATGCGGGTTTCCTGAGAAAATGGACGGGACCGGAAGTTTACGGCCGAAGCCCGCAGAGGAAGTCCATGGCCCAGTACACCAAGAATCCGCCGCTGATCGAGACTGCGGTGTTGTCCGACCCGCTCGCGCAGTTCGAACGCTGGTTTGCCGATGCCGAAGGCGCCGGCTTGGTCGAGCCGACGGCAATGGTGCTGGCCACCGTGGATGCCGATGGTCAGCCTTCGGCGCGGGTGGTGTTGTACAAGGGCTGGCACCAGGGCGGGCTGTGCTTCTACACCAACTACGACTCGCGCAAGGGCGAGGCGCTGGCGGCCAATCCGCGCGCGGCGGCGACCTTCTGGTGGGATCGCCTGGAGCGCAGCGTGCGCTTCGAGGGACAGGTGCGGAAGTTGCCGGAGTCACTGTCCGAGCAGTATTTCCACTCGCGGCCGCGCGGCTCGCAGATCGGTGCCTGGACCTCGCGGCAATCGCAGGTGGTGGCCAGTCGCGAGCAGCTCGACGCCCGGCTGGCCGACAACGAGCGTCGCTATGCCGAGGGCGAGGTGCCGCTGCCGCCGTACTGGGGCGGCTACGCCTTGGTGCCGGAGCGGGTGGAGTTCTGGCAGGGGCGACTCAATCGTCTGCACGACCGTCTGCGCTACCGCCGTGCCGGTGAAAGCTGGTTGCTGGAGCGGCTGGAGCCCTAGTCGCGCCGGGCCAAAGCAGCTCAGCGCAGGCTGATGACCGACCAGCCCTTGCTCTCGGCATGCGCGCGCAGGGTCGGGTCGGGATCGACCGCCACCGCGCGGTCGGCCAGCTCCAGCAGCGGGATGTCGTTGCGGGAGTCGGAGTAGGCGGTGATCGAGGTCGGGGTGACGGCGCGCTCCGCCAGCCAGGCTTGCAGGCTGCTGACTTTCGCGGCCTGGAAGTTGGCGCGCCGCAACCGGCCGGTGAAGCGGCCGTCGGCGATCTCCGGCTCGGAGGCCAGCAGATGTTCGACGCCGAGCAACTCGGCAATCGGCTCGGTGATGAAGCGCTGGGTGGCGGTGGTGATCAGCAGCAGATCGCCCCGGTCGCGATGGTGCGCCAGCAGTTCCGGCGCCTGCCGGGCCACCCGGGGACGGATCTGCTCTTCCACGAAGCGCTGCCGCAGCGGCTGCCACTCGGCCAGGCTCTTCAGCATCAGCGGCGCCAGCGAGAACCGGTAGAAGGCGTCGACATCGAGCTGGCCGGCGGCGTAGTCGGCATAGAACTGGCGGTTGCGGGTTTCGTAGTGCTCGCGGTCGACCAGGCCCTGGTCGCAGAGGAACTGGCCCCAGAGGTAGTCGCTGTCGGCGGCGAGCAGGGTGTGGTCGAGGTCGAAAACCGCGAGGTGCATGAGTGCTGGGGCGGGGCAGGACGGGGGCGCAGGATACCAGTGGACCGGAGCCTCACCTTTACCTGTGATTGCTGCTCGCCAAGCGCCTGTGGAAAGATGCGGTGCAAATTACAGGGATGTGTACGTGATCGACTCCGATGGATTCCGCCCCAATGTCGGCATCATCGTGCTCGGCATGCCCGCCGATGGCCGGGCGCGGGTCCTCTGGGCCAAGCGCATCGGCCAGCAGGCCTGGCAGTTCCCACAGGGCGGGATCAAGCGTGGCGAGACCCCCGAGCAGGCCTGTTTCCGCGAATTGCAGGAAGAACTGGGCCTGCTGCCCGAGCACGTCGAGGTGCTGGGCGTGACCAGCGACTGGCTGCGCTACCGCCTGCCCAAGCATCTGGTGCGCCGTGGCCGGCGGCCGGTCTGCATCGGCCAGAAGCAGCGCTGGTTCGTGCTGCGCCTGCTGGCGCAGGAAGCCGACGTGCGCCTGGATGCCGGCGAGCGGCCGGAGTTTGATGCTTGGTGCTGGGTGGATTACTGGCAGCCGGCGCGCGAAGTGGTGTTCTTCAAGCGCGAGGTCTATCGGCAGGCGCTGGAGGAACTGGCAGGGATCGCCGGTGCGCCGGATGCGCCGCCGCCGGGAGAATTCGCGGACTAAGTCGGCTCGGCGCGGTGCCAGTGCGCACTGCATCCCGTTCCTGTTTGACAACAATTCTCATTGGCAATAGGCTGCGAAGCGCAGTGCAGTCCCGCCTGCGCCCGGAAATCCGAAGTCCTTCGCCGCCATGTACGTCTGCGTCTGCAAAGCCGTCAGCCACAAGCACATCCACCGCGCGGTGAACGAGGGTGCCGTGTCGCTGCGCGACCTCAAGAATCTCACTGGTCTGGGTACCTGCTGTGGCAAGTGCGTCCCCGATGCGCGCCGGACGCTGACCGAAGCGACCGCCCGCCGTGCTGCGGCCGAGCAGCCGCTGTTTTCTGCTCCGGGCTTGATCGCGGCCTGAGCTGGTCTTTTCGGGCGACTGAGAATCGCACGCAAAAGCAGTTGAATATCAAAACAAAACAATAGGTTGTGAAACTATCTCGGTGCACGTAACCTGCGGCTTCGATACCCCAGGAGCACGGCCATGCGCGGCGACGCGAAAGTTCTCGAATATCTCAATCTCGCGCTCAAGAACGAGCTGACCGCCATCAACCAGTACTTCCTGCATGCCCGCATGCTGGAAAACTGGGGCCTGAAGAAGCTCGGCAAGTACGAGTACCACGAGTCCATCGACGAGATGAAGCATGCCGACAAGCTGATCGGCCGCATCCTGTTTCTCGAAGGGCTCCCCAATCTCCAGGATCTCGGCAAGCTCTACATCGGCGAGGACGTGAAGGAGCTGCTGGAGTGCGACCTGAAGCTGGAGCTGGAAGCGCATCCCCTGTACGCCGCCGCCATCGCCCATTGCGAGGCCGTCAAGGACTACGTGACCCGCGAGCTGCTGGTGCAGATCCAGAAGAGCGAGGAAGAGCACATCGACTTCATCGAGGAGCAGCTCAAGCTGATCGAGACGGTCGGTCTGCAGAACTACTGCCAGAGCCAGATGGAGCCGCCGAGCGGTTCCTAAGGCTGGTTCGCGCATGAAAAAGGCCGCTGTCGCGGCCTTTTTCATGTCTGAGGGAGGTCAGAACGGTTTGACCACCACCAGAATCACGATCACCACCATCAGCACCGCCGGCAACTCGTTGGCGATCCGGTAATAGCGGGCGCTGCGGGTGTTCTTGCGGTTGGCGAAATCGCGCAAGCGGCCTTTCAGCCAGCCCTGGTAGCCGGACAGCGCCAGCACCAGCGCCAGCTTGGCGTGCAGCCAGCCCATGCTCCAATAGGTCACCTTCGCATAGCCGGCATCGGCCGAGAGCAGGGTGGCGATGCCGAACAGCCAGGTGCCGATCATGGCGATCAGGCTAAGGGTGTAGAGGCGTTTTTCCATCACGCAGAAGCGCTGATGGCCGACCTCGTCGGTGGCTTCCGTGTGGTAGACGAACAGCCGCGGCAGGTACAGCAGGCCGGCCATCCAGGAAATGACGAAGACGATGTGCAGTGCTTTGAGCCAGAGCATGGGGCGCACGAAGCGAAAGTGAACACGTATCATCGCCGCTCGCCCGGCCGCGCCTCAAGGCGGCCGGAGACAGCCCAAGCGGAAGGATCACGGTGGAAAGCATCAAGATTGGCATTATCGGGGGCACCGGTTACACCGGGGCCGAGTTGCTGCGTCTGCTGGCGCGGCATCCGCGCGCGGAGTTGCGGGTACTGACCTCGCGGCAGGAAGCCGGCAAGCGCGCCGATGCGCTGTTCCCGGCCCTGCGCGGACACTGCGATGCGGTCTTCGAGGTGCCCGATCCCGAGCGCCTCGCGGCCTGCGACGCGGTGTTCTTCGCCACTCCGCACGGCACCGCCATGCAGATGGCGCCGGCGCTGATCGAGCGCGGCGTCAAGGTGCTCGACCTGTCGGCGGACTTCCGCCTGAAGGACGCCGCCGAGTTTCAGCGCTGGTACAAGCTGGAACACAGCGCCCCGGCGGCGCTGGCCGAAGCGGTCTACGGTCTGCCGGAGTTGCACCGCGAGGCGATTCGCCGGGCGCGGCTGGTGGCCTGCCCCGGCTGCTACCCCACCGCCGTGCAGCTGGGCCTGGCGCCCTTGCTGGAGGCAGGCCTGGTCGACACCCGTGGCCTGGTGGCCGACTGCAAGTCCGGCACTTCGGGGGGCGGCCGCGAGGCCAAGATCGGCTCGCTGTACTGCGAGGTGACCGAGAGCTTCAAGGCCTACGGCGTGCCGGGGCATCGGCATCTGCCGGAGATCACCCAGGGTTTATCCGGCTGCGCCGGCGAGACGGTGGGCATCACCTTCGTGCCGCATCTGGTGCCGATGAGTCGCGGCATCCACGCGACGCTCTACGCCCGCCTGCGCAAGCCGCTGGCGGATCTGCGCGGGCTCTACGCCCAGCGCTATGCCGGCGAAGCCTTCGTCGATGTGCTGCCGGTGGGTGACCACCCGGAAACCCGCAGCGTGCGCGGCGCCAATGTCTGCCGCATCAGCCCGCATCTGGGGCCGGATGGCGAAACCGTGGTCGTGCTCTCGGTGATCGACAATCTGGTCAAGGGCGCCTCCGGCCAGGCCGTGCAGTGTTTCAACCTGATGTTCGGCCTGCCCGAAACCCTGGGTTTGGACGCTCCGGCGCTCGCGCCTTAAGACGGCCGGAGCTGCGGGCATGCGCCATACCATCATCATCCGGCGGCACCGGCCGCGCCTGCGGCTATTGCTAACCGCCGCCATTGCCATGGCTCTGGCGCTGTCCGGCTGGGGGCTGTACCGCTACACCAAGAAAAGCGCGGTGGCCGATTTCGAGAAAGCCACCAGCGAGCGGGACCGGTTGCTGGACGAGCGACGCGCGCTCAGCCAGCAACTGCGCGCCGCCAAGAAGGAGATCGGCGAACTGCGCGATGCCCTGGCCTACGCGGAGCAGTCCAAGACCATCGACGGCGATGCCTGCAAGACGGTCAAGGACTCGCTGTCGAAGCTGGAGGCGGAGTCGGCTTCGCTGCGCGAGCAACTGGCCTTCTATCGCGGCATCGTCTCGCCCAAGGAGGCGCGCGCCGGGGTGCGGGTGCAGGACCTGAAGATGCGCAAGGCCGGCGCCGGCTGGAAGTACGAGCTGGTGCTGATCCAGTCGGTGCGCGAGGAAAGTCGCATCGCCGGCAATGTCGAGCTCAGCATCGAGGGCGTCCAGGGGGCGAAAAATACCCAGATTCCACTCGCGGAGCTGGTCACGAGCGGCGACAAGAATCTGGTATTTTCCTTCAAGTATTTCGAGGAGTTCAGCGGCGAGTTTCGGCTGCCGGCGGGCTTCAAGCCCACCCGCGTGCTGGTCACCCTCAAGCCCGCGAACGACCGTCCCAGCGTGGTGGATCAGTACGACTGGGCCGCTATCGAATCCCTACAGGAGCGCAGTAATGATTAAAGGAATGGGCGGATCCAAGCCGGCGGCCATGGAAACCCTGATCGGCCGGCAGACCGAAATTCTCGGCGATGTGCGCTTCGCCGGTGGCCTGCATGTTGATGGTCGCATCAAGGGCGGTGTGCAGTCGGCGGGCGACAAGGCGGCGGCGCTGTCGCTGTCGGAGACCGGGGTGATCGAAGGCGATGTGCGGGTGCCCAACGTGCTGGTCAACGGCCGTATCGTCGGCGAGGTGCGCGCGTCCGAGCGGCTCACCCTCGGCGCCAAGGCGCGGATCGTCGGCGATGTCCGCTACCGGGTCCTGCAAATGGAGGCCGGAGCCCTGGTCAACGGCCAGTTGATCTACGAGGGCACCGAAGTGATGTCCGCGCTGACCCATGTGAAGGGTGACGCCGGCCAGGACGAGGCCAAGGCCTCGGGTTCCGGCCTGGCGGGCCTCAGCCGGGTGGCCTGATAGCATTGAATGCGGGCGGTTCGGCCCGATGTTGGCAATATCTGTCAGGAGTGCGTTCCATGGACCTCAATGATTCCGCAGCCTTGGTGGCTGCCCCGACCAGCTTGGTGTTCACCGACTCGGCGGCCTACAAGGTCAAGGAACTGCTGGCGGAGGAAGACAACCCCGAGCAGGTGCTGCGCGTGTTCGTGACCGGTGGCGGCTGCTCCGGCTTCAAGTACGGATTCAACTTCGATGAAAAGCCGGCCGAGGACGACTATCGCGTCGCCAACGCTGGCGTGACCCTGGTGGTCGATCCGATGAGCCTGCAATACCTCGAAGGCGCGGAGATCGACTACAAGGAAACGGCGGAAGGCGCACAGTTCGTGATCCGCAATCCGAACGCTTCCAGCACCTGCGGCTGCGGTTCCTCGTTCTCGGTCTGAGCGCGTTTCAGGGAACGGCGCAGAGGTCGCTGGCGGCGACCTGAAAGATCGCGCCCAGAGGCGTCGCGCACATCGCGCCGGTTACCGCCGGCAGATTGCCCGGTTCGTTGTTAAGTCGCCGCCGTGCCAGCCAAGCGAACGCGGCCGCCTCCACCCACTCCGGGGGCAGGCCGTAGGCCGCCGTGGTCTCGAAGCGCACCGCCGGTGCCAGGCTTTGCAGGCGATCCATCAGATACAGATTGCGCGCGCCGCCCCCGCACACCAGGGCGCGCCGGCTGCCGGGAGCTAGGGCATCGACGATGCTTCGGGCGGTCAGCTCGCAGAGGCTGCTTTGCACGTCCGAAGCGGACAGCCGCTCCAGCGGAACCGTCGCGTGTTGCCGGGCCCAGTCCAGATTGAACTGCGCGCGCCCGGTGCTCTTCGGTGGCGGGGCGCTGAAGTAGGGCTCCCGCAGCCAGCCCTGCAGCAGCGACTCGTTGACGCAGCCGCTGGCCGCCAGCCGGCCGTCCTCGTCATACGGCCGACCCTGCACGCGCAGGATCCACTCGTCCATCAGGCCGTTGCCGGGACCACAATCGAAGCCGCGCACCGCGCCGCTTTCGGCGCCGGGGAGCCAGGTGACGTTGGCGATGCCGCCGATGTTGACCACGGTGCGTGGTTCGGCGGCGGCGAACACCGCGTGGTGGAACGCAGGCACCAGCGGGGCGCCCTCGCCGCCCAGGGCGATGTCGGCACGGCGGAAGTCGGCCACCACCGGGCGGCCAGTGCGCGCGGAAATGCGGTGCGGATCGCCGATCTGCAGACTGCTGTGTACGCCGCGCGGGTCATGGAAGACGGTTTGCCCATGGCTGCCGATGGCCGCCACGTCGGCGGCGGCGAGTCCGGCGCTGCGAAGCACGCCCAGGGCTGCCTCGGCGAACACTTCGCCCACGGCAACATCGAGTCGCGCCAGTTCATGCAGGCTGAGAGTCGCGTTGCTGGCGCGGCCCAGCGCGATCAGGCTTTCGCGCAGATCGGCGGGGTAGTCGAGATGGAACGCGCCCTGCAGCCCGGAGTAGCGCCCGGCTTCGAAACTCGCCACCACGGCATCGACACCGTCGGCACTGGTGCCGGACATCAGCCCGATGTAGCGCTCACGCTGCGGCATGCTCGGCCGGCGGCTGCGGTATCAGTTGGCGCTACTTCTTGTTGGCCGGACTGGCGCTGGCCAGGCGGGTGTCGGCGCGTTCGAGGGCCGCGACCATGGTGGCCGAGTCGGTGCGGAACCGCGCCATGTAGCGGGGGTCCACCGGGTTGGCGCGGGGCAGCGGCACCGTCATCGGGTTCTTGTGGATGCCGTCGATGCGGAACTCGTAGTGCAGATGCGGGGCGGTGGCGAGACCGGAGTTTCCGACGTAGCCGATCACCTGGCCCTGGCGCACCCGGCTGCCAACCGACAGCCCGGAGCGGAAGCGCGACATGTGGGCGTAGAGGGTTTCAACGCCGGAGCCGTGCTTGATCATTACCACGTTGCCGTAACCGCTCTTCTTGCCCTGGAAGCTGATCTTGCCATCGCCGGTGGCCTTGATCGGCGTGCCGGTGCCGGCGGCGTAGTCAGTGCCCTTGTGCGCGCGAATGGTGTGCAGGATGGGATGCAGGCGGCGCAGGTTGAACGGCGAGGAGATGCGCGCGAAATCGACCGGCGTGCGGATGAAGGCCTTGCGCAGCGACTGCCCTTGCGGCGTGTAGTAGGCGGTGTTGCCGTCCGGCGTGGTAAAGCGCACGGCGCGCAGTTTGCGGCCTTGATTGGTGAACTCGGCGGCGAGGATGTCGCCGTCGCGGAGCTTCTTGTTGCCCTTGTAGAGCTGGTCGTAGACCACCGCGAAGCGGTCGCCGGGGTGGAGGTCCTGGGCGAAATCGATGTCGTAGCCGAAGATGTCGGCCAGTTCCATGATCAGCCGGTCGGAAAGCTTGGCGCGACGGCCGTCGAGGAATAGCGAGTCGCGAATCTCGCCCGCCACTTCGGTGCTGTGGCGCTCGATCTCGGCGGTCAGGGTGACGGCTTCCAGGCCGTGATCGCCACGACGCACTTCCAGGGTGCGGCGCTCGTCCAGGGCGTAGGTCAGGCCTTCCAGACGATCATCCGCCACCCGGATGTGCAACTCATCGCCAGCGTTGAGCTTCTTCAGGCGCTGCACTTCGCCGCCGAGCGAGAGCAGGCTGAAGACTTCGTCGTGGGCCAGGCCGAGGGCGTCGAAAATAACCGACAGGCTTTGTCCGGACTTGACGGAAACGGTCGTCCACTGGCTCGCCTCGGGGACCGTGAGCGCGTCCTTGACGGCGGTCTGGATGATCCCGTCGAAATCAGCGCCGCCCTGGCCGCCAGCGGCGGAGTTGGTCTCCAACGCCGAGGCGGCGAGGTTCTGATGCAGTCCGGAGCTGTCCGGCTGCGAATTGCCGGCAACGGCGCTGCCCTCGCGGACGCCCAGCTGGATCAAGCCGGCAGTTACCGACAGGCCAAGAACAGCGACCAGACCGAGGCGCCGACGCTGCGGCCGGGCGGGAGAAGCGCCCGGGATATAATCAAATTTCATGCTTCAAGCCGTAATTTTTGAACTCTGCACGCCTGCCGGGGCGTGCTTCCGCGCAGATGCTCTTGGTTATTGCTGGTTATCGGCATTCCGCGTGTTGTTGAACCTAAGGAAACATAGTTTTCCTTTGTTTGCAAGCGTTTCCGGGCCACACTTCCTCCTCCATATCAACAACATTTCCTGCACCTTCCCATGACTTTCGATGCCCTGATCGCCGAATTGGAACGCGGAACCGACGAAATCATTCCTGCTGCCGACTTCCGCGCCCGTATCCGTGAGGCAAGCTCGAAAGCGCAGACACTGCGGATCAAGGCCGGGTTCGATCCCACCGCCAAAGACTTGCACCTGGGACACACCCTATTGCTAAACAAGTTGCGTGCCTTTCAGGAGGCCGGCCACGAGGCAATCTTCCTGATCGGGGACTTCACCGGCATGATCGGCGACCCCACCGGCAAGAACGAGACGCGCAAGCCACTGACGCGCGAGCAGGTCCAGGAAAACGCCGAGACCTATAAGGCACAGGTGTTCAAGATCCTGGACCCGGAAAAGACCACCATCGCCTTCAACAGCGCCTGGCTCGACCCCTTGGGCGCCGAGGGCATGATCCGGCTGGCGGCGCAGCACACCGTCGCGCGCATGCTCGAGCGCGACGATTTCACCAAGCGCTACGCCACCGGCCAGCCGATCGCGATCCACGAGTTCCTGTACCC
>NZ_RJVO01000001.1:0-515000 GCF_003730135.1 Stagnimonas aquatica | reverse complement strand
GTGAAATTGAAATTGCTGTGACGATGCAGTGTTCCCGCGGCAAGACGGAAAGACCCCGTGAACCTTCACTACAACTTTACACTGGACTTTGAGTTTGTTTGTGTAGGATAGGTGGGAGCCTTTGAAACCCTGGCGCTAGCTAGGGTGGAGGCAACCTTGAAATACCACCCTGATAAACTTGAAGTTCTAACCTAGCTTACTCATCGTAGGCAGGGACATTGTATGGCGGGTAGTTTGACTGGGGCGGTCTCCTCCCAAAGAGTAACGGAGGAGTGCGAAGGTTACCTCAGCGCGGTCGGAAATCGCGCTTTTGAGTGCATACGCATAAGGTAGCTTGACTGCGAGACAAACAAGTCGAGCAGGTACGAAAGTAGGTGTAAGTGATCCGGTGGTTCTGTATGGAAGGGCCATCGCTCAACGGATAAAAGGTACTCCGGGGATAACAGGCTGATACTGCCCAAGAGTCCATATCGACGGCAGTGTTTGGCACCTCGATGTCGGCTCATCTCATCCTGGGGCTGTAGCAGGTCCCAAGGGTCCGGCTGTTCGCCGGTTAAAGAGGTACGCGAGCTGGGTTCAGAACGTCGTGAGACAGTTCGGTCCCTATCTGCCGTGGGCGTTCGAAGTTTGAGAGGAGTTGACCTTAGTACGAGAGGACCGGGTTGAACGTATCTCTGGTGTTCCAGTTGTCACGCCAGTGGCATCGCTGGGTAGCTATATACGGACGGGATAACCGCTGAAAGCATCTAAGCGGGAAGCCCACCTCAAGATTAGACTTCGCGGAGGTTTAACCTCCCTAAAGAGCCCAAGTAGACCACTTGGTTGATAGGCGCGGTGTGTAAGTGTGGTAACACATTCAGCTAACGCGTACTAATTGCTCGTGCGGCTTAATCATATAACGCTCAAACATTTTTGCGATTCGCGAAAACGTGGTTAGTCAGCGTTAAGTATCTGGCATTGAATTACGACTTCAGTCGTTCAACTACAAACCGAAATTATTTCCTGATGCCGATTTTCGGCATTCGGACAACAGTTTGCTTGGCGGCAATAGCGAGTTGGAACCACCTGTTCCCATCCCGAACACAGAAGTGAAACAGCTCAGCGCCGATGATAGTGTGGCGTTAGCCATGTGAGAGTAGGACACTGCCAAGCTCTTAAATACGGAAACCCCGGTTCGTTACGAACCGGGGTTTTTCGTTTTGTTTCGCTTGACTCGATCAGGGACGCGTAAAGCTCCGATACCTGCGCGGACATCGCGGATGATTACAGTCGGGCTCGGGATGCAATAGGCTTCGCCTTCAGGGATGTCTTCGATACGGGGCGCTGTCTCGTCGATCCAGTCGTCGAAGTCGATGGATCGGCATTTACTGCGGAATTCCGTTTCAACCGATCACAGCACGGCTTCTGCCGCAGGGAGGGCGCTGGTGAAGGCTCGTGGATTTCGTCGTCAACTGGCTGCGGTGATGTTCACCGACGTCGTGGCGTACTCGGCGATGATGCGGGCCGATGAAGCGGGCACTTTGCGCCGCCTTTCCGAGCATTACCGCCTGCTGAGACGGGTGCTCCGCCAGCACGGCGGTCGGGAGGTGAAGACGATCGGGGATGGCATGCTGATCTGTTTCCCCAGCGCGCTCGCGGCGTTTCAGTGCGCCTTGGCGGTGCAGCGCGCGCAGGCCGAGCACAATCACCGTGCGGCTGAGACTGATCAATTTCAGATTCGCATCGGCATCCATCTTGGCGATGTCGAAATGCGCGACTCCGACCTGATGGGCGACGGGGTCAATGTGGCCGCGCGCGTTCAAACGCTAGCTCCGAGCGGCGGTATCGCGGTCACGGCCGCTGTCCGCGCGCAGGTACACAGCGCGCTGCGGTCGGTACTGCAACCAGCAGGCGCTCAGCTTCTCAAGAACATCCCCGAGCCGATTGAGGTCTTTCTGGTCGAGCCGGCAGACGCGGCGAAATCGCTTGAGCATCAAGCCGATCATCCGGCCAGTGCTTGGCAGCCCAAGCTTCTGCTGGCCGGAGCTGCTGTCGTTCTGTTGATCGGCTTGGTTTCACTGGCAGTGCTGTTGCGGCCGCAGTCCACAGCAACCCCGTCGCCCAACCCCGTCATCGCAGTATTGCCGTTCGAGAGTCTCAGCGACGATGCCCAGAACGGTTACTTCGCTGCCGGCATGCAGGACGAGGTGCTGAGTCGTCTGGCCGGCATCCACAGCCTGCGGGTGATGACCCGTCTGTTCGATGAGGCACCTGCCGCGCCCGACACCAAGCTGAGCGTCTTGTTGCGACGCTTGAAGATCAGTCATCTGCTGGAAGGCAGCGTTCAAAAGAGCGGCGCAACGGTACGTATTCGTCTGCGCCTGAGCGATGTCGCCCGTGGCGAGCAAATCTGGGCACAGCAGTTTGATCGAAAGCTCGACGACGTACTCGCCGTGCAATCAGAGATCGCCGCCGCCGTGGTGTCTGCCCTGCGCCTTAATCTGTCCGCCGCAGAGGCACAGCGCCTGTCGCGCCGGCCGACCAAGGTCCCGCGCGCCTACGACGACTATCTGCGTGGCCTGGCTTTGATTACGCGGCCGTCTCCGACCACGGAGGATCGCCAGCGCGCCGCGCAGCATTTTTCCAGCGCGGTGCAGCACGACCCTCAGTTCGCGGCGGCCTGGGCCTGGTGGTCGCGCAGTCTTTCGCTGCGCTACATCTATGGCGAAGACGCCAGCGAAGCGGCCAGGCAGTCGGCACGGGAGGCTGCGGACAAGGCCCGGTCGCTGGACCCCGAACTGATGCAGGCGCAGTTCGCGGAGGCATATTTCCAATACTGGGTCGAACAGCGCTACGCCGCCGCATACGCCAGCTTTGAACAGCTGCGCCAACGCTACCCCAATGACGCCGAGCCGGCCTACGCACTGGCGCTGATCGCCCGGCGTCTGGGTCGCTGGCAGGATTCCCTGAAACATTTCGAAGCCAGCCTGGCGCTGGACCCGGTCAACGCGCCCGCGCTGGCGGAATGGGGATTGACCCTGATGGGATTGCGTCGCTTCGACGCCGCGCTGACGACCTTTGATCGCGCATTGGAACTTAGTCCGGCAGATGCCCAGCTGCTGGGCCGCAAAGCCTCCGCCTACCTGGCGCTCGGGCGTTTGCCCGAGGCCGAGGCGCTGCTGAAGGGACTGCCGCTCGAAGCCTGGGACTACGTCGGAGCCGCGCAATTCACCCTCTGGCAGTACCAGCGACGTACCGATGCCATCATCGCGGCGCAGCAGGGCTTCCTCCAAGCACTCGACCCCGGGGCTGACTTTGATCGCGGTCTCTACCTCGCCTTCCTCGGCTGGGTGCAACGCAGCGCCGGGCAGCAGGCGCCCGCCGAACGCAGCTTCCGCCAGGCCAGAAGTGCCCTGACCAGCGTGGTCGAAACGCAGCCGGACAACTATGCCGCCTGGTCCTCGCTGGCTTCGGCCGAAGCCGGCCTCGGCGACCTCGAAGCCACCGAGCGCGCCGGGCAACGCGCGATCAAGATCCTCAACGCCATGGACGACGCCTACTGGTCGCCGGTGATGGAGGAGTTCCTGGCCCGCGCGGAGGCCGGACTCGGACGTGCCGACCTCGCGGTTCCTCGACTTCGGCGGCTACTGAACACCGCTTATGGCGAGTGGCCATTGACCGAAACCGACCTGAGGCTCAGCCCGGACTGGGACCCGATCCGAACGGATCCCTCGTTTCAGGCGCTGCTCACCTCGTCCTAAGCGGGCCAGTCAGAGCTTTCTTGTGAAATTGTATTAACAAAGCGAAATCAACAATTTATTGACGATTCTTGGCATCGACTTTGCACCGGCACTGACTGCCTGAAGACCGAACCAGTGCTCTGTGGTCCGGCCCAGGTGCAAGCCCCGTCGCTGACCAGGACCGCCACCCATGCGCTTCGCCCCCCTACGCTCGCACTCGCGGGCTCTTTTCCTGTTGCTGGGCCTGAATGGCCTGCTCTCCGCGCCCGCGCAGGCGGTGGTTCAGCTCTACGACGAGGCGGCGGTTGCGCAGCGCGCTGATGTTGACTACCGCGAAGGCCGGCTAACGCCGGCGGTGGAGGCCGATGGACTGGTGCGGCAACTCGGCGCACGCGCGACCTGGAACGCCTTTGGCACGGTCGCCAGCCTGGTCAAGCCGGGTGGCTATCTGGCCACCGGTCTGAGCCAGGACGCGGAGACCGCCGCGCGCCAGTGGCTGCGCCAGAACCGCGTGCTTTTCAAGCTATCCACGCTGGGGGTCGATGAGCTGGAGTTGATTAACGACGGCCGGACGCCCGGCAACCGCGCGCAGGCCCTGCTGTTTCGGCAGCGCTTTTCCGGCTTGCCGGCGGCGGTGGGCGGTCTGATCACGGTCGGCGTGATCGACGGCAAGGTCTACTACGTGTCGTCTTCTTCGGCGGGCGAGCAGCCCCCGGCCTCCTCGGCGGTGCTCAGCCCGCTGCAGGCCTGGCTGCGTGCCGCCCAGGACGTCCGACGCGCGGTGCCGATTGCCAATGTGCTTTCGACGCTGGACCAGAGCGCCAGCACCGGCTGGACCCTGTTCAAGGTGCGTGGTTTCTCGCAGCCGCAGCGCGCGCGTCTGCTGGCGCTGCCGGTGCCCGCTGGCGGCGTGCGGCAGGTGTTCGAGACCGTGGTGCTGGACGTGCAGGCCGGCGTTCCCCTGGCCTATGTGCACTACGTCGATGCCGAAACCGGCAAGGTCTGGCGCCGCGAGAATCGCGTCTACAACGCCACTGCCTTTCCGCTGGTGCCGCAGGCCTATAACGGCAGCTTCGCCGACGCCAAGACCTGCGCCGAGCGCCACGAGTACAGCGTCGCCGCCGGCAGCGCCGCGATCAATCTGATCACTACCGCGCTGCTGCCGACCAATTCGGTGGCGGTGAACCTCTACCGTGCGAACGCCGACGGCGCCGCGCAATTGGTGGCCAGCATCCACTCCCTGACCGGACCGGCGCAGGTGCTCAATTACGCCCCCAGTGGCGGCGTGCCGGCGGGCAACTACCAGGTCGAGGTCTGCCCCGAGGATTCCTTCCTGTCGCTGGGCTCGCTGCCGCCGCTGCCCGACTATCTCGGTACCTTCCTGGTCAGCCCGGTGGATGTCTCGGTGACCTCGGTGCTGCTGGGCGCCGACGCCAACGCGCCGCAGTGGAAGTGGTTCCCCTCCAATCCGGACCAGAGCTATGCCGGTGAGGACGTGCGCAAGGTTGCCTGTTTCGCACCGCTGCCGGCGGGCGGGCTGGCGGGCTGCGATGTGGACGTCACCACCACTGCCTCGCGCGGTCCCTGGGACATGCTGCTCGGCCTGGTGCCGACCTTCACCACCATCGGCAACAACGCCATCACCGCCGGCGGCTCGTTGAGCCCGCTGACGCCCTCGGTGCCCAATCCGCCGCTGACGCTCAACCGCAAGTACGACTTCACCTTCAACAACGCCTGGTACAAGTCCGGGTGCAGCCCGCTGGAGGTGCTCAAGAGCCAGGTGCCGCTGTCCAACGGCAACGACCTCAGTGCGGTGACCACCAACCTGTTCGTGATGCACAACCGCATGCACGACTTCGCCTACTTCCTCGGCTTCACCGAGAAGAATTACAACCTGCAGTTGTTCAACTTCGGGCTCACGCCGCTGAGCCAGCAGAACGATCCCGAGCTTGGCACCTCGCAAGCCGGCTCGATCACCGGTTCGCCCTGGATGCCCACCTACGGCACCCTGCCGGGCCGCAACAACGCCAATCAGATCGCGTTGATGGACGGCGTCCCCGGCATCACCAACCAGTACCTGTTCCAGCCGGTCGGCGGTTTGATCTACCCGCCCTGCACCGACGGCGCGCTGGACATGGGCATCGCCGGCCACGAATACACCCACGCCATCTCCAACCGCATGGTCGCCGGGCCGGACGGCAATCTCACCAGCGAGCAGGGCGGGGCGATGGGCGAGAGCTGGAGCGATCTGGTCGCCACCGAGTTCCAGCACGCCTTCGGCTACACCCAGGCGGGCGGCTACAGCCCGACCGCGCTGGGCGCCTACACCACCGGCAACCCGGTGCGCGGCATCCGCGACTACCCGCTGGACGACAACCCGCTCAACTACGGCAACTACGGCTTCGACACGCCCGGGCCGGAGGTGCACGCCGACGGTGAAATCTGGAACGGCCTGCAATGGGAGCTGCGTCAGGCCTTCATCGACCAGTACAACGCCGACTACCCGGACAGCGACGCCAATCTGCAGCGCGACTGCGCCAACGGCCTGGTCGATGCCCAGCACTGCCCCGGCAACCGCCGCTGGATCCAGCTCATCTTCGACGCCTGGCTGCTGATGCAGAGCGACGTCAGCATGCTCGACGCCCGCGACGCCATGCTCGCCGCCGACCTGGCCCGCTTCGGCGGCGCCAACCAGGCGCTGATGTGGCGGGTGTTCGCCAAGCGCGGCATGGGCGAGTACGCCTACACCGACGGCGGTGACGATGTCGAACCGGTGCCGAGCTTCGAGTCGCCACTCGCGACCGATCAGGCAGAGATCGCCTTCAAGGTCTTCGCCGGTGACGAGGGCGGCGCGCCGATCAGCAATGCCCGCATTCTGGTCGGCCGCTACGCCACCCGCACCCGGCAGATCGCCGACACCGATCCCGCCACCGTGGTGGACGAGACCGACGAGGCGAGCCGTCGCAAGACCCTGATCAACCGCGACAGCGCCCGCTTCGTGCCCGGCCACTACGAGTTCATGGTGGTCGCGCCCGGCTACGGCATCCACCATTTCGAGCAGGATCTGAAGCCCGGCAAGGCCACGCTCAGCTTCACCCTGCCCAGCAACCGCGCTTCGCTGAGCAAGGGCGCCAGCGTCAGCACCAGCGCCAGTCTGGCCGAGAACATCGCGCTCAAGGACCAGTTGATCGACGACTCCGAAGACACCGGCGCCATCCTCGGCGACGCGGGTCTGGCGGTGGGCGCCTACGCGACCATCGCCCTGGCGGGCGGCGAGCAGACCGTCTCCTCGGTCAGCGTCAGCACCGCTGCCGGCCCCAGCAACGCCGGCCGCTGGACGGCGCTGCGCTCCTTCGAGATCCGCAGTTGCGACGGTGCTTGCGCCGATCCGGTGGCGGACTTCAAGAACCTGGTCTACACCAGCGCCGACGATGCCTTCCCGGGCGTGCGCCCGCGTCCCCTGCAGCCGGACCTCAACCTCCGCCGTTTCAGCTTCGCGCCGGTGAAGGCCACCCACCTGCAATTGCGGGTGCTCAACACCCAGTGCAGCGGCGGACCGGATTTCCAGGGCGATCAGGACAGCGATCCGCTCAACAACACCGACTGCATGAGCACGTCCTCCACCCTGCTGTCCGCGCTCAACATCCTCAGCGGCGGCTCGCCGATCACCTCGGTGAAGCCGGGCGACGCGGCGCGCGCCACCGAGATCCAGGCCTACTCCAGCGAGGCCAAGGCCGAACTCAGCGCCAGCAGCGATCCGGGCGGTTCCAGCTCCGGCGGTGGCGACGGCGGTTCCGGCCGCTTCGGCGGTGGCGCGGCTGGTCTGGGCCTGCTGTTGCCCTTGCTGCTGGCGGCGGCGCGCCGCCGTCGGTTGGCCTCAGGCCGCGACGGCGCCGAGCTGGGCGCTGGCGGCGGCCGGTGAACTGCGCAGATAGGCGAGCGCCTGCTCGGTCGAGGCTTCACCGACCGGGTCGTACCAGGGGCTGAAGAAGGACAGCTCACGGCGCATCAGCCAGAACAGCGAGGGCAGGTGGCCAGTGGCCGACTGCCTTTGCCATTCCCGCCAGATCCAGGGGCGGAACACGCTGGGCTTGCGGGCGGCGAAGCGTGGGTCCTGCTTCATCAGGTGCGCGGCGCCGTGCACCCAGAGGCCGAAGATCGCCGGCATGGCGATGCTGGCCAGGTAGTAGCGCGAGGCGTAGCCGCCGCCCAGGTGGCGGTAGACGTCGAAGGCCACGCAACGGTGCTCGACTTCCTCGGCGCCGTGCCAGCGCAACAGATCCAGCAGGGTCGGGTCGGCACCGGCGGCGTCCCAGCGGCGGTTGCTGAGCACGTAGCGGCCCAGCACGCAGGTCATGTGCTCGACGGCGGCGACGATGCCGAGCCGGAACAGCAGCCACTGCCGCTGCGCCAGGCGCGGCACCTGGACCCCCATCGGCCGGTCCGAGAGCAGGGTGGCGAACAGCCAGTCTTCCTGGCGGGTGTTGCTCTCGGTCTCGATGCCGTGCGCCTGCAGATAGTCCTGGGTGGCGTCGGCATGGGCGCGGGCGTGCGCGGCTTCCTGGCGGATGAAGGCCTGCACGTCCTCGCGCAGGCGCGGGTCGGTAATCAGCGGCAGCGCCTGCTGGTAGAGCTTGCAGAACCAGCGCTCGCCGGCCGGCAGCAGCAGATTGATCTCGTTGATGAAATGGCTGGCGAAGGGTTGGCCAGGGATCCATTCCAGCGGCGTCCGTGACCAGTCGAAGCGCGGCTTGCGCGGCGTCAGCCGCCCCGGCGTGGTGGAGGCGGCGGCCTCCTGGCGACGGCGGCCATGGATCGGGGTGACGGGCATTGCGAGACTCCTCCACGCCGCCGGACTGGAGCGGCGTGGAGAATTATTACATCAATCAATGGCAATGAGCCATCAATCCCCCGGTTGCTGACCGCGCTGGGCGGCGATCCAAAGCTCGATCTTGCTGTCGAGCACGCCCAGCGGCACCGCGCCGTCCTTGAGCACCTCGCGGTGGAACTCGCGGATGTCGAACTTCGGCCCCAGCGCCTGCTCGGCGCGGGCGCGCAGTTCCTTGATCTTCAGCTCGCCCAGCTTGTAGGCCAGCGCCTGGCCGGGGATCGCCATGTAGCGCTCGGCCTCCGAGATCGCCTGCGTCTCGCTCTGCGCCGAGTTGGCGAGCATGTAGTCGATCACCTGCTTGCGGCTCCAGCCCTTGGCGTGCAGGCCGGTATCCACCACCAGCCGGATCGCGCGCCACAGCTCGTTCTGCAGATAGCCGAAGTAGTCGTAGGGATCCTGATAGACGCCGATCTCGCGGCCCAGCGATTCCGCGTACAGGCCCCAGCCCTCGATGTAGGCGGTGACGCCGCCGAAGCGGCGGAACTTCGGCAGCTCGGTCAGCTCCTGCTGCAAAGCCAACTGGAAGTGATGCCCGGGGATCGCCTCGTGCAGGAACAGGTCCTCCGCGTCCCAGATCTTGCGGGTCGGCAGGTCGTAGGTGTTGACGTAGAAGACGCCCGGCCGGCTGCCGTCCTCGCTGGGCGACTGGTAGCTGCCGCCGGCCGCCGACTTGTTGCGGAAGCTCTCCACCGGCCGGATCTCGAAACCGGCCTTCGGCAACAGGGTAAAGAGCTTGGCGCTGCCCGCCTCCACCTTGCCGCGCAGGCCGTTGTAGTAGGCCAGCAGCTCCTCTTCGCTCTTGAACTCGAAGCGCTTGTCGGTATCGAGGAAGTGGAAGAACTGCTTGAGGTCGCCCTTGAACTTCAATTGCTTGATGACCTTGCGCATCTCGCCGTGGATGCGCGCCACCTCGTCGAGCCCGATCCGGTGGATCTGCTCCGGCGTGAGATCGGTCGTCGTGGTGGTCCGCACCCGGTAGGCGTACCAGGCGGCACCGTCGGGCAGGGCGGCAAGCCCGACGCTGGCGCGGGTCTTGGGCAGGTAGTCGTTGCGGATGTAGTCGCGCAGCTTGCGATAGGCCGGCAGCAGCGTTTCGCCGATCAGCACCTTGTAGTCGCGGCTCAGGCGCGCCCGGTCCTCGGCGCTGAACTCGGCGGGCAGATTGCTGATCGGCTTGTAGAACAGCGTCTGTTCCGGCTCGGCAACGATCAGCGCGTCGAGCTGTGGCAGCACCTTGTCCATCAGCACCCGGGGCTGCACCACGCCGGCGGCGACGCCCTCGCGCATGTTGGCGATGGCCTGGTCGAACAGCACCGGAATCTGCCCGGCGCGCTGGAGCCAGTTGTCGTAGTCCTGCACGGTCTTGAACGGCTGCGCGGAACTGCCGGAACCGAGCTGCGCCAACTGGTTGGGCAGGCTGTAGAACTGGTTGATCGGCTGCATCCAGCCGGGAAAGCGCGCGCCCTCGATGTCGTTGTCCAGCTCGCGCAACAGGATCTGCAGGCTCAGCCGGTCCTGCGCGCCCAGCGGTGCGGGATCAACCGCCGCGATCCGCGCCCGCCATTTGCGGTTGAACTCCAGCTCCTGGGCGCGGAACTCCGCCGACAGGAAGTTGGGCAGCTGATCGTTGTAGCGGCTATCCCCGACGTAGGTGGCATTCAGCGGGCTCAGCCGCAGGCCCTCCTCCCAGTAATCGCTGAACAGGCGGCTGACCGCCTCGGCCGGCGTGGGTGCCGGTGGTGCCGCAGCGGGCATCGGCGGCGGCGTGGGCACGACCGGCGTCTGGGCGCAGGCGGCGGTCAGCAGGGCGGTGAGGCCGGTGAGCAGCAGGTGGGAGCGCAGGCGCTGGGGAGTCATGGCGGTGTTGATGGCGTGAGGGACCCGCCGCAAAGGTAGCGCGAATCCGCCGCGCCGCGCGCCTTCAGCCGGCGGCCAGCGGCGGCGCCAGCCAGCGATTGCGGCCGGCCGCCTTGGCCTGGTAGAGCAGGCCATCGACCTCGCGCAGCAGGCGCTCCGCAGATTGCTCGCGGGTCGGCTGCAGCCAGCGACAGCCGCCGCTGGCGGTCAGACGCAGCGGCTCCTGGCTCATCGGCAGGTTCAGCGACACCCCGCGGATCACCTCAAGCACGCCCTCGGCGAGTTCGGGCAGGGCCTCGGCATGGAGGTCGTACCAGACCACCACCAGTTCCTCGCCGCCGTAGCGCGCCACCAGGTCCATCGGCCGCCGCGCGACCCGGCCGGACAGCGCCCGCCCGACCTGGCGCAGCACCTCGTCGCCGAACGGATGGCCGTGGCGGTCGTTGATCGCCTTGAAGTGGTCGATGTCCACCAGCATCACGGCAAGCCCGCGCTGCTCGCGCGCCGCCTGCTGCAACAGCCGTGGGAACAGCCGGTTGAAGTCGTGGCGGTTGGACAGCCCGGTCAGCGCATCGGTCTTGGCCAGACTGCTGGCGTATTGATAGCCCAGCCAGTTGATGCGGTTGATGACCTCGATGGCGTAGGCGCCCAGGATCGCGATCAGCCCCAGCAGCGCCAGCGTGTAGGCCTCCAGCGCCGGGCTGGATCCCGGCAGCGGCCAGCGGTACTCCTGGGCGATGGCGAGCGTGACGAATACCGCCGCGCCGAGGGCGATGCGGCGAAAGCTGAAACCACCGAACAGCGCCACCGCCACCAGCACGATGCCCAGCATCTGACTGGGGAAATGCATCTCGCCGCGCAGCGACAGGTGCCTCAGCACCAGTTCGGCGACACCCAGCGCGATCACCGCCAGGGTCTGCACGCTCTGCTGCAGGAGCGGCGGCACGTTGGCCAGGGTCAGGCCGATGGCGATCAGCAGCAGCGGCAGGATCAAGCCGAGTTCCAGCAGTTGCACGAAGGGTGTCGCGGCCGCGCTGACCTCAAACAGCGGTGCGTTCAGCAGCGGCGAGACCGCGAACATCAGCGCGTGCGCCGCCAGCAGCAGACTGCGCGAGTAGCGGTAGCGGCGGCGCAGCACATTGCGGAACGCCGCCTCCAGCGCCGGCGACAGGCGCGAGGCGCGCTGGCGTGGCGAGTCGATCAACAGGCGCCACTGTGCCGGCGCCAGCTTCCAGGAGCTCGAATCGGTGTCCATCGCGGTCTGCGGCGCCCGCTGCCGGCCGGGAGGCCGTCTCCTAGTAATGTAGTAATTTTCGCCATAGTACCCGAGCTGCCGACGGCAGTGCTCGGGTCTTCAGTACCAGTCCAGGGCCAGTCCGGCCAGCAGGCCGCGACTCGGTGCCGGTTCGTAGTAGCGGCGGTTGCCGTCGTTGACGATCACCGAGCCGATGCTGGCGCGGTCGAGCAGGTTTTCGACCCGCAGGCTGGCGCTCCAGCCCCAGTGCTCGCCGCGCCGCCGGTAGCGCGCGCCGAGGTCGAACAGAGCTGCTGCCGGCGCCGATTCGCTGTTGCGGTCGTCGACCGGCACCGAGCCCAGGTAGCGGGCCTCGACAAAGCCCAGCCAGGCCGGCGTCGGCGTCCAGTCCAGGCGCGCCTGCCACTGCTGGTCGGCGACGCCCGGCAGGCGGTTGCCCGCCGCGATGGTCGTGTTGGGCGTGGTGCAGGGGCTGCCGGTGCAGGCACGGTATTCGTCCTGCACGCGGGCTTCCAGCCAGGTGCCCGCCACTTGCAGTTGCCAGTCCGCCGCCAGTTGGCCGCCGAGCTGCCACTCGGCACCGCGCCGACGGGTGCGGCCGGCATTGCCATAGCTGCTGCGGCCGCCGCTGTTGGTGAGCACCACCAGCTCGTCGCGGCTGCGGGTTTCGAACAGCGCCAGCTCGCTGCGCCAGCCGGCACGCGGGCTCAGCTTGGCGCCCAGTTCGGCGTTGCGGCTCTTGGCGGCGCGCAGGCCGAGGTTGGGGCCTGGCTGGCCGTCGGGCCGGTAAGCCAGTTCGGCGAAGGTCGGGGTCTCGAAGCCGGTGCCGTAGGCGGCGTAGAGCTGTGCCCAGGGCCGCGCCGCCCAGCGCAGGCCGGCCACCGGCGTGGTGGCGCCATAGGCGGTGCCGCCGCTGTCGTCGCCGTTGCCGGCGGCGAGGTAGTGATCCTCCGAGTCGAAGGCGACCCGGCTGTGGCGCACACCGGCCAACAGCGAGGCGCGCGGCGCGAAATGCCAGTCGGCTTGCAGGTACTGGTCGAAACTGTCGGCGCGGTTGTCCTCGTCGCGACGCAGGGCGCCACGCAGGCCGAGGTCGCTGCCGACGAAGTTCTCGTAGCCGCGACGCTGCTGTTGCAGCCGGTCGTAGCTCAGGCCCGCGACCAGGCTCAGCGGCCGTGCCAGCCAGTGTGTCTGGCGGCTGTAGCGCAGGTCGGCACCGCCGTAGTCGCTGGCGAGATCGACCACGCCGCCGGCGCTGCCGGGTGCCGCCTGCGCCGCCATCGGCACCGCCAGGTATTGGGTAATCGCGCGCTGGCCGGCATAGGCCAGCAACTGCAATTCGCCGGCGCCTAGGCGCTGGCTCAGCACCGCACCGAGCTGGTCCTGCGCGGTGCTCTTGCGGCTGTCGAACAGCAGCGCCGCCGGCGCTGCCTGGCGGGGATCGGCCTGCGCCTGGGCGCGGGTCAGGCCCAGCGGGTCCAGGGCCTCGGGACTGTCGAAGTGGCTGAGCAGCAGGCTCAAGTGCCGGCCCTCGCCGAGGGTGAAGCGCAGCTTGCCGTAGAGGTTCTCGCGGCTGGCGGCGCTGTGTGCGCGGTAGCCGTCGGTCTCGAAGCGGCTGAGCGCGAAGCTGAAATCGCCGGCCCCAGCCTCCGGGCTCAGCGGCCCGCTCAGGCTCGCCGACCAGCGCTGGCGGCCGTCGCTGCCGTAGGCGCTGTCGAGCCGGAATTCCGGGCTGGCGCCGCCATCGCGGCTGAACAACTGGATCACGCCGCCGGAGGAATTGCCGTAGAGCGTCGAGAACGGCCCGCGTAGCACCTCGACGTGGTCGGCGGCGGCGAGCGGAAAGTGCGAGATCTGCCCCTGGCCGTCCGGCTGGCTGGCCGGGATGCCGTCCAGGTACAGGCGCAGGCCACGGATGCCGAAGGCCGAGCGGGCGCCGAAACCGCGCAGCGAGATCTGCGTGTCCTGCGCGTAGTTCTGGCGGTCGCGGGCCAAGAGGCCGGGCACGCCGTCGAGCAGCTCGGAAAGGTTTACGCCCAGCTCGGCCGCGTCCGGCTCACGCCGGCTGATCGTCGCCGGCACCTCGTCGGCCGGCGTGGCGACGCGGGTGGCGCTGACCGTGACCGGCGCGAGCTGCACCGGCGCCGGCTGCCCCGGGGGCTGAGCGGCGGCGGGCAGGGCCAGCAGGGCAAGCGCGACGGCATGGCGATGTGGGCGCATCAGGCCTCGCTTCCGCTGTCGAAGCGGCCATGGCGGCCGCCGCCGCTGCTGAAGCGCGCGGCACCGGCCAGGGTCTCGCCGGACTGCAGCGTGGCCATGCCCAGGCGGAATTCGTTGGCCAGCGCCGCCGGCTCGTCCAGGCCCCATTGCTCGTAGGCGCTGCGGCGGTCGTTGCGCAGACATTGCTGGGGAAAATCCGCCAGTTGCAGCGCCAGCGCCTCGGCGGCGGCCAGCGCCTGGCCGGCCGGCACCATTCGGTTGGCCAGGCCGATCTGCAAGGCCTCGGCGGCAGCCACCGGGCGGCCGGTGAGGATCAGGTCCAGCGCCCGGCTCATGCCGATCAGGCGCGGCAGCCGCAGCGTGCCGCCGTCGATCAGCGGCACCCCGAAACGCCGGCAGAACACCCCGAACACTGCGGTCTCGTCGGCAACGCGCAGATCGCACCAGCAGGCCAGCTCGATGCCGCCGGCCACGCAGTAGCCGCTCACCGCCGCGATCACCGGCTTGCTCAGTTGCATGCGGCTGGGGCCCATCGGCCCATCGCCGTCCGGCGCCAGCCGGTTGGCGCGCTGCGGGTCGCCGCTGCCCACCGCCTTCAGGTCGGCGCCGGCGCAGAAGTGTTCGCCAGCACCGGTGAGGATGGCGACCTTCAGCTCCGGGTCGGCGTCGAAGGCGCGGAAGGCCTCGGCCAGCGCGCGGGCGGTGGCGCCATCGACGGCATTGCGCGCCTCGGGGCGGTCGATGGTGACGATCAGCAGCGGCGCGCGGCGTTCGACGCGCACCGGCGATACGGAAGGGCTGGACATGAGGGTGACCGGCGTGGCTGGACTGCGGCGATTGTCCACCGTGCCGCGTACGTCGGCGTACTGCGGCCGGAGGAGCCCTCGCAGTCGCCAGCGCGGGCGCGACTGCGTAAGCTTGCGCACCCGCAATTCCCGCCGCCCCAAGCGGCTGTCTGCCATGTCGTCGCTTGCTCCCCTGCAACACTTGCTCGGCCCCCGTTTCGTGGACGAGCAGGAGCGCTGCCGCCGCTACGCCATTCCCGAGCGCGGCGCGCCCGGCCACACCCCGGCGGTGCTGCTGCCGCAGGACGAGGCCGAGCTGGCCGCCCTGCTGCAAGCCGCGCAGGCGGCGCGCAGCCCGCTGGTGGTCAGCGCCGGGCGCACCGGCCTGGTCGAGGCGCAGCGGCCGGAAGGCGAGGCGGTGCTGTCGCTGGAAAAGCTCAAGCGCATTCTCAGCATCGACGCCGGTGCGCGCACCGCGATGGTCGAGGCCGGCGTTGCCGTCGATGCGCTCAATGCCGAGCTGGAGCCGCTGGGCCTGGTCTGGCCGATGGAGATGGGCAGCACCAGCAGCGCCAGCGTCGGCGCCTGCATCGCCAATGGCTCGGCCGGCGCCAACGCCATCTGCTACGGCACCGCCGCGCACCTTGCCGACGCGGTCTGGGGCCTGTGGGCCGACGGCAGCGCCGCGCCGGAGACCGCCGGCCCGCGCTGGCAGCAGCCTGATCCGCAGCAACTGGTGATCGACTCCGCCGCGCCCGATCCGGCGCTGGGCCTGATCGGCACCCAGGGCGTGCTCGGCCTCATCACCCGCGCCCGGCTGCGCCTGCAAGCACTGCCGGCGCAGCGTGAAGCGGCGCTGATCCCGGCGGCGTCGATGCCCGAGGCCATGCAGATCCTCGCCGCCGCGCGCAATGCGTTCGGCACCGACATCGAGGAATTCGAGTTCATCGGCCAGCGCGCCATGCAGCTGGTGCGCGAGCTGAAGGGCGCGGAGTTCCGGCTGCCGTTCGAGAAGGACCCGCAGGCCAATTTCTATCTGCTGCTGCAGATCAAGTCGGCGGACCCCGACGAGGATCTCGCCGGCCGTTTGTACGGCTTCCTGGCCGAGACCCTGGCCCTGCCGGACGCGCTGATCGGCTACGCGCCGCTCAAGGCCTTGAAGGCGATCCGCCACTCGATCACCGAGGCCAGCAACCACGCCATGAAGCAGCGCGGCGGCGGTCGTCTGGCCTTCGATACCGCCACCCCCATCGCCCGCTTCGGCGACTACCTCGCGGCACTGGAAGCCTCGCTCAAGCGCGACTACCCGCACATCGACTTCGTCGCCTTCGGCCATGCCGGCGTTGGCGGCGCGCATCTGCACTTGTTGGGTTCCGGCGAGCGGCCGGTAGCGGCGGAGAGCGCGGCGCTGATCGCGCGGGTTTTCGATGTCACCGCCGAGTTTGGTGGCACCTTCAGCGCCGAGCACGGCGTCGGCAGCAAGTGGGGGGAGGAATTCGCCCGCCGCGCGCGGCCGTCGGTGGTGCAGGCGCTGGTGGCGGCGAAGCGGCTGCGCGATCCGAATCTGATCCTCAATCCGCGCAGCTTCGGACTGGATCGCTTGGTGCTGGAGTGCTGATGTCTGAACTCACCGCCATCTATCCCCTCTCCCCTCGTGGGAGAGGGTTAGGGAGAGGGGGGACTTTAGATCTTTCCCGTCGCGGCCCCCTCTCCCCCAACCCCTCCCCCACGAGGGGGGAGGGGAGCCTTCGCGTGGTCCGTTCATGAGCGCCCTGATCCTCCTCGCAGTCTGCATGGCGCTGGGCGCCATCACCGTCCGCGTGCGCCCCGACGCCGCCGGCTGGGTGCCCGGCCTCAATGGCTTCGTGCTCAACATCGCCTTTCCGGCGCTGGTGCTGGAGCTGATCCCCAAGCTGCACCTGGAACACGGCCTGTGGTTTCCGGTGATGGCGATGTGGGGCACCGCGCTCGGCGCGCTGGCGCTGATGGTGCTGCTCGGTCGCTGGCTGGGCTGGCAGCGCGGCACGGTCGGCGCGCTGGCCCTGGTCGCCGGCTTCGGCAACACCTCCTTCACCGGCATTCCGCTGATCGAGGCCCTGCGCGGCAAGAGCCACCTGGGCGCTGCGGTGCTGGCCGATCAGGCCGGCTCCTTCCTGGCCTTGGCGACGCTGGGGGTGTTCACCGCGTCCTGGTTTGCCGGCACCGCTACCAGTGCCCGCGAGGTGCTGCTGCGGGTGGCCAAGTTCCCGCCGTTCATCGCCATGCTCGCCGGCTTCGCGGTCGGCGCCCTGGGCGGCTGGCCGCCGCTGGCCGAGGACGTGCTGCACCGGATCGGCGTGGCCCTGTCGCCGATGGCGCTGTTCGCGGTGGGCTTGCAGTTCAAGCCCTCGGACCTCGCCGTGCACCTGAAGCCGATGACCGCCGGCCTGGCCTGGAAGCTGGGCCTGGCGCCGCTGCTGGTGGTGCTCACCGGCCGCGTACTTGGCGTCGGCAGTGGCACTCCCTACGAGGTGGCGGTATTGCAGGCCGCCACCGCGCCGATGATCTCGGCCGGCATCCTGGCGCAGCAATCGGGCCTGGCGCCGGCCTTGGCGAACACGGTGGTCGGCGTCGGCATCCTGCTCTCGCTCGCCACCGTGCCGCTGTGGAACCTGCTGCTGGGCTAGGGCTTGGCTTACTTGCCGAAGATCGAGAAAGCCTTGTCCAGCGCCTTGCCGACGGCGTTGTCCTTCACCTGCTCGACCAGGCTCTTGGTGGCGTCCTGCACCGTGCCCGCCGCCGTCGCCTTGCCGCCGGCGGCGGTGTAGCCGCGCACCGCCTGGATGCCGCCGGCGTAGTCGTTGAGCCGATAGCCGACATCGTTGCAGAGCGTCTGGCCGTCCTGCGCCAGATCGAGGGCTCGCTTGGTGCGGTACAGCTCGCCGTCGGTTTGCAGTTGCATGTACTTCTGCAGGTTGCCCTTGAGCTTGGCGGTGTTCTGCCTGGTCCGCGTCTCCCAGGCCTTGGCGCATTTGGCGTTGACGGCACGGCCGTTGGCGAGCGCGGCATTGAGCTGGCTCACATAGTCCGGCGCGGCTTTCTGGAAGGCGGCCTGGTAGTCGCCGGCTGGCGCCGCCTTGAGTTGCTCGTGCAGGCCCATCCGGGCGCTGCGCACGGCGGGGGCCATGCCCTTGCTGACGCTGAAGTTCTGGCTCAGCCCGCCGTCGTGGCTCCAGGCGATGCACTCCGGGTCGGTTTCCAGCGTGCCGGCGGCGGTGTCGCTGTAGCCCTGGTACTGCGCCATCAGCGCCTGCTGATCGAAGGCGCCGCCGGACTGCATGGCGGCCGCCACCTGCGCCTGCTGTTCGGCCTGCACCAGCGGTTCCAGGATGTCGCGCTGGTCATTGAGCTGTTTCTCGCGCTGGTCGACGGCGTTGTAGAGCGCGCTGATCGGCGCCTCGAAAGCGGCGCAATCGACCACGCCCTCGGCATTCGGGGCCGGGATGGCGGGAATCGACGCGAACGGATCAGCGACGCCAGCGCTGGCGGCGCCGGTCATCAGCAGCAGGGCGAGGGCCGGGAGGCGGTAGGTCATGGGAAGCTCCGGGGTTGGTGGGGTGGAGGGGATGGGGTTCATTCGCCGGTGAGCCGCCGCAGATTGCGACGGGCGGGCAGGTAGGCGGGATCGAGAGCGAGTGCAGTCCGGAAGGCGCTGGCCGCCTCGGCCTCGTGGCCGGACTGCCAGAGCGCGACGCCGTGGTTGCTCAGTACCCGCGCCTTGCCGGGCGACTGTTCCAGCGTCGCGGCCCAGAGCGCGGTCTCGCTGCGGTAGTCGAGATTGCGCAAGGCGGTGAGGGTCGCCAGCGTCGCCAGCAGGAGGGCCGCCAGCGCACGACCGGCCTGCGGCTGCCGCCGGATCAGCCAGGCCAGCGCCCAGCCCAGCGTCCAGGCCAGCGCCGCCATCGGCAGGTAGAGCTGACGGTCGTTGGCGAGGTCCAGCCGCGCCAGCAGCGAGTTGGTCGGCAGCAGGAACACCAGCGCCCAGGCGGCGCAGAAGGCCGGCCAGCGCCAGCGGCGCCAGGCCAGCGCCGAGGCCAGCAGGCCGATCAACAGTGCCGCCGCCGCCAGCGCCCCGGCATCGACGCCACCGGAGACCGGCAGCGCGGGGTCGATGTTGGGCGCGCGCAGCAGCAGCGCCCCGCGCAGCAGCCAGACCAGTGCCGGCAACTGCTGCAACAGGTTGTCCAGCGGCGCCCGGGTTTCCAGGCTGGTGGCGAAGAAGCCGGTGTAGCGGCTGCCGGCCATCCAGGCCACCACCGCAATCAGCAGCAGCGGGTAGGGCCAGAGCCGCGCCATCCGCTGCCGCAGCGGGTCATCCGGACGCGCCAGCGCATCCCAGGCGAGCAGGGCGAGCGGCAGCACGGCGGCGGTCTCCTTGACCAGCATGGCGGCCAGCCAGAACGCCGGCGCCCAACCGCGAGCGCCGCCGCGCAGTTGCCGGTCGTAGGCGGCGACCGCCGCCAGCGCCAGCAGGCCGGACAGGCCGCTGGACCGCCCGCTGAGATAGCTCACCGCCTCGGTCTGCAGCGGGTGCAGGGCAAACAGCAGCGCCGCGATCAGCGCCGCCGGCGCACGCTGCTCGGCCTCGACGCCGGCCAGCGCGAACAGCCGCTCGCCCAGCCGCCAGACCAGGGCGCTGGCGAGTGCGTGCAGCAGCAGGTTGAAGACCGCGAAGGCCCAGGGGGCGCCGTCGCCAAGCGCCCAGCTCAGCAGGTAGCTGAGCTTCAGCAGCGGCCGCAGGCCGGTGCCGAATTCGTCCGCCCAGACCGTCAGCGACCGCGCCGCCGGGTCGCCGACGATGACCCGGTAGTCGTCGAACTGGAACACCGCCGCCAGCGCCGGCAGCCAGGCCAGCGCGACCAGGAGCAGGGCCATGCCCACGAGCCAGCGCGGCCGGCCGACGGCCACGCGGTCTGCGCTGCATTGCTGGTCCATCCCCTGACTCCTCCGGACGGAGCGGCGCCTACGGCGGTGCCCCTGGCAGGCCGGCGACGTCCGTGTCGGTATTCGGTTCTAGCGGGCTCAGATGCCCGACTTGGAGGTGGAGTTTAAAGACGAGGTTTCCGCGCCGTTGTGACCGAGGTTGCAGGCGCCGGCAGAGCCTTGCTCGGGCTCAGAGACAGGCCTGGCCCGAGTGTCGGATGCATCCGGTGCTCGATGCCCGGCTGGCATCCGGCCTGGGCTTGCGCTTCGGCCGGATTGGTCAGCGCACGCTCAGGGCGCGCGAGGCAGCACCTGACCGCCTTGCTTGTAGACCACGCCGCCCTTCATCACGAAGGCGATGTGCTCAAACTCGCTGACATCCCGGAGCGGGTCGCCGCTGACCGCGATCAGGTCGGCGTAGAGCCCTGGGGCGATGCGGCCTACGGTCTTTTGCCAGCCCAGCAGCTCGGCGGCGCTGCCGGTGGCGGAGACGATGGCCTGCATCGGCGTCAGACCCCACTCCACCATCTTCGCCATCTGCTTGCCGTTCCAGCCGTGCGGGTAGACGCCAGCGTCGGTGCCGTAGGCGATCTTCACGCCGGCTTTGGCCGCCTTGCGGAAGTTCTCACGCTGGGTACGGCCGACCAGCCGTTCCTTGTCGAGGATCTTCTGCGGATAATTCAGGCGTCCGAACTCGGCGAGGATGTAGTCGTCGTTGTAGATGTCGGCGACCAGCCAGGTGCCGTGCTGCTTCATCAGGCGGATGCCCTCGTCGTCGATGAAGCTGCCGTGCTCGATGGAGTCCACGCCGGCCTTGATGGCCATCTTGATGCCCTCGGTGCCGTGCGCGTGCGCGGCCACCTTGCGGTCCCAGCGGTGCGCTTCGTCGACCAGGGCGTTCATCTCTTCCTGGGTGTATTGCGGCGCGCCCACCGAGTCCTCTTCCGAGAGCACGCCGGCGGTGGCCACCATCTTGATCACGCCGGCGCCGTACTTCACCTGCTCGCGAACTTTCAGCCGCACCGCCTCGACGCCGTCGGCGACGCCGCTGAAGCCGTCGATGTGCAGGTAGGGCGAGGTGCCGGTGAGGTCGGCGTGACCGCCGGTGGCGCCGATACCGTGGCCGGCGGCGTCGATGCGCGGACCGGCGACGCTGCCGTCGTCGATGGCCTTCTTCAGCGCGATGTCGATGAAGTCCTCGGCGCCGAGGTTGCGGATGCTGGTGAAGCCGGCCATCAGGGTGCGGCCGGCGTAGACGTGGGCGCGCACCGCGGCGTCGATGGCACTTTCGCGCACCAGCTTCTGGTAGTAGTCGCCGGACTCGCCGCTGATGTGGGTGTGGCAGTCGATCAGGCCAGGCGTGAGCGTCGCGCCGCCGAGGTCGATCAGCTCGGTGCCGGCCGGGATCGGCAGGCCGCTGCCGACGGCGGTGATCCGCTCGCCCTCGACCAGCACCACCGCGTCGCGCAGCGGCGCCGCACCAGTGCCGTCGATGAGTTGCGCGGCGCGGATCGCCAGTCGCTTGGGGACAGGGGTTTCGCCAGCCGCCAGACTGGCGTTGAACGGCAGGGCAAGGGCGAGCAGCAGGGCGCTCAGACGGATGCGGGGGCTGGGCAAGGGAGAGTCCTCGGTCGGCGGGTGTCGGTAGCCACGCAAGATCGGTGCGCGGCGCCGTGTTGGCCTGAACTCTGGCGCCAAGCCCCCTGGGGCCGCAAGCCGTTCAGGCGGCGGTCCCGCCCCGGCGCGAGGGCCATAGCAGGCGGCGCAGCAGGCGCCGGGCCGTGGGGCGGCCCTGGATCACTTCGCCGCCGAACAGCACCCGGATCAGCCGCAGTTTCAGCTCTGGCCGCCAGTGCGCGGCCAGGGTCAGCAGGGATATGCCCACCGGCGTCGTGCACCAGTCGCGCAAGCCCTCGCTGAGCCGGAACAGGTCGGCGTAGCGGGCCTGGAGGGCGGCGGCGTGGGCGCTGCCGTCGCCGCCGCGTTCCAGCAGGGTCCGCGCCTGTTCGGCGGCGATGCGGCCGCTTTCCAGCGCGTAGTCGATGCCTTCGCCGGTGAGTGGGTTGACCAGGCCGGCGGCCTCGCCAGTGATGAGTACGCGCGGCGCCGTGAGCGGCGCGCGCAGGAAGTCGGTGCGCAGCGGGAAACTGCGCGCTTGCCCCAGCGGCAGGGCGCCGCGCAGCAGGGGCGCGGCCGTGCGCCGGCGGTACTGCTCCAGCCATTCCGCCGGGCGGGCGTGGTCGCGATTGGCGTAGAGCGCGACGCCGACGTTCGCCAGCCCCGGCCCGGCCGGGAACACCCAGCCGTAGCCGGGTGCCGTCTCGCGGCGGAACTGCAGGCGCCAGAGGTCGTCGTCGGATTGATAGTTTTCGTAGTACTGGCGCACCGCGACCATCACCGCCGGCTTGCGCGTCAGCAGCCGCATGCGCATCAGCGGACCCAGATGGGCGCCGCAGGCCAGCACCGCGTAGCGGGCATCGAGCGAGCGCTCGCCGTCCGGGGTCTTCAGTCGCAGGCGCAGATGGTTGTCGGCGGTCTCCCAGGTCTCAAGCGCGTGCTGCTCGCGCAACTCGGCGCCGGCGCCGACCGCCGCCTGCACCAGCAGCGGGTCCAGCTTCAGGCGCGGCAGCACGTAGGCGTAGTCGGTTTCGCCGGCGCCGCCGAGCTTCGACTGCACCCGGCCCAGCGGCGCGCTCAGCTCGAAGCGGCGGATCAGCGCCGCCTGGCGCCGGACCTCGGGCTCGACGCCCAGTGCCTGCAATTCCGCGACCGCGCGCACGGTCAGACCGTCGCCGCAAATCTTGTCGCGCGGGAAGCGCGCCATGTCGAGCAGCACCACCCGCAGGCCAGCGCGGGCGGCGTGGAAGGCGGTCGCGGCGCCCGCCGGGCCGGCGCCGATCACCGCCAGGTCGTGCATGCCGGCGGCGGTCATGCCTCAGGCCGCCGGCAGGCCGAGATTGCGCCAGAGCTTGAGCGTCGGCTCGGCCTGGTTGAGGGTGTAGAAGTGCAGGCCCGGCGCGCCGCCCTTGAGCAGGGTTTCGGCGAGCCGGGTGACCACATCCAGGCCGAAGGTCTGAAGGCTGGCCTTGTCCTCGCCGTAGCTTTCCAGGCGCAGTCGCAGCCAGCGCGGTATCTCGGCGCCGCAGGCGTCGCTGAAGCGCTGCAACTGGCCGTAGTTGACGATGGGCATGATGCCCGGCACCACCGGGATGCGCAGGCCGGCCTTCTCGCCGCGCTCGACGAAATCGAAGTAGGCGTCGGCGTTGTAGAAGTACTGGGTCACCGCGCCGCTGGCGCCGGCCTCCACCTTGCGCAGGTAGGCGGCGAAATCGGCGTCCGGACTGGCGGCCTGCGGGTGCACCTCCGGGTAGGCCGCGACCTCCAACTGGAAGTGGTCGCCGTGGGTCTCGCGGATGAAACTCACCAGCTCGTTGGCGTAGCGGAACTCGCCCGGCGCGGCATTGCTGATCGCGGTGGCCGGCAGGTCGCCGCGCAGGGCGACGATGCGGCGCACGCCGGCGGCGCGGTACTGGTCGAGCAGAGCCGCGATGCCGGTGCGGGTGGAGCCGATGCAGGTGAGGTGCGGCGCCGCCTCGATGCCGGTCTGCTTGATGACCTGGATGAGGGTGTCGTAGGTGCCGTTCTGGTCGCTGCCGCCGGCGCCGTAGGTGACGCTGAAGAAGGCCGGCTTCACTGCCGCCAGCTCGCCGATCAGGCGCGGCAGATTGGTCCAGCCCACCGGCGTGCGCGGCGGGAACAGCTCGAAGGAAAAATGCAGTTCGTGCGCGTGGCTCATGCGGCGGTGTCTCGGCGGTATTCGTGGGGGCAGTGCGCGCTGTTGAGGGCGACGCCGCCCTGGGCGTTGAGCTGGCGCAGCCGCGCCTGGTTGGTCTTGCGGGCGGGATTGTCCACCGCCAGCAGGGTCTGGAAGAGGTTGAGGCCGGGCGGGCAGCGGCCTGCCGTCTCGACTTCGGTGTGGAAGAAGTAGGCGTCGCCGCAATGCAGCCGCCAGCCGCCGTCCTGGTCGCGGGCGGCGACGCCGGCATGGCCACGGGTGTGGCCGGCCAGCGGCAGCAGCAGGATTTCGTCGTCGCTGTCGCCGAGCGCGCGCACCGCCTCGAAGCCGTTCCAGCGCTCGCCGGCGGTAGAGTGCCGCACCCACTTCGGACCGTGCGCCCACAGCCGCGCCTCGTAGCGCTGCTTCTCGATCAGGCTCTGCGGGTGCGCGGCGGCGGTCAGCTCGGGGGCGTGCACATGCACCTCGGCCTCGGGGAAATCGGCGAGCGCGCCGGCGTGGTCGAAGTCGAGATGGGTGAGCACGATGTGGCGCACGTCGGCGGCCTTGAAGCCGAGTTTGACCACCTGCGCCAGCGCGGTTTCGCGCAGATCGAGTGTTGGCCGCATCAGTGCCTTGAGGTGAGCGTGCACCATGCCCTGGACCTGGGCGGTGCCGAGGCCGGTATCAACCAGGGTCAGGCCCTTGCGGCCCTCGATCAGCCAGCAGTGGCAGACGATCTGCGCCGGCTCCAGCCAGCCGCCTTCGCCCTGCATCAGGCGCCGGCCGTGCGGGCACATCGAGCCGCAGTTGAGGTGATGAATTTTCACGGGCGACCTCGAAACGAAGCGCTTGCCATCGTCGCTGGCGGGCGACGCCCTCCCCCGCTAGCGGGGGAAGGTTGGGATGGGGCGTTGGGGGGGCGGGCAAACGCCCCCAACCTACGCCCTTCCCCGCAGGCGGGTGAGGGGACTCAAGCCTTAGTAGCGATAGTGCTCGGGCTTGTACGGGCCTTCCACCGGCACGCCCAGGTAGGCGGCCTGCTCGGGCGTGAGCTTGGTCAGCTTCACGCCGATCTGCTCCAGGTGCAGGGCGGCCACTTCCTCGTCCAGCTTCTTCGGCAGGCGGTAGACGGTCTTCTGGTAGCTGTCCTTGTTCTTCCACAGATCCAGCGCCGCGAGGGTCTGGTTGGAGAAGCTGTTGGACATCACGAAGGCCGGGTGGCCGTGGGCGCAGCCGAGGTTGATCAGGCGGCCTTCGGCGAGCAGGTAGATCGAGCGGCCGCTGTCACTGAAGGTGTAGCGGTCCACCTGCGGCTTGATGTTCTCGCGCACCGCGCCGGAGTTGTTCAGGCGGTCGACCTGGATCTCGTTGTCGAAGTGGCCGATGTTGCAGACCAGGGCGTTGTTCTTCATCGCGCGGATGTGTTCGAGCGTGATGATGTCCTTGTTGCCGGTGGTGGTGACGTAGATGTCGGCGAACGGCAGCACGTCCTCGATGGTCTTCACCTCGAAGCCCTCCATCGCCGCCTGCAGGGCGTTGATCGGGTCGATCTCGGAGACGATCACGCGGGCGCCGAGGCCGCGCAGCGAGTGCGCCGAGCCCTTGCCCACGTCACCGTAGCCGGCGACGAAGGCGACCTTGCCGGCGATCATCAGATCGGTGGCGCGCTTGATGCCGTCGGCCAGCGATTCGCGGCAGCCGTAGAGGTTGTCGAACTTGCTCTTGGTGACCGAGTCGTTGACGTTGATCGCCGGCACCAGCAGCTTGCCGGCCTCCATCATCTGGTAGAGGCGGTGCACGCCGGTGGTGGTTTCTTCCGAAACGCCCTTCCAGTCCTTCACCACCCGGGTCCAGAAGCCCGGGCGCTCCTTGGCGACGCGCTTGAGCAGGTTCTTGATCACCTGCACTTCGTGGTTGTCGCTGGGCGTGTCCACCCAGGTGTCGCCCTGCTCCAGCTCGTAGCCCTTGTGGATTAGCAGGGTGACGTCGCCGCCGTCATCGACCACCAGCTCGGGGCCGGTGAGGGTGCCATCGGCCAGGGTGTGGGTGACGCAGTCCAGGGTCAGGTCCCAGTACTCCTCCAGGGTCTCGCCCTTCCAGGCGAACACCGGCGTCCCGGCCGTCGCCACGGCGGCGGCGGCATCGTCCTGGGTGGAGAAAATGTTGCAGCTCGCCCAACGCACCGAGGCACCGAGCGCCTTCAGGGTCTCGAGCAGCACCGCCGTCTCCTTGGTCATGTGCAGCGAGCCGGTCAGGCGCACCCCGGCCAGCGGCTTGGACGGCGCGTACTTGGCGCGGATCGACATCAGGCCGGGCATTTCCTCCTCGGCCATGCGGATGCGCTTGCGGCCGAATTCGGCCAGGGAGAGGTCCTTGACCTTGAAATCGGAGAAGGTGGGTTTGGTGATCGCGGTCATGCGTCGCTCCAGAGCTGGTGTTGAGTTGGAACGGGCGCCGTTGCGGTGTCAGTGCCGGCGAGCCTGGCCGCCCTCATCGACGGTCGCAGCGCCCCTCGCGGGCCAAGTGGGTGGCAGTATATCCGCTTATGCGGATAAGAGGATATTGCCGAGACGGTGGGCGACGGGCCTATCCGCCGAAGGTCTCTCCCAGGAAGGCCTTGAAGCCGGGTGTTAGCCGCAGCTCGGCCAGATCCGGATCGGTCTCCAGATGCTCGCGGTCGGGTAGACCGCCCGCATCGCGGCTGCGGCGCAGCCAGGTGAGGCTGGCCTCGAAGTCCTGCAACCGGGCGTAGGCGCAGGCGAGGTTGTAGGCGGCCACTGAGGGTTTCCGCTCCGCGAAGGGCAGCATCAAGTCCCGTGCACGCTCGCAAAGGCCACGAGCCTCCGCAGAATCTCCGATGGCCTCAGCTTCGTGCAGCAGCGTGCTGGCCCAGTTGCTGGCGACCTCGTGCATGTCCGGTTTGATGCGCAGGGCGTCGGCGTAGCGCTGGCCGGCCTGCTGCCAGAGGCTGCGCGCGGTCGGCAGGTCCTTGACCTGCGCCAGGGCCAGGGCTTCGGCCGCGAGAGCGTTGCCCCAGTTGTAGGCGGCCTCGTGCTTGTCGGGCTTGATGCGCAGGGCGTCGGCGTAGCGCTGGCCGGCCTGCTGCCAGAGGCTGCGCGCGGTCGGCAGGTCCTTGACCTGCGCCAGGGCCAGGGCTTCGTCGTCGAGGGCGCTGCCCCAGTTGTAGGCGGCCTCGTGCTTGTCGGGCTTGATGCGCAGGGCGTCGGCGTAGCGCTGGCCGGCCTGCTGCCAGAGGCTGCGCGCGGTCGGCAGGTCCCCGGCTTGCGCCAGGGCCCGGGCTTCGGCCGTGAGGGCGTTGCCCCAGTTGTTCAGCGCCCAGTGACTGCGCCCGTCGAGTTCCACCGCCCGCTGGTAGTGCGCGATGCCCCGCTGTCGCCACCAGGAGGCATCCGCGCGGCCGTCTTGCTCGCTGATCGACTGCGCCCAGTAGCCGCAGTAAAAAGCGGCCTGCGCATCTCCGGGGCTCAGGCTCAACAAGGCGTGCCAGAGCGCATAGGCTTTTTCGGGCTCTGCCTTGCTGGCGAGTGCCTCGGCGCGGAGGCGGTCGGTCGGCGAGGCCGCTTCCGCCGCCTTGACCTCGGCGACGGCCTTGTCCACGGCTGCTGCGCTTTTGGGGCTCGAAGTGCTGTCCTTGGATTCGGGCCGCTGGGCGGCGAGCAAGGCATTGCTCTCGTCAAGGTTCTTCCGCGAGCCCTGCAGGTGGGAGTCGATCTCGCCCTTCATCCGTCGGACCTCGTCGAGGTCGACCTGGAGCCGCTCTCGCTCCTTGCGGCCGATGATGAAGGGAATCAGCAGGCCGACCAGTCCGATCACGGCCGTGAACACGGCCAGGTAGGCCAGCCACCAGTCGATGGTCTTGCTGCGAGCCTCGATCACGCTGTTGACGACGGACTCTTGCCGCTGTTCGAGTTCGGCCAGGCGCCGCTCCGCTTCGGCGCCGAGGCCGGTGGAGGGGCTCGGGCTGGGCGGTGCGGGCGCGAGCGATGAAGGCACCGTCGCTGGGGCAGGCGGCGCCGGTGATGTGCTCGACGGGCTTGTCGTCGCGGGGGCGATTGGCGCCGGCGGAGCGGCTGCTTGTGCCGCAGGTGCCGCCACCGAGGGGCTGGCCCAGGCTGGCCCGGCGAGGCTGACCAGGCCCCAGGACAGCAGGCCGGCGAGTCCTGCGGCAGTGACGGTATAGGTCCAGTAGGGGTGTCGTACCCAGATTGCCTGCGGTGGCCTCGTGTCAGCCATGGTGATCTTCCCTTCCCCAAGAACGCGGGTTCAGGGCGTCGCCCAGACCCGCAGATGGTTTGTGTCGAGTATGCCGCAAGCGATCACCTCGGCTGGGCTGGGATTGACCGAGGTCAATGAGCCGGGTCGAGGGGCTGGGAACAATGCCCGCACCCAAGACCTAGAGCGGGATTTCCTCCATGACCATCGAAAAGCACGACCTCGTCCACGACCTGCCGCAGTTCAAGGACCGCATCCATGCGCTGAAGACCAGCGACGCCCACTTCGCCAAGCTGTTCGCCGAGTACCACGAGGTGGATCACGAGGTGCGCCGCATCGAGCAGGAGCTGGAGACGCCCGGCGACGAGTATGTGGAAAACCTCAAGACCCGCCGCGTGCGCCTCAAGGATCAGCTCTACACCCGGCTCAACGCCGCGCACTGAGGGCGGGCCATGCTCAGTGCCACCCTGGCGGCGCCGCAGTCGCGATTCTCACGCCCGACGGCAACCGCCGGTTGGCGTGTCTGGCTGGGCCCATTGCGCTTGCCGTTTTTGCTGCTGACGCCTGGCTGCGTGCTGCTGGCCGCTGCGGTGGTGCACTGGCAGCAGGGGGCGCTGGATTTGCGCCGGCTGACGCTGGCGCTGCTGGGCGCGCTGGCGGCGCATGCGGCGGTCAATGCGCTCAACGAGTGGTTCGACTTCCGTAGCGGCCTCGACGCCCGCACCCGTCGCACCCCGTTCTCCGGCGGTAGCGGCAGCCTGCAAGCACACCCGGAACTCGCCGGCTACACGCTGGCGCTGGCTCTCGGTGCACTGGCGCTGACGGCGGTGATCGGCCTCTGGCTGCTGGCGCATCACGGCGCGGCCTTGCTGCCACTCGGCTTGCTGGGGCTGCTGCTGGTTGCCAGCTACACGCCGGTGCTGGTGCGACGGCCCTGGCTGGGCCTGCTGGCGCCGGGCCTGGGCTTTGGTCCGCTGATGGTGGTCGGCACGGCGGTGGCGCTCACCGGGCACCACTCGACGGCGGTCTGGGCCGCCGCGCTGCCGCTGCTGTTCCTGGTCAGCGCCTTGCTGCTGCTCAACCAGTTCCCCGATGTGGAGGCCGACCGCAGTGTCGGCCGCCGCAATCTGCCTGTCCTCTACGGCCGGCCGGCCGCCGCGCGGGTGTATGTCGGCCTGCTGGTGGCCGCCTACAGCGCGCTGCTGCTGGGGGTGTTGCTGGGCGCGTTGCCGAAGCCGGCGCTGCTGGGTCTGGCGACCCTGCCCATCGCCGCCTACGCAGCGGCGGTGGTGCAGCGCTGGCCCAATCGCATCCCCCGGCTGCTGCCGGCGATGGTGGCCAATGTGATGCTCAGCCTGCTCACGCCGCTGCTGATGGCCATCGGCCTCTACTGCACCTGATCGCCGCCCGCCAGGGCGCGCAGGGTCTGGCTGGCGTGCCAGCTCGCGCCGGACGCGAGCAGAACCGGGTTACCGACGCAGGCGGCTTCCACGCAGACGAAGCGCCGGTCGTCGCCGGCCGGCAGATCGGCCAGCGCGGCGGCCTTGGTCGCACCCGGATTCCAGACCACCGTGTCGGTGAAGCCGCTCTGGCGCACTTCCAGGGCTTGCCGGCCATCGCGCAGCCGCAGTTGTGACGGGGCGTCGAAGTAGATGCGATCAACTTCGCCGTCGAAGCGCACGGCCGAGGACTGCTCCTGCCGCTCAATACCGCCGCCGGCGGAATCGCGGTAACGCAGGCCTTGCAGGCCCCGCAGCGCCACCTCCGCGATCTCGTTGACGCGCAGGTAGGTATGCAGCGCGGCGGTGAAGCGGAATGCCTGCGTGCCGGTGTTGCGCACCGAGAAGCGGATTTCCAGCGTGTCGCCGCCGATCAGCACCTGCAATTGCAGACTGAATGCCTGTGGCCAGCGCGCGCGGGTTTCGGCGTTGTCCTCCAGAACCAGCGTCGCCGAGGCCGGCGCCGCGCTCTGCACCGACCAGCGCGCGCTGCGGGCAAAGCCGTGCTTGGGCAGCGGCCCCTCGCCGGCGAACTGCGGAAAGATCACCGGCACGCCACCCCGGATCGCGACGCCGGGCGCGGCCTGGGAAAGCGGGCTCAGGTAGAGCCGGTCTTCCGATTCGCCGGCCGGAATCCAGGACAGCAGATGGCCGCCGTGCCGATGCAGCCGTGCCTGGGCGCCGTCGGCGGCGCGTAGGATCAATACGTCTTCTTCGCTCATGACCGTCGTCGGCTTGCGGATAGGAATGGCAGGCACAAAAAAGCCGTCTTGCGACGGCTCGTTTGCGCGGCCTGGCGGCAGCTTACTTCAGCTTCTTGGTCTCGCTCTTCAGCAGTTCGGCCTTGTCGGTCTTCTCCCAGGAGAAGGCGGTGTACTTCTCGCCGTTGGCGCCCTTGATCTCGTAGGGCGCGCGGCCGAAGTGGCCGTAGCTGGCGGTGGCCTGGTACATCGGGTGGATCAGGTCGAGCATCTTGATGATGCCGCCCGGACGCAGGTCGAAGTTCTTGCGCACCAGCTTTTCCAGCACCGCGTCGGAGACCTTGCCGGTGCCGAAGCTGGTGACGAAGATCGAGGTCGGCTCGGCGACGCCGATGGCGTAGCTCACCTGCACCTCGCAGCGGCTGGCGAGGCCGGCGGCGACGATGTTCTTGGCGACGTAGCGGGCGGCGTAGGCGGCGCTGCGGTCCACCTTGGACGGGTCCTTGCCGGAGAACGCGCCGCCACCGTGACGGGCCCAGCCGCCGTAGGTGTCGACGATGATCTTGCGGCCGGTCAGGCCGCAGTCGCCCACCGGGCCGCCGATCACGAAATTGCCGGTCGGGTTGATGTGGAACTTGGTGGACTTGGTGATCCACTTGGCGGGGATCACCGGCTTGATGATGGATTCCATCACCGCCTCGCGCAGGTCCTTGAGCTTGATGTCCGGGCTGTGCTGGGTGGACAGCACCACGGCATCGACACCCACCGCCTCGCCGTCCTTGTAGCGCAGGGTGACCTGGCTCTTGGCGTCCGGGCGCAGCCAGGGCAGGCCGCCCTTCTTGGCCTTGCGGATCTTCGACTGCTGCTCGACCAGGCGGTGGCTGTAGTAGATCGGCGCCGGCATCAGCTCCTTGGTCTCGTCGCAGGCGTAGCCGAACATCAGGCCCTGGTCGCCGGCGCCGATTTCCTCGGGCGCCTTGGGCTTCTTGGCGGTGCCGTCGACGCCCATGTTGATGTCGGGCGACTGCTTGCCAATGATGTTGAGGATACCGCAGGTGGCGCCGTCAAAGCCGACGTCGGAGCTGTTGTAGCCGACATCGCTGATGACCTTGCGCACCAGTTGTTCCAGGTCGACCCAGGCGCTGGTGGTGACTTCGCCGGCGACGATGGCGACACCGGTCTTCACCAGCGTTTCGCAGGCGACGCGCGCCTTCTTGTCCTGGGCCAGGATGGCGTCGAGAACGGCGTCCGAGATCTGGTCGGCCAGCTTGTCGGGGTGGCCTTCGGAAACGGATTCGGAAGTGAAGAGGTACTCGCTCATCGGGGTTGCTGCTCCAGAGGATGTCCGGCGGAAGGAGGAATATCTGTCTATGCGGATAGGCGGATAGCTGGCTATTTTAAAGCCGGTCGCCCCCCGGCGCGAGTGTGCGCCGTCCACGCGACACTGGCGTGGCAGCGGAGGGGGTTCGCGGAGGCGGCTTCAGTCCGCCGGACGCAGGCGTTCCAGGTACTCGATCAAGCCGCGCAGTCCCTCGTCGTACAGGACTCCGCTCTGAGCGGTCTTGGCCATGCCGATCAGCCCTTCGATGGCGGAGACGATGAACACCGCCGCCGCCGGCACATTGAGGTCGGCGCGCACCTTGCCCAGGGCCTGGCCGCGCGCCAGGGCCTCGGCGTAGGCGCCGATCCATTCGCTGAGGATGCCTTGCAGGCGGCTGCGGAAGCCCTCGTCGTGCGGCGACATCTCCTGCGCCAAGTTGTTGAACGGGCAGCCATAGGCGAGCAGGCGCTCGCGCAGCTTCTCGCGGCGCTTGCGCAGCCCGGCGACCGCCGCGCTCACCGGGTCGTCGGCGGTCCGCAGCGGCTCCCACTGCGCCTGCATGTAAGGCCGCACCAGCTCATCGAGCACCGCGTAGCCGAGCGCGTTCTTGTTATCGAAGTGGTGGTAGAGCGCGCCCTTGGTAACCCCCGCCTTGTCGAGAATGGCGTCGAGACTGGCGCTGCGGAAGCCGCGCTTGTGGATCTCGTCGAAGGCGCATTCCAGCAAGCGCTGGCGGGTGACATCGGGTTGGCGGGCGGCAGACATACCGGCGAGTATCGACTGGCCTGCCGGCTTGTCAATCGCCGTCGGCGTTGCAGCGCGCCTGGCGCTGTCGGCCCTCGGCCTGTTCTGCGCCACTGGCGCCCCAGCTCAGCGGAACCGCAACCGCACTCTCAGCCCGCCCAGCGCGCCCTGATCCAGGCACAGCTGCGCGCCGTGTCGCTGGGCGATGCGGCTGACCAGCGCGAGACCGAGTCCGCTGCCCTCGGCGGGGCTGCCTGGCAGCCGGTAGAAGCGGCGCAGCACCCGTTCGCGTTCCGCCTCGGGGATGCCCGGGCCGCTGTCGCTGACCCACAGCTCGGGTTGGCCATCGACGCACTGCACGCCAAGCTCGACGCGTCCGCCGACCGGCGTGTAGCGGATGGCGTTGTCGATCAGGTTGCGCAGCGCCAGGCTCAGCGCCTCGGCATCGCCCAGCAGGGTGCAGGGCTGTGCCACCCCGTAGCCCAATTCGATCTGCTTGGCGTCGGCCAGCGGCAGCAGGTCGGCGATTGCCGCCGGCGGTAGCTCGTGCAAGGCGATGGTGCGCGGCTCCGGCGCCGGCAGTTGCTCCTGCCGCGCCAGTGCCAGCAGCTGTTCGATCAGCCGGCTGGCGCGGTCGATGCCGGCGAGGATGGCGGTGCCGGCGGCGGCGCGTTCGGCTTCCGGCGCGCCCTGTAGCGCCTGCACCTGCAGGCGCAGGGCGGTCAGCGGCGTGCGCAATTCGTGGGCGGCATCGGCGAGGAAGGCGCGCTCGCTTTCCAGCAGGCCGGCCAGCCGTCGCAACTGGCCGTTGAGAGCCTGCACCAGCGGCTGCGCCTCGCTGGGCAGGCCGGTCTGCGGCAGCGGCTCCAGCGCCTCGGCCGGACGCGCCTCGACCTGGGCGGCGAGCGCGCGCAGCGGCCGCAGCCCGCGACCGACGATCCCCCAGATCAGCGCCGCCAGCAGCGGCACCAGCAGCGCGAAGACGGCGAGCACGCGCAGCGCCAGTCGCGCCGCGCGCTCCTCGCGGACTGCGGTCGGCTGCGCCACCTGGATCACGTGCAGTGGCGTGCGCACGCCGTAGACGCGCCAGCGGCCCTCGCGGGTCTCGACATCGGAATAGCCCAGGGTGGTCAGGCCCGGCAGCACGCTGTGCGGCTGTGAGAGGTAGACCCGCACGCCGTCGAGGCTGAACACCTGCACGGCGAGATCGGCCGCGCGGTCCTGCGCCGACAGCTCCGGCTGCGGCGCGAACGGGCCGGCAAACATCTGGTCGCGCAGGCTCAGCGCGGTATCGCGCAGGTGCTGGTCGAACACCTCGTTGGCTTCGCGCAGGGTGATGCGGTAGAGCAGGGCGGCGACCAGCAGGGCCGCCAGTAGCAGGCCGCCCAGCAGCCCGGCGAGCAGGCGCGCGCGCAGTGAGCCGAGCAAGGGTGTCGCATCTGTACTCACGGCGGCAGGCGCCAGCCGACGCCACGGACGTTGAGGATCAGGCCGCTGCCCAGCTTCCGGCGCAGGGCGTGCAGGTGCACGTCGACGGCATTGCTCTCGATGCTGCTGTCCCAGCTGTACAGGCGCTCTTCCAGTTGCTGGCGCGATAGCACCTGGCCGGGCCGCTCCATCAGCGCATGCAGGATCGCGAACTCGCGCGGCGACAGCGGTACCTCGACCCCGGCCTGGGTCAGGCGGTGCTGGGCCGGGTCCAGCTCCAGCTCGCGGTGGACGATGCGCGGCCCGGCGCGGCCGCCGCGCCGACGCACCAGGGCGCGCAGGCGGGCGGCCAGTTCGTCGAGGTCGAAGGGCTTGACCAGATAGTCGTCGGCGCCCTCGTCGAGGCCGCGAACCTTGTCGCTGACCGCGTCGCGGGCGGTGAGCACCAGCACCGGCAGCTCGCGGCCCTCGGCGCGCAGCCGCCGCAGCACGTCATGACCATCGAGTCCGGGCAGGCCGAGATCGAGCAGCAGGGCGTCGAAGTGCTCGCCGCTGGCCAGGGCGGTGAGCGCGCTGGGGCCGTCTTTCACCCAGTCCACCGCGAAGCCGCGCTGCGCCAGGCCACGGACGGCGGCGGCTCCGATGTCGGGATCATCCTCGGCGAGCAGCAGGCGCATTCTGATTTGCGGATGGCGGATGGCGGACTAAGACCGCGCTGCCGGCAAAGGTTCGCCACGGCCGAGCGCGGCGATGTCGCGGGCTTCGAGTATCGGCCGCGCCGGTCGCTCCCGGACCACCCGCAGCATGGCGCGGCCGACTTCCTCGGTACTGGTCATCAGCCCCGGCGCCCAGCGCTGCAACAGCGGTAGCAGCGGCGCCATCAGCACGTAGCCCCAGTAGTAGGCCGGGGTCTTGGAGCGGATGCCGTGCAGTGGCCGGATGCCGGCGGGCCGGAACAGGTAGGTGGCCGCAAACGGCAGGCGCAGCAGGGCGTTCTCGGTCGCGCCCTTCACCCGCGCCCACATGCTGGCGCCGCGCTCGCTGCTGTCGGTGCCCATGCCGGAAACGTAGACGAACACCATCTGCGGATTCAGCCGCGCCAGGGTTTGCGCGGCGGCCAGGGTCAGCTCGTAGCTGAGCCGACGGTAGCGCGCCTCGTCCATGCCACCGGAGGAGACGCCCAGGCAGAAGAAGCAGGCCTCGTAGCCAGCCAGCTGCGACTCCAGCGGCCTGTAGTCGTGGAAGTCGGCGCAGACCAGTTCGTGCAGCTTGGGATGCACCGTCAGCCCGGGGCGGCGTACCAGCGACAGCACCGCGCTGACGCCGTTGTCGAGCAGGCATTCGCGCAGCACGCCCTGGCCGACCATGCCGCTGGCGCCGAACAGGATCACTTTCATGGGCAGACTATCCGCGGGGACGACGGCCGCACTCAGCTGGCCGGACGGGCTTCGGGGCTGCCAGCAGACTCGGCCGGCCCCGGCGCGAGTGCCTCCGCAGCGGGATCGGCGGGTGTGTCGAGCGGCGAGCCGTCCAGCGCCTCCGGCAGCAGCGGATCGTTGGCGGGCAGGCTGCTGTCGGCCACTCGCAGCTTCTGCTCCAGCCGCAGCGGCGGTGGCGGCAGCACCGGCGCGCCGGAAGTGAGCCAGCTGATGATGTCGTAGTAGGCGCGGACGTTGGTGACGAAGTCCACCGCCTCGCGGCCCCGGGTGTAGCCGTACTTGGTCTGCTGGTACCAGCGCGGCCGCGACAGCAGCGGGAACACGTCGCGCACGTCCAGCCAGTGGGCGGAATCGCCGCCGCGCTGGGCGGTCAGCTCACGGGCGTCGAGCAGGTGCCCCAGGCCCTGGTTGTAGGCGGCCAGAGCCATCCAGCTGCGGTCGGGCTCCGGCACCTCCTCGGGGATGCCGCGCAGGATGTCGGCCAGCACCCGCGCGCCGCCCTCGATGCTCTGCTCCGGGTCTTCGCGATTGGCGACCTTGTAGCGGGTGGCGGTGTCGTTGGTCAGCATCATCACCCCGCGCACCCCGGTGCGGCTCTGGGCGCTGCTGTCCCAGTGCGATTCCTGGTAACCGATGGCCGCGAGCAGGCGCCAGTCCAGGCCGTGGCGATTGGCCGACTGCTCGAAATAGCCGCGCAGGCGCGGCAGGCGGCTGCGCATGTGGTTGGCGATCTGCACCGCGCTGAAGTAGTCCACCTCTTCGACATGGCCGTAGTAGCGGTCATGCAGCCGCGCCAGGTTGCGCGGCGGCAGGCGTGCGAGATAGTCCTGTGCGGCGTCGTAGAGCGAGGTGTCACGCCCGGGCGCGAAGGCGAAGGCGATGTCCTCGGCATTGCCGACATCGAAAGCCACCCGCAGGCGCGGGTAGTAGCGCTGGTTGATCGCCACCAGCGCCGAGCTGGCGATGGTGTAGTCCAGCTCGCCGCTGGCGACCTGGAACAAGAGATCTTCGGAGTCGTAGGCGGTGGTCGCCTCCCACTTCAGCTGCGGAAAGCTGCGCGCCAGCGCCCGCAGCCGGGCGACGTGGTTGCCGCCCTCGGAGACCAGCAGCCGGCCGTCCAGCTCGCCCAGCGATTTCGGGCGCGGGCTGCCGATGCGGTAGACCAGTTGCGGCACCACTTGGTCAATGGGCGAGGAGAAGCGCGCCCGGTCGCGGCGTTCGGAATTGACCGTGAGCCCGGCCGCCGCCAGGTGCGCGCGGCCGTCGAGCACCGCCTGCAGGGCGTCGGCGGGGCTGTTGCTGAAGCTGATCTCGGCGCTCACCCCCAGGCTTTTGGCCAAGCCCTGGGCCAGCTCGCATTCGTAACCGATCAGCCCGGTCGGGCCGCTGTAGCAGCTGGTGCGACTGTAGGTGGAGGCGATCTTCAGCACGCCGTCCTCACGGATCTGTTCCAGCAGCGGCGGCCGCAGTTCCGAGCAGGTGGTCAGCGTCGCCAGCGCCACGCAGCCGTACAGCGCCGCAGGCAGGCGGCTGCGCAGTCGAGAGCGGGTGACGGGGGCGGGCATGGGCGGGGTTCGCAGCTCTGGTCTAGGCGTTCGGCGGCGTGAATTTCCTCTGCGCACCACCGTATCACAGCCATGGCAAACGCCGATGTGGTCGCCCTCGCCGACGGCTTCGGCTAAAATGCGCGCCACTGGACGGGTACCGAAGCGGTCATAACGGCGCTGACTCGAAATCAGATGGTGGGGGCGACCCTGCACGGGGGTTCGAATCCCTCCTCGTCCGCCAAGTCAAACACAACGCCCTCGCAAGAGGGCGTTTTGCTTTACCCGGCCCTAACTCCGCGTAGTTCGACTTTCCAGTCTGCCGGTTAAGCATCAAGTTGGTGAGCCGAAAAGGCGGTCGCTAACGTCAGCAACAACACTGCATCCCTTAGGGTGTAGCTGGCCTTCAGAGATTCGCTATCTGCATGATTCGCCAAGTGTGTGTAGTGCCTCGCGGCATGCCGAATAAGGCGAAGCCGATTCTCTGACGACATTCCTCGCGGGTTCTCCTTAAAGCCAGAGACGGCTTGCTGGTCCTCCTTCTGCTCACCCTCAGCAAGCAATTCCATGGCAGCCCGGCATGTAGCTATCGCCCCGCGATAGTCGGCTGTGGCGATCTGGTTGCGGGCCTTTTGCAAGAATGTGACCAAATGAGCTGGTGTCAGGCTGCCGATTGGAACCTCGACCAGCAGTACGTCTGTGAACTTGGAGTCGTTGAGCTGCTTGATCCAGTTGCTTTGAGGGACTGTGAAAATTAATGAGTCGCTGCAGGAGTAAGTCACATCACTCTCTGAAGTCAGGGCGTGCAGGGACACGAAAAGATGGAGATCTCCTCCAGCTCTAAGTTCCTCCAGAAGACCGATCTGACGAGCAGTCAGCGAAAGCTCGAAGCAGTAGTTCGCCGGTGAACTATGCATCATGGTTTCGATGATGAATGGGTGCTCAGGAAATGCTGTTCCGAGCAAACCGATTGCCTCGTGATTGCGGGCCTCGACACGAAGCTGCATGTCTTTGACAACGAATCGGCGTTGATCCGGGTAGCCGCGTACCTCGAGCTCAACAGTGACTCGAAGTCTGTAGTACCCCAGTGCCTGCTCCAGGACGACTTGCTTAACTTGGGGCCGTGCTAGAACCCATTGGGCGTGAGTGATGGTCAAGTGAGGTCTCCAGAGATACGGCGGTGGGAGCAACGCGAAGGTGCTGTGCGCAGACAGCGTCATTTCCAAGCAATCCAACGACCTCTGCAAGGGGGCGTTTTGCTTTGGCCGCACCGACCGCGCTCAGCCGGGGATGCTGAGCCCGCGCTGCACTGCCGGCCGTGCCAGAAAAGCGTCCAGCACCCGCAACACATTCGGATAGTTCTGGATCCGCACCAACTCGCCGGCGCCGTAGAAGCCGATCAGGTTGCGCACCCAGGGGAAGGTGGCGATGTCGGCGATGCTGTAGTCCTTCCCCAGCAGCCAGTCGCGGCCGTCGAGCTGCCGCTCCAGAACCGCCAGCAGCCGCTGCGACTCGGCGACATAGCGGTCGCGCGGGCGCTTGTCCTCGTAGTCCTTGCCGGCGAATTTATGGAAGAAGCCGAGCTGCCCGAACATCGGGCCGACGCCGCCCATCTGGAACATCAGCCACTGGATCGCCTCGTAGCGGCCGGCCGGGTCGGCGGGGAGGAAGGTGCCGGCCTTGTCGGCGAGGTAGAGCAGGATCGCGCCGGACTCGAACAAGGCCAGTGGCCTGCCGCCCGGCCCCTGCGGGTCGAGGATCGCCGGGATCTTGTTGTTGGGATTGAGCGAGAGGAATTCCGGCGAGAGCTGGTCGTTGCTGGCGAAATCGACCTTGTGCGCCTCGTAGGGCAGGCCGGTTTCCTCCAGCAGGATCGAGACCTTCACGCCGTTGGGCGTGGGCAGCGAGTAGAGCTGGATGCGGTCCGGGTGCAGCGCCGGCCACTTGCGGGTGATGGGGTAGGCGGAGAGCGCGCTCATGACAGTGTCCGGGTATTCAGGTGCAAAGCTTGCCACGCGACCAACCGCGAGGCTCCGTCTTCAAGCTGGTGGCTGCGTTCGGCGCTGCAAGGGGTCGTGGGCGAGCTGAAAGGCGCGCAGACCCGGCAGATCGTCGGTGTTGATGTAGTCCTGGTCGGCAGCGATCAGCTGCTGCCATCGGACGTCAGGGCGGTACCCGCGAGCCGCACGCGACGGCCGGCGGCATGCGCCTGGGCGATGCCGCCGAACAGTTTGGCCTGCTGATCGGTGGGGATCGCGGCATTGCCATCCCAGCCGAACTGCTTGATTCAGTTGTCGCTGATCCGTAGCCGCGCATGCTCGTCGTCGTTGTGCGCGGGGGCGCGGCGCAGGGGCTGTTGCGCGCCTGTGGGCGGCGCGGTCGGAGCCGGTGTGGTCTCCGGCGGCAGGCTTTCGGCGCAGGCGGTGAGCAACAAGACCGCCAGCAGCGGCAGCCCGCGCCAACTAGGCATGGTCGAGAGCGGCGCAGTGCGCGCGCTTCAGGCGGTTGGCGACCTGGGTGCGTCGGGCGAGCAGATCGAAGTTGCCGTCGATGGGCTTACCCAGTGCGGCGACCGAGCGCACCGGCTGCACCGCCTGGTTGGCGGCGAGCAGGCTGCGGCGCGGGATGCTGAAGCTATCCGCCACGGCGGTGGCGCCGCTGAGCGGATCGACCGCCCAGGTGGTGGCCTTGATCTCGCTACGGCTCACCGCGTATTCGACGAACACATGGGTGTCTTGCAGCGCCGCAGCGCTCCAGCCCGACTGCGGCAGCAGCACGTAGAAGCCCTTGCCGCCGGTGCCGGCGGTGACCTGCGTGTAGCCGAGCGGATTGGGCAGGCCGAAGCTCATCGGCTTGCTGCGCTGGTAGATGTGGTCGTGGCCCACCGCCAGCAGATCGACGCCGTAGCGCACGAAGATGTTTTCCTGCAGCAGCACCAGGGTGAAGTTGGCCGGGTTGCGGCCCTCGTTATCGGTCCAGATCGTGAAGTGCTGGGAGACGATGATGAAGTCGATCTCGCCGGCCGCGCGGCGCAGCGCCGCCTGTGCGAGATCGGCTTCCAGGAAGGCCAGCTCGCTCACCAGCGTGCCGTCGGTGGCGAAGCAGCCGCCGGTGGAGATCAGGAAGTGGCAGCGGCCGAGATCGAAGCTGTAGAAGGTGCCGTCCGGGCTCTGCGCTGAGGTCGGGCAGGCAAAGCGGTTGCGGTAGGTCTGGCCGTTGTTGTCCTCCTCCTCGTGATTGCCGGGCGCGGTCATCAGGATGCCGCTGGCGGCGTAGTCGGCCTCGATGGCATTCACGTAGTCGTCCCACAGCGGCTGCTCGCCGTTGGCGTAGGAGATGTCGCCGGCCAGCAGGGCGAAGTCCGGCTGCCGTGCAGCGACGGCACGCAGCACCGCACTGGAACTGGCGCCGATGCCGTGGTCGCCGAAGTGGCAGAAGCGGAACTCCTCGCCGGCCGGCGTCGGCCGCACCACCCGCACCGGGCTCCAGCCCTCCTCCGAGCCGACGCGATAGCGCATGGGCAGCGCCGGGTCGAGGCCGCTGGCGCTGGCCTTGTGGGTGAAGCTGGCGACACCGGGCGTGGCGCTGGTGGCTGCCTCGGCACGGCCCGGGAACGGTGCGCCGACGATCTCCGCCGCGCTCATGCCCTCGCTTACCGGGCCGAACTCGATATAGCTGCGCGGCGCGTCGGCGCCGTCGGTGAACCAGGTGGCGGTGCGGCTGCGCAGCGGGTCGCCGGTCCAGGACAGATGCGTGCCGCGCGGCGCGAACTTCGCGCTGGGCGGTGTCACCGGCGGTGTCACTGGCGGCTCGGGCGTGGTCGGCGGGGCGCCGCGCTCGCTGGAGCCGCAGCCGCCCAGCCAGGCCGGTAGCAGCAAGGCGCCGCCGCCATACATCCCGTGCTGGAGAAAGCGGCGGCGGCGCAGATCGGGAGGCAGGCTGTGGGTCATGGCAGGGTTCGGCGCCGCAGCGCGGCGATCAGCAGGTAGAGCAGGCTGGCGAGCAGCGGCAGGCTGCCGCCTTCGGTGATGGCGGGGGTGGTGGCCGTTGGCGGTGTCGGCGCTTCGGGCGCGTTGTATTGCGCCGCCACGGCGGTGGCATCGCCAGTGAAGCGCGCCCAGTAGTCCTGCACCGCACCCGGCAGGCTGACGCAGCCGTAGCGGTCGCTGCGCGCTTCGGTCGCATCGGTGCCGTCGCGGCGCCCATAGCGCAGCGTCTTGCCTGGCAGGCCCAGGCCGTTTTCGGCGTTGCTCAGGCAGACGCGGTTGCTGCCGGCTGCGTCGGCGCTGCCCGGCGCCAGCTTCACCGCGAGTGGCGCGTGCAGCGCCGCGCGGATCACGTCGGGCTGGTCGGATTGGGCGCCATCGGCACCCATCGCCAGGCCGCGCAGAAATTCCGCCGCCTCGTACTCGTGGCCGTCGTCGTAGCTGTGCGGCAGCACGTAGGAGCAACCGTCGTGGATGGCGGCGATCAGCTCGGGCGTGAACTTGTCCATCGCCGAGCCGTAGATGATCGAGCGGCCGGTCTCGTCGTAGAGCGACTGCGCGGTTTCGCCGTCGCCGAGGTTGTAGATCACCCGCAGCTCCGGGTAGAGCAGTTGCGCCAGGCTGACGGTGAAACCGCTCATGTTGAAGTAGCTGCGTGACATCAGGCCGTAGTCCTGCACCTTCTGGAAGAAGCCCAGGTAGTTCTTCACGAACTTGATGTCGAACTCGATGCCGCGCTGGCTGTCGCGCGCCAGGGCCAGAATGTCGTCCAGGCGCGGCACCGGCGAGGGGTCGTACTCGCTGCCGATCCAGGGCTCGAAGTTGGCGGCGTTGAGCGCGTCGATCTGCGAGGACAGCATCGTCGAGATATTGCCGCTGCCGCCGGTGGTGCGCGCCACCGCGTCGTCGTGCATGGAATAGAGCACGCCGTCCAGCGATTCGCGCACGTCGATCTCGACGAAGTCCATGCCGTAGGCAAAGGCGTGGCGGTAGGCCCAGAGCGTGTTCTCCGGCGCCAGGGTGACGCCGCCCCGGTGCGCGGAGACCAGCGCTGGCCGGCGGCCGAGGTCGGGGCTGCCGACTTCGGTCCAACGGACTTGGTTGACGGTTCGGTCGCAGGTCTCGCTGGCCTTGGGCAGGTCCGCCGCCCCGGTGCTGGCGGAGATCAGTAACAGCGCGGACAGCAGCAGGCGGGGCATGGCTGTGACAGGGAGGCCGGTGGGAGTCGGGCAGCCTAGCCAGCCGATGTGATGCGCCGATGACGGGCGCCTCGCCGTCAACGAACTGTAAATCTTCCTGGCTATGGTCATCGGCTGCCCGTTCGGCCGCCTGTATTCCGCAGGCCGGGCGAATGCCGGGCGCGCGTGCTGCCTGCCCACCTTCCGTTTGGAGTCGCCGATGACCGTCGCAACCAATTTCCGCAAGGCCCAGCCGCTGCTGCGTCGGGCGCTGTCACGCCGAGAGCTCTTGCGCCGGGGCTTTCTCGGCCTGGGCCTGGTCGGCGTCGGTGGCGCACTCACCGCCTGCACCGGCTCCTCCGAGACGCCGCTGGTCGATGATCCGGTGTTGCCGCCCACCGAGCCGCCGGCGCCGGTGCGTGGCCGCCTGCAGGTGCCGCCGCTGGCGGAAACCGCCGACGAGAACGGCCTGCTGATCCCGCAGGGCTTCAAGAGCCGCGTCATCGCCCAGGCCAACCGGCCGGTCGGCGATACCGGCTTCGTCTGGCACAGCGACCCCGATGCCGGCGCGGTGTTCGCCGCCGACGATGGTGGTTGGGTCTATGTCTCCAACCGCGAGTTCCTGTTCGGCGGGGTCAATGCCATCCGCTTCGATAAGGACGGCGCCATCGTCGATGCCTACAACATCCTCTCGGGGGTACTCAGTCGTTTGAACTGCGGCGGCGGCGTCACACCCTGGGGCACCTGGCTGTCCGGGGAGGAAACCGACATCGGCTACATCTGGGAATGCGATCCCTTCAACAAGAACGGTGTCACGGCGGCGCGCCGCATCGACGGCTGCGGCACCTTCACTCACGAGGCGGCGACGGTGGACCCGGCCAGCAACACCTTCTACCTCACCGAGGACATGGGCGATGGCTGCTTCTACCGCTTCATTCCCGACGAGCCGAATGTCGGTGGCCGGCCCGGCACCACCGGCAAGCTGCAGGCCTTGAAGGCCGAAAGTGCCCAGGAGGAGTTGGACGCCGAGGGCGCGCGCGGCCCCTGGCCGGTGAGCTGGCTGGACGTGCCCAACCCGAATCCGCTGCAACTTCCGGAACTGCCGGCCGCGCTGCAACCGCAGACGCCAACGCGGCTGCAGACCGAGGCCAGCCACTTCAACGGCGGCGAGGGCATCTGGTGTCAGCACGGCGTCGTCTACTTCACCACCAAGGGCGACCGCCGGGTGTGGGCGCACGACCTCGCCAAGCAGACGCTGGAAATCATCTACGACGATTTCTTCTTCGCGCCCGCGCCGATTCTCGACTCGGTGGACAACATCGTGATGACGCCGGGCGGCGACATCGTGGTGGTCGAGGACAAGGAGGAAGCCAACCAGCAGGCGGTGGCGATCCAGCCCGACGGCAGGCTGGCGGTGCTGGTGCAACTGGTCGGCCAGGACGGCTCGGAGGTCACCGGCCCGGCGTTCTCGCCCGATGGCCGCTACTTCTACTTCAGCAGCCAGCGCGGCCCGAATGCCGGCGGCGTCACTGGCTTCGCCGGCATCACCTATTGCGTCGAGGGGCCCTGGTTCACGCCTTGAGCGAGCGCGCCTTCAGGGGTGCAGGCGCGCCAGCGGCATGGGCGTGCCTTCGCTGCTGATGTAGAGACTGTCTCGGCGGCCACGCGCGAAGCTGCCGGCCTCAATTTGCGAGTAGTCCGGCAGGTCGAAGCTGCGCGGCGGGCGGGCGAAGGCCGCGGCCCAGGTCTCTCCTTCGGCGCGGTCCCAGAAGTAGCCGTTGACCAGGCTGCCGACGTAGGCGCGGCGCAGGCTGTCGTCGAAGTCCATCGCCGTGGTCCAGTTGTAGGACTCGACATTGCCGGCATAGTCGGCCGGCGCGCGCGGGATATTGATGGCGCCGAGGTTTTCCATGATCGCCGGCAGCGCCAGTGGCAGCGGGCTGGCGAGCGGGAAGCGGTACAGCGTGGGCTGGGCGTCGCGCTTGGAGAGCACATAGGCCATGTTCTCCTCGCCATCCACCGCCAGCGACTCGGCGTCGCGCGGGCCGTTGGGGTAGGCGACCGTGTAGATCGTCGCCGTGGCGCTGAGCGCTTGCGGCGTCGCGCCGGGCCTCAGCTCCGGCTCTTCGACCCGGTAGAAATTCAGCACCGGCCGGAAGGCGCCGTTGTCGCCCATGTCGCCGATCAGCAGATAGGGCTTGCCGTCCTGCGTGTAGCTGGCGAGATCTTCCCAGTCGAGATTGAGCAGGGCGCCCTGGATACTCAGCGTCGCCAGCACCTGGCCGCTGCTGCTGATCGCGTACAGCTCTGTGGCGCCACCGCTGTCGTTGAGCGTCCAGAGCACGTCGTCGCGCCGCTGCGAGCGGGCCAGGCCGCTGGACTCGTTGACCACTTCGCTGTCGAGCCGGTACTCGACCAGGGCCGGTTCGTTGGGCGCCGGCTCAGGGGCGGATTCGCTCGTGCTGGAGTCGCCGCAGGCGGCCAGCCAGCACAGCGGCAACAGAGCGCAGGCGCGAAGAAGCGTCTGGGGAAAGAAGGTGTTGGAAGGCAGCATGGCTGGGCGGTGGCAGGGGGCGAGAATCCCCAAACCGCGCAGCCTAGCGAGGGCAGTTTACGAAGCCGTGATGGTCCGCTCAGGGCGGACCCGGGCGCTTCATTCCAGAGCCAGGATCGCTTGCCAGTGCTCCGGGCGCACCGGCATCACCGACAGCCGGTTGCCGCGCGCGATGACCGCCAGGCCCTGCAACTGCTTTTCGTGCTGGCGCAGGGTTTCCAGCGTGATCGGGCGCTTCAGGTGGCGCTGGTAGCGCACGTCCACCAAGAGCCAGCGCGGCTCCTCCGGCTTGGAGCCCGGGTCGTAGTGATGGTGCTGGGGGTCGAACTGGGTGGGGTCCGGATACGCGGTGCTGGCGATCTCGGCCAGGCCGTAGATGCCCGGTACTTCGCAGTTGGAGTGGTAGAAGAACACGCCGTCGCCGACCTGCATCTGGTCGCGCATGAAATTGCGCGCCTGGTAGTTGCGCACGCCGTCCCAGGGTTCGGTCTTTTTCGGCCGCTTCTTCAGATCGTCGATGGAAAACGTCTCGGGCTCGGACTTCATCAGCCAAAAGCGCTGGGGCATTGGGAGGCTCGGATTCAGGAATGATGAAAGGGGAAGCGTTGCAGGCCGCGCTCGCTGAGCACGCCCTGCAAGGGATGGTCGTGGTCCTCGCGGGGCAGGGCCTCGACCTGCTGGCAAGCGTAGGCGAGTCCGATGCGCAGCGGGCGGCGGGCGCCGCGCAGTCCGGCCAGGGCACGGTCGTAGTAGCCGCCGCCCTGGCCCAGCCGCCGGCCCTGGGCGTCGTAGCCCAGCAGCGGCAGCAGGATCAGCGCGATGCGACGCAGCGGCAGGCTGTCGCCGCCGCGCGGCTGCGGCATGCCGTGGTGGTGCCACTCCATGCGGGTCTTGCCCAGGCGCAGAAAGCGCAGACGCTTGCCGCGTGCGACCTTCGGCACGTAGAGCGCAACACCGCGCGCCGCCAGCACCGCGCGCAGCGGTGCGGTGTCGATCTCCGAGGCCATTGGCAGATACAGCGCCACGCTGCGGGCCTGCTGCAACGCCCGTTGGCGCAGATACTGGCGTGCCAGTCGACGGGCGGCGCGGCGCCGCGCGCTCGCCGGGATGGCTCGCCTGCGGGCGCGCAGCTCGGTGCGCAGATGACCTTTGACCTCGGCGGGGTCTGCGGCGCTCATGGCATTGGCGATGCTTGGTTGCGGACTCGGGCGGCTTCGCGCCTGGGCGGTGCATTCGGCACCGGGCCGGCTTGAACGCCGGCGGCTAGAAAAAGTGTGTCTCCCGCCTGTGCCGTGGCCATCGTCACTGACCTTGAGACGAACGTCTCAAGTGGGCACCGCGCCGGCCTTTGGGCTTCCCACTGCAAGGTGGGCCTGCACGCCAGAACCGGGTAAGGCTCCCGGGGTTTTGCAATTAGGCTCAAGGGGTTTGGACGGAGCCGTCGAACACCGCAGGAGACACGTCGGCATTCTACACCGGCTCGCGGCGCCGGTCGGCGCGACAAGAACGCCTACTCCGTGTCGTTGAGCGTGCTGTCGATGTCATGACCGAGCTGGCGCAGGCGTTCCAGCGCCTGGCTGTCGGGGGTAACGACATTGGCATCGCCCTGCAGGGCCAGCAGCTCGCGGGTGAGGTTGAGCGCCGCCATCACCGCGATCTTCTCCGCGCCCAGGGCGCGACCGCGCTTCTTGATGGCGTTCATCCGCTCGTTGAGGATCTCGGCGGAGGTCACCAGGGCTTCGTGCTCGTTGGGCGCGCACTGCACCGCGTATTCGCGGCCCATGATCTTGACCGTGACGGTCAGCACATCGGGTTTGGCGGCCGGCTTCATGAGGCGGATTCTCCCTCCATCAGCCGCAGACGCTCGACCACGCCTTCGATGCGGCGCTTCAGCTCGGCGTTGAGCGCCAGCAGACGATCACGCTCCTGCAAGGCGCGCTTCTTTTCCAGCCGCTCCTGCCGGTAGGCGGCAGTCAGGCGGCTGATGCGGGCTTCGAGCTGGTCGAGTTCGGTGTGCAACATGGCGAGAGTATACGGCCGAGCATGGCGCCAACAGAAAGCCCCGCCGGCGCGCGGGCACCGGCGGGGCTGATGGCCCTGGCGCAGGGCTTACTGGACGATCAGGAACAGCGCGCTTTCGCCGCGACGCAGATGCAGCAGCAGCTCGTCCTTGCCGGCGGTGAGCTTGGCGAAGTCGTCCATGCTGTTCACCGGGCGACGGTTGACGCCGATGATGACGTCGCCCTGACGCAGGCCGGTGCGGGCGGCCGGCGAACGCGGGTCGATCTTGGCCACCACCACGCCACGGATGTCGCCCTCGGCATTGCTCTCGTCGGCGGGGGCGAAGGTCGCGCCCTGCAGCCTGGGGTTGACGGCGGCGCCCGGGGCGGCCTGCTCGCTGTCCTTGCCGACCGCGACGGTGACGGTGCGCGGCTTGCCTTCGCGGAGGATGTCGAGCTGCACCTTTTCGCCCACCCGCAGCAGGCCGATGACCGTGCGCAACTGGTTGAAGTCGGTGATCTCGCGGCCGTTGGCCTTGAGGATGATGTCCTCGACCTTCAGGCCGGCGCGGGCGGCCGGGCCGTCCGGCACCACCCGCGACACCACCACGCCACGGGCATTGCTGAGGCCGAAGGACTTGGCCAGCTCCGGAGTCAGGTCCTGGCCCTGCACGCCGATGCGGCCACGGGTGACGGTGCCGGTCTCGATCAACTGGTTCATCACGCTCTTGGCGAGATTGACCGGAATGGCGAAGCCGATGCCGATGTTGCCGCCACTGCGGGAAAGGATCTGGCTGGGCACGCCGACCAGTTCGCCGCGCAGGTTGATCAGCGCGCCGCCGGAGTTGCCGGGGTTGATCGAGGCGTCGGTCTGGATGAAGTCCTGGATGCCGTCGCCGGTGGCGCGGCCGAGGCCGGAGACGATGCCGGTGGTCGCGGTCTGGCGCAGGCCGAAGGGTGAACCGATGGCGACCACGAAATCGCCGACCTGCAGGCCGTCGGAATTGCCCAGGCTCAGGGCCTTGAGGCGCTCGGCCTTGATCTGGATGACCGCGAGGTCGGTATCGGCGTCCTTGCCGATCAGCTTGGCGGCGAACTCACGGTCGTCGGACAGCCGTACCTTGATCTCGTCGGCGTCGGCGACCACATGGTTGTTGGTGAGGATGTAGCCCTTGGCGGCATCGACGATGGTGCCCGAGCCCAGGCTCTGCGCCTGCCGCTGCTGCGGCTGGTCGGGGATGCCGAAGAAGCGCCGGAAGTTGGGGTCATCCATCATCGGGCCGAACGGGTTCTGCACCTCGACCTTGCTGGTGACCGAGATGTTGACCACCGCCGGCATCACTTCGCGCAGCATCGGCGCCAGCGAGGGCAGGCCGCCGGTGCTGGGGGCGGCGATCATCGGCGCCGGCAGGTCGGCATGCGCCGGCTGCGGCGCGGTGGTCGACAGCGAGAGCACGGCGGCCGTCACGCCAAAGCCCACCGCTGCGGCGGCGAGGCTGGATTTGAGCAGGGAATTGCGAGACATCTTCAGGTGTCCTGGTTGAAAAGTCGCAAGTGCGACAGCGCGACAGACCGCGCCGTCGTTCCGCAGTTCAATGGCGGCGGCGCGGCGCTATTTCAAGCGGATGTCGGGGTTGGTCGCGTAGCGGCCGGTCAGGCTGGCCTGCGCCAGTACATGGCCTTCGATAGCCTTGCGGAAATCGGCCAGGTTGTAGTGCTCCGGCAGTTGCAGCTGGGCATCCAGTGCGTAGACGGTGAACACGTACTGGTGCGGCAGGCTGTCGTTGAACGGCGGGCAGGGGCCGTCGTAGCCCAGGTAGGGACCTTCCATGTCCTTGTCGCCAGCGAACCAGCCGGTGTAGTCGTTGAGGCCCTGCTGGCAGCCGTCCGGCCCGTCGGGGATGCGCTTGCCGCCGGGGATCACCGCCTTCGAGCAGGCGCCCTCGGCGAGCTGGGTGACGCTGGCGGGGATGTTGACTGCCAGCCAGTGCACGAACTCGCCGCGCGGGTACTTGGCGGGGATGGTGCTGCCCGGGGTGTTGACGTAGTCCGGCTTGGTGGCCGGCGCGGTCGGGTCGATGCAGCTGAGCGCGAAGCTCCGGGTGCCTTCGGGGATGCCGCGCCAGCTCAGCTCCGGCGACAGGTTCTGCGAGAGCCGCAGAAAGGTCTTCGGGTCCTTGACGCAGAAGGCGCAGCGGCCGGGGATCACATCGCCATCTTCGAAGCTGTCGCTGGTCAGTTTCATGGGGCGCCGGGGGCGTCTTGCCGGTTGTTTTTGGTGTGCGGCATTACAGCATGAAGGAGCGGGGCGGCGGCAATCCCTCGGACAGCGCCTTGCCGCGCAGACCGCTGCCCAGGCGCAGCAGGCTCAGGTGCAGTCGCTCCGACAGCGGCTTCTTGCGCCGGAAGCGCACCGTGTAAAGATCGGCGCTGTCGGCGTGGTCGAGCAGATAGTCGTCGCTGGTCCGCAGCTGATCGACCAGATTCAGCGACAGCGCGCGGGCGCCGAACCAGTGCTCGCCAGTGGCGGCTTCGGCAATCGGCACCTGCGGGCGGTGCTCGGACACAAACTGCTTGAACAGCAGGTGGGTGTCCTCCAGCTCTTCCTTGAATTTGGCACGTGCCGCGTCGGTGTTCTCGCCCATCAGGGTCAGGGTGCGCTTGTACTCGCCGGCGGTGTGCAGTTCGACGTCGACATCGTGCTTCTTGAGCAGTCGATGCACGTTGGGAATCTGTGCCACCACGCCAATCGAGCCGACCACCGCGAAGGGCGCGGCGAGGATGCGGTCGGCGACGCAGGCCATCAGATAGCCGCCGCTGGCGGCCACCTTGTCCACCGCCACGGTGAGGGGGAAGCCACGATCCCGCAAACGCTTGAGCTGGCTGGCCGCGAGGCCGTAGGCGTGAACGAGTCCGCCCTCGCTTTCCAGGCGCAGCAGCACCTCGTCTTCCTTGCGCAGGAGCTGCAGCAGGGCGGTGATCTCCTCGCGCAGCTCGCTGACCGCGCTGGCCTGCAGGTCGCCATCAAAGTCGAGTACGAACAGGCGCTTGCGCGGTTCCTTGGGCGCGGCCTTGAGGCGCGCCTTGTCTTCCCGCTTGCGGCGCTTGCGCTCGGCCTTGAGGCCGGCCTCGTCGAGAATCTGCTCGTTCAGAGTCTCCCGCAGGCGCCGGTAGCGCTCGTTGAGCGGCTCCACCTCCAGTTTCTCGGACTCGTGATGGCGCGCTTCTCGCATGGCATTGGCCAGTCCACCGATTAACAGGCCGGCGGCGAGAAACAGGGTTATTGTCTTGGCCAGGAAAAGGCCATATTCCAGAATGAATTCGTGCACTTGGGCGCCTGTTACAGGGGGCAGTCAGAGCAATTTATGTGCTCTGACCCATTTATCCCGCAAAATGAAGTGACTATAATTTTATTGCGCTGCACATCGTTTCGTTACCCCTAGTTAGGACTTGGAGTCTTGAACAACATGAAGAACATGACACGCGCCGCGATTGCGGCCACGCTCGTCGGGCTGGCGCTGCCGCTGCACGCGGAAGAGCTTCTCGACAAGCGCCCCTACCTTTCCCCGATGTTTGCGTACACCTTCCAGGACGATGATCGCAATTCCGAGCACGGTCTCGGTTTCTCGTTCGCCAGCGGCAAGGTGCTGAACAAGTACTGGAACATCGAACTGGAAACGTTTTATCAGAAGTACAAGGCCCAGGCCGGCGGTTCCGAATGGCGTGACGTCGGCCTCACCGTTGACGGCCTGTTCTTCTACTCGCGCAACCGTGCCTTCTCGCCCTACTTCGGCGTCGGCGCTGGCGTGCAGCGCACCGACATCACCGGCACCGGCCTGAGCGACACCGAGCCGCTGGTCAATGCCGGCCTCGGCTTCTTCAAGTATTTCACCGTGGCCGACCACGACGTCGCCTTCCGCACCGACCTGCGCTACCGCTGGACCGGTCTGGACGACATCAAGAACGCCCGTGGCATCGACAGCCTGTCGGAGCCGGTGCTGAAGGTTGGTTTCGCCGTCCCGCTGGGTGCCAAGCCGGTTGCCGGTACCGAAGCGGTGGCCACCAAGCCCGCCACCAAGATCATCGACAGCGACGGTGACGGCGTGCCGGACGATCAGGACCGTTGCCCGGGCAGCGCCAAGGGCGCCCCGGTGGATGCCTATGGTTGCACCAAGGAGCAGCTGGCTGCCGGTTCCGAGCGCCAGTTCGACGACGTGCTGTTCGCCTTCGACAAGTCCGACCTGACCCCGGAAGGCGTGGCCATCCTCGACAACGCCGCCCAGGTGGTCAGCACCGGCGAGTACAAGAGCCTGCGCATCAACGTTTCCGGTCACACCGACTGGGTCGGCTCCGAGGGTTACAACCAGGCGCTGTCCGAGCGTCGCGCCAACACCGTCAAGGCCTATCTGGTCAAGAAGGGTGTTGATGCCAGCCGCATCCGCACCTTCGCCTATGGCGAGAGCCAGCCGGTGGCCGACAACGCCACCGACGAAGGCCGCGCCAAGAACCGTCGCGCGGAAGTCCGCACCACCGCCGGCGAGTAAGTCGCAGCAGCTGATCGGTAGTAAAAGACCCCCGCTACGGCGGGGGTTTTTTTATGCCCGCCGGCCCGGTTCCAGAGTGATCGTGTAAATTCGTTACCAATGCCGACCGCACTCCGCGCACCGTTCTGGGGATCATGATCAAACGTGCCCGTTGGATTTTTCCGCTGTGGCTGCTGAGCCTGGCCGCGCAGGCAGCTTTGCCGCCGCTGATCGTCGATGGCGATGGCGACGGCATCTCCGACGAGGTCGATGATTGCCCGTACACCCCGCCGGGCATCCTGATCAATGAACGCGGTTGCCCCCTGCATGCCGAGGACGGCGACGGCGATGGCGTCGCCGACCCGCAGGACGATTGTCCCTACACGCCGCCGGGCGCCGAGGTCGACTCCCACGGCTGCGCGCTGGACAGTGACTTCGATGGCGTCGCCAACGGCATCGACCTCTGCCTCAACACCGCCCTCGGCGCCGTGGTGGATGCACGCGGTTGCGCCAGCGGCCAGACCGCGTCCGCCCGCCCGCCGCCGACTGCCGCTGCCGTCCACCCCCCGGTGCTCGCTGTTCCGCCACCGCCGGCCGCTGCGCCGCCGTCTCCGCCGCGAGTCTTGGCCGAGACAGCCGGATCAGACCGTCCGGTCCCAGCCCCAGGCATCAGCAAGCCGTCGGTGCCGACCGCGAACCCGCCGCCCGGCGCTGCCACGATGCCGGAAGCCCCGGCCCAGGCCACGCAGACCTTGCAGGCGGCCTTGCTGGCCGAGGAGCAGGCTCGGCTTGCCAGACCGGCCGCTGCCTCGCTGCCGGCGCCGGTAACTACCCCTGCGGCCCCAGTCCCAGCTCCGCCAGAACCACCGCCGCCCGCTCCGCCGCTGCCGGAATCGGTTTCGGAGTCCCTGCTGTTCGCGGCGCGCAGCGCCGAGTTGTCGACGGCGGCGGCCCGCAAGCTGGAGTCCCTGGCGCCGGCGTTGCGGCAGCTGGCCAGTCGCAGCGCCGGTGCCCACCTCAGCATCGCGGCCTTCGCCGACCGTGGCGAAGGGGCCAAAGCCAGTCAGTACGCCATCCAGCGCTCCGAGCTGGTGCGTGCCTGGCTGCTCGCCCACGGCGTACCGCGCGAGCGCATCCGCACCAGCATCCGGGTGCTCGACAGCGGCGAGGCGGCAGGTAACCGTAGGGTCGAGATTCGCAGCGCCGACTAGGCGCCCGTCGGCCTTGCCGCGAGGGCGGCGATTCAGTCGGGCGCGTGCTGGGCCAGATTGGCCGCCGGCGCGCCACGGTTGCGCGGCAGCCAATCCTGGAGCTGCCCGCCGATCAGGGCGGCGAGGGCGTCCAGATGGCGGTCGCTGGCGTTGAGAGCGGGGATGTAACGCAGCGTCCCGCCCAGCTTCGCAAACAGCGCGCCGTACTCTTCGGCGATTTCTTCCAGGGTTTCCAGGCAGTCGGCGGCGAAGCCGGGGGCGATCACGTCCAGCTTGCGGATGCCGCGCTGTGCCAGCTGCCGCAAGTGCTCGTCGGTATAGGGCTGCAGCCATTCCTCGCGGCCGAATCGCGACTGGAAACTCAGGCTCCATTGGCCTTCGGCCAGGTCCAGGGTCTCGGCCAGCAGGCGGCCGGTTTTCTGGCATTCGCAGTAATACGGGTCGCCGAGCGCGAAATAGCGGCGCGGGATGCCGTGGAAGCTGAGCAGCAGGTGCTCGCCCTGGCCCGCCTGCTGCCAGTGCGCGCGCACGCTGTCAGCGAGGGCGGCGATGTAGCCCGGATCGTCGTGGTAGTGGTTGATGGTGCGCAGTTCCGGCAGCCAGCGCCGCAGCTTCAAGGCATCGAACACCGCGTCCAGTGCCGAGGCGGTGGTGCTGGCCGAGTACTGCGGGAACAAGGGCAGCACCAGCACCCGGCGCACGCCCTGCTGCTCCAGTGCAGCCAGTCCGGCCTGCACCGACGGGTTGCCGTAGCGCATCGCCAGCGCCACCGGTACCGCTCGCCCCAGTTGTTGACTCAGGCGGCTCGCCAGACCGGCGGCCTGCTGGCGGCCGATGGACAGCAGCGGCCCGCCGTCCGGGCCCCAGATTGCCGCATACCGCGCTGCCAGCTTGCCCGGCCGGGTGCGCAGGATGATGCCGTTGAGGATCGGCCACCACAGCCAGGGTTCGACGTCGACCACGCGGTCGTCGGAGAGAAATTCCTTCAGGTAGCGCCGGATCGCCTCCGGCGTCGGCGCATCGGGGGTTCCGAGATTGATCAACAAGACGCCGGTCTGGGCGGGCTGGCGGTGAGCGGCGATATCCATGGGCCAGGATTGTGTGGTCGGCAGGGTCATTACGCCATGCCCGCCTCGCTTGGAGGCGGATGCGGGCCGAAAACAAAAGCGGCGCCGCTGCCCGTGTCGGGGCAGCGGCGCCGCTTTGCTTCAGGGATTACTGCCCGGCCAGCTTGCTGTGACGGCGCGAGTAGAGGAAGTAGACCGCGATGCCGATGGCCATCCAGGTTCCGAAGGACACCCAGGTGTGGTTGCCGAGGTTCGCCATCAGGTAGCTGCAGGACACCACGCCCAAGGCCGGAATGGCCGGCGAGAACGGGGTCTTGAAGGCGCGCTTGAGGTCGGGCTTGGTCTTGCGCAACACGATCACGCCGGCGCAGACCACCACGAAGGCGCCCAGGGTGCCGATGTTGGCCAGCTCCGCGAGGCGGCCGAGCGGCACGAAGCCGGCGAACACCAGCATCACCACGCCGGAGGCGATGATCGAACCGAGCGGCGTGCCGGTCTTCGGGCTGACGTAGGCGAAGAACGGCGGCAGCAGGCCGTCCTTGGCGATCGCGAACAGCACGCGGGTGAGACCGAAGTACATCACCAGCATCACCGTGGTCAGGCCGGCGATGGCGCCGATCGAGATCAGTCCGGCGGCCCAGCCCTGGCCGATCTTCAGCAGCGCGTGGGCGACCGGCGAAGCGACGTTCAGCTCGGTGTAGTTGACGATGCCGGTCAACAGGCCCGACACCAGGATGTACAGCGCGGTGCAGAAGAACAGCGAGCCGAGGATGCCCAGCGGCAGGTCGCGCTGCGGATTGCGGGTTTCGTCGGCGGCGGTGGAGACCGCATCGAAGCCGAGGTAGGCGAAGAAGATGGTGGCGGCACCGGCGGCGATGCCCTGGATGCCGAAGTGCTTGCTGCCGTCCGGGTTGGTGACTTCCGGCGGGATGAATGGCGACCAGTTGGAGGGATCGACATGGCCGAAGGCGACGCCGATGAAGATCGCGATGGCGGCGACCTTCACCGCCACCATGATGGCGTTGAACTGGGCGCTGATCTTGGCGCCGGTGGCGAGCAGCACGCCGAGCACCAGCACGATCACGAAGGCCGGCAGATTGATCAGGCCGGGGGTGGTCGGATCCAGCGGCGTGTGGGTGATCGCGGTCGGCAGCAGGATGCCCAGCGACTCCAGGCCGTTGTTGAAATAGCCCGACCAGCCGGCCGACACCGCCGGGATCGCCACCATGTACTCGCACAGCAGCATCCAGCCGATGATCCAGGCCGGCAGCTCGCCGAGCGCCGCGTAGCCATAGCCGTAGGCCGAGCCGGAGCCGCCGATGGCGCTGGCGAGTTCGGCATAGGCCAGCGCCGCGCAGGCGCAGGCGATGCCGGCCAGCACGAAGGACAGCACCACTGCCGGGCCGGTCATGGTCGCGGCAGTGATGCCGGTGAGCACGAAGATGCCGGCGCCGATCACCGCGCCGACGCCAAGCAGGGTGAGATCCCAGGCGCCCAGTACGCGTTTCAGGCCACGGTCGCGGGTGAGGTCGGAGTCGATGGGTTTGGTGCGGAACAGGCTCATGTAGCGGGAACTCCCTGAAGGTTTGGCCGCAGAATGCCAGAAGTATGCCGGATGACTGCAGCGTGGGGCCCTCGGGCAATTTTTACCGGCACTACGCTGTGCCGCCGGGCCTCGATGGGCGGACTGCCGGGCGAGGCTCCTGCCAGCGCTCTTGGAAAAAACCCGGGAGCGAGCCCTTCAAAGATTCGCGCGCAAAAGAAAACCCGCTCCGGCCGATGCCGGAGCGGGTTGCTGTCCTCGTACTGCGGTTTAGCGCTCGACGATGGCGGTGACGCCCAGGCCGCCGGCGGCGCAGATCGAGATCAGGCCGCGACCGCCCTTGTTCTCGTCGATGATCTTCGCCAGCGAGGCGATGATGCGACCGCCAGTGGCGGCGAACGGATGGCCGGCCGCCAGCGAGCCGCCCTTGACGTTGAGCTTGCTGCGGTCGATGGAGCCCAGCGCGCCCGGCAGGCCGAGCACGTTCTTGCAGTAGTCCTCGCTCTCCCAGGCCTTGAGGGTGCACAGCACCTGGGCGGCGAAGGCTTCGTGGATCTCGTAGAAGTCGAAGTCCTGCAGCTTGATGCCGGCGCGCGCCAGCATCTGCGGCACGGCGTAGGCGGGGGCGATCAGCAAGCCTTCCTTGCCCGGGCCGGCGAAGTCGACCGCCGAGGTCTGGGCGTGGGTGAGATAAGCCAGCGGCTTGACGCCGCGCGCCTTGCACCAGTCCTCGCTGGCCAGCAGCACGGCGGAGGCGCCGTCGGTCAGCGGCGTCGAGTTGCCGGCGGTGAGGGTGCCCTGGCCGCTCTTCTTGTCGTAGGCCGGGCCGAGGCTGGCGAGCTTTTCCAGCGTGGTGTCGGCGCGCATGTTGTTGTCGCGCTTGAGGCCGCCGAAGGGCACGATCAGGTCGTCGAAGAAGCCGGCGTCATAGGCGGCGGCGGCCTTCTTGTGGCTCTCGTAGGCGAGCTGGTCCTGGTCGGCGCGGGCGATCTTCCATTCCTTCGCCATCAGTTCGCAGTGCTGGCCCATGCTCATGCGGGTGCGCGGCTCGCCATTGGTGGGCGTGGCCGGCGCCAGCATCGCCGGGCGGAACTTGGCCAGCGCCGCCAGCTTCTGGCCGGTGGTCTTGGCGCGGTTGGCGTCGAGCAGGATCTTGCGCAGCTTGTCGTTGACGGCGATCGGAGCGTCCGAGGTGGTGTCGGTGCCGCCGGCGATGCCGGACTCGATCTGGCCGAGCGCGATCTTGTTGGCGATGTTGATCGCCGCCTGCAGGCCGGTGCCGCAGGCCATCTGCACGTCATAGGCCGGGGTGTGGGCCGACAGGCCCGAGGACAGCACCGACTCGCGGCAGAGGTTGAAGTCGCGCGAGTGCTTCAGCACCGCGCCGGCGGCCACTTCGCCGATCTGCTCGCCGTGCAGCTGGAACTTGTCGACCACGCCCTTGAAGGCGGCGGTGAGCATTTCCTGGTTGGACTTGTGCGAGTAGGGCCCGTTGCTGCGGGCGAAGGGGATGCGGCTGCCGCCGACGATGGCGACTTTACGGCCGTAGGGTTTCATTTTTCGGGAATCTCCAGGCGGGTGAGCGAGGTGGGTTTTATTGCGGTGCGGCATTTTAGCGGCGCCCCCGGGCCTTAAGACTTGGCCGCAGGTGCGCGGGACGTTGGCGGTCCGGCCTCCCGCGAAAATTATTGGCCCGGCCCCCTTGATCGCTGACCGGCTGCCCTCAACAATTAGCAGCCTTCGCGGGAGAGTGCTAACAGCGGCTTGGCCAAAGTCGGCCATACAACAGCGATGCACGCTCGCGGGTTCAACCCAAGTTACTGAAAAACCTACAGGAGTACCTATGAATCTGCGTCCCCTGCACGATCGCGTGATCGTCAAGCGTCTGGAAGAAGAGAAGAAGTCGGCCGGCGGCATCATCATCCCCGACCAGGCTGCCGAGAAGCCGGTGCGCGGCGAAGTCATCGCCGTCGGCCCGGGCAAGAAGGACGACAACGGCAAGAACATCGCCCTCGACGTGAAGGTCGGCGACACCGTCCTGTTCGGCAAGTACTCCGGCTCGGAAGTGAAGGTCGAAGGCCAGGACTACCTGGTCATGCGCGAAGACGACATCGTCGCCGTCTTCAGCAAGTAACACCCCCTATTCAGCAATATAAGGAATTCCATCATGTCCGCCAAAGAAGTGAAGTTCGGTGACGACGCCCGCACCCGCATGGTCGCCGGCGTCAACATTCTCGCCAACGCGGTGCGCGTCACCCTCGGCCCCAAGGGCCGCAACGTCATCCTCGACAAGTCCTACGGCGCCCCGACGGTGACCAAGGACGGCGTGTCGGTCGCCAAGGAAATCGAGCTGAAGGACAAGTTCGAGAACATGGGCGCCCAGCTGGTCAAGGAAGTGGCGAGCAAGACCAATGACGCCGCCGGCGACGGCACCACCACTGCCACCGTGCTCGCCCAGGCGATCGTCAACGAGGGCATCAAGTCGGTGACCGCCGGCGTCGACCCGATGGACATCAAGCGCGGCATCGACAAGGCCGTCGAGACCATCACCGCCGAGCTGAAGAAGACCGCCGTCCCCTGCAAGGACGCCAAGGCCATCGCCCAGGTCGGCACCGTCTCCGCCAACGCCGACGAAGCCGTCGGCGAGATCATCGCCAAGGCGATGGACAAGGTTGGCAAGGAAGGCGTCATCACCGTCGAGGAAGGCAAGGGCCTGGAGAACGAGCTGGACGTCGTCGAGGGCATGCAGTTCGACCGCGGCTACCTCAGCCCGTACTTCATCAACAACGCCCAGAGCCAGCAGGTCAATCTGGAAAATCCGGTGATCCTGATCACCGAGAAGAAGATCTCCAACATCCGCGATCTGCTGCCGGTGCTGGAAGGCGTGGCCAAGTCCGGCCGCCCGCTGCTGATCGTCGCTGAAGACGTCGATGGCGAAGCTCTGGCCACCCTGGTGGTCAACAACCTGCGCGGCATCCTCAAGGTCGCGGCCGTCAAGGCCCCGGGCTTCGGCGACCGCCGCAAGGAAATGCTCAAGGACATCGCCACCCTCACCGGCGGCCAGGTCATCAGCGAAGAGCTGGGCATGAGCCTCGAAAAGGTCACCGTGGAAGATCTCGGCAACGCCAAGAAGGTGGTGATCGAGAAGGAGAACACCACCATCGTCGACGGCGCCGGTGACGCCGGCCAGATCAAGGCCCGCATCGCCGAGATCAAGGCCCAGGCCGAAGCCGCGACCAGCGACTACGACCGCGAGAAGCTGCAGGAGCGCCTGGCCAAGCTGGCCGGCGGTGTTGCGGTGATCAAGGTCGGCGCCGCCACCGAAGTCGCCATGAAGGAAAAGAAGGCCCGCGTTGAAGACGCCCTGCACGCCACCCGTGCGGCCGTCGAGGAAGGCATCGTCGCCGGCGGCGGTGTCGCCCTGGTGCGCGCCTCCAAGGTGCTCGAGTCGCTCAAGGGCGCCAACGAAGACCAGACCATCGGCATCAACATCCTGCGTCGCGCCATCAACGAGCCGCTGCGCCAGATCGTCAAGAACGCCGGCGGCGAGCCGAGCGTGGTGCTGAACAAGGTGCTGGAAGGCAAGGGCTCGTTCGGCTTCAACGCCGCCAACGGCGAGTACGTCGACATGCTCGACGCCGGCATCATCGACCCGACCAAGGTCACCCGCCTGGCGCTGCAGAACGCCGCTTCCGTGGCCGGCCTGCTGCTGACCACCGAGGCGATGATCGCCGAGCTGCCCAAGAAGGACGAGCCGGCGATGCCTGCCGGTGGCATGGGCGGCATGGGTGGCATGGGCGACTTCTGATCCCCTGCGGATCGGGTCGGGGCGAGCTCCGGCCCGATCCGCCAGACGGAACAGTCCGCGCAGTATCAGAACCCCCGGCACGGGTGACCGTTCCGGGGGTTTTTCGTGGCCGCCGCATAATGTCGGCATGAGCGAATCCCCTGACTACGGCCCCTATCTGAGCCGGGTGCTGCGCCACGAGGGTGGCGAGCCTGCCGAGCTGGCGCGGCTGCCGCCGCAGCGGCCCGATCCCGCCGCCGCCGACCTCGGCGCCGAACTGCGCCGCGTGCGCAACCGCGAGTGGGCGCGCATCGCCCTGCGCGATCGTTTCGGCCTGGCAACGCTGGACGAAACCCTCGGCGATCTCTCGGACTTTGCCGACGCCGCCTGCGCGCTGGCGCTGCAAGCCGCTGGCGCCAGCCTGGCGCCGCGCTTCGGAACCCCGCGCGACGAGCAGGGCCAGCCGGTGCAGGCCATCGTCCTGGGCATGGGCAAGCTCGGCGGCCGGGAGCTGAATTTTTCCAGCGACATCGACCTCATCGTCGCCTACACCGAAGCCGGTGAAACCGACGGCCCCAAGCGGCTCAGCAACGGCGAATACTTCGTCAAGCTGGTGCAGGAGCTGGTGCGCCTGCTGTCCGAGCGCACCGCCGACGGCTTCGTGTTCCGCGTCGATCTGATGCTGCGGCCGTTCGGCAGCGCAGCGCCGGTGGCAATCCCGGTGTCGGCGATGGAGGACTACTACCAGAACCACGGCCGCGACTGGGAACGCTACGCCCTGATCAAGGCGCGGCCGGTGGCCGGCGATCTCGCCGCCGGCGAGGCCCTGCTGGCGCGACTGACGCCGTTCATCTACCGCCGCTATCTGGACTTCGACGCCCTGGCCGGCCTGCGCGAACTCAAGCGCAAGATCGCCGCCGACGCCGCCGCGCGCGGTCTGGCCGCCGACGATCTGAAAGTCGGCGACGGCGGTATCCGCGAGTGCGAGTTCATCGTCCAGAGCTTCCAGCTGGTGCGCGGCGGCCAGGACGCCCGCCTGCGCGGCCGCGAATGGCGGCCGATGCTGCGCCGGCTGGCGGAGCTGGGGCACCTGCCCGCCGCCACCGCCGCCCAGCTCGACGCCGCCTACCAGCTGCTGCGCCGCGCCGAGAACGCCGTGCAGGCGCGCAACGACGACCAGACCCACGCCCTGCCGGAGTCCGCCGAGCAGCGCGCCTGGCTGGCCGAGGCGCTCGGCTATCCGGACTGGCCGACGCTGGACGCGGCGCTGCGTGCCGCCCGCGCCGGCGTCAGCCAGCTGTTCGCCGAACTGTTCGCCGAACCCGAGGCGGTGTCGCAGAAGCCCGCCGCCCAGGCCGCCGCCACGCTCTGGCGTGATGCCGACGAGGCGGCGCTGGCGGCCTTGGCCGCCGCCGGCTTCCGCGCGCCCGACGCCGCCCTGCTGAACAGCGTGCGCGCCCTGCGCGAACATCCGCGGCTGCGCTCGGTGTCGGAAGCCACCCAGCAGAAGCTGGCGCAGCTGCTGCCGCTGCTGGCCGAAGACGCGATCACCGCCGCCGGCGCCGAGCAGTCGCCCTCGCTGGCCTTGCAGAGGGCGCTGGAGGTGGTCACCGCCGTGCTCGGCCGCAGCACCTATCTGACCCTACTGCGGGAATCGCCGGGCGCCCGCGTGAATCTGCTGCGCCTCTGCGCCGCCAGCCCCTGGATCGCCGCCACCCTGGCGCGGCATCCGGTGCTGCTCGACCAGTTGCTGGACAGCCGCAGCCTGTACGCGCCGCCCGACCGCGCGCAGTTGCGCGAGGGCCTGCTGCCGCGCATGGCGGCGTTGCCGCTGGGCGACATCGAGGCGGCGATGGACCTGCTGCGTCGCTACGTGCAGGAGACCACGCTGCGGATCGCCGCCGCCGAGGTGGTGCAGGCGCTGCCGCTGGTGAAGGTCAGCGACCGCCTGACCTGGCTCGCCGAGGCGGTGGTGGAGGCGGCGGTCGCCGATGCCGAGCGCGAGATGCGCGCCAGCCACGGCGACCCGCGCCGCGCCGACGGCAGCCCGGCCGGCTTCTCGGTGATCGGCTACGGCAAGCTCGGCGCGCTGGAGATGAGCTACGGCTCCGACCTCGACCTGGTGTTCGTGCACGACGCCGAGCCGCCCGACGCCGACACCGTCGGCGGCGCCAGGCCGCTGCCGCAATCGACCTGGATGGGGCGGCTGGCGCAGCGGGTGGTGCACCGGCTCACCACCCAGACCCATCTCGGCCGCGCCTACGAGGTCGACATGCAGCTGCGCCCCAACGGCGGCTCCGGTCTGCCGGTGGTGACGCTCGCCGCCTATGCCGACTACCAGGCCCACAAGGCCTGGACCTGGGAGCACCAGGCCCTGAGCCGCGCCCGCCACATCGCCGGCACGCCGGCACTGGGCGAGGCCTTCGAGCGGGTACGCCGCGACACCCTGCTGCGGCCGCGCGACGGCGCCCAGCTGCGCGAGGAGATTGCCGGCATGCGCGCCAAGATGCGCGCCCATCTCGACAAGCCCAAGCCCGGCCGCTGGGACGTGAAGCAGGGCCGGGGCGGGCTGATCGACGTCGAGTTCATCGTCCAGTGCTGGGTGCTGGGCGCGGCGGCCGCGCACCCGGCGGTGATCGAATACCCGGATGTCTGGCGCCAGCTCGACGCCCTGGTCGCCGCCGAGCTGGTGGCGCGTGAGGAGGCCGATGCTCTGTTGGCCGCCCAGCGCGCCTACCGCGCCTGGCTGCACGCGCGCCTGCTGCGCGGCGAATCGGCCGACGCCGGCGAGGCCGACTTCACCAGCGAACGGACGCGGGTGCGGGAGTGCTGGCAGCGGGTGTTCGGCGAGTCCGGCTAGCGGCGGCAGTTCTCCCGCGAAACAGGACAGCCACTGGTGATGAGCGCCGGGCTTCAGACGCGGCGGGATGCCACCGACCGAGTGCCGAGCGCAGGCGCCGGGTGTTGTGGAAACGATGCGCCTCTTGCTGGATCTGCGCGTCGTCTCTTCGCGGCTATGGAAGGTCGTGTTCGAGCTGCCAGGGCTCACAGGCCCTCTTCATCCGGCGCCGTTTCCCGGGCTCGGTGGCCGCGTCCTTCTGACATCGGCATGCCGGCCTGGCACCCCGGGCTCGGGATCAACTGGTGGCTCAGAGCCGGTGCTAAAGGCGGTAGCGCAGGCCGGTGAGCTGTTCGCAGACCTGCCATAGCCGCTGCTGCGCGTCGGGATCGCGGGCGTTGCTGGACGGAGTGACGGCGGTGGGTGCGCCGCGCAACTCGCCGAAGCCGTCGGGGCCGTAGAAGCCGCCGGACTGCGCATGCGGATCGGCGGCGGCGTAGATCACCGGCAGCGCGCCCTCGGGCGGATCCTGGCCCAGCCAGCGGAACACCCAGCCCTGGATGCGCTCCTCCATCCGGTCGCGCAGGCGATGGCCGCTCTGCTGGCGCCGGTCGCTGCCCAGCGCGGTGCGGGCGATGCCGGGATGCGCGGCCAGGCTCATCAGCGGCACCCCCTGCGCGCGGGCCAGCTCGTGCAGTCGCAAGGCCAGCATCAGGCAGGCCAGCTTGGCCTGGCCGTAGACCCGCTGCGAGGCGTAGCCGCGTTCGGTCTGCAAGTCGTCGAAGTGGATGCGGCCGGTGCGTTGCACCAGGCTGGAGACATTCACCACCCGCGCCGCCGGTGCCTTCAGCAGTGCCGGCAGCAGCCAGCCGGTGAGCGCGAAATGGCCCAGCACATTGATGCCGAACTTCAGCTCGAAGCCGTCGCGGGTGGTGGCGCGCTGCACCGGCGGCAGGATGCCGGCGATGTTGGCGAGGATGTCCAGCGGCCGGCCGTCGTCGAGCAATTGCTCGGCGAAGCGGCGGATGCCGGCCAGCTCGCCCAGATCCAGCGGCAGGAAGCGCACCTGGGCGTTCGGCCATTGCGCGCGGATGCGCTGCACGGCGGCGGCGCCACCCAGCTCGTTGCGGTCGGCGAGCAATACCTCCGCGCCTCTCGCGGCCAGCGCGGCGGCGGTCTCGTAGCCGATGCCGCTGGCGGCGCCGGTGACCAGGGCGCGACGGCCGTCGAGGGTGGGAAGTTGCGCGGGCGTCCAGGCGTTCTTGCTCATGCCGCTAGCGTCCATCGCCGACGCGCGCGGCCGAATACCCGGTTTGGATGAGGTTGCCTCGTCGGTGCTTCGATAAACCAACGCAAAGCGCATCCATAAAGCGCGGCGGGAGGAGACGATGCGGTATCGGAAGACCAGGCGCGGACTGCGCGCCAGCGGATTGTTGCTCGGTTGGCTGTCGGCGCCGCTGGCGCAGGCGCAGGAACCGCCATCCGCGAGCGCGGACAGCATCCCGGTGCAAAGCCTGGAGGCCGCGCCAGCGCCAGCACAGCCCGCCGAGCGCGCGTTGGCGCCGACCACGGCGCTGGAAACCGTGGTGGTCACCGCGCAGAAGCGCGAGGCCTCGTTGCAGAAGACGCCGATCTCGCTGCTCGCCTTCGACAGCCGCAAACTGGAAACCCTCGACATCCGTGGCGTCGGCGATCTCGCCAGCCAGGTGCCGGCGATGACCGTCGATCCCTTTCCCACCAACAACGCGCAGTTGCGGCTGTTCATCCGTGGCGTCGGCCTGATCGACGCGCAGGTTACGCAGGACGCGGCGGTGGGCGTCTACATCGACGGCATCTACATCGCCCGCTCCGCCGGCCTGGCGCTGGATGTCGCCGACCTCGCGCGGGTGGAAGTGCTGCGCGGCCCGCAGGGCACGCTCTATGGCCGCAATGCCACCGGCGGGGCGGTCAATCTCATCACCCGGCGGCCGTCGACGCAGGGTTTTTCCAGCACCGAAAGCCTGAGCTACGGCAGCCGCAACAGCCTGAGCGCCAAGGCGGCGGTGAATGTGCCGCTGAGCGAGAACCTGGCGGTGAAGCTGGCGGCGATCCGCAGCACGCGTGACGGCTTTGTCGAAAACCTCGGGCCGGGCGGCGAGTTCGGCGATCACCGCGATCTCGGTCTGCGCTTCGATGCCCGCTGGCAGCCCGCTACGGCGCTGACCGCCAACTACAGCTACGACTACAGCGATGTCGGCAACTACAACCAGTTGTTCCAGGCGGTGCTGCCTTCGGTGACCACGCACGGTTCGGCGGATCTGTTCAAGGCGCATGCCCAGAGTCAGACGGTCTACTCGCAACGCCGGCTCGACGCGCTCGCCACCAGCGCGCCGCTGGCCGAGTCCAGCACCGAGGTCTCCGGCCACGCGCTGACCCTGGCCTACGACTTCGGTGGCTACGAGCTGAAGTACCTCGGCGCCTATCGCCAGCTCGACGACAGCACCTATTCCGACTTGGGTGGCGGCCTCGGTTCGCAGACCTACCGGCTCGATACCCAGGCCTATAGCGGCCCGGCGGCGACCATGGCCAACGGCGGACCCACGCCGCTGCAGATTCCGCGCGTGTTTCAGGACCAGTGGTCGCACGAGCTGCAACTGAGCGGCAAGTGGTTCGACGAGCAGCTCGATCTGGTGGCCGGCGTCTACGCCTTCGAGGAGAACGGCGGCGAGGACGGCCGACCGCTGCATCACATCCTGCATTCGGTGATCGACCCCTCCGGCCAGGTGCCGCTGCCGCCGGCCATTGCCCAGGTGCTGGGCGGTCTGACCGGTGCGGTAAACCCGCAACTGGTGTCGTTCCGCGACTACTTGTTCGGCATCCGCAACGAGGCGCAGGCCTTCTATACCCAGGCGACCTGGTCGCCGGACTGGTTCCAGCGCCGCCTGCACCTCACCGCCGGCTTCCGTCATTCCCGCGACCGCCGCTACGCGCTCAAGGACTCGCACAGCCGGCAGTACATCCAGGTTGAGCAGAACGGCCAGGGCTTCGCGGTGGAACTGCCGGAGAGTTCCGGCACCGATACCTTCGACAACGTGCAGGCGTCGAGCCGCTACAGCGACAACTCGCCTTCCTTCAATGTGCAGTACGAGCTGAGCGAGAGCGCCACGCTGTACCTCTCTGCTGCAAGGGCCTACAAGAGCGGCGGCTTCAACGTGCGCGATCCGCAGATTTCCGGCGCCTCGGGTGCTGCCTCGGACGGTAGCGACTATGGCTTCGGTTTTGTCGAGGGCTTCAAGCCGGAGACCGTGCAGTCCACCGAACTGGGCATCAAGAGCGAGTGGCTGGGCCGGCGCCTGCGGCTCAATGGCGATGTCTTCCGCAGCGACTACCGCGACCAGCAGATCAACTTCCTGATTCCCGGCACGGTGTCCGATTCCAAGACCCTCAATGCCGGCCGCTCGCGCATCAGCGGTCTGGAACTCGATCTCACCGCGCTGCTGGCGCCGGGCATGGTGCTGGGCCTCAACTACGCCCTGCTCGATGCCCAGACCCTCGAGGTACTGGACCTCGACGGCAACAACGTCGCCGACCGCTATCCCTTCAGCTCCGCGCCGCGCCACTCCGGCAGCGCCTCGCTGGACTGGACCTTCCTGAAGCGCGGCTGGGGCAATCTGCGCGCCTATCTCGGCTACAACTACACCGGCCTGCGCCAGGGCAGCGCCTCGCTGCGTGACTACCGCGACGGCGCCCAGGTGCCGGCCTACGGCCTGCTCACCGGCCAGATCGGCGTCAGCAGCTTCCGGCTCGGCGGCAAGGGCCGGCTGGATGTCGCGCTCTACGGCCGCAACCTGCTCGACGAGGAGTACGTCGCCATCGCCATCGACAACACGCCGCAGGCCGACCGCGCGGTGGTCTTCGGCGAGCCGCGCAGTCTCGGCGTGAACCTGATCTACCGGTATCGCTGAGGTTGGGGGTAGCGCCCGTGACGGTCGGGCGTCGCTCTCAGTCCGCGTAATCGACGATCAGCGGTGCATGGTCCGAGAAGCGCTCGGCCTTGTAGACGCTCGCCGACAGCAGTCGCGCCTTCAGCGAAGGCGAGATCACCTGGTAGTCGATGCGCCAACCGACGTTGTTGGCCCAGGCGTTGCCGCGGTTGCTCCACCAGGTGTAGGCCTCGGCCTCTTCGGTGGGGTGCAGGCTGCGGTAGGCGTCCACCCAGCCCCATTCGCCATAGAGCTTGTCCTTCCAGGCCCGCTCGTGGGGCAGAAAGCCGGAGTTCTTCTGGTTGCTGCGCCAGTTCTTGAGGTCGAGCTTGGTGTGGGCGATGTTCCAGTCGCCGCAGATCACCACCTCGCGGCCGCTGGCGCGCAGCTTGGCCAGGTGCTCGGGGAAGAACTCCAGGAAGCGGTCCTTGCTGGCCTGTCGCTCCGGCCCGGCCGAGCCCGAGGGCAGGTACAGGGAGATCACCGAGAGCGGGCCGAACTGCGCCTCCAGATACCGCCCCTCCCCATCGAATTCCGGCGCGCCGAGGTTGTCGACCCAGAGGTCGGGTTGCCGGCGGCTGTAGATCGCCACGCCGGCATAGCCCTTCTTCTGCGCGCTGTGAAAGTGCAGGTGCCAGCCGGCCGGGTGGAACAGGGCGTCGGCCAGGTCTTCCGGCTGCGCCTTGGTTTCCTGCAGGCAGACGTGGTCGGCACCGCTCTTGGCCAGCCAGTCGAAGAAGCCCTTCTTGGCCGCCGAGCGCAGGCCGTTGCAGTTGAGGGAGACGATACGCATGGGAAGCTCTGGTTTTTGGGACAATGGCGATCACAAAAGTCTCGCACGAAAGCCATGCTCCCCCATCAGACCGCCTTCCTCGAACTCGCTCTCCAGCACGAGGTGCTGAAGTTCGGCCAGTTCACCCTCAAGTCCGGGCGCAGCAGCCCCTATTTCTTCAACCTCGGCAAGATCAGCTCGGGCGCGGCGATGGCGCGGCTGGCGCGCGCTTATGCCCAGGCCTTGCAGCTGGCGGGGCTGGAGTTCGACATGCTGTTCGGCCCGGCCTACAAGGGCATTCCGCTGGCCACCGCAGTGGCCTATGCGCTCAGCGAAGACGGCCGCGACGTGCCCTATGCCTACAACCGCAAGGAGGCCAAGGACCACGGCGAGGGCGGCACCCTGGTCGGCGCGCCGGTGCAGGGGCGGGTGGTGATCGTCGATGACGTGCTCACCGCCGGCACCGCCCTGCGCGAGGCGGTGGCGATGATCCGCGCCGCCGGCGCCAATCCGGTGGCCGCAGTGATCGCCCTCGACCGCATGGAAAAGGGCAAGGGCGCGCTGTCGGCGGTGGCGGAGATGGAGGCCGATACCGGCGTCAGGGTGATTCCGCTGGTGACCGTGCGCGAGATCCTGTCCTACCTGCGGGACCAGGGCGCGGCCGGGCCGGAGGGCGTGGTCGAGGCCATCGAGGCCTACCAGGCCCGCTACGGCGTAAACTGAGGCCCGGGTTTTCAGACAGCGGCAGAAAGCATGTCCGGGCGTAGCCACAAAGACGACAGGCAAGGGCGCATCGCACGGTGTCGGCAGTGGCCGGCGCTGCTGCTGGGGCTGGCGCTGGCTGCCCAGGCCGGCGCGGCCGATGACAAGAAGCTCTACCGCTGGGTCGACGACAAGGGCCAGGTGCATTTCGGCGACAAGCTGCCACCCCAGGATGCCAAGCAGGGGCGCGAGACGCTGAACCGTCAGGGGCTGGTGACCAGCACCGTGCCGCGCGAGCCCACCGCCGAGGAACTCGCCCAGCAGCGCGCCCAGGCGCTGGCCCGCGAGGAGGCCGCCCGCCGCGCGGTCGTTGATCGCACCTTGTTGCAGTCCTACACCAGCGTCGCCGAATTGCAGGCGGCGCGCGAGGATCGCGTCGCCACCATCGACGGCCGCACCGTGCTGGCCCGAAAAGCGGTCGCCGACAACGAGAAGGTGCTGGAAGATCTGCGCTCGCGCGCCGGCGACAAGCCGCCACCGCCGGAGCTGGCCAAGCAGATTGAGACCTTCGAGGCCTCGCTGGTCGACAACCTGCAGCTGGTGCAGCGGCTGGGCGAGGAGCGCAGCCAGATCGAGGCGCAGTTCAGTGCCGACATCGAGCGCTTCAAGCTGCTGCGTGCCGGCAAGATCAAGCCGGGAGACTGAGCAGGCCGGCGGGTGCAGGCCACTGCTCCGCCGCGCGCCGGCGCCTTCGTCATGACCACCGTCACCTTCGTCCTGGCCTCCCGCTCGCCACGCCGCGTGCAACTGCTGCGCGAGCAGGGCTATGTCTTCGATTGCCTGCCGGTCGATCTGCCGGAAGTCCCCGGCCCCGGCGAGGCGCCGCTGGCCTACGCCCGCCGGCTGGCGCTGGACAAGGCCCGCGCCGCCCAGGCCCGCAGTGGCCGGCCGGCGCTGGGCGCCGACACCGATGTCAGCATTGACGGCCGCATTCTCGGCAAGCCGCGCGATGCCGAGGATGCCTGCGCGATGCTGCTGGCGCTGGCCGACCGCAGCCACCAGGTGATCAGCGCGGTGGCGCTGGTAGACGGGAGTCGCGAGGCGGTGATCGCCACCACCACCGAGGTGGAGTTCGTGAGCCTGGATCGCGCGCAGGCGCTGGCCTACTGGGCCAGCGGCGAGCCGGCCGACAAGGCCGGCGCCTATGCAATCCAGGGGCTGGGCGGGCGCTATGTGCGCGCCCTGCGCGGCAGCTATTCCGGGGTGGTCGGCCTGCCGTTGGCGGAAACCGCTGAACTGTTGGCGCAATTCGGCATCCATCCGGGGCCGGCCGCCTCGGTCTGAGCCGTTCTGGCGGTGACCGCCGTGCCGGTTCTCGGCGACTATTCAGCCCTGACTATCTACCATCGGTCCTCATGACCACCGAAATACTCGTCAACATCGGGCCCCAGGAGACCCGCGTCGCCCTGGTGGTGGGCGGCTCCGCGCAGGAAATCCACATCCAGCGCGCGCACCGCTACGGCCTGGTCGGCAATGTCTACAAGGGCGCGGTGAAGCGGGTGCTGCCGGGCATGCAGGCGGCCTTCGTCGACATCGGCCTGGAGCGCACCGCTTTCCTCCACGTCAACGACATGCTGCGGCCGGAGGGCATGCCCGCCGACGCGCCGCCGCCGCCGGTGGAAAGCCTGCTGCATGAGGGCCAACATGTGCTGGTGCAGATCGTCAAGGATCCGCTCGGTAGCAAGGGCGCGCGGCTCACCACCCTGATCTCGCTGCCCGGCCGCTATCTGGTGATGCTGCCGTTCGAGAAGCACGTCGGCGTCTCCGCCAAGATCGAGGACGCCGCCGAGCGCGAGCGCCTGAAGGAAGTGATGGAGCGGCTGGCGCCGCAGCTCGCGCCCTACTGGGGGGTGATCGCCCGCACCGCCGCCGAGAGCGCGACCGAGGAGGCGATCGCCCACGACATGCGCTTCCTGGTGCGGCTGTGGGCCGACATCGAGCGGCTGGCCGCCGAGAGCAGGCCGGGCACCCTGGTGCACGGCGACCTGCCGCTGTCGATGCGCATCCTGCGCGACCTGATGGACGCCGAGGTCGAGCGCATCCGCATCGACAGCCCGGCGGAATGCCAGCGCGTGCAGGAGTTTGCCAAGGTGTTCGTGCCCGAGGCCGAGACCCGCATCGAGTGCTACGACGGCCAGGCGCCGATCTTCGATCTCTACGGTGTCGAGGACGAGATCCAGCGCGCCCTGGAGCGCAAGGTGGAGCTGAAGTCCGGCGGCCATCTGGTGATCGACCAGACCGAGGCGATGACCACCATCGACGTCAACACCGGCGCCTTCACCGGCCACCGCAATCTCGAAGAGACGGTGCTCAAGACCAATCTCGAGGCGACCCAGGCGATCGCCCGGCAACTGCGGCTGCGCAACCTGGGCGGCATCATCATTCTCGACTTCATCGACATGCCCAATGCCGACCACCGCGCTCAGGTGCTGCGTGCGCTGGAGCGCGAGCTGGGCCGCGACAAGGCGCGCACTCATGTGCATCCGTTCTCGCCGCTGGGTCTGATCGAGATGACCCGCAAGCGCACCCGCGAGTCGCTGGGCCACATCCTCACCGAGACCTGTCCGAGTTGCGGCGGTCGCGGCCATATCAAGACCGTCGAGACGGTCTGCCACGACATCGCCCGCGAGGTGAAGCGCGCCGCCCGTCAGTACGACTCCAAGAGCTTCCTGGTGCTGGCCAGCCCGCCGGTGGTCGAGAAGCTGCAGGAGCAATCCGGTGGCCTGGCCGAACTGGAGGCGCAGTTCAAGCGCCCGATCCGGCTGCAATCCGAGGCCTATTACCCGCAGGAAAACTTCGACGTGGTGCCGGTATGACGGGCGCCATCACAGGCCGCTAGGTGGAGCGCCGCAAGCGCCGCTGGTGGACCCGCGGCATCACCTGGGTCTCGGCCCTGGTGGTGCTGGCGGCGACGCTGTCCGGGCTGTTCCAGCTGGCGGTGCTCGCTGCACCCGGCTACCGCGACGATCTGGCGGCCCGGGTCTCCACAGCGGTCGGCCGACCGGTGCGGATCGGCGGCATGGAGCTGGCCTGGCGCTGGCTGTGGCCACAGCTCCAGTTGAGCGGCGTCGAGCTGGTCGGCGACGACGGCCGGAGCACGGTGCTGGTGGTGGAGCGCCTGCGCCTGGGCTTCGCCGCCGCCGATCTGCTGCACGGCCGGCTGGTGCCGGCGCGGATCGAACTCTCCGGCGTGCGGCTGGAGCTGGACCTCGGTGCGGACAACCAGTTGCGCCTGCGTGGCATCGCGCCCGGCGCCAAGCCGCCCGACCTGCGCAAGCTGCTGCGCGAACTGCGCCGCTTCGACCGCCTGCGTGCCCTCAAGGTGCAGGCCCAGGTCTATGACGCACGTCTGCCCGGACCGCCCTTGCCGCTGCAGCTGTCCCAACTCGATCTGCGGATCGACGGCGGGGCCAGCGAGGGCTTCGAGTTGCGTCTGGAAGCCGAGGCCGGCGCGCTGATCGCCCAGAGCCTCAGGCTGCGCGCAGGCTTTACCGGCGCCTTCGACCAGCCAGAGCACTGGCGCGGCCGCTGGAATGCCGAGGTGATCGGCCTGCAGCCCGGAGCCTCGCTGCTGGCGCGTCTGCCGGTGTCGCTGCCGCTGACGCTGGACAAAGCCGAGTTGAGTGCCACCGGCGACTGGGCCGAGGGTGCGCCCGCCGCCAGCACCCTGGAGCTGAAGGCCGCGCAGCTACAACTGGGCGGCGCGCAACCGCTGCGCTGGAAGGATCTGGCGCTGCGTCTGGCCTACCAGCCGCAGGCCGACGGCGGCAGCCTGGAATGGAGCGGCCTGCGCCTGATCGGTAGCCGTGGCGCCTGGCCGCAAGCAGCGACGGGTCGCCTCGGCTGGCGTCGCGAAGGCGGTCCCTGGCGTATCGACGGCAGTGCCGACTTCCTGCGCCTCGACGACCTCGCACCCTGGCTGTCGCTGGTGCCGGGGCTGGCGCCGGAGCGGGCCCGACAGCTGGCCAGCCTGCGTGGCGATGCCCGCGAACTGAGCGGCCGCTACGAGCCGCCGGTCGAGGGCAACCCGCGCTATGCCCTGGCAGCGGTGCTGTCCGGCTTCGGCCTTGGGGGCGCCGAGGACAATGGCGTCAGCGGTTTGTCCGGGCGCCTCAGCGCCGATGAGCGCGGCGGCCGTTTCGAGCTGCACGGCGAGCAGGCGCGCCTGCGCTTGCCGCAAACCTTCGCCGCGCCGCTGGCACTGGAGCGCCTGCGCGCCAGCCTCAGCTGGAGCCAGGAAAGCGAAGGCTGGCGCCTGCAGGCGCCGGACCTGAGCTGGGGCTTGCTCGGCAGCGAGGGCGAGGCCGAGCTGGACCTGCGCCTGCGCCCCGGCGAGTCGCCCTTGCTGAAGCTGGAGGCACGCCTGAAAGCCGCCGATGCCGCGCGCCTCAAGCCGCTGATGCCGCTGCGCTGGGGGCCGCATCTGCGCGACTGGTTGCAGCAGTCGCTGGTGCGCGCGCGGGTTCCCGAGGCGGTGCTGCGCATCGACGGCCCGCTCGCCGACTTTCCGTTTCATGCCCGGCCGACCGGCCAGTGGTCGCTGGATCTCAGCGTCGCCGACGCCCGCCTCGACTACCAAGCCGACTGGCCGGGCCTCGACCGGGTGCGGGCGCAGCTGAAATTTGCCGGTAACGGTCTGCGCTTCGAGGCCGAGCGTGGCCTGATCTCCGGGGTCGAGGTGCTGGGCGCCAGCGGCAGCATCGAGGATTTCAGCACCGGCAGCCTGCGCATCGACGGCCGGACGCGCGGCGAGGCGGCGGCCTACTACAGCTTCCTGCGCGGCTCGCCGCTGGCGACCCGGCTGGCCGGGCTGGTCGGGCACACCGACGCCGAGGGTCCCGCCGAGGCCGATGTGCAACTGGACATTCCACTGCACTCGAATCTCGGCCAGAAGCTCGTGGTGGAAGGGCAGGTGCGGCTGCCGGGCAACCTGCTGCGCATCACCGGCCTGGAAGAGCCGGTGCGCGACATCCAGGGCGGGCTGCGCTTCAGCACCAGGGGAGTCGCCGCCGAGCACCTGGTGGCGAGCTATTACGGCGCGCCGGTGCAGGCGCAGATCAGCGTCAATGCCGAAGGCAACGACGAGTTGCAGGCGCGGCTGCCGGTGGATCTCGATGCCGAGCGCGGCATCGCCGCGCGCTTCGTGCCGCGCTGGGTGCGCGAGCGCCTGGACGGGCGTACCGAGGCCGAGTTGCGTCTGCCCCTGAGCGGCCCGCGCGCCGGCCGCATCCGCATCCTCAGCGAGCTGCGGGGTGCCGGCTCGCGGCTGCCGGTGCCCCTGGCCAAGCTGCCCGAGCAGGCCCTGCCGCTGAGCCTGGAACTCAGCGGCGACGAGCGGATTCCGCTGGCGCTGAAGCTGGATCTGCCGGCGCGCATGAGTCTGGCGCTGCGCTTCGCGCGCGAGCGCGGCGAACTGCTGGCGCGCGGCATCGGCGTGCGCCTGGGTGGCGGCGAGGTCAGCGCGCCCGAGCAGGACGGCATGCTCGTCTCCGGCCGCGCCGACCGGCTCGATCTCGCCGCCTGGATCGGTCTGCTGAGTGCCGGCTCCGGCGACGAGCTGCCGTTCCAGGGCGCCGAGATCAGCGTTGCCCACTTGCAGGCCGCCGGCTATGAACTGCCGGAGGCGCAGCTCAAGGCCAGTCGCGCCGGCAATGGCAACTGGCGGGTGTTGCTCGACGGCGCCAGCGGCGCCGGTAGCCTCGACTGGCTGCGCAATGGTGGCAACGACCTGGGCCGTCTCAGCGGGCGCTTCCAGCGCCTGCGCCTGCAACCGGTGCCGGCCGCCGACAAGACCGCTGACACGCCGCCCACGCCGGCCGATGTGGTGGCCTCGGTGATCGACCCCAACCGGGTACCCAGCCTGGATTTCGTGGTCGACGACCTCGACATCGGCGGCGAGAACTTCGGCCGCCTGCAATTGCAGAGCGAGCGTCTGCCCGGTGGGCAGCGGCTCAAGCAGATCCAGTTGGAAGGCGGTGTCGCCAGCCTCAGCGGCGAGGGCGAGTGGAAGCGCCAGCAGAATGTTTCCAGCGCCCGCGCCAACTTCGAGCTGGCCAGCACCGATCTTGCCGCCGCCCTGCGCGGCCTGGGCTTCGCGCCGACCCTCTCCGGGCGCTCGGCGCGCTTCCGCAGCCAGCTCGTGTGGGCACCGGCGGCGCGCGGCTTGGAGTGGTCGCAGGCGCAGGGCCAGGTCAGCCTGGAAGCCCGCGACGGCGCGCTGCGCACGGTGGAGCCGGGCGGCACCTCGCGGGTGCTGGGCCTGCTCAACTTCTACGCGCTGCCCAAACGGCTGACGCTCAACTTCCGCGACGTGCTGTCCAAGGGCCTCAACTACGACCGCATCGACGGTCAGTTCGAGCTGGCCGGCGGCAATGCCCACACCGAGGATCTGGTGGTGCGAAGCTCGTCGCTGCGGGTGGAAGTGCGCGGCCGCATCGGCCTTGGCGCGCACGACTACGACCAGCAGGTCACCATCTACCCGGATGTGTCGGGAGTGACGCTCGGCGCCCTGCTGCTGGGCGGCGCCTCGCTGGCCGCCGGGCCGGCGATGCCGCTGCTGGCGCTGATCGCCAACCAGGTGCTGGACAAGCCGCTCGGCGAGGCGACGCAGATCGACTACCGGCTCACCGGCAGCTGGGACAATCCGGAGATCCGCAAGCTCGACGGCTCCGAGATCAACGACGAGCCGCGCAAGCCCGAGACGCCGCCGGCGAGCGGCGGCAAGCTAGGAGGCCCCTGATGAAAGCTGCGGTGGTGCAGATGAATTCCGGCGCCGATCTCGCCGCCAATCTGGCGCAGGCGCAAGCGCTGCTGGAGCGCGCGGCGGGCGTTGGCGCGGCGTTGGCGGCGCTGCCGGAGAACTTCGCTTTCATGGGCGCGAAGGAGCGCGACAAGCTGGCGCATGCCGAGGCCGATGGCGCCGGGACTATCCAGGACTGGCTGGCTGCCACCGCCGCGCGGCTGAAGCTCTGGATCGTCGCCGGCAGCCTGCCGATCGGCGCACCGGACGGCCGCGTCCACGCCGCCTGCTGCGTGTATGACGCCGATGGCCGGCGCGCGGCGCGCTACGACAAGATCCACCTGTTCGATGTCGATGTCGGCAACGGCACCAGTGAATCTGGCTCGACACTGGTCGAGCGGTACCGCGAATCCAACAGCATCGCGCCCGGCGCGGTGACGCCGGTGGCGGTGGATACGCCGCTGGGGCGGTTGGGGCTGTCGATCTGCTACGACCTGCGCTTCCCCGAGCTGTTCCGCGCCCTGGTGTCCGAGGGCTGCACCCTGTTCTGCGTGCCGGCCGCGTTCACCGCCAAGACCGGCGCAGTGCACTGGCACACGCTGCTGAAGGCGCGGGCGGTGGAGAACCTCGCCTACCTGCTGGCGCCAGGGCAGTGCGGCACCCATCCCGGCGGGCGCGGCACCTATGGCCATTCGCTGATTCTCGATCCCTGGGGCGAGACCCTGGCCGAGCTGTTCGACGACACGCCCGGCGTGGCGCTGGCGGAACTCGATCCCGAACATCTGCAAGCGGTGCGCGCGCGCTTTCCGGCGCTCTCGCACCGGCGTCTGTAAGTCTGTAGTCCCCTCCCCCGCGTAGCGGGGGAGGGCTAGGGTGGGGGCGTTTTCTGTCGCGCGCTAACGCCCCCGTGGAACGCCCCCCTCCCGACCTCCCCCCGCAAGCGGGGGGAGGAGACCTGAATACTAAGGAGTGCTCTCATGATTCTCGGCCTGCGCACCGCCATCGTCCCCACGCCCGACCTCGCCGCCGGCAAGGCCTGGTACGCCCAGGCCTTCGAGACGGAGCCCTACTTCGACGAGCCCTACTACGTCGGCTTCGCCATCGGCGGCTTCGAGCTGGGCCTGGTGCCGGACGGCCTCGCGCCCGGCGAGAACGGCCCGCAGCCCTATTGGGGTGTGGCCGACATCGATGCCGAGCGCGCCCGCCTGCTGGCGCTGGGCGCCACGCCGGGGCAGCCGGTCACCGAGGTCGGTGGCGGCATCCGCGTCTGCTCGGTGCTCGACCCTTTCGGCAATCCCCTGCACCTGATCCAGAACCCGCACTTCGATTTGAAGGCGGTACGCTGAGGGCGTTCTTGCGGGACAATCGCGGCATCCCCAGTTTCCAGACACCATGACCAACGCCCTAGACCTCGCCCGCGCCACCCTGCTGGAACCCGCCGGGGTGGACGACGCCGGCCTGTCGCGCCTGATCGGCCGCCTGCTGCCGGGCGGCGCCGACGATGCCGACATCTACTTTCAGCACGCGGTCACCGAGAGCTGGTTTCTGGAAGACGGCATCGTCAAGAGCGGCAGCCACCATGTCGAACGCGGTGCCGGCCTGCGCACGGTGGCGGGCGAGAAGACCGGCTTCGCCTATTCCGACGATCTGTCCCTGCCGGCGCTCGCCGACGCCGCCGAAGCGGCGCGCGGCATCGTCCGCAGCGGCGGCGAGGGGCGGGTGGGGCGCATCACCCGGCCGGCCGTGACCGCGCTCTACGCCGCCGTCGATCCCATCCACGACTGGAGCGCCGAGCAGAAGCTGGAGCTGATGCGCCGCGCCGACGCCGCCGCGCGCGCCGCCAGCCCGCTGGTCACCCAGGTGATGGTCTCGCTCGCCGCCCAGCACGAGGTGATCTTCGTACAGCGCGCCGACGGCTTGCAGAGCGCCGACGTGCGGCCGCTGGTGCGGCTCAATGTCTCGGTCATCGCCGAGCGCGACGGCCGCCGCGAGCAGGCTTCCAGCGGCGGCGGCGGCCGTGGTGCCTACGCCCGCTTCTTCGGCGCCGGTGAGCCCGAGCAGTACGCGCAGGAGGCGGTGCGCCAGGCCCTGGTGCTGCTCGACGCCATCCCGGCGCCGGCCGGCAGCATGCCGGTAGTGCTCGGCCCTGGCTGGCCCGGTGTGCTGCTGCACGAGGCGGTCGGCCACACGCTGGAAGGCGACTTCAATCGCAAGGGCACCTCGCTGTTCGCCGGCCGCATGGGACAGCAGATCGTCAGCCCGCTGGTGACCGTGGTCGATGACGGCACCTTGCCCGACCGTCGCGGCTCGCTGTCGGTGGACGACGAGGGCGAGCAGACCCATTGCACCACGCTGATCGAAAACGGCGTGCTGACCGGCTACATCCAGGACCGCATGAACGCGCGGCTGATGGGCGTGGCGCCCACCGGCAACGGCCGTCGCGAATCCTTCGCGCACCTGCCGATGCCGCGCATGACCAACACCTACATGCGCGCCGGCCCGCACGACCCCGAAGAGATCCTCCGCTCGGTGAAGAAGGGCCTCTACGCGGTCAACTTCGGCGGCGGCCAGGTCGACATCACCAGCGGCAATTTCACCTTCAGCGCCAGCGAGGCCTATCTGATCGAGGACGGCAAGATCACCCGCCCGGTGAAGGGCGCGACCCTGATCGGCAACGGCCCGGATTCGCTCAACAAGGTCAGCATGGTCGGCCACGACCTGGCGCTGGACCGGGGCGTCGGCGTTTGCGGCAAGGACGGCCAGAGCGTGCCGGTGGGTGTCGGCCAGCCGACGCTCAAGCTCGACGGCATGACCGTCGGCGGCGTGCAGGCCTGAGCCGCCGGGCCCGGCAATGATCTGTCTGAGCTTCGAAAGCCGGCTGGCCGCCGCGCCGGAAACCGTCTGGGCGTCGGCCTCGACCATGGCCGGGGTCAATGCCGAGCTGGGCCCCTGGGTGCGGATGAGCTATCCCGCCGAGCGCGCCGCGCTCGATGCTCAGGCCGTGCCGCTGGGCGAGCTGCTATTCCAGTCCTGGCTCTGCGTGTTCGGGCTGATCCCCTTCGACCGCCACGCCCTGGTGCTGGAGCAGCTCTATCCGGGCATCGGCTTCGACGAGCGTTCGAGTTCCTGGATGCAGAAGGTCTGGGTACACCGCCGCCGCATCGAGGCCATCCCTGGCGGCTGCCGGGTCAGCGACGAGCTGGAGATCGCGCCGCGCCTGCGCCTGCAAGCGCCGCTGGTGCGCTGGCTGGTGGCGGCGCTGTTTCGCCACCGCCATCGTCGGCTCCGCGCCCGCTACGGCGCCCTCGCGGGCTAGCGGCCGTGAACACGCTGCAACTGGTCTCGCTCGCCGCCGCGCTGGGCTGGGCCAGCGGTCTGCGGCTGTACGCGGTGCTGTTCGCGGTCGGCCTGGTCGGCTATTGCGACTGGGCGCCGTTGCCCTCCGGCCTGGAGGTGCTGGCGCATCCCTGGGTGCTGCTGGCCTCGGGGCTGATGCTGGTGGTGGAGTTCACTGCCGACAAGGTTCCCTGGTTCGACAGCCTCTGGGATGCCGTGCACACCTTCATCCGCATTCCCGCCGGCGCGCTGCTGGCGGCGGGCGTGTTCGGCGAGGCCGGTGGCGCCAGCGAGCTGGTCGCCGCCATTGTCGGCGGCAGTCTGGCGGCCGGCAGCCATCTGACCAAGGCCGGCACCCGCGCGCTCGCCAACCAGTCGCCGGAGCCGCTCAGCAACTGGAGCCTGTCGCTGGGCGAGGACGCCCTGGTCGGCGGCGGTCTGGTGCTGGCCTTCCTGCATCCCTGGTTGTTCCTGGCGCTGCTGGGCCTGCTGATCCTGCTGGCGCTGTGGTTGCTGCCCCGGCTCTGGCGCGCCTTGCGCGGCCTGCTGGCGAAGCTAAGCGGCAAGCGCCCTGAAGTATCCTCCGCGCCATGAGCGAATCCCTGATCACCCATCGCGGCGGCTGCCACTGCGGCGCCGTGCGTTTCGAGGTCGAGGCGCCGGCGCGGTTGCGGGTGCTCGACTGCAATTGTTCGCTGTGTCGGATGAGCGCATTCCAGCATGTGATCGTCCCCGCCGCGCGCTTCCGTCTGCTGCAAGGCGCGGCGATGCTGAGCGAATACCGCTTCAACACCGGCGTCGCCCGGCACCTGTTCTGCCAGCGCTGCGGCGTGAAGAGTTTCTATGTGCCGCGCTCGCATCCGGACGGCTACAGCGTCAACGCCCGCTGCCTCGACGCCGGCACGGTGACCGGCATCGACATGGAGCTGTTCGACGATACCCGCCGCGAACAGAGCACGGCGGCGGTCGCGCATCTGAGCCGGGCATGAAGCGCGTCCTCGGCGAGCTGCGCATCATCGGTGGCGACTGGCGCAGCCGCCGCATCGCCTTCGACGCCGACCCCGCCATCGGCCTGCGCGCCACCCCGGACCGCGTGCGGCAAACCCTGTTCGACTGGCTCAGCCCGCTGATCACCGGCGCCGAGTGCCTGGATCTGTTCGCCGGCACCGGCGCGCTGGGGCTGGAGGCGCTGTCGCGCGGTGCCGCGCGCTGCTGCTTCGTCGACAGCGGCGCGCCGCAGATCGCCGGCATCCGCACCGCACTGGCCAAGCTCGGTGCCAGCGAGCGCGGCGAGCTGGTGCAGGCCGATGCCCTGCGCTGGCTGCCGTCGGCCGGGCGCTACGATCTGGTCTTCCTCGATCCGCCGTTCGCCAGTGATCTGATCGTGCGCGCCCTGCCGCTGCTGGTGCCGCATCTGAAGCCCGCGCACCGCATCTACGTGGAATGGAGCGGCGCGCCGCTGGTGCTGCCGCCGGGCTACGAGTGGCTCAAGTCCAAGGAAGCCGGTCGGGTAAGCTACGGACTCATCGCCTACACCGCTCTACTGACATGACCATCATCGCGGCGTACTCCGGCACCTTCGACCCGGTGACCCTGGGCCACAACGACATCATCCATCGCGCCGCGCGGATGTTCCCCAAGCTGATCGTCGCGGTCGGCTCCAACATCGCCAAGAACCCGCGCTTCACGCTGGAGGAGCGCTGCGCGCTGATTCGCGCCGCCGCCGCCGATCTCAAGAACGTCGAGGTGATCGGCTTCAGTGGCCTGGTGGTGGACTTCGCCCGCGAGCACGGCGTCACCGTGCTGGTGCGCGGCGTGCGCAACGGCGTCGATGTCGACTACGAGAAGCAGATGGCGGTGATGAATCGCGATCTCTACCCCAAGCTCGACACCGTGATGCTCACCCCCAGCCCGCAGTACGCGCATCTCTCGTCCAGTCTGGTGCGCGAGCTGGCCGGCCTGGGTGCGCCGGTGGAAAAGCTGGTGCCGCCGCCGGTGATCGCGCCGCTGCTGGAGCGTTTCGGCCGACCGACGCCGGACGCCGGAACCCGTCGCCGGCGGCGCTAGCGCCGAATCCACGGCAAGCAAGTGGGAGACAGGACAACTTATCCACGCCGCAGTGACTGGCATGCCAGCTGCTAGCCGTTATAGTGCTGGGGTGCGTCACGAGCATGGCGGCGCGCTCAAAGTTTCTAACAACAATTCCGTTGATTCGAGGGCAGGACTCATGAAATTCGGTATCAAAGCTGGCGCGGTTCTTCTAGGTGCGGCGGCTGCGCTGGCAGCGCAGGCCCAGGACAACAACGCCTACTCCGTCAAGCTTCCGCCCGGCGTGAAGGTTGGCGACGTGGTGCCTCCGGCCGCCACCGCCGGAGCCTCCCTGGGCTCGCCCATCGGCTTCGGTGCCAGCTGGGGCAATGCCGGCGTCGGCTTGTACACCCAGACTTTTGACGGCCCTCAGGTGCAGGACGATGTCGACGGCGGCGCCGGTTTCGCCATCGGTTTCGGCAACGCCAAGAAGGCGGTCGGCCTCGAAGTCGGCTTGGCGCTGTCCTCGCTCTGGGGTGGCTCCAATGCCGGCGGCAGTTTTGGCGAGAACGGTTCGTTCAGTGCCAAGCTGCACACCCAGCTCCCCGGCTCGGCCTCCATTGCCGTTGGTGCGACCAGCTTCGGTCGCTTCGGCAACTCCAACGACGCGCGGGCGACCAGCGTCTACGTTGCCGGCACCAAGGTGTCGCGGCTCGGCAAGTACGCGCTGGCCACTAACCTCGGCTTCGGCAACAAGGAATTCGCCGGCAAGTACACCAACGACGACGACGGTCTGGCGGCCTTTGGCTCCCTGGCCTTCTACTTCAATCCGCAGATTTCGCTGATCGCCGACTACACCGGCCGCCTGCTCAACGCCGGCGTCTCGGTGGCGCCGCTGCGCAAGTACCCGCTGACCCTGAGTCTGGCGGCGATCAACACCACCGGCCGTTACGATGGCCACGCCGAAGCTGCGGTTTCGGTGGGCTACGGTTTCCGTTTCTGATCTGAGGACAAGACAATGATGAACAAGAAAATCGGCCTGACTCTGATGGCGGCGGCCTCTCTCTTCTCTGCTACAGCGGCGGCGCAGCTCGGCCCCTATCTTCCGGCCTCGATCGGTAACCAGCAGCCCGTGAGCGTTGCCGGATTCTCGGCGGCCTTCAGCTTCGGTGATGCGGTCGTCTTCACGCTCACCGGAGAAAATTCCGACGGAGCGACGCTCGCCGCCGTCCCCGCTGACGAGGCTTCGGTGGCCAGCGCCCGTAGCGCGCAGGCCAGCGAAGGCGCCCTGCCCAACGGCACCTACACTTTCGTCGACGAGGACGGTGCGACGGCGCGGGTGAAGATCGAAGACGGCGAAGTGACCGCTGTTCACTAAAGGTCGTTGCGGTTGCTGGCGGCCACCGCCGCCAGAGCCTTCAATCGGTGTTGCGGTAACCGAAGGCCGGCCCCTGGGGTCGGCCTTTTGTCTGTCCCTTGCCTGATCGTGCGGCAGCCCGCTGCCACGGCATGTCCAGCCAGAACGGCAGAGGCTGGGCCACGCCCTGGCCTGCCGCCTCAGCCGCCGGCCGCCTGGCTCGCGGCCCCGAGGAAGCGCCATTCCAGCCCGGCGCCAAAGCGCCGCGCGTCGCCGAGGTAGGCGGCCTGGCGACCGACCACCGTGTCCAGCCGGTAGGTGCTGTAGCTGGCGTCGAACAGGTTGAGTCCGTAGGCGAACAGCCGGACGCCGTTGGCGAACTGGTAGCCCAGCTTGGCGTTGAGCAGGGTGTGCGCCGGATTGCGCTGGTCGGCGGCATTGTCGGCGCCGGAATAGCTGCCGCCCTCGTGCACCACATCGGCGTTGAGGTTCCAGGCCCCGGGCTTCCAGGTAAAGCCGGTGGATGCGGTAAGCCGTGGTGAGCGTGGGAACTGGTGGCCGGCATAGTCGTCGCTGGCGGTTTGGAACTCCCGGTACTCGGTGCGCGACAAGCCCAGCGCCGCGAACAGCTCCAGCCGGGGCCGCAGCGGGCCGCGTGCTTCCAGCTCCAGACCGTGCAGGCGCGAGGCCCCAGCGTTGACGATGCGGGTGTCGAAGCTGCTGGTGCCGATGTTCACCTGCTGGTCGCGCCAGTCGATGCGATAGGCGTTGAAGCCCAGCGCCAGACGCGGCAGTGGCCGGCCCTTGAGCGAGAACTCGTAATTGCTGGTGAATTCCGGCCCGAAATCGTGCTGGCCGCCGCCGATGCTGATCGGCAGGTAGCTGTAGCTGATGCCGCCGGCGCGATAGCCGCGTTGCCAGCTCAGGCCGGCCATCCAGGTCTCGGCGAAGCGGTAGCGGGCGGCAAGCTTGGGCAGCCAGGCCGTGTAGTCGGTACGTACTGGCGGCGAGGCCTCCGGCCCGAAGCCGACGCTGCTGAGCAGGGCCTGGGTGTAGGCGTCGTTGCCCTGGGTATTGTTGGCCAGCTGTCGCTGCTGCTGCTCGCTGTCGTAGCGTCCGCCGGCCGTGAGCGTGAGCGCGCCGATCGGGTAGTCCAGCTCCAGGAACAAGGCCCGGTTCTTCACCGTGGTGTCGTTGTCGTCGCTGCGCAGCACCAGATGCTCCGGCGTGGCCGAGAACACCGCCGCGCACTGCGCCAGGCTGACATCGGGATCGCCCAGCGCCGAGGCGCAGAGGCCGGTGCTGTAGAGCCCGTAGTAGAGCGGCAGGGCGTAGGCGTTGTGGATGCGGCTGTCCTGCTGCGAGTAGTAGGCGCCGATCACTGCATTCAGGTCGCGGCCGGCCAGCGGTAGCTGGAAGGCGGCGCGCGCCTCCTGGCTGAACAGGTCGTCCTGGGAGTTGCTCTGGTAGTCGCCCAGCGGCAGCTCGGTTTCATCGTAATCGCCGACCCGGTCATAGCCGGCGTCGAGGTAGGTGCTGAGCAGGGTGAAGTCCACGCCGCCGGCGCGCAGGGTCTGTTCCAGTGCCGCCGAACGGCTGCGGTTGTTCGACCAGGCCGGTGCGTTGGCGAGCGAGATGCGGTCCTTTTCGCGGCGGGTGCTGGCTTCGACATAGCCATCGCCATAGCCCTCGCGCGCCTCGCTCAAGGTCAGCAGGGCGCGGTAGGCCTCGCCGAAGGGAGTGAGTTTGAGCTTGCCGCGCAGGGTCTGGTTGTCGAAGTGGTTCCAGCGCGGGTCATCGCGGGTCTCGTTGAAACTGGGGCCGTCGTCGCGGTTGCGTTCCAGGCTCAGTCGGAAGGCCGCCACCCCGGGCAGCAGGGCGCCGCCGCCGGCCACCGCCGCGCGCGACTGATTCTGGTTGCCGCTGCTGATCCGGGTGCGCAAGTCCCAGGCCTCGGTCGGGTCGCGGGTCTTGAGCACCACCGCGCCGGCCAGCGAGTTGCGGCCCTGGTTGGTGGACTGTGGACCGCGCAGCACCTCGGCCTGCTCGGCATCCCAGACCGACAGCGAGCCGATGCTCTGGCCCCAGCCTTCCTGCGGCACGCCATCGACGGTGATCACCGCAGTCTTGCCGTCGCCGCCGGTGGGGCCGTAGAGCGGAATGCCACGGATGGCGAGACCCTGGGCAGTGCCGACATTGGCCATGCGGCTGACCAACTCGTTCAGGGTCTGCACCGGCGACTCGTCGATCTGGCGGCCGTTGCGCAGGCCGACGCTGGTGGTGGTATCGCTCTCGCTGCGGCGGAGTTTCTCGCCGGTGACCGTCACCGTTTCCAGGGTGACTGCCTCCATCGCCGGTCGATCGGCTACGGCCTCCGGCGATGCGCTATTCGGGTCATTGGCGTTGGCGACGCCGGCAGTCAGGCAGGCCAGCAGGGCCAGACGGGAAACGGGGCAACAGGCAGAGGACATGGCAGCGCTCGTGGTGGACCGGAAGAGAGGCCGGGTCGCGAGGGCTGCCTTGGCGGGGCGGATGATAGACGAGAATTAATCGCATTGACAGGCCGGGCCGCTGGCGCCGGCCAGCGGCCTCGCGGTGCGCATCGCGTACCATTCGCCGGATGAAACGCGCACCCCGTGGAGCGGCCTGATGGCCCTCAAGATTGTCGACAGCTGCATCAATTGCGACGTCTGCGAGCCGGTGTGCCCGAATCAGGCGATCTACCAGGGCGTGGAAATCTACGAGATCGACCCGGAGCGCTGCACCGAGTGTGTTGGCCATTTCGACGAGCCGCAGTGCCGCAAGCTGTGCCCGATCGACGACTGCATTCCCCAGGACCCGGCGCACGTCGAGAGCCAGGAGCAATTGCTGGCCAAGTTCCGGCGGCTGACTTCCGGCGAGCTGGCGCCGGTCTGAGCCTGGCGCTGGCCTTGCCGCAAAGCTCGGCGAGGCAGCAGCCATCCGCAGCCTGGTGGGCTGCGGCGGCTGCGCTGCATCGGGTGTTTAGGACAGCCGAGGCGGACTGGCCTGACAAGGAGCGCCGCTCCCGCCGGTGCAGGACCGAGGGCTTGCGGGTAGTTTCGCCAGGGGCGGGCGAAACTTAAGCCTGGATGTTCTTGCCGTAGAAGATTTCCATGATCTCGTGGTTGACGCGATCACGGATGCGCTTGGTCTCGCGCGGCGGCAGCTCGCTGGCACCCTCGCCGAACAGATAGGTGTCGAGGTCGAGTTCCTTGAGCTTCATCTTGGTGTGGAACAGGTTCTCCTGGTAGACGTTGACGTCGACCATGTCGTACTTGTCACGGATGTCGCGGGCGATGAAGTTCTGGATCGAGTCGACATTGTGGTCGATGAAGTGCTTCATGCCGCGCACGTTTCGGGTGAAGCCGCGCACGCGGTAGTCCATCACCACGATGTCGCTCTCGAAGGACTTGATCAGGTAGTTCAGCGCCTTCAGCGGGCTGATCTTGCCGCAGGTGGAGACGTCGATGTCGGCGCGGAAGGTGCTGATGCCGGCGTCCGGGTGGTTTTCCGGATAGGTGTGGACGGTGATGTGGCTCTTGTCCAGATGGCTGACCACGCTCTTCTTCTTGCCGCCCGAGGACGGGCCGGGGACCGGCGTCGGCAGGCCGTCGAGATGGCCTTCCGAGATCAGCATGGTCACCGAGGCGCCCTGCGGGTCGTAGTCCTGGCGGGCGACGTTGAGGATGTTGGCGCCGATGATGTGCGCCACTTCGGTGAGGATCGCGGTGAGGCGCTCGGCGTTGTAGGCCTCGTCGATGTACTCCACGTACTCCTGCTGGTGCTCCTTGGTGCGGGCGTAGCAGATGTCGTAGATGTTGAACGACAGCGTCTTGGTCAGGTTGTTGAAGCCAAGCAGCTTCAACTTGGGATTGCTGGTGGGTTTGATCTTGGCCAAGGCGGTAATCCCCCGTGAAGGCGGCAAACGAAAATCCCCGCGAGTCTAGGCGCGGGGACAGGCTGTGTCGGTTCAACGACGCAGAACCGTATTATCCCCCAAATTTCCGACCTTTGCGCGTGAAGCTTTCATGACGCCGACGGCTGGTCGCTGGAGAATGGCTCAGGAAGGCTCGCGAATCTCGAAATCGTGGCTGATCTTCACGCCAGCATTGGCGAGCATGATGCTGGCCGAGCAGTATTTCTCGGCGGAAAGCTTCACCGCCCGCTCGACTTGTGCGGGATTCAGGCCGCTGCCGCTGACCACGAAGCGCAAATGGATGCTGGTGAACACTTTCGGCTCGGTTTCGGCGCGTTCGGCATTCAGCTCGCAGTAGCAGTCACTCACCGGCTGCCGGGCCTTTTTCAGGATCATCACCACATCGACGCTGGAGCAGGCGCCGACGCCCATCAGCAGCAATTCCATCGGCCGGGCGCCGAGGTTGCGGCCGCCGATCTCCGGCGGACCGTCGATCACCACCGCATGCCCCGAGCCGCTCTCGGCGACAAAGGCCATGTTTTCCACCCACTTGATGCGTGCCTGCACGTTTGCTCCTGGTTGATCCGGTTCTTCTGGTGCCGTCCAGAAGCTATGGTATGGTCGCAAAAATGCAAGGAAGTAGTGCCGCGACCGCACTTTTTCGGGATAACCATGTTCGACAAGCCGGCTTTCCAGGCCTTCATCGCCCAGGCCACCAAGCGCTCCTACCCGCCCAAGCACTCGATCATCCGTGCCGGCGACGATCCGCAGACCGTCTACCTGATCCTGGAAGGCTCGGTCAGCGTCTCGGTGCACGACGAGGAAGAGCGGGAAATGGTGCTGGCCTACCTGAATCCCGGCGAATTCTTCGGCGAGATGTGCCTGTTCCCGGAGCAGAAGACCCGTACCGCCGAGGTGCGCACCCGCACCCATGCGCTGATCGCCGAAATCGGCTTCGAGGCCTTCCGCCGCTTCATCCGTGAGCAGCCGGAAATCTTGCTGGAATTGGCCGGTCAGCTGGCCAAACGCCTGCGCGCCACCACCCAGAGGCTCAGTGATCTGGCCTTTCTCGACGTGCAGGGCCGGGTCGCCCACGAGATTCTCAACCTCTGCCGTCAGCCGGACGCCCAGCCGCACGCCAAGGGCACCCTGGTGCGGATCAGCCGCCAGGAGCTGGCGCGCATCGTCGGCTGCTCGCGCGAGATGGCCGGCCGGGTGCTGAAGAAGCTGCAGGACGACGGCACGGTCGCCGTCCAGGGCCGCAGCATCGTGGTGCTGGGCGTGCAGACCACCAATCCCGCCCGCCCGGCGCGGCTAGGCCGTTAGGGCACGCAGCGCCGCGCCGGGCGAGTCCTGGCGCATCAGCGACTCACCCACCAGGAAGCGGTGCACGCCGGCGCCGCGCATGCGATGCACGTCGGCCTGGCTGGCGATGCCGGACTCGGTGACCACGTCCATGCCCGCCGGCAGGCGCGGCAGCAGGTCCAGGGTGGTTTTCAGGCCCACCGCAAAGGTCCGCAGGTTGCGGTTGTTGATGCCGAGCAGGCAGTTGCTCGGCAGCTTGGCGTTCAGCACCACGTCCAGCTCGGCGCCATCGTGAATCTCGATCAGCACGTCCATGCCGCGGCCGCTGGCCTCGGTGGCCAGATCCTCCAGTTGCTTCGGCGCGAGTGCGGCGACGATCAGCAGCACGCAATCGGCACCGATGGCGCGCGCCTCGGCGATCTGCATCGGGTCGACCAGGAAGTCCTTGCGGATCGCCGGCAGCGCGCAGGCGGCGCGTGCCTGCACCAGAAAGGCGTTGTGGCCCTGGAAATACTGCTCGTCGGTGAGCACCGACAGGCAGGCGGCGCCGCCGTCGGCGTATTCGCGCGCGATCCAGGCCGGATCGAAGTCGGCGCGGATCAGGCCCTTGCTGGGACTGGCCTTCTTGATCTCGGCGATCACCCCGGCCTCGCCGGCGGCGACCTTGGCCGAGAGCGCCGCAATGAAGCCGCGCGGCGGCGACTGCTCGGCGCCCAGGGCGTCGAGCGCAGCCAGCGAATAGCGCTTGCGCAGGCGCGCGATCTCGTCCTGCTTGGTGGCGAGAATCTTGTCGAGGATGTCGCTCATAACGGTATTCAGAGACCTTTGATGCGGCGCGTGGTCGCCACGAAGCCGTCGAGTTTCGCGCGGGCGGCGCCGCTGGCCAGCACCGCACGGGCGCGGGCGATGCCGTCGGCGATGTCGCTGGCGACGCCGGCGGCATAGAGCGCGGCGCCGGCGTTCAGCGCCACGATCTCGCGCGCCACGCCGGGCTGGTTGTCGAGCGCCGCGAGTAGTAGCGCCTTCGAGGCGGCGGCGTCAGCCACCGCCAGGTTGCGGGTGGCGGACATGGCGATGCCGAAGTCCTCGGGATGGATCTCGTACTCGCGCACCTGGCCGTCGCGCAGCTCGCCGACCAGGGTCGAGCCGCCGAGAGTGATCTCGTCCAGCCCGTCCTTGCCCCAGACCACCAGGGCGCGGGTTGCGCCCAGGCGTTGCAGCACGCGCACCTGGATGCCGACCAGATCGGCATGGAACACGCCCATCAGGATGTTCGGCGCGCCGGCCGGATTGGTCAGCGGCCCGAGGATGTTGAAGATGGTGCGCACGCCCATCTCCTTGCGCACCGGCGCCACCGCCTTCATCGCCGGGTGGTGATTGGGGGCGAACATGAAGCCGATGCCGCTGGCGGCCAGGCTTTCCGCCACCTGCGCGGGTTGCAGGTCGATGGCCGCGCCCAGGGCTTCCAGCACGTCGGCACTGCCGGACTTGGAGGACACGCTGCGGTTGCCGTGCTTGGCGACGGTGGCGCCGGCGGCGGCGGCCACGAACATCGAGGCGGTGGAGATATTGAAGCTGTGGGCACCATCGCCACCGGTGCCGACGATGTCGAGCAAGGCCTCGCCGGGGCTGGCCTGGTAGGGCACTTTCAGTGCGAACTCGCGCATCACCAGCGCGGCGGCGGTGATCTCGCCGACGGTCTCCTTCTTCACCCGGAGGCCGGTGAGGATGGCGGCGGTCATCACCGGCGAGACCTCGCCGCGCATGATCGCGCGGAACAGCTCCACCATCTCGTCCTGGAAGATCTCCCGGTGCTCGATGGCGCGTTGCAGTGCCTCCTGCGGAGTCAGGCTCATGGGGCGACCTCCGAAAGCGACGAGCGCTGGGAAACGGATCGTGGTCGGTCGCCGCCGCCAATCGCCTTTCCGTCGATCCCGCTGCGCGCTCGCCCAATGCGTGAGCAGTGCTCGCACGGGCGATTGGGCTCAGGCCTCGCCGGGTAGCTCATGGGTGTTGCTCCAGAAAATTCTTGAGCATCGCGTGGCCGTGCTCGGTCAGGATCGACTCGGGGTGAAACTGCACGCCCTCGATGGCCAGGGTCTTGTGGCGCAGGCCCATGATCTCGTCGATGCTGCCGTCGTCATGCTGGGTCCAGGCGGTGATCTCGAAGCAGTCGGGCAGGCCGACGGTATCGACGATCAGCGAGTGGTAGCGCGTCGCCGTGAACGGCGAGGGCAGGCCGGCGAACACCCCCTGGCCGGCGTGGTGCACCGGCGAGGTCTTGCCGTGCATCACCTGCCGCGCCCGCTTCACGGTGCCGCCAAAGGCCTGGCCGATGCTCTGATGGCCCAGGCAGACGCCGAGGATGGGGAACTGGCCTTGCAGCCGCTCGATCAGCTCCAGGCAGATGCCCGCCTCGTTGGGCGTGCAGGGGCCGGGCGAGAGCACGATCTGGCTGGGCTTGAGAGCGGCGACCGCATCGACGCTGATCTGGTCGTTGCGATGCACTTGCACCTCCTCGCCCAGCTCGCCGAAATACTGCACGAGGTTGTAGGTGAAGGAGTCGTAGTTGTCGATCATCAGGATCATAGGAGGCCTGTCGATATTGTTTTTATCGTGGGCAGTCAATGACTGCGGCGCCTGGCATGCACCGTTTCATGCGCGTGGTTGGGGCCTGGGCGACAGGCCGGACACTGGCGGGTCGAAGGGAAACATGGGGACGCCTGGATAAGAAGGAGATTGCGAGTCGCAAGGACCGAGCGGCAGCGCGACACGGCATGCCTTCGGGCAATCAATCAGGGTCGCCAACGCCAACGAAACACCGCATTTCTCTCAGGAATCGAACGCACAAAGTTTAACCTGCGTCGCGATCCCATGCTGGCCAATGGCGCCAACCCCCTGGGCCCGACCAGGCCTCGTCGGGGGCTGATTCCGCTGTACCCGCCGGGTTTTTGAGGATGCGTCGGCTCCGAACTTCCTCCTTTCTTGGCGCCGCCTCTCAGTGAATATGGCGTCACGAATCGAACCCGAGGTGCATCCCCGCCATGAACTCGCCCCGCGCCAAGTCCGCTGTTCGCAGTGGCCGGTTAGCTGCCAGGCGTGCCTTTGTCGTGCAGTTGGACGAGGACATGCCCGCTCGACTCACCGAGCCTGTCAGCGGTCGTGTTGAAAATATCGCCACTGGTGAGCAATCCCTGTTTGATTCCCTGGACGATCTCGAAAGCTTCATGCGCCGGAGCCTGGCCAACGGCGATTGAGGCGGCGGGGCTGGCTTGCCCGGAAGGCGGGCCCGGTAGACTCGGCCACTGCCGACGAGCCCCGACTAGTCACCGATGAGTGTCACCCCAGCGATCTGTTTCGGACCGTACCGCCTGATCGGGCAGAACGGTCCCTTGCTGCGCGATGACCAGGAAATCAGGCTGCAGCGCAAGGCGCTGGGCGTGCTCTGGACGCTGGCCTGCCGGATGGGCGAGCCGGTCACGCGCTCCGACCTGATGGACGCAGTCTGGCCCGGCGCCATCGTCGTCGATGATGTCCTGAGCTTTCAGATCAAGGCCTTGCGCCAGGCGATCGAGGACGACCCGCGCAACCCGCAATACATCCTCACGGCCCACCGCATCGGCTTCCGCCTGGTGAATCCCGGGGCTGCGGCCACCCCGCCGCCGGCCAGCAACTTCGTCGGCCGCGAGGCGGAACTCGAGTTCCTGCGCGAGACGCTGGCGCGCGCGGCGCAGGGCCAGCGGCAACTGCTGTTCGTGTCCGGAGAAGCGGGCATCGGCAAGACCGCGCTGGTCGACGACTTTCTCGCGCGGCTGCGCAACGACAGCCCAACGATCCAAATCTGGCGGGGCCGTTGCCTGGAAATGACCGGCGAAACCGAGGCCTACCAGCCCGTCCTCGACGCGCTGGAAGGGGGTGTAAGCAGCCCCCAGGGCGATCAGCTACTCGACCAGTTGCGGGCCAGCGCGCCGTCCTGGCTGCGCCAGCTGCCAAGGTTTCTCGCGCCGGACGAGCTTGAACACCTGCGGCGTATCACCTCGGGCACTCCCCCGGAGCGGCAGCGGCGCGAGCTGGCCGAGGCGCTGGAGGCCTACACCGCCAGCCGCACGCTGGTACTGGTCGTCGAAGACCTGCACTGGAGCGACGCGTCCACGGTCACCGTCCTGGACCTGCTGGCCCAGCGCGAAGCGGCCGCCCGGCTATTGGTGATCTGCACCTGCCGCTCGGTCGAGACCATCCTCGGCCAGCACCCGGCGCGGGCATTGCAGCTCGGGCTGACCGCCCGAGGCCGCGCGCAGACGCTGTTTCTGGCACCGCTACCGCCGGACGAGGGGGGGCGGCTGATCGAACGGCGCCTGGCCGGCGTTAGCGCCGGGCAACGCGAGGCGCTGCTGCTCCGCAGCGGCGGACACCCCTTGTTTCTGGTGCACCTGACCGACTACCTGCGCGATCTGGACGCCGGTGCGGGCGGCGGCGCGGGCTTGGACGGCATCCTTCCGCCGCAGCTGCGCGAGCTGATCGAGCTACAGCTTTCCCAGCTGACGCCCAGCGAGCAGTTGCTGCTGGAAGTCGCCGCAGTCACCGGCCGGGAGTTCGCCGCCGCCGCCGTATCGGTCGTCAGTGGCGTCGCCGTCGAAGCGGTCGAGGAGGCGCTGGAGTCGCTGGCACGGCGCGGCCTCTTCATCGTCGAGAACGGCCTCGCGATCTGGCCAGACGGAACCGCGAGCGGTCGCTTCCAGTTCCGGCATGCGCTCTACGGGCAGACGCTGCGTCTGCGGCTGGGCGCCTCGCGGGAGGCACGCCTGCACCGGCGCCTGGCCGAGCGGCTGGAGCAGGCCTACAGCGGTCGCGACGCCGAGATCGCCAACGAGCTGGCACACCACTACGAGGCCGGCGGCGTCGCCGCCAAGGCGGCGGAGTGGTGCGTGCAGACCGCGCAGAACGCGCTGGACCGCCTGGCCCCGCACGAGGTCCGTGAGCAGGTGGCGCGCGGCCTGGGCCTGCTGGAGTCACTGGCGCCGGATGCCGAGCGTCACCGCATCGAGTTGCGACTGCGGGTCATCGCCAGTCTCCGGCTGCAGATGGAGCAGGGTTACGTCCCCAGTGCCGGCGACGATCACCGCGACCGCATCGACAGCTTGATCGAACTGGTCGGTGATGATCCGGCGAGCATTGCCGCCATCGGCGCGCAATGGGCCTCGCGGCACTTCAACATGGAGTTCGAGCGCGCCATCAATTTCTCCGAGCGCATGCGCGACATCGGCCGCGCCACCCGCAGCGCCAACATGGAGTGCATCGGTCTCGGCTGGGCGGCGCACAGCCTCCACTGCCTCGGCCAGCATGAAAAGGCCGACCATTACGCGGCCGAGGGGCTGCGGCTGGCCTCGGTCGACGAAGGTGCAGGTCACTCAGTCAGCGCGGATGCGCTGATGAGCTTGCTGGGCGCGCGCGCAATCACCCGCTGGATCCTGGGCTACCCGCTGCAAGCCTTGGAGGCCGGCGAGCGCGCCGTGACCGTGGCCGAGCAACTCCGCAATCCCTACCGATACGTCATGGTGATCTGCATATCGCGGGGGATGCTGCTTGAATTCGTCGGCGACTATCCGAGGTTGCTCACCACGGCCACGGAAATACTGGAACTGAGCCGGCGTTGCGGCCATCTGGAAAGCCAGCGCTGGGCCCGCGTGCTGCTCGGCGTCGCCCAGTACCGCACGGGCGATCCGGAGGCCGCCCTGCGAACCCTGCAACCGGTACTGGACGAAATGCGGCAACGGGGGCTGGTCCTGCAAGTGCCGCTGGGCCTGGTCAACACCGCGCGTGCCTGGTCCGATCTCGGCGAGCACGAGCGCGCCCTGGCGACCGCCAACGAGGCGTTGCAACTGATCCGCCGACACGGCCACCGGCCCTGGGAGCCGGAAGTGCTGCGCGCCCTCGGGGAGCTGCAGTTGAAAGCCCGGCCAAGGGCCATCGCGGCAGTGATCGCGCCGATCCAGGAGGCGCTGGCGCTGGCACGCGCCCGAAAGGCACTGTCCATGGAATTGCGCGCCGCCACCAGCCTGGCCCGCCTCCTCGGCCGGCAGGGCAAGGCGGGCGAGGCCCTGGCGCTGCTGACGCCGGTGCTGGAGCGGTTCACCGAGGGCGGCGATCTGCCGGATCAGTGCGAGGCACGCGCGCTGATCGCCACTCTGCAACGGTAGGCCAGCGAGGCCGGTGCGGGTGCCAATCGCTGCTCGCCGCTTGCAGCAAGGCTCCCGCCGCCGGGCCTTGCTCCGGATTTCCTCCGTTTTTAAGCCCACCGCCCAGCGATACTGCATCCCGGGCCGCCACCGGAGCGGGCGTCCGCAGCCACGCGGCATGCAAAGGCGCGACTTCCGGCGGAAGCCAGCCTGGCCGGTCGCGAGCCCCGAGCGGCTAGGCCAGTGTCGCCGGCCCTGGCCGGTCTGGATGTCCGATGGGCCTCTGGCCCGCGTGCCTTAAGGGCGCAAGGCCGCAGCAAGCCCGTGGCCGAGTGCCGTCCTCTCCACTTCAGGGATGCAAGCCGTATGTCGACCGTCTGCCTCTGCATGATCGTCAAGAACGAAGCCCACATCATCCGGCGCTGCCTGGATTCCGTGCGGCCGTTCATTGATCACTGGCTGATCGTCGATACCGGGTCCACCGACGGCACCCAGGCCCTGATCCGGGAGCATCTGCGTGCACTGCCCGGCGAGCTGGTCGAGCGGCCCTGGCTCAACTTCGGCCACAACCGTTCCGAAGCCCTGGCGCTGGCGCGCGCGCGGGCCGACTACCTGTTCGTGATCGACGCCGATGAAGTGCTGCAACTGCCGCCGGACTACCGCCGACCGCCGCTCCAAGCCGATGCCTACACGCTGGATGTCCACTTCGGCGGCGTCAACTACGGCCGGGTCTGCCTGCTGCGGTCCGCGCTGCCCTGGCGTTACGTCGGCGTGCTGCACGAGTATCCGGATTGCGGACAGCCGGTCGAGCGGCCGCTGCTGCCGGGCCCCAGCGTGCAGGTGTACACCGACGGCGGCCGCAGCCAGATCGACACCGCCACCAAATACGCCCGCGACGCCGAGGTCCTCGAAGCGGCCCTGCGCGACGAGCCGGACAATGCCCGCTACGTCTTCTACCTGGCCCAGAGCTACCGCGACAGCAACCAGGCGGAAAAGGCGCTGGCCGCCTACGAGCGGCGCGCCACCATGGGCGACTGGATCGAGGAAACCTGGTACGCCCTCTATTCCGCCGCCCAGCTCGCCGAAGCGCTCGACCGCAGCGCGGCGGAAGTCACCGACCGCTACCTCCAGGCCTACCAGTGCCGACCGCAGCGTGCCGAGGCGCTCAGCGCGCTGGCCCGCTACCAGCGCCTGCGCGGCCAGTACGCGCTCGCCCGCCTGTTCGCCGAGCGGGCCATGAACACGCCCATGACCGACGACATTCTGTTTGTGGACCGTGCCGACTATGGCTGGCGCGCCGCCGACGAATACGCGGTGTCCAGCTACTGGACCGGCGACTACGAAGACAGTCGCCGGGTCTGCGAGCGTCTGCTGGCCGGCGCCGAGCTACCGGCCAGCGAGCGGCCGCGCGTCGAGGCAAACCTCCGGTTTGCGCTGGAGGCGCTCTGGAAGCGCCCAACCTAGGGGCGCGCGCTTCGATTCCGGAGCGAGGCCACGGGTGGCTCCGCAGGGTGGAGCAGCTTGTCGCAAGGCAATAACTGGCACTGCGCGGGGCTAGGCCGTGCCGGCTGGCCGCAGGGTGATCGGGGGAATCGTGGCGCCTGCGGGTCCGGCCCCCCGTATTTTTTTCGAGCCTCCAGTTGCTCCGAACTTCCTCCGTTCTTCCCGAGGGTGTGTGCCTAGTCTTCTGGCTCACGAATCTGCGGTGTTGGTCACCGTGGGCGTCAACGACAATCCCCAGGGGTTTTTAGATGAACTTTCAGCGCAAGCTCTGCACCAGCTCGATGTTGATTGCCGCGTGGTACGCGGCGCCTGCGGCGGCGGACCTACAGATTTACAGTGCCAGCATTCTGTCGAACACCCTGTACATCGACGGCCGGGAATTCACGCCGCCGTCCTCGACGATTGAACCGCTGATTCAGCTCAACGGCAGCACCTTGCAGGTGTTGCAGAAGAGCGACGACCACCTGGAAGCGCGGGTGCCGAGCGGTTTTCAGCTGTCGCCGGGGGTGAGCTACCAGCTGTACGTGTCCTCGCTGGGTGACCCCAACCGGTTTGGGTCGCTGACCAAGGACCAGAACCTGGCCGAGCATTCCGCCAGTCTGGCGCTGGTGGCGCCGTCGGGCGCGGCGGGCGCCACGGGTGCGACCGGCGCCACCGGCCCTGCGGGCGCTAAGGGCGCCACGGGTGCCACTGGCGCCGCCGGCACGGCGGGTGCGAAGGGCGCCACCGGCGCCACCGGCGCCGCCGGTGCCAAGGGAGCCACGGGCGCTACCGGTGCGGCTGGCACTGCGGGTGCCAAGGGAGCCACGGGCGCTACCGGTGCTACCGGCGCGGCCGGAGCCGCGGGTGCCAAGGGCGCCACCGGCGCGACCGGCGCCCAGGGTCTTCAGGGCGTGCAGGGCCCGCAAGGCATACAGGGCCTGAAGGGCGCGACCGGCGCGACGGGTCCCACGGGGGGCACCGGCGCCACGGGAGCGACCGGTATCGCCGGCGCCACGGGTGCGACCGGCGCCGAAGGTGGGCTGGTCAGCAGCTTCCAGGGCGAGTGGAGCAGCGGCAGCAACTACAACGCGGGCACGGTGGTGACTCACGACGGCTCCAGCTGGCTGTGCACCGCGAGCACGCCGCCCTGTTTCGGTGTGCCGGGTACCGACGCCAACTGGACCGCCCTCGCGAAGGCCGGCGCCAAGGGCGCCACTGGTGCTGCCAGCACGGTGGCCGGCCCCGCTGGAGCGACGGGGGCCACGGGTGCGACCGGGCCTGCTGGTCCGGCGGGCGCGACCGGGATTCAGGGTCCGGCGGGTGCCACGGGGCCTGCGGGTCCGCAGGGCGCGACCGGCGCCACCGGTTCCGCCAGCACGGTCGCCGGCCCGGCCGGCGCGACCGGCGCCACGGGGCCTGCCGGCCCGGTGGGTGCCACGGGTGCCGTCGGACCGATGGGAGCCACCGGCGCGGTCGGCCCCGCCGGCGCCACGGGCGCGACCGGTGCCGCCGGCGCCGCCAGCACGGTCCCCGGCCCGGCCGGCGCGATTGGACCGACGGGTGCCACCGGCCCGGCCGGCCCCACTGGCGCGACGGGTGCCAGCGGCAACGCCACCCTCAGCGGTAGCGGCGCGCCAGCCAATACCCTGGGCAGCAATGGTGATTTCTACGTCGACACCACCAACAAGCTGCTCTACGGCCCCAAGGCCTCGGGGGCCTGGCCGGCCACCGGCATTGCGCTGGGCGGCGGCGCTGGCGGCGGGGCCACGCAGCAACTGTTCGTGGCCAAGACCACGGCGCAGACCACGGCACTCGGCAGCTCGATTTCCGATCCGGACATCATCAGCTGGGGCACGGCCAGCGTGTCGCCGCCGGCCGCCACCGGCAACACCTTTGACGGCACGGTGTTCACCGTGGGCACGGCGGGTCTCTACCAGATCACCTTGCAGGTCATCAACGAGGGAACCACTGTCAGCTACCCAGCGATTCAGATGGGCCCGACCTGGAATGACGGCAATGATTTTTACGGGTTCGGAGCCGCCTCCAACGGCACCCTCCAGAATCCTCACAAGGCTCGCGGGTGGCTCAACGTCACTACCTACTTCAACGTGGGCGATACCTTCCGGGTGCGGGTCGCCAGTGGCTCCACTGTTCTCGGCATCACACTGACTACCGATGGCAGCACCAACCTGCGGGTGGTGAAGCTGGATTGAGGCAGGCTCATTGTTGGTTGTTCGCCCGTGACTGTCGAAAACTCTCTCTGGCGCGCAGCCTACGACCGCGCGCTGGCTCTGCAAGGGGCTGGCGCGCAGGCTGACGCTCTGGCGCAGCTAAAGCCTCTGCTGGGCGGCGCGGCGCCGGCCCCGGTGCAGGCGCTGGCGGCGCAGCTCCACGAGCAATTGGGGCACTACGGCGAGGCGCTGCGGCTCTACGAGGCGCTGGCGGCTCGGGGCCCCTGGCAGGCCAGCCTGCAGAACGCCCGGGGGCGCCTGAGGGCCCACCATCTGCGACGGCCGGACGAGGCGCTAGCGCTGTTCGACGAGGTGCTGACACGCGAGCCGGGGAATGCGGAGGCGCTGTTCAACCGTGGCAACGCGCTGCGGATGCTGATCCGCCGCGAAGAGGCCATCGAGGCCTACCGCGCGGTGCTGCCACTGCATGCCGAGTACGCGAAAGTGGCGCTGCTGGAGATCGCGCGGCAGCAACGGGCGCTGCACGACTACGCGGGCGCCCGCATCAGCTACCTGCAGCTCTACCACGCCGGTGGCGGCACCCTGGAGTCGATCGGCTACCGCCTGGCCAACGAGCACCACCTCTGGCCCCCCGACCCGGCGGCCATCGCGCGGCTGGCGGGCGAACTGGGCGCGCGCTACGCCGCCCAGGCTCCGGCGGTGGCGCTGCCACCACCCTTGGAACGCGCGCCGGAGCGGCGCCTGCGCATCGGGCTGGTATCGGCCGACTTGTGGTCGCACCCGGTGGGCTTCTTCCTCGCCCCGCTGCTGGAGAGCGCGGCGGCGCGGCGCGCGGACTGGTTCGTGTACCACAACCGTGCGCCGCAGCCCGATGCCACGACCGAGCGGCTGCGCGCGCGCGTCACCCACTGGCAGGACGTGGCGGACTGGCCCGACGAGCGCCTGGCGCGGCAGATTCGCCAAGACGGCATCGACGTGCTGGTGGACCTCTCCGGCTACTCGGCCTTTCACCGGCTGGCCGCCTTCGCGGCGCGACCGGCGCCGCTGCAACTCAGCTGGCTGGGTTATCACGGCACCACCGGGTTGCCCTTCATCGACGGCGTAGTGGCCGACTGGCACTGCGTGCCGGCGGGCGAGGAACGGTTCTTCACCGAGCCGCTGCTGCGTTTGCCGCACACGCGTTTGTGCTTCACGCCACCCACAGACGCACCGGCAGTGGCCACGGCGCCCGTGCTTCGCCAGGGTGCGGTGACCTTCGGTTGCTTCCAGCAGGGCATCAAGCTGGGGCCGCAGGTGCTGGCCGCCTGGGCACGCATCGCGGCGGCGTTGCCGCAGGCACGCTGGGTGCTGGTCTCGGGCGACACCGAGTCCGGTGACAGCGACCGGGACCGCCTGCGGCGCCGTTGCGCGGAGGCGGGTTTCGCGCCCGCGCATCTGGAAATCCACGGCCGCCGACCCATGGCCGAATACCTCGCCGCCTACGCCGGGGTAGACCTGATGCTGGATACCTTCCCGTATCCCGGCGGCACCACCACCGCCGAGGCCCTGTGGATGGGCGTGCCGACGCTGACGCTGAGCACGCCGGGGATGCTGGGGCGGCAGGGCGAGCAGATCATGAAGGCATCCGGGATGCCGGAATGGGTCACCTACAGCGTCGATGAGTACGTGGCGCGTGCAGTCGAGGCCGGGCGCGGCGCGGCAAATGCCGCGTGGACGGCGCTGCGGCCGGCGCTGCGCGAGCGCCTCGTCACCACCCCGTTCTTCGATGGCGAGCGCTTCGGCCGCGACTGGATGGCGCTCATCGAACAGCGCGCGCGGGCGCAAGCGGTGCCGGTGCCAGCGCAGCAAGCTCGGCTGCTGTACTACCTGCCTTCCTTCGACCGGCCGTTCGGCGGTGTGAAGGTGATTTACGAGCAGGTGGCGGCGCTCAACCGCCTGGGCTTTCGCGCCTTCACCCACACGCCGCCAGGGTCCCGGGCCGGCGCCTACTGGGACGTGCAGAAGCACGAACTGCCGCACTGGAATCCCGGCCCTGGCGACGTGGTGATCGCGCCGGAGGTGATGCCGGCGGACTGGCTGCGGGCGGTGAAGGCGCAGGGCGCGTCGGTATGGCTGTTGGTGCAGAACTGGGCCTACGTCGCCGCGAGTTTCGAGGGTGCGCCGCCGGGGCAGGCTCCGTCCTTCGAGGGTGCGCTGGTGGTGTCCGATTCGACCGAGGCGGTGGTGCGGCGTTGCTTCCCGCAACTGCCCTGCTGGCGTGTCCCCCCCGCGATCACGCCGGTGGCACCCGTGGCCGGGTCCGCCCGCGCCGCCATCGCCTACCTGCCGCGCAAGCAGCCGGAGCTGGCGCGCTGGCTCCGCGCCGTATGGCCACGGGTGTTCCCTGACCTGGCCGATGTCGAGTGGATCGAGATCGACGGCCTGCCGCATGCGCAGGTGCTGGAACGCCTGCGGCAGGCGCGCTACTTCGTCTCGCTGCAGCACCAGGAAGGGCTGGGTCTGCCGGCGCTGGAGGCGATGGCGGCGGGCTGTCTGGTGCTGGGCTTCGCCGGCGTCGGCGGCCAGGAATACGCGCGACCGGACAACGGACTGTGGGTGACCGATGGCGACGGGCCGAGCCTGCTCGACACGCTCGCTGCCGCCCTGCGGCGCGAGCGCAGCGAACCGGGCGCCTTCGACGCCATGCGCCGCGCCGGTCAGCAATGCGTGGCCCGCTATTCGCCGTCGGCACAGGACGATGCGCTGCGACAGGCATTCGCCGAGATCGTGGCGCGCAGCGAGTCAGGGAAGGCGGTGGTGCCTTCGCTGCCGGCGACGTGGTGGGTCCCCGTGGATGTCCCCGGCGAGGGCCGCTCGACACGCTTTTACATGGACGCCTGCGGTGGTCGTGACCAGGTGGCCGCTGCCGTCAGCCGGGCCGGCTGGCAGGCCTATGAAGCGCCGTTGCCGCGCGTGATCGCGGAATTCTGCCGGCAACGCGCGCCGACCTTCATCGACGTTGGCGCGAATACCGGATTCTACAGCCTGCTGGCCGCCGCGACCGGCGCGGCAGCCGTGCACGCCTTCGAGCCGGTCCCCGAAATTGGCCGGATGTTCTTGGCCAACGTCGCCCAGTCGGGATTGCAGGCCAAGATCCAGCTCCACGAGAAGGGCCTGGGTGCTACGGCGGCCCGCCAGGCGCTGTACCTGCCTTGGTCTGGTCACGGGCTGATCGAAACCTCCGCCTCGCTGAACCGGAATTTTCGGTCGCACCACTCCGGCCGCTTGGACATCGCGGTCATGACGCTGGACGCGTTCCTGGACGGCGAGGCGGCCGACCTGGGTGGGCGGCCGGTATTTATCAAGATTGATGTCGAAACGATGGAGCCGGCGGTGATCCAGGGCGGCCTCCGGTTCATCGAGCGGCACCGGCCGCTTATGGCGGTCGAAATCCTGCCCGAAGGCGATGCCTCGTTCTTCGAACGCTTTTGCGCGGTGCACCGGTACCGACATCTCTGGCTACGGCCAGACCGCGCCTTGCAGCCCTCGCAGGACCGCATCGAAACCTGCGTCGACTGGCGCGATCACCTGCTGGTCCCTTGTGAGAGCGCCGCGGAACTATTGGCGCAGTTGGGCCACGCGCTGGTTGCGGCGTGAGCGCCGCGCGACCTGCCGGGAGGCACCCTGGCCGTGGGCTGCGGCCACGGCTCGGCTGTGGCGCGCAGGGGTTCTGGACAACCCCAAAGGCGAGGGCGCTCCTGCACAAGACGAGCAATGGCACCGCAGGCGGTGGCTGCCGGCCGGCTCCGGCCTGGGAGCACCTGCCGCGATGAAAGTGCACGCCACCGGGCTTCCGGAAATCCTGCTCCTGGAGCCGGCGGTCTTTGCCGACGAGCGGGGTTTTTTCACGGAAACCTACAACCGCCAGACCTTCGCCCAGGCGATTGGCAGCGATCCCGCGTTTGTGCAGGACAACCGCTCGGGCTCGGCCTACGGCGTGCTGCGCGGCCTGCATTACCAGGTCCGCCGGACGCAGGGAAAGCTGATCCAGGTTCTCAGCGGCAGGGTGTACAGCGTGGGGGTCGATATCCGCCGGTCCAGCCCGCGCTACGGACGCTGGACCGGCGTGGAGCTGTCGGCGCAGGCACGGCATCAGCTGTGGATGCCGCCGGGGTTCGCCCACGGGTTTCTGGTGCTGAGCGAGCATGCCGAGGTGTTCTACAAAACCACCGATTTCTACGATCCGGCCTCCGAGCGTTGCCTGCTCTGGAACGACCCCGACCTCGGCATCGGCTGGCCCGCGATCCGGCATGGCGCGGCGCCTCGGCTGTCCGCCAAAGATGCCGCCGGCCAGCGCCTGCGGGATGCCGAGACGCTGCCCTGAAACCGATGCGGATTCTGCTGACCGGGAGCCAGGGGCAACTGGGCTGGGAGCTGCGGCGATCCCTGGCCGGGCTGGGTGAGGTGCTGGCCACCGACCGTCGCGATCTGGATCTGGGCGACCCCGCCCAGGCGGCGCGGTTTGTCCGACACCATGCGCCGCAGGTCATCGTCAACGCGGCGGCCTATACCGCCGTGGACCGCGCCGAATCCGAGGCGCCGTTGGCGCATACGGTTAACGCGCTCAGCCCCGGGGCCATGGCGGAGCAAGCCCGCAAGATCGGCGCGCTGATGGTGCATTTCTCCAGCAATTACGTTTTTGACGGCCAGGCAGACCGGCCCTATCGGGAATCCGATCCGGTCGCTCCACTCTCGGTCTACGGACGCACCAAGGCAGAAGGCGAGCGCCGGGTGCGTGACAGCGGCGCGCGGCATCTGATCCTGCGGACGGCGTGGATATTCGGCGCGCACGGCCACAACTTCCTGGGCACGGTGCTGCGCCTGGCCCGCGAGCAGGAGCGTCTGCGGATGGTGGCGGACCAGATCGGCAGCCCCAGCTGGAGCCGTTCGCTTGCCGAGGCCAGCACGGCGCTGGTGTCCACACTCGCGGGCGCGCCGGCGGTCGCGGAAACACTCAACCTGACTGCGCAGGGCGCCGTGTCCTGGCAGGGGTTTGCGAGTGCCATCGTGCAGCAGGCGGCCTCTCGGGGGCTGTGTCCGCTCCGGCCGGTGGACCCCATCGCGAGTCGGGACTACCCCGCGCCGGCGAAGCGGCCGGCCTATGCGGTGCTGGACGGCAGCCTGCTTCGGGCGCGTTTCGGGATCCAGCTCCCGCCGTGGCAGGCGTCGTTGGAGTGTTGCTTGGACGCCATGGCAGCGGCCGTCGCGGGTGGTGGCCCGGGTGGCGGTCCTGGGGGGCAGTCGGCCCCGACGAGGCTGGCGGAATGAGGGCAGACAGCCGCAGCCTGGAGCCTTGGAAACCATTGGCGTGACTGCCGGGTGTTATCGCGGCTCCGGCCAGCGCTTGCGGTCCCGCAGCGCCAACGTAATACGCGGCACTCCGTGTCGGTTAATGTCAAAGGCTGGTCTCTCGTGGGTACCTGGCCCTGCCGGATCGTAGTTTTCCCGGGTGCCGCATTGCTCCGAACTTCCTCCGTTCTTCCCGAGGGGGTGTGCCTAGTCTTCTGGCTCACGAATCTGCGGTGTTGGTCACCGTGGGCGTCAACGACAATCCCCAGGGGTTTTTAGATGAACTTTCAGCGCAAGCTCTGCACCAGCTCGATGTTGATTGCCGCGTGGTACGCGGCGCCTGCGGCGGCGGACCTACAGATTTACAGTGCCAGCATTCTGTCGAACACCCTGTACATCGACGGCCGGGAATTCACGCCGCCGTCGTCGACGATTGAACCGCTGATTCAGCTCAACGGCAGCACCTTGCAGGTGTTGCAGAAGAGCGACGACCACATGGAAGCGCGGGTCCCGAGCGGTTTTCAGCTGTCGCCGGGGGTGAGCTACCAGCTGTACGTGTCCTCGCTGGGTGATCCCAACCGGTTTGGGTCGCTGACCAAGGACCAGAACCTGGCCGAGCATTCCGCCAGTCTGGCGCTGGTGGCGCCGTCGGGCGCGGCGGGCGCCACGGGTGCGACCGGCGCCACCGGCCCTGCAGGCGCTAAGGGCGCCACGGGTGCCACTGGCGCCGCCGGCACAGCGGGTGCCAAGGGTGCGACCGGCGCCACGGGCGCCGCCGGTGCCAAGGGCGCCACGGGCGCTACCGGCGCGGCCGGCGCAGCGGGAGCCAAGGGCGCCACCGGTGCCACCGGTGTGGCTGGCACGGCGGGTGCCAAGGGTGCGACTGGTGCTACGGGCGCGACCGGCGCCCAGGGTCTTCAGGGCGTGCAGGGCCCACAAGGCATACAGGGCCTGAAGGGCGCGACGGGCGCCACGGGTGCCACCGGGCCCACGGGTGCGACCGGCCTGGCCGGTGCCACGGGTGCGACCGGCGCCGAAGGTGGCCTGGTCAGCAGCTTCCAGGGCGCGTGGAGCAGCGGCAGCAACTACAACGCGGGCGCGGTGGTGACTCACAACGGCTCCAGCTGGCTGTGCACCGCGAGCACGCCGCCCTGCATCGGCGTGCCGGGCACCGACGCCAACTGGACCGCCCTCGCGAAGGCCGGCGCGACCGGTGCCACGGGGGCGGCCAGCACGGTGGCCGGCCCAGCCGGGGCGACCGGCGCCACCGGCGTGACAGGTGCCACCGGGCCTGCCGGCCCGCAGGGCGCGACGGGCGCGACCGGGAGTCAGGGGCCGGCGGGTGCCACGGGGCCTGCGGGTCCGCAGGGCCCGACCGGCGCCACGGGTGCGCAGGGGCCTCAAGGTCTTCAGGGCCTCCAGGGCCTCCAGGGCCCGGCGGGTGCCACCGGCGCCACCGGCTCTGCAGGTGCGGCCGGTGCCGCTGGCATCGGTGTCCCTGCCGGCGGTACGGCGGGGCAGGTGCTGTCCAAGGTCAATGGCACGGACTACAACACCCAGTGGACGACGCCGGCCTCGGGTGGCGGTGGTGGCGCCGCCAAGGTGCAGCTGCGGGCCAACAAAACCGGCGGCACCGGTGAGTCCTGTCCCCTGGCCACATCCACGACCCCAGTGGTTGTCGCGTTCAACAACATCCTCACCTCGCCTAGTAGCGGCAATACCTGGGACGGCAGCAGCTTTACCGTCGGCTCGGGTCAGGGCGGTCTCTATCTGGTTCAAGCGCGTTTGCACACCCTGGATCATCCGACGCCGTCCTCGACCGTCTCGGTACAGCTGACGCTCTCGATCAACAACGCTGCCTACAGCCCGTACAGCGATGCAAACATCTACGGCCCGTATCCGACGCAGAACTCGGTCACGGCAGCCGGCACCAAGGGCAAGGGCGAACTCATCACCTGGGTGCAGCTCGCGGACGGTGACAGCATCAAGCTGTACTGCCTCGGAGGTAACAGCAGCACCGCGCCCCAGGCTCTGGCGACCGACGGGGGTAGCAACCTCATGATCGTGAAGATGAACTAGCAGTGACCTAGCCCGGTTCGCCGCGCGGTTTGCGGCGAGCCGGGGCTGGGCGGTCTGGCGACTCCGACCGAGAGCCTGGCTGATGCCATGGCCAATCCCCGGGCGCGTGCCCGCAATCCCGGCAGTGCCGGGAGTCTGCCAATTCGCGATTGCGCCGGACTGGGTGACAGCGCAGACCGGCGGCAGGTTCGTGAGGGTGCAGCTGGTGCGTGCGGCACCCTGCGGACCTCGGAGTGGGTGCGGATGCTGCACTGGTGCCGGCCCAGGTTCCGACTGGCGTCGACGACCGCCGACGGGCCACCAGAACAGCCATTGGAAGAGACGGTGCCCCGGCTCCGCCCGAGGCCAGGCCTCCCGGCGGGCTAGCACGACAGCTAGGGGCTGCTCGTAATTTCTCCGAACTCCAATCTCCTCCGAACTTCCTCCGTTCTTCGCCAACCGCGATTCCCATACTCGCCCCGGCCCCCCATACAGCGGTGGTCGTGCCGGCAAGCCAGACGATGGCGGAACGGCAAAACGCATCCGGTGAGTCGTGGTGGTGAGGGCTGGCGCCCTCCTTCTCCCCGACGCACGCGGGGGCAGCCCGGTCCGCCGGGTGTCGGTGTGGCGCGTATGGAGGAGTGCAGTGAATGTCCGGTGAGTACGACAACATGAAGACCAGGGCTGGCTTCCCTTGTGGGCGGCTTGGCCTGGTCACGCTGAGCCTGATCCTGGCGCTGGGGCTGAAGCTGCCGGCGCATGCCAACGACCTCGGCGGCCAGCAGGCCTACCGGCTGGCCGATCCCAATGCCCGCTCGGTCAAGCTCAGCACCCTGGATCTGCGCGAACGCAAGAAGGCGGGCGGCTACGTCTTCAACACGGTCAACAACATCGCGCGGCAGATCAACTGCAATCTCAATGTCAGTGCTACCGGCAACGCGGCTTCGCCCACCCATGCCGGTGCCGGGATCGCGCCGGTGGGCATGCAGGGCTCGGGGCTCAATGCCAACACCACCGGCAACAGCTCGGTGGCCGACAACAGCGCCTCCGGCGTCAACAGCAACGTCAGCGGCACCGCCGGCCAGTCGGGCAGCTATCCGACGCTGAACAGCGGCAACACGGTGGGTACTTCCATCGCGCTCGACGGCAACAGCCAGCTCAACAACGGCAGCCCCGCCGCCAATGGCACCAACGTCAACCAGGTAGGCCAGTCGAATACCGGCAGCACGCTGAGCTCCAACATCAACAACAGCCCCACCACCGTCTCGCTCGGCAGCATCAGCGCCGACGGCGCTCAGATTCTCAACACCGTCGACACCACCCAGTCGATCTCCGACACCCAGGTCGAGGCCAACGCCAACGATTCCCGGGCCTGCGACTTCGTGGAAACGAACCAGTCCCTGGGTGGTACCCCGTGATGGCCCGCCAGCCCCTTTGGACCCTGCTCGCCGCCGTTCTGCTGGGCGGCTGCGCGGGTGCCGGTGGCGGCATCCAGCGCGCGCCGGACCAGGCGCCGCAGGTGGTCGGCCCCAGCGTCACCCGCAACACCACGCCGCTGGAACCGGCGTTCGCCTGCATGGGCGCCGCGCTACGCAACCGCCTGCCCAACAAGCCCAAGATCGGCGTCGGCCAGGTGCGCGACTACACCGGCAAGTTCGCCGAGGCCGACGGCGGCTCCGCCATCACCCAGGGTGGCTCGCTGATGACCATGTCCGCCCTCGGCAAGCTGCGCGGCGCGGTGCGGGTGTTCGAGCGCTTCGACACCACCGTGCCGGAATGGGAGCTGGGCCAACTCGGCAAGCGTTACCTGGGTGACGAGAAGATCCACGCCGTCAACACCAACGGCGAAGTGCAGCAGGTGCCCTGGAAGCCCTACACCGGCGGCACCGTGGTGGAGACCGACTACTTCATCGTCGGCGGCATCACCGAGCTGAACTACACCATCACCAGCGGCGGCGTGCGTGCCGAGATCAACCAGATGGGTCCGTCGGCGCGCAGCTTCGTCGCCAACGTCGCCGTCGATCTACGCCTGATCGACACCAAGAGCCTGGAGATGCTGGAGACCGTCTCGCTGCAGAAGCAGGTGGTCGGACGCGAGGTTGGCCTGTCGGTGTTCGAGTTCTTCAGCGATGTGCTGGTCGATGTCGAGGTCGGCGGCAAGCACCTGGAGCCGCTGCAGCTGGCGGTGCGCACCACCCTGGAACAGGCGGTGCTGGAACTGCTCAGCCCGATGGCCGGCGTCGACCCGAGCAATTGCATCGAGTACCGCCCCGACAATCTGCGTCTGCCCACGGGCGCCTCGCTGAAACTCGATACCGGCGTGCCTGCTCCGAAACTCGGCGACAACGCGACCGGACACAGCGCCGCCGCCGCGCCTGGTGTGGCGCCAGCGTCGGCGAGTCCGGTGGACGCACCCGCCGCCGCTCCGGCAACGCCCTTGCCGCCCGCGCCGCTATTGCCGCAGACCGGCCGCCCGGATCTCGGACCCGGCGAGGGTCAGTTCGGGCCGCGCGGGATCGGCCCCGATGCCTCGCGCCGGCCGCGCGACGGTGGCGCGCCATGAGCGCGCGCCCGCTGAAGCCGGCGCCGACCGGCGACCCCGCTTCGGCCGTGCGGCCACACCAAGCCGAAGGAGGCTGGTCTTGACCAGCGACCTCCACCCCGCTGGCCCGCCGCACCGCTTTCCGAACACCGCAGCAACCCACTTCCGCCGCACTGCACACCCAACCACATCCGAATCACCAAGGGGACTGTCCGCATGAACACCAAGCTTCCGTTTGCTCTCTCCGCGCTGGGCCTGATCAGCCTCGCCATCCACCAGCCCGCCGCCGCCCAGGACGCGGGTCCTTCGCTCAACATCGAGATCACCGCCGCTGGCGGCGGCATCCTGCCCCCGCAGAACGCGGTGACTGTCGATGGCACTCCGCTGAAAGTGCTCGATGGCGACAGTCCCGAGACGAAGTATCTGGTGTTCAAGGACGAGCCGGCCTACATCAGCTTCAAGTTCCAGATCGAGATTCCCGGCATTGGTACCCAGACCGGTGGCTTTTCCGTGGAGGCCCTGGACCGCGCCGATGCGGAAGCGAAGTTCGCAACGAAATATGCCGAGTTGCTGACCGCCATCAATAACAAGACGCCCGGAACCACGGTCACCGGCCTGCTGGAAACCCGAGTTCCCGACGGACAGCTTTCGGTGACGACCGACAAGTACTTCGCCGTGGGTGAACAGAGCGTCGCCGGGCCCTCGCGCCTGAACGCCAGCGCCAGCGGCCTCGCCAACTCCGTGATCCTCACCAGCTTCGCCGACCCGAGCCAGATCCAGTCGCGGGTCCAGAGCGCGCAGGTGGGTGCGGATGTTGAGAATGCCGCCGATGCCGCGCTGGCCACCTCCGGGAATACCGTGGCCGCCAACGCCACGGTGATCAGCCAGCTCGCCGCGCAGTCCATCGCCACCGGGGAGAGCAGCCTGGCGGTCGCGTCGCTTGCCACCACCACCGACCAGACCACCAGCACGGCCACCGTGGAGCAGTCGGAAATCGGCGTTCGCATCAGCAACGACGGCACGCTGTCCGGCGCCACCAGCGTGACGGTGGATAGCAACGCGCTGACCGCCGCCGCGCGCGGCAATGACAGCACCAGCCGCCTGGTCGCCAGCGGTGCCAACTCGGGGGTGGGCGGCAACGATGCCGCCGGCGCCGCCCAGGGCAACACCTATCCGGCGCCCGGCGCGCTGACCATCCTCGGCGATCTGCAGGCCACTGGCGTGCAGCGTCTCGACCAGCAGTCCAACGTCAGCGCCAGCATCACCAGCTCGACGCTGGGCCTGACCGACGCCGCCGGCGCCGGTACCGTGGACAGCATCAGCGGTGGCATTTCGGTGAGCGGCGGCAGCGCCACCGCCGTGGCCGACGGCAACCGCCTGGCCCTGGAACTGACCGACGCCCTCAGCGGCAGCGACGTCGACAGCACCGCCTACGGCCTGCAGACCGTCAACGACACCGGCATCACCGCTGCGGCCAGCGCCACGGTCGGCGTGGATGTCACCACGGTCACCGGCAGCGCGCTGGTGGTCAGCGACAACCGGACGCAGTCCTCGGCCACCGGCAACCGCGCCACCGCCAGCGTCAGCGCGCGCCCCGATGGCGCCAGCGACAGTCTGGTTGCGGATGTCGAGCAGTTCGTGCGTGCCGAAACGCGGGACGTGAACATCGAGTCCACCGCCGCCGACAATCGGATCGGCCTGAGCGGTGTGACCACGGCCACCGGCGTCAGCAGCAACGTCGCCGACAACCTGCTGACCGCCATTGCCACCGGCAACGACCAGAGCACCGCTGCCGATCTCGGCGCCGGCGTGCAGGCCGGCGCCGCCGCCATCGGCGGCAACCAGACTCTCGGCGTGGTGGCCGGCGATCTCACCCTGAGCGCCACTGTCAGCAACTCGCGCATCGGCACGGTCGCCACCACTGATGCGCTGTCGCAGACCACGGTGTCCGGCAACACCGCCATCGGCCAGGTGCTGGGCAACAACGGCCAGCAGCAGGTCGCCGCCTTCGCCGGCTCGCGCGAAGCCGCCCTGAATGTCAGCCAGGACCAGCAGGCCATCGGTTCGGCGACCCAGCTGCTGACCTTCGCTGCGGACGTCAACGGACTGGGCATCGGCGCCAGCGCCACCACGCTGGCGGCGCCGCAGTTGACCGTCTCCGGCAACCGTGCCGCCGGCCTGATCACCGTCAACCGCAACAGCCAGAGCCTCGGTGCGCAGAGCGGTGGCAGCAATGCCAGCGGCAGCACCGCCGTGACCGCGACGCAGACGGCCGACAGCATCAGCGCCGGAGCGCGGCTCACCGACCTGCGTCTGGGCGTGATCGACGCCGGCACCACCCTGAGCGCCGACCCGGCGCGGGCCGCCGCCGAGATCACCGTCTCCGGCAACACCGTGGACGCGCAGACCGAACTCAACCGCTCGGTGCAGACCCTGGATAGCGCCAGCGGCAATTTCGAGGGCACGGTCGTGCTCGGCGCCACCCAGAACGCCAACACCGCCGCTGGCGGGGTGTCGGATGTGGTGGCGGGCCTGACCCGTGCCGGCGTCGGCCTGTACGGCGCCACCGAGGCGATCGACATCGTCGACGGCCGCCTCAACCTCACCGTCAGCGACAACAGCCTGGCTTCGCAGGCGCAGGCCAACCAGGCCCAGGCGCAGTTTGGCGCGGTGAGCGGGGTGGTCAACCTGGCCAGCCCGACCGACCGTCTGGGCGTCAGCCTCACCCAGACCGCCGACAACGTCGATACCCGTGCGCAGAACCTGGACACCGGCCTCGGCCTGGTCGAGTCCAACCCGACGGCGGCGCTGTTCGGCAGCAACACCGACAACGTCTCGCTCAACGTCAACGGCAACACGCTGCAGGCGCTGTCGCGGCGCAACAACGCCGGCGTCGTGCTCGGCGCGGTGTCGGGTCAGCTGAGCCAGGGCACGGTCGGTAGCGAGGTCAGCCAGACCAGCGGTGCCGGCGCCTCGCTGGCGCAGAACAGCGGCGTCTACGTCGGCGTCACGGCGGCACCGACCGCCGCCGATCTCGGCCTGGGCAATGCCCGGGCCAGCACCGGCCTGGCGGTGACCGGCAACAGCCTGCGTGCCGATGCGGCGGACAACCTCTCCACCATCGTCGGTGGCGGCGTCAACGGCACCATCGGCGGCAGCGCCCGCATCGGCGCCACCGTGAGCCAGTCCAGCACCGGCGCCACGGTCGATGCCAACAACAACCTGGTCAGCCTGGGCGCCAACCTGCTCAACGGCGGCACGGTCGGCAACGGCACCGGCAGCACCAGCATCAGCGTCGCCGACAACAGCCTGGTGGCCGTCGCCGCCGCCAACAACAGCACCGCCAGCCTGGGCGGGGTCTCGGGCAGCATCGCGGCTGGCGGCACTGCCGGCATTGATACCACCCAGACGCTGGACAGCCTGGTGACCGCCACCAGCGCCGACATCAACGCCGGCATCACCGACGCCAACATCGGCAATGTCGCTGGCGCTGGCGCCACCAGCCTGAGCGTCTCGGCCAACGGCATCACCACGGTCGCCAGCGGCAACGACAGCCGGGTGGTGGATCTCGGCGAGTCCGCCGCCAACATCGAGGGCACGCTCGGCGCCACCACCACGCAGACGCTCAACAGCAGCGCCTCGCTGGCGGCCAGCAACGGCGGCCTGCGCATCGGCGCGGTCGGCATCGGCGAGCTGGGTACCGAAGGCGTCGCGGCGCTGAGCGTCGACAGCAACGTCGCCACCACCAGCGCCACCGGCAACAACAGCGAAGTCACCGGCGCGGTCTCGGGCACCCTGACCGGCCAGGTGGCGCTCAGCGCCACCCAGGTCATCAATGGCTCCACCGGTGGGATCAGCGCGGTGAGCGGCACCACCGACAACACCATCGGCGTGCAGGCGGCGACGCTCGGGGCCAACACCAGCGCCAGCGTCGCCGGCAACACGGTGCGTTCGGCGGTAGCCGGCAACCGCGTGCTCAACAACCTGGACGGCGCGGCCTTCTCCAGCGCCACCGGTGCCATCGCGCTGTCGGCCACGCAGAGCCTCACCGGCAATGCCGCCGCCACCAGTGGCGATCTGTACTCGGCGGTGAGCAACACCACGGTGGGCGTCATCGGTGGCGACGGCAGCGTGCTGCCGGCGGCCTCGGTGAGCGGCAACCGCTTGCAGGCGACCACGGTGGCCAACGACTCCAGCCGTCTGCTCAACAACCTGAGCGGCAACTTCAACGCCGCGACCACGGCGGTGACCGCCAGCGATAGCCAGACCACCGACAGCGCGGTGCTGGTGGCGCAGGTGGCCGACAGCAGCATCGGCAGCCGCCTGTTCTCGGATAGCGCGGTGCCCACCGCGCTCGCGGTCAACGGCAACAGCGTGGTGGCCCAGGCGATCGCCAACAGCAGCAATCAGCAGATCCAGCTCAACGGCGTCAGCACCACCGGCGGTCCGCTCACCAGCCTCAACGCCGCGCAGAGTCTGTTGAACACCACGGTGACGGCGACCATCAGCAGCGTGACGGTCGGCTTCAGCACCGCCGGCCTGAGCACCCCGGGCAGCTACACCGGCGGGGCGGTCACCAGCGGCAACAGCCTCAACGCCAGCGCCATCGGCAACCAGAGCAGCCTGGTCCGCAGCGGCCGCTAAGGCCGAGCCATGCAGCAGACCCCGCCCCCGTCGTCCGTTACCGATGGCGCGGGCGGGGTGTTTCTGATCCACAGAAGTCCAAGACCATGAACCCACTTCGCAGACACCCGCCGGCCGCTCGCGCCGGCGGCCTGGCGCGGCTCGCGGCCAGCCTCTAATGGCACCGACCGCAACAAATGCAACCTGATTTACGCCAGTTGCGAGAGCAACTGAGGGCCGCAGCAGGGATTTTCTGCATGCGCCGAAACGGGCACCTGGGACGCGGACGGCTGCCGCCGCGTCCTTTTTCTGCCAGTGGCAGCACCACTCTAAAACGGGGATGACCATGACAACCAAGGGAAGCGGTGGCAGGGAACACCATTGCGGGCCCGGCGGGCAAATTCCGGCCGAGGTCAAGTTGCTGCGCCGCGGCCACAGCCTGCTGTCGCACGAGAAGCGGTACCGGCTCGTCTTCCAACACGACGGTGAGGTCGTCATCTACTGCCTGACCGGCAACCGCCCGGTGTATTCGTCGAAAAGCCAGTGGCTGGACGCGCACGAGCTGGTGCTGGACACGGTTGGGACCGTGCTGCTCAAAGGCGCCGGCAAAAGCATCGCGCTCTGGAGCGGGCCTCCGTCTGTTGGCGGCCTGCCGCACTTCACCGACAACGGACTCATCGAGTTCGGGGAGAGCGGCGGAAACACCGGATACGTGGCGCCCCGGGTCCCCCAGCCGAAAAGCCTGCTGTGCAACGGGGAAACCCTGACCACCAGCCGGCATCCCATGCTGGTCTCCTCGAACGGCATCTATCAGCTCGAGTGCTTGAAGGGACGTCCGCAGGTCCTCCAATGGCCGTTCAGTCGCGACGCTCTGGTACTCAGACGTACCGACGGGGCTTCGTTCCATCCCTGGGAGTTCTGGAGCAGCGGAAACGGCATTTCCAAGCTGAAGCTGGATTTCGGCGCGGTGTGTCCGATTACCGACGACGGCGCCATCATCTCCGGGCTGTATCAACACCGTCGTTGCGACTACCTGGAACTGCTGGATTCTGGCGCGCTGGTGGTGCGTTCGTTGAAAGGGGACATCTCGTGGGCCTCTGAGCGCTTCTGCCTGATATCCGAGAATCCGATGTTCCTGCCTCCGGGAGCGCCCAGCAATCTCGGGCATCGTCCGGACGTCCTGCACAAGAAGCAGCGGATCATCTCGCAGAACGGCGATTACCAGTTCCGGCTGAATGAGGACGGCAACGCGGCGCTGACCCGCATCTCGGACGGCTTCGTTCTGTTCGAAACCCGGACCCGCATTTCCGATGAGGCCGAACTCTGCGTCACGGCCGACGGGCGCATCCTCTTGGAGTCGATAGCAGGCGCCTCGCGCACGCGGGTGCTGAGCATCACCACGCCGCACAATACTTCCGGTGTGCTGTCACTCACCAACGACGGCAATCTGGTCTACCAAGCCAAGGTCTACGGCCAGCCCAGCGGAGCCGTGCTGTGGCAGGCGTTGAAATCTGAGCTCAAGGGCGGGGAGCAACTGCGCAAGGGGGAAAAGCTGGTTTCTCCCAACCGCCGCTACAGCCTGGTTTTCAACGAAGACGGCAACGCTCAGCTGCTGGTGAATGCAGACCGCAGCGTCCTGTTCGAGACCGCCACCCGGGTCGACGGCGACGGCAAGCTGGTCCTTCAGGCACACGACGGCAATCTGGTGGTCTGCAAGGCCAACGGCGACGCCGCCTGGGGAGCCGACGCCCACAAAAGGGGCTTCACCTCGATTCAACTGACTGACCAGGGGCAGCTGCGCTTCCTGCGCGGCGACCAGCCCGACTCCGACTTCAAGTTTCCGCTTTCGAGCCTGCGCTCCGACCGGACCCTGAAGAAAACCAGGACGCTGATTTCCCCCAACGGACGCTATTCGCTCCAGACCAGTGGCGGCAACCGGGTCGTGCTGCTGGACTTGCTGACGCAGGAAATCCGATACGACTCCGCAGACATGAGCGGCGACGAGGCCGTGCTGACCGTCAGCGAGGATCGCCTGGTTTTCCGCGAGCAGGGCCGGGAAAAATCCCATCACGCAGTCGAGGTGACCGACGCCGGCAGCCTCGTGGTCCGGTTCACCGAGGCGTCCGGCGAGGCGTGGCGCCCGCCCTCCGCGACCTGGTCCGGCGACCGTCCGCTGGTTGCCGGGGATCGACTGCTGTCCCCCGGCCGCCGCTTCGAGTTGATCGTCCGTGACGACGGTTTTGATGTGGTCCGTCGTGCCGACCGCCACGTCGTGTACACCGCCGGCGCCGGCTCCGCCAAGGACGGCCACAAGGGTTCGCTCGTGGTCGTCGACAACGAGTTGCTGTTCAAGCACGGCGAAGAGATCCGGTGGCGTACGAATACTCGCAGCGCCTGGTCGCATCTGGAAGTCAGCGATTCGGGCGTTCTCAAGCTGGTTGACCGAGGCAACGTCATCTGGTCTTCGCGGCGGATCGCCTGCATCGCCTGGGGCTCGCTGGTTTGGGACCCGCGCACGCTGCCGATGATCGGCCAGTGGTATGTCGACGGGCCGATGCTGAAGGTGGAATACAAGCGTCGCTCCAGGGACGGGCGTATCACGCTGGTGCTCTCGGAGGACGCCTCGCTCGTGCAGTCCCTGTGGGTACAGATGGCGTCCGAGACGCTGCCGGCCGCAGTCCGCGATCTGGCGACCCGCGAAGGTATTCCGACCGGAAAAATGGAGGAACTGATCGGGAGCTGGAGCAAGGGCGATCTTTCGCCCAAGGAGATCCCGCACCTGGCGATGTGGGCGCATAGGCAGGGCCTCGATCACGTGGTGTGGACCAACCTGCCGGAAAAGCTACCCAACGGTCACAGCCAGGGGCAGCCGACGCCAACGCAGGCGAAGAAGCCAAAAAGCGATAGCGAACTGGATCAGGAGAAGAGCCAGGTTCTCGCCTATCTCAAGGAGCTGGTTGCGGCGGACGCCCTGCACCACAAGTCCCACGCGAGGGATGGCAAACGCTTCCTGGCCGAGCAGTACATCCGACGGACTCCCGAACAGATCGCCACGGGTTTCCGCAAGGACATCGAAGAGAAGCTGGGCTGGACTTTTGATCCGCATTTCTAAGCGCGTCAGGGCCCGATCATCAACATGAAGGAGAGCACCATGAAAAACCCATCCATGCCGAGCTGGCCCATCGCCGGCTGCCTTGCCTGGCTGTCCATCGCCCTGGCCGCGCCGGTCCAGGCTGCCACCATCACCGTCAACGGCAGCAGCTGCACCTTGCCGGACGCCATCACCGCCGCCAACAACGACGCTGCCACCGGCGGCTGCGCAGCCGGCAGCGGCACCGACACCCTCGTGCTGACCACCAACGGCAGCTACACGCTCACCGGTCAGCTGCCCAACATCACCAGCACGATCACGATCGAGGGCAATGGCAGCACCATCACCGGCAATAACGGCAATTTCCGCATGCTGGCGTTCGGCAACAACGGCAACCTGACGCTGGACAAGGTCACGGTGACCGGCTTCAAGCCTTCGACCCGTGGCGGCGCCATCACGGTGGCGACCACCGCCAATGTCCTCACCGTCACCAACAGCCGGTTCTCCGGTAACGCCGTCACAGGCGCGGCCCACGGCGGCGCCATCAGCGTCAACGGCACCAACGCCACGGTCAGCATCAGCAACAGCAGCCTGTCGGGCAATGCGGCGGGCGGCGGCGGCGGAGGCATCAACGTCGAAGGCAGCACCGCCACAGTCAGCATCAGCAACAGCACGATATCGGGCAATACGGCCGGCCAACATGGCGGTGGCCTCCGGGTCCTCCTCGGCAGCGTGACCCTTTCGAACTCGACCGTTTCCGGCAACGTCTCAAGCTATGACGGTGGCGGCCTCTACGTCGATGTAGGCACGGCCACCGTCAACAACAGCACGTTCGTGGGCAACACCGCAGCTCCGACACTGGGTGGTGTCGGTGGCGGCATTTATCTCGAGAGTGGAGCGGTGACGCTGCGCAATTCGATCGTGGCCGGCAACACCGCCATCGATTGCAGCGAAATCTGCGGAATCTCGGCGCCGCCGACCGGCAATGCCAACAACCTGTTCGGCCATGCCGGCGAAACGGATTTTCAGGCGTTTAACAACTACTTTGTGCCAGGCGCCAGCGATCTGCGGGCCACGTCCGATGGCCTGAACAAGACGCTCGCCAGCATCCTCAACGCCACCTTGGCCGACAACGGCGGCCCCACGCAGACGCATGCCCTGGTGAGTACCAGCCCGGCGATCAACGCCAGCGGCGCCAATGCCACCACCACCGACCAGCGCGGTTACAAGCCCAATACGATTCTGGGGGTAATCGGCCTCCGCGACATCGGCGCGTATGAGTTCAATGGCGTCGACCCGAATGTGCCCACGGTGACGGCGATCAGTCCCAATACCGGCCCGGTCAATGGCGGCACGGTCGTCACCATCACCGGCACCAAGTTCGTGGTCGGCAGCAGCACGGTGAAGTTCGGCGCGAATGTGGCGACCAACGTCATCGTCGATAGCGCTACGCAGATCAAGGCCACTTCGCCTGCTGGCACCAACACGGTGGACGTGACCGTGACCACTAACAGCACCAGCGCCACCAGCGCAGCTGACCAGTTCACCTACACCGCCGCCAACGTCAACGGCGCCTGCGGCAGCGCCAGCGGCGTGAGCAGCAGCACTGCGCCGGCGAGCAACCTCTGCGCCACTGGCACCGCCACCGCCGTGAGCGGCAGCAGCACGGCCTGGACCTGGGGCTGCGACGGCAGCGGTGGCGGCACCAGGACGGCCGCCACCGCCTGCTCGGCCGGCTATCCCAAGCCGACGCTGACGCTCAGCGCCACCGCCAGCAGCATCAAGGTGGGTGCCAGCACCAACGTCACCGCCCAGAGCGACAACGGCACTGCGCCGGTGCTGAGCACCAGCACCCCCAGCGTCTGCGGCCTCGGCGCCACGCAGGGCACCAGCATCGTCACCGCTCCGGTCAGCGGCAATGCCGCTGGTACCTGCACCGTCGCTGCCAACCAGCCGGCGGTTCCCACCGGCACCAGCCGCTACCTCGCGGCCGACGAGAAGACGGTGAACATCGCCGTCAGCAAGAAAGACCAGACCATTGGCACGCCCAGCGTCAGCAACAGCACGATCTTCGTCGGCGCCACCAGCACCGTCAGCGCGACGGCCAGCAGCGGTCTGACGGTGAGCTACAGCACCAGCCCGAGCACGGTTTGCACCAACAGCGGCGGCACCGTCACTGGCGTCGGCGCCGGTAACTGCACCGTCACGATCAGCCAGGCCGGCGACGACGCCTACAACGCCGCGTCTTCACAGACCGCCAGCATCACCGTCAACGCGGTACCGGTGAACGGCGCCTGCGGCAGCGCTGCCGGCAGCAGCAGCGCCACCGTGCCCAGCGCCAACCTCTGCAGCAGCGGCAGCGCCAACCCGGTCTCCGGCAGCAACGGCGCCTGGCGCTGGACCTGCATGGGCCAGAACGGCGGCACCGCCAGCAACGAGTGCAGCGCACCGTATGCCAGCCAGACCCTCAGCCTCAGCGCCACGCCGAGCAGCATCGAAGCCGGCAAGACCGCCAGCATCCTGGCCAGCAGCAACAGCGGCCTGAGCGTCAGCCTGTCGGCCAGTGGCACGCCGGCCAATGCCTGCACCCTGAGCGGCACCACGGTCAATGGCGTCAACGAAGGCCGCTGCACCGTCACTGCCAACCAGGCCGGCACGGGTGACAGCGGCACGCAGCGCTACCTCGCCGCGACCTCGACCAGCACCACCGTAACGATCACCAAGCCGTCCTCGGCCTGCGAGGCCTACCGCAGCCGTGCCGGTGCCAACGTGATCGACCTGCGCAGCTCGCCGGGCGGCCAGACGGTGCGCGGCGACGCCAGCAAGTTCAACGTGATCTTCGGTAGTGCCTTCGCCGACACCATTACCGGTGGCAATGCCGGCAACTGCATCGACGGCGGCGCCGGCAATGACCGGCTCACGGCGGGCACCGGCGAGAACTACCTGTACGGCGGCGACGGCAACGACACCCTCACTCCGGGCAGCGGCAGCACTGCAATGGATGGCGGCGCCGGCACCGACAAGTGCGGGCTGGCCAGCAGCCGCGCCACGGCGACGTATGCGAGCTGCGAGAGCAACTGAAGCACGGCCCCGGCTGCGTCATCGCCTACCGATGATCGAGGCCGGGGCATTTTTTGATAGGGCAGGAGAGCCCCGATGAAGAAGACCCCGAAACACTCGCTGGCGCCGGCCATCGGCGCCTTGTCGTTGATCAGAGCCGCCATGAACACCCCAGCCCTCCAGCCCCTTCACCACCCAGCGAGATCCGCCATGACCCTGAAAACCCACCCCTTGCTGCGCATGACCACGGCGGCGCTGCTGCTGGCGGCTTCATCTTCGGCACTGGCGCAGGGCAGCAGCAGCAATATGAGGTTTGTATACATAAGTTCCACGGCGGAATTGCAAGCCGCAGCCAATGAACTTGCTAAGGTTGGCAAAGGAGACGTAGACGGGCCAGCTACCAAGGCCAACCCTTACAACGTTTATCTTTTGGCAGCCGGCACTTACAAGGTACCGCTTAACTTGCTTGAGGGACGCGCAGTTGCTGCGCTCTATGGCGGCTTTCCGCCCGGCTTTGCGGGCTATACAAGTTTTACGGATGCATCCTTCCCCGGCGCGCTCGCCACTCGCGACCTGAAAAACAACGTCACCGTGCTGAGTGGCGATCTGAACAACAACGGCATCGTCGATGACGGGGATGCCGCCTCGGTGGTCACCCTCACGTCGCGCCTTACCGCCACGATTCTCGATGGCTTCCACATTGAAGGCGCCCTCGAATCGGCGGTGAAGGTAGACGGCGGCAGACCCGTGCTGCGCAATCTGGTGATCAGGGGCAACGCCGGGCACGGGCTGCAGATCACCGGCGGCGCCACGTCCAGCATCGACAATGTGCTGATCCACGGCAACGGTGGCACCGGCCTGGTGGTGGAAGGCGCCACCCCCAGCTTCACCGGCCTCACGATTGCCGGCAACGGCAAGGCCAGCACGGCGGTGGGCGGCCTGAGCTGCACCGGCACGGGCGGCAACTGCGGCACCTACCGCAACACCATCATCTGGGACAACACCGGCGGGGCCGTGGCCGTGAGCGCGGACTCGCCTGCCCCCAACCCCACCTTTCACTACTCGCTGGTGCAGGGCTGCAAGGTCGGCGGCACATGGAACCCGGCCTGCGGCATCGAGGGCAGCAATAACCTCGCCGATGCCGACCCCCGGTTTGTCGATGCCCAGTTCTGCACCGCCCGCCCCAACCGCGCGGGCAACTACCGCCTGAAAACCACCAGCCCCGCGCTGAACCTGGGCGACAACACCGCCACCACCCGACCCAAAGACCTCGACGGGCTGGCCCGCGTTCAGGCCAGCACCATCGACCTCGGTGCATATGAAGGTGGCGTAGTCGCGCCGGCCGTCAACGGCGCCTGCGGCACGGCCAACGGCGCGGCGACCTCAATGGCCCCCACGGGCTGTGCGCTCTGCGCCACCGGCACCGCCACCGCCGTCATCGGCAGCAACGGTGCCTGGGGCTGGGTGTGCAATGGCAGCGACGGCGGCAGTGCCTCGCCCGCCTGCGCCGCACCCTATGCCAGCCAGACGCTCAGCATCAGCGTGAACCCCAGCAGTGTCGCCGTCGGCGCGACGGCCACTGTCACCGCCGAGAGCACCAGCGGACTCAAGCCCACGCTCAGCCGATCCAGCGACAGCACGGCGGGCTGCACCGTGGGCACGACCAGCAACACCAGCACCGGCGTGCAAGCCACCGTGAGCACGCAAAGCGCCGGTGCCTGCGGCTTGCTGGCCAACCACCCCGGCACGGGCGATACCGGCACGGCACGCTTTCTGGCTGCCCAGCGGGTGAGCGCGATCCTCACCGTGAACGCGCCGACTTCGGCCTGCGAGCGTTACCGCAGCCGGGCGGGCGCCAACGTGATCGACCTGCGCAGTTCGCCGGGCGGCCAGACGGTGCGCGGCGAGGCCAGCAAGTTCAACGTGATCTTCGGCAGCGCCTTTGCCGACACCATCACCGGTGGCAACGCCGGCAACTGCATCGACGGCGGCGCCGGCAATGACCGCCTCACTGCCGGCAGCGGCGAGAACTACCTGTACGGCGGCGACGGCAACGACACCCTCACTCCGGGCTCCGGCAGCACCGCGATGGATGGTGGCGCCGGTACCGACAAGTGCGGGCTGGCCAGCAGCCGCGCCACCGCCACCTACACGAGCTGCGAAAGCAACTGATCAAACCTGGCTGCCATTCTGCCCAGCAGTCTTGTCCCCACCGCGCATCGTCGGGCGGTGGTGACGGGACTGACTACTGCACCGTTGCCACATTCCGCCACATGTCCGATCTCTACCGCGTCGACCGTTTCGGTAACCACCGCCTCCGCAGCCGCTACCGCTGGGCTTTATGGACTTTTGTCCTCGGCTTGCTGCTTGGGGCGGTCCTGGCGTCGATGTTCTAGCCTCCCCGTCGGCAAGCGCCGGGGCTTTTTTCGCCGTTCTCCTCGTGAGCGGACGGGTGTTTTCTCGGAGTCCGATGCAATGAGCTTACCTACCAAACCCCTGCCGCTGCGTGGGGGCTGGCTGCTGGTGCTGGCGACAGTGCCTGGCGCGGTGTTCGCGCAGGCCCCGCCGCCGCAGGCCAAGCTGATGATCAATGTCCGCGAGCGACCCGATCTGGGCAGTGTGATCGTGGGCGTGCTCAACAAGGGCGAGCCGGCGGTGGTGCTGCGCCAGGAGGGCGAGTTCGTGCGCCTGCGCACGCCCGGCGGCACCGAGGGCTACCTCAAGCACAAGTACCTCGCGCATTACGCCGGGCCGCAACCGGCGACGGTGCCGGTGGCGGCGACGCCCGCCGCGCCGGCGATGCTGCCGGTGGAAGCCTACCGGTCTCCGTATCCGGCCGAGCCCCTGGTCGGTACCCGGCCCCGGGCGCCGGCTCCGGGCGGGCCGCCGCCGCCGATGACCTTCCTGTCGGCCGACCGCCGCTCCGGGGTGCAGTTCACGGTGGGCGTGGGCGCCTTGCTGAGCACGCAGGACCGCGAAGGCCTGCGGCGCGAGCTGGCGCAGGAAGGTTACGGTGGCCAGGTCGACAAGCTGGATCGCGCCGCCCCGGCGGGCTTTCTGCGTATCGGCTACGGCCTCAGCGCGCCCTGGCAGCTGGAAGTCGCGCTCAGCTACATCGACGACCTGGATCTGCGCCTGAGTTCCGCCGCCTTGACGCCCACCACCCTGGCGCAGTCGGTGGCCGATCACGCACCGGCCAGCGGCTTCGGGCTGGCGCCGACGCTGGCCTACCGCTGGAGCTGGCCTGGCAGTGCCCTGTCGCTGCGCGCTGGCGGGCATTTCTCGCTGGGCAACGAGACCGAGGTGCGTCTCAACGGCCGTCCGCTGGACGTGGAGTACCGGACCCACGGCTGGCTGGCCGGCCTGTCCTGGGAGGCTGCGGGTCCGTCTGGACTCTGGCAGGGCCTGGATCTGCAGCTCCTGCACGTGAATGAACTCGCCGGTCTGGTCACGCTGAGCCTGCGCTGGGGGCAGTGAGCCGGCGCGCCCGATTCGGCGCGGTCCCGGGCGACGGCGGAGCTGGCTGCGCCAGGGGAGCCCGCGCGCAAGGGGCGGTAGGAAATCGCCGGGCCGAACCGGCATAAAAAGCAACAAAAATGTTCTTTTACATTCGCGGGCTGTTCGCGGATAAAGCGCCTCTTGAAAAGCAGGGAGGCGATTGAAATGGCTGAGGAGCTGGGTGGTCGTGGGCGCTGGGCGGCCGTCGCGCTAGGGCTGTTGCTGGGCCCCGGCAGCTGGGCGCAGGAGGCGCCTGCCGAGCCCGCGCCGCTGCCGACGATCCCGGTGGTCACCACCGCAGAGCCGGCCCCGGAAAACCTCAACCGGCTGGAAGAGGTGGTGGTCACCGCTCGCAAGCGCAGCGAGTTGCTGCAGGACGTGCCGGTCGCGGTCGCCAGCTTCTCGGCGGCGCAGCTGGAAGCGCGTGGCATCCAGAACATCCGCGACCTCAGCCTGGCGATCCCCGGCTTCCAGGTCAGCGATCTCGGTGGCTACAACATGATGTCGCTGCGCGGCATCGGCACCGACATCTTCATCCCCTCGGCCGAGCCGAGCGTGGCGACCTATCTCGACGGCGTCTATCTGCCCTCGGGTCATAGCCTGGGACAGGCCTTCGGCGCCGTCGAGCGCGTCGAGGTGCTCAAGGGGCCGCAGGGCACCTTGTTCGGCCGCAACGCCACCGGCGGCGCGGTGTCGATCTGGACCAAGCAGCCGGGCCGCAGGTTCGAGACCTCGGTCGAGAGCAGCTACGCCAGCTTCAACGACAGCCGCACCCGCGCCTACGTCAACCTGCCGTTCGGGGAAGTGTTCGCGGCCAGCGTGTCCGGCTATTACCAGCACCGCGACAGCTACTACACCCTGGACAACGGCACCGATCACAGGCTGCCGGCCGAGGTCAATCGCGGCGCGCGGCTGAAGCTGGGTTTCAACTTCAGCGACGATCTCGATCTGGTGCTGACCGGGCTGGTCGCGCAGCAGAGCGGCACCTCGACCACGGTGTCGGCCAATGTCGAGCCGAGCAATGTCTTCGGTGCCACCTTGCAGCCGGAGACCCGCGACTACGTGGCGACCGCCAACTCCGAGCCCTCGCTGACCTTCGATACCCGCGCCTATTACGGCATCCTCAACTGGCGCAATCCGGGCATCGACACCAAGCTGCTGGCCAGCCATTCCTACGTCAACGCCCACGACTACAACTACGACTTCGACGGCAGCGAGCAGCCGATTGCCAGCTATGGCGCGCTCAGCGAGTTCCAGCGCACCAGCACCGCTGAGTTGCAGTTCACCTCCAACGAAGACAGCTGGGGGGCGAGCCGGCTGAAGTGGGTCGGTGGCCTGTACTACCTGCAAAGCACTGGTGGCTACGACCCCGGCTACCTGCGCCTGTTCGATACGCTGGTCAATCCGCTGCCGGGGCTGATCGCGGCCTTGCCGGGGCCGCTGCGGAATGCGGTGGATGGACTGCTCGGCGGCGCGATCATCCCCGAAAGTCTGACCTTCTACTTCTTCGGCACCGCCCAGACCAAGTCCTACTCGGCCTATCTGCAAAGCACCGCCAGCCTCACCGACTGGCTGAACCTGACGGTGGGCGGCCGCTGGCAGCGGGAGAGCCGTACGCTGGTGCGCTCCGACGTTGGTCTGGGCACCCTGGACGGCGGCATCGGCAAGGCCTATTCGTTTTCGCCGGATGAATCCAAGACCCGCAACTTCTCGCCCAAGCTGTCGCTGGACGTACACCCGGCGCGCGATCTGCTGCTCTATGCCTCCTACCAGGGCGGCTACAAGAGCGGTACCTACAACGTCATCAACATCTTCGCCCAGCCCAGCTTCGTGCAGCCGGAGGAAGTCACCGCCTACGAACTCGGCCTGAAGTCGGAGTGGTTCAACAACAGCCTGCGCTTCAATGCTGCGGTGTTCCAGAACGACATCCGCAACCAGCAGACCGGCTTCATGTCCTTCACTTCCGGTGGCGCGGTCAATCTGGAGAACGCCGGCAAGGCCCGTATCCGCGGCGTCGAGGCCGAGCTGGCCTGGCGACCGCTGCCGCGCCTCAACCCAGGCCTGAAGCTCGGCGGCAGCGCCAGCTGGCTGGATGCCAAGTACCGCGACTACGAGAACGGCCGTGGCTTCAACCAGCAGGGCATCGCCTACCAGAGCGATTGCCGCGACAACAACGGCAACTACGACGCCAGCCTGTCGAGCTGCCATGACTTCAGTGGCAACCAGATCGTGCGGGTGCCGGACTTCACCGCCGCCGCCACCGTCAGCCAGAGCTTCAAGGTGCCCGGCGGCAGCCTGGAGGTGGCCGGCGACTACTACTACAACTCCGGCTTCTACTACCTGGCGCAGAACACCCCCACCGAGGCGCAGTCCAAGCCGGACAGCTACGAGCCGGCCTATGCGCTGGTGAATGCGCGGGTCAGCTATCTGCTGCGGCGCGCCGGCCTGCGGCTGACCGTGTTCGGCGAGAACCTCACCGACGAGCGCTACAACGCCGGCGTGTTCATGACCGACTTCGGCCGCCAGGAGTCGCTGGCGCCGCCGCGCATCTGGGGCGCGCGCCTCAACCTCGACTTCTGATTGGCCGGACGCGCCCTTGCCCCGGGGCAAGGGCGCCGACTCAGGGCACCCAGCGCTTGGCCAGTTTGCGGGCCAGGGTGCGGCGGTGCATGCCCAGGCGGCGGGCGGTCTCCGAGATGTTGAAGCCGGTCTCCGCCAGCACCTCGTGGATGCGCTCCATCTCCAGGGTCTTGATCGAGGTGGCGCGGGCGGTCATCGGCGCCTCCGCCGGCTCGGGCAGCGATTCACCGCCGAAGGCGGCTTCGATGTCGTCGGTGTTGGCCGGCTTCACCAGATAGTTGCAGGCGCCCAGCTTGATCGCCTCGACGGCGGTGGCGATGCTGGCGAAGCCGGTCAGCACCACGATTAGCAAGTCCGGGTCGCGCTCGTGCAGATAGCGCACCACCGCCAGGCCCGACTCCTTGCCGAGCTTGAGATCGACTACCGCATGGCTGGGGCGGGCTTCCTGTAGCAGGCCGCTGACCGCTTCCAGCGAGGCCGCGCCGAGCACCGCATAGCCGCGCCGCTCGAACGAACGCCGCAGGGTGCGGGCGAAGGCCTCGTCGTCCTCGACAATCAGCAGCAGCCGCTCAGCCGCCATGCTCATGTGCGTCCCCCAGGCTGAGCGCGGCAAGCGGCAGTTCCAGCCGCACCACCGCGCCGCCGGTCTCGGCGTTGGCGGCATCCACCGTGCCACCCAGCTTGCGCAGCACGTTGACCACCAAGAACAGGCCCAGGCCGCTGCCCGGCCGGCCCTTGCTGGACTGGTAGGGCTTGCCCAGCCGCGCCAGCATCTCGGCGGGGAAGCCCGGGCCGTGATCCTCGACGCGCAGGCCGAGCCGTCCGTCCTGGCAGCGGACCCGGAGGCCGACCCAGGCCGGCGAGGCTTCCTGGGCGTTGTCCAGCACGTTGAACAGCACCTGCCGCAGCGCGGTGTCGGAGACGATGGGGCTGCGTCGGAACGCGGCCTCGTCGAGCGGCGACTCGATGCTGTACGCCAGCTCGGTCTGTGGGTGCAGGCGCCGCCACTCGGTGACCAGCTCGTCGAGAAAGCCGGCGACCGTGGTCAGGCTCACCGCCTCGCCGCGCGCTTCGCCGGCCGACAGCAGGATGCCGCTGACGATGCTCTTGCAGCGGCGCAGCTCGGCGTCCATCTCCTCGAGTTCCTGCAGGCGCTCCGGCTGGTCGCGGAACTCCGGCAGATGCCGCCAGTCGCCGAGGATCACCGCCAGGGTGGACAGCGGCGTGCCCAGCTCGTGGGCGGCGCCGGAGGCGAGCAGACCCATGCGCACGATGTGATCCTCCTCGGCGGCGTGCTGGCGCAGGTCGGCAAGCCGGGCGTCGCGGCGGCGCAAGTTGGCGTTGATGCGGCCGAGGAACAGCACCAGCAGCAGCACGTCGAGCACGAAGCAGACCAGCATGCCGTAGACGTGCAGCTGGAACAGGCGGGCGGGGTCGCTGCTGGCCAGGCTCAGAGGCAGGTAGTGGCGGGTCAGCACCGCGAAGCACAGGCAGGCATAGGCGACCAGCAGCCAGGTCGACCAGGCTTCGAGCAGGATCGCCGCCAGCGTCAGCTGCAACAGGTAGAGGAAGACGAAAGGATTGGTGGCGCCGCCGCTGAAATAGAGCAGGGCGGTGAGGGCGCTGATGTCCAGCAGCAGACCCAGCAGCAGGTCGCCATTGCGCACCTCGCCGGCCTGGCGCGGCCGCAGCATGCTGAACAGGTTCAGCAGTACCAGGCCGCCGATCACCGCGAACATCGGCGGCAGGGGCAGTTGCAGGTCGAACTGCAAGGTGCTGAAGACGATGGTGGCGGCCTGGCCGAAGACCGCCAGCCAGCGCAGCTGGATCAGCAGCATCGCGTTCTGCTGGCTGGCGGTCTCGCCGAGCGAATCGAGCAGCGAAAAGCTGCGGTTGGAGGGCCGGGCCGTGGACATGGCGCGCATCCTAGCAGCGATGTCGCGGGCGGCTCCCGGCCAGCTCCGGGAGCTCAAGTGCGGCGTCTTCGCAGCCGCCATTCCTGGCGCAGCAGCAGCGCCAGGGCGGCCAAAACCATGGCCGCCAGCCCGAACCAGGTCAGGGCGTAGACCAGGTGGCTGTTGCGGAACTTGAGCACCGTCAGGCCGCCGACCGGCCCGCCGGCGACCGAGGTCTCGGCGTCGATGAAGTACGGCGCCACCGGCGCGTCTTGCAAGGCCCGGGCCTCGGCGATGGCGGCGACGTCGCGCGAGTACCAGCGGTTTTCGGCCGGCCGGTTGTGGCGCAGGAAGCCACCGCCGGGTTCGCTGAGCCGCAGCAGGCCGGATAGCTGCACCGTGCCGGTGATCTGACCCTCGGGGCGCGTCGCGGGGTCTCGGTGCTCGGCATCGACGAAGCCGCGATTGATGAGCAGCATCCAGCCCGCCGGGGTGCGCAGCGGCGTCATCACCCAACAGCCGGGGCCGCGCACGGTCACCGCCTGGGTGCAGGTTTCACGCGCGTGCAGGAACTCGCCTTCGACCTCGACGCGGCGGTATTCGTCCTGCGCCGACAGGCCGGGCCAGTCGGCGGGTGCCGGCGCTGGTACCGGCGCCGCCGCCAGTTGCCGTTGCACGCGCTCGATCAGAGCCAGCTTCCAGACCCGGCGTTCGAGCTGCCAGTGTCCCAGTGCCAGCAGGCCGAGCAGGACGGCGACGGCGAGCAGCACCAGCAGCGCCAATGGCGCCGCCGGTAGCGGCCTGCGGCGGCCGTCGCCGGACATCAGGGCAGGTTGCGCATTTCGTGCACCGAGGCCGGCATCATGTTCGCGTTCATGTGGAACATGACCCACAGCGAGCCGGCCAGGGTGATGACAACCAGCACCAGGGTGAAGATCAGCGCCAGCATGTTCCAGCCGCCTTCGGAACTGGTGTTCATGTGCAGGAAGAACACCATGTGCACGACGATCTGCACCAGCGCGAAGCCAAGGATGATCGCGGTGGTGGCCAGCTTGCTGGGCAGCACCTCGCCCATCACCAGCCAGAACGGAATCGCGGTCAGCAGCACCGACAGCAGGAAGCCGATCATGTAGCTCTTGAAGCTGCCATGGGCGGCGCCGTCGTCGTGGTGCTCGTCGTGGCCGTGGACCAGGGCTTCGTGGTGGTTGTGGGCATTCGCAGAGCTCATCGCAGCACTCCCATCAGGTAGACGTAGGTGAAGACGCCGATCCAGATGACGTCGAGGAAATGCCAGAACAGCGACAGGCAGGACAGCCGCCGGCGGTTGGCGCCGGTCAGGCCATGCTTCTTCACCTGGGCCATCAGCACCACCAGCCAGACGATGCCGAAGCTGACGTGCAGGCCGTGGGTGCCGACCAGGGTGAAGAACGCCGATAGAAAGGCGCTGCGCTGCGGCCCCGCACCTTCGTGGATGAGATGGTGGAACTCGTAGAGTTCGATGCCCAGGAAGGCGAGGCCGAACAGGCCGGTGATCGCCAGCCAGATCAGCGTTGGGCGCACGCGGTTGCGTGCCATCTCCAGCATGGCGAAGCCATAGGTGATCGAGGAGAACAGCAGCATCGCGGTATTGAGCGCGACCAGTTCCAGGTCGAACAGATCCTTGGGCGCCGGGCCGGCGGCGTAGTTGCTGCCGACCACGCCGTACATCGCGAACAGCACCGCGAAGATCAGGCAGTCGCTCATCAGGTACAGCCAGAAGCCGAGCAGGGTGCCGTTCTGCGGGTGATGCTCCTCGCGCAGATAGAAGCGGCTGGCGTCGCCGGCCAGCGTCGGCGCGTGTGCGGTAGCGCTCATGGATCAGGCCTCCTGGGCCGCGAGTGCGCGGGTATAGGCGTCTTCGCTGCGAGTCACCTCATCGGCGGGGATGTGGTAGTCGCGGTCGTAGTTGAAGGTGTGGGCAATCGCGGCGCCGATCAGGCCCGCGAACGACAGCCCGGCCAGCCACCAGATGTGCCAGATCATCGCGAAGCCGAACACCAGGCTGATGCCGGCGAGGGTGATGCCGGCGGCGGTGCCCTTGGGCATGTGGATGGCGAGGAAGCCGCTGGTAGGCCGCACATAGCCGTTGCGCTTCATGTCCCACCAGGCATCGACCTCGTGCACGCGCGGGGTGAAGGCGAAGTTGTATTCCGGCGGCGGCGAGGAGGTGGACCATTCCAGGGTGCGGGCATCCCAGGGATCGCCGCCCACCACCCGCAGTTCCGCGCGGCGCTTGTAGCTGACGTAGAACTGGATCAGCGAGGCGAGGATGCCGGCGCCGACCAGCACCGCGCCGAAAGCGGCGGCGATGAACCAGGGTTGCAGGCTCGGGTCCTCGAAGTGGCTGACCCGGCGGGTCACGCCCATCAGACCCAGCACGTAGAGCGGCATGAAGGCGAACAGGAAGCCGATCTGCCAGCACCAGAAGCTGACCTTGCCCCAGAACTTGTCGAGGTGATAGCCGAACACCTTCGGGAACCAGTAACTGATGCCCGCGAACACACCGAACACCACGCCGCCGATGATGACGTTGTGGAAGTGGGCGATCAGGAACAGCGAGTTGTGCAGCACGAAGTCGGCCGGCGGCACCGCCAGCAGCACGCCGGTCATGCCGCCGATGACGAAGGTGAACATGAAGCCCATGGTCCACAGCATCGGCAGCTCGAAGCGGATGCGGCCGCGATACATGGTGAACAGCCAGTTGAACATCTTCGCCCCGGTGGGGATGGAGATGATCATCGTGGTGATGCCGAAGAACGAGTTCACACTCGCGCCGGAGCCCATGGTGAAGAAGTGGTGCAGCCACACCAGGTAGGAGAGGATGGTGATGACCACCGTCGCGTAGACCATCGAGGTGTAGCCGAACAGACGCTTGCCGCTGAAGGTGGAGACGACTTCCGAGAACACGCCGAACAGCGGCAGGATCAGGATGTAGACCTCCGGGTGGCCCCAGATCCAGATCAGGTTCACGTACATCATCGGGTTGCCGCCGAAGTCGTTGGTGAAGAAGTTGGTGTCGGCGTAGCGGTCCAGCGACAGCAGCACCAGCACCGCCGTCAGCACCGGGAAGGCGGCGACGATCAGCACGTTGGTGCACAGCGAGGTCCAGGTGAACACCGGCATCTTCATCAGCGTCATGCCCGGCGCGCGCATCTTGACGATGGTGACGATGAGATTGACGCCGGAGAGCAGGGTTCCTACACCGGCTATCTGCAATGCCCAGATGTAGTAGTCCATGCCCACGCCGGGGCTGTAGTCCGCCCCCGAGAGCGGTGGGTAGGCCAGCCAGCCGGCGGTGGAGAACTCGCCGATGAACAGCGAGGTCATCACCAGCAGCGCGCCGACCACGGTCATCCAGAAGCTGAAGTTGTTGAGGAAGGGAAACGCCACGTCACGGGCGCCGATCTGCAAGGGCACCACGTAGTTCATCAGGCCAGTGACGAAGGGCATGGCGACGAAGAAGATCATGATCACGCCGTGGGCGGTGAAGATCTGGTCGTAGTGGTGCGGCGGCAGGTAGCCCATGGCATCGCCGAAGGCCATCGCCTGCTGCAGGCGCATCATGATCGCGTCGGCGAAGCCGCGCAGCAGCATCACCAGCGCCAGGATCATGTACATCACGCCGATCTTCTTGTGGTCGATCGAGCAGAACCAGTCGCGCCACAGCCAGCCCCAGGCGCGGGCGCGGGTGATCCAGACCACCAGCGCCAGGCCGATCAGCGCGGTGACCGCGAAGGTGGCGAGCAGGATGGGCTCGTGGTACGGGATGGCGTCCAAGCTCAAGCGACCGAACAGGGTCTGCATCAGCTCGGAGCGTTCTGGCGTCGGGGTTTGCATGGTCGTCTCGGCGCGTCTTTGGATCAGGGAGCGAGGCGGCTCAGGCCGTAGCTCGGCGGCGAGGCCGGCGACAGCATCACCTCGGGGGCGGCCGCGCACAGCGCGGTGACGTATTCGGCGGGCGGCTGCGGCAGCACGCCGCGCCGGCGCTCGGCGTCGTAGCTCAGGCGCGAGACGTTGTAGACGCTGGCCAGCCCGAGGCCGCCCTTGGCGTCAATCGCCATCATGTCGCGCATGCACATCTTGGTCGGCTCGACGCAGAGATTGAGGATGGCGTCGTAGAGGCCGACCATGGTCTGGCCGTAGTGGCGCACCGGCTCGCGCTCGCTGGGCCGCTCCAGCTTCAGGTACTCCTCGCGGCCGAGTGCAGCCGGGCTGGCGCGCACGCCGGCGACCCACTGGTCGAAGCCGGCGCCGTCCAGGCCCTTGAAGGTGAAGCGCATGTGCGAGAAGCCGGCGCCGCTGTAGTTGGCGGAAAAGCCCTGGTAGTCGCCGGCCTTGTTGATGACGGCATGGAGCTGCGTCTGCATGCCTGGCATGGCGTAGATCATCCCGGCCAGCGCCGGCACGTAGAAGGCGTTCATCACCGTCGAGCCGGTGATCTGGAACTCGATCGGCACGTCCACCGGCGCCGCCATTTCATTGACGCTGGCGACCCCGTAGTCGGGGTAGATGAACAGCCATTTCCAGTCCAGCGCGACCACCTGCACCTTCAGCGGTTGCACGTCTGCCGGGATCGGCCGGCTGGCGTCGAGGCGGTCGAGCTTGCGGTAGGGGTCGAGGGTGTGGGTGGTGATCCACGTCACCGCACCGAGCGCGATGATGATCAGCAGCGGCGCCGACCAGATCACCAGCTCCAGCTGCGTGGAGTGGTGCCAGTCGGGATCGTAGGTCGCCTTCTTGTTGGACTGGCGGTAGTGCCAGGCAAAGAAGCCGGTCAGCAGCATCACCGGCACCACGATCAGCAGCATCAGCACCGTGGAGACGACGATCAGGTCGCGTTGCTGCATGGCAATGTCGCCGGAAGGCGACATCACCACGGCGTCGCAGCCGGCAAGCAGGAAGACCAGCGGCAGCGTCAGTAAGCTGTAGGCACGGCGGGCGTACATGGCGGAATTCAGTCGCACGGAGAGGCTCCGCCGACGACTGTAGGCGCGGGATTCCGGTGGCGCGATTGGACGTTTTGTCCCACCCCTGCTTTCCGTCCTGAGGCTGGCCCTAAAATGCCGCCAGCCTCCTCACGGCCACAGGTACCTTCCCATGTCGACCGCCGCACCGCACACCCTGGATGTTCCTGGCGCTGACGCCCAGGCGCCGGCCCACCGCGTCGCTCCCGGCGAGATCGCCATCGGCGTGGTCATCGGACGGCTGTCGGAGATGTTCGACTTCTTCGTGTTCGGCATCGCCGCCGTGCTGGTGTTCCCCTCGGTGTTCTTTCCCTTCGTGGACGCCCAGACCGGCACCTTCTACGCCTTCGCGGTGTTCTCGCTGGCCTTCGTCGCCCGTCCGCTCGGCTCGCTGCTGTTCCGGGTGCTGCACACCCGCTACGGACGTGGCACCCGTCTGACGGTGGCCTTGTTCATCCTCGGCACTGCCACCGCCGGCATCGCCTTCCTGCCCGGCTACGCGACGCTGGGCGAGTACTCGATCCTGCTGCTCGGCCTGTTCCGCATGGCCCAGGGCGTCGGCATCGCCGGTAGCTGGGATGGCCTGCCTTCGCTGCTGGCGCTCAATGCCCCGGAGAACCGTCGTGGCTGGTACGCGATGATCCCCCAGCTCGGCGGCCCCATCGGCTTCTTCATCGCCGCCGGTCTGTTCGCCTATCTGGTGTCGGCGCTGTCGCCCAAGGACTTCCTGGAATGGGGCTGGCGCTATCCCTTCTGCGTCGCCTTCGCCATCAATGTGGTGGCGCTGTTTGCCCGCCTGCGGCTGGTGGTGACGCCGGAGTTCACCGCCCTGCTGCAGACCCGCGAGCTGGAGCCTTCACCGCTGGCGGATCTGTTCCGCACGCAGCGCGCCAGCATCCTGCTCGGCGCCTTCGCGCCGCTGGCGAGCTTCGCGCTGTTCCATCTGGTCACCGTGTTCCCGCTGTCCTGGGTGACGCTGTTCAGCGATCAATCGGTGATCGACTGCCTGATCGTGCAGATGTTCGGCGCGGTGCTGTGCATGGTCAGCATGCTGCTGTCCGGCCAGATCGCCGACCGCATCGGCCGGCGCGCGACGCTGGCGGTGGGTGCCGGCCTGATCGCGCTGTTCAGCCTGGCCGGCCTGCTGCCGGCCTTCCTGCACGGCAGCGTGCTCGGCGCGCTGCTGTTCGTGCTCGGCGGCTTCGTGCTGCTCGGGTTTTCGCACGCGCAGGCGGCGGGCGCGATCAATTCCACCTTCCCCAGCCGCTACCGCTACAGCGGCGCGGTGGTCACCTCCGACCTGGCCTGGCTGGTGGGCGCAGCTTTCGCGCCGCTGGTGGCCTTGTTCATCGCTGCGCATTTCGGGGTCGGCTACGTCGGCCTCTACCTGCTCTCCGGCGCCGTCGGCACCCTGCTGGCGCTGGGCATCAACCGCAATCTGGAGATGCGCGACGACTAGGGCCTGTCGCCCATTAGAACCTTGCTGCGGCGGAAGGCGCACTCGGCTTAACGCGGCTGGCCACCGGCAAGCCGCGCCGAGGCCAAGTGCTTGGGGGCAGTGCAAGGAAGCAGGAGTGCGCAATAGCGGGTCTATTGAAACTCTTGCTGACGCGGCAAGGCCGATGTTGCCTCCCCTACGCGAGTAGGGGAGGTGGCGCGCAGCGCCGGAGGGGTCGTCGCGGCGCTTAGCTGACGGCCGCCTGTGCAGCGGCGCGCATCATCGCCCTGGCCTTGTTCATGGTCTCTTCCCATTCCGAAGCCGGATCGGAATCAGCGACCACGCCAGCGCCGGCCTGGACGTGGATCTGGCCGTCCTTGATGACGGCGGTGCGGATGGCGATGGCCATGTCCATGTTGCCGCACCAGCCGAGATAGCCGACCGCGCCGCCGTAGATGCCGCGCTTGTGTGGTTCCAGCTCCTGGATGATCTCCATCGCCCGCACCTTCGGCGCGCCGCTGAGCGTGCCGGCCGGGAAGGTCGCCGCCAGCGCGTCGAGCGCATCGACCCCGGTCTTGAGCTGGCCGGTGACATTGCTGACGATGTGCATGACGTGGCTGTAGCGCTCGATCGCCATCTTGTCGGTGAGCCTGACGCTACCGGTCTCGGCGACCCGGCCGATGTCGTTGCGGCCGAGGTCGATCAGCATCAGGTGCTCGGCGATCTCCTTGGGGTCGGCGAGCAGCTCGGCTTCCAGCGCGCGGTCCTGCTCCGGCGTGGCGCCGCGCTTGCGGGTGCCGGCGATGGGACGCACGGTGGCGAGGCCGTCCTGCACCCGCACCAGAATCTCCGGGCTGGAGCCGACCACCTGGTGGTCGCCGAGATTGAGGCAGTAGAGATAGGGCGAGGGGTTGAGCCGGCGGATGGCGCGGTAGAGCTGCACCGGATCGGTGCTGAACGGCGCCGACAGCCGGTGTGCCGGCACCACCTGCATCACGTCGCCGGCGGCGGTGTAGTCCTTGATCCGCTGCACGGCGGCCTTGAACGCGGTCTCGCCCATGGTCGAGACAAAGGGCAGGTCCTCGGCAGGGCCGTTCACCGGCGCCCGGCTGGCGAGCAGAGGCGCGGCCAGACGTTCCTGCAATTGATCGAGCCGGCGTTCGCCGGCGGCGCGGGCCTCGGCGCTGTCGGCGACGTGCACCACCAGGGTGATGCTGGCGCGCAGGGTGTCGAACACCACCACCTCGTCGGAGCGCATCAGCAGGATGTCCGGCGTGCCGACCGGGTCGGGCAGATCGTGGTCGAGCTTGGGCTCGACATAGCGCACGGTTTCGAAGCCGAAGTAGCCGACCCAGCCGCCGGTGAAGCGCAGCGCGCCGGGCAGCGGCGCGCGTACCGCCGCGACTTGTTCGCGGATGAAGGCGAGCGGATCGGCGACTTCGTCCTCGAACACCGTCTCGCCGTCGCGCTGGATGCTGACCCGGCGGTTGTAGACACGGATCACCTCGCGGCAGGCGAGGCCGATGAAGGAGTAGCGGCCCCATTGCTCGCCGCCCTGCATGGATTCCAGCAGGTAGCTGTAGGGCTCGTTGGCGAGCTTGAGATAGGCGCCGACCGGCGTGTCGAGGTCGCCGGGCAGTTCCCGGGTGAGGGCGATCAGGTGTTGTGTGGGCATGTCTTTCTGGGCGGCGCGCCGCTTGGCGCGCGGTGAACGGGCAGATCGGATCAGTTGGGGATCGGACGCAGGTTCACCATCGCCAGCAAGGGCGCGCGGCACGCAGGGGCGGGCGCGGGTTCATGTTCAGGCCTTGGCGATCTCTTCACGCATGGCGCGGATGGTAGCAGCGTAGTCGCCAGCGCCGAAAATCGCCGAGCCGGCGACGAAGGTGTCGGCACCGGCGGCGGCGATCTCGCGGATGTTGTCGATCTTCACACCGCCGTCGATCTCCAGACGGATCTCGCGGCCGCTGGCGTCCTGATGAGCGTCGATGAGCGCCCGCGCCGCACGCAGCTTGTTGAGCGCCTCGGGAATGAAGCTCTGGCCGCCAAAGCCGGGGTTGACCGACATGATCAGCACCAGATCGACCTTGTCGAGCACGTGCTTGAGGCAGTCCAGCGGCGTCGCCGGGTTGAACACCAGGCCGCTCTGGCAGCCGGCCGCCTTGATCGCCTGCAAGCTGCGGTCGATGTGGCGGGTGGCCTCCGGGTGGAAGCTGATGAGACTGGCACCGGCCTTGGCGAACGACTGCGCCAGGGCGTCCACCGGCTCCACCATCAGGTGCACGTCCAGCGGCGCGGTCACGCCGTACTTGCGCAAGGCTTCGGCGATGGTCGGTCCGAAGGTGAGGTTGGGGACGTAGTGGTTGTCCATCACGTCGAAATGCACCCAGTCGGCGCCAGCGCCGAGGACGCGCTGCACGTCCTCGCCCAGGCGGGCGAGGTCGGCGGAAAGGATGGAGGGAGCGATGACGGGGGATAGCTTGGCCATGGCGCATTATCCCAAAGTTCGCCCCGCGCTTGGCGGCGGGGCGCTTAGCACCGACAATCGCCGCGTTCCGCATCCCATCCCGTACCCGAATGACCGCGCCCCTGCACACCTCGACCATCACCAGCCTGCCCAAGATCCACGCCGGCAAGGTGCGCGACATCTACGCGGTTGGCGACCAGCACATGCTGCTGGTCACCACCGACCGGCTCTCGGCCTTCGACGTGATCCTGCCCCGGCCGATCCCCGGCAAGGGCGCGGTGCTGACCGCGCTGACCAGCTTCTGGATGCAGCGCTTTGCCGGCCTGCTGCCCAACCAGATGGCGCCGGAGATGCGCCTGGAAGACTGGCTCACGCCGCGCGAACTCGCGGAGTGCGAGGGGCGGGCGGTAATCGTCAAGAAGCTCAAGGCGCTGCCGGTGGAATGCGTGGCGCGCGGGTATCTCATCGGCTCCGGCTGGAAGGACTACCAGGCCACCGGCGCGGTCTGCGGCATCGCCCTGCCGCCCGGGCTGCGCCAGGCGGCGCAACTGCCCGAGCCGATCTTCACGCCGGCCTGGAAGGCGCCGGCCGGCCAGCACGACGAGAACATCGACTACGCCCGGGTGATCGAGCTGGTCGGTGCCGACCTTGCCGCCCAGCTCAAGCACTACACGCTGACCATCTACCGGCAGGCGGCGGAGTATGCGGCCCGTCGCGGCATCCTGATCGCCGACACCAAGTTCGAGTTCGGCACCGACGAGAACGGTCGCCTGCACCTGATCGACGAAGTGCTGACCCCCGACTCCTCGCGCTTCTGGCCGGCCAGCACCTGGCAGCCGGGCACCAGCCCGCCCAGCTTCGACAAGCAGTTCGTCCGCGATTATCTGGAGACCCTGGACTGGGACAAGAAGGCGCCCGGCCCCGATCTGCCCGACGAGGTGGTGGAGAAGACCGCCGCCAAGTACCGCGAAGCCATGCGCCTGCTCACCACCACCTCGCCATGAGTATCGCCTTCTGGTGCATCCTGGCCGCCGCGCTGCTGCCGTTCCCCTTCGCCCTGGCGGCGAAGTGGAGTCGCCGTTTCGACAACAGCCGTCCGCGCGCCTACTTCGAAACCCTGAGCGGCTGGCGTCAGCGCGCCAACTGGGTGCAGCAGAACAGCTTCGAGGTGTTCCCGCCGTTCGCGGCGGCGGTGATCGTCAATCACCTGGTGCTTGGCGCCAACGCCCGTGCCGATGCGCTGGCGCTGGCCTTCGTCGGTTTCCGCTTGCTGTTTGGCCTCAGCTATCTGGCCGACCGTGCGCTGTTGCGCTCGCTGATGTGGCTGGCGGGTTTCGCCTGCATCATCGCCCTGTTCCTGTCCGCTGCCTGATTTACTTCTAGGAGCTGCCCATGCAGATCAAGGTCGAGATTGACGTCAAGCCGGAAGAGCTGCGCCGCTTCCTGGGCCTGCCGGACGTGGCCGGTCTGCAGGAGGACATCGTCGCCTTCCTGCGCGACAAGATGGGGCAGGCCAGCGAGAACCTGAGTCCGGCGGCCGATTTCGTGCGTGACAACCTGGGCACGCTCAAGGACACCGGGTCGGCGGCGGTGCAGCGTCTGCTGTCGAGCGTGAAAGTGCGGGTGAGCGAGCCGGAGTTCCCGGCCCCGGTTCCCAGCCGCAAGCCGCGCGCCAAGGTGGCGTCGGCGGTCAAACCCAAGGCCAAGCCGCGTCGGCGCGCGTCCAAGTCCTCGGCCTGAGTCGCGGCTAGGCCGCAAAACCGGTCAGCGGCGCAGTTCCTGGCGCAGCCCGGCCAGCAACTGGCCACGCCGGTGGTGATCGCGGCGCAGGCGCGCCCGGGTGTCGGGTAGCAGATCCAGCTGATCGCGCAAAAGCTCGCCCAGCGAGCGCGCCTTGCGGGCGACGGCCAGACGGCGGTTGAGCGCCTGCAGGTGGTCACCCAGGGCATTGGTTTCGTGTTCCGCCAGCAGGCTCAGGCCTTGGCGGGCGGTGGTAAAGGCGGTCTTCGGGTTCATGCGATCCGACTCCTGCAATAGCCGGGTTCCCTGCGGGATCCGGGTGGGACTGGCCGGAGTTTCTTGGGCGGCTGAAAACAAAACAGGGCCGGTGTGGACCGGCCCTGCGGAGCGTATCTCATCGGAAGCCAAGGGAGGGAAAGCCTCCGGTGAGATGGCTTTCCTGCTTAGGCCTTCGCCTTCTTGGCGGCGGCCTTGACCGTCTTGACGGTGGTCTTGGCGACGGCCTCGGTCTTCTTGGCGGCGGCCTTGGCCACCTTCTTCACCGTCGGCTGGCCATTGATGCTGGCCTTGATGCTGCTATAGCCGCCTTCGAAGGTCTTGACCAGCTCGACGCGGGTGGCGCCCAGGGTCTTGAGCGAGGTGTTGAAGGCTTCCACCGCCGGGGTGGTGGCGGGCAGGTAGGCAACCGGGTCGGCGATCACCGCCTGCACGCCGGCCTTGCTGGCCTTCTCGAAGCTGGTCTTGGCTTCGCCGAACAGGGCAACGGCAGCGTCGCCATTGGTCTTGGCCAGGGTCTGCACGGTCTCGACGACGATGCCGTTGGCGGTCTTCAGGGTATCGAAGCCGATGGTGGCAACTTCCTGGCCCTGCGCGGCGATCTTCTCGGCGCGGCCGGTGACTTCGGTGATCAGTGACTGGACGTCCATGAGTTAACTCCAAGCAAATGGTGTGGTGAGGGAAAGCGACGGCTGCCGTGTTGCAATGCAGCATTTGTTGCAGCGCATCATATTTTCGGCCCCGGACCCTGTCAAGCACCGTTGGTCGTGGCCAGTTCAGTCGAAGGATCAGGCACTTAAGTGCATCCTGCGCTTCGGCTAGGATGCATTGATGATTCGCGACCAATTGCAAACTCTGCGTCTCCGGCTATGGCAAGCCGAACCCCGTAGCCGGCTGGAGCAGCGCGGCTTGGCCCTGGCGCGCGGCGCCGACGCCCTGTTCGAAGTGCTCTGGCGGGGACAGCTGTCGCTGCGGGCGATGAGCCTGGTCTACACCACCCTGCTGTCACTGACGCCGCTGCTGGCGCTGGGTTTCTCGCTGCTGAAAGCACTGGGCGTGCACAACAGTCTGGAGCCTTTCCTGCTGGAATCGCTCAAGGGCCTGGGGCCCGAGCAGGCGAAAGAAGTCGCCGACAACCTCATCCGCTTCGTCGAGAACATCAAGGTCGGCGTGCTCGGCTCGCTGGGCGTGGCGCTGCTGGTGTACTCGGCGATGTCGCTGATCCAGAAGGTGGAGGAGGCCTTCAACCACATCTGGCACGTCGAGCGGGTGCGTGGACTGTCGCAGCGCTTCGGCGAGTACCTGGCGGTGCTGATGGTGGGCCCGGTGGTGGTGTTCGCCGCGCTGGGAGTGACCGCCAGCCTGCTCAACAACCAGGCCATCTCCTGGCTGGCGCAGATTCCCGGCTTCGGCTTTCTGCTGTACCTGGTGTCGGCCTTGCTGCCTTATGCGCTGATGGTGGGCATGTTCACCTTCCTCTATGCCTTCATCCCCAACACCCGGGTGGGGATGCGGCCGGCCTTCGCCGGGGGGCTGTTCGCCGGCTTGATGTGGCAGAGCGCCAGCTACGCCTTTGCCGCCTTCGTCGCCGGCGCGACCAACTACAACGCCATCTATTCCGGTTTTGCCATCGTCATCTTCGTGCTGATCTGGCTGTACCTGGGCTGGCTGATCCTGCTGTGCGGCTGTCAGGTGGCCTACTTCACGCAATGCCCGCACCGCTTCGGGCCGTTCGCCGACAGCGCGCCGCAGGGTTCGCGCGCGCGCGAACAGGCTTCCCTGGCTCTGGTCTCGGCGGTGGCCCGGGCCTTCGTGGCCGGCGAAGCGCCGCTGGCGCCGGAACGGCTGTCGCGCCTGCTCGGGGTTTCCGAGCAGACCCTGCCACTGCTGGCCGAGCCCCTGGTGGTGGCCGGCGTGCTGGCGCAGACCGGGGATCGCTGGGTGCTGGCCCGAGACCCCAGCAGCATCAGCCTGCACAGTCTCTGGAGCCTGCTGCGCGGTTCCGCGCCCGGCACCGGTGAAGGGCTGCGCGCCGCCGCCGAGTGGTTGCGGCAAGCCGAGTCCGCAGTTGCCGAGGTCGGGGCGCAGAGCCTGCGCGACTGGGTCTCGGAGCCGTCTTCGGGCTCGCTGGCGCGGTAAGGCGATTTTCCTAATAATGCCGGCCATCCAAGGCGGGGCTGATTCATCCCGCGCAAGCCTGGGGATACGCCCGGCTGAAGAGTTTCTCTAGCAAGGCCCGTAGAACGGGGAGCGACATGGCAAAGCGAGGAGCCGCCGAGGCGGAAAAGGTCTGGCTGAACGAGTACGGCAGCGACGTGCCGGCGGAGATCGATCCTTCGACGTTCAGTTCGGTGGCGGAACTGGTGGACCGGAGCTGTGAGAAGTTCCGCGACCTGACCGCCTACGAGTGCATGGGCGATCGGCTCAGCTACGACGACGTCGACCGTCTGTCGCAGGACTTCGCCAGCTACCTGCAGAACGTGCTGGGCTTCCACAAGGGCGACCGCGTGGCGGTGATGATGCCCAACCTGTTGCAGTACCCGGTGGCGATTTTCGGCATCCTGCGCGCCGGCATGGTGGTGGTGAACGTCAACCCGCTCTACACCCCGCGTGAACTCGAGCACCAGCTCAAGGATGCCGGCGCGCGCGGCATCGTCATCGTCGAGAACTTCTGCACCACCCTGCAGGAAGTGCTCGGCCGTACCCCGGTCGAGGTGGTGATCACCACCCAGGTCGGCGACATGGCCAGCTTCCCGAAGAGCCTGATCACCAACTTCGTGGTGAAGCGGGTGAAGAAGATGGTGCCGGCCTGGAGCATCCCTGGCGCAGTGCCGTTCCGCACCGCCCTGGCGCGCGGCAAGGCGCAGCCCATGCACCGGATGGCCCTGGGCCACGAGGACGTCGCCTTCCTGCAGTACACCGGTGGCACGACCGGCCTGTCCAAGGGCGCGACGCTGAGCCACGGCAACATCATCGCCAACCTCATGCAGATGCGCGCCTGGATGGGCGGCCATCTGGTCGAGGGCGAGGATCTGGTGGTCACCGCACTGCCGCTGTACCACGTGTTCGCGTTGACGGTGAACTGCCTGCTGTTCCTCAGTGTCGGCGGCAAGAACGTGCTGATCACCAATCCGCGCGACATGCCCGGGTTCGTCAAGGAGCTGTCCAAGCACCGGTTCACCGCCTTCACCGGCGTCAATACCTTGTTCAACGGCTTGCTCAACACCCCCGGCTTCGCGGAGATCGACTTCTCCGCGCTGAAGTTCACCGTCGGTGGCGGCGCTGCCGTGCAGCAGGCGGTGGCCGGCAAGTGGCGCGAGGTGACCGGTCGCGGCCTCACCGAGGGCTACGGACTTTCGGAAACCTCGCCGGGCGTCTGCTTCGGTCCGCTGCACCAGCCCGACTGGAACGGCACCATCGGCCTGCCGCTGCCGTCCACCGACGTCAGCCTGCGTGACGACGATCACCAGCCGGTGCCGGTCGGCGTGCCGGGCGAGCTGTGCGTGAAGGGGCCGCAGGTGATGCGCGGCTACTGGAACAAGCCGGAGGAGAACGCCAAGGTGTTCACCCCGGACGGCTATCTGAAGACCGGCGACGTCGCGGTGATGAGCGAGAGCGGCTACTTCAAGATCGTCGACCGCAAGAAGGACATGATCCTGGTCAGCGGCTTCAACGTCTACCCGAACGAGATCGAGGATGTCGTTGCCCGCCATCCCGGCGTGCTGGAATGCGCCTGCATCGGCATTCCCGATGCCAAGACCGGCGAGGCGGTGAAGGTCTTCGTGGTCAAGAAGGACGCCGCGCTGACCGTCGAGGCGCTGCGCGAGCACTGCAAGGAGCTGCTCACCGGCTACAAGGTGCCCAAGCTCTTCGAGTTCATCGAGGCGCTGCCGAAGAGCAATGTCGGCAAGATTCTGCGCAAGGAGCTGCGCGGCAAGTAGGCGCGGCCTCCGCCCGCAGCCGGAAAGCAAAAAGCCCTCGCATGCGAGGGCTTTTTCATTGCTGGCGCGTGGCGCTCAGCTGCCGGTCTTGGCGTCCGGCAGCGCGATGTTCATCTCCAGCACTTCCAGGCCGTCCTCGCGCTGCACGTTGACCTGCACCGCGCCGTCAGCGACCTGCACGTACTTGCGCACCACCGCCAGCAGTTCCTCGCGCAGTTGCGGCAGATAGCTGGGGCCGGCGTTGCGGCGGCCGTCGTTGTCGCGCTGCCAGGCGACCGCCACCATCAGCCGGTCGCGGGCCAGCTGGGCAGTGGCCGGCTTCTTGGCGCGGAAGAAACTCATCAAGTCCATGGCCATGTCCTCAGCCGCCGAAGAGCTTGTTGAACAGTCCCTTCTTCTCGACGGTCATGAAACGCATCGGTCGCTCCTCGCCGAGGAAACGCGCCACCAGGTCCTGATAGGCCTGGCCGGCGTCGCTCAGCGGGTCGGCGATCACCGGCGCGCCGGCGTTGGAGCTGGTCAGCACCGAGGGGCTCTCCGGGATCACGCCCAGCAGCGGGATGGCGAGGATGTCCTGCACGTCTTTCACCGACAGCATCTCGCCCTTCTCGACGCGCGCCGGGTTGTAGCGGGTCAGCACCAGATGTTCGCGAACCTTCTCGCCGCGCTCGGCGCGGCGGGTCTTGCTCGACAGCAGGCCGATGACGCGGTCGGAGTCGCGCACCGAGCTGACTTCGGGATTGGTGACCACCAGCGCCTCGTCGGCGAAGTACATGGCGTGGTGGGCGCCGCGCTCGATGCCCGCCGGGGAGTCGCAGACGATGTAGTCGAAGCCCTCGTCGGCGAGGTCGTTGAGCACTTTCTCCACGCCTTCCAGCGACAGCGCGTCCTTGTCGCGGGTCTGGCTGGCGGCGAGGATGTAGAGGTTGTCGTTGTTCTTGTCGCGGATCAGGGCCTGCTTGAGATTGGCCTCGCCCTGGATGACGTTGACGAAATCGAACACCACCCGCCGCTCGCAACCCATGATCAGGTCGAGGTTGCGCAGGCCGACGTCGAAGTCGATGACCGCGACCTTCTTGCCGCGCTGGGCGAGGCCGGTGGAGAAGCTGGCGCTGGTGGTGGTCTTGCCGACGCCGCCCTTGCCGGAGGTGGTGACGATGATCTTGGCCACGGTGATTTCCTAGAGGAGTCCTGTTTCGGGGGCTGTTAGTTAGCTGCCCAGGGTTTCGATGCTCAGCTTGCCATCGCGCAGCAGGGCCTGCGCGGCTTCGCCGCGCGGACTGCCCTGGATCTGCTCGGCGACTGTATAGATACCGGCCACCGCCACCAGCTCGGCCTCGAAGCGGCGGGCGAACACCCGCGCGCTCTGATCGCCACGGGCGCCGGCGATGGCGCGGCCGCGCAGCGGTCCGTAGACGTGCACGCAGCCATCGGCGATCACTTCGGCGCCGGGGCTGACGGCGGCCAGCACGATCAGGTCGCTGTCTTCGGCGTAGATCTGCTGGCCGGAACGGACCGGCTCGGTGACGATGCGGGTACTGCGCTTGACGGCGGCCGCCGGGCTGGCTGCGGCGGGGGGCGGTTCGGCGCGGGGGGCACGGCTGTCGCGCGGCAGCACCGGCAGGCCAAGAGCGAGCGCGGCGCTATTGAGCGGGCCGTCGCTCACGCCCAGGGGCTGGATGCCGTGGCGACGCAGGCTGGTCAGCAAGGCGTCTAGGTCGAGCGGCTCCTCGCTCTCGATGACCACCGGCATGCCCTTGACCGCCTGCGGCATTTGCCGGGCGAGTTCGGACAACTGGGCTTCGATGGCAGCAAGGTCGGCCTTCAGCACCCGCAGGCGGGTGGTGGAGAGCAGTCGGCCTTTGAGTTCCAGTGCGGGGGCGGTGCGGGCCATCGTCGGTGATTACGGTTTCGGGCAGTTTAGCATCGCCGGCCAGCCTCGCCGGATCAGCGTACGCCGCTGTCTCCGCAGACGAGGCGCTGTCTGCGTCCCGGCAATCAGCGCCGCACTCGCCTTTCGGGTAACTGGCCTGCGTTTTGCGAGTGGGCATGCTAGCTTTGAACCCACAGACATACAAAAGGCCCCCGGACCGCATATATGGCCGTTGAGTGGCGCGATTACCGCAACCATGAACATTACGATGAGCTCATTGACGCTAGCGGCGCACCGCGGGAAGGTGCCGGCAAGCTGATCGATTACCTCGTCAACCTCTCCCCCAAGGAGTTGGCCGAGCGCCAGCTGGCCGCCGACCTGGCGATCAAGGTGATGGGGGTGACCTTCACGGTCTATTCCGAAGGCAAGAATGTAGACCGTGCCTGGCCGTTCGACATCATTCCCCGGGTCATCACCTCGAAGGAGTGGGAACGCGCCGAGGCCGGCCTGAAGCAGCGCACCCGCGCGCTCAACCACTTCATCCAGGACGTCTACGGCGCCCAGAAGATCGTCAAGGACGGCGTGTTCCCTGGCGAGGTACTGGCCGAGAGCGTCAACTTCCGGCCCCAATGCGTGGGGGTGAAGCCGCGTGGGGGTATCTGGGCGCACATCTGCGGCACCGACCTGGTCCGTGACGGCGACGGTACGCTCTACGTGCTGGAGGACAACCTGCGAGTCCCCAGCGGCGTCAGCTACATGCTGGAAAACCGCCTGGTGACCAAGCGGGTCTGGCCGGAGCTGTTCGAGACCACCACCATCCGCCCGGTGGACGACTATCCGGCGCAGCTCTACGACATGCTGGCGGCCCTGTCGCCGCGCCCGCTCGACAGCCCGACCGTGGTGCTGCTGACGCCCGGTATCTACAACAGCGCGTATTTCGAGCACGCCTACCTCGCCCAGCAGATGGGCGTGGAACTGGTCGAGGGCAGCGATCTGGTGGTCGGCGACGACGACTGCGTGCACATGCGCACCATCTATGGCCTGAAGCGGGTGGACGTGATCTACCGCCGGGTCGACGACCTGTTCCTCGATCCCGAGGCCTTCCGCCCCGACTCCATGCTCGGCGCGCCGGGCCTGATGCGGGCCTGGATGCGCGGCAAGGTGGCCTTGGCCAATGCCCCGGGTGCGGGCGTGGCCGACGACAAGGTCGTCTATGCCTACGTGCCGCAGATGATCAAGTACTACCTTGGTGAGGACGCGATCCTGCCCAACGTGCCCAGCTATCTGTGCATGGACGAGAAGCAGCGCAGCTATGTGCTCGCCAATCTGGAGAAGCTGGTGGTCAAGCCGGCCAACGAATCCGGTGGCTACGGCATGCTGATCGGCCCGCGCGCCAGCAAGGCCGAGCTCGACAAGTTCCGCGACCTGATCCTGAAGAATCCCCGCAACTACATGGCGCAGCCGACCTTGTCCCTGTCCACCGCGCCGACCATCACCAGCGAAGGCGTGCAGCCTCGGCATCTCGACCTGCGGCCGTTCATCCTCTCGCGCCCCGACGGCAATGCCTACGTCACTACCGGCGGCCTCACCCGGGTGGCGATGGTGAAGGGCTCGCTGGTGGTCAACAGCTCCCAGGGCGGCGGCTCCAAGGACACCTGGATCGTCGATGTCGAGGCCGACAAGGACGAGCCGCAGGCCCAGACCCAGAGCAGCGCGGCGCCGGCAAAAGCCGATGCCGCCCGGGCGGGGGAGCACTGACATGCTGTCGCGTGTTGCTGACAACCTCTACTGGTTCGGCCGCTATGTGCAGCGTGCTGAAAACACCGCCCGCCTGATCAACGTCCACGCCAATCTGCTGCTGGACCTGCCGCGCAACGTCACCGTCGGCTGGGCGCCACTGCTGGAAATCACCGGCGCCGATGCCGCCTTCCGTGCCGCCGGCGGCCAGGCCACCGAAGACAATGTGGTGCGCTTCACGCTGATGGACGAACGCAATTCCGGTTCGATCTTCTCCAGCCTCAACTACGCCCGCGAGATTGCCCGGGTGTCGCGCGACTGCCTGCCGCGCGAGGCCTGGGAGCGGCTGAACGATCTGTATCTGTTCGTGCAGGAGCGCGGCGAGCGCAGTGTCACCCGCGCCCGCCGGCAGGATTTCCTGCAGGGCGTGATCAATGGCGCCATGACCACCGTCGGCGTGCTCACCTCGAACATGAGCCGCGATGTCGGCTTCCAGTTTCTGCGCATGGGCACCAACCTGGAGCAGGCGGATATGACCACCCGCATCCTGGATGTGCGCTCCTCGCGCCTGTTCCAGGCCGATGCCAGCCTGACGCCGTTCGACAACATCCAGTGGATGAGCGTGCTCAAGTCGCTCACCGCCTACCAGATGTACCGTCGCCACGTGCGCGCGCGCGTGAACGGCCCTGGTGTGCTGCGCTTCCTGTTGCAGGACCGGCAGTTCCCGCGCAGCGTCAGTTTCGCGTTGGCCACCATCGGTTCGACCATGCCGTTCCTGCCGCCCAGCCGCAAGGTCGAGCGCGCCATCGAGCGCACCAAGGCGCTGATCGCCGATGCCAACATCGGCTCGCTGCTGTCGCAGCCAGACGGCCTGGCGCTGTTCATGGACGAGATCCAGGTCGGTCTCGGGCAGCTCGACGACGCCATCGCCGAGTCCTACTTCCGCAGCTGATCGGTCGGCGGGCCCGTTCGCGACGGACGGAATCCTTCAGGCAAAAAGAAGCCCCCGGCCAAAAGGCGGCCGGGGGCGGGCAGGTAAGGCGACGCCCCGCTTAGCGGGTGCCCTTGGTCCGCAGCGCGTCGGGAGTGAAGTCGGCCGGGCTGCGGACGATCGGCTCGTAGACCTTGGTTTCCTCGTTGCGCAGGCCCATGGCGATGTAGCGGCCGGACTGCAGGTCGTAGTGCAGCTCCAGACCCGGCGCCAGGAACGGCACGTCGTAGTAGTTGAGGCTGTGCAGCTCATCGACGCGCCAGAGCTGATCGCGGTTGTCGTACTTGTCGACCACGTGGATCACCCAGCTATCCTCGTCGAGGTAGAAGCTGCGGCGCTTGTACACGTGCGAGGTGCCTGCCTTGAGATTGGCCTCCACCACCCACACCCGGTGCAGCTCGTAGCGGGCGTTATCGGGGTTGATGTGACCCGGCATCAGCACATCCTTCACCTTCACCGACGGACCGTTGATCTTGTAGCCGTTGTAGGGGATGTACATCTCCTTCTTGCCAACCAGCTTCCAGTCGTAGCGGTCGGTGGCGCCGTTGTACATGAAGAAGTCGTCGTTGGTGCGCAGGCCGTCGGCGGCGGTGCCGGGGTTGTCGTAGGACACCGTCGGCGCCAGACGCACGCGGCGCTGACCGGGGTTGTAGGTCCAGGCCTTGCGTGGCGTCTTCACCTGATCGATGAAGTCGTCCACCAGCAGGATCGAACCGGCGAGACGCGGCGGCTCCTTGATGATCTGCAGGAAGTAGAACAGCAGGTTGGGGTCGCGTTGCTCCGGCGTCTTCTTCTGGTTGCCGTAGGAGAAGTCGTACTCGTAGTCGAACTTCACCAGGTTGTAGTCGCCGCCGGCGGTCACCGGCGCCTGCGCCCAGGAGGTGGCGTAGGTGTCGCCCTTGTAGACGGTGAGGTGATTCCAGATCGCTTCCAGACCGCTCTGCGGGATCGGGAACGGCACGCCGCCGGTGGTGCCCTCGATGCCGTTGCCGCCCTGCACCAGCTTCACCTTGGTGGCATTGGCCTTGGTCTCGGCGTAGATGCCCGCCGGGTAGGAGGCGCTGCGGCGGGTCGGGTAGACCTTCATCTTGAAGGTCGGGTAGCGCTTGAACATCGCCAGCTGGCCCGGCGAGAGGTTGTCCTTGTACTTGTCGGCGCTGGCGGAGTCGATGGTGAACAGCGGCTTGTCGTCGGCGAACGGGTCGGGGTAGTGGCCGCCGGTCTTGAAGCCGGCGACCACGCTGGTTTGACCGCCGGTCCAAGCCGGGATGGTGCCGGCGGCGTTGCCGGCCTTCTCGGCGCCGATGGGAGTGAGGGTGGTGCCGAGCTTGTCGGCTTCGGCGGCGGGGACGGCGGCGAGGGCCGTCATCGAACTCAGGGCTGCCGCGAATAGCGCGGTCAGTTTTGCGGGGCTGCGCATGGGAATACTCTCCAGTTAGAACGCGTAGGAGACGCTGATGGCGAGGAAGTCGCGGTCCTTGTTGGGGTTCGCGCTGGTGGCGAAGGACTGCGACTGGGTGGAATCACCCGGGCTCAGGGTGGTCACCGCCGGATCGGGGTTGATGTCGATGCCCGGCGGCACCGGATCGGTGCCGGCATAGGTGCGACCGCCGAAGAAGGTGGTGTAGCCGATGTCCGCCTGCCAGCGCTGCAGGTAGTTCAGCGCCAGGCCCAGGGTGATGGCCTTGCTGTCCTTGTTGAAGGTCGGGCCGACGCCGTTGACGTCATGCGCCCAGACCAGACGCGGCGACATCTGCACCGAGCCGATCACGCTTTCGAAGTCGAGACGGCTGACGATGCGATACCCCCAGGAGGTGTTGGTGGCGAAGCCTTCCGACTGGCAGGAGCCGTTGGAAACCGCCGCCAGCGTCGCCGCCGAGGCGAAGCCGCAGGCCGGCAGGCCGGCGCCCGGGCCGTTGAAGCGCAGCTCTTCCGGAAGATCGGTCTGGGTCACGCCCACTTCGCCCAGCACCAGGAACTGCTGCGCCCCGAACGTCGGGCCAAAGGCCTTGGTCGCGGTCATCTGCGCTTGGTGCATGTTCACCTCGCGCCAGCCCTGGATGTAGGTGCCGGAGGTCAGCGGGGTCGGACTCATGCTGCTGGGTACACCCAGCGAGGTGAGCAGCACCTCGGTGCCGGACAACTGCAGCGGCTGGTTGGGCCGGAACGAGTACTCGCCCTGCAAAGCCACGCCCCAGGGACCGACGGTGTTGAAGCTCAGGCCGTAGAGGTCGATGTTGGAGGGGAACTCCGCGAAGAAGCTGGCCCGGCAGCCGGGGGTGCTTGCCGACGCCGAGCACAGTGGCGTCGCGCTGCCGGCGTTGGTGGCGACGCCGCGGATCGCCGACACCAGCGGCGTGCGGCTGTGGTAGGTCAGGTAATAGAGGCCAAACTCGGTGCTGCCCAGCGCTTCCGAGAAGTAGCGGATGGCGGCACCGAACTGCTTGGTGGCGTCGTCCACCTCCGGCCCGCCCTGGCGCGGTACCCAGGCACTGGCCGAGCTGGCGGCGTTCGGGGTCAGCACCGACTTGTTGTCGTCCTCGCGGCGGCCAAAGCTGACAATCGCCTTGTCGCCATCGTCGGAGACGAAGTCGTTGCTGGAGAAGAAGCTGCCGCGCGGGTCAATCTCGGTCTTGTCGTAGGCGGTGAGCCAGACACCTTCCAGGCTGACCGAGTCGCTCAACTGCAGCGAGCTCCAGAGCATGGCGGTGGGGATCAGGGCCTCTTTCAGCTCCGCGCCGGGGGTGCGGATCTTGGCGACATCGACCGGATTGATCGAGTTGATGCTGTTGCCGATGAAGGTGCTTTCGCCCCAGCTCACCACCTGCCGGCCGATGCGTGCCGACAGGTTGTGGCCGGCCAGATCGAAGCGGCCATAGGCGAACAGATCGAGCATGTCGATGCGCGAGCCCAGTCGCTCGCGGCCGCGCTTGCCCAGTTCGTATTCGTAGGCCGGGCGGTCCTGCACCGCCAGGCCGGCGGCGTTGAAGCGGTCCTCGCGATGGCTGGCATCGGAGGCGACCGCGTCGTAGAAATAATTGACGCGGGTGAACAGGCCGTAGTCCTGGTACTTGAGTTCCAGGTCGTGGGTCGCTTTCAGCACGCCGGAGACCAGGTCGCCCTTGTCGAAGCCGATATTGCCGTCGTCGTCATTCACCGAGCGGGAGGTGCCGCCGTTGGTGATGCCGACCAGGCTGGGATCGGGGGCCTCCATGCGCATGGTGACGCCGGCCGAGACCGTGGTGTCGAGGTTGCCTTTGATTTCGCCATAGCTGAACGGGAAGGCCATCGCACCTAGCGGAACCGCCAGTAGCGAACAACCGACGCCGAGACGCAGCCTGCCGCTGCTTTTCTTGCTCATCGTCCATCTCCTCTCGCTGTCAATGTATTTGTCTGCACAGCAGCCTGGCGGCCGCTGTGCAAGGCGCAGCAATTTTTTGCCTGCGGTCACCGGATGGGACTCCAGTGACAGCCGGGAGTATGGGAAAGCCAGCCTGCAACTACCATTGGTGAAACCACGGCCGGCGCTGTGGATCCGCACAACGAAATCTTGACGTGCGCGTTTTTGCTGCGCCGCGTCAGTTAAATTGCTGCACTGCGCTCCGGGGTCTTGGCGCCGCTAGCCGACCGGTTCGTTCTTGCTGTGCAGGCGGCGCAAGCGCAGGGCGGCGTACAGCCGCGACTGCCAGTTCACCTCGTCGAGCCGGGCGCCGAGGATGGTCTCGATGCGCTCCAGCCGATAGCTCAGGGTGTTGGGATGAATGTCGAGCGCACCGGCCACCGCCTTGCGATGCTGGCGGTGCTCGAAGTAGGCCTCCAGTGTGCGGGTCAGATGCGCCTCCCGCGACAGTCGCTCGATCAGGCATTCGTGGAAGCGCCAGACGCTGTCCGACTGGCTGAGTGCGTCGTAGAGCGCGAAGTCGAAGTAGCGGCGCAAGGTCTGCTGCGGTTCCAGGCGGGCACCCAGGTCCAGCGCCTTGAGCGCCTGCTCGGCGCTCAGCTGCCAGCCGCGCGGCCCGGAATCGGGCAGGCCGAGTCCGATCGCGGCGATGCCGGCATCGGCGCGCAGCAGGGCCTGCATCTGCGCCGCCAGCCGCGCCTCGCCCTCGATCAGCGACTCGCCCGCCAGCAGCGGCGCCCAGATCAGCAGGTGGCCGTGCCGCACGGTGCGCAGCAGGGTCTCGCCGTCGGTTTCCAGCAGGCGCCGGATGGCGGTAAACAGCAAGTCGAGGCGGGAGTCGGGGAAGGCCAGGCCATCACCCGCCTGCATGCGCAGCGCCAGCCCCAGGTGCAGGGCGCTGCTGTCCATGCCCAAGGCGCTCATGCGGGTGCGGAAGCCGTCGACATCCTCGGGGTTGTTGAAGACCAGCCGGCACAGTTCGTAGCGCAGGCGGTCACGCCAGGACAAGCGCTCGCGGCGTTCCTCGGCATAGGCGCCGGACAGGGTCTGCCCTACCAGGTCGAAGTAGGCCAGCAAGCGCGGCGACACCCGGTACAGCAGTTCCTGCATCAACTCCGGGCTCGACTCCGCGCGCGCCAGGGTTTCCTGCCAGAGCAGGCGCGCGCCGGAATGCGCGGCCTGCAACAGGCTCTCCATGGAGATGCCCTGATGCACCCGGCGGCGGCCATAGGCGACCAGCGGTTCCAGCTCCAGGGCGCTCGGCCAGCGGTCTTCGAGCAGGCCGCGCAGCCAGAGTTGCAGCACGTAGTCCAGGGACTCCTGGATGTCGACTCGGATGGCCGCATCGCTCAGCTGGCGGTAGTCGGAAATCTGCGCGTCCATGCAGGCGACCATGCGCAGCACGATGGACTGGTGATCGCCGAGCTGGCCTTCGACCAGCTGCAAGAGTGCCGGCGAAAACGGGCCGGGATAGGGGCATTGCTGCGGGTTGGACACGGCCTGGTTCGCACTCCATTGCGCACGGGGATTGCCGGTACAGCTGGCCGGGCCGCTCCTGGGCGACCCTGTTCTGAACACCCAGGCAGGGTAACGGCATCCGCCGGACTTGGCAGCCGGCTGCGTCGAAAGTCGCGTTCAATGCTGGGCGGCGAGGCCGCCCGGTTTCAGAGCAGCTGGGTCTGAGCCTGGCTCTGCGCTTCCCATTCGAAGCGCGGCAGCTCGGTGAACGAGCGCATCAGCAGATCGCCCCAGGACTTGCGCAGGTTGGCGTAGAACGGGGTGTCGAGGTCGAAGCGCTCCTTGTGGGTGATGCGCAGCGCGTCGCGCGGCAGCACTGCAAGGTCCAGCGGCGGGCCGACCGTGAGATTGGACTTCATGGTCGAGTCCATCGACACCAGCGCGCAGCGGGCGGCGTCTTCCAGCGAGATTTGTGGACGGATCACGCGGTCGAGGATGGGCTTGCCGTACTTGCTCTCGCCGATCTGGATATACGGGGTCTCCGGCGAGGCGGAAATGCAATTGCCTTCCGGGTAGATCAGGTACAGCGCCGGGTCCTCGCCCTGGATCTGGCCGCCGAGGATCAGTGTGGTGCGGAAATCGACATTGCTGGCGTACTGAGTGTGGGCGCCGGCTTCCTTCTGGGAGCGCACCGACAGGCCGCCGAGGTAGTCGGCGGCGTCGAACATATGGCGGATGTTGTTGAGGTTGACCGGCTTGTCGTCGGCCATGTCGCGGCGCAGGTGGGTCAGCACCGTCTGGGTGGTGGCCAGGTTGCCGGCCGACATCACCACGAACACCCGCTCCCCGGGGGTCTCGAAGACATGCATCTTGTTGTAGGTGCGAACGTCATCAACGCCGGCGGAAGTCCGTGTATCGCCCACGAACACCAGACCGTCATCGACCTTCACCGCCACGCAGTACGTCATCGTTGCACCGGAAATTTGCCGTAAGCCCGCTTGCGGCGGCCGCCGATTGTAGGGCCCTGATGCCGTGACGTCAGCCGCTGGCGGCTCCCGTCAGCCCGCGATCCTGTTTGCAGGATTCGTGCCGCTTGCCGGCCGCTGGCCGACTCATGATACTGGCCGGTATGCGAGGAGACCACGGATAAATCACCATGAGCAAGACCATCGAATTTTTCTGGGACCCGGCCAGCACCTATAGCTATCTGGCCGCCACCCAGATCGAAGCCCTGGCCCGGCGCTGCGGCGCCGAGGTCCACTGGAAGCCTTTCCTGCTCGGCAAGGTCTTCGAGGCCACCGGCAACAAGATGCCGGCGGCGCTGCCGGCCAAGGGCAAGTACCTGTTCCGCGATGCCCGGATGTGGGCCAAGTTCTACGGCGTGCCGTTCCGGTTTCCCAAGCTCTTCCCGCTCAACAGTGTGCTGGCCAGCCGCGCCTGCCTGGCCGCAGCGGATCAGGGCAAGGGCGTGGAGTTCAGCCTGGCCCTGCTCAAGGCCTATTGGGCGGAGGGCCAGGACCCGAGTCAGCCGGAAGTGGTGAGCGCCATTGCCGAGAGCGTCGGCCTCGACGGTGCTGCGCTGCTGGCCGCCACCCAGGAGCCGGCGGTGAAGGAGGCCTTGCGCGCCAATACCGAGGCGGCCATCCAGCGCGGGGCCTTTGGTGCGCCAACCTTTTACGTCGATGACCAGATGTTCTGGGGCAACGACCGTCTGAATCTGCTGGAAGCCTATCTCAAGGGGCAGATCGGAATAGACGAACAGCCTTGAAGGGCTTCGTCCCGATCTGCCGGCGGCCATGGATGGCCGCCGAGGGCTAGACAGACGGGGCTGCCGTTGCGCCAGGGATGGCAGGTCAACAATCACCAACTGAGAAACACCAAATGATCAACCGCCAGTTCACCCTCGCCGCGCGCCCACAGGGCTTGGTCAAACGCAGCGACTTTGCCTATGCCGAGACGCCGCTGCCGGAGCCCAAGGATGGCGAGCTGCTGGTGAAGACCCTCTACATCTCGCTGGACCCGGCGATGCGCGGCTGGATGAACGAGGGCAAGAGCTACATCCGCCCGGTGGCGATCGGCGAGGTGATGCGCGCCGGCACCCTGGGCGAGGTACTGGTGAGCAAGACGCCGGCGTTCAAGGCTGGCGACCACGTGGTCGGCAACTGGGGCGTGCAGGACTACGCGGCGCTGCCGCCGGAAGGCCTGAGCAAGGTCGATCCGCGTCTGGCGCCGCTGCCCAAGTACCTGGGCGTGCTCGGCATGCCCGGCCTCACCGCCTACTTCGGCCTGCTGGAGATCGGCCAGCCGAAGCCCGGCGAGGTGGTGGTGGTCTCCGGCGCGGCCGGCGCGGTCGGCCAGGTGGTCGGCCAGATCGCCAAGCTCAAGGGCTGCACGGTGATCGGCATCGCCGGCGGCGCCGACAAGTGCGCTTACGTGGTGCGCGACCTCGGCTTCGACGCCTGCGTCGACTACAAGTCGCAGGACGTGAAGAAGGCCCTGCGCGAGCTGGCGCCCAAGGGTGTGGATGTCTACTTCGACAATGTCGGTGGCGACATCCTCGACGCGGTGCTGACCCAGATCCGCATGAAGGCGCGCATTGTCATCTGCGGCGCCATCTCGCAGTACAACAACACCACGCCGGTGAAGGGGCCGTCCAACTACATGTCGCTGCTGGTCAACCGCGCGCGCATGGAGGGCATGGTGGTGTTCGACTGGGCGCCGCGCTACGGCGAGGCAATCCAGGCCATGGGCGCCTGGCTGGCCGAGGGCCAGCTGAAGTCGCGCGAGGACATCGTGCAGGGTCTGGAGACCTTTCCGGAAACGCTCAACAAACTGTTCAGCGGCGAAAACTTCGGCAAGCTGATGATCCAGGTCTGAAGGCATGAGCGGCGAGTCCCGGCATGTGCGCCTGCGCGGTCTGCGCTTCCACCTGCGCTGCTGGGGCGAGGAGCCGCGCTTGGCGAGCGCTGGCGCGCAGAGTCTCGCCGCCGACGGCAGTGACAAGCCCCTGCTGATCTACTGCCACGGCTGGCTCGACACCACCGCCACCTTCGCCGATGTCGGTGAGCGGCTAGGGCAGTGCTTCCGCGTCGTCGCGCTCGACCAGCGCGGCTATGGCCATAGCGAATGGGCGGCCGACGGCTACTGGTTTCAGGACTATGTCGCCGATCTCGACGCCCTGGTCGACTACCTCTCGCCCGCCGCGCCGGTGCATCTGGCCGGCCACAGCATGGGCGCGCAGGTCGTCAGCCTCTATGCCGGCCTGCGACCGGAGCGGGTCCGCCGGCTGGCGATTCTCGACGGCCTGTTCCTGCCCGACATGCCGCCCGAGAGCGCGCCGCGCCGCTTCGGCCGCTGGCTGGACCAGTTGAAGGCGCCGGCGCGCGGCAAGACCTACGCGAGCTTCGAGGAGCTGGCGCAACGGGTGCAGAAGCAGCATCCGCAACTGAGCGCCGAGCGCGCGCTGTTCGTGGCGCGTGGCTGGGGCGCGGCCGATGGCGCCGGCCGCATCCACCTGCTCGCCGATCCCCGGCACCGGCTGGACATGCCGACGCTCTACCGCAATGCCGAGAGCGAGGCGATCTGGCGGCAGATTCGCGCGCCGACCCTGTTTGTCGATGCCGGCGGCTCGGCGTTCGGACAGACCCTGAACGCCGAGGAAAAGGCCGCCCGGCGCGCCTGCTTCCGGGACCGCCAGGAGGTCAGCATTCCTGGCGCCGGCCACATGCTGCATTTTGATGCGCCGGAGGCGACCGCCGATGCGCTGCTGCAATTCTTCTGAAAGCCCGACCGCCGGCAGGCGATAATCCGCGCATGCAACTGCGCCCCGCACTAGTCGCCGCCCATGTGAAGAAAGGCCTGCCGCCGGTGGTGGTGCTTGCCGGCGAGGAGCCGCTGCTGATCCAGGAAACCCTGGACGAGCTGCGTGCCGCCGCCCGCGCCCAGGGTTATAGCGAGCGGGTATCGCTCACGGTGGAGCCGGGTTTCCGCTGGCAGCAGGTATTCGACGAATGCGCCTCGCTGTCGCTGTTCGCCAGCCGGCGGATGATCGAGGTGCATCTGCCCAAGGGCCCCAACGGTCATCGCCGTGGCAAGGGCGAGGAGGGCGGAGATAACGAGGCCGGCGGCAAGTCGGAAGACGGTGCCAAGGCGCTTGCCCAGCTCGCCGAGAAGCCCTCGCCCGACATCCTGCTGGTGGTGGTCGCCGGCGCGCTCGACAAACGTGGCCGCGAGTCCGGCTGGTTCTCGGCGCTGGAGACGGCGGGCTTCGCCGTCTACGCCTGGCCGGTGAAGCCCGAGGAGCTGGTGGCCTGGATCGAGCAGCGCGCCCGCGTCTTGAACCTGCGCCTGGAGCCGGAGGCGGCGCGTCTCTTGGCCGAGCGCACCGAAGGCAATCTGCTGGCCTGTGCGCAGGATCTGGCCAAGCTGGCGCTGTTATTCCCGGACGCGCCGGTGGATGCCGAAGCCCTGCTGCAGGCGGTTGCCGACTCGGCGCGCTACGAGGCCTTCGATCTGGTCGACAAGATGCTCGCCGGCGACGGCCTGTCGGCGCTGCGCTCGCTGGAGCGTCTGCGCGAGGAAGGCGTCTCGGCGCTGGAACTGGTCGGGGCCCTGGCCTATGCCCTGCGCAACTGGGGGGCGGTCAACGCCGCCTACGCGCGCAGCCGCGATGTCGCCAGCGCGCTGGCCCAGGCCAAGCTGTTCGGCGCCCGCGCCAAGCCTTACGAGGCGCTGCTGCGGCGTGGCGCGCGCTATTCACCGGCCGCCGGCCTGGTGCTGCTGGCCAGGGTCGACCAGTCGGTGAAGACCGGCCGCGAGTCGGCGGCCTGGGAGGACTTGCTAACATTGGTCCTGGCGGCCAGTGGGGCCGCGCCCCCGGCGACCAAGGTCGCCGCCTGAGCACGACGTGGCAAACGCAAAAACCGAAACCGCAGCGGCCCTCAAGGCCTACATGCAGGACCTGGGCGCCAAGGCCCGCGCCGCCGGCCGCGAGCTGGCCAAGGCCGACACCGGCGCCAAGAACGCCGCCCTGTTCACCCTCGCCGAGCGTCTGGTCGAAGAGGCCGAGGCGATCCTCGAAGCCAATCGCGAGGACATGCGCCGGGCCCGCGACAACAACCTCGATGCCGCCCTGCTCGACCGCCTGGAGCTGACCCCGGCGCGCATCGAGGCGATGGCCGACGGCGTGCGCCAGGTGGCGGCGCTGCCCGATCCGGTCGGCACCATGACCGATCTTGCGCTGCGCCCCTCCGGCATCCAGGTCGGCAAGATGCGGGTGCCGCTGGGCGTGGTCGGCATCATTTACGAGTCGCGGCCCAACGTCACCGCCGACGCCGCCGCGCTGTGCCTGAAGAGCGGCAATGCCACCATCCTGCGCGGCGGCTCCGAGGCGCACCAGTCCAACCAGGCCATCGCCCTGTGCATCCGTCGTGCGCTGCAACGCGCCGGTCTGCCGGCCGATGCGGTGCAGGTGCTGTCCACCACCGACCGCGCCGCCGTCGGCGAGCTGCTGACCATGCCGCAGTTCGTCGACGTGGTGATCCCGCGCGGCGGCAAGGGCCTGGTGGCCTTCGTCGCTGAACACGCCCGGGTGCCGGTGATCAAGCATCTCGACGGCATCTGCCACGTCTACATCGACGCCGATGCCGATCTGGAAAAGGCCATCGCCATCGCCGTCAACGCCAAGACCCAGCGCTACGGCACCTGCAACACCATGGAGACCCTGCTGGTCGATGCCAGCATGGCGCCGCGCGCGCTGCCCGAACTGGGCCGCATCTACCGCGACCTGAAAGTGGAGCTGCGCGGCTGCGAGCGCACCCGCAAGTTCCTGCCGGAGGCCAAGCCCGCCACCGAGGAAGACTGGCGCACCGAGTATCTGGCGCCGATCCTGGCGATCCGGGTGGTCGATGGCCTCGATGCTGCGATCCGCCACATCAACGACTACAGCAGCCAGCACACCGACAGCATCGTCACCGAGAACTACACACGCGCGCGGCGGTTTCTGCGCGAGGTGGACTCGGCCTCGGTGATGGTCAATGCCTCTACCCGCTTCGCCGACGGCTACGAGTACGGACTCGGCGCCGAGATCGGCATCAGCACCGACAAGTTCCACGCCCGCGGGCCGGTGGGGCTGGAAGGACTCACTTCGCAGAAGTGGGTGGTGCTGGGCGACGGGCAGGTCCGCTAGGCCCGCCGCGTGGCTATCGCTCCCATCGGCATCTTCGGCGGCGCCTTCGCGCCCTTCCACAACGGTCATCTGCGTCTGGCGCTGGAGGCGATGGATCGCCTGCAGCTCTCGCAGGTGCGGCTGATCCCCACCGCCCACCCGGCGCACCGGCCGGATTCGCGGGTGTCGCCGCAGAAGCGCTTGGAATGGGTGCGGCGCGCGGTGGCCAAGGAAAAGGGCCTGATCGCCGATGACCGCGAGATCAAGCGCGAAGGCCCCAGCTACACCATCGACACGCTCGCCGAGCTGAAGAAATGGCGGCCGCGCACGCCGCTGGTGCTGCTGCTGGGCGCCGACGCCTTCGCGCATTTCCACACCTGGCACCGCTGGCGCGAGATTCTCGACCTTGCCCATCTGGCGGTGGTGTCTCGCCCTGGTTCGGCGCTGCTGCCACCGGTGGAGGCCGACATCCTCGCCGAGCGCCATGCCGATAGCGTCGAGGCGCTGCGCGCGGTGCCGGCCGGTCTTTGGCTGGAGCTGCCGCTGCCGCTGCTGGAAATCTCGTCTTCCCGCATCCGCCGCCTGCTGCGCACCGGTCACTCGGTGCGCGGGCTGGTGCCCGACGCCATTCTCGACGCGCTGACCCCGCAGGATCTGCAAGCCCTCACCGACCAGGACGACCAATCCAAACACTGATGAATACCAACCAGCTCACCAAGCTCGCCGTCGGCGCCCTCGAAGACGTCAAGGGTGTCGACATCCAGGTGATTGATGTCAGCGGCCTGACCAGTGTCACCGATCATCTGGTGATCGCCACCGGCACCTCCAGCCGCCACGTCAAGGCGCTTGCCGACAGCGTCATCGAGAAGGCGCTGGAAGCCGGCGTGCGGCCGTTGTCCTCGCAGGGGCTGGAGCAGGGCGAGTGGGCGCTGGTGGATCTCAACGGGGTGGTGGTCCACACCCTGCAAGCCTCGGCGCGTGCCCACTACCAGTTGGAAAAGCTCTGGGATCTGGGCCAGCCCAAGCCGGTGCTCGACGAACCCAAGCCGGCGAAGGCCAAGGTCAAGAGCAAGGCCAAAGCGCCGGTCAAGAAAGCGGCTGTGAAAAAGGCAGTGCCGGCCAGGAAGGCCGTCGCTCCCCAGAAATCGGCCCCGGCCAAGAAAGCCGCGCCAGTCACCAAGACCGCCGCCAGCAAGTCGGCCGCCAAATCCGCTGCCAAGTCCGCTCCGAAACCGCTGAGCAAGCTGGTCGCGAAGAAAGCCGCCGTGAAGAAGCCTGCTGCCAAGAAAGCAGTCGCCAAGAAGCCTGCGGCGAAGAAAGCGCGCTAGCGTCGGCCGGCGGCGAAAGGCATGAAGCTGCGCCTGATCGCCGTCGGGACCCGCATGCCGGGCTGGGTGGAAGAAGCCTTCGCCGACTACAGCCGCCGCCTGCCGCCGGAATACGGCTTCGCCCTGAGCGAGATCGCGGTGACGCCGCGTGGCAAGAACCCCGACCTGGCGCGGCTCAAGCGCGACGAGGGCGAAAAAATCCTCAAGGCGCTGCCGCGCGAGGTGCGGCTGGTGACGCTGGACGAGCGCGGCGGCCAATGGACCACCGAGCAACTGGCGCTACGCCTGCAACGCTGGCAGCAGGACGGCCGCGATGTCGCGCTGGCCATCGGCGGCCCGGACGGCCATGCGCCGGAAGTGCTGGCCCGCGCCGAGGAAAGCTGGGGTCTGTCGAAGCTGGTGCTGCCGCACGCGCTGGTGCGGGTGCTGGTCGTCGAGGCCCTGTACCGGGCCTGGAGCCTGAACGCCAATCACCCCTACCACCGCGCCTGAGCGCGCGCGGGCGACTCAGTGCGCCTTGATGAGGGTGCCGATGCCGTCGTTGGTGAACAGCTCCAGCAGCACCGAGTGGTCCAGCTCGCCGTTGATGATGACGGCGGTCTTCACGCCCGAGTTCACCGCGTCGAGCGCGCACTGGATCTTCGGCAGCATGCCGCCGTAGATGGTGCCGTCGGCGATCAGCGCCTGCACCTGTGGCACGGTGAGGCCGGTGAGCACATTGCCTTCCTTGTCCTTCACGCCCATCACGTTGGTGAGCAGCATCAGCTTCTCGGCCTTGAGCACGCTGGCGAGCTTGCCGGCGACCAGATCGGCGTTGATGTTGTAGGCCTCGCCCTCGCTGCCGACGCCCACCGGCGCGATCACCGGGATGAAGCCGCCGGCTTCGAGGTGGGTGACCACGCGCGGGTCGATGGAGTCCACCTCGCCGACCTGGCCGAGGTCCTGGCCCTTGATGGTGAGCTTCTTGGCGCGGATCAGGCCGCCGTCCTTGCCGGTGAGGCCCACCGCCTGGCCGCCCTGCTGGTTGATGGCGGCGACGATGGCCTTGTTGACCAGGCCGCCGAGCATCATCTCGACCACGTCCATGGTCTCGCCATCGGTGACCCGCATGCCCTCGATGAACTCGCTCTTCTTGCCGAGCTTCTCCAGGTGTCCGCCGATCTGCGGGCCGCCGCCGTGCACCACCACCGGATTCATGCCCACGCGCTTCATCAGCACGATGTCGCGCGCGAAGGACTGGATCATGTCGTCGCCCTTCATGGCGTTGCCGCCGTACTTGACCACGAAGGTCTTGCCGGAGAAGCGCCGGATGTAGGGCAGCGCCTCGGTCAGGACCCGGGCGATGTTCTGGGCGTTGCTGATGTCGATGGGCATTTGCTTGCGGATGTTGCTGACATGGAGCAGTCCGTCCCGGGCCATGGATGCCTCACAGGGTGACGACGATGGCCGGCGTTCTACGCTGCGAGGATCAATGCGGGGTGAAGGTTCTGCGACGGAATGATGACGGAGTGTGACGCTCAGGCGCGGCCGGTGGAGCCGAAGCCGCCGCTGCCACGGTCGGAAACCGCGTGGAATTCGCTCACCACCTCGAACGCCGCCTGCACCACCGGCACCAGCACCAGTTGCGCGATGCGCTCGCCGGGCTGGATCACAAAGGGGGCGGTGCCGGGCGGATTGCGGTTCCAGCAGCTCACCATCAGCTCGCCCTGGTAGTCGGAGTCGATCAGGCCGACCAGGTTGCCGAGCACGATGCCGCTCTTATGGCCGAGGCCGGAGCGCGGCAGGATCACCGCCGCCAGACCGGCGTCGCCGATAAAGATCGACAACCCGGTCTTGATCAAGGTGGTCTGCCCCGGCGCCAGCTCCAGCGGCGCGTCGAGGATGGCGCGCAGGTCCAGGCCGGCGGAGCCGGGCGTGGCGTAGGCGGGTTGCGCGGCGCGCGGGTCGAGAATCTTGAGCTGGATGTTCTTCATGGTCAGCGCGGGTAAGGCGCGGGTTAAGGGGTTAGCGGGCCTGGTAGAGCGAGACGATGCGGTCCACCAGTTGCCGGGCGACCTCGGCCTTGCTGGCAGCGGGGATTTCCTGCTCCCCCTCCGGCCAGTAGAGCTGCAAGGCGTTGTCCTCGGTGTCGAAGGCCTTGCCGTTGCCGACCCAGTTGGCGGCGATCAGGTTGAGCTTCTTGTTGCTGAGCTTGCCGCGCGCGTGCTCGGCGAGCTTCTCGGTTTCCGCCGCGAAGCCCACCATGAACAGCCCGGGCTGGGCGGCGCGCACGGTGGCGAGGATGTCGGGATTCTTGCTCAGCACCAGGGTCAGCGACTCGCCGGTCTTCTTGATCTTCTCGCCGGCGACCTCGCTGGCGCGGTAGTCGGCCACCGCAGCGGCGCCGACGAAGATCTGCGCCTCGGCGGCGGCGGCCAGGCTCAGGCCCAGCATCTGCTCGGCACTTTCGACATCGATGCGGGTGACGCCGCGCGGCGTCGCCAACTGGGTGGGGCCGGAGATCAGCGTCACCCGCGCGCCGCGCGCGGCGAGCGCCTCGGCCACCGCGTAGCCCTGCTTGCCGGAAGAGCGGTTGGTGAGGAAGCGCACCGGGTCCAGCGGCTCGCGGGTGGGGCCGGCGGTTACCACCGCGTGCAGGCCGGCGAGATCGGCGGGCGCGGCGGCGCCGGTCTGCGCGACCACCGCTTCGAAGATCTGCTCGGGCTCCCACATGCGGCCTTCGCCGGTCTCGCCGCAGGCCTGGGCGCCGGCGCCGGGGCCGAGCAGGCGCAGGCCGCGCTGCCGGAGCACGGCAATATTGGCCTGGGTGGCGGCGTTGGCCCACATCAGGCGGTTCATCGCCGGTGCCGCGAAGATCGGCTTGTCGGTGGCCAGGCAGAGCGTCGAGAGCAGGTCGTCGGCCAGACCCTGGGCCAGCTTCGCCAGGCTGTTGGCCGAGGCCGGCGCAATCAGGATCGCGTCCGGCCAGCGTGCCAGCTCGATGTGGCCCATGGCCGCTTCGTGCTGGGGGTCGAACAGCGCGCCGCGCGTCTCCCGGCCAGTGAGCGCCTGGAAGGTCAGCGGGGTGACGAACTCGCTGGCGTGGGCGGTCATCACCACCTGCACCTGCCAGCCGGCCTTGACGAACAGGCGCGTCAGTTCCGCCGCCTTGTAGGCGGCGATGCCGCCGGTGACGCCGAGCAGCAGCTTGCGAGGAGTAGCTGTAGTCATGACGCGCATTGTAAGGCCCGCTATGCTCGACGCTGGGTCGCCTCGACATCTGGATCAAAGGGAGCGTGCGATGTCCGCTGTCATCTTTCTGCTGGTGCTGGGTCTGCTGGCGTTTTTCCTGATCGGCGTCTACAACGGGCTGGTGACGCTGCGCAACGGCTACAAGAACGCCTTCGCGCAGATCGACGTGCAACTCCAGCGCCGGCACGACCTGATCCCCAACCTGGTGGAAACGGCCAAGGCCTACCTTGGCCACGAGCGCGGCACGCTGGAAGCGGTGATCGCCGCGCGCGGTGGCGCGCTGAGCGCGCTCAAGGCGGCGCAGGCCAATCCCGGCGATCCAGCGGCGATGCGCCAGTTGTCCAGCGCCGAGGGCCTGCTCGGCGGCGCTCTGGGCCGGTTCACCGCCACCGTCGAGGCTTATCCGGAACTCAAGGCCAGCGCCAACATGCAGCAGCTCAGCGAGGAGCTGGCGTCCACCGAGAACCGCATCGCCTTCGCCCGCCAGGCCTATAACGACGGCGTGCTGAGCTACAACAACAAGCGCGAGGTGTTCCCCAACAACTTCGTCGCCGGCCTGTTCGGCTTTGCTGCGGCGCAATCGTTGGAGCTGGAGACGCCAGAAGCAAGGCAGGCGCCGAAAGTCAGCTTCTGACCTCGGTAGGCGGTTCGTGTCGCTACGGCGATGAACTTCTTCGAGCACCAGGCGCGGGCCCGCGCGCAGTCGCGCTGGATGCTCTGCGCCTTCGTGGTGGCGGTGCTGATCGTCGCCGTGCTGGTCGGTGGCGTACTGGCACTCACGGTCTCGGCGGCCAGCAGCCAGGATCTCTTCTACGCCGACCTGCGCCTGCCGACGCCGGCGCTGGTGGCGGCCGGCGCGCTGCTGGTGCTGTTGGTCATCAGCCTTGCCAGCCTGTTCAAGATCAGCCAGCTGCGGGCCGGCGGCGGCGCGGTCGCGCAGTCGCTGGGCGGCGTGCGGGTGGACCCAGGCACCCGCGACCCGCGCCTGCGGCGGCTGCGCAACGTGGTGGAGGAGATCGCCATCGCCTCCGGCCTGCCGGTGCCGGAGGTCTATGTGCTGGAACAGGAGTCCGGCATCAACGCCTTCGCTGCGGGCTATGCGCCGGCCGATGCCGCCATCGCGGTGACCCGAGGCAGTCTGGAAAAACTCAACCGCGACGAATTGCAGGGCGTGATCGCCCACGAGTTCAGCCATGTGCTGAACGGCGACATGCGGCTCAACATCCGCTTGATGGGCCTGGTGTTCGGCCTGCTGGTGATCCATGTGATCGGCCGTGAGCTGCTGGAGTCGACGCCGCGCGGCGGCAAGCGCGGCGGCACGCTGACGGTGCTGGGTGGCGGGCTGATGGCGGCCGGCGCGGTCGGGCTGCTGTTCGGGCGGCTGATCAAGGCGCGCATCTCGCGGCAGCGCGAATTCCTGGCCGATGCCTCGGCGGTGCAGTTCACCCGCCAGACCCTCGGACTGGCGACGGCGCTGAAAAAAATTGCCGGCTACGACCTTGGTTCGCAGCTTTCCAATGGTCGTGGCGAACAGGTCAGCCACATGCTGTTCGGCGACGGTTTCGGTCTGCACTGGCTGTTCGCCACCCATCCGCCGGTGCTGGCGCGCATCCGCCGCCTGGAGCCCGGCTTCAGGCCGGAGGCGCTGCGCGCAGTCGCGGAGCAGGTCAACGATCCCGGCTATTACGTTTCCGAGCAGGACGAGCTGCCGGTCTCGCGGCTGCAAGCCGGCGGCGGCTCCTTGAGCCCGGAGCAGGTGATCGCCCAGGTCGCCCATCCCGGCGCCGACGACTACCGCTACGCCGAGCAATTGCACGCCACCCTGCCGCCGGAACTGGCCGCCGGCGTGCAAGAGGCATCGGAAGCGCCGGCGCTGCTGCTGGCGCTGTTGCTGCACGGCCGCGACGACGCGCTGGCCGCCGAGCAACTGCGGCTGATCGCCGCCCAGCTCGGGGAGCCGACCGCGATCAAGGCGCGCTACTGGCGCGAGCGCCAGGCCAATCTGCATCCGGCCCAGCGCTTGCCGCTGGCGGCGCTGGCCTTCCCGCTGTTGCGCCGCCAGCCGGTGCTGGAGCTGAAACGCACCATGGCGGTGATCGCGGCGGTGAGCCAGGCCGACGGTCGGGTCTGCGCCTTCGAGTTCGTGCTCGGCCGGATGCTGCGCATGCAGCTTGCCGACCTGCTGGCGCCGCCGCAGGTGCACGAAAGCGGTCGCCGCCGGCTTGCTGGCAGCGAGGACGCGGTGTCCAGCCTGCTGGCGGCGATGGCCGAGGCCGGCAATGCCGAACCCGAGGCGGCGCGGCGTGCCTACGCCGAGGGCTGGAGTCATCTCTACCCACGCCAGGCGCGCCGCTATCCCGGCGCGGTGGCCTGGCCGGTGCTGGATGCCGCGCTGGATGCCCTGGATGAACTGGCTGCCCCGGCCAAGCAGTTGCTGGTGGAGGCCCTGGTGCTCACCCTGGCCCACAACGGCCGGGTCAGCGTCGGCGAAGTGGAACTGCTGCGGGTGGCCTGTGCCAGCCTGCACTGCCCGCTGCCGCCAGGACTGGCGGGCGGCGGCGGATGAGCATCCGCGACTGGCCGGAAGGCGAGCGTCCGCGCGAAAAACTGCTGGCGCGCGGTGCCGCCGGCCTGTCCGATGCCGAACTGCTGGCGATCTTCCTGCGTACCGGCCTGCCGGGGCTGAGCGCGGTCGATCTGGCCCGCGAGCTGCTGGCCCGGTTTGGCGGCCTGCGCGGTTTGCTGGGCGCCGAGCGCGCCGCCTTCTGCGTCGCCAAGGGGCTGGGCGAGGCCAAGTACGCGCAGTTGCAGGCGGTGCTGGAGCTGGCGCGCCGCCACCTCGGCGAGACCCTGGCCGAGCGCGACCTGCTGCGCGAGCCGGCGCTGGTGCGCAGCTACCTGGCCAGCCGTCTGCGCGACCGCGACCGTGAGCTGTTCTGCGGTCTGTTCCTGGATGCCCAGAACCGCCTGCTCGCCTGCGAACTGCTGGCCGAGGGCACGCTCAGCGAGGCGAGCGTCTACCCGCGCGAGGTGGTGAAGGCGGCGCTGCGGCTGGGCGCGGCCTCGGTGATCTTTGCTCACAATCATCCTTCCGGAACGCCCGATCCCAGCGAAGCGGATCGCCGGCTCACCGAGCGCTTGCGGCAGGCGCTGGCCACCATCGAGGTGCGGGTGCTGGATCACTTCGTGGTGGGCGAGGGCGCGCCCCTGTCGTTCGCCGAACGCGGGCTCCTCTAGCCGTCGGCGACGGGCGCTTGCTTAATCTTTGGCCGGCCGGCATACTTCGCGCCCTTTTTGTCAGGTTTCCGCATTCGCGGGAGCCTGGATAACCCCTCCCGTAGAGGTCTTTCAGCCATGTCCCGAGTCTGCCAAGTCACTGGCAAGAAGCCGATGGTGGGAAACACCGTTTCCCACTCCAACGTCAAGAAGAAGACCCGCTTCCTGCCCAACCTGCACACGCACCGGTTCTGGGTTGAGAGCGAAAAGCGCTTCGTGAAGCTGCGCGTGTCCAACCACGGCCTGCGCATCATCGACAAGCAGGGCATCGAGCCGGTGCTCGCTGACCTCCGCGCCCGCGGCGAAGTGGCCAAGTAAGGAGATCGAGCAATGGCTGGCAAGAAGAAGGACAACGAGAAGATCAAGCTCGTCTCCACCGAAGGCACCGGTTACTACTACACGACCAAGAAGAACCGCAAGAACACGCCCGAGAAGTTCGAGTTCAAGAAGTACGACCCGGTCGTGCGCAAGCACGTCGTGTTCAAGGAAGCCAAGATCAAGTGATCTCGCGCCTCGGCGCGAAATCATTCCCGCGAAGGCGGGGATCCAGTTTTCCGAAAGGCCCGCTCCATGCGGGCTTTTTCATTTTTCCGGGCTACCATTCGCGGCCATGAGCGAATCCCAGGAACGCCTCCATCACCGCCACCTCGAGCAGGCGCGCGAGCAGATCATTGATCTGCTGACGCGCCAGGCGGTCGAGCGGGAGCTGGTGAGTCGCTCCGAGGGCAACAGCCGCCAGGACGTGGTGGCGCAGTTGGTTGCCCGCCAGCAACAGGCGCAACTGGAGCAGAAGCTCGCCCAGCTTCACCCGGCCGACGTCGCCTTCATCCTCGAAAGCCTGCCGCCCGATGCCCGCGAGGCGGCCTGGGGACTGGTGCGGCCGGAGCGGCGCGGTGCCGTGCTGCTGGAGATCAACGAGGCGGTGCTGCGGGCCCTGCTCGGCGACATGCGGCCGGAGGAGATCGCGGCGGTGGTCCGCCACCTCGACTCCGACGACATCGCCGAACTGCTCACCGAGCTGCCCGAGGAGCTGAGCCAGGAGGTGCTGGTACGCCTGGACCGGGACGACCAGGCCGAGGTGCGCTCGGTGCTGTCCTTCCCGGAGAACAGCGTCGGCTCGATGATGGACCTCGACTTCCTGTCGGTGCGCGAGGACGCCTCCCTGGAGGCGGTGCTGCGCCTGCTGCGCCGGCAGAAATCGCTGCCGCCGGAAATCAACCAGCTGATCGTCATGGATCGCGGTGGTCACCTGCGCGGGGTGCTGTCGCTGGAGCAGTTGCTGCTCTCGGAGCCGGAGCGGGAGGTCAAGGACGTGATGACCGCCGATCCAACGTATTTCTATACCGGCGATGCCATCGCCGACGCGGTCACCGCCTTCGAGAAATACGACCTCATCTCCGCGCCGGTGGTGAATCTGCACAAGCAGGTGGTGGGGCGCATCACCGTCGATGCGGTGGTCGACGCCATCAACGAGCGCGCCCAGAGCGAGAGCCTGCGCCAGGTCGGTCTGTCGGAGGAGGAAGACCTGTTCGCGCCGGCGATGGAAAGCGCCAAGAACCGCTGGCCCTGGCTGGCGCTCAATCTGCTCACCGCCTTCGTCGCCTCGCGGGTGATTGGCGCCTTCGAGGGCATCATCGTCCAGTTGGTGGCGCTCGCTGCGCTGATGCCGATGGTGGCCTCGATTGGCGGCAACACCGGCAACCAGACGGTGGCGCTGGTGATCCGTGGCTTGGCGCTCAACCAGCTCGGGCCGACGCAGTTGCGCAAGATGTTCAGCAAGGAATTCACCATCGCCACCGTCAACGGTTCGCTCTGGGGTTCGGTGCTGGGCCTGGCGACGCTGGCGCTGTATCACCAGTGGCCGCTGGCGCTGGTGATCGCCGCTGCCGTGCTGCTCAATCTCTGGGTGGCCGCCGCCGCCGGGGTGCTGATTCCGCTCACCCTGCAGCGCTTCGGCCGCGATCCGGTGATGGGTTCCTCGGTGCTGCTCACTGCCTGCACCGACAGCATGGGCTTTTTCATCTTCCTGGCCCTGGCGGCGGTGTTCCTGGTCTAGCCGATGGCCACCTTCGACGCCCGCTTCCGTCGTCTTGATCCTGCTGGTTCTGCCGGAGCTGTTCCCATGCGTACCTCGTTCATCAAGTGGATCGTGCTGGCCATCGCCGCGATCCTGTTCTTCGCGCGCTTCTCGCCGTTCTCGGTGGTGCCGGCCGGCCATCGCGGCGTGGTGACCCTGTTCGGCAAGGTCGATCCGCTGCCGCTGGACGAGGGCCTGCACCTGGTCAATCCGCTGTCGCAGGTGGTGAAGATCGACGTGCGGGTGGCGCGCGCCGACTCCGAGGGCGAGGCCGCCAGCCGCGATCTGCAGACGGTGCACACCGCCATCACGCTCAACTACCGCATCAATCCGGCGCTCACCGCCACGCTCTACCGGGATGTCGGCCCGGGTTTCGAGCAGAAGGTGATCGACCCGGCGGTGCAGGAGACCTTCAAGGCAGTCACCGCCAAGTACACCGCCGAAGAGCTCATCACCCGGCGTGAGGAAGTGCGCGGCAGCATCCGCGCGCTGCTCACCGAGAAGATCAACGCCCGCGCCGAAAATGCCCTGGCGCTGGACGAGGTGTCGATCACCAATTTCCGGTTTTCCGACCAGTTCCGCCAGGCCATCGAGTCCAAGCAGGAGGCCGAGCAGTTGGCGCTGAAGGCGCAGCGCGATCTGGAGCGCATCCAGATCGAGGCCAAGCAGCGCATCGCCACCGCCGAGGCCGAGGCGGCGAGCCTGCGTGCCCAGAAGCAGGAGATCACCCCCGACCTGCTCAAGCTGCGCGAGATCGAGGTGCAGAGCAAGGCCATCGACAAATGGAACGGCGTGCTGCCGCAGACCATGGCCGGCGGTGCATTGCCCTTCATCGGCCTGCAGCCGGGCGCGGATCGCCTGCGCTGAACGCTGCCGCCAAGCCCGCTTCATTGAAGCGCCATCGGCCTCGCCCTATCCTGCGCGCCCCATGAACGACTCCGTCCGCATCGCCGAACAGGCCCGCCAGATGATCGCGGCCGGAAACCTGTTCCATGCCCGTGGCTGGGTGCCGGCCACGGGCGGCAATTTTTCCGCGCGGCTGGACTCGGAGCGGGTGCTGATTACCGCCAGCGGCAATCACAAGGGCGAGCTGGCCGAGGCCGACTTCCTGATCGCCGACCTCGATGGCAAACCCCTGGAAGCCGGGCGCAAGGCCAGTTACGAGACCCTGCTGCACATGCAGATCTACCGCCGTCACGCCGACGCCGGCGCGGTGCTGCACACGCATTCCACTGCCAACACCGTGCTGTCGCGGCGGTATGCGCAAATCGTTCTAAGCAACTACGAATTGCTGAAAGTGCTACCCGGCGCGCCCGATCCGCAGTCCAATGTCGCGATCCCGGTGTTCGCCAACGACCAGGACATCGCCCGCTTGAGCGCGGTCGTCGATGCCCACATGGTGCAGGCGCCGACGACGCCGGCCTACCTGATCGCCGGCCACGGCCTCTACGCCTGGGGCGCCACAGTGGCGCAGGCGCGGCACCGGGTCGAGGCCATCGAATTCATGCTGGAATGCCATCTGCGGGAGGCCATGCTGTGACCACGTTGACCATCACCCCCGACCACCGTCCCGACCAGGTGCTGCTGCACAGCAGCGATTTCGCCACCATCCAGCGCGAGCTGGCGGCGGTCGGCGTGCCGATGGAGCGCTGGCGCGCCGACGCCCAACTGGCGCCGGACGCCGACCCGGCAACGGTGCTCAAGGCCTACGAGGGCTCGGTTGCCGCGCTCAATGCCAAGTACGGCTTCCAGTCGGTGGACGTGGTGTCCATGCACCCGGAGCACGAGCAGGCGCAGGCGGCGCGCGGCAAGTTTCTCGCCGAACACACGCACGCTGACTTCGAGATCCGCTTCTTCGTTGACGGTGCCGGCGTGTTCTACATCCGCACCGGCGGCAAGGTCTATCAGATCCTCTGCACCGCCGGCGATCTGATCGAGGTGCCGGCCGACACCACCCACTGGTTCGACATGGGGCCCAAGCCGCTGTTCAAGGCGATCCGCTTCTTCACCCGGCCGGACGGCTGGGTCGGCAATTTCACCGGCGATCCCATCGCCAAGAGCTTCCCCGAATACGCGGGAGCCGGAGTGTGACGATCCGCGCGATCCTGACCGACATCGAGGGGTGAGCCGGAGGAAGCTGGAGTGCCTTGAATGGCACTCCAGCCCGGCGAACGCCCGGACATGGATGTCCGGGCTGGACACAACGCCAAGGACGGCTCGGAGAATGCAATGATCAAAGCCATAGTGACTGATATCGAGGGCACCACCTCCTCGATCGACTTCGTCCACCAGACCCTGTTCCCCTACGCGAAGGCACACCTTCGCAGCTTTCTGCGCGCCCAGGCGCGGCGGCCGGAAGTGGCGGTGCAGGTCCACGCCGTCGCCGAGGCCGAAGGCCGGCAGCTCACCCTGGAAGACGCCGCCGACGTGCTGGAGCGCTGGATCGCCGAGGACCGCAAGGCAACGCCGCTCAAGGCTCTGCAGGGCATGATCTGGGCGCAGGGCTATGCCGCCGGTGAACTCGAGGGGCATGTCTACCCGGATACGCCGGACTACCTGCGGCGCTGGCATGCGCAGGGGCTGGGGCTTTACGTCTATTCCTCCGGTTCGGTGGAGGCGCAGCAACTGATCTTTGGCCACACCGCCTACGGTGATCTCACCCCGCTGTTCTCCGGCTATTTCGACACCCGCATCGGCGGCAAGCGGGAGGTGGCCTCCTACCGGCACATCGTCGCGGAGATTGGCCTGCCGGCTGGCGAAGTGCTGTTTCTCTCCGACATCGGCGAGGAGCTGGACGCCGCGCGCGAGGCCGGCCTGGCCACCACCCAGTTGCTGCGCGACGCCCAGGCCAAGGCCTTCCCGCAACACCCGTCGGCGCGGGATTTTTCCGAGGTGCGGGTCTAGACCTGGCGGTCGCGGGCAAGGCCCGCTCCTACATGGCGGGCTTGTTGGCGGCCGTGGACCCGACATGGAACCAGTGCCAGGGTTCGTAGAGATAGCCCTGGCGGTTGCCGCGCGGATACGACATCCGGAAGCCGTGCTCCGCCGCATGCCGGCGCAGCCAGTCGTAGGCGGGCGTGGTCTCGAAGGCCTCGTCGAGCGCCGCCGTCCCGGTGCAGCCGATGTCTACTGCGCGGCCGCTGTGGTGCTCGCTGTAGCCAGGCGGGGCGTTGATGCGCAGCACTTCCTCGGCGCTCAGGCCGCGCGCCAGCTTGGCGCGGATCAGCGCGGCCTGATAGTCGACGCTGCGAAAGCCGGAGATCAGTAGCAGTTCGACGCCATCGCCTGCCGCCGCCGCGCGCAGAGACCGCCAGGCGCGGGCAGCGCCGGGAGTCAGCAGCTTGTCGCGGCCGTCGGTGCCTAGGCCGACCGGCGTCAGCCGACGCGCCTCCGCAATCAGGCGCAGCGGGCGGTCGGCAAACAGGCTGGCTGGCAGGCCCAGCTCCGCCAACAGCGCTGCGATGCGCTCGCGGTAGGCCGTGCCGGCCTGCCGGCGGTTCATCCGAGCAGGGCGCGCCAGTCGACGCTGCGGTCGCCGACGGCGATGAACTCCGGATTGAGGATCGAGTCCTTGCCGTTGTAGCCCAGCGGCTGCAGGTCGGGCAGGCGCAGCACCGCGCCGCCGGCCACTTCCAGCACGCACTGGGCAGCGGCGGTATCCCATTCGCTGGTGGGTCCCAGGCGCGGATACAGGTCGGCGATACCTTCGGCGACGCGGCAGAACTTCAGCGAGGAACCGACGCCGTCGGCGTCGTGCGCCGGCGCCCGTGCCAGGAAGGTGTCCAGGCGCGGATCGCGGTGCGAGCGGCTGACCAGGAACACCGGGCGCGCCGGGAAGGGGCGGGTCTTCAGCGCGAGCCGTTCGCTGCACAGCCCCTTGTAGCTGCCCAGGCCGCGGGCGGCGCTGTAGGTGACGTCGAGCGCCGGCGCGTGGACCACGCCGAGCACCGGCTGGCCGGCTTCGATCAGCGCGATGTTGACGGTGAACTCGCCATTGCGCTTGATGAACTCGCGGGTGCCGTCGAGGGGGTCGATCAGCCAGTAGCAGGGCCAGCGCTGGCGCTCGGCGTGCGGCGGCAGCGGGCTCTCCTCGGAGATCAGCGGCACCTCCGGCGTCAGCGCCGCGAGGCCGGCGGCGATGCAGCGCTGGGCTGCGAGGTCGGCTTCGGTGAGCGGCGAATCGTCGCCCTTGCTCTGTACCGCGAAGTCGGATTGGTAGATGCGCGAAATCTCGCGGCCGGCATCCAGCGCGATGCGGGTGACGGCGTCCAGCAGGTCGTGGGTGTTCATGCCCGTATCATAGGCAGGATGAAAACCGAGCTCGTGGACTGGATGAGGGTTGACTGGGTGCTGCTGGATATGGATGGCACCCTGCTCGATCTCGCCTATGACAACTACTTCTGGCGCGAGCACGTGCCGCAGGCCTACGCGGCCGCCCAGGGTCTGAGCGTGGAAGCAGCGCGCGCCGCGCTGGAGCCGCACTTCACCGGTCTGCAGCACACGCTGCCCTGGTATTGCACCGACCATTGGAGTCGCCTCACCGGCCTCAACATGGCCGCGCTCAAGCGCGCCACCCGGGAGCGCATCCGCGCGCTGGAAGGCACTGAAGACTTTTTGAAGGCGCTGCGGGCTGCCGGCAAGCAGGTCTGGCTGGCCACCAATGCCCATCGCGATAGCTGGACGCTGAAGCTGGAACACACCGGCTTGACCGGCTATTTCGACCGCATCGTCTGCTCGCACGATTTCGGTGCGCCGAAGGAGTCGCCGGATTTCTGGAACGGCCTGATGGCCCGCCATCCGTTTCCGCGCGAGCAGGCGCTGTTCGTCGACGACAGCCTGCCGGTGCTGCGCGCGGCGCGCGCATTCGGCATCGGCCAGGTGCTGGCCATCGCCCATCCCGACAGCGGACAGCCGCCGCGCGAAATCATCGAGTTCCCGGCAGTCCAACGACTGCCGGAATTGCTGCCGCTATAAATCGCGGGGGCGTGGCCGCGCGTCAGCGGCGGCGCGGTCCGCCGCGACCGCCGCCGGGACGGCCACCGCCACCGCCGCGACGCGGGCCGCCACGGAAGTCACGGCTCGGGCGCGGCGGGGCGACGTAGTAGGGCACGCCGGCCTTGAGCTGTTCGACGCTTTCCGGCAGCGCCGGAATACGCATGCCGATGTAGTTCTCGATATCCGGTAGCGAGTAGACATAGCTCTCGCAGCAGAACGAGATGGCGTCGCCCTGGGCGCCGGCGCGGGCAGTGCGGCCGATGCGGTGCACGTAGTCGGCGGCGTCCTGCGGCAGGTCGAAGTTGATGACGTGGGTGACGCCGCTGATGTGCAGGCCGCGGGCGGCGACATCGGTGGCGACCAGGATCGGCAGCTTGCCGTCCTTGAAGTCCTGCAACAGCTTCAGACGCCGGGTCTGGGCGACGTCGCCGGACAGGGTGGCGGCCTCAAAGCCGTTGAGATTGAGCGCGTTCTCCACCTGCTCGCAGTCGCGCTTGGTGTTGACGAACACCAGGGTGCGCACCGGATCGTGCTGGCGCAGCAGGCCGACCAGTGCCTGCAACTTGTCGCTGTTGGAGATGTGCAGCAGCGCCTGCTTCACGCGCTCGGCGGTGACCTGCTCGGGCTCGATCTCGATCTTCTGCACGTCCGGCTTCATGTGCTCGAAGGCCAGTTCCAGCACCCGGTGGCTGAGCGTGGCCGAGAACAGATAGCTCTTGCGCTCGGCCGGCGGCGGCATCTTGCGCAGCAGGTAGCGGATGTCGTCGATGAAGCCTAAGTCGAACATGCGGTCGGCTTCGTCCAGCACCATGATCTCGACGTAGTCGAGGGTGTAGAGCTTCTGCTTGTAGAAGTCGATCAGGCGGCCGGGCGTGCCGATCAGGATGTCGACGCCGCGCTCGATCTCGGCGCGCTGCTGCTCGTAGCCGGCGCCGCCGTAGCAGACCGTCATCGACAGGCCGGTGTCGGCGCCCAGGGCCTTGGCGTCGTTGTAGATCTGCACCGCCAGCTCGCGGGTCGGCGCCAGCATGAAGGCGCCCGGAGCGACCACGCCTTCCGGCGAGCGCGGGGCGTTGGTCAGCAGGTGCTGCATGGTGGCGAGCAGGAAGGCTGCGGTCTTGCCGGTGCCGGTCTGTGCCTGACCGGCGAGATCCTGACCGGCGAGGGCACGCGGCAGGCAGGCGGCCTGGATGGGAGTGCAGTGGCCGTAGCCGAGTTTTTCCAGGCCGGAGAGCAGGCGCGGATGGAGGTTGAGTGAGGCGAAGGTGACGTCGCTTAAGTGATCGGGTTTCATCGAGTTGGAGTGCTGCGCCGGCCGACAGCAGGGGCGCATGGGCGGGTATGAGGCTTCGGCAAAGCCGTCGGGCGGCTTGCAAATGGCTTCGGGATCAATTCAAATACTTCGTAACTATACGGCTCTCGCGTGGCAAGTCCCAAACCGACGCCCGCTGTGGCACCGAGCCCATCAAGCCAATCAATCCCACTCGCTGAAAGATTCAATCGCGATTCGCGCTGGCTAGCGTTGCGTTTGAAGCGCGCGGTCCCCACTCTGGGCTTGCGCCTAAAAACCCTCTCCCCGCGCGCCCCATCCACCGGAGTTTTTGCCATGAGCGAACACATCAGCGCTGTTACCGACACCTCTTTCGAGCAGGACGTCCTGAAGTCCGACCTGCCGGTCCTGGTCGATTTCTGGGCCGAATGGTGCGGTCCCTGCCGCATGATCGCGCCGATTCTGGAACAGGTCGCCGCCGAAAACGCCGGCAAGCTGAAGGTGGTCAAGCTCAACGTCGATGAAAACCCGGGTACGCCGCCTAAGTTTGGTATTCGCGGCATTCCCACTCTGATCCTGTTCAAGAACGGCGCTCCTGCCGGCACCCAGGTAGGCGCGGTCGCCAAGACCCAGCTTGCCGCTTTCGTGACTCCACACCTTGTCTAAACAACCTCCGAAACCGCCGTCTTCCTCGATGAAAAATCGTCGTCGCTTCCACGGACATCGCAACAAGGGTCGCGGCCCTGGTCAGCAGGGCTCGCACCAGCAGCAAGGCTTGCCGATGGATGTCGAGGATTTCCTCGCCGAGGAAGAGGCCCAGGCGCAGTTGCTCGCCCAGCAGGCCGCCGCTGCCGCGCAGGCGCCGGTGTTTCTCGATGAAAACGGCCAGCCGCTGCCGCCGGGCGCCATCCCGCCCGGTTACGACGCGCCGATCCCGCCGCCGCCGCAGATGAGCGACGAGCCTGGCGATTACGACGACCAGCCGCGCCGTCAGCCGCGCCCCAACGGCAATGGCAACGGCCATGTGCCCGGCGCCGGCGGTCAGCCGGTCAGCCTGGAGCCGCCGAAGATCCTGCACATCGCCGACCTCAAGAAGAAGTCGGCGGCGGAGCTGCTGGAGATGGCCGAGCAGCTGGGCCTGGAAAACATCGCCCGCACCAAGAAGCAGGACCTGATCTTTGCCCTGCTCAAGGCGGCGGCGAAGCGCGGCGACCACATCATGGCCGACGGCGTGATGGAGGTGATGCCGGATGGCCAGTACGGCTTCCTGCGCACCCCGGACTCCAGCTACCAGGCCGGGCCGGACGACGTGTTCGTCTCGCCCAGCCAGGTGCGCCGCTTCAATCTGCGTACCGGCGACACCATCCACGGCCGGGTGCGCTCGCCCAAGGACGGCGAACGCTACTTCGCGCTGCTGCGGGTGGACTCGATCAACTACGAGCCGCCGGAAGCCAGCCGCAAGAAAGTCAGCTTCGAGAATCTCACGCCGCTGTTCGCCAACGAGCAGTACAAGATGGAGCGCGGCAACGGCACCACCGAGGACATCACCGCTCGCGTGGTGGACATCGTCGCGCCGTTCGGCAAGGGCCAGCGCGGCCTGATCGTTTCGCCGCCCAAGGCCGGCAAGACCATCCTGATGCAGAACATCGCGCAGTCGCTGGCGGCCAATTATCCGGACGCCTACCTGATCGTGCTGCTGATCGACGAGCGTCCGGAAGAAGTCACCGACATGCAGCGCACGGTGCGCGGCGAGGTGGTGGCGAGCACCTTCGACGAACCCGCCTCCCGCCACGTGCAGGTCGCGGAAATGGTGATCGAAAAGGCCAAGCGCCTGGTCGAGCACAAGCGCGACGTGGTGATCCTGCTCGACTCCATCACCCGTCTGGCGCGCGCCTACAACACCGTGGCGCCCAGCTCCGGCAAAGTGTTGTCCGGTGGTGTCGATGCCAATGCCCTGCAGAAGCCCAAGCGTTTCTTCGGTGCCGCCCGCAATATCGAGGAAGGCGGCAGTCTCACCATCATCGCCACTGCTCTGGTTGATACCGGCAGCAAGATGGACGAAGTGATCTACGAGGAGTTCAAGGGCACCGGCAATATGGAAATCCACTTGGAACGCCGTATCGCCGAAAAGCGGGTGTTCCCGGCCATCAATATCAACCGCTCCGGTACCCGCAAGGAAGAGTTGATGATGAATCCGCAGGATCTCAACAAGGTCTGGATACTGCGCAAACTCCTGCATTCCATGGATGAGCTGGCGGCGATGGAACTCCTGTTTGATCGCCTGCGGCATACCAAGACCAATGCCGACTTCTTTGATTCGATGAAGCGCAATTGATCGCGCATTTCGAATCATGGGCAATAAAAAACCGCGCTACGGCGCGGTTTTTTATTGCTGCTGGCGGATCCAACCGAGCACTGATTTGGTTTCACCGCCCAGCCCCCGCAGTTGCTGCGGGGGCTGCAGCCCACCATTACTTGATGGTGATGGCGTCCAGCGAGCCGTGCTTGGTCTTCCACTCGGCAACCCAAACCGGCGAGCGGCCGCGGCCGGTCCAGGTCAGCGAGCTGTCCTGCGGGTGGCGGTACTTCGGTGCCACGCTGCCGCCGGTTTTCGGAGCCTTCGCGGCCTTGGGCGCGCTACCGCCGGCAAACTGCACGGCCAGCCCATAGCGGCTGGCCAGCGCCAGGATTTCCTGCTGGGCCTTGGCTTTCTCGGCCGAACGCCGGCTGTCGATTTCCGTCGCGACCTGCTTCTGCAGGCTCAGCAGTTCTTCAAGAGAGAGTTTTTCGAGTTCGTTCATGGCCGAATTCAGTAATAAAGTGAGCGCCGCAATTTGCGGCTATTTATTTTGCGATATTTTGAATCCAATTGAAATTGGTCTTTGCGGGTATTTTTTAACCTGATCTATTCACTGGATTCCAGCAGGCCGGAATGGCGCAGCAAGGGCTCCACCACCGGCTTGCGACCGCGAAATTCGACGAAATTGCCCATGGCCGGACGCGAGCCGCCTGCCGCCAGGATGGCATCGCGGAACCGGTGGCCGACTTCCGGGGTAAATCCCGCTTCCTCGAACGCCGCAAAGGCGTCGGAAGAAAGCACCTCCGCCCATTTATAGCTGTAATAACCAGCGGCGTAGCCGCCCGCGAAGATATGGCCGAAACTCCAGGGCATGCGATTCAGTGCCGGTGGTTTCAGCACTGAAACCTCGTCGCGGATGGTATTGAGCAGTTCCAGCAGGCGCAGGCTACTGGGCGGCTGCTGGTCACGGTGCAGGCTCAAGTCGAACAGCGCGAACTCGACCTGCCGCAGGGTGGCGAGGCCGGATTGGAAGCGGCGGTCGGCGCGCAGCTGCTCGATCATCGCGTCCGGCATCGGCTCACCGGTCTGCCAGTGGCGGGCGAACAGTTTCAGCGTGGTCGGCTCGTAGCACCAGTTCTCCATGAACTGGCTGGGCAGTTCGACGGCATCCCATTCGACGCCGCGGATGCCGGCCAGCGCTCCTTCTTCGACGCGGGTCAGCAGGTGGTGCAGGCCGTGGCCGAATTCGTGGAACAGGGTCAACACTTCGTCGTGGGTCAGCAGCGCCGGCTCGCCGGACTGGGGCGGGGTGAAATTGCACACCAGATAGGCCACTGGCAGTTGCAGGCTCCCTGCGGTCAGCCGGCGGCGGCCGATGCACTCGTCCATCCAGGCGCCGCCGCGCTTGGTCTCGGGACGCGAATAGGGATCGAGGTAGAAGGCGCCGATCCACTCGCCGTCGGCATGCGCCAGCGAATAAACGCTGACTTCGGGATGCCAGGTCGGCACACCTTCCAGCGCGGCGATGCGGACGCCGAACAGGCGCTCGACCAGATCGAACATGCCGCGCAGGACCTGCGGGAAGGGAAAGTAGGGGCGCAGGGCTTCGTCGGAGAGGCCCAGGGTCCGTTCGCGCAGCTGCTCCGAGTAGTAGGCGAGGTCCCAGGCCTGCAGATCGGCAACCCCGTCGGCGGCGGCCAGTTGCCGCAGTTGCTCCAGCTCCTGCAGCGCGCGTGGCCGGGCCTTGCTGGCCAGCTCGCGCAGGAACTGCTCCACTTCGGCTGGCGAATCCGCCATCTTGGTCGCCAGCGACAGTTCGGCGTAGTCGGCGTAGCCGAGCAACTCGGCCTCCTCGCGGCGCAAGGCGAGAATTTCGGACATCAGGGCGCTGTTGTCGTGGCCCGGGGCGTGCGGCCCGACGTCGCTGGCGCGGGTGGCATAGGCCTCGTAGAGCTTCTGGCGCAGCGCGCGATTACGGCTCTTGGTGATGACGGCGTCGTAGCTCGGGAAGTCGAGCGTCAGCAGCCAGCCTTCCAGCCCCTTCGCTTGGGCCTTCGCGCGCGCCGCAGTCTTGGCGGCCTCGGTCATGCCGTCCAGTTCCGCTTCTTCCGCGATCAGCAGCTGCCAGGCCTGCACGCTGTCCATGACGTTTTCTTCGAACTTGGCCTGGAGTTCGGACAGCCGCAGGCTGATGGCCTTGAAGCGCTCCTTCTGGGCCGGCGGCAGGGCGATACCGGAGAGCTGGAAGTCCCGCAGCGCGTCCTCCACCAGCTTGCGGCGGGTGGGCGAGTAGCCGGCAAACGCCGGACTGTCGGCGAGCGAGCGGTAGGCCCGGTATAGCGCCTCGTTCTGGGAGACCTCGACGCCATACTCGGTAACCTTCGGCAGGCCGGCGTTGTAGGCGGCACGCCATTCCGGGGTGCTCCAGACGCCGAACAGGTGAGAGATTGGCCCCCAGCTGCGCGATAGCCGGTCGCCCATTTCCTCCAGCGGCTCCACCAGCGTTTCCCAGCGGAACTCGCTGCGGCTCAGCAGGCTGACCAGCTCCTCGCGGTTCTGGGAGAGGACCTGTTCCAGCGCCTGTGCCGAATCCTCGGGGCGCAGGTGGTCGAAAGCGGGTAATTCAGAGACGAAGGGCGCGGACACGGCAGATACTCGTGACAGTCAATGGTGGAATGAGGATGGAGACAGCCAGCGCGCTTGCAAGGCGCGACCGTTCTCCGAGGCCGGAATTCAGCAATTGTGAACGGTGCGTGCAAAAATTTTTATCGACCTTTCCGGGGCATGCGTGAACGTAATGGCAGGTTTCGAAGTTGTAGTGAATTTCCAAAACGAAAGCAAAAACAATCGCTTGAACGAACGGTCTTGAATCTGGGAGGGAGAGCCGTGATTTCCCGCCGTTGAGCGGCGGATAGACGGATTTGTCAGCGAATGAACTTTTCTGCGACCATTCGGTTCTGAGGCGCATCGTAAAATCACGAGACAGTGTCGCGACGCGCCCAAAACCTTCAACGTTCCCTTCGGAACGGTCTTGACGCCCTCCCCAAGGCAATTCATCCCTACCGTCCTTCCCAGACGGTTTGACCGTTCCGCTTAGGCCCTCCCACAAGGAGGGCCTTCTTTTTTGCCTCCGCCAGCCGTCCTCCGGCGTAAGCAGGCATAGTTCGTCATATTGGTGTTTGTGCACCGTTGTTGGAGAGATCGCCTGTGTTTCGGAGATTTTGGATGCGTATCGGCCTGCTTTCGGCCCTGACGGGCCTGCTCGGAGGCTGCTCCGGCCAGCAGCTGCTCAATGGCCTGACCCCGACCAGCGGCTACAGCCGCTCCACCAATATCGTCTACGCCCCGGCCCAGGGGCTGAAGCTGGACGTCTACACCCCCTACGGCAGCCAGAACGCTCCGGTGGTGGTGTTCTTCTACGGCGGCCGCTGGAGCGAGGGCAGCAAGGAGCTGTACGAGTTTGTCGGCGCCGCCCTGGCCAAGCAGGGTTTCGTCGCGGTGCTGCCCGATTACCGGCTGTACCCGCAGGTGAAGTTCCCGGCCTTCGTCGAGGACTCCGCGCAGGCGGTGCGCTGGGTCCACGACAACATCGTGCGCTACGGTGGCGACATCGGCCGGGTGTTCGTGATGGGGCACTCGGCCGGCGCCTACAACGCGGCGATGCTCGCTGCCGACGAGTCCTATCTGTCGGCGGTGGGCGGCTCGCGGGTCTGGCTGTCCGGCATGATCGGCCTGGCCGGGCCTTACGACTTCATGCCCTTCACCGACCCCGACATCAAGGACATGTTCGGCCCGCCCGAGCGCTATGCCGACACCCAGCCGATCAACCATGTCGATGGCCGCAATCCGCCGCTGCTGTTGCTGCACGGCGAGAACGACGAGTCGGTGTGGCCGAAGAACACCCGCAATTTCGCCGCCAAGGTCCGCGCCGCCGGCGGGCCGGTGGAGACGGTGATCTATCCGAAGATGAGCCACGGCTGGATCGTCGCCACCCTCAGCCAGCCGTTGCAGGGGCAATCGGACGTGATGAGCTATGTGAAGGACTTCGTGCTGCGCAAGAGCGGCCTGAAACCGGATCCGCAACCGGCGACGCTGCCTGCGACGGAGCCGAGGCCTTGATCCGCGCCTTCGAGGGCATCCGTCCGAGCCTGGCAGAGGGCGCCTGGGTGGACGAGTCGGCGCAGCTGATCGGCGACGTCAGCCTGGGCGCCGACAGCAGCATCTGGCCGCTGGCCACGGTGCGCGGCGACGTCAATCGCATCCGCATCGGCGCCCGCAGCAATGTCCAGGACAACGCCTGCCTGCATGTCACCCACGATGGCCCCTACACGCCCGGCGGTTGCGGCCTGGAGATCGGTGACGACGTGACTGTCGGCCACGGCGTGATCCTGCATGCCTGCACCATCGGCAACCGCGTGCTGATCGGCATGGGCAGCATCGTCATGGATCAGGCGGTGATCGAGGACGAGGTGCTGCTGGCGGCCGGTTCGCTGGTGCCGCCCGGCAAGCGCCTGGAGTCCGGTCATCTTTATCGTGGCAATCCCTTGGTCAAGGCCCGCGTGCTGACCGAGGCCGAGCGTGCTTCGCTGAAGTACTCCGCCGAGCATTACGTGCGGGTCAAGAATCGCCACGCCGCCAGCGGCGGCTGACAGACCGCCTGGGCCACGGATGCCCGGGTAGGAATAATGAAGCGTGGGAGGAGAGTGAGATGCGTCGAGCCGGTTTGCTGGCTGCAATGATGCTGTCGGGGCTGGTCGGCGCCTGCGCGCAATCCGACGACCCCGCCGCGACCAATGGCGGTACGCCGGCTGCGCCACAGGCGAGCGGCGCCGAGCTGCCGCGCGACTGCACCTGGCTGCTGCGCAGCGATCCCAACCTGCTCAACATCCTCTACCCCGACCGTGCCGCCACCTACTGGGTCGCCGCGCTGCCGATTCCGCCCGGCGGCGAGCTGTGGCTGGAGGGGCGCTACCCGCACGCCCGTTACGCCTCGTTCAATCTCTACAACCCGCGCCTGGAGCCGATCGACGCGCTCGCCGATGTCGAGATCGCGCCCGAAGCGGGGGCGACGCAGCCGTTCGCGGTTGGCGCCCGTCGCGACCGCGAGGCGCGCGACTACCGGGTGCGGGTGATCGCCGCCGTGCCGCCGCAGGACCCTGCGCAGCGCGAGCCCAATACGCTCTACAGCTTCGTAGCCGCTGGCGAGCAGCGCCTGCCCTCGCCAGTGGCGGTGGTGATCTACCGGGTCTATGTCGAGGACGCGGGTTACGACCTCAGTGGCGGCGTCGGTCTGCCGCAGTTGGCGCTGCCGCTGGCCGGCGGCGCGGTGCTGCGCGGCAGCGAAGCCTGCTCGGCGCTGGAACGCCTGCCAACGCTGCCGGCGGCGGAGCTGCTCAATGGCCTCGACCCGGCCGTCGAGACCCAGCCCAATCTCGCGGCGTTCCCGGAGCTGCGCTGGCTGAAGTTCTTCGATCTGCTCAGTTCGCAGTCGCACCGTCTCGATGCCGTGCCAGTGCTCGGCCCCTTGCTCTCCGGAGCACTCGGGCAGAGCACCAGCAACAGCGGCGGCTTCGCCAGCAATGTCCACAACAGTTACATGACCGCCAGCCTCAGCCAGAGCTTCGGCGAGGTCGGGGTGATGGTGGCGCGCATGCCGACCACGCCGCAGACCCGCAGCGGCGAGCCGGTGATGGGCGATGGCCAGTTGCGCTACTGGAGCCTGTGCAGCAACGAGGTCAACAGCCAGCGCTACATCGACTGTTTGTACGACGAGCAGGTGCAAGGTGTGCAAGGCGCGCGCGCGATCATCCTGGTCAGCCGCGCCCAGGACCGACCTTCCAATGCCATCGCCGAATGCGGCGTGAACTGGCTCAACTGGGGGCCGTTCAGCAACAGCCTGCTGATCTACCGGCACATGCTGCCGCGCGGCGACTTCGCCGAGGCGATCCAGAACATCCCCGGCCCCTCGGGAGCCCACGAGCGCGAGGTGCTGGGCGCCTACTACCCCGAAGGCCGGCATTACCGCAGGGCGGAGTTCGAGCGGCTGGGCTGCCCGGTAAATCCCGACGCCGTGCTCGCCGCCACCAGCGCGCCCTGAGTCGCGGCGAGCGTCGCCGTCTTGCGGCACACTGCGTGCCGCAAACCAAGAATCCAGCCGCTGAGGAGACAGCATGAAGCTAGGAATGGCCGCAGCCTTGGCCCTGTTGAGCCTGACCGCCTGCGGCAAGCCCCAGCCGGCGCCGGCACCGGCGGTTGCCACCCCCGCAGACCTGCAGGCCCACAGCAATGAGTTCCGCCGCGCGGTGATCGAGGCCGCGCCCGGAGTCTGGGTGGCGGTGGGTTTCGGCATCGCCAACTCCATCCTCATCGAAGGCGAGGACGGCGCCATCGTGGTCGACACCATGGAGTCGGTGGAGTCGGCGAAGGCAGTGGCGGCGGAGTTCGCGAAGGTCTCCGACAAACCGGTCAAGGCCATCGTCTACACCCACTCGCACCCGGACCATATCGGTGGCGCCTCGGCCTTCATCCCGGCGGGCGCGACGGTGCCGATCTACGCGCAGGAAGATGTGGCGCGCAACATGGACAAGATCAGTTCCGAGTTGCAGCCGATCATCACCCAACGCTCGCTGCGCATGTACGGCTGGGGCCTTAGCCCGGACGAGCTGCTGAATGTCGGTATCGGTGGCGCGCTGGACATCCACGAGGGCAGCACGGTCAACATCCTGCGGCCGACCAAGACCTTCCGCGACACCCTGGACGATACCGTTGCCGGCATCCACTTCCAGTTGGTGCATGCACCGGGCGAGACCGAGGACCAGATCTACCTCTGGCTGCCGGAGCGCAGGATCCTGCTGCCCGGCGACAACCTCTACCACGCCTTCCCCAACCTCTACACCATTCGCGGCACCGGCTTCCGCGACCCGAAGAAATGGGCGGCGAGCCTGGATCGCATGCGCGCGCTGCGGCCGGCGGTGCTGGTGCCCAGCCACACCCGGCCGCTCGCTGGCGAGCAGGCGATCTACGACACGCTCACCGACTACCGCGACGCCATCCGCTACGTCCACGACCAGACCATCCGGCTGATGAACATCGGCCTCCTGCCGGACGAGATCGCCGAGCGCATCAAGCTGCCGGCGCATCTCGCCGCCGCGCCGTTTTTGCAGGAGTTCTACGGCAAGCCGGGCTGGAGCGCGAAGAGCCTCTATGGCGGCAATCTCGGCTGGTTCGATGGCCGGCCCGAGCAGTTGCACCCGCTGCCGCCGCGCCAGCAGGCCGAGCGCCTGCAGGCCCTGGCCGGCGGTGCCGAGTCTATGGACGCGGCGATCAGCGCCGCCGCCGCCAAGGCGGACTGGCAGTGGGTGCTGGAGCTGAGCGGCGCGGCTCTGCGCCTGCGGCCGGAGGCCGCCACGGTGAAGGAGGCGCGGCTGGCCGCGCTCAAGGCGCTGGGCGAGGCCGAGAGCAATCCCAATGCCCGCCATTGGTATCTGGTGGCCTGGCACGAGCTGCGCGGCGACTACCCGCTGCCGAGCCGCGCGGTGACGCCGACGCCGGAGATGCTCGCCAACATGCCGCTGTCGACCTTCTTCGACGGCATGGCGGTCAACCTCGACGCCGAGGCGGCCGGCGAACGCATCACCACCGTGCGCTTCGAGTTCACCGATGCCGGCGAGAGCTGGACCTACATCGTTCGCCGGGGCGCCAGCGAGATCATCCCGCCCGGTGAGGCCGCGCCGGCCGCCGACCTGGTGGTGCGGGTGCCGGCGCAGGTGTTCAAGGAAATGCTCGCCAAGCTGCGCAACCCCGGCCTCACCATCGCCCGCGAGTTCGAGATGAGCAGTGGCAACAAGCTCGCCTTCATCGCCTTCATGCGGCTGTTCGTGCCGCTGGAAGCCGAAACCGCCTCCTGATTTTTCCTTCTCCACAGCACGCCCAACCGCATGAACAGCAAACCTTTCTGGATCGCCCAGAACCTCACCCTCCTGGCGATCTACGCCGCCGGCCTCGCACTGATCCTGATGGGCCACTCCCAGCACTTCCTGGTGCTGCTGTCGGCGGTGCTGCTGGGCGCCCATGCCCTGGAGATTCCGGTTGCCTTCAAGGTGCTCAAGCACCTGAATCCCGCGCCGCTGCGGCTGGTGATTGGCACCCTGCTGTTCGGCTTCACCTGGTGGTTGCCGGTCAAGCGCGGCGTCTACGCCCCGCGCTGAGCTTTAGACTTGCCGGATGAGCACGCCTGAATTCATCAAGATCGTCGAGGTTGGTCCGCGCGACGGCTTGCAGAACGAGAAACAGTTGGTCCCCGCCGCCACCAAGATCGCGCTGATCGAGAAGCTCGCCGCCTGCGGCCTGCCGGTGGTGGAGGCGACCAGCTTCGTCAGCCCCAAATGGGTGCCGCAGATGGCCGATGCCGGCGAGGTGCTGGCGGGATTGCAGCGGCGGCCAGGCCTGTCCTACCCGGTGCTGGTGCCCAATCTCCAGGGCCTGGAGCGGGCGCTGGCGGCCGGCGTGCAGGAGATCGCCCTGTTCACCGCCGCCTCCGAGGCCTTCAACCGCAAGAACATCAATGCCGGCATCGACGAGTCGCTGGCACGGCTGGCGCCGGTCGCCGAGCAGGCGCTGGCGCAGGGGCTGAAGGTGCGCGCCTACGTCTCCACCGTGCTCGGCTGCCCCTATCAGGGCGAGGTCGCGGTGAGCGAGGTGGTGCGGGTGGCGAAGGCGGTGGCGGCGATGGGCTGCTATGAGGTTTCGCTGGGCGACACCATCGGCGTCGGCACGCCGAAGAAGGCGGTGGCGATGCTGAAGGCGGTCGCGGCGGAAGTGCCGATGCCCCGGTTGGCGGTGCACTTCCACGACACCCGAGGCACCGCGCTGGCCAATGTCTACGCCTGCCTGGAAGCCGGCGTGCGGGTGGTCGATGCCAGCGTCGGCGGCCTGGGCGGCTGCCCCTATGCGAAAGGCGCGACTGGCAACGTCGCCACCGAAGATCTGGTCTACCTGCTGCACGGTCTCGGCTACACCACCGGCGTCGATCTGGAGGCGCTCTGCGAGGTCGCGCGCTGGATCAGCGCCGAGCTGGGCCGGCCGCCGGCCAGTCGCCTGGCCCGCATCACGGCGAACTAGTCACCCATTAGCTAGCCAAACCGGCGCCGCTAGAATGCGCAGCGACGAGCATGGACGAGGAGACGCATGAATAAGCTCTACCCCAGCGCCCAGGCGGCGCTGGATAGTCTGGTGGCGGACGGCCAGACCCTGGCGGTCGGCGGCTTCGGCCTTTGCGGCATCCCGGAGGCGCTGATCGCCGCCTTGCGCGACAGCGGCGTGAAGAACCTGACCGCGATCAGCAACAACGCTGGCGTCGATGGCTTCGGCCTGGGCCTGCTGCTGACCACCCGGCAGATCAGGAAGATGATTTCCAGCTATGTCGGCGAGAACAAGGAGTTCGAGCGGCAGTTCCTCTCCGGCGAGCTGGAGCTGGAATTCACCCCGCAGGGCACGCTGGCAGAGAAACTGCGCGCCGGCGGCGCCGGCATCCCGGCCTTCTTCACCAAGACCGGGGTCGGCACCGTGGTCGCCGACGGCAAGGAGTTGCGCGAGTTTGACGGCGAGACCTATGTGATGGAGCGCGCGCTCAAGGCCGATGTCTCCCTGGTCAAGGCCTGGAAGGCCGACCGCGTCGGCAACCTGGTGTTCCGCAAGACCGCGCGCAACTTCAATCCGATGATCGCGGCGGCCGGCAAGGTCTGCGTCGCCGAAGTCGAGGAGCTGGTCGAGACCGGCAGTCTGGACCCGGACCAGATCCACACGCCCGGCATCTACGTGGACCGCATCGTGGTCAATGCCAGGCCCGAGAAGCGCATCGAGCAGCGCACGCTGCGGAGCAACTAAGCCATGGCCTGGACCAAAGAGCAGATGGCGCAGCGCGCCGCCGCCGAATTGCAGGACGGCTACTACGTGAACCTGGGCATCGGCCTGCCGACGCTGGTGGCGAACTACATCCCGGCCGGCATGGATGTCTGGCTGCAAAGCGAGAACGGTCTGCTCGGCATCGGCCCGTTCCCCACCGAGGCCGAGGTCGATGCCGACCTCATCAATGCCGGCAAGCAGACCATCACCACGTTGCCGGGCTCGGCCTTTTTCAGCAGCGCCGACAGCTTCGCGATGATCCGTGGCGGCCACATCAACCTCTCCATCCTCGGCGCCATGCAGGTGTCGGCGCAGGGCGACCTGGCCAACTGGATGATCCCCGGCAAGATGGTGAAGGGCATGGGTGGCGCGATGGATCTGGTCGCCGGCGTGCAGCGCGTCGTCGTGCTGATGGAACACACCGCCAAGGGTGAGGCGAAGATTCTTCCCGCCTGCACGCTGCCGCTGACCGGCGTGAAGGTGGTGGACCGCATCATCACCGAACTGGGCGTGCTCGACGTCACCGCCGACGGCCTGAAACTGGTGGAGCTGGCGCCCGGCGTCACTGCCGAAGAAGTCCGCGCCAAGACCGCCTGCCCGGTTCTGGGATAATTCCATCCGCAATCCGCAATCCGCAATCCGCAATCCGCAATCCCTATGACTACCCGCAAGCTCGTCCTCCTCCGTCACGGCCAGTCGCAATGGAATCTCGATAACCGCTTCACCGGCTGGGTGGACGTGGACATCACCGAGGCGGGCCGCCAGGAGGCGATCCGGGCCGGCGAGCTGATGAAGGCCGAGGGCCTGAAGTTTGATTGCGCCCACACCAGCGTCTTGAAGCGCGCCATCCGCACCAACTTCACCGCGCTCGATGTGATGGACCAGCTGTGGATTCCGGTACACAAGACCTGGCGCCTCAACGAGCGCCACTACGGCGCCTTGCAGGGCCTGGACAAGGCCGAGACCACCGCCAAGCACGGCGAGGCGCAGGTGAAGATCTGGCGCCGCAGCTACGACGTGCCGCCGCCGGCGATGGACGCCAGCGACGCCGGCCATCCGGCCAACGATCCCCGCTATGCCAAGCTCGACGCGGCGGCGCTGCCGGGCACCGAGTCGCTGGCCACCACCCTGGTGCGGGTGCTGCCCTATTGGCACGACCAGATCGCGCCGCAGCTCAAGGCCGGCCAGACCCTGCTGGTCACCGCCCACGGCAACTCGCTGCGCGCGCTCTACAAGTACCTCAACAACGTCAGCGAGTCCGAGATTCTCGAACTCAACATCCCCACCGCCATCCCGCTGCTGTTCGAGCTGGACGCCGACCTGAAGGTGAAGAGCCACCGCTACCTGGGCGATCCGGAGGCCGCCAGGCGCGCCGCCGAGGCGGTCGCCAACCAGGCCAAGGCGCGCTGACCGCGCCGGAGCGCATGCACGGTCCGGGCCTGGCGCGGCTGCGCTTCCGCAGCCTCCAGGTCGCTCTGGCTTTCCATCTGCTGCTGGCGGTGGGTGGTGGCATCGCCACCTACCAGCTGCCGGTGCGCAGCACCATCGAGTGGCTGGTCTACCCTCTCGACGCCCTGCTGTTGCTGCTGATCTGGTGGCGGGCGGCAGCGGCCAACCAGGCCGGCGATCAGCCGCGCCTGCAACGCTGGGCGCTGCTGCTGATCCTGCTGGGTGCGGCACTGCTGCTGCAGCGCATCGCCTATGCGATGTTCGGCCCACTGCTCCGGGAGACCGGACTCGGCCTGTTCCGGCCGGTGTTCGCCTACGTGCCCTTCATCTACCTGGCGGCGGTGGTGCTGCTGCCCAGCCGACGGGCACTGATCCTCTGCTGGGGCTACGGCGCCATCGTCGCGGTGCTGACGCTGCTGGGCCTCCGGCAGCTGACCGGCTTCGGTCTGCAAAGGCCGGAAGAGCTGCCGCTGCTGCTCTGGGTGCTGGTCGGCAATCCGCTGTTCCTGCTGCTGCTCTACGCCCTGCCGCGCTACGAGGACTGGCTGGAACTGGCCACCGCCAAGATCGCCCGCATGCGCGAGGCCGCCGAGCTGCGCGACCGCATCGACGCCGATGCCCGCCGTTTCAACCTGGTGGTCGACAGCCTGCAGGTGGGCGTCTGGGACCAGCGCTTCGAGCAGGGCCAGCTGGTCGAGCGCTGGTGGTCGCCGCGCTACTACCAGCTGCTTGGCTACACCCCGGCGGAGCTGCCGGCCGACGAAGCCAGCACCCGCCGCCTGTTCGGCGAGGCGATGCTGCCGGTGCGCGAAACCATCTACCGGCAGTTACGCGAGCGCGGCGGCGTCACCACCGTCGACGCGCAGCTGTGCACCGCCGACCGTGGCTGGCGCTGGTTCAACATCTCCTCCAAGGCGGAATTCGACGAGCAGGGCCGCTTCCGTCGCATCACCGGCGCCATCGAGGACATTCACGACCGCCGCGTCGCCGAGCAGGAGCTGCTCGATGCGCAGCTGGAGCTGGCGCAGATGGCCTACCGCGATCCGCTCACCGGGCTGTCCAACCGCCGCGCCTTCGACGAGCAGGCGCAGCGCGAGTGGGAGCGGGCGCTGCGCAACCGGCAGACGCTGGCGGTGCTGGCCATCGACCTCGACTGGTTCAAGCCCTACAACGACCACTACGGCCATCCGGGCGGCGACGAATGCCTGCGGCAGGCGGCGCGCTGCTTCCAGGCCGGACTGCGCCGGCCGGCCGACCTGGTGGCGCGGGTGGGCGGCGAGGAATTCCTGGTGCTGCTGCCGGAAACCGACGGCACGGGCGCGCTGACCGTCGCCGAAGCCCTGGAGCAGGCACTGCGGGCGCTGGCGATCCCGCATGCCGGCTCGCCGCTGGGCCTGGTCAGTTGCAGCATCGGCGTCGCGGCGCTGGTGCCGCGCGAGGGCGACTCCCTGCGCGAGCTGCTGAGCCGCGCCGACGCCGCGCTCTACCGCAGCAAGCGCGAGGGCCGCGCCCGGGTCAGTCTGGAGGTTGCCGGCTGAGCGAGCTTCAGACCCGCGCCGGGATCCACTCGCGCAGGAACTCCTCCGACGACAGCCCCAGCAGCACGTCCTCGTCGATCTCGTAAGGGTCGGCGTCGTAGCCGATGGCGCGGATCAGATAGCGGCGCCGGCCGGGGATCGGCTCCAGCTCGCAGCCGCACTCGGCGGCGCGACGGATGGCTTCGCTGAGGCCCATCAGACCGTCTCCGGCGGGTCCACCGCATGGCGCAGCAGCGCCGCTCTGGAAACGTAACGGGTCACCGCCGCGTGGGTGGCGGCGAGCTTCACTGGTGGCGCCAGGCCGGCCTCCAGGGCCTCGCTCCAGCGCAGCGCGCACAAGCACCACCAGTCACCCGGCTTCAGGCCGGGGAAAAGATATTCGGCGCGCGGCGTCACCAGATCGTTGCCGCGCTCCAGGCTGAAGCGCAGGAACTCGATGGTCATCCGCGCGCAGACCAGATGCCGGCCCTGGTCATTGCCGTCGGTCTTGCAGCAGCCATCGCGGAAATAACCGGTCAGCGGCGCGTAGGAGCAGGGCAGCAGCCGGCCTCCGAGGAGGTTGCGGGGCTCGTCAGCCAGTGGCGGTTCAGTCATGGTGCGCACACTCTACGCGGCCCTCGCGGAACCGACAGCCCATGATCCGACTGAAAGTCCGGCATCGCACCACCTATCGCTATGCCAACCCGGTGCGTCTGGACCCGCACCGCTTTCTCTGCCGCCCCCGCGACACTCACGAGTTGCGGGTGCTGGACACGCAGTTGTCGGTTTCGCCGGCCGCCGAAACCCGCTGGACCAGCGATGTGTTCGGCAACTCGGTGCTCTGGCTGCATTTCCACGAGCCGGCCACCGAGCTGGTGCTGGAGTCGGTGCTGGAGGTCGAGCACTATCCGGCCGATCCGGAGCAACTGATTCTGGACCCGCAGGCGGCGACCCTGCCGGTGGCGTACTCGGACTCCGAGCGGATCGACCTCGCGCCCTACCTGCGCCGGCACTCGCCCGATCCTGGCAACCGGCTGGCGCTGTGGGCGCGTCGCTACGTCAAGGCGCATGGCGGCGGCACCCTGGCGAGCCTGGCGGCGATCAATACCGCGATCCGCGAGGAGTTCCGCTACCAGCGTCGCGACGAGCCCGGCACCTGGCCCCCCTCGGCGACGCTCAGCGAGCGCACCGGAACTTGCCGCGACTTCGCCCTGCTGATGATGGAGGCGGCGCGCAGCCTGGGCCTGGCGGCCCGCTTCGTCTCCGGCTACCTCTACGACGCCGGCCAGGCCGGCGCCAGCGGCAATCTGCTCGGCGGCGGCGAAACCCATGCCTGGTTGCAGGTCTACCTGCCGGGCGAGGGCTGGGTCGCCTACGACCCGACCAATGGCCTGGTCGCCGGCAATAACCTCATCGAAGTGGCGGTGACCCGCGATCCCGAACAGGCGGTGCCGCTGGCCGGCAGCTTCGTCGGCCAGCCCGGCGATCCGCTGGGCATGAGCGTCGAGGTCACGGTCACCGAGCTTTAGCGGCAGGCTGGAGAGGATGGCGGGCCATGTTGGTTGGTCCAGCGCGACGATCCGCTGCGGGTGAGCGTGGCAGTGAGCATCCCCTGGCGCTAGCCGCTCTCCGCCATCGCTTGCCGTAGTCGGAGCGGGCTTGCCCGCGAGCAGAGGGCCTGCCGAGAATCGGTCGCGGGCAAGCCCGCTCCGACCGGGAGATGGGGCGATGGAATCCGGACAGCGCGCGCTGCGGCGAGGGCGCCATTCTCAGGCTGGGCAGGTTTACCTGCTGACCGCCGTCACGCTGCAAAGGCAGCCCTGGTTTCGCGATGACGCCGCCGCGCGTGCCGCAGCCCGCAGCTTCGGGTCGCAGGCCAGCCTCGGCGATGCCCGGTTGTTGGCCTGGGTGCTGATGCCGGATCACGCGCACTGGTTACTGGAGCTAGGGGAGCGGGATGCCTTGGCGCAGGTCGTCCGCCGGATTAAATCGTTCAGTGCGCGCTCCGCCAATGCGGCTTTGCAGCGTCTAGGCCCAGTTTGGTCCGAGGCCTATCACGATCATGCCCTGCGCCGTGAAGAGGACTTGCGGGCGGTGGCCCGCTATATCGTGATGAATCCGCTGCGGGCGGGCTTGGTTCAGCGACTCGGAGACTATCCGTACTGGAATGCGATCTGGTTGTAGATGGAGCCTTGCCCCGACCGACCTGGATCCATCCGCTCGCCAATGTAGGAGCGGGCTTGCCCGCGACCGGTTGGTTTGCCGGAAACGGGTCGCGGGCAAGCCCGCTCCTACGGGGCAGATCCGATCAGGCAAGCACGCGCAATTTGCGGCGAGGGGATGGGCAGCTCTTGTGCACGCTACTCGGTCTGGGCCTGCATCTGCTGAGCCGCCGAGGCCAGCGGCAGCCAGCCGCGCTCGCGTAGCAGGGCCTGCGCATCGGCGCTGTCGCCCGCGAACCAGGTGGCGGCGCTGCCGAGGATGAAGTGATAACCCCAGGCGTCCATGTCGGCGAAGCAGCGCGCCCGTGAATAGCCGGGCAGGCGCTCGGCCAGCAGGCATTGCAGGTAGCAGACCGCGTTCTCCTCGGTGTCGCTGCCGCCGGCGTCGGTGTGCAGGCCGGCGCGCCGCTGCTCGTCGGCCAGCAGCCAGTGGCAGGCCTCGTGCAGCGCCGAATGCACCGGGGTGTCGGCGCGCAGGTGCAGGCAGTTGCCGATCAACCCGGCCTCGGAGTCGCCCCAGTAGCTGCCGGGAATCTCGGCGCCGTCCGGCACCGGCTGCCAGCGCAGACCCAGGGGCGCCAGGAGCGATTCCAGGGCGCCGGAGGGCAGGGCCGAAACCGGCAGTACCGACCCGGTGGAAAAAATATCCGCCGACATGACAACCGCTTCCATGACCATCCCGTTATGAGTACCGAGGCCCGGCAACGTACCGCGCCCTTTGGAGGAGTTGGAAATGATGAACCACCACGTCCGCCGGCGTCTGCCGGTGCTGTCCCTTGTTCTGGCTTGCGGTCTGCTCACCGCCTGCGGGCGCAGCAGCGCGCCGGCGACTGGCGCCCCGCCCGGAGGCGGGCCGCCGCCGGTAGCAGACGCCGCCAATGTCTTCCTGTCGATCCTCCCGCCGGGCTCGAACGGAAACTCGGCCGGTGCCGTGGGTGGCCCCTTGCCGGGGCAGCCGCAGCTGGCTTATCCCGACAACTACCGCGACCAGCTCGACCTCTACGGCGATCTGGCCTACGCCCGGTCGCCGCTGCGCGCCGACCGCTGCGCGCCGCCGGCCGACATCGGCGCGCACCAGAAGTCCTCGGACCAGGCCTGCAACTACTTCAAGCAGGCCGGCCTGGAGCTGCCCGAGGCCGAGGCGGTTTCCAGCCTCAGCCTGACCGCGCCCAACGGCAAGCCGGTGACCATCCGCCGCGACGGCTGGGGCGTGCCCTACGTGGACGGCGCCGACCGTCAGGCTGCGCAGTTCGGCCTGGGCTATGCCGCCGCCGCCGACCGTCTGTGGCTGTTCGACGTGCTGCGTGCCGCCGGCCGCGGTCGCGCCTCGGAGAAGCTCGGTCCCTCGCCGACCACCTACGACCTCGATCTGGAATTCGGTTCGGCCTCCGCCTACGGCGAGGACGAGATCCGCGGCATCGTCGACAAGGCCGTCGCCAAGCTCGGGCCGCTGGGACCGCTGTTCCTGCAGGACACCGAGAGCTTTGTCGCCGGCATGAACGCCTACATCGACTACCTGCAGACGCCGGCGGGGCTGAGCCAGTTGCCGCTGGAATACACCACGCTGGGGCTGCGCCTGGGCGGCGAGCCGCTGTTCCCGCCGGCGGATTTCACCGTCAACGACATCGTCGCCAATGCGGTGCTGATCCAGTCGGCGCTGGGCCTGGGCGGCGGTGGCGAGGCGCGCAATCTGCAGCTGTTGCAGGCGCTGGATCCCAGCATCACCGGCGGCACCACCCGTCTGCCGGAGGCCGCCTGCAAGCTCTGGCGCGACCTGCGCCATGCCAATGCCCCGGATACCCCGGTCACCGCTTCCGGAACCTTCGCCACCCAGAGCCCGCCCTCGGTGGACGAGAGCTGCCCGCAGACCCTGCCGCCGGGGACGGCGATCTGGGATGTCGGCAGCTTCGTGGGCCACAGCTTGCAGTCGCATGGGCCCGGGCTGCCGACGCTGCCCTTGCCGCTGGCGGTTCCCGAGGCGCCGCTCGGCGTCGAGGGGCTGCGCGGCCTCGGGCGTCTGAACCTGCTGCCCCGTGCGCCGGCGGATCGGCTGGCCGAGCTGACCCGGCCGCCGCTGCGACCGGGGCTCGCGCACCTGGTGGCGCAGCAGGCGAGTGCCGACCCCGGCCTGAGCCTCAAGCGGCTGCTCAATCGCCACGGACTGCCGATGACCAGCTCCAACTGGATCGCCGCCGCCGGCAGCCAGACCGAAAGTGGTCACCCGATCCTGGTGGCCGGTCCGCAGACCAGCTACTTCATGCCGCAGCTGCTATGGGAGGCCGCCGTGGTCTCGCGTGGCGGCACGCCCTACGAGCTGGCGGCGCGCGGCATCTCCACCGTCAACCTGCCCTACATCGTGATCGGGCGCGGGCTCGACTTTGCCTGGAGCCCGACTTCGGCAGGTTCCGATTTCACCGACCTGCGGGTGTCCAAGCTGTGCAACACCAGCGGCGCGCCGGCCTCGCGCGGCGACGCCGACGGCGACGGCTATCCGGATAGCGATGGCTATCTCTACAAGGGCCGCTGCGTGCGCCTGTACAAGCGGCTCGATACCTGGACCGCCAATCTCACCGTCGCCAGCCTCGCGCTGGGCGGCCCGCAGAATCCGGAAACCGTGCGCCGCTACGTCTTGCGCACCCACTACGGACCGGTGGTGGGCACCGCCACCGTGCAGGGCGAGCCGGTGGTGGTTTCGAGCCAGCGCAGCACCTTTCTCGCCGATGTCGATACCGCCGCGCCGTTCGCGCTGCTCACCACCACCGGCATGGCGATGGATCACACGCGGTTCAAGAAGCTGTTCAACAGCATGACGGCGACCTTCAACTGGCTCTACGCCGACAGCAAGGACATCGCCTACATCCAGTCCGGTCTCTATCCGCAGCGGGCGGCGGGTGTCCATCCGGAGCTGCCCAACTGGGGCGACGGCAACTACGAATGGGTGGCCGACCAGAACCTGCCGGATGACTTCTTCAGCCGCTACGGCGGCGAGGTGCCATACCCGAGCCGCGCGCGGCCGACCGCGATGGACGACCAGGGCTACTACGAGTGGCCGGGTTTTCTGCCGCTGTCGGCGCACATCCAGGATCTGAATCCGCCGCAGGGCTATCTGGCCAACTGGAACAACTCCGGTGCCGCCGGCTGGTGGGCGGCCGATGCCAACGGCACCTACGGACCGACTCATCGGGTGAGCATGCTCAGCGACCGTCTCGCGGCGTTCCGCGCCAGCGGTCGCAAGCACACGCTGGCGACCATGGTCGAGGTGATGGCCGATGCCGCCTACACCGACCACCGTGGCCAGACCCTGCTGCCGCTGCTGATCGAGCTTGCCCGGGCGGGCACTCTGAGCGAGGACCAGCAGACGGTGCTGGCGCTGATGCAGGACTGGCTGGACGACGGCTCCCGGCAGTGGATCGACAACGGCAAGGGCCTGGGCGGCTACCGGCGCGACCGCGACGCCGACGGCGTCTACGACCACCGTGCCGCCGTGGTGTTCATGGACGCCTGGTACCTGCGCCTGATGCAGACCCTGACCCCGCAGCTGGAAACGCTATCGACCAAGGCCGGGGTGTTGACCGGCCGTCTCGACGCGCCACGGGCGCAGGGCTCGGCCTTTCAGGAAGGCTGGTACCAGCACATGCGCCGCCTGCTGCAGACCGCGCTCGATACTCCGGGGCATGCCAGTTACCGGGCGCTCCAGTGCGCCGGCTCCGAGGACCCTGCGCTCTGCCGCGCGGCGGTGCTGAGCGCGCTCAATCAGGCGCTGACCGATCTCGGCGGGCTTGCCAACCAGGCCGCCTGGGACGGCACGCAGCTGGTCTATCCCAAGGCCGCCGACTGTGGCGTGGTGGAGGATTGCGACGCCGTCGAGCACACCTCCTTCGCCTACCAGCCGGTGCCGGCGATCCACTGGATCAACCGCCCCACCTTCCAGCAGGCGGCGGAGATCGTGCGTGATCGCAACGGCCGTTAGCCGCGTCCGCCGCCGGCCTCGGGGCCGGCGGCGGGCACGGGTGCCTTGACCTGCGCTGCGCCGGTGGCTGGCGCGGCGGCAACTGTGCTGGTGCCCCGGTCCTTCTACAGTGCCGGCTCCCGACCCGGAGCGCCGCCGCATGTCCCTGGAACATTTCGATGTGCTGATCGTCGGTGCCGGCCTGTCCGGCATCGGCGCGGCGGTGCACCTCGGGCAGCAGTGTCCGCAGCAGAGCTACGCGATCCTCGAAGGGCGGGAGACGCTCGGCGGCACCTGGGATCTGTTCCGCTACCCCGGCATCCGCTCCGATTCCGACATGTACACGCTCGGCTATTCCTTCCGCCCCTGGACGGCGGCGAAGGCGATTGCCGACGGCCCGGCGATCCTCGACTACATGCGCGAGGTGGTGCGCGACTACGGCCTCGGGCCGCACATCCGCTACCAGCACCGGGTGGTCGGCGCCGAGTGGTCCACGCCCGAGGCGCGCTGGACGGTGGAGGTGGAGCGCGGCCCGCAGCGCGAGCGCCTGCGCCTGAGTTGCCGGTTTCTCTACCTCTGCGCCGGCTACTACGACTACGCCGGCGGCTACACGCCGGACTATCCGGGGCTGGATCGGTTTCGCGGCCGCTTCGTGCATCCGCAGCAGTGGCCGGCCGATCTCGACTATCGCGGCCAGCGGGTGGTGGTGATCGGCAGCGGTGCGACGGCGGTCACCCTGGTGCCGTCGATGGCCCGCGAAGCGGCCCAGGTCACCATGCTGCAGCGCTCGCCAACCTACATCCTCGCCTTGCCGGGCCAGGATGCGATCGCCAACGGCCTGCGTCGCCTGCTGCCGGCCAAGCTCGCCTACGCCATCACCCGCTGGAAGAACGTGCTGATGCAGATGTTCTTCTTCAACCTCTGCCGCCGCGCGCCGGGGCTGGCCAGGAAGCTGATCCGCGCCGGCGTGCGCCACCAACTGCCCAGGGGCTTCGACGTGGACAAGCACTTCGCGCCCAGCTACGACCCCTGGGACCAGCGGGTCTGCCTGGTGCCGGATGGCGATCTGTTCCGCGCCCTGCGCTCGGGCAAGGCCGACATCGTCACCGACCACATCGACAGCTTCACCGAGCGGGGCATCCGCCTGAAGTCCGGGCAGGAGCTGGCCGCCGATGTGGTGGTCAGCGCCACCGGCCTGAAGCTGCTGGCGCTGGGCGGGCTGGAGTTCGTGGTCGATGGCGAGCGGGTCGATCTGTCCAGCAAGCTCAGCTACAAGGGCATGATGATCAGCGACATCCCCAACATGGCGCTGGCGATCGGCTACACCAATGCCTCGTGGACGCTGAAGGTCGACCTCAGCTCGGCCTATCTCTGCCGCCTGCTCAAGCACATGGACCAGCACGGCTACCGGCAGTGCACGCCGCGTCGCCGGGACCCGGAGCTACAGGAGCAGCCGCTGATCGACTTCTCCTCCGGCTATGTGCAGCGCGCCATCGAAGCCTTCCCCAAGCAGGGCTCGAAGTCGCCCTGGAAGCTCTACCAGAACTATCTGTTCGATCTCCTGAGCCTGCGCTACGGCGCGGTCGACGACGGCAGCATGGAGTTTTCCGGCGCACTGGCAAAATAGCGGCATGCGTATCGGAATCGACCTCGGCGGCACCAAGACGGAAGCGGTATTGATGGGGCCGGGCTCGGCGATCCTGGCGCGCGAGCGTCTGCCGACGCCCTACGAGGACTACCACGGCCAGATCGCCACCATCGCCGAGCTGGTGCGACGCATGGAAGCTGCCGCCGGCCGCACCGGCCTGCCGGTGGGCATCGGCCATCCGGGCGCCATCTCGCCGGCCACCGGGCTGATCAAGAACGCCAATTCCATCTGCCTCAACGGCCGTCCGCTCAAGCAGGACATCGAGGTGGCTCTGGGGCGGGCGGTACGCATGGCCAACGATGCCGATTGCCTGGCGGTGTCGGAGGCCGCCGACGGCGCGGCGGCCGGCGCCAGCACGGTATTCGCGGCGATCCTCGGCACCGGCGTCGGTGGCGGCATCGTCGTCCACGGCCGTCTGCTGTCCGGCCCCAATGCCATCGCCGGCGAGTGGGGACACAACCCGCTGCCCTGGCCGCGCGCCGACTGGGACGAAGTGCCGGGACCGGCGCACTGGGACGGCCTGCGCGGCAGCATCGAGGCCTGGCTGTCCGGCACCGGCTTTGCCCGCGACCACGCCCAGCGCTTCGGCGGCGCGCTGCGCAGCGAGCAGATCCTGGAGGGCGTGGCCGCCGGCGACGCCGCCTGCGCCGAGAGCTGGGAGCGCTATCAGGACCGGCTGGCGCGGGCGCTGGCCAGCGTCATCAATCTGCTCGATCCGGAAGTGATCGTGCTCGGCGGCGGCCTGTCGAAGCTGGCGGCGCTGTACCAGAGCATTCCGCAGCGCTGGGGTGCCTGGGTGTTCAGCGACCGTGTCGATACCCGGCTGAAGCCGGCGCTGCATGGCGACTCCAGCGGCGTGCGCGGCGCCGCCTGGCTGTGGCCGGAGTGAGTCCGCTCAGGTGACCGGCGGCGAGGGCGTGGCAGCGGACAGCCGCGCGTTGGACATCGTCAGCCGGTAGATCAGGGTCTGGGTGAAGGTCTTGTAGAAACGCAACTGGCTTTCCGGCGCGACGTTGTCGAGCAGGGTGGCGTTGATGCGCAGCGCCAGTACCGTGCTCGCCGCCTGCACCGAGGCGGTGCGGCGCATGCCGGAGAGCAGGGCGATCTCGCCGAAGCAGTCACCCTTGCCGAGCACATGGATCGGCTTGCCGCCCTTGCGCACCAGCGCCTGGCCCATGGCGATGATGTAGAAGGCGTTCTCGACATCGCCCTCCTCGACCATGGTGGTGCCGGCGGCGAAGGTCTTGAGCTGGCTGGCGCCGAGGATGCCGTCGATCTCCTCCTCGGTGAAGGCATTGAAGAAGGCCAGGCCGCGCAGCGAGTCGCGGTTTTCGCGACGGTTGGAGTGGGCGTCGCTCTCGCGCAGGCGCTCCTGCTCGCGCATCAGGTCGGAGGCGAGGTCCAGGCCTTTTTGATAGCGCTCGGCCGGTTTCTTGGCGAGCAGCTTGGCCAGGATCTGGCACAGCTCGCGGGAAGCGTCCGGCCGCTTCTTTTCCAGCGCCGGCGGCGGCTGGTTGCGGATCGCCGCGAACAAGCCGGGCAGGTGTGGCGAGTAGAACGGCGGCTCGCCGGTGAGCAACTGGTAGAGCACCGCGCCCAGCGCGTAGAGATCGGAGGTGGGGCCGACCGGCTGGCGCATCACCTGTTCCGGCGACATGTACAGCGGCGAGCCCACCGCCGTGCTGCCGACGCCCTCGCGCGGCTCGTTCAGCTCGGCGATCGAGAAGTCCATGATCTTCGGGACGCCGTCCTTGGTGATCATGATGTTGCTGGGCTTGATGTCCCGGTGCAGCACGCCCTTGACGTGCGAGTAGTCGAGCCCGCGCGCGCACTTGATGCCGACATCCAGCACCTTGTCCAGCGGCATGCGCGGCCCGTTGCGCCGGCACCAGGGCAGCAGGGTGTCGCCGTCGACGTACTCCATGACGATGTAGCAGAGGTCGGCCTCCATGCCGGCGTCGTAGAGGGCGATGATGTTGGGGTGGTTGAGCATGCCGGCGGCGCGCGCTTCCACGAAGAAGTTCTTCGCCTGCATCTCGAAGTTGCCGCCCTGCCGGTCCTCGCTCAGGTGCAGGGCGATCTTCACCGCCACCTCGCGCTGCACGAAGGGATCGAAGCCCTTGTAGACCAGGCCGCTGGCGCCCTTGCCGAGCACGCCGCGAATCTCGTACTTGCCGATGCGGTTGGGCGCGTCGGCCGGCAGCGGGCTGGCGTTGTCTTCGCGGCGGGGCGCGACGGTCAGTTCGCTGCTCACGGCCGTTGGCTGTCCATCAGCGGCCGGTGAGGCGGGCGTGGATGAAGTCGGCGATGGCGGCAATCGCCGCGTCGGACTCCGGCATCAGTCCACCGTGCAACTGCCAGACATGCCAGAGCCTCGGCCAGATCTGCAGCGTCACCGGCACGCCCAGGGCGCTGGCGCGCTGCGCCAGGCGGGTGGAGTCGTCGTGCAGGATCTCCTGGCCGCCGACCTGGATCAGCAGCGGCGCCAGGCCGCTGAGATCGGCGAACAGAGGCGAGGCCAGCGGCAGCTTCGGGTCCTGACCGGCCAGGTACTGCGCGGCGCTGTCGGCGCCGAGCTGGCGCGACAGCATCACCTCCAGCCCGGCGCGTGAACTCACCGAGTCGCCGGACATGGTCAGGTCGGTCCAGGGCGAGAGGCAGACGATGCCGGCGGGTTGCGGCAGCGGCTCGCTCTTCAGGCGCAGCGCCAGCGCCAGCGCCAGGCCGCCGCCGGCGGAGTCGCCGGCGATGATGATCTTGTTGGCAGAGATGTCCTGCGCCAGCAGGCCGCGATAGGCCGCCAGCGCGTCGTCGATGGCGGCGGGGAAGGGATGTTCCGGCGCCAGCCGGTAGTCGGGCACCGCGACACAGACTCGGGCGTCGCGGGCCAGGCGCGAGGTGAGGACGCGGTGGCTGCGCGGCGAGCCGGTGACATAGGCGCCGCCGTGCAGGTAGAGCACGAAGCCGCGCGCGCCGCTGGCGGGGTGCGCCACCCATTCCACCGGCACCTCGCCGAGCGCGCCGGCGGTGTAGGTGGCGCCGCTGGCGGGCCAGGTGAGTTTGGCGAGCTTGTTCACCCGCAGGCGCTTGCGCGCCATGTCGGGGTCGTGCAGCGCCGGTTTCACGGTGAGGCCTGCGAACAGCTTGGTGAGGTGGCCGCGCAGGGACAGGGGTGCGTTGGGATCAATGCCTATGCTCATGGCTGGCAAGCCTAGCGGTTTTCGCCGGACTGCGGTGTCATTTCGCGGCCGCCGGCGCTCACTAAACTGCGGGCATGAAACTACGCTCCGCATCGTCCCTCTTGCTGGTCCTGCTCGCGGCCTGCGGTCGTTCGCAGGCGCCGTCGTCCGAACCGTCGCCGTCACCACCACCGCCGGGGACGGCGCTGTGTGCGCCGGGCGCGCCGGCGCTGGAATTCACCGGCACGGCCAGCGCCACCGAGGCCAAGAGCTATCGCATGCTGCCCTTTGTGGTGGCGCCGGGCAGCGAGCGGGTGGAGCTGAGCTACCAGTGGAGCGACAGGCCCGGCAACCCGCCGTCGACACCGCTCACCGCCACCACCTTCGATCTCGGTCTCTGGGACCAGCACGGCTACCGCAGTGCCCAGGGTTTTCGCGGTTGGGGCGGCTCGCGCCAGGGCCGCATCGACCAGGGGCAGGCGCCGATCTACGTGCAGCGCGACAGCGCCGACCGTGGCTTCGTGCCCGGCGCCATCGAGCCCGGCACCTGGTACGCCGACCTCGGTGTGGCGGCGGTGGCGCCGGCCGGCGCCGACTACCGGGTCGTCGTCGAGTGCAAGACCGCATCCGCCGGGGCGACGCCGGCCGACGATCCGGTGGACCGGCAACATGTCGCGCGGCGGCTGCCCGGCTGGTATCGCGGCGACTTCCACATGCACGCCTACCACTCCAATCCGAACGCGCCGGACTGGCCGGACTTCATCGCCCAGGCGCGCACCGCGCAGCTCGATTTCCTGATGGTCACCGAGTACGTCACCGGCCAGCACTGGCGCACGCTGGGCGCGGTGCAGCGGGCCCATCCCGATCTGCTGATCTGGCCGGGGCGCGAGATCATCACTTACCACGGCCACCTGATGGCCTTCGGTGAAACGCCCTCGGTGCTCGAATACCGTCACGGTTTCGAGGATGTCAGCGCCGCCGAGATCCAGCGCCTGAGCAAGGCCGACGGTGCGCTGTTCGGGGTGAATCACCCCACCACCTTTCCGCCGCCGCTGTTCAGCAATTTCTGCCGGGGTTGCTACTTCGAGCTGGACGACGCCATCGACTGGTCGCAGGTCGATACCATCGAACTGGTCAACGGCCCGATGCTGGCAACGCCGGACGATCTGGGGATTCCACTGCCGGTGGGTTCCATCGAGAACCCCTTCGTCGGCACCGCCATCCAGAAGTGGGAAGGCCTGCTGCGGCAGGGCTACAAGATCACCGCCGTCAGCGGCTCCGACAGCAAGGGCGTCGATGCCGAGGACCAGCGCCTACGCAAGGGCTATGGCTCCAGCCTGACTGCGGTCTATGCCAGCGAGCTGTCACGGCCGGCGCTGCAGGCGGCGATCCGCGCCGGCCATGCTTACATCCGCACCCGTGGCGTCAGCGGCTCGCCGGAGGTGCTATTCGAGGCCTCCGGCCCCAATGGTCAACAGGGCATCTATGGCGACCGGCTGAGGCTCGCCGAGGGCGAGAGCGCGACGCTCACCACCACCGTCACTGGCGGTGCCGGCCAGTGGCTCAGCTATTACGCCAACGGCCAACTGGTGGCCAGCCTGCCGGTGCTCACCGATCCGTTCGTGCATCGCCAGACGGCGCAGCGCCGGCCGGCCGGCGAGGGGCCGCTGGGCACGGTCTGGCGCATCGAGCTGCGCGACCTTCAGACCCGCACGGTGATCGGCAATCCGGTATTTCTCAATTCTCCGTGAGCATTCCGGTATTAATTGACCAATATTTGACGTTGTAAGAGCTATTTTTCGACCTGAACTTGTCGTCAATCACATTTTCAGGGAGCCCCGATGTTCACCCCTCGTCATCTCGCCGTGGCCGCCGCCCTTGTGGCCGCGCCGGCCTACGCCGATAGCGTCCTGCTCGACCCCGTCCAGGTCACCGCCACCCGTGGCAGCGCCAGCAGCTTCGAGGTGGCGCAACCGGTCACCGTGCTCGGCGCCGAAGACATCGGCAACCAGAGCCCGCAGGTGATGGGCGAGCTGCTGCGCGGCGAATCCGGCGTGTACTTCCAGCAGACCGGCCCCGGCCAGGGCATGGCCATCGTCCGCGGTCTCAAGGGCTCGGGCGTGCTGCATCTGGTCGACGGCTTCCGCCTCAACAATGCCTTCTTCCGCTCGGCGCCGAGCCAGTACATCGCCCTGCTCGACCCCTGGAACGTCGACCAGATCGAGATCGTGCGCGGCCCCAGCTCCACCCTCTACGGCTCCGACGCGATGGGCGGCGTGATCCAGGTGCGCACGCCGGAAACCCGTTTCAGCGGCAGCCAGATCGGCACCGCCGCCGAAACCCGCCTGCACTACGGCAGCGCCGATTCCGCCAAGGTCGGCCGGGTGAAGCTCGCCGCCGGCAACGAGAAGCTCTCACTGGCCGCCGGCTACACCATCGCCAACTACGGCGACCGCAAGATCGGTGGCTTGGGCCAGAGCGCCGACGGCGCCGGCAACATCAGCCTCAGCGACACGGTGGGGCCGGGCGAGTACACCGCGCGCGCCTACGACTTCAAGGCGATCTGGGCGGCGACGCCGGCGGACGAACTGAGCTTCGCGGTGCAGTACTTCGAGGTGCCGCAACTGTTCCGCTACAACGAGATGGTGCCGGGCTCCAATCCGCCGCCGGCCTCGCGCATCCAGGCGATCTACGACAACAACCGCGCCTTCTACCACCTGCGCTGGCGGCACAGCGCGCCGCTGGCTTTCGTGGACAGTCTGGAAGTGCATCTGGGCCGGCAGATCATCAACGACGACCGCTTCGACAACCCCTCGGCCAACCCGACCCGCTACGACCGCGAGCAGAACCGCTCGACTCTCGATGGCCTCACCGTCGCCGCGCAGACCGTGCTGAACCCGCAGCACACGCTGCGCTACGGCACCGAGCTGTACCGCGACGCGGTGGACAGCACCAAGCAGCGCAGCGGCAACAGCGGCGCCAGCTACACCGCCAGCTCGGGAACGACCAGCTTCAAGAGCCGCTTCCCGAACGGTGCCAGCACCGACAACTACGGCGTCTATCTGGAAGACCTCTGGGCCTTCGCGCCGGCCTGGCAGGCCAACCTCGGTGGCCGCGTCAACTACACCAGCACCACGCTGCCGGCGGCGCCGGAGTCCGACCGCACCATCGCTGGCGAGGTGGACAACACCGACTACAGCGCCCAGCTCGGCCTGCGCTACGCGATCTCGCCGAGTCTGGCCTGGACCAGCAACCTCGGCCGTGGTTATCGCGCGCCCAACATCTTCGACCTGGCCCTGGTCGGCGACCGTGGCGGCAGCCCGGCGCGGCCCTTCGTCGCCAACACCAACCTCAAGCCGGAGAGCCTGCTGTCGCTCGACACCGGCCTCAAGTACCGGTCGGGCGGCACGGTCGGCGAGTTCAGCATCTTCTACTTCGGCTATCGCGACCAGATTTCCACCGACAACCCCACCCGCGTGGTGCCGCAGGGCGAGCAGGGCTGCACCGACGCCGCCGGCTGCTACCAGGCCGAGAACCTGCCGAGCGCGACCTACTACGGTTTCGAAGGCTCGCTGCGGCAGCAGTTGCTGGCCCGGATCACCGCCCGTGCCACGCTCAACTACACCTGGGCGGAGAAGGAGCTGGCCAATGGCAGCAAGGAGCCCGGCAACCGCATCCCGCCGCTCAACGGCGTGCTCGGTCTCGACTGGCAGGCGCTGCCCAAGCTGGTGATCGCGCCCAGCGTCTGGTTCAACGACAGCCAGCACCGTCTCGACGGCCTGGATCAGACCGACGCCCGCATCGCCGACGGCGGCACGCCAGGCTTCGCGGTGGTCGACCTCGCCCTGCGCTGGAGCCCCAGCGAGCGCCTGCGCCTGCAGCTGGTCGGTGAAAACCTGTTCGACAAGAGCTACCGCGAGCACGCCTCCGGCATCGACGGCCGTGGCCGGGGTGTCGGCCTGACCCTGGAAGCCGCGTTGTAAAAATTCCTTGGGTGGTTTTCTGGGGGCCGCGAGTGCATCGCGGCCCCATTTTTTTGTCCGCCAGCTGTCATGCCGGCTGGCTAGCATGGCGCGGTGAGCTCCCGCGCCGCGCCGCCCGAAACCCTCAAGGACCTGCTGCGCCGGGCCGATCAGGCGGCGCGCGCCGGCCTGACGGCTGCGCAGTTCGATGCCTTGCTCGCCAGCCTGGACAGCGCCGCGCGGCCGCATGCCGGCTGCGATGGCCTGCTCGACTTCCTGCGCGCGCACCGCCCGGCGGCGCGGCATGCCGATATCGACCGCGTCTGGGTTCTGGCGCTGGACGAAGTCTGGGCGCGGCCCGCCGAACTGGCGGCGCCGCTGGCCGAGTATCTGGCGCTGAGCCCGCCGGTCGCGGCCGCCCTGTCGGCGCCCGATCCGGTTTCGACGGCGGTGCTGGCGGCGCTGGAAGCCGACCTCTTGCTGCACCGTCTGCTGGCGCTCAGCCCGCTGCCGCAGCCGCGCTGGGAAGCTCTGCTGGCGGCGCTCGCCGCGCGGCTCCTGATCGAGGCCGGCGCGGCCTGCCAGCGCTACCCGCGCTTGTTGGTCGCGCTGGCGCTGTGGGCGCAGCAGACCGGCCGCCTCGCCCTGCCGACGACCGACGCCACCGTCCGCGCCGCTGCGCACGCCTCGCTGATCGCCGCCGCCGCGCAAGGGCGGCCACCACCCGAGGCGCTGCTGGCCTGGGCCTTTCTGGCGGCGGCGCCCGAGCCTGGCGACTGGGCGCCGGTGCTGGCGCGGCTACCAGCCGGCGAACTGGTGCGCCGACTCCTGGCCGAGCCCTTGGCGGAGGCCGAACTGGCGCGGTCATGGCCGGCCGCCACCACCGTCGATGCCGGGCTGGCCGCCCAGTACGAGGACGATCCCTATCCGCGCTGGCAGGCCGAGCCGCGCCGTCCCTGGCCGCCACCCGCCGGGGTCACCCGCCTTCTGCCGGCGCGGCCCCGGGTGCTGATCGCCGGCTGCGGCAGCGGCCAGCAACTGCTGCGCGCCGCCGACCGCTATCCCGGCGCGCGCCTGCAGGCGCTGGACTTTTCCCGCAGCAGCCTGGCCTACGCGCAGCGCGCCTGCGCCGCCGCCGGGCTGCGCGGCGTGGAATGGCGTTGCGCCGATCTGCTCAGCCTCACCGGCAGCGGCGCGCGCTACGACCTGGTCGAGTGCATCGGCGTGCTGCACCACCTGCCGGACCCGGCCGCCGGACTGGCGGCGCTGGCCTCGGTACTCGCCCCCGGCGGCCTGCTGTGCGCGGCGGTTTACAGCGCCCGTGCGCGCGCCGAGGTCCGGCGCTTGCGCGAGCTTTGGCCAGCGCCGGCTTTCGAGGGCGATGAAGCGGTGGTGCGGCAAGGCCGCGCGGCCTATCTGCGCGGCGACTACGGCAGTCCCGATCCGGCCATCGTCGGATCCATCGACTTCTACTCGCGCGCCGGTTGCCGCGACCTGCTGTTCAACCGCCGCGAGCGGCACTACCGCCTGCCGGAATTCCTGGCCGAAGCCGAGGCGGCCGGCTTCGACTGGCTGCAACTGGAAGCGCCGGCCCCGGTCGCCGAGCAGGCCGCGCGGCGACTGGGCCGACCGGCCGAGCGGCTGGATGCCGCGCAGTGGGACGCCTACGAGGCCGACGCGCCGCGCAGCTTCGGCGGCATGTACCAGGTCTGGCTGCGCCGTCGCGGCTGAGTGCCGGAGCGCGGACAAAAAAGAGCCCGCTTGCGCGGGCTCCAGAGACCACGGGGTTAAACCGGAATCAGAAGCCGATCACGCCGCCGTCCTTCTTGGTGATGACCAGAGTGGCCGAGCGCGGCCGGCCGGCCTTGGTGCCGGCCTTGGTGGCGTCGCTGCGGTCGTAGGGCCAGGCGCTGCTGTACTTGCTGGCGGCATTGCTGTCGGCGGCGTTGACGTCGGCGGCGGCGGTGTCTTCACCCGGGTGCTGGATGTTGACGAACATGGTCTTGCCGTCCGGGGTGATGTCGATGCCGGTCAGCTCGCACTGCGTTGGGCCGACCAGGAAGCGCTTGATCACCGGCTTCACGTCGAAGGCGCTCGGCGGGATGGTGACCAGCATCTGGTTGTTGCAGAGCTTGCCCATGTCGTTGCCGTGCGGATTGTCGGTCTGGATCCAGAGCAGACCGCGCGGGTCCGCCCAGAGGCCGTCCGGCGAGCCGAAGTCGTTGTCGGCGGTCAGCTCCGACAGATTGCTGGCGGCCAGCGTCGCCGGCGAGCCGAACACGAAGATGGTCCAGGCGAAGCTGGTGGCGGCGGGGTCGCTGCCGGCTTCGCGCATGCGCAGCACTTCGCCGTAGGCATTGGCGGCGCGCGGGTTGACCGCGTCCACGCCGGGGTTGGTGCCGACGCCACGGTTGGTGTTGTTGGTGAGCGTGATGAACACGTCGCCGCTGCCGTGATCGACGGTGCACCATTCCGGGCGGTCCATCTTGGTGGCGCCCACCGCGTCGGCGGCGGCGCGGGTCTTCACCAGCACTTCGGCCTGATCGGCAAAGCCGTTGGCGGCGGTCAGCGCGCCGGTGCCAGCGACCAGCGGAATCCAGGTGCCCGTGCCATCGGCGTTGTACTTGGCGACGTAGAGCACGCCGTCGTTCAGGTACTTGTCGCCGGCGCTGACGCCGCCGGTGGCGTCGGCCGCGTCCCAGGCCTTGTTCGGCACGAACTTGTAGACGTACTCGAAGCGGGCATCGTCGCCCATGTAGAACGCGAACTTCTTGCCGGCGGTGATGATCGAGGGATAGGCGCACTCGTGGGCCATGCGGCCGAAGGTGGTGCGCTTGACCGGGGTGACGGCGGCGTTGATCGGGTCGATCTCCACCACCCAGCCAAAGGTATTGGCCTCGTTGCGGTAGTCGGCGCTGGCGTCGGCGCCCACGCTGTTGAGCTGCCAGCGCGCGAAGCGGTCGTCGCTGCCGGCGGTGGCCCAGCGGTAGCTGCCCTTCTGGCCCTTGCTGATGCCATAGCGGCTGTACTCGACGCCGGGAGCCGCCTCGCTGGCGTTGTCGAAGTAGCCGGCCCAGTTTTCCTCGCAGGTCAGGTAGGTGCCCCAGGGGGTGTAGCCGTAGGCGCAGTTGTTGAGCGTGCCACGGCTCTTCAGGCCGTCGGTGGAGTACTTGGTCTTCACCCACTTGGAGCCGGCGACCGGACCGGCGAACTTGGCCTCGGTTTCCGGGGTGATGCGGCGCGACAGCGCCGAACCGGCGACCACTTCGAACTTGCCGGCGTTCTTCTTCACCTCGATCAGGCCAACGCCGTGGGCGTTGATTTCCTTCACCACCTCGTCGGCGACCGTGCGGTTGCCGCTGGCATCCACGGTCGCGCCGGCGGCGTGCAGGAACTGCTGATTGATGTTCTCGAAGTTGATGGCGATCACGCCACGGTCGCTGCCGTTGCGGTCGAGCGCGCCGGCGGCGTTGAGGCCGAAGTAGTACATGCCGTCGTGGTGGTCACCGGCACGCACCGCCATCTCGTCGCCGGTGATGTCCTGCAACTTCTTGTCGCCGCCGGCGGCGTTGATGAGATCGCCGGTGGCGAACAGCACCGAGGCGCTGTAGTCGGAGGGGATCAGCACGCGGTCTTCGAGGCTGCGGGCGACATTCTTGGTGCCGACCACCGCGCCGCTGCCGGGGCCGTCGCCGCCGCAGGCGCTCAGCGCGCTGCCGGCGAAGCCGGCCGCCACGGCGGCGGAGAGACCGCCGCGCATCACTTCGCGACGGTTCATGGTCGCCGACAGGACGTTGCCGAAGTAGTTGGGGGAGTTCAGGACGTCGCCGTGGTCGACGTTCTCGGTGTCGTGTTCGTGCCGGTCGAGAGACATGGGGGTTCCTTGCTGGTTTGGTGCTGGGATCTGGGCGGCGTCTAGGCGCAGCGGGCGGACTCTAAAAAGCCCGTGTGAAGGCCCGGCGACGGTTTGGTTACAAAGCCCGTCATCGGGCTGATGGAAGGGGGCTGCCCGGCGCCGGAGCGCGGGAGTAAACTGCCGGTCTTTTCGCCAACCCGATCACACTTTGGCCGTCTCCCTTCCGGCTGTGCAGGTCGCCGTCAGAGCCGACCCACGCGCCCATCAGTACCAGGTCCGCCTGCGTGTCACGGCGGGTACGGATGCCCTCGAATTCCGCCTGCCAGCCTGGATTCGCGGCAGTTATTTAGTGCGCGACTTCGCCAAGCACCTGTTCGATCTCCAGGCCGTCCGGGGCGGGCAGGCGGTGGCCGTCGAGCGGCTCGACAAGTCCCGGTTGCGGGTGCCCGCCAGCGCGGCCGGCGGCGAGATCGAACTCACCTATCGGGTCCACGCGCTCGACGACTCGGTGCGCAAGGCCTGGCTGGACGTGCGCCGTGGCTTCTTCAACGCCTCCTCGCTGGTCTACTGCCCGCAGGGCTACGAATACGCCGGCTTCGAGCTGGAGATCGCCCGCCCGGACGACGCCGACTGCGCCGACTGGCGACTGGCCACCGCGCTGACGCCGCTGCGCATCGACGCCGCTGGCTTCGGCCGCTATGCCGCGCCCGACTACGAAACCCTGATCGACAGCCCGGTGGAGATGGCGGCGTTCCGGCGCATCGACTTCGTTGCCGGCGATCTGCCGCACACGCTCACCCTGTCCGGCCGCTGCGAGCCCGACGAGGCGCGGCTGGCGGCGGACATTGCGAAGATCTGCGCCGCCCAGCGCGCGATGTTCGGCGGCGAGCCGGCGATGCCGCGCTACTGGTTTCTGACCAATGTCACCGCCGGCGGCTACGGCGGCCTGGAACACCGCGAATCCACCGCCCTGGTCTGCTCCCGCAACGACCTGCCGCGCCCCGGCGACAGCGGCCTCGGCAAGGAATACCGGACCTTCCTCGGGCTGGTGAGCCACGAGTATTTCCACCTCTGGAACGTCAAGCGCATCACCCCGGCGTCGTTCGCCGAGAGCGATCTTTCCGGCCCGGCCTACTCGCGCGATCTCTGGCACTACGAGGGCGTCACCAGCTATTACGACGATCTGTTCCTGCTGCGCGCCGGGCTGATCGAAGCGCCGGTCTATCTCGATCTGCTCGCCGAGGCCGCCACCCGGCTGGAGCGTACGCCGGCGCGCCGGGTGCACACGCTGGCCGACGCCAGCTTCGAGGCCTGGATCAAGTACTACCAGCCCGACGACAACAGCCCCAACGCCAGCACCAATTACTACGTGAAGGGCGCGCTGGTGGCGCTCTGCCTGGACCTGATCCTGCGCCGCGATTCGGCGGTGACGCTCGATGCCGTCATGCAGGCCCTGTGGAGCCGCTACGGCCGTCACGACCGGCCGGCGCCGGAGGGCGCGCTGGAAGCAATCGCCGCCGAGCTGTCGGGCCTCAAGCTGCGCGCGTTCTTCGATAGCGCCCTGCGCGGCACCGATGAATTGCCGCTGGCGGAAACCCTGGCCGATTTCGGCGTGCGTGCCGAGCGCCGTGCCGCCACCGGCGAGCAGGACCTGGGCGGTCGCAGCAGCGGCAGCGCGCAGAAGCAGACCCTGGGCCTGAAGCTGAAGGGCGACGGCAGCGTCGCGCAGGTGCTGGCTGGCTCCGCCGCCCAGCGGGCCGGGCTGGCCGTTGGCGACCAGTTGCTGGCGCTCGACGGCCTGAAGCTCACCGCCGGTCAGTTTTCGCGCCGCATCGACGCGCTGAAGAGCAATGTGCCGGCCGAATTGTTGTGGTTCCGCGGCGACGAGCTGATGCGCGCCGCGATCTGTCCGGAGCCGGCGCCCGCCGACACCTGGACGTTGAGTCTGATCGAGGCTCCGGACCCGGCCGTCGCAAGCCGACGCAAATCCTGGCTCGGGGTCTAGAGGAGTTTCTCCATGGCGATAGCCCGCGAAAGTCTGTCCCTCATCGAAGCGCCGTTAGCCGGGATCGCCGAAAGCGAGATCGACAGCGTGGCGGCGCTGTTCGATGCCCGGGTGCGGCTGACTCCGCAGGGCGCCGCCTGCCGCTGGTTCGACGCCGAGGCGCGCGACTGGCGCAGTCTCGACTGGGCCGGTCTCGACGCCCGCGTCGAGGCCTTCGCCCGTGGCCTCGCGGCGCAGGCGCTGGAACCCGGTGCGCGGGTGGCGATCCAGCTCGACAACGGTCCCGACTGGGTGGCCGCCGAGCAGGCCATTCACCGTCTGGGACTGGTCGCGGTCGGCATCTATGTGCAGGACACCGTCGGCAGTGCCGCCCACATCCTTCAAGATTCCGGCGCCAGCCTGGTGTTCCTGCGCGAGGCCGCCGCCTGGGAGGCTCTGCGCGCGCAGGCGCCGCTGCCGGCCTTGCGGCAGGCGGTGATCCAGCGCGGCCCGGCTGAGGGCGAACGCAGCGCGACCCTGGCCGGCTTTCTCGGCGCCGGGGTCGATTACCGGCGTCCGCCGGCGGATCGCGAGGCGCTGGCCGGCCTGGTCTACACCTCCGGCACCACCGGCCGCGCGCGCGGCGCCATGCTCAGCCACGGCGCCTTGCTGGCCAATGTCTTCGCCTGTGCCCGGGCCCTGCGCATGCGCGCCGACGATCGCCTGCTGTCGCTGCTGCCGCTGTCGCATTCCTTCGAGCGTGTCGCCGGCTGGCACGGCGCGGTGCTCGCCGGTGCCGAGACCGCCTATTCGCGCGGCCCCGAGCACCTGGCTGAGGACCTGCGTCTGCTGCGGCCCACCGGCATGCTGGCGGTGCCCCGGGTCTACGAGCGCCTGTACGCGCGTCTGCTGCGTGGCGTTGACGATGGTCCGCTGCACAAGCGCGCGCTGTTCCATCTGGCGGTGCAGTCGGCCGGCATCCCCTCGGGCAGCGCCCGCCAGCGCTTTTCGCGCCGGCTCACCGGCGGGGTGATCGAGGCGGTGCGCGCCGGACTCGGCGGCCGCCTGCGCATGGCCATCTCCGGCGGCGCGCCGCTGTCCGCGCACATCGCCCGCAGCTTCGCGGCGCTGGGCTTGCCGGTATTGCAGGGCTACGGCCTCACCGAGGCCGGGCCGGTGGTCAGCGTCAACCGCCCGGGCGATGCCGACCCGGAATCCGCAGGGGCGCCGCTCGACAACGTCGAAACCCGGATCGGCCCCGATGGCGAGCTGTGGGTGCGCAGCCCCTCGCTGATGCGCGGCTACTGGCACGACGAGGCGGCGACCCGCGCGGTGCTCGACGAAGCCGGCTGGCTGCACACCGGCGACAAGGTCAGCCGCCTGTGTTGCGACAAGCTCTACCTCACCGGCCGCATCAAGGACATCCTGGTGATGAGCACCGGGGTCAAGGCCGCGCCCTGCGAGATCGAGGCGCGCCTCTGCGCCGAGCCGCTGTTCGAGCAGGCGGTGGTGCTGGGCGAGTCCCGGCCCTATCTGATCGCCCTGGTGGTGCCCGATGCCAACCGCTTCGCGGCGCTGCGCCAGAGCCTGGGTCTGCCGGCTGGTTTCGACGATGCCGAGACCCGTGCGGCGCTGGAAAAGGCCTTGTTCAACCTGTGCCGGGAAAAGCTCGCCGACCTGCCCGCCAGCCACCAGATCCTGCGGCTGGCCTGGGTGCCGCCGTTCACCCTCGCCAACGGCCAGCTCACCAGCACCCACAAGGCGCGTCGCGGGGTGATCGCCAAGGTGCACGCGGCAGAGGTGGAGCGGCTCTACGCCGGCCATTGCGGCAGTCACGTCACCGATTGCTCGCGCAACGCCGAAGTCCGTTGACTGGCGCCCGGCCGTGGCGCCGGGTTAGGGTTCCGTGGTGCTCCGCCAGCGAGACCTCCGATGCGCCCACTGCTCGTACTGCTGTTGCTGCTGACTGCCGCTGGCGCCCAGGCGCAGAGCGGCTCCGCCTGTAGCGAAAACCTGTTCGGCCGGATCACTTGCGAGTACCAGTCGCTCGGCGTCGGCAGCCCCTCCAGGGAGGTGCGCTACCAGTTGCCGGCCGGGACCGCGCCGGTGGGTGGCTGGCCGGTGGTGCTGCTGTATCACGGCACCGGCGGCCTGATCTCCTGGACCGCGCCGGCCAGCTCCACTGGGGCACTGAGCTTCGGCAACTACTACCAGGTGCAGGTCCTGCGCGACCTGCTCGCCGCCGGCTACGCGGTGCTGGCGCCGCCGGCGACCAGCGTCAGCACCGCCTGGCAGACCAACAACATGTCGGCCTGTCCGGCCGGCGGCTGCACCGAGAACAAGGGGCCGACCGCCGAGCAGTATCCCGGCACGGCCGACGGACAGTTCTTCCAGGCGCTGTTCGCGGTGATCGACGCCAGTCAGGCGGGCAGCGGCTTCGGCGCCAAGCTGAATGGCAACCGGCTCTACGCGGCGGGGATTTCCAGCGGCGGCTACAACAGCAGTCGCATGGCGATCAACTACGCCAGCCGGTTCCGGGCACTGGCGGTGCAGTCGGCGTCCTACGCCAATTGCTCCGGCCGTGGCTGCGTGGTGCCGGCGCTGCCTCCGGATCACCCGCCGACGCTGTTCCTGCACGGCGCCGGCGATGACATCGTGCCGCTCTCGACCATGCTGCCCTACGCCGCCGCGCTGGCCGGCAAGGCCTACACGGTGGTGGACTACAGCCGGGGCCTGAAGCTCCTGGGCGACACCCGTTGCGACGCCGACAGCCAGGCCAACTGCAAGGTCGGCCACCAGTGGATCCAGATGGCGCCGGTGGAAATCCTCAACTGGTTCAACAGCCACCCCTAGGGCCTGTCACCAATTAGAACGTCGCTGCGGCGGAAGGCGGTTTTGGGGCAGTGCAAGGAAGCCAGTGTGCGCAATAGTGGCTCTATTGAAACACTGGCTGACGTAGCAATGCCCCAAAACCGTCCCGCCCCGAAGGGTTGCTGGCCAAAAGCGCGTCATGCGGCGTTGCCCGCCTAGCGAAGGCAACCAGCCTTCGCGTCGGCCGGCGCCTTGCCTGACGCGCTTTTGACCGGCAACGCAGCGACGTTCTAATTGGTGATAGGCCCTAGGGCAAATCGCTAGAGGCTGCCAGGCCCTTGGGAATCCAGCCGCCTTGCCGCCTCAGCCCAGCAGCTTGGTCATGCACGCCGCGTTGGACGGACAGACGCTGGTGAACTCGGTGAGCAGGCGCAGGGCCTTGGGCGCGGTTTCACGCTCGGCGCGGGCGTAGCCGGCGCGCGCGAAGAAGGGTTCGGCGGTGGTGGTCAACAGCCACAGCCGGTTGGCGCCCTGCGCGCGGGCGCTGGCTTCCGCCGCTTCCAGCAACTGGTGCCCCAGGCCGTGGCCCTGGGCGCGCTCGGCCACCGCCAGCGAGCGCAGCAGGCGCGCTTCACCCTGGCCTTCGAGACCGACCACGCCTTCCAGCTCCTCGTCGCGCTCGGCGAGCAGGAAGTGGTCGAGATGTTCGGCGGTGAGATCGCTATGCGGCAGGTGGGCGGCGCTCAGCAGCGCCAGCACCGCCGGATAGTCCTCGCGCGTGGCGGCGCGGATGCTCAGGCTGGAACGGCGGCGGCGCGCGCCCCGGGCGGCCGAATTGCCGGACGGCGAAGCGGGCTGCGGATGGGGAGTCTGGTGGTGATTCATCGGTCGGCAACGGGCCGGAAAGCACGATCAAGGGCGCGGATTCTACGCTGCCCCAAAAAGGGGCGCGGACGGTTCGTTCAATTCCCAGGGAGCTCGGCTCGCCGATACCAGTTCCGGCTGCGGTTGACCACGGCCACCACCGCCAGCATCGCCGGCACCTCCACCAGCACCCCGACCACGGTGGCCAGCGCCGCCCCGGAATGCAGGCCGTAGAGGGCGATGGCGGCGGCCACCGCCAGCTCGAAGAAATTGCTGGCGCCGATCAGGCAACTGGGGCCAGCGATGGCATGCGGCTCGCCGAGCGCGCGGTTGGCGAGATAGGCAGTGGCCGAGGAGATCGCGACCTGCAGGCTGATCGGCAGTGCCAGCAGCACTACCGTCAGCGGTTGTGCCAGCAAGGCCTTGCCCTGGAAGCCGAACAGCAGCACCAGGGTCGCCAGCAGGGCCAGCATCGAGGCCGGGCCCAGCCGCGCCAGTTGGCGTTCCAGCTCCGCCGGGCCGCGCCGCCGCCAGTGCCGGCGCAGGGCCTGGGCCAGGGCCAGTGGCAGCAGGATGTAGAGCAGGACGCTGAGCAGCAGGGTGGCCCAGGGCACCGGCACCGCCGCCACGCCCAGCAGCAGCGCCACCAGCGGTGCGAACAGCAGCAGCATCAGGGCGTCGTTGAGCGCCACCTGGCTGAGCGTGTAATTGGCGTCGCCGCCGACCAGCCGGCTCCAGACGAAGACCATCGCCGTGCAGGGCGCGGCGGCGAGCAGGATCAGGCCGGCGACATAGCTGTCCCGCTGATCGGCCGGCAGCCAGTCGGCAAACCAGTGGCGGATGAACAGCCCGGCCAGGGCCGCCATCAGCAAGGGCTTTAGCAGCCAGTTGACCGCCAGCGTCACGCCGAAGCCGCGCCAGTGCCGGCGCAACTGGCCGAGGCTGGAGAAATCCACCCGCGCCAGCATGGGCACGATCATCAGCCAGATCAGCGCGCCGACCGGCAGATTGACCTGGGCCAGCTCCAACTGGCCGATGGCGGCGAAGGCGCCCGGCAGCCACTGGCCGAGCAGGGTGCCGGCGAGCATGCACAGCGCCACCCAGAGCGTGAGGCCGCGCTCGAACAGGTTCATCGTGCGGGCCTACTGGGCCGGCTGCTGGCCGATCTGCCGCACCTGTTCGCCGAGCTTGAGATGATCGAGCTTGTCGAAGGGCAGGGCGGCGAACAGCTCTATGCGGCGTTTCAGCGTGAAGAAGGCCTCGCGGAAGGCGCGGCGCTGGGCCGCCTCGTCGCCGGCGGCGGGCGGGTCGGGCAGGCCCCAGTGCGCGGTCACCGGCTGGCCCGGCCAATAGGGGCAGGTCTCGCCGGCGGCGCTGTCGCAGACGGTGAACACGAAGTCCATCACCGGCGCGCCGGGTGCTGCGAACTCGTCCCAGCTCTTGCTGCGCAGGCCTGCGGTGCTGACGCCGTGGCTGGCCAGGGTTTCCAGCGCCAGCGGGTGCGGCTGGCCCTTGGGCTGGCTGCCGGCGGAGTAGCCGACGAACTTGCCGCCGCCGACCGGCAGATGGTTGATCAGCGCCTCGGCGAGGAGTGAGCGGGCGGAGTTGCCGGTGCAGAGAAACAGGACGTTGAGCTTGCGGTGTTCCATGGGAAGGACCGGTCGGGGGCTGGATCGGAGTGTTCAGCAGCAGCCGCTGCGCGGTGCGCAGCCGCCCTTGTCGATCTTTGGCTTGCTGCCACCGGGCAGGGCGACCAGGGTCTCGGCCGGCGCCGGGCAGCAGGCGCTGGCAGCGGGCTCGGTGGCGCCGCCATTGAAGGTCGGCGCCGCGCCCAGGGTCTGGAAAGTCTCCCAGGCGATGCCCTGCGGATCGCGGCTCCAGTGCTTGTCTGAGCGCGCATAGCAGCAGGTGGTCTCGCCCTCTACTTCCAGCGCTAGCTCGGCGCCCTGTAGGCGCTGGCGCTGGGCGGCGAGTTCCTCGGGGCTATTCACCTGCAAGCCCAGATGATCGAGGCCGGGCTGGGCGCCGCGGGCGGAGATCGCGAAGTTGAGGCGCGGGTCGTCGAGCATCCACTTGGCGTAGTCGGGCTTTATCACCGTCGGCGCGGCGCCGAACAGGGCGCTGTAGTAGCGGATGTTGGCGGCGAGGTCGGCGACCGAGACATGGACGTGAAAGCGCTTGCCGGCGCTGGGCGGGGCGGCGGTCATGGTGAGTCTCCGGTGGATTTCGGCGGGCAGCAGGCGGTGTTGGCGGCCTCCGGGCCGGCACCGGCGCAGCAGTTCTCGCTGAGGTAGGCGAGCAGGGCAGTCATCTGCTCGAAGTGGGCGCTGTAGATGATGTAGCGGCCGTCCTGCCGGGCCTGGATCAGCCCGGCATAGGCCATTTCCTTGAGGTGGAAGGACAGGCTGGCCGGCGACACCGACAGCGCCTCGGCGATGCGGCCGGCGGCGAGCCCGGCCGGGCCGGCCTGCACCAGCAGGCGGTAGGCGGCCAGGCGGGTTTCCTGGGCCAGGGCGGCGAGGGCGGCAACGGCGGTTTTCAGTTCCATATTTAAATAATGGTTGAAATATTTAATCAATACAAGCGCCGTTGATCCTGCCGCGCAGGGCGGTTCGTCTTGGATGCGCGGGGGGCTGGCCCCGGCTTTGCTAGGGTGGCGTTCATGTTTAAGCGCTGGCTCGCCAAGCCTCCGGGCACGTTCAACTACCGTTTCGACGACGGCCTGCGGGTGCAGGTCTCGCCGGTCCGGCCCGAGCACGCGCCGCGCTTCGAGGCCGGCTACCAGCAGCTTTCCGAAGCGTCGCGGCGGATGCGCTTCTTCGGGCAGCTCAGTGGCCTGTCGTCCAAGCAGCTGGAATTCCTCACCCGTCCCGACGGCCGCCTGCACCTCGCCTACGGGGCGCTGAATCTCGCGCAGCCGGAGGAGCCGGGTGTGGGCGTGGCGCGCTGCATCCGGCTGGATGGCGACTCCCGCATCGCCGAGGTCGGCATCACCATCCTCGACCAGTACCAGGGACGCGGCGTCGGTCAGTTGCTGCACGCCTGTCTGCACCGGGCGGGCCATGTGGCCGGACTCAAGCAGTTCATCTACGACGTCTCCGCCGACAACGAGCGCTTCATCCGCCATCTGCTGGCGCTGGGTGCGCGCCAGGTGTCGCGCGACCGCGATGTGGTGCGGCTGATGATGCCGGTCTACGGCAGCGGCCGGGCGGTGCATTCCGGCACCGCTTCCGCCGCCCACTTCAAGACCCTGCTGGAGGCGGTGGCCGCCGCCGAACCGGCGACGCCGCTGGCCTGATTGCGGGCGCGGCCGGCGCGCGGTTTCCGGCTAGCATGCCGCGCATGACCACTGCGCTCTCCCGACTGCGCGACCGCCTGCCGGCCTCGCTGCGCCCCTATTTCGAATCCGCTCCGCTCGCCGCGCTGCTGCTGGGCATCTCCTCCGGCTTTCCCTACGCGATGATCGGCGCGACGCTGACCACGCGGCTGGCGCAGGACGGCATCAGCAAGAAGAGCGTCACCGCCTTCTCGCTCGCCTTCCTGGTCTACAACTTCAAGTTCCTGTGGGCGCCGCTGGTGGACCGCGCGCGCCTGCCGCTGCTCGGCCGCTACGGCCAGCGCCGCTCCTGGCTGTGGCTGTCGGCGGCCGCCGTGGCGGCGGCGGTGAGCTTTCTGGGCTTCACCGACCCCAATGCCAGCCTGAGCACGGTGGCGCTGGCGGCGGTCCTGGTCGGCGTCGCCGGCGCGACCTTCGACATCGTCATCGACGCCTACCGCATCGAGCTGCTGGAGCCGCAGCAACTCGGCATCGGCTCGGGCATGTCGCAATACGGCTGGCGCATCGGCTCGGTGTCGGCCGGCGCGCTGGCGCTGCTGGTGGCGGATCGCGGTGGCTGGGGCCTGGCCTATCTGTTCTGCGCCGCCTTCGCGCTGCCGGCGGTGCTGGCCGGCCTGTTCATGGGCGAGCCGCCGCGCCACCACGCGCCGCCGTCGCGCCGGCGCGGCCTGGGCGAGGCGCTGGACGCGGTGCTGACGCCGTTGGTGGAGTTCTTCCGCCGGCGCGGCGCCTGGCTGGTGCTGCTGTTCGTGCTGCTGCACAAGATCGGCGACACCCTCGCCAATCTCACCGTGCGCCTGCTGCTGGACGACCTCGGCTTCAGCAACGAGGAGATCGCCACCTACGATGTCGGCTTCGGCTTCATCGCCTACCTGGTCGGCATCTTCATCGGCGGCGTGCTCTACGCGCGCCTGGGCATGAAGCGCGCGGTGCTGCTGAGCCTGGTGCTGATGGCGGTGTCCAATCTCTCCTTCGCGGCGCTGGCCGGCATCGGTCACAGCAATGCCTTCCTGGCCTTCACCATCGGCTTCGAGAACATCGCCAGCGGCATCGGCGGCGTGGTGGTGGTGGCCTATCTCTCGGCGCTCTGCAATCTGGCCTTCACCGCCACCCAGTTCGCGCTGCTGTCGGCGGCGGCGTCCATCGTCGGCCGCTTCCTCACCGGCACCAGCGCTGGCGCGCTGATCGAGAGCTTCGGCTACGTCGATTTCTACCTGCTGACCACCCTGGTGGCGCTGCCGGGCGTGCTGCTCTACGCCTGGCTGTGGCGCTCCGGGCTGGTGGAGCAGTCGATCGCCGAGGCCGACGTGCGCCGCGAGGCCTGACCGGCAGAGACACAAGTCCCGGGCGCCGTCAAGCCGTAATCCGGGTATTCGGGCGGTGGAATATTGGGAGAGAGTTCTCGAAATTCCGGAACCACGCCCGCCCGAGGCCCTGAGGAGAATCCGTATGTCATCCGTCGCCGAACCCGTCGCCCTGCGCGAAACCCCGGTTGTCCCCGGTCTCCCCTTCATCGGCAGCCTGCTCGGCCTGGCCAAGGATCCGGCGCAGTTCTTCGTCGACTGCTACCGCACCTACGGGCCGGTGTGCCGGCTGTCGGTGCTGGGCGAGAAGTACGTGCTGATGGCCGGCATCGAGGCCGCCAATTTCCTCGGCACCCGCGAGGGCAAGGAGTCGCTGCGCTCCAAGGAGTTCTGGGCCGGTCTGGTCAACGAGTACGGCGCCACCAAGATCCTCACCGGCGAAGATGGCGAGAGCCACAAGCAGCTGCGCGACATCATGCGCAACGGCTACTCCAAGGAGTCGATCAAGGGCCGCTACAACGAGCTGGTGGCGATCACCGACGGCGCGATGAAGCGCGACTGGCCGGTGGGCAAGGACATCCCGGTGGTCGAGGCGATGCAGTACATGGTGGTCGACCAGCTCGGCACCATCCTCACCGGCGCCGCGCCGCTGGAGTACGTGAAGGACATCCGCACCACCATCCTCTACATCCTCAACGTGCTGGTCACCCGTCAGCGTCCGAAGATCCTGCTCAAGCGGCCGCAGTACAAGAAGGCCAAGGCGCGGGTGTTCGAGCTGGGTGAGCAGATGATCGCCAACGCCAAGGCGCGCTACGGCAAGATCAAGCCGGAAGAGCGCAACCTGATCGACGACGTTTACGCGGCCCACGTCGAGCAGCCGGAAGTGATGCCGGAGAACAACCTGATCGTGACCCTGACCGGCCCCTACGTCGCCGGTCTCGACACCGTCGCCAACACCACCGCCGCCATCGTCTACACCGTGCTCAAGCATCCCGAGGTGAAGGCGCGGGTGCTGGCCGAGGTCGATGCCCTGTTCGCCGAAGGCGATGTCGACGAGGACGGCCTGCTGAAGAAGCTGCCCTCGCTGCAGGGCGCGATCATGGAAACCATGCGCCTGTACCCGATCGCGGTGGCGCAGATGCGTACCGCCACCAAGGATTTCGTCTTCGAAGGTCACCAGATCAAGGAAGGCGAGATGATCTACATCGGCACCAGCGTCCCGCACTTCATGGACGAGTACTACCCGGAGGCGCGCAAGTTCGACATCGACCGCTACCAGAAGCCGCGCGCCGAGCACCTCAAGGCCGGCGCCTACTCGCCCTACGGCCGTGGCCCGCACACCTGCCTGGGCAAGAGCCTGGCGGAAGTGCAGATCGCGCTGTCGATGGCGCGGCTGTTCTACAAGCTGGATCTGGAGCTGGAGTCGCCAAACTACGTGATGAAGACCAAGACCGCGCCGACCCCCGGCCCGGCGATGGACTTCAAGGTGCGGGTCAAGGGTCTGCGCCACTAAAGCGCCACCGCTCACGGCGGGCAGCGGCGCTGCCGACCGTGCCCGGCTTAGCTGAGCAGCTCGTAGGGGCCGCCGGCTTCCAGTGCCCGCTGGTAGGCCGGCCGGCGCTGGATTTCCTTCAGGAAGGCCTGCAACCGCGGCCAGCGCTGATCGAGTCCCCCGCGCGCGCCTGCGGCTTCAATCGGGAAGCTCAGCTGGATGTCGGCGGCGCTGAACGCCTCGCCGGCGAACCAGCGGTGCCGGCCCAGCTCCGCGTCCAGATAGTCGAGGTGCAGCTGCACCTGCGGATCGACGAAGCTCTTCAGCGCGCCGTTGGCGATGGCGCGCGCCACCGGCCGCACGAAGAACGGCATCGGCTGCTGGGGCAGGCGGCTGAAGATCAGCTTCAGCAGCAGCGGCGTCATCGCCGAGCCCTCGGCGTAATGCAGCCAGTAGCGGTAGCGCAGCCTTTCCGGGCTGCCGGGCGGCGGCTGCAGCCGGCCCTGGCCGTAGGTCTCCAGCAGGTATTCGATGATCGCGCCTGACTCCGCGACAGTGACCGCGCCATCGCCGATCACCGGCGACTTGCCGAGCGGATGCACGGCGCGCAGCTCCGGTGGCGCCAGCATGGTCCGGGCGTCGCGCTGGTAGCGCTGCACCCGGTATCCCAGGCCCAGCTCCTCCAGCAGCCAGAGCACCCGCTGGGAGCGGGAATTGTTGAGGTGGTGGACGGTAATCATGGCTGCAAGGCTTCCTGTAGGCCGCAAGGGCTGGCAGCTTGGCATGGCAAATCCGACCCTGCGAGTGGGCCGGTCTGGCGTCGGCGGCCGGCTGGCATGACCATTGCTGCAACGCCAGCCTGAACAAGACCTCCCCACCGATGCGTGCCCTCCGGGTTCAGCAAGTCCTGCCTCCCAGCCTGTCCAGCGGCATGCCGCAGCGGGGTCATCCGCTGGCGACGCTGCTGTCGAACCTGGACGGCATGGTGTACCGCGCCCGCTGCGATGGCCGCTGGACGCTGGACTTCGCCAGCGAGGGCTGTCTGGCGCTCACCGGCTACAGCCCGCAGGCGCTGAGCGGTACCGACAGCCTGAGCTTTCACCAGCTGCGGCATCCCGAGGACCGCGAGGCGGTCAGCCTGGCCATCACCGCCGCCCTGGAGCGTCGTCAGCGCTACGAGATCGAGTACCGCATCGTCCGTGCCGATGGCCACATCGGCTGGGTGCTGGAGCGCGGCGCCGGCGCCTTCGCCGAAGACGGGTCGGTGGTCGCGGTCGAGGCCATCGTCCAGGACAACTCCCGGCGCCGGTTGGTGGAGCAGTCGCTGGCGGAGGCCGAGCGCCGCTACCGCAGCATCTTCGAGAACGCCATCGAGGGCATCTTCCAGTCCACCGCGCGCGACGGCTATGTCACCGTCAACCCGGCGCTGGCGCGCATGTATGGCTACGACTCCCCGGCGGAGCTGATCGCCAGCCTGCGCGACATCGACCACCAGCTCTACGTCGAGCCGCGCCGGCGCGCCGATTTCGTCGCGGCGCTGGAAGGCCAGGGCCATGTCACCAATTTCGAATCCGAGATCTACCGTCGCGACGGCAGCGTGATCTGGATCTCCGAGAACGCCCGCGAGGTGCGTGGCGAGGACGGCCAGCTGCTGTTCTACGAAGGCACGGTGGAGGACATCACCGAGCGCAAGCGCCACGAGCTGCGGATGCACCATCAGGCCACCCACGACGCGGTCACCGGCCTGCCCAACCGCCTGCTGCTGACCGAGCGGGTCGGCCATGTGCTGTCGCGGTCCGCCGCCCAGGGACCGGCGCTGGTGTTCATCGACCTCGACCAGTTCAAGCTGGTCAACGACAGCCTCGGACACGAGGCCGGCGATCACCTGCTGCAGATCGTCGCCCGTCGGCTGCAGCAGGCGGTGCGCGAACGTGATCTGGTGTCGCGTCTCGGCGGTGACGAATTCGTGGTGCTGCTTGATGGCCCGATGTGCCGCGAGCAGGCCCAGCACATCGCCGGGCGCCTGCGCTCGGCGGTGGCGCAAGCCTGCCGGGTCGGCGGACGCGAGCTGAGCCTCACCTGCAGCATCGGCGTCAGCCTCGCTCCGCAGGACGGCGACGACCTCAAGGCCTTGCTGCGCAGCGCCGATGCCGCCATGTACCGGGCCAAGGAAATGGGGCGTAACAACGTCCAGTTCTTCGCCTCGGAAATGGCGCCGCAGGATGCCGGCCGGCTGGACCTGCTGATGCGCCTGCACCAGGCGGTGGAGCGTCGCGAATTCGTGCTGCACTACGAGCCCAAGTACGAGCTCGCCAGCGGCCGCATCGTCGGCGTCGAGGCGCTGGTGCGCTGGCAGAGTTCCGAAGGCCTGATTCCACCGGGAAGATTCATCCCGCTCGCCGAGGAGACCGGCCTGATCGTGCCGATCGGCGAATGGGTGCTGCGCACCGCCTGTGCCCAGGCACGAGCCTGGCAGCGGCAGGGGCTGCCGGCCTTGCCGGTGTCGGTCAATCTGTCGCCCCGGCAGCTGGCGCGCGGCGACATCGCCGAGCTGGTTTCGGAGGTGCTGGCCGAGACCGGCCTGGCGCCGGAGTGCCTGGAGCTGGAGATCACCGAGAGTGCGGTGATGCAGGACGGCGAGAAGGCGGCGGCGATGCTGGCCCGTCTGCGCGAGCTGGGGGTGCTGATCTCGATGGACGATTTCGGCACCGGCTATTCCAGCCTGAGCTACTTGCAGCGCTTCCGCGTGCACTGCCTGAAGATCGACCGCAGCTTCCTGCTCGCGGCGCCGCGCGACCCGGATTCCGCCAGCATCGTCCGCGCGGTGATTTCCCTGGCGCACAGCCTGGGCCTGCGGGTGCTCGCCGAGGGCATCGAGACGGCGGCGCATCTGGAGTTTCTGCGCAGCACCCGCTGCGACGAGTTCCAGGGCTACTACCTGTGCAAGCCGGTGGTGGCGTCGTCGTTCGCCCAGATGCTGCGGTCGCAGCAGATGCGCGAGGAGCGGATCAGCGCCTTCGCCTGAGGCCCTGGCAGGCGCGATCAGGTCCCGGCGATGGTCATCCCGTCCACCAGCAGGCTGCCGACGCGCACGCCGCCACGCCGGTCCACGTCGCTGCCCACCGCCACGATCCGCCGGTACATGTCGAGCAGATTGCCGGCGACCGTCACCTCGTCCACCGGGTGGACGATCTCGCCAGCCTCCACCCAGTAGCCCTCGGCGCCGCGCGAGTAGTCGCCGGTGACCGGATTGACGCCCTGGCCCATCAGGCCGGTGACCAGCAAGCCGGTACCCATTTCCTTGAGCAGCGCCTCGAAGCCGAGCGGGCCGGGCGGCACCAGCACGTTGTAGGCGCCGCTGGCGTTGCCGGTGCTGCTCAGGCCGAGCTTGCGGGCGGCATAGCTGCCCAGCAGCCAGCCGCGCAGCACACCTTCTTCGACCAGGTTGCGTTCGCGGGCGGCGACACCCTCGCCGTCGAAGCGCGCCGAGCCGGCGCCGCGCGGGATGAAGGGGCGTTGCAGCAGGCTCACCGCCGGCGAGAACACCGGGCTATCGAGCTTGCCGAGCAGGAAGCTGGTCTTGCGGTAGAGGGCGCCGCCGCTCATGGCGCTGAGCGCGTGGCCGATCAGTCCGCGCGCCATCTCCGGCGCAAACAGCACCGGCGCGGTACGGGTGGACAGTGGCCGTGAGCCCAGGCGGGCGGCGGCGCGGCGGCCGGCCTCGGCGCCGATCACCTCCGGCGTCCAGAGATCGTCCGGCGCGCGGGCGCTGCTGTAGTGGTGGCCGGTCTGCATGTCCTCGCCGGCGCGGGCGATCACGCCGCAGGAGAGCGAATGGTCGCTGGAGCGACGGTGGCCGATGAAGCCGTGGCTGTTGGCGTAGACGCCCAGGCCTTCGCGGCTGTCGATGCCGGCGCCCTCGCTCTGGCTGACGCGCGGGTCGGCGGCGAAGGCGGCGGCTTCGCAACGCAGCGCCAGCTCGCTGGCCTGTTCCGGGCTCAGCGTCCAGGGGTGGTAGAGGTCGAGGTCGGGCAGCTTGGTGGTATCGGCCATCAGCGCGGCGTCGGCCAGGCCCAGGCAGGGGTCTTCGCCAGCGGCGCGGGCGATGTCGCAGGCCGCCTGCACGCTGTCGCGCAGGCCGGCGTCGGAAAGATCGGCGGTGCTGGCCGCGCCCATGCGGTGGCCGAAATAGACGGTCAGGTGCAGGTCGCGATCACGCTGGAACTCCACCGACTCCAGCTCGCGCATGCGCACGTTGACGGTGAGCGCGCGGCTGGTGGAAACACTCGCTTCCGCCTGCGTGGCGCCGGCCCGGCGGGCGGCTTCCAGGGCGCGGACGGCCCAGGCTTCAAGTTCGGTGGCGGCGGGTAGCGACATGGGGGTCTCGCGAAGGCAGGCCGCGATCATGCCGCAATCCGCCCCAAAAAAAAGGGCCGGCAGAGCCGGCCCCAACTACTGCGCTCACCTCACTTCAACTGGATGGCAATGCCACGGATGGCTTCGTCGCCGAGGGTGGTGATGTTGCCGATGCTGGTCGCGGTGCCGGCGCTGAGGCTCAGCCGGTACAGGCCGGAAACGCCGCCGGCGGCTGGCTGTAGAGCGGCGAGTGCGAAACCGTTCTGGCCGCCCGCGATGTCGAGATCACCGATGGCGCTGACGTCGACGCCCAGGCCGGCGCCGACCGTGGTCAGCGCGCCGTCATTGGGGGCGGTGGTGGTCTGCAGGCTGTCGGTGCTGCCGCCCTCGGCCAGGTAGTACAGCTTGGTGGCGGCGGCGCTGCCGAAGCTGTTGGTGTAGCCGGCGCCGAAGACGTTGGCGCTGCTCAGGTTGCCGTCCACCGTGGTGCTGCCGGTTTCCGGGTTGATGCGCAGGTTCTGCTGGCCGGCATTCACCACCCGCAGGCGATCCGGCAGCGGATTGAAGTCGACGCCGTGCTCGCCGGTGCCGGGGAAGCTCAGGCCGGTGCCGCTGAGGGTGGAGATCGCCGTCGCCGCCGCCGTGCTGGTGTTGACGGTGTAGAGCTTGCCGGCGCTGGTCAGTGCCCATAGCTCGTTGTCGCGCGGGCCGACGCTGGGGCGGAAGTCGATGCCCAGCACGGTTTCTCCGGCCGGCACGCCAATGGTGCCGATGGCCGTGACCGTCCCCGGCGACGAGGGCGCGAAGCTGACCAGCTTGTTGCCGGTGGTGACACCAAACACCGTCGCGGTCTGTGCGCCGCTGGCCGACAGCGCCAGCACTGGCCCGGTGAAGCTGCCCGCCGAGGTCAGCACGCCGTCGCTCAGGCTCAGGCTGTAGAGCGTGCTACCGGAGGTGACCAAGGCGCCGCCGGTGCTGCCGATGATCTCGAAGGCATTGCTGGCGGCGAGGTCGAAGGCCGCACCACCACTGGTCAACGCCGCCACTGGCGCGACCACGCCGCTGTTGGGGTTACCCGGGTCGCCGGCCACACCGTTGGCGGGATCGTTGCCGATCCGCACCAGGGCATCGGTGCTGCTGTCGAGCGCGTACAGCGTGGTGGCCAGCGAAGCGGCGTTACCGCCGGCCAGGCTGTTGGTGTAGGCCGCGGCGCTGATGCCGGAACGGCCACCCTCAACGCCGGCGGTGGTCAGGCCGGTGTCGGTAGTGGTGGCGCCGGTATCGACGTTGATACGCAGGTTCTGGCCGCTGTCGGAGACCACGCGCAGACGGTCCGGCACCGGATTGAAGTCGACGCCGAAGTTGCTGCCGTCGAGGCCGGCGTAGGGCGCGCTGGCATCGCCGCTGTCAGCGGCGAGGGTGGAGACCAGGGTGGCGGCGCCAGTGCTGGCCAGGCTGTAGAGCTTGCCGGTGGTGCCGTTCTGGGTGAGCAGGTAGAGCTGGCCGTTGGCCGGGCGGGTGTCGCCGCCGACGATGGTCTCGCCAGCGCCGATGCCGGTGATCGCCGCCGTGCTGCAGAGCTTGGCCGGCGAGCCGCTGGGCGCGCGGTTGAAGCTGACCAGGCTGGGCGCGGCGCCGCCGAGTACCGCCAGGGTGTTGCCAGGCTGCAAGGCCGGGGTGGCACTGGCGGTCGGCAGGGTGGCGACGAGGCCGACCACGGTGTTGCCGGCCGGCACTGCGAGGCCGCCCCGGCTGGTGGCGGCGCCGGTGGCCGGATTGATCTCGTAATAGCCGTAGGCGCCGCCGACCTTGAGCGCGGCGACCAGGCTGTTGCCGGTGGCGCTGGTGCGCACGTCAAAGCCGCTGTCAGCATCGGCGGTCACGCCCAGGCTGCCGACCAGGCGCGGCGTCGCGGCGTTGGTGGCCAGTCCGTTGGGCGCGGCAGACAGGAACAACTGGCTGGCGCTCAGGTAATAGAGGTCGGTCTGGCAGGCGCTGGCGAAGGTATTGGTGTAGGCCGCCTCGGTCAGGCCGCTGGAGATGGCGCCATCGACGATGGTGTTGCTGGCGGCGGCGGTGACGTTGATGCGCAGGTTCTGGCCAGTGTCGGAGACCACCCGCAGGCGGTCGGCGACCGGGTTGAAGTCGACGCCGAACTTGACGCCGCTCAGCTCGACGGACGCACCGCCGGTAGCGTTGCTCAGGCTGGCGGCGGTGGCGGCGGTGAGCGCGCCGGTGCTGGTGTTGACGGTGTAGAGCTTGCCGGCGGTGCCGGCCTTGGTCAGCACGTAGAGCAGGCCGTCGGCGGGGCGGTAGTCGCCGCCGAGCAGGGTTTCGCCGGCCGGCACCTGCAGCGCCACGCGGTTCTGGCGGCTGGGGTCGGCGGCGGCGAAACCGAGCAGCTGGTTGCCGCTGGTCAGCACATAGGTATCGGCAACCACCGGCGGCAGCGCCGGGGCGTCGTTGTTGCTGCAGGCGGCCAGGCCGGCGAACAGCGCCATGGCGGCCAAGGGGAACGGCAAGATCTTGAAGTTCATGAAATTTCCTCGTCAGTGGGGTGACCTGGCGAGCGCCGTCAACACGGGTGGACCCCGGGTTGCAGCACCCTATCGACCGCGAGCGCGCAGCAACACACGCCCGGGGAATACGCCCGGTATCAGCCCTGCGGATGCAGGAAATTCACGAAAAATTTTCAGACCCGCCGTCGCCGGAGGGAGGCGGGCGGCGGCGGATGGACAGCCGGCGCCTTGCCTGACGCGCTTTTGGTCGGCAACGCAGCGACGTTCTAATGGGTGACGGGCCCTAGCCGCCCTGGCCCAGCGCGCTCAGCAGGCGGCCGTGGACGCCGCCGAAATCGCCGTTGCTCATCACCAGCACCTGGTCGCCAGCGCGCGCCTCGGCGGCCACCGCCGCGACCAGGGCATCCAGATCGGCATGCACCGCCAGCCGCGCGCCGACCGGCGCCAGCGCGGCGGCGGCATCCCACTTCAGGCTGGCTGGCGCGTAGACATGGCAGCGGTCGGCGCCTTCCAGGCTGTGCGCCAGCTCGTCCTTGTGGGTGCCGAGCCGCATGGTGTTGGAGCGCGGCTCCAGCACGGCGAGGATGCGCGCGCCCGGCGCCCGCTCGCGCAGCGCGGCGAGGGTCACCGCGATGGCGGTGGGATGGTGGGCGAAGTCGTCGTAGACGGTGACGCCACGCGCCTCGCCGAACACTTCCAGCCGGCGCTTGATGCCCTTGAAGCTGGCCAGTGCCGCCATCGCCAGCTTCGGATCGACGCCGACGTGTTCGGCGGCGGCAATCGCCGCCAGGGCATTGGCGCGGTTGTGGGCGCCGGGCATCGCCAGCGTCGCCACACCCAGCGAGACGCTAGCGCGGAACACCTCGAAAGCACCGGGCGCGACCGCCGGGCGCGGCTCGGCGCGCCAGCCGGCCGCATCGTCAAAGCGCTCCACCGCGCTCCAGCAGCCCATGCCCAGCACCCGCGCGAGATTGTCGTCACCCCCGTTCACCACCAGCCGGCCGCTGGCCGGCACGGTGCGGATCAGGTGGTGGAACTGCTTCTCGATGGCGCCGAGGTTCTCGAAGATGTCGGCGTGGTCGTATTCGAGGTTGTTGAGGATCGCCGTGCGCGGCCGGTAGTGGACAAACTTGCTGCGCTTGTCGAAGAACGCGGTGTCGTACTCGTCGGCCTCGATCACGAAGTACTTCGACTCGCCCAGCCGCGCCGAGATGCCGAAGTTGGCCGGTACGCCGCCGATCAGGAAGCCGGGCTTGAGCCCCGCGTAGTCGAGGATCCAGGCCAGCATCGAGGTGGTGGTGGTCTTGCCGTGGGTGCCGGCCACCGCCAGCACATGGCGGCCGCGCAGCACGTTCTCGGCCAGCCATTGCGGGCCGCTCACGTAGGGCAGGCCCTGGTCGAGCGCGTACTCCATGGCCGGGAACTTCGCGCCCCGGGTCACCACATTGCCGACCACCACCACGTCCGGCGCCGGTTGCAGATGCTCGGCGGCGTAGCCGGATTGCAGGGCGATACCGAGCTGCTCCAGCTGGGTGGACATCGGCGGCCAGGCGTTGGCGTCGCTGCCGCTGACCCGATGGCCGGCCTCGCGGGCGATGGCGGCGATGCCGCCCATGAAGGTGCCGCAGATGCCGAGGATGTGCAGGTGCATGGGTTTTGTCAGACCGTGGGAGCGGCGGCGGGCGCGGTGGCGGGCAGATCGCCGAACATCGCCAGCAGCGGCATCGCCAGCAGCTGCGCGAACACCACGAAGCTGAGCATCACGAACAGGCTGACCAGGGTCAGCAGCACGCTGGCGGTCATCGACAGATCGGCGGCCAGACGGTTGATGCGCACGCTCACCGCGATGCTCCAGAAGAACAGCAGATCGGAGAGCAGCGCCGCCCAGGCCGGGGCCTCCACCGCCGGCGGCGTGCCCAGGCGCAGTTTTTCCATCGCCTCCGGGTCCTGCATCAGCGCCAGGAACGAGGGCGCCATCGCCTGGAACGGCAGCCACATCGCCAGCGCGAACAGGGCGCCGGCCAGGTACTGCGCGCCCAGCGTCTGCGCCAGACGGTTTTCCATGCCGCGCGCACGCAGCAGGCTGCGGGTGAAGAAGGCCAGACCGCCGGCGCCGCCGAGCGCGGCGGCCAGGGCCATGGGCAGCGGCGCCAGCGGCGCCATCAGCAGCAGGCTGCTGACCACCGCGATGGCGGCGCAGGCCCGGCTCAGGGGCACGGAATAGGGGAAATCCTGCGGCCCGCCACGGAACAGCAGCAGGGCGAGCGTCACGCGGAGGGCGTGGGCAAACATCGATCAGACGCCGGTAAATGGGTGGCGCGATGCTACCGTATTGGTCTACGCACGACAGCAAAACCATGAGCCAAACCCACTGGATCGACACCCCCGCCGGCCTCGCCGCCGCCATCGCCCGCTGGCAGGGCCGCGCCTGGCTGACCGTCGATACCGAATTCCTGCGCATCGACACCTACCGACCCAAGCTCTGCCTGGTGCAGATCGGCGACGGCCAGGACGCCTGGGTGATCGACGCCATCGCCATCGCCGACCTGGGCCCGCTGTTCGAGCGGCTCAATGATCCCGCGACCATCAAGGTGTTCCACGCCGCCTCGCAGGATCTGGAGATCTTCAGCCAGCTCACCGGCCGCTGCCCGGCGCCGGTCTATGACACCCAGCTCGCGGCCTCGCTGCTGGGCCTCGGTGACCAGCTCGGCTACGCCGGCCTGGTGGAGAAGCGCCTGGGCATCGTCATCGACAAGAGCCTGTCGCGCACCGACTGGTCGCGGCGGCCGCTGAGCCAGGCGGAGATCGACTACGCCGCCGCCGATGTCACCCATCTGGCGACGCTCTACCCGCCGCTGCACGAGGCTCTGGTCGCCGCCGGCCGCGAGCCCTGGCTGCTGGAAGATGCCCGCCGCATGGAAGACCCGGCCACCTACGAGACCCGTCCCGAGGATGCCTGGAAGCGCCTGCGCGGCCTCGCCCGGCTGGCGCCGGTCGGCCAGCAGCTGGCGGCGCGGCTCGCCGCCTGGCGCGAGACCGAGGCGCAGCTACGCAACCGGCCGCGCGGCTGGATCCTCGACGACGAGGCGCTGTACCGCCTGGCCGAGCGGCGGCCACGCAATCCCGAGGAACTGGCGGCGCTGAAGGTGCTGCCGCCCAAGACCCTGGAGCGCCACGGCAGCCGTCTGCTCGCCCTGCTCGCCGAACCGCTGCCCGAGCCGCTGCCGGTACTGGCGCAGGACGAGCGCCTGGCACCGGAGCAGAAGCGTCGGCTGCAGCGGCTCCAGGACGCCTGTCGCAAGGCCGCCGAGGCTTTGCAGCTGCCGCCCGGCCTGCTGGCGCCGCGCGCCGAGCTGGAGGCGCTGCTGTTCCTGGGCGCCAGCGCGCCGGTGCGGGTATTGAGCGGCTGGCGCCGGGCGGTGGTCGGCGAAAGCCTGTTGCAGGCCCTGGCCGAGCCGGCCTAGGCCGCACCGCTGGTCATACGACGAAAGGCGGTTGCCGCTCCCGGACCCCGGGCGTACAAGGGTTTCGCGACCTCCTCTCAACGGGTTCGCAAGGAGCAGCAGATGGCCGAATGGTTGCGCGAGGTATCGGTCGGCGACTGGTACGAGTCGGCGGGCGAGCGCTTCGAGATCGTCGGGGTCGACGCCAAGACCGAGATCGTGCTGGTGCAGTACTACGACGGCGCGCTCGACGAATACGATTTCGATAGCTGGGCCGAACTCGAGGCCCGACCCTGCGCCCCGCCCGAAGACCTGCGTGGCGCGCTCGACGCCGAGCGCGAGGACTTCGGCCTGGAGGAGCGGGTCGCGGCGTCCGACGAGTCCAGCGACCCGGTCGGCTGGCTGGAATCGCACGGCCTCTGAAGGAAAGCGCGGCCGTCCACGGCCCACAAAAAAGCCCGCGCGACTGCGGGCTTTTTTGTGGGGAAGTTATATACGAAGCCAGACGAAATCGCTTGCCCTCCCGCCTCATTTAAATTACATAATTAGACACAGAGGGGATTGAAATGTCACAGAAAGCTCCTGGCAGAAGCGAACGTAACGGCCTTACAGTGTTGCAGCTTTTTCAGATGTTTCCGGATGAAGCCGCGAGCCGCAAGTGGCTTGAGGACATCCGCTGGCCCGAAGGGCAGCGCCATTGCCCGCATTGCGGTTCGCTCAAAACTTCGACCGCCCCGAATGAGCGTCCGATGCCCTACCATTGCGGCGAGTGCCGCGAATATTTCAGCGTGAGAACCGGCACTGTCATGCAGTCCAGCAAGGTCGCCTTGCAAAAATGGGCGATCGCGATGTACCTCATGTCCACGAGCCTCAAGGGCGTTTCGAGCATGAAGCTGCACCGTGATCTCGGTCTCACTCAGAAGTCGGCTTGGCTGCTCGCGCAGAAGATCAGGCAGGGGTGGATCGACGGCGGTGGGAAGCTGACTGGCGAGGTAGAGATTGACGAAACCTACGTGGGCGGGAAAGAACGCAACAAGCACGCGTTTGAAGGCCGGCAGGGGCGCGGTCGGCAAGACCGCCGTGATCGGGGCCAAAGAGCGCGACGGCAAGGTCAATGCGAGCGTGATCGAGAAGACCGATTCCGCGACGTTGAAGGGGTTCGTTGTGGATAATGTGGAAACTGGCGCGGCTGTCTTCACGGACGAGCATAGCGGCTATCGCAGCCTGTCGTCCTCGTTTGCCCATAGCTCTGTCCGGCACAGCGTCGGCGAATACGTGAACGGCATGGCCCACACCAACGGCATCGAAAGCTTCTGGGCGATGCTCAAGCGGGGCTACAAGGGCACCTATCACCAGATGAGCGCGAAGCACATCTCGCGTTATGTCACCGAGTTCGCGGGTCGCCACTACGTGCGCGGGCTCGATACCATCATGCAGATGACTTTGCTGGCGAAGGGCCTCGACGGTAAGCGCCTCCGATATAACGATCTTGTGGACGTATCGTGAAAAACGAAAAGATCACCGAGGATTTCGTTCGCGATCACTTCAAGAACGACCCGCTTTTCAGTGCTATCAAGCTTGATGAGCAGAAGTCGTCGGTCGCGAAGGCTAGGCGCTGCCTCGCCACGGCATCAAAGAAGTTGACTGGGAAAGGGGGCTCCCCCGAGTTCATTATCACGATCCCTGCTCTGCCGGACGACATCATCGTTGTGGAGTGCAAGGCAGACGCGAAATTTCACGAGAGCGCGGACCGCCAATATCCGGCCTCGTACGCGGTCGATGGCGTCCTTCACTACTCCGCGTTCCTATCCCAAGAATATAACGTGATCTCAATCGCGGTGAGCGGCAGCGTGCTCGGCAAGCTGAAAATATCCACCTTCTATCAGAAGATGGGGCAGGCCGAGGTGAGCGACGAGGGTTCAACCCTTCTCGATGTTTTCTCGTACATCTCTCGCTTCAAAGGCGACGAACAAGCTCAGAGCATTGAGTCCGCCGAGATCACCAAAACGGCGATCGACCTCAACAGGGAACTGAACGATTATTCCATTGTGGAATATGAACGCTGCACACTTGTCAGCGCCATCCTGCTCGCCCTGCAAGATGGGGCGTTCAAAGCGTCCTACAAGGAACGCGCGACCTCGAAAAAGTTCGAACCGACGCCGGAGCGGCTGGCGGCGTTTATTGTATCGAGCATCAAGAATGTTCTGAAGGACGCCGAGATCGACGCCGGCCGCGTGGACTCGATGATCGGCGAGTACGAGAAGATCAAGAACCACTCGATCGCCAAGTCGGCGCAAATCAAAAAGAAGAAGGCGTCCGATCAACTCGATAATTACGTCCTTCGCGATATAACGGAGCGCCTCGAAAAGTCCGTTCTCCCGCTCATCACGCTTGGCGACAAGGGCTATGACGTGCTGGGGCGCTTCTATCGAGAGTTCATTCGCTACGCTGGCACCGACAAGAAGACCGGCTTGGTTTTGACGCCGCAGCACGTAACAGAGCTGTTTTGCGATCTTGTCGGTCTCAATACGAACGATGTTGTATTTGACTCGTGCTGTGGCAGCGGTGGGTTTCTGATTTCGGCCATGAAGCACATGCTCCAGCTCGCCGGTTCGGACCAGAAGAAGCGCAGGGCCATTAAGGAAAATCAGCTCATCGGCATCGAGCGCCGGACTGATATGTTCACCTTCGCTTGCTCCAACATGATGATGAGCGGCGACGGGAAATCGCACATTTATCAGGGCGACTCTTTCGCTCAGGAAATCATCGAGAAGGTCCGTTCGCTCAACCCAACCGTTGCGTTCCTCAATCCGCCCTACGACGTGGGTGAGGACGGGCAACTTGAGTTCATCGAGAATGCCCTGGCCTGCCTACAGCCGGGTGGGCGGTGTGCCGCGATAGTGCAGATGAGTTGCGTAACATCCGCGACCGCGAAAGCTGTCGCGGCCCGCGAGCGATTGCTCGCTAGTCATACGCTGTCCGGCGTTCTTTCGATGCCGGCGGACCTCTTTCACCCTGTGGGTGTCATCACTTGCATCATGGTGTTTGACGCTCACAAGCCTCAGCCCAAGGGATTCAAGACGTTCTTCGGCTATTTCAAGGACGACGGGTTTCTCAAGACGAAGCACATGGGGCGGATCGACAAGGGTAATTGGACTGCGATCCGCCGCCACTGGCTCGAACTATTCCTGAACCGAGAAAAGGACACTGGCCTCAGCGTGCTGACGGCTGTCACCGCAGACGATGAATGGTGCGCGGAGGCGCATATGGAGACTGATTACAGCACGATAACGCAGAAGGATTTCGAGGAAGTCGTAAAGAGCTACGCAATGTTTCGCTTGATTGGCGCGGGCAAGATGCATGGGACGCCGGACGATGACGACGGTTAGCGATCTCTTTTTCCTTCAATACGGACACAGCTTGGAGTTCAATCGGCTAACGGTGTCCGACGCACCAGACGCCGTTAACTTCGTCTCGCGCACTATCCGGAACAACGGTGTCAGCGGGCGTGTCGAGCGGCTCCCCGATGTAGAGCCCGCAGCAGCCGGGACCGTCACCGTGGCGCTCAACGGCCAAGGGGGCGCTGGTGCTGCTTTCCTACAGCCGTTCCCGTTCTACAGTGGCTATCACGTCATGGTGCTGACGGCGAAGACACCGATGACCGATCAGGAAAAGCTCTGGTGGGTTCGGTGCATTACCGCGAATCGTTTCAGGTTCGGGTTTGGCCGACAGGCGAACAAAACACTTGCGGGGCTAGAATTGCCTGCCCCGACCGCGATGCCCGCGTGGGTAAAGACCGTTAGCCTAGATCCATTTGCGGGAGCCAAAGCCCCGGTACTCGCGACTAGCTCCGCTCCGCTAAAGACCAGCGCTTGGGCTGGCTTCCGATACGATGCGTTGTTCGACATCAAGAAGGGACAAAGATTGACGAAGGCCGAGATGAAGCCGGGTGAAACCCCCTTCATCGGCGCGATCGATACGAACAACGGCTACCGGCAGTTTGTCAGCGCCGAGCCAAATCACACAGGCGGCACCATAACGGTCAACTACAACGGATCAGTTGCCGAGGCATTCTATCAACCCGAGCCCTTCCGGGCGTCCGATGACGTAAATGTCCTGTACCCGAAATTTGAGATGACCCCCTACACCGCGATGTTTATTTGCGCGCTGATTAGGCGGGAGCGGTTCCGCTTCAATTACGGCCGCAAATGGCACCTCGACCGAATGAACGAGTCCATAGTTCGCCTCCCCACAACGGGGACCAAAGAGCCAGATTGGGCGGCTATGGAAACATACATTAAATCGCTCCCCTACAGCACGAGCATAGCTGCATGACCGAGAAGCCCACGCGCCAACGTGGCCGCCCCGTCACCAACCAAATTGACCCGCTGCCCGGAACTCCGGAGGAAATTGCGAAGGCGATTTTTCGCGCCGCCGACAAGAGCGCAGCGAAGGCGAAGCCGGTCAAGAAAAAGCCGAACTAAGGGGCTCGCCGTCTAGTTTCGTATATAAATCCCTTTTTGTTGCCGGTTTCGCAGGGGTTCAGAGCACGCCGAGGATGCGGCTGAAGATGTCTTCCAGCGAGCCCACGCCTTCCACCGTCACCAGCTTGCCCTGCTTGCCGTAGAAATCGAGCAGCGGCTTGGTCTCGGCGTTGTAGACGCCGATGCGGTGGCGGATCACGTCTTCCTTGTCGTCGGCGCGGCCTTCCTTCTCGGCGCGCAGCAGCAGGCGGGTGACGATTTCCTCGTCGTCGACGTGCAGGTGCACGGCCTTGCTGATGCCGTCCTTGCCCAGGCGCTTGAGGATGCCTTCCAGCACCTCGGCCTGCGCGGTGTTGCGCGGAAAGCCGTCAAGGATGAAGCCCTTCTGCGCGTCCGGCTGGGCCAGGCGCTCCTCGACGATGCCGATCACGATCTCGTTGGCGACCAGTTGGCCGGCGTCCATGGTCGCCTTGGCCTTCTTGCCCAGCTCGGTGCCGGCGGCTACCGCCGCGCGCAGCGCGTCGCCGGTGGAAATCTTCGGGATGCCCAGGTGCGCAACCAGCTTTTCGCCTTGCGTGCCTTTACCGGAGCCGGGCGCGCCTAGCAGGACGATTCTCATGATCTCTCAAGCCTTCTCGAATGGGGGGCAGCGGTTGGCGGCGTCGACTGCCGATCCGTCTGGCCTTTAACAGTACCGTCCGGCGGCAGAGAGCGTCAACGAACGCGGACAGCGCCTTTCGTATAATCCCGCCCCCCGAACCTGCTGCTCCACCTACCGAGAGAGAACACTGCAATGGGATTTGAAGCCCTTGGCCCCGGCGAAAAAGCGCCGAACGAGTTTTACGTCGTCATCGAGATTCCCGCCTACGGTCCGCCGGTGAAGTACGAGGTGGACAAGGAAACCGGCCTGCTGATGGTCGACCGCTTCATGAACGTGGCGATGAGCTACCCGGCCAACTACGGCTACATCCCCAAGACCCTGGCCGGCGACGGCGATCCGGTCGACGTGCTGGTCATCACCCCGCACCCGGTGGTTGCCGGTTCGGTGATCAAGTGCCGCGCGGTTGCCGTGCTCGACACCGAGGACGAGAAGGGCACTGACGCCAAGCTGCTGGCGGTGCCGGTGGACAAGGTCAGCAACAACGCCTACCCGAATCTGCAGGACCTCGCCGACGTGCCGGAGCGCGTCAAGAACGAGATCCACCACTTCTACAGCTCCTACAAGGCGCTGGAGAAGGGCAAGTGGGTGAAGATCACCGGCTGGCGCGACGCCGCCGGCGCCCGTGGCGAGATCGAAGCCGGCATCAAGGCCTACAAGGGCTAAGACCCGCAGCGTGTGAGAAGCCCGCCCTCAAGGCGGGCTTTTTTGTGGCCGAAGGCCGGTGCGGGCGATGCCCGTAAAATAGTCGGCCATTCTTCCTCTTGAAGTCCGACGAATCCCCATGAAAGTCCTGGTCATCGGCTCCGGCGGCCGCGAACACGCGCTCGCCTACAAGCTCGCCGCCTCCCCGAACGTGAGCGAGGTGCTGGTGGCGCCGGGCAATGCCGGCACCGCCCGCGAGGCCGGTTGCCGCAATGTGCCGGTGGCGGCCGACGACATCGCCGGCCTGCTCAGGCTGGCCGCCGACGAGGGTGTGGGCTTCACCGTGGTTGGCCCGGAACTGCCGCTGTCGCTGGGCGTGGTCGATGCCTTCGAGGCCGCCGGCCGGCGCATCTTCGGGCCGACCAAGGCGGCGGCGCAGTTGGAGGCCAGCAAGGCCTTCACCAAGGGCTTTTTGGAGCGCCACCGCATCCCCACCGCGCAGTACCGGGTGTTCACCGAGGCCGACGCCGCCTGCGCCTACGTGCGCGAGCGCGGCGCGCCCATCGTCATCAAGGCCGACGGCCTCGCCGCCGGCAAGGGCGTGGTGGTGGCGATGACGCTGGCGGAAGCCGAGACCGCGATCCGCGACATGCTCAGCGGCGAGATGCTCGGCAAGGCCGGCGCGCGGGTGGTGATCGAGGATTTTCTCGAAGGCGAGGAGGCGAGCTTCATCGTCGTCGCCGGCAAGAACGGCGAGTACGCGGTGATGGCCTCGGCGCAGGACCACAAGCGGGTCGGCGACGGCGACACCGGCCCCAACACCGGCGGCATGGGCGCCTATTCGCCAGCGCCGGTGGTCACTCCGGAGGTGCACGCCCGCGCCTGCCGCGAGGTGATCGAGCCGACCCTGGCCGGCATGGCGGCCGAGGGCACGCCGTTCAGCGGCTTTCTCTACGCCGGGCTGATGATCGACAAGTCCGGCGCGCCCTACGTGATCGAATTCAATGTGCGCATGGGCGACCCGGAGACCCAGCCGATCCTGATGCGCCTGGACTCCGATCTGCTGGAACTGCTGGAAGCCTCCATCGACAACCGTCTGAGCCAGCACCCGCCGGTGTGGGCGACCGACGCCACCCTGGGCGTGGTGATGGCCGCCGAGGGTTACCCCGGCCCCATCGCCAAGGGCGACGCGATCCAGGGACTCGATGCCGACTTCGGCGCCCAGGCCAAGGTGTTCCACGCCGGCACCAGCGACAAGGACGGCGCGGTGGTCAGCACTGGTGGCCGCGTGCTCTGCGTGGTCGGTCGCGGCGCCGACATCCGTGCCGCGCAGGCGGCGGCCTATGCGGCGGTGGCGAAGATTTCCTGGCGCGGCGAGTTCCATCGCGGCGACATCGGCTGGCGCGCGCTGGCGCGCGAGGCCTGAGCCCACGGCCATGAAGATCGCGACCTGGAACGTCAATTCCCTCAACGTGCGCCTGCCGCACCTGCTCGGCTGGCTGGCCGAGGCACAGCCCGACGTGGTGGCGCTGCAGGAGCTGAAGCTGGTCGACGAGGTGTTCCCGCATGCGGCGCTGGCCGAGGCCGGCTACCAGGCGGTGAGCAATGGCCAGAAGACCTACAACGGCGTCGCCCTGCTGGCGCGCGCGCCGCTGGTGCTGGAAGACGTCAGCCGCGATCTGCCGGGTTTCGAGGACCCGCAAAAGCGGGTGATCGCCGCCACCGTCGGCGGCCTGCGGGTGGTCTCGGTCTACGTGGTCAACGGCCAGGCGGTGGGCTCGGAGAAGTACGAGTACAAGCTGCGCTTCCTCGCCGCCCTGCGCGATTACCTGCACGGCGAGCTGGCCGCGCACCCGCAGCTGGCGGTGCTGGGCGACTACAACATCGCGCCGACCCCGGAAGACAGCCACGACCCGGCGACCTGGGAGGGCAACATCCTCTGCTCGCCGCCGGAGCGCGCGGCGCTGCAAGCCCTGCTCGACCTTGGTCTGGTGGATGCCTACACCCAGCCGTTCCTGCCGGACGGCCGCTTCACCTGGTGGGACTACCGCGCCGCCGGCTTCCGCCGCAACCTCGGCCTGCGCATCGACCACCTGCTGCTGTCCACGCCGCTGAGCGCGCGGAGCTGGAAGGTGGATACCGCGCCGCGCCGGCTGGAGCGCCCCTCCGACCACGCGCCGGTCCTGGTCGAGTTGTGACGCCGGTCATGTCCTGCGCTATCCGCCCCTGAGCCGGCCGCCTACCATCGAGTCAGGCCACCGACCCGGAGGAGGGGTGATGCGGCGCCGCAATCACTACGACGTCACCAATCGCGTCGAGATCGCCCGTCCCGATGCCGTCCGCGACGCGGTGGCCGCGCTGTTGGCGGCGCTGTATCCCGGCACCAGCCTGGCGCCGGTGCAGCAGGCATTCCGGGTATTCGCCCAGCTCTATGCCGGCAGCCTTCGCGGCTACGCCGGCTGTGACACCTGGTATCACGACGCCCAGCATTCCCTCGATTGCGCGCTCGCCTATGCGCGCCTGCTGGAAGGCTACGAGCGCAGTGCCGCCGTTGAGCAACGCCTGGGTGCGCGGCGCGGGATCCTCGGCGTGGTCGCCGCCCTGTTCCACGACGCCGGCTATATCCGCCGGCAAGACGACCCGGCGCGCAACGGCGCCGAGTTCACCTTCGTGCACGTGCAGCGCAGCGCCGATTTCCTCGGCGACTTCCTGCCAGAGGCCGGCTACGACCGCGAGGCGGCGATGGCGCGCCAGCTGGTGCATTTCACCGGCTACGAACTGGCTCTGGATGCCATCGACGTGCAGGACCCCAAGGACCGCCAGCTGGGCTTCATCCTCGGCACCGCCGACGTCCTGGCCCAGACCGCCGACCGTTGCTACCTGGAAAAATGCCGGGACTATCTCTATCGCGAGTTCACCTACTGCGGCTTGGCGGGGCCCGGCGGCAGCAGCTACCACTCGCCCGAAGAGCTGCTGCGTGGCACCGCCGAGTTCAACCGCAAGATGTGGGCGGAACGGCTGGACGGCTACTTCGGCGGCATGCACCGCTACATGGGCGCGCACTTCGACGGCCGCGATCTCTACAGCGAGAGCATCCGTGAGCATCTGCAGCGCGTGCAGGCCCTGACCGAGGCCGATGCGCTCGACCAGCTGCGCCTGAAGCCGAAGGCGATCCGGGCCGCCGAGATGCGCGAGATCGTCGCCGGCTAGGATCGGGCGCGTACCGTCAGCAGTCGCACCTCGCCGACGCCGCCCGCACGCAGCACGCCCAGCACCCGCAGCACCCGCTCGGCGGGTGCGTCGGCGCTGCTGCGCAGGTCCACCGAGCGTCCCTGCCAGTCGCCGATCCTGCCGGCCAGCTCGGCTTCGCCGAAACGCTCGCTGCCGATCTGCAGGCGGCCGTCCGGCAGCAGCTCCAGTTGCTGCGGGCTGGCGGCGACCGCCTCGGCCTCGCGGCTCTGGCTGACCGGCGCTCTGGCGGTGCCGCGCTCGCCGCCAAGGCGGCCGACGAACAGGAAGAACACCATCAGCAGGAACACGATGTTGATGAGCGGCAGCAGGGCGTCGTCCAGGCTGCGCGGACGTCGTCCGCGCGGCAGGCGGATCCCGGGCTCGCCGCTCAGCCTCATGGCGCCGCAGTTCCCAACTTGGCGGCGACGCCCTCGGCACGCAGCGTCTCCCAGGCCGAGAGCAGCACCTGCAGCGAGACCCCGGGCGCCGGGCTCAACAGCAGCTCGCCGTTCGCAGGCAGGGTCCGCAGTTGCGGCAGCCACTCCGCCAGCGGCCGCACCTGGCCCTGGTAGCGCAGCAGTCCCTGTTCCAGAACCACCGCCACGGCCGGTGCCTGGTCGGCCCCGGTGCCGGGGCCGTCGGCGGCGGCGAGTTCCAGCCGGGTACGCTCCACCTGGACATAGCTGGTGGCGAGCATGAAGAAGAACAGCAGCACCAGCATCACGTCGATCAGCGGGATCAGCGACAGCCGCGAACGCGGCCGGCGCGCCAGCGCCAGACGCATCAGTGCACCTTCTCGAACAGGGTCTCCAGCGCGGTCGGTTCGCTGACGCCGGGCAGGTGCACCGGCGGCGTGAACAGGCGGGTCAGCGCCGATTCCAGGTCTGTATGCAGGCGCTCGATCAGTCGCTCGAAAGCGTTCAGCGCGGCGATGCAGGGGATCGCCACCACCAGGCCGGCCGCGGTGGTCAGCAGGGCCTCCCAGATGCCGCCCGAAAGCTGCGCCGGCGACACCCGCTCCCCGGCCAGCTGCAATGCCTGGAAGGCGGAAATCATGCCCAGCACGGTGCCAAGCAGGCCGGTGAGCGGCGCCAGCTGGCCGATCACCTCCAGCGGACGCAGCAGCCCGCGTGCTTCCTCCAGCCGTTCGCTGGCATAGACCCGCGCGTACTCCTGCGCCTGCTCGGGGCTCAGCTCCGGCTGGCTGCCGGCGACCACGGCCGCTGCCAGGGTCTGCGCCAGCGGACCGCGCTGGGCCTGCAACAGGCTCAGGGCTTCGTCCGGCTGGCCACGGTGGAACAGCATCAGCGCCCGGCTGACGTAGGAGCGGTCGGTGATGCCCAGGTCCCAGAATTCCCAGGTCTTGACGATGATCAGCGTCAGCGCCAGCAGCGACAGCAGCAGTAGCAGGTAGGACGCCGGCGCACCCAGCTGCAATAGCGAAACAGCCTGGCCGAACAGCGAGTCTTTAGCGTGGGTCATGCGATGCGATGGCGCGGGTTGATGGCGCGATCATACGGTGTGACTCGCGCTATCGGCTCCGCGACGGCAGCTTGGGTCTGGTCGGCCGGGGCCTTGCCTGACGCGCTTTCGGCCGGCAACGCAGCGGCGTTCTAATGGGTGACAGGCCCTAGGCCGCCTCGGCCAGCGCCGCCTCGGCGGGTCGCGCTTCGCGGCCGTCGGCCAGCAGCACCCGTCCCAGCTTCTCCCGGCCCAGGCGTGGTGCGAAGCTCTGGTCGCGCCAGGCCAACTTGCCGCCGATGAGGGTGGCGCTGACCACGCCGTCCGAGCGGTTGACCATCTGGTGATGCTGGAAGGCCTCGCGCCAGACGAAGTGGGTGTTGGCCTCGCTCTGGTAGCGGCGCAGGGCTTCGGGATCGAGCACGGTGACGTCGGCGGGCATGCCCACCACCAGCCGGCCGGCGCGCACCCCGAAGAACTCGGCGGGTTCGCGGCTCAGGCGGCGGATCTGCCAGGCGACCTTGCCCAGGCCTTCCTTCTGCGCCATCTGCAGACCGCGCAGATTGCCGTCGTAGAAGGCCATGTTGGTGAGGTGGGCGCCGCTGTCGTTGAAGCCGGGCAGCACCTGCGGGTCGAACAGCAGCTTCTCGGTGACCACCGGGTCGCGGTTGGCGGTGACGGTGACAGTGCGCAGCGCGGTGTCGTATTCGCGGTACAGGTGGAGCATGAAGTCCACCTCGTCGGCAATCGCCGGTGCGCGCTCGAAGTGCTCACGCTCTTCCTCGTTGCGGGCGCCGCCGCCAGTGGCCTGCCAGCCCTGCAGGCGCTGCAGCAGCGCGGCCAGGGTTTCGCCGATCCATTCGCGCGGCACCGGGCCGGCATCCACTTCGATCAGGTCCAGACGGCGGCTGAAGGCGTACTGCTCGCGCTTGAGCAGGCGCATCAGGCTGGCGAGGTTGAAACCGCCCTTGCCGAGCATCCACATCTTGCGGAAGCGGGCCTGGTAGGCGGGATCGTCGAGCAGGGCGCGGCGGGCGGCGCGATCTTCCAGATCGGGCTCGTTCAACTCGCGCAGTTCGGGAATTTCCTCGGCCAGCGGATTGATCGGGCCGTCCCACCAGACCCGGAACGGCGCCGCCAGGGCCTGGAAGCGGAAATGACCACCGACGAAGCGCGAGTTGAGCAGGCGCGACAGGAAGATCGCCAGCTTGGCCAGGCTCCTGTTGGTGCTGATGTCCAGTGCCGCCACTGCGGTTACCTTCAGCGTCTTGCCCCATAGCAGTTTGCTGGTGAGCAGGAAGTTGCGGAACACGGTCAGCGGATTGTCCTTGGGCGGCGTCGCCTGCCAGACCCGGCCGTAGTGGCGTACCACGCCGGTCAGCCGTTTGAGTTCCTCGAAGCTGCCCCACTGCGAGGGGATCTTGGTGCGCCGGTGCGGGTCGTTGGCGAGGTAGTGGAAGGGCAGGGCATCGGTGGAGAAGCCCGGGTAGCCGTCGCGCATCGCGGTGTCGAGCAGGCTCTCCATCTGTGCCAGCTCCTCGGCGGTCGGCGCGCGGCTGACGCTGGTCTTCAGGCCCATCACCTCGGCGCGCAGCATCGAGTGCGGGATCATCGGAATCAGGTTGGGGCCCAGCGGCAGGCCGGCGAGGTGCTCCAGGTAGCCCTTGGGGTCCTGCCAGTCGATGCGCGCGGCGGCCTTCTGCAGGACGTGCTTGGGCATGTTCTCGACGCGGGCGAAGCAGTCCACCACCGGGTTTTCGCCATTGCGGTCCTGGCGGCCGAAAGCCAGGCCGAGCGAGCAGTTGGCGATCACCACCGAGGTGGTGCCGTGGCGCACCACTTCCGGCAGGCGGGAGTCGAGTTCCACCTCCAGGTCGAGATGGGTGTGGGCGTCGAACAGGCCGGGCATCACCCACTGGCCGCTGGCGTCGAGCACCTCGCGCGCCTGACTGGCGTCGAGGCCGTTGCCGAGGCTGGCGACCAAGCCATCCTTGATGGCGAGGTCGGAGACGACCGGCGTCCGGCCGTCGCCATCGAACAACAGTCCGTTGCGGATCAGGATGTCCCACTGCATGGCTCTTCTCCGGTGCGCCTGCGAGCGGCGTACTGTCAGGTCTGGCCTCGTGCCGGGGAAGCGGTAAATCCGCTCTAACGTCCGCCCTGTTCTGGTGCGCCGCCGTCGCTACACCGACCCCGGTCGGCGCGGTTTCGGCGGGGCCGCCCGGTTGGCGCGGCGGCCGGTCTCCGCGCCGACGTCGGGCGGGCGGCGAGGTACCGGCCGCCCGGCGGTGCTACCGGAGTCATGGTCGCGCGCGTACAATCCGCGATCTTTTTTCGTGCTGCGCCGCAGCATCGGGCCTCCAGAGTATCGCTGCCATGAGCATCCAGAACCTCCGCAACATCGCCATCATCGCCCACGTCGACCACGGCAAGACCACGCTCGTGGACAAGCTGCTGCGGCAGTCCCAGACCCTCGATTCCCGCGAGAATCTCGGCGAGCGGATCATGGACAGCAACGATCTCGAGCGCGAGCGCGGCATCACCATCCTGGCCAAGAACACCGCCATCAAGTGGCTGGACAAGCGCAGCAACACCGAATACCGCATCAACATCGTCGACACCCCCGGGCACGCCGACTTCGGCGGTGAGGTGGAGCGCGTGCTCAGCATGGTCGACTCGGTCTGCCTCTTGGTGGACGCGCAGGACGGCCCGATGCCGCAGACCCGCTTCGTGACCCAGAAGGCCTTCAACATGGGCCTCAACCCGATCGTGGTGGTCAACAAGATCGACCGTCCGGGCGCCCGCGCGCACTGGGTGATCGACCAGGTGTTCGATCTGTTCGACCGCCTCGGTGCCACCGACGAGCAGCTCGACTTCCAGGTGGTCTACGCCTCGGCGCTGAACGGCTACGCCGGCGACAACCCGGACATCCGCGAAGGCAACATGGACTATCTGTTCCAGACCATCGTCGACAAGGTCAGCCCGCCGAAGGTGGATGTCGACGGTCCGTTCCAGATGCAGATCATCTCGCTGGCCTACTCCAGCTACGTCGGCGTGATCGGTACCGGTCGCGTCAAGCGCGGCAAGGTCAAGCCGAACATGCCGGTCAGCGTGGTCGGCCGTGACGGCTCGGTGCGCCAGGGCAAGGTGCTGCAGGTGCTCGGCTTCATGGGGCTCGACAAGCACGAAGTGGCGGAGGCCCAGGCCGGCGACATCATCGCCCTCACCGGTATCGAAGAGCTGGGCATTTCCGAGACCGTCTGCGACGCCAAGGTGCCGGAAGGCCTGGCTTCGTTGGTGGTCGACGAGCCGACCATGACCATGGTGTTCGAGGTCAACAAGTCGCCGTTCGCCGGCAAGGAAGGCAAGTTCGTCACCAGCCGCCAGATCGGCGACCGCCTGCAGAAGGAGCTGAAGACCAACGTCGCCCTGCGCGTTGGCCCCGGCGAAGCGCCGGACCAGTTCCTGGTCTCCGGCCGTGGCCTGCTGCACCTCTCGGTGCTGCTGGAGAACATGCGTCGCGAAGGCTACGAAATCGGCGTTGGCCGCCCGCAGGTCATCACCAAGATGGTCGACGGCGTCGAGCACGAGCCCTACGAGACCCTGGTCGCCGACGTTGAAGAGGCCAACCAGGGCTCGGTGATCACCGGCCTGGCCGAGCGTGGCGGCAAGATGGTCAACATGGTGCCGGACGGCAAGGGCCGTGTCCGCCTGGAATACACCATCAGCTCGCGCGGCCTGATCGGCTTCCGCTCCGAGTTCGTCAACCAGACCGGCGGCACCGGTCTGCTGTTCCACAACTTCGACCATTTCGGTCCGGCCGGCGAGAACAAGCAGCTTGGCCAGCGCTACAACGGCGTGATGATCTCCAACGAAATGGGCAAGGTGCTGGGTTATGCCCTGTTCAACCTCCAGGAGCGTGGCCAGATGTGCGTGGCCCCGGGCGATGAGGTCTACGAAGGCCAGATCGTCGGCATCCACAGCCGCGACAACGACCTGGTGGTCAACGCGCTGAAGGGCAAGAAGCTCACCAACATGCGCGCCTCGGGTTCGGACGAGAACATCATCCTCACCCCGCCCAAGAAGTTCTCGCTGGAACAGGCGCTGGAATTCATCAACGACGACGAGCTGGTGGAGCTCACCCCGCAGTCGATCCGCCTGCGCAAGAAGTTCCTGAAGGAACACGAGCGCAAGCGCAGCGGCAACAACTAAGACGGACTCCCGTCGGCTGTCAGAACCCCGCCTTCGAGGCGGGGTTTTTTGTGGCGGAGGCCGGACCCGGTGCCCGGGTCGCGGCCAACAAAAAGCCCCGCGAGTGGCGGGGCTCTTGGCGGGCTCGGGAGCTGCCGCTCAGGCGTAGGCCATCTGCACCCGCAGCAGCTTCACGCGCTGGCGCTGCATTTCCAGCGCTTCCTCCAGGGCCTGCTCCATGGCCAGCAGCTTCTGGCGCATTTCGCTGTGCTCCCACTGGTTCTGGGCCTCGTGCATGCGCTCGTGGACGCGCTCGCTGAACTGCTGCTTGGCGGCCTCCAGCTTCTCGCCCTGCAGGCGGCTCCACTCGGCGACGGTCTGGCTGAAATGCTGCCACTCCTGCTCCAGCAAGTGCTGCAGCTCGGCGACCCGGCCGGTGTTGGCATTGGCCTTCTGCGCCAGCTTCTCGCGGGCGCGCTCGAACTGTGCCTGCAACATGGCGCGCTGGATCTTGAAGTCCGGCACCCGCTTGAGCTCTGTGGTCAGCCCCACCCAGGAACAGGCGGCGATCAGCCACTTGGTGGGGTCGTAATGCCACCAGCGGATGCCGTTGCGGTAGTCGTACTGAAACAGGTGGTGGTAGTTGTGATAGCCCTCGCCATAGGTGAGGAAGGCCAGCACGTCGTTGTCGCGCGCGGTGTTGCGCGTGGTATAGGGCTGACGGCCCCAGAAATGAGCCAGCGAGTTGATGAAGAAAGTGACGTGGTGGTTGACCACCAGACGCAGGAAGCCGGCGATCAGCACGAAGCCCCAGAGGTCGCCGTAGGCCAGGCCCAGCAGAACCGGGATGCCGATGTTCATGACCAGGATCAAGGCCAGATAGTGGCGGTGCTGCCACATCACGATCTTGTCTGCCTTGAGGTCGCGGGCGTTCTCGAAGTCGAGTTCGGCGCTGGGGTAGTCGCGCAGCATCCAGCCGATGTGGGAATACCAGAGGCCGCGCTTGGCGGAGTAGGGGTCCTTGTCGACGTGATCCACGTGCTGGTGGTGGATGCGGTGCATCGACGCCCAGACCAGGATCGAGTTCTGGATCGCCATGCCGCCGAACAGGGCGTAGACCAGCTTCAGCAGCGGATGCGCCTTGTAAGAGCGGTGCGCCCACAGCCGGTGGTAACCGGCGGTGATGCCGATGCCGTTGGCGTAGAGCAGCGCCACGCCCCAGAACCAGGCCCAGCCGGAGACGTCGTGCGTCCACAGATACCAGGGCAACACGGTGAACAGCGGCAGGGTGGTGAACACGAACATCAGCGTGGTCACCCAGTTGATGGGAGCCTGCTCTGCGGGGGACGAGGACGACATCAAGAACTCCGAAGGGATACCGACTGCGGAGCCGGTACGTGGCCGGCGAATGTTTGACCGCATGTTAACAGTTTACGGATGTTCACCAAATGACAGCCGCTGGTCCGCTGCCCGGCTGTGGGCGGCCTTTCAGCGGGCCGGCAGCTCCAGCGCGGCGGCGGCATCCGGGTCCAGCTGACGTTGCCCGCGCGGGCCGCTGACCAGACCGAAGTGGCCGGCGTAGTCCCAGTGGCTCCAGGGGATGCGCCGGGCCTCCAGCAGCTGCCGGGCATCGCTCAGCCAGGCGCGGCGGGCCTCGGGACGCACGGCGTCGCGCACGGCGCCGAACTCGTTGCACCAGATCGGCACCTCGTTGCGTGCCGCCCAGAGGCCGGCCTGATCCAGCAGCTCGCCGAGCTTGGCGCGGTTCCAGCGCTGCTCCCCGTACCAGGCCAGGTGTTCGCGGACCTCGGCATCGACCCCGGCCAGCAGTGGCGCCACCGCCTCCGGCGACGAGGGGTAGGGCCAGTTGGCGAACCTGGCCCACAGCGGCCAGCCCCAGGTGGCGCCCTGGTGGGTGAAGTTGTGCGGATCGTAGAAGTGGAAGGCGTAGACCAGATTGGTATCGGCCAGCGGCTGCATCGCCACCAGGTTGCCGATATCCGAATACTGGTGCCCGGCGACCACGATGGTGTGCCCCGGGGCGACGCTGCGGATGGCGGTGACCAGGCGCTGCATCAGCGCGCGCGAGGCGCCGGCGTCGTCCAGCATGGGTTCGTTGAGCGCCTCGAACACCAGCCGGCTGGGTGGGCTGCTCTTCAACGCCGCCGCCAGGCGCTGCCAGAAGCCGGCGAGGGTCTGCCGGGCCGGTTCGGAATCCACCAGCTGGCGTTTGAACTCGCCGCTGGGTTGCAGGGCGACGATCACCAGCAAGCCCTGATCCTGTGCCTGGGCGATGCCAGCTTTCAGCTCTGCCAGCGGCGCGGCCAGCAGCCGCTCGGGCTGCTGCGGGTCTTGCAGGAAGCCGGGGTCGACCTGGATGCGGACATGGCGCAGCCCCAGCTCCCGGATCAGCCGGAAGTCGCTGGCGTCGGCGTACCAGCGCTGCGGGTCGATATTGGGCGCGCCACGGTCGGTGAACCAGGTGGAAAGGTTCACCCCACGGTTGAGCGCGCGCAGCAGTTCCGGTGCTGGCGCCGCCTGCGCCTCGTTCGGCCTGCCCTGCGGATTGCAGCCCAATAGCAGCAAGGGGAGCAGCAGGCTGGTGACGAGCAGGCGGCGCATCGCGGCAGTACGGTCTGGGTTTGCCCCAGCTTAGGCCAGCGGGCCGCCGTCCGCTGCGTCTGCCCGGGCTGCGCTCCGCCAGGTCTGGCCGAGCGGCTTCAGCAGTCCGCGCGCCAGCCGGCTGGCCAGGCGTCGCGCCGCCGGCTCGGCCAGCCGGGGTGCCAGCCAGCGGTCATGGGCGCGCAGCAGCGGGCCCTCCAGGCCGGCGCCACCGAGTTGATCGAGGCCGTAGGCCAGCTGCCAGGCGTTGTCGCAGAGCAGTGCGCCCACAGCCTCCCAGAAAAAGGTTTGCTCGGCCGCCGGCTGTCGCGCCAGATGGTCCCGCAGCGCCGCGAGGAATGGCCACAGCCGCAGGCGTTCGGTGCGCGCCTGTTCGCGATAGAGCCCCGGGACCTCGCGCAGATAGGCGTGCAGGCCGCCGGCCTCGGCCACCACCATCAGCGCCATCAGCGCATAGCGGGCGGCCGGGCCCTCGCTCTCAAAACGGCGGGCGCTGGTCGACAGCCTGCCGGGCAGCAGCAGCCAGCGGCCGGTGGCAAAGATGTCGGCGGCCAGGCGGTCGTCCTCGAAGATCGGCAGGCCGGTGTCGAAGCCACCCAGCGCCCGGAAGTAGTCGCGGTGGATCAACAGCCCCTGATCGCCGTGAATGCTGTACGGCCGCTGGCTCGCGGTCTTGCCTTCCAGATAGCGGAAGAACCAGTCCCGTCCCGGCTGGCTGCGCTGGAAGCGCAGCTGCCAGTGACCAGCGACCGCGAGGTCTCCGGCCGCCGCCGTCTGCATCAGGTCCAGGGCCTCGGCCAGCTGCCGGCGATGGTCGAGCTGCGAGTCTGCGTGCAGGAACAGCAGCCAGTCCGCCCTGGCGGCGTCGGCGCCGTGGTTCATCTGCCGGCCCCGTCCCGGCAGCGTGCGCAGAACCTCGGCGCCATGGACTTTGGCGATACGCGGACTGCCGTCCTCGGAGCCGCCGTCGACGACGATGCTGTGCAGGCGCAGGCCCTGTTGGGCGTTCAGCGCGTCCAGCAGGACCGGCAGTACGCGGGCCTCGTTGAGGACCGGAACGATGACCGCCAGACGGCGGTCCGCAGGAGGCTCAGAGCGGCGCGACCCAGCCCTGGATGCCAGCGTCGGCGAGGGTGGTCTTGGCATAGGCGCGTGCCTCGTCGGCGCTGCTGAAGCGGCCGACGGTGCTGCGGTAGAGGATCTGCCCCTTCACCTCGATCTGGCGGGTGGCGGCCGGCAGACCCTGGTCAAGCAGAGCCTGGCTGCGGTTCTCGACAGCCTCGCGCTTGGCCAGCGACAGCACCACCACGGTCCAGCCGCCGGCCTTGGTGGCCGGGGCGCTGGTGGCGGGGCTGGGCGCGGCGGCGGGCGTCGCTGCCGTCGCGGCGGGAACGGCGGGCGGGGGCGCGCTGGCCGGCTTGCTGACCGGAGCGATGATCGGGGTTGGCGCGCTGCGCGCAGCCGCCGTCGCCATCGGCGTGGTCGTGAGTGGGGTCGGGTCGGCAAATTCGCTGGCGCTCAGGGCCAGCCGCATCGGCTGGTCTTCGCCCAGACGCAGTTCGCGCACCTGACCATCGGGGGTGCGGCGCAGGCAGCTGCCCGGGCTGTCGAGCCGGGCATCGGCAGCGCCGCTGGTCTGGATCTCGATGGCGCCGGCCAGCAGGCAGAGGGTCTCGCCAGAGGCGTCATTGGTGCCCAGCGCCTCGGCGCCGTAGATGCGCGACTTCAGGCTGCCGACATTCAGGCGGATGTCGAGCGGCACCCGCCCGCTGCCGACCCGGCTGTCGATCCGTACCGTGCCCGAGAGCAGCTTGAAGCGTCCCTGGGCCGGCACCCCGGCGCGGGTATCGAACACCTGCAGTTCGGCGCCGCGTGCCAGGGTGATCAGGCCGGCGCCGGCCAGTTGCAGGGCCGCCCGGCCATTGGCGGACAGGGTGACGATGTCGCCGTTCAACACCGGATTGCGCGGCAGCAAGGGGACCGCCGCATCGGCGCGGACACTGCGGACGCCACCGTCCACCCGCAGTACCTGCAGTTCCGAAGCCGCTGTCGCTCCACTGACCAGCAGCATGCTCAGGGCAAACAGGGCGCGCGGCTTCATCTCGGTGGCATCCGGTGACTGACTCGTTGATTTTTCTAGGTCGGGCATGATCGGGCAGTCGCCTGCGCCGGGCAAGCTTGGCGCGTGCTAGCATCGCTCGCGGGTTCCAGAAAGCCATTCCGAATCGCTCCGCCCACGCATTGCGCAATGCCCCAAGAGTCTGACGACCCCCTGCCTGCTCCGGCGCGAGCAGGTCGGCCGCAACCGCGTTGCACCCTGCCGTGACCGGCATCGTCATCGTTGACGACGCCCGCGACTGGCCGCTGGCGATCCCGGGTGTCGACGTGGTCACCGCCTGGAACTACCTGACCCAGGAGCTGTTCACCCGGTTACGCGGCGTGCGGGTCTACAACCTCTGCCGCAGCTTCAGCTACCAGTCCACCGGCTATTACGTCTCGCTGCTGGCACATGCGCGCGGACACAAGCCGCTGCCGGACATCGCCACCGTGCAGGATCTGAAGCTGGCGGAAAGCCCGAGCGTGCTCAACGACGAGCTGGACGAGCTGATCGACAAGAGCCTGGCGCGCCTCGGGTCCAACGAGTACGTCCTCAACATCTACTTCGGACAAAGCCCGACCAAGCGCCACGAGCGGCTGGCGCGCGCGCTGTTCAACTTCTTTCCGGCGCCCTTGCTGCAGGCCAAGTTCGAGTGGCGCGGCGAGGAGTGGAAGGTGGAGGCACTGTCGGCGGTCGCCCTCGGCGAGGTGCCGGCCAGCCATCACGAATTCATGTACGAGGCGGCGCGCGAGTACTTCGCCCGTCGCCGTTCGCCGACCAAGCGTCGCGACTCCACCCGTTACGACCTGGCGATCCTGGTCAACGAGCACGAGACCGAGCCGCCCAGCAATGCCAAGGCGCTGAAGGCCTTCGAGAAGGCGGCCGAAGACCTGGGCTTTTCGGTGGACTTCCTCGACAAGTCCGACTACGGCCATGTCGCCGAGTACGACGCCCTGTTCATCCGCGAGACCACGGCGGTCAACCACCACACCTACCGCTTCGCGCGCCGTGCCGCCCGCGAGGGTCTGGTGGTGGTCGATGATCCGGAGTCGATCCTGCGCTGCGCCAACAAGGTGTACCTCGCGCAGTTGATGGAGCGGCACCGCATTCCGCAGCCCAAGACCCTGCTGATCCATCGCGGCAACGTCAGCTATGTCGGCCGCGAGCTGGGCTTCCCCTGCGTGCTCAAGCAGCCGGACTCGCAGTTCTCCAAGGGCGTCATCAAGGTCAGCAGCGAGGCCGAGCTGAAGCGCGAATGCCGCGAGCTGCTGGAGCGCAGCGACCTGATCGTTGCGCAGAGCTTCGAGCCCACCGAGTACGACTGGCGGATCGGCGTGCTCGACGGCCAGCCGCTCTACGCCTGCCGCTACTTCATGGCCACCGACCACTGGCAGGTGGTCAAGCGCGATGCCGCCGGCAAGAAGAGCGAGGGCAATCACGAGACCCTGCCGATCGAGGAAGCGCCGCCGCAGGTGGTGAAGGTGGCGGTGGAGGCGGCGCGGGCGATCGGCGACGGTCTCTACGGCGTCGATCTCAAGCAGTTCGGCAAGCTGGTGAAGGTCATCGAGGTCAACGACAACCCCAACATTGATGTCGGGGTCGAGGATCTGGTGCTCAAGGCCACGCTCTACAAGCGGGTGATGGAGCACTTCCTGAAGCGGCTGGACGTCCAGACCCGGACCAAGCCGTGAGCGCGCCGCAGATCCGCCGGGGGCGCATCGAGGATCTCGATGCCCTGCTGGCGCTGGAGGCGCTGTTCCCCTCGGACCGCATGAGCCGACGAGCCTGGCGGCGCTTTCTCCGCTCGCCGCGTGCCGAGGTACTGGTCGCCGAGACCGGCGGCAGGCTGCTCGGCGACCTGCTGCTGCTCTGCCGCGTCGACAGCCGCAAGGCGCGGATCTACAGCCTGGTGGTGGCGCCGGTGGCTCGTGGTCAGGGACTTGGCGAGGCCCTGGTGGTGGCTGCGGAACAGGCGGCGCTGGCGCGGGGCTGTCAGGCGGTTTCGCTGGAGGTGCGCGCCGACAACCTCGCCGCACGCGGCCTCTACGAAAAGCATGGCTATCGGCCACTGAAGGTGCTGCCGGGCTATTACGACGACGGCGCCGACGGCCTGCGCCTGCTCAAGCCGCTGCCGGCCTGAGCAGGTCGCACCCGGCGCCTTAGTCCGGCCGTTTCACCCGCAGCGAGCGGCCGGCGCCGATCACCGCCACCAAGCGCATCTCCACCACCGCGCCGGGCGCCAGCAGGGTGGTGTTGCCAACGGCGGTCCAGGCCGGATAGCCCTCGGGGAAGTATTCCTTGTGCACCTTCAGGAAGCGCTCGAACTCGGTGTTGAAAGCCGCCGAGTCCCTGGCCTGGGCGTGGAAGGTGTTGATCTCGACCACGTCGGAGAGCTTGGCCCCGGCCGCTTCCAGGGTCTTGCGGGCGCGCTCGAACATCCGCCGCACCTGCTCCTCGTAGCTGCCCTCGCCGCCAGCGGGAATGCCGGAGACGATCACCGTGTCGCCGACCCGCACCGCCGGTGCGTAGTGGTAGTCGTCGTAGGCGCGATCCAGGCCGGCGGGGATGACGATGGTCTTGCCGCCGCTGCCGTTGGCACTGAGGGTGTTGTCGGTCACCACCACGCAGCCGCTGGCGAGGAGGGGCAGCAGGCTGGCAAGCAGGAGGCGGCGGGAAGACGGCTTCGGGTGCATGGGGGGCTCTTGCGGAGGCAAAGTGAGCCCCTCTGATGCGCGACCTCGGCGCCGGGTTGGAAGCGCTGTCACGGCTTCGTCACCAGTGTCGCCGCACGATACAGTGTTGCCCCTTCATCCGCGCCCGCCATGAGCCTGAAACCCGCCGAGCTGTTCCTCAACCGCGAACTTTCCCTGCTGCAGTTCAACCGGCGGGTGCTGGCGCAGTCCCTGGACGACAGCGTGCCGCTGCTGGAGCGTCTGAAGTTTCTCTGCATCGCCTCCAGCAATCTCGACGAGTTCTTCGAGATTCGTGTCGCCGGCATCAAGCAGCAGATGAAGACCGGCGTGCAGCAGCGCTCCACCGACGGTCTGCAGCCGGCCGAGCTGTTCAAGCTGATCTCCGACGAGGCGCATGCCCTGGTCGAGGAGCAGTACCGGGCTTTCAACGAGGTGGTGATCCCGGAGCTGGAGCAGGCCGGCATCCGCTTTCTGCGCCGCGCCGCCTGGACCGCCGAGGTGGATGCCTGGCTGCGCAATTTCTTTCTCACCGAGCTGTTGCCGGTGCTGTCGCCGATCGGGCTTGATCCGGCGCACCCGTTCCCGCGCATCCTCAACAAGTCGCTCAACTTCATCGTCTCGCTGTCGGGCAAGGATGCCTTCGGGCGCAATACCGGTCTGGCCATCGTGCAGGCGCCTCGGGCGCTGCCGAGGCTGATCCGCATTCCTCAGAAAGTCAGCGAGGGCAAGGACGACTTCGTGTTCCTGTCCTCGGTGATCCATGCCTACGTCGACGAGCTGTTTCCCGGCATGGAAGCCAGCGGCTGCTACCAGTTCCGGGTCACCCGCAACTCCGATCTGCTGGTCGACGAGCAGGAGGCCGAGGATCTGCTCGAAGAGCTGGAAGACGTGCTCGAGCAGCGCCAGTGGGGTGACACCGTGCGCCTGGAAATCGCCCACAACTGTCCGGGCGACATGCAGCAGTACCTGATGGAGGTGCTGCAGCTGAGCGAGGCCGACATCTACCGCTGCAACGGGCCGGTGAACCTGATGCGGCTGATGGCGGTGCCGGATCTGGTCGAGCGACCGGACCTCAAATACCCGCCATTCACCCAGAAGCTGCCGAAGTGGAGCCAGGGCGATCTGTTTGCTGCCATCCGTGAGAAGGACCGGCTGCTGCATCACCCCTACGACGCTTTCACGCCGGTGGTGGAGCTGCTGCGCCAGAGCGCCAAGGACGCCAATGTGCTGGCGATCAAGCAGACGCTCTACCGCACCGGCGCGAAGTCGCCGGTGGTCGACGCCCTGGTCGAAGCCGCCCGCAACGGCAAGGAAGTGACGGTGGTGGTGGAGCTGCGCGCGCGTTTCGACGAGGCCGACAACATCGACCTCGCCGAGCGTCTGCAGGAAGTCGGCGCCCACGTGGTGTACGGCGTGGTCGGCTACAAGACCCACGCGAAGATGATGCTGATCGTCCGTCGCGAAGAATCCGGGCTGCGCAACTACGTGCACCTGGCCACCGGCAACTACCACCTGCGCACCAGCCGTCTCTACACCGACTACGGCCTGATGACCGCCGACGCGGAAATCTGCAAGGACGTGCACACCGTCTTCCACCAGCTCACCAGCCTGGGCAAGGCGGCGAAGATGCACCGCCTGCTGCAGTCGCCGTTCACCATGGCCAGCGGCATGCACGCCAAGATCGAGCGCGAGATCACCCATGCCAAGGCCGGCAAGCCGGCGCGCATCGTCGCCAAGATGAACGCGCTGGTGGAGCCGGAAATGATCGGCCGCCTGTACGCGGCCTCGCAGGCCGGCGTGAAGATCCAGCTGGTGGTGCGCGGCATGTGCAGCCTGCGGCCGGGTGTGAAGGGCTTGTCGGAGCACATCGAGGTGCACTCGGTGATCGGCCGCTTCCTGGAACACCACCGCACCTTCTACTTCGAGAACGGCGGCGATCCCGAGGTGTATCTGTCGAGCGCCGACTGGATGGAGCGCAACCTGTTCCGCCGGGTCGAGATCGCCTTCCCATTGCTCGACAAGAAGGTGCGTGCCGAGGTCACCGAGCAGCTCATGGCCTATGCCGAAGACCGTGCCCAGAGCTGGGAGCTGCGCGCCGACGGCCGCTACGAGCGACTGGGCGGCGGCGGCAAGGGCGTGCAGACGCGCCTGCTGGAAGCCCTGACCGGTTACGAGGCGGCAGAGGCCAAGGTAGTCAACCAGATGCTCAAGCCGCGCGGCGCCCGGCGCAAGAAATAGCGCCGCCCGGAACCGCGTCTAGCGATAGCGCAGGCGGATGCCGGCGGCGCCCAGGTACTCGGCCTCCTGCGCCAGATCGGCCTCGGTCAGCGGCCGCTTGGACAGCCAGCCTTCTGGAAAGGCGATTTCCAGGGTTTTGCGGCCGGTCGTGAGCGTGAACGGCAATTGCAGGCGCGGGGTGCGCGAGCGGTGCAGCAGCACCGCCAAGCGCAGCAGCAGTGCCAGGCGCTGGATCGGCTCGTGCCACTCGCTGGGCAGATCCTCCCAGGCGCTGGCGGTGAACTTGCCCCGGTGCAGGCGCACCAGCGCCGCCAGCAGACGTTGATCGGTTAGCGAGAAGCCGCGCAGATCGCCGTTGCGCAGGATGTATTCACCGTGCCGATGGTAGTTGTCGTGGGCGATCACCAGGCCGATCTCGTGCAGCTGCGCGGCCCAGCCCAGCAGGGTGGCCGACAGCACCCTCGGCAGGTTCCAGGCGGCGGCGGTCTGGGTCAGCGCTTTCAGGGCGGTGCGCTCGACGGCGACCGCATGTTCGGGCTCGGCGCCGTAGCGCCGCGCCATCGCCGCCACTGCCGCGCCGCGCACATCGCGGTTCTCGAGCCGGCCCAGCAGGTCGTAGACCAGGCCCTCGCGGAGCGCGTGCTCGCTGGTCTCCATCTCCTCGATTTCCAGCGCGTCGAAGACGCCGGCCAGCACCGCCAGGCCGCCGGCGAACACCGGCCGCCGATCCTCGCGCAAGCCGCTGAAGTCGATGGCCGAGACGTGTCCGGCGGCAATGGTGAGATTGACGGTTTTTTCCAGCGCCTCGCGGGTGATCCGGTCTTCCGCCCAGCCCTGCGCCATCATCACCCGCCAGGCGCCGCGCACGGTGCCGGAGGCGCCAACGGCGCAGTCCCAGCCGGCCGCGCGGTAGCGGCGCTCCAGAAATTCCAGCTCCACCCGCGCCGCCAGCCGGGCCTGCCGGAAGCGCGCCCGGCTGATCACGCCGTCGGCGAAATGGCGCTGGCTGTGCACCACGCAGCCGAGTGCCACCGACTCCATCAGCTTGGGCTCGTCGCCCTTGCCGATGATCAGTTCGGTGCTGCCGCCGCCGATGTCCACCACCAGCCGTCGCGGTCGGCTGCGGCCCATGCCGTGAGTGACGCCGGAGTAGACCAGGCGCGCTTCCTCGACGCCGGAGATGATCTCGATCTCGTGTCCGAGCGCGGCTTCGGCGGCGGCGATGAAGGTGGCGCCATCGCGCATCCGCCGCAGCGTGTTGGTGCCGGCGACGCGCACGCGGTCGGCAGGCACGCCCTGCAGCCGCTGTCCGAAGCGGGTGAGGCAGGCCAGGGCCCGGCTCTGGGCTTCGGGAGAGAGGTGCCGGTCCTCGTCGAGGCCGGCCGCCAGGCGCACGGCCTCGCGAAGGCGGTCGATGATCTGCAACTGCCCGGCGTTCTCGCGGGCCACCAGCATGTGGAAACTGTTGGAGCCGAGATCCACTGCGGCGACCGCTTCGCCACGGGCCGTGGCCAGCCGCCGCCTCATGCGCGTTGGCCGCGCCGCAGCAAGGCGTGCAGGGCGAGTAGCGGACCGCAGACGGCGGCGGCCAGACCCGTGACCGGGATATGCATGGTGCCTCGGCAGGCGAGAGGATTCGGGGCCAGACTATATCGCAGCACTGCCTCCGGGCTGTGCCGGTCCGCAGGCTTCCTGGCGATGGCTTTCGTTGACGCCAGAGACGGTTTTGCCTGACCATATGCCGCTTGCGGACGGGCCTCCCACCGCGCACCCGCTGCACAATAATCCTCTGGAGATTCGCACGATGAAGACCGCGCGTCGCGCCGTCCTCGCCTTGGTGGCTGCCCTTGCGCTGCCCGCCGTCCACGCCGCCGGCAACCCGGAAGCCGGCCGCGAGAAGGGCAACACCTGCATGGGCTGCCACGGCATTCCCAACTACAACAATGCCTACCCGACTTACCGCGTTCCCCGGCTGGGCGGTCAGCACCCGGAGTACATCGTTGCCGCGCTGAAGGAATACCGTGCCGGCAGCCGTCCGCACCCGACCATGCGCGCGCAGGCGACCTCGCTGTCCGATCAGGACATCGAAGACATCGCCGCCTATCTCGCCAAGGCCCCGGCCCACCCTTGAGGCCGCCCAGGATGAATGCCATGAACCAGTTCTGCCGCGCCGCGTTTGCGGCCCTTGCCCTCGTCGGCGCCACCGCCGTGCAGGCCGCTCCGGTCGAGAAGCCGGAGAAAGCCGTGACCTGTGCCGCCTGCCACGGCGAGACCGGGGTCAGCACCATCGGCATGTACCCGATCATCGCCGGCCAGTACGCCAACTACATCGAGCACGCGCTCAAGGACTACCGCTCCGGTGCGCGCAAGAACGCGATCATGGGCGCGCAGGCGGCCAATCTCAGCGATGCCGACATCAAGCAGCTGTCGCAGTGGTTCAGCCAGCAGCCGGGGCCGCTGTACACCCCGAGCGTGCATGGCGAGCTGCACAAGTAAGACCACGCTCCAGCGTGGTGGAAAAAGGGCGCCATGGGCGCCCTTTTTCGTTTTCAGCGTGCCAGCTCCAGGCGCAGGCCCAGGCGCGCGCCGGACAGACGGGCGTCGATCAGGTAGTCGTCGCTGTTGACCTTGTAGGCGCGCTGGCGCCAGCCCGCCTCCAGTCCGATCGGCCCGAACAGTCGCCAATAGGCGCTGGCCTCCAGGCCCTGAGCGCGGTCCTGCCGGTACTGGACGTAGTGGCCTCGGAGGCTGAGCCGCAGGGTCTCCAGCGGCTGCCAGCTGGCGCTCAGGCTCAGACTCGGAAAGATCTCGTCCACCGGCTGCCGGTTGCTGGCGCCGGTATCGGCGTCCGCGACCACGATCAGGCCGTCGAGCCGGGTGAAATGCAGGCCGGCGCCCAGCAGCAGGTCGCCGAGCTGCCAGGGCCAGTCCAGTCTTGCCTCCCAGGCCTGGATTCTGGACGAGGTCTGGGCGGTGTTGCCTTCGAGCAGGGGCAGCTCGCCGAACAGCGGTGGGGTGCCGAGTGCCGGTAGCGCCAGGCCGGTCAGCTGTTGCTCGCCATCGGCATTCAGGCGCAGGTAGTCGAGCTCCATGCCGGGCAGCCAGCGCGGGTCGTGGCTGCCCGGCTGATAGCCCAGGAGGTACTCGCCACGGTCCTGCGGACGCAGTCCCAGATCGTCCTGGAAATCCAGACGCGACACGTCGCTGACGCTGCCACGTAGGTCGTAGGCCCAGGCGCCGACCTGGCCGTACCAGTGGGCGTCGCGGGCGAGGGCGGGGCTGACGAGGAAACTCAGCAGGGCCATGCCGGCCAGGGCGCGCAGGGTGTTCATCCGGGGCTCAGCTGCTTCGACTATTTCTAATGCAGCCACGTTATCAGACGGTGCCATCAGGCAGGCGTCCAGATTCGCGTGGTTCCCTGGAACAAGGAGAAAAGCAATGAAGAAGTTACTCATGGTCGGTCTTTTGGCGGCGCCGCTGGTGGTTTCTGCCGAGGGCCTTTCGTACAACTTCCTGGAAGGCGGCTATTCCAAGGCGACGCAACGCGACGGCGACGAGAACGACCGCGACGCCGACGGCTACTACGGCAAGGCTTCGGGCCGCATCGCCGATCAGGTCTATCTGTTTGGCGACTACCGTCACTACAGCACCGACAAGGTCGCTGGCTCCTACGCCGAAACCGATCAGGCCAACATCGGTCTTGGCGTCCGCTTCCCGGTCGCCGAACGCCTGGATCTGACGGTGGGCGGTGGTGCCAGCTTCGCGAAGATTTCCCCGAAGGGTCCGGCATCCACTCTGTTCAGTGACGAGGATGACACCGGCTACTTCGTTGAAGGCGGCGCCCGCGCGCTGCTGACCCCGGCGCTGGAAGTGAACGGTGGCATGCGCTACACCAAGGTGTTCGACGAAAGCGAGACCACGGGCCTGGTGGGCGCGGTGTTCAACTTCACGCCCAGCTTCGGCGTCAGCGGAGGCTACGAGTTTGGCGACAGCACCAACGCCTATCTGGTCGGTGCGCGACTGAACTTCTGAGTCGGCTGCGCAGCCAAGCAGCCAACAAAAAGCCCCGCATCGCGGGGCTTTTTGTTGGGCGCTGACACGGCCGCGAAAGGCCTGTCTTATTCGTCCAGGAAGCTGCGCAGGTAGTTGGCGCGGCTCGGGTGGCGCAGCTTGCGCAGCGCCTTGGCTTCGATCTGGCGGATGCGTTCGCGGGTGACATCGAACTGCTTGCCGACTTCTTCCAGCGTATGGTCGGTGGTCATGTCGATGCCGAAGCGCATGCGCAGCACCTTGGCTTCGCGCGGCGTCAGGCTGGCGAGGATCTGGTGGGTGGCCTCGGCCAGCGACTGCGAGGTCGCGGTCTCCAGCGGCGACACCGCCTGATCGTCGGGGATGAAATCGCCGAGGTGCGAATCCTCGTCGTCGCCGATCGGGGTTTCCATCGAGATCGGCTCTTTGGCGATCTTCATCACCTTGCGGATCTTGTCCTCCGGCATTTCCATCTTCTTCGCCAGCTCTTCCGGGGTGGGCTCGCGGCCCATTTCCTGGATCATCTGCCGCGAAATGCGGTTGAGCTTGTTGATGGTCTCGATCATGTGCACCGGGATGCGGATGGTGCGCGCCTGGTCGGCAATCGAGCGAGTGATGGCCTGGCGGATCCACCAGGTGGCGTAGGTGGAGAACTTGTAGCCACGGCGGTATTCGAACTTGTCGACCGCCTTCATCAGGCCGATGTTGCCTTCCTGGATCAGGTCGAGGAACTGCAGGCCGCGGTTGGTGTACTTCTTGGCGATGGAGATCACCAGGCGCAGGTTGGCCTCGACCATTTCCTTCTTGGCGCGGCGGGCCTTGGCCTCGCCGACGGTCATGCGCCGGTAGATGTCCTTGATCTCATCGACGGTGATGAGGTTGTCGCCTTCCATCTGGTGCAGGGCTTCCTGCATCTTGACGATGTCGGCGCGCTTGCCGTTGAGGGTGGCGGAGTACTTGCGCTTGGCCTTGATCGCCTTGTCGATCCAGTCGATGTCGGTCGGGCCAGCATCGCGGTAGCGCTGCAGGAACTCCGACTTGTCCATGCCGGCTTCGACCACGCAGGTGCGCATGATGGCGCGCTCGATGCCGCGAATCTGGTCGATCTTGTCACGCAGGTTATTGGTGATCTCGTCGACGATCTTCGGCGACAGCCGGAAGGTCATCAGATGGTCGGCCAGCGCGGCGCGCAGCTTCTCGGTCTTCTTGTCGCCCGAGCCGATCTTTTCCAGCGCCGACCAGGCCTTGTCGAACAGGGCTTGCAGCTCGCCGAACTTCTCGGCGCACAGCACCGGGTCCGGACCGGTATCGACCGCCTCCTCGTCCTCGCTGTCGGCTTCCTCGTCGGCGGGTTCTTCGGCGATGGCTTCCACCGGCAGCGGCGCCTCGGCCGGCGCCGGCTCGGCATTGGGGTCGAAGAAGCCGACCACCACTTCGGCCAGGCGACGTTTGCCTTCCTTGGCCTGGTCATAGGCCTCGAGCAGGATGGCGACGGTTTCCGGGTACTGCGCCATGGCGTACATGGCTTCGTTGAGGCCTTCCTCGATGCGCTTGGCGATACGGATTTCGCCTTCGCGGTCGAGCAGCTCCACCGCGCCCATCTCACGCATGTACATGCGCACCGGGTCGGTGGTGCGGCCAAACTGGTCGTCCAGCGCGGCGAGGGTGGCGGCGGCTTCTTCGGCGGCTTCCTCGTCGTCTTCGGCAGCGACCACGGTCGGTTCGGTGAACAGCCGCGCCTCGGAGTCCGGAGCCTCGTCGTGCACCGGGATGCCCATGCCCTGGATCATCACGATGACGTCGTCGATCTGCTCGGCGTCGGTCAGCTCGACCAGGTGGTCCGAAACCTCGGCGTAGGTCAGGTAACCCTTCTCCTTGCCGAAGGCGATCAGTTTCTTGATCTGGCTTTGCTGGTCAGCGGCTTTGCTCATGAATTCACAACCTTCTAATGCCGCCGGCGTCAGAAGCCGGCTGGGAACCTATAAGTTTACCCGAACTGGTCATTGTCCGGCCAATTTAGACCGTTTTCAGCTCGGATAGTTGGTGTTGCAGGCCGATCAACTCTTGCTGTTCCGCGAGGCTCAGCGAACGGCCCGGGCCGACCAGTTTTTCCATCTCGGCCCTAACCGCCCGTTCTCGCAGCCGACGCAGGGATTCGCGAAATTCATTGCCCAGGGCGGGGCCGTCGATGTCGAGGGGTTCGGCGGCCAATCGGGCCAGCGCCGCCCCCTTGGGGCTGCCCTGCCAGCTCTGCAGCAACTGACTGGCCTTGTAGTCGGGGTGCTCCTGGAAGAATTCAATGGCCTCGGCCAGTGCGGCGGCGCCCGGCGCCGGGCTGGCGGCCAGTTGTTCCAGGTGCTGGGCCTGGCGGGCCAGCGCCGGGGCCTCCAGCAGGATGCGCAGGGCGCGTCGCGGCAGCCGGGCGGCCGGATCGGCGCGGCTGCTGGCGGGGCGTGCGGCTGCGGCCGAATCGCTGGCCGGATGCGCCGCCGGCGCCGCCAGCCGCTCGACCTGTGCGGCGGACAGCCGGGTGCGGCGCGCGAGTTCCTCGGTCAGCAGGCTGCGCAGCGGGCCTTCCTTGAGCTTGGCCAGATGCGGCTGCGCCAGCGCCGCCAGCTTGGCCCGGCCCTCCAGGCTGTTCAGGTCGACCTGCTTCTCCAGTTCCTGCAGCAGGAAGGCGGTCAGCGGCAGGGCGCCGTCGACCAGGGCGCGGAAGGCTTCGGCGCCGATCTCCTGCACCAGACTGTCGGGGTCGTGGCCGTCGGGCAGGAACAGGAAGCGGCATTCGCGCACGCCGTGCACCTCCGGCAGCGCCTGCTCCAGCGCACGCCAGGCAGCGGAGCGGCCGGCACGGTCGCCGTCGAAGCTGAACACCACCTTGTTGGTCTGCTTGAACAGCAGGTGCAGGTGCTCGGCGGTGGTGGCGGTGCCGAGGGTGGCGACCGCCTCGCGCACGCCGTGCTGGGCCAGCATCACCACGTCCATGTAGCCCTCGACCACGATCAGATAGGGCAGGGCGCTCTTCGCCGCCTGCTTGGCCTCGTAGAGCCCGTAGAGATTGCGGCCCTTGTGGAACAGCGGCGTCTCGGGGGAGTTGAGGTACTTGGCCGGGTCATTGCCGAGCGTGCGGCCGCCAAAACCAATCACCCGCCCGCGGGTATCGCGGATCGGGAACATGATGCGGTTGCGGAAGCGGTCGTACGCGCCCTCGCGGCCCTCGCGCTCGATCAGCAGGCCGGCTTCCAGCGCGTGCTTGGGGTCTGGGAACATCCGGGTCAGCGCATCCCAGGATTCCGGTGCGTAACCCAAGCCGAAGGTCTTGGCGGTCTCGCCGTTGACGCCGCGCTTCTTGAGATAGGCGACCGCCGCCGGCGCCTGCTTGAGCTGCTCGCGCCAGTAGCGTTCGGCCGCAGCCAGGGCGTCGAGCGGGCCGTCCAGCACCAGGCGCTGGGAGAACCCGCCTTCGCGGGGAATCTCCAGGCCCAGTCGCCCGGCCAGTTCCTCCACCGCCTCGACGAAGGAAAGGCGGTCGTACTCCATCAGAAATCCGATGGCATTGCCGTTCTTGCCGGAGGAGAAGTCGAAGAACATCTGCTTCGCCGGCGAGACGAAGAACGAGGGCGATTTCTCGTGGGTGAAGGGCGACAGGCCCTTGAGCTCCTTGCCGGCGCGCTTGAGCTCCACCCGCGTGCCGATGATCTCGACGATGTCGCTGCGCGCGAGCAGGTCTTGAATGAAGGAGTCGGGGATGCGACCGGTCATGGGAGCAGTGTCATCCTGACCAGCGGTCGCCGTCCATGCCGACGGCGGTCGAAGCCCGCGATGCGCTAGCCGAGCTTGGCCTTGATCAGGCCGGACAGCGCGCCCATGTCGGTACGGCCGGCGACCTTGGGCTTGATCCAGCCCATCACCTTGCCCATGTCCTTGGCCCCGGCGGCGCCGGTTTCGGCGACCGCCTGGGCGATCAGGGCGTCGAGCTCGGGGGCGGTGAGCTGCTGCGGCAGGTAGGCCATCAGCAGGGCGATTTCCGCCGCTTCCTTGTCGGCTAGCTCCGGGCGGCCGCCGTCGCGGTACTGCTTTTCGGCGTCGCGACGCTGCTTGACCATCTTCTCGACGCAGGCGGTGACCACCGCGTCGGTCAGCTCCACGCTGTCCACCACCTCGCGCTGCTTCATCTCGGAAGAGAGCATGCGCAGGGTCGAGACGCGCTCCTTCTCGCCCGCCTTCATGGCGGTCTTGATGTCTTCGAGAACGCGGGTCTTGAGGTCGGACAAGGGATGCCCCTTTGGGGGAGGTGCTGCTGGAGGTGTATCGCCGTGATCCGCTGGATCACGGCCTTGCCCGGGCGCTGGGGGCGCTCCGGGCAGCGTCAGGCGGCTCTTAGTAGAGACGGGTCTGACGGGCGGTTTCGCGCGAAACCTTCTTCTCCTGGCGCTTCACGGCGGCAGCGCGCTTGCGCTTGCGCTCCATCGAGGGCTTCTCGAAGAATTCCTTCTTGCGCACGTCGGTAAGCACGCCGGCTTTCTCGCAGGTGCGCTTAAAGCGGCGGACGGCGACTTCAAACGGTTCGTTATCGCGGACGCGGACGGACGGCATCTAGTTCACTCTCGGGTGGTGGCGGCCGTCAAAACGACGCCCGCTGGCAAAAAGGGCGCAAATTCTATGCGCAAAAATTGCCCGGCGCAAAAAGAGCCGGGCCAGACGGTGCCGAAATGCGAAAATAGCGGCATGTCCACCTTCTCCGTCGCGCCGATCCTGGCGCTGGAAACCTCCTGCGACGAAACCGCCTGCGCCATCTACGACGGTGTGCGCGGCCTGCTGGCGCACAGTCTGCATTCGCAGGTGAAGCTGCATGCCGAGTACGGCGGGGTGGTGCCGGAGCTGGCTTCGCGCGATCACGTCCGGCGGGTCTTGCCGCTGGCGCGCGCCGCGCTCGCCGAGGCCGGGCTCAAGCCCACCGAGCTGGGCGGCATCGCCTACACCGCCGGCCCCGGCCTGATCGGCGCCCTGATGGTCGGCGGTGCCGCCGCCGCTGGACTGGCCGAGGCGCTGGGCCTGCCGCTGATCCCGGTGCATCACATGGAAGGCCACCTGCTGGCGCCGATGCTGGAACCCGATCCGCCGGCCTTTCCCTTCGTCGCCCTGCTGGTCTCCGGCGGGCACACCCTGCTGGTCGATGTACAGGGCGTCGGCCGTTACCGGCTGCTGGGCGAGAGCCTCGACGACGCGGTTGGCGAGGCCTTCGACAAGACCGCCAAGCTGCTTGGTCTGCCCTATCCGGGCGGGCCGGAGCTGGCACGGCTGGCCGAGGGCGGCGTGCCGGGGCGGTTCAAGTTTCCGAGGCCGATGACCGACCGGCCGGGGCTGGACTTCAGTTTCTCCGGCCTCAAGACGGCGGTACTCACCGCCCTGCCCAAGGACGCCGACGCGCAGACCAAGGCCGATCTGGCGCGCGGCTTCGAGGAGGCGGTCACCGAAACCCTGGCGATCAAGTGCGCGCGTGCGCTCGACGAGACCGGCCACCGCCGACTGGTGATCGCCGGCGGCGTCGGCGCCAATCGCCGCTTGCGCGCGCGCCTGCAGGAGCTGGCGCAGCGCCGTGGCCTGGGCCTGTACTTTCCGCGCCCGGCCTTCTGCACCGACAACGCGGCGATGATCGCCTACGCCGGCTGGGCGCGCCGCGCCGACGGCCGTGCCGCGCACGACCCGCTGCTGACCCGCGCCCGCTGGCCGCTGACCGAACTCAGCCCGCCGGTGCTCTAGTCTCGCAATCCGCAATCCGCAATCCGCAATCCGCAATCCCGAGCCCATGGACAAGGTCTTCATCCGCCAGTTGGAAATCCAGACCCACATCGGGGTCCACGCCTGGGAGCACCACATCCGCCGGCCGCTGATCCTCGATCTCGATCTCGGGGTCGATACCCGCGAGGCGGCCGCCAGCGACCACATCCGCGACGCGCTCGACTACAAGGCCGTCTGCGATGCCATCGAGCGGCTGGTGCGCGAGCGCCAGTTCCAGTTGCTGGAAACCTTCGCGGAGTCCGCCGCGCGCCGCCTGTTCGAGGAATTCCCCCTGCTCAGCCTGCGACTGTCGGTGAGCAAGCCCGGCGCGGTGACGGCCGCGCGCACAGTGGGTGTGGAGATCGAGCGTCGTCGCGAGGACTACGCGGTCTGCGGGCGGGGCGGGGTTTAGCGGGTCGCTCCGCAGGGCATCCGGCCCCACCTAGTGCCCGGATGAGGGTGGCCGGGCAGACGGGTAAGTTTGTGCCAGGGATGGCTGCTTGTGGCCGGCCGGATCAGGCCGCCAGCAAGGCGCTGACCGCCGCCGCCAGGTCGTCGTAGACCGCAACGTCTTCGCCAGCTCCCGCCGCCTCGGTCTTGCGGCCCTTGCCGGTACGCACCAGCACCGGTCGCGCGCCGGCGGCACGCGCCGCCGCAAGGTCGCTGTCCTTGTCGCCGATGAACCACACACCATCGAGCTGGATGCCCAGGCGGCGCGCCAGGTCGGTGAGCATGCCCGGCTCCGGCTTGCGCATGTCGCTGGATTTCTCGGGCGCTTCCGGCGCAAACGCCAGCGCGTCGATGCGACCGCCGAACTCGGCCAGCCGGCGGTGCAGCAGGGCGTTCATCGCCGCGAAGGCGTCGTAGTCGAACAGGCCGCGTCCCAGGCCCGACTGATTGCTGGCCACGCAGACCCGGTAGCCGGCCTGATTGAGGCGGGCGATGGCTTCCAGGCTGCCGGCGATGGGGTGCCACTCGGCTGCCGACTTGATGTAGGCCTCGGAGTCTTCGTTGATGACGCCGTCGCGGTCGAGAATCACCCATTTCATTTTTTTCTTGCTCCAGTTGTGGGGGCCATCCATGGCGCGACTGCATCCTGGCCAATAAAACCCTGCCCGGCCATCCGTGGCCGGGCGTTCGCCGGATCGGATTGCCAATCAAGGCAATCCGATTTGTTCCGGCTCACCCCGGCAGCAGCGAGATGTCGGCGACGCTGCGGCAGAGCTTGTCCAGCCGCGCCAGCAGGGCCAGGCGGTTGGCGCGCACCGCCGGGTTGTCGGCATTGACCATCACCGCTGCGAAGAAATCGTCCACCGGATCGCGCAGGCCGGCCAGCGCGTCGAGCTGGCTGGCGTAGCTGCCGCCCAGTTGCAGGCCGTTGATGGCGGTGAACAGGGCGTGCTCGGCCGGCTGCTCGAACAGCGCCGGGTCGATCTGTTCGCTGACCGTGCCGGCCTGCTTGAGCAGGTTGCGGACGCGCTTGTGGGCGGCCGCGAGATTGGCGCTGGCCGGCAGCGCGGCGAAGCCTTGCAGGGCGCGCAGACGCTCGGCGAAGTCCAGCGGTTGGCTGACGCCGGTGGCCTTCACCGCTTCGAAGATCTCGGTGCTGACGCCGCCGGTCACCAGCAGGGCGCGCAGGCGTTCCAGCACGAACTCCAGCAACTCGCCGTGCAGGGCCGAGTCTTTCTTGCCGGCAGGCTGGAGGTCGAGCGCCTGTCGCAGCAGTGCGGAGAGATCCAGCCGCAGTCCGCCCTCGATGCAGATGCGCAGCACGCCATTGGCGGCACGGCGCAGGGCGAACGGATCCTTGCTGGCGGTCGGCTTCTGGCCGATGGCGAAGATGCCGGCGAGGGCGTCGAGCTTGTCGGCCAGCGACAGCACCTGGCCCTCGCGCGTCGAGGGAATCGGCGTGCCCTGCTGCACCGGCAGATAGTGCTCGCGGATGGCGTTGGCGACCGCTGCGGACTCGCCCGAGGCGCGGGCGTAGTAGCCGCCCATCAGGCCCTGCAACTCCGGGAACTCGAACACCATCTTGGTGACGAGGTCGTTCTTGCACAACTCTGCGGCACGGACGACCTCCTGCGTGAAGCGCTGCACGTCGCCAGTGACTGTGGTTCCAGCGCCAAAGTCATACGGCTCGGCAATCACTGCGCGTGTTTCAACAATGGCGCGTGCTAGCGCCTTAATGCGTCCCACACGGGCGGCGACCGAGCCCAGTTCCTTCTGGTAGGTGGCGCTCTCCAGCTTGGCGCCATAGGCCGACAGCGGCTGCTTCTTGTCCTGCTCCCAGAAGAACAGCGCGTCGGTCAGACGCGGGCGCACCACGCGCTCGTTGCCGCTGACGATCTGGCTGGCGTCCTTGGAGACGATGTTGGCGATGGTGATGAACACCGGCTTCAGCTTCGTCAGCGCCGCGTCTTCGAACACCGTGAAGTAGCGCTGGTTGGTCTCGACGGTGGCGACGATCACCTCCGGCGGCAGCTCGTCGGTGAAGCGCGATTCCATGCCGCCGGCGATCACCACCGGCCACTCCACCAGAGCGGTGACCTCGTCGAGCAGGTCTTCGGTGATGCGGGCGTGGCCGCCAAGCTCGGCGGCGGTGGCTTCGATCTGGCGGCGGATTTCCGCCTTGCGGCTGCTGACTTCGGCCCAGACTTTGGCGGCCTTCAGCACGCTCTCGTAGTCGGCCGGTTGCTTCAGTTCGATGGCGGCCGGCGCGTGGAAGCGATGGCCGTAGCTGAGCCGGCCGCTGTCGAGGCCGAAGCGGTGCAGCGGCACCACGGTTTCGCCGAGCAGGGCCAGCAGCCACTGCACCGGGCGCACGAAGGTTTCCTCGCCGTCGCCCCAGCGCATCCGCTTGGGCACCAGTTCGTCCATGCCCTTCAGGGTTTCCTCGAAGATTGCCGGCATCAGTTCGACGGTCGGCTTGCCGGGCTCGGCGCGGGCGAAATGCAGCTTGCCGTCCTTCTGGCCCAGCGCGGCGAAATCGACGCCGCAGGAACGCGCAAAGCCCAGCGCCGCCGGTGTCGGCTGGCCGTCCTTGTAGGCGGCGGCCAGCGCCGGGCCACTACGCTCGATGCTCTGTTCCGGCTGCGTGGCGGCGACCTCGGCGATCTGCACGGCGATGCGGCGCGGGGTGGCATAGAGCTTGGCCTCGCCGTGCGCGACGCCGCGCCGGTCCAGACCGCTCACCGTGCCCGAGCGCAGGGCCTCGGCCAGCGGCAGGACATAACGGGCGGGCAGGTCTTCGCATCCGATTTCGATCAGCAGGGCGTGCTTCATGGGAGTCCGTGGCGGACGGGGCTAGATTGGAAAGTCCGGCATTGTCGGTGACCTTCCCGATTACGCCAACTGCATCCCAGGGGCGAAGGCAATAGCCACAGACGATGGAAGGCTTAGCAGCAATTGACTGTCTGTAACGAGGTGGCGAGACCATGATGAGCGCCACTCCCCTCCGGCTGATCCGCGGTGCGGAGCTTGACCGAGGCATCATTGAGCGCCGTCGGCCAATCGGAGCCCGGTCCGCCCGCGAGACCTGGGCGTGAAACCAAGACCAGCCTGTACGAGGAAGAAACCATGTCTACCGAAGCCAAGTGTCCGTTCCACGCCGCCACCGGCGCTCGCGCCACCCAGGGTGCGCAGTCTGTTGCCGACTGGTGGCCCAACCAGCTCAATCTCGCCATCCTGCACCAGCACACGCCGGTGTCGAATCCGATGGACGCCGGGTTCGATTACGCCGAAGCCTTCAAGAAACTCGACTACACGGCACTGAAGAAAGACCTGGCGGCGCTGATGACCCGCTCGCAACCCTGGTGGCCGGCGGACTGGGGTCATTACGGCGGCCTGTTCATCCGCATGGCCTGGCACTCGGCCGGCACCTACCGCACCGCCGATGGGCGTGGCGGCGCCGGCTCCGGCAACCAGCGCTTCGCGCCGATCAACAGCTGGCCGGACAACGGCAATCTCGACAAGGCGCGCCGCTTGTTGTGGCCGATCAAGCGCAAGTACGGCAATGCGCTGTCCTGGGCCGACCTGATGATTCTGGCCGGCAACGTCGCCATGGAGACCATGGGCTTCAAGACCTTCGGCTTCGCCGGCGGCCGCGAGGACATCTGGGCGCCGCAGGAAGACATCTACTGGGGTGCCGAGAAGGAATGGCTGGCCACCAGCGACAAGGCCAACAGCCGCTACCACGGTGACCGCGAGCTGGAAAACCCGCTCGCCGCCGTGCAGATGGGCCTGATCTACGTGAATCCCGAAGGCCCGGACGGCAATCCCGATCCGGTCGCCTCCGGCCGCGACGTGCGCGAGACCTTCGCGCGCATGGCGATGAACGACTACGAAACCGTCGCCCTGGTCGCCGGCGGCCACACCTTCGGCAAGGCGCACGGCGCCGGTGATCCCAAGCTGGTTGGGCCGGAACCCGAGGCGGCGCCGATGGAGGCCATGGGCTTCGGCTGGATCAACCAGCTCGGCAGCGGCCACGGCGTGCACACCACCACCAGCGGCATCGAAGGCGCCTGGAAGCCGAACCCGACGCAATGGGACATGGGCTACTTCAAGGTGCTGTTCAAGTACGAGTGGGAGCTGGTGAAGAGCCCCTCGGGCGCGCACCAGTGGCGGGCCAAGGACTGCGCGCCGGAAGACCTGATCCCCGACGCCCACGATCCCGCGAAGAAGCACCCGCCGATGATGACCACGGCGGATCTGTCGCTGCGCTTCGATCCGGCCTACGAAAAGATCTCGCGGCACTTCCTGGCCCATCCGGCCGAGTTTGCCGACGCCTATGCCCGCGCCTGGTTCAAGCTCACCCACCGCGACCTGGGGCCGAAGAGCCGCTACCTCGGTCCCGAGGTGCCGGCCGAAGACCTGCTCTGGCAGGACCCGCTGCCGGCCGTGAAGCACGCGCTGATCGACGCCGCCGATGCGGCCCGGCTGAAAGCGCGGGTGCTCGCCAGCGGGCTCGGCGTGAGCGAGCTGGTGGCCACCGCCTGGGCCTCGGCTTCGACCTTCCGTGGCAGCGACAAGCGCGGCGGCGCCAACGGCGCGCGCATCCGCCTCGCGCCGCAGAAGGACTGGGAGGTCAACCAGCCGGCCCAGCTCGCCAAGGTGCTGGCCCAGCTCGAAACCATCCAGCGCGAGTTCAATGCCCAGGCCGGCGGCGACAAGCAGGTTTCGCTCGCCGACCTGATCGTGCTGGCCGGCAATGCCGCCGTCGAGGCTGCCGCCAAGGCCGCTGGGCACGCGGTGGAAGTGCCGTTCGCGCCGGGGCGCAGTGATGCCACGGCGGCGCAGACCGATGCCGAGTCCTTCGCCGTGCTGGAGCCGCTGGCCGATGGCTTCCGCAACTACCGCAAGAAGGCCTACAGCGTTTCGCCCGAGGCGATGCTGATCGACAAGGCGCAGTTGCTGACGCTGAGCGCGCCGGAGATGACCGTGCTGGTCGGCGGCCTGCGGGTGCTGGGTGCCAACCACGGTGGCAGCAGCGCCGGGGTCTTCACCCGGCGTCCGGGGCAGCTCAGCAACGACTTCTTCGTCAATCTGGTGGACATGTCCACGGCCTGGACCCCGACCGGCGACAACGCCTACGAAGGCCGCGACCGTCAGAGCGGCGCGGTGAAGTGGACCGCCACCCGGGTCGATCTGGTGTTCGGTTCCAACTCGCAGCTGCGCGCCATTGCCGAGGTCTATGCCCAGGACGACAACGCGGACAAGTTCGTGCGCGATTTCGTCGCCGCCTGGAGCAAGCTGATGCACCTGGACCGCTTCGACCTCGCCTGACCGGCGGGCCGCTTCCTCTCAAGTTTTTCAATCAATCAAGAAGCCAGGAGTTTTTCCATGTCTGAAAAAGTGAATGTTCTCTACACCGCCACCGCCCGCGCCGAAGGCGGCCGCAACGGCACCACCCTCAGCGGTGACGGTCTGGTCGACGTCAATCTCTCGGTGCCCAAGGCGATGGGCGGGCCCGGCAAGCCGGGGGCGACCACGCCGGAAGACCTGTTCGCCGCCGGCTACGCGGCCTGCTTTGGCGGCGCCGTGGACTTCATGGCCACCAAGAACGGGATCAAGCCCAGTTCGCTGGTGATCGAGTCGGCGGTGTCCATCGGCACCACCGAAACCGGCGTTGGCCTGCAGGTGGCGCTGACCGCGCTGGTCGGCGGCCTGTCGCAGGCGGACGCCGAAAAGATCGTCGCGCTGGGGCACCAGTTCTGCCCCTACTCGAAGGCGATCAAGGGCAATGTCGAGGTCAGCGTGACGGTGAAGACGGTCTGAGCTGTTCAGCCGCCCATGAATCGGGGCCGCTCTTCGGGGCGGCCTTTTTTGTTCAGGCCGGCGGCAGCCTCGGCTCCGGGCGCAACCACAGCCAGATTGCGACCACCGCCATGATCGCGCTGGCGCCGTAAGCCACGGGCCGGGGGCTGTGGCTGAGGAACAACAGGGCTGCGCAGAGCGTCATGGTCAGGCTCGCCAGCCACTTGGCGCGCCGGCTGACCGCGCCCTCGGCGCGCCAGTTGCGGATCATCGGCCCGAACAGGCGGTGCGCCAGCAGCCAGTCGTGCAGTCGCGGCGAACTGTGCAGCGCCGCCCAGGCGGCGATCAGCACGAAGACCGTGGTCGGCATGCCGGGCACGATCACCCCGACGATCGCCAGCCCCAGGCACAGCCAGGCCAGTACCGCCAGCAACCAGCGCTGCCAGCGCGGACGCAGGGTTGGCGCCGGAGCTGGCTGGGCTGGTTCCACAGAGTTCAGGCGGCTTTCAAGGCCGGGAAACCGGCGATGCGCGCACGGGCGTTGAAGTGCGCCGCGAGCAGCGTGGAGGGCCCCCGTGCGGAGCGCGGGGATCCTAGCGTCGCGAACGGCGCCGTACTGTGATTGTTGTGGCTCATGCGGCGGTCTTCAGAGCCGGGAAACCGGCAATGCGGGCACGGGCGTTGAAGTACGCCGCGAGCAGCGTGGAGGGCCCCCGTGCGGAGCGCGGGGATCCTAGCGTCGCGAACGGCGTCGTACTGTGACTGGTCCGGCTCATGCGGCCTTCAGGGCCGGGAAACCGGCGATGCGCGCACGGGCGTTGAAGTGCGCCGCGAGCAGCGTGGAGGGCCCCCGCGCGGAGCGCGGGGATCCTAGCGTCGCGAACGGCGTCGTACTGTGACTGGTCCGGCTCATGCGGCCTTCAGGGCCGGGAAACCGGCGATGCGCGCACGGGCGTTGAAGTACGCCTCGGCAACTGCACGAGCCAGGGTGCGCACGCGCAGGATGTAGGCCTGCCGCTCGGTCACGCTGATCGCGCCACGGGCATCGAGCAGGTTGAAGCTGTGGCTGGCCTGCACCACCCGTTCGTAGGCTGGCAGCGGCAGCGGCTTTTCCAGCGCCAGCAGGTGCTGGCACTCGGCTTCGGCCTTGTTGAAGCGCTCGAACAGCGTTGCAGTGTCGGCCTGCTCGAAGTTGTAGGTGCTCTGCTCGACCTCGTTCTGGTGGTAGACGTCGCCGTAGGTGACGACGCGGCCGCCGGTATCGCTCCAGACCAGGTCGTAGACCGACTCCTTCTTCTGGATGTACATGGCCAGGCGTTCCAGGCCGTAGGTGATCTCGCCCGCCACCGGCCGGCATTCGATGCCGCCGACCTGCTGGAAGTAGGTGAACTGGGTGACTTCCATGCCGTTGAGCCAGACCTCCCAGCCCAGGCCCCAGGCGCCGAGGGTGGGGGATTCCCAGTTGTCCTCGACGAAGCGGATGTCGTGGGTGAGCAGGTCGAAGCCCAGCTCACGCAGCGAACCCAGGTACAGCTCCTGGATGTTCGGCGGGCTCGGCTTCATCAGCACCTGGAACTGGTAGTAGTGCTGCAGGCGGTTGGGGTTTTCGCCGTAGCGGCCGTCGGTGGGGCGGCGGCTGGGCTGCACGTAGGCGGTGTTCCAGGCCTCGGGGCCGAGCGCGCGCAGGAAGGTCGCCCAGTGGAAGGTGCCGGCGCCCATCTCCATGTCCATCGGCTGCACGATCACGCAGCCTTGCTTCGCCCAGTAGGTCTGCAGCGTCAGGATCAGGTCTTGGAAGGTCATCGGGGCGGTCGGCCGGAGCGGGCGCACATTGTAGGTGCTGGCGGGGGCCTCGCCGCCAGTGGCGGTGGGCCGACGGCCGGTTCTGGACGGCTGGGATCAAAGTGCTAGTTTTTTAACCGCGCAATTCGCGCGGCCGTCGTCCTAGGGAGGGCACGATGAGCACTAGAAAGCTGGTGGCTGTGGTGTTTCTGAGTCTGGCCACGCTCAGTCCGCTGCACGCGGAGGAAGGGAAGAAGCAGTTCAGCGAGAAGCAACTGGCCCAGCAGCAGCGGATGAAGGACTGCAGCGCCGAGGCCAAGGAGAAGGGGCTGAAGGGCGATGATCGCAAGGCCTGGATGAAAACCTGCCTCTCCGCCGGCAAGGTCGAGGCGGCGCCCGCCGCCGAGCCGGCCAAGCCCGCCAAGCCTGCCAAATCCTGAGCCCGGGGTAGAGCGGCGCTTGTCGCCACTGAGGGCGGGGTCACCCGCCCTTTTTTGTGGCGCAGGGCCGCCACTGGCACGCTTGCTGCTTCAAAATAGGGCGCGCCGCACAGACGGCGCTCCGGTTTCGCCAATGCTTTTCAACCCCCACGCAGGAGAAAGCCCATGTCGGGTGCAGACGTTCTGAAGACCATCAAGGAAAAGGAAGTCAAATTCGTCGACTTCCGGTTTTGCGACACCAAGGGCAAGGAGCAGCACGTCACTGTGCCTTCCCACACCATCGACGCCGAGCTGTTCACCGACGGCAAGATGTTCGACGGCTCCTCGATCGCCGGCTGGAAGGGCATCAACGAGTCCGACATGATCCTGATGCCGGACGCCAGCACCGCCTACATCGACCCGTTCTTTGAAGACACCACCCTGGTGCTGACCTGCGACGTGATCGAGCCGGCCACCGGCCAGGGCTACGCCCGCGATCCGCGCTCGCTCGCCAAGCGCGCCGAGGCCTACCTGAAGTCGACCGGCATCGCCGACACCGCCTTCTTCGGCCCCGAGAACGAGTTCTTCATTTTCGACAGCGTGCGCTTCGATTCCGGCCTCAAGGGCTGCTTCGTCGAGATCGACGCCGAGAACGCCGTCTGGAACTCCGGCAAGGTCTACGAGCACGGCAACACCGGTCACCGTCCGGGTCTGAAGGGCGGCTACTTCCCGGTGCCGCCGGTCGACGCGCTGCAGGACATCCGCAGCGCCATGTGCACGACGCTGGAAGAAATCGGCATCGTCACCGAAGTGCATCACCACGAAGTCGCCACCGGCGGCCAGTGCGAGATCGGCGTCAAGTTCGGCACCCTGGTCAAGAAGGCCGACGAAGTGCTGAAGCTCAAGTACGTGGTGCAGAACGTCGCCCATCAGTTCGGCAAGACCGCGACCTTCATGCCCAAGCCGATCGTGGGTGACAACGGTTCCGGCATGCACGTCCACCAGTCGCTGGCGAAGGACGGCAAGAACCTGTTCAGCGGCCCGGATGGCGCCTACGGTGGCCTGTCGGAGACCGCGCTGTACTACATCGGCGGCATCCTCAAGCACGCCAAGACCATCAACGCCTTCACCAACCCCGGCACCAACAGCTACAAGCGTCTGGTCCCCGGCTTCGAAGCGCCGGTGATGCTGGCCTACTCGGCCCGCAACCGCTCGGCCTCGATCCGCATCCCCTACATCGCCAACCCCAAGGGCCGCCGCATCGAAGTGCGCTTCCCGGACTCCTCGGCCAACCCCTATCTCGCCTTCGCGGCGATGATGATGGCGGGCCTGGACGGCATCGAGAACAAGATCCACCCGGGCGAGCCGTCCGACAAGGATCTCTACCACCTGCCGCCGGAAGAGGACGCGAAGATTCCGCGCGTCTGCCACAGCCTCGACATGGCGCTGGAAAGCCTCGACAAGAACCGCGACTTCCTCAAGAAGGGCGGCGTGTTCACCGACGAGGTGATCGACGCCTACATCGAGCTGAAGATGCAGGAAGTGACCAAGTTCCGCATGACCACGCACCCGGTCGAGTTCGAGATGTACTACTCGCTCTAAGTGCGGTCTGCTTTGAAAGAACCCCGCTTCGGCGGGGTTTCTTTTTGCCGTCTCTGGCGCGACCACGCCGGCCTCTAGCCGCAGGCATTTTCTTTTGCGCCACCGGCTCGGCATGCTTGCCGGATGCGCCTGGAACGTCCCCCGGTTTTCTCCGCCTTCACGGATCGCGCCGCCCGCTGGGGCGTGCTGCCGCACGAGTACGCCTTCGGCGGCTGGCTGGCGGCGATGGCGGTCTGGCTGCTGTGGGTCGCCGGGCCGGGCAGCCTGCAAAGTCAGTTGTTCCTGGCCTGCGCGGTACTCAGTCTCGCGCTGATCGCCTGGTGTCAGCGCCGACCGACGCCGCTGCGCTGGCGCCTGCGCCTGCTCTGGTATCCGAGCGCCATGGGGCTGTCGTTCTATGCCCTGCCTGGGGCGGTTGCTGCGCTCGGGCGGCCGAACGCCGATGCCCGGCTGTCGGCCATCGACCGGGGTCTGCTCGGCCGGCCGGCCGCCGAGCTGCTGCAGGCCATCGCCTCGCCGGCGCTCAGCGACCTGCTGACGGTCTGCTACCTGTTCTTCTTCGTGGTGCTGCTGGTCGGGCCCGGCCACTACTGCTGGCGCGATCTGGCCCGCTTCCGCGCCTGCATCGTCGGCCTGTTCGTGCTCTACGCCCTGGGCTTTGCCGGCTATGTGGCGCTGCCAGCCAGCGGGCCGTTCCGGGCCTTGCCGGAGCTGCCGCCGCTGCCGGCTGGACCGCTGACCCAGTGGATGCATCCGCTGATTGTCGGCGGCAGCAATGGCGTGGATGTCTTCCCCAGCATCCACTTCACCGCCTCGTTCTACCTGCTGCTGTTCGACTGGTGGCATTACCGGCGCCGGTTCTGGCTATGGCTGGCACCGGTCCTCGGGCTCTGGCTATCGACGGTGTACCTGCGCTACCACTATCTGGTGGACCTGCTGGCCGGGCTGCCCGTGGCGGTCCTGGCGCTGTGGGTGATGCACCGCTACCAGGCCTCGGAAACCGCCGCCCGCGCCGACGCGAGTCTGTTCATTGCGCCGCCATCGCCGCAGGGCTAGTCTTCCTGCCATGCGCGCTCTCGCCTGCCTTGCTCTCCTGCTGCTGGCCCAGCCCCTGGCTGCCAAGGACGAGATTTACCGTTGGGTCGACGCCAATGGCGTCATCCACTACGGCTCGCAGCCGCCCAGCAAGGACGCCAAGCCGGCGACCCTGCCGGAGATACAAACCTACCGTTCCGGCCGCCCTCCCCTGGTGAACGCTCCCTCGGTGTCGGCAGCGGCGACGGCTGCCACGACGACCACCCAGGTGGCGGACTACCAGCTGCGCATCACCGCGCCGGTGGCCGACGAGACCTTCCGCGATCCCCAGGGGCTGGTGCCGGTCAGTCTGGCGCTCAGCCCAGCGCTGCCGGACGGCGGCGGCTACATCTACTACCTGGACGGCCTGGCGCAGAACAAGAAGCCCTGGCAGGCCGCGAACTACACGCTCACCGAGGTGGAACGCGGCGAGCACCGGCTGAGCGCCGCCGTGGTCGACAAGGACGGCCGCGAGCTGGTCCGTTCTGGTGCAGTGCGCATCTACCAGATGCCTCCTGTCGCCCGTTGATGCACTATTGATGTGCATTCCGGCCGGGTTCCGGCTGGTTTTTCCGCCCCAATAGTGCGCAGGCTGCGGTTGCCACTGGCCTGAGCCTTGCTTGCATAGCGTATGGCATTGCTCCCTCGTACCGCGGCCCGCGTCAGGGCGGATTCCCTGCTCGACGGCCTCACCACGGCGGTGATCTGCGTCGACCAGAACCTGCGCATCGCTGGCCTCAATTCCGCCGCCGAGAACCTGTTCGGCGTCGGCCGCAAGCATGCGGTGAACGAGCTGCTGGTGCAGGCGATCCCGCATTTCGCACCGCAGTTGCCGCGCATCACCCAGGCGCTGAGTGACTTCGCCGGTTTCATCGAGCGCGAGAGCCGGCTCTCGCGCCACGGCGAGCCGCCGATCACCGTCGACTGGCGGGTGACCCCGTTCATGGACGGCAAGCTGCGCGGCCTGCTGCTGGAGCTGCTGCCGCTGGACCGCCACCTGCGCATCACCCGCGACGAATGGCTGGCCGCCCAGCACCAGGCCAGCCGCGAGCTGATCCGCGGGCTTGCCCACGAGATCAAGAATCCGCTCGGCGGCATTCGTGGCGCCGCGCAGTTGCTGGAGCGGGAATTCCCCGACAGCCAGCACCGCGAGTACACCCAGGTCATCATCAAGGAGGCGGACCGGCTGCAGAACCTGGTCAACCGCCTGCTCGGCCCCAACCGCCTGCCGAAGAAGACCTCGCTGAATATCCACGAGGTGGTCGAGCACGTGCGCCAGCTGGTGCAGGCCGAGGGTGTGGAGAACATCACCCTGCTGCGCGACTACGATCCCAGCATCCCCGATCTGGTCGCCGACCGCGAGCAGCTGATCCAGGCGGTGCTCAACGTGGTGCGCAACGCCATGCAGGCGCTGGCGGCCCGCCCCGGCACCCGGGGCATCATCCAGTTGCGTACCCGCGCCAAGCGGCAGTTCACCATCGCCGGCGTGCGCCACCGGCTGGTGGCGCAGATTGATGTCGAGGACAACGGCCCCGGCATTCCCGCCGAGCTGTTCGAGAAGATTTTCTATCCCATGGTGACCGGCCGCCCGGATGGCACCGGACTTGGCCTGCCGATTGCTCAGTACATGGTTCATAGCCACGGCGGTCTGATCGAGTGTGCCAGCCGCCCTGGGCAAACCATCTTTTCCATCTATCTGCCGTTCGAGCCGGGAAGCACGCCTTGAGTCATGTGCGCTCGGAAGGCCAGCGAGTTACCGATGAACCGCATTAGCGAAGAACAGCCGCCCATCCATGTCTGGGTGGTGGACGACGACGAATCTATCCGCTGGGTTCTGGCCAAGTCCCTGGGCCGCGAAGGCATGCAGGTGCGTGCCTTCGAGGGCTCCGCCGAACTGCTGGACGCGCTGGGCGAGGAAACCCCGGACGTGCTGGTCTCCGACATCCGCATGCCGGGTGTCGATGGCCTGGCGCTGCTGGAGCGGGTGCGCGCCAGCCACCCGGAGCTGCCGGTGATCATCATCACCGCGCATTCCGACCTCGATGCCGCAGTCGCCAGCTACAAGGGCGGTGCCTTCGAGTACCTGCCCAAGCCGTTCGACGTCGATGCCGCCGCCACTCTGGTCCGGCGTGCCGCCAAGCCGAAGACGCCGGTCGGCGGCAGCAGCGCTACCGCGCCCACCGCCACCATCATCGGCGAGGCGCCGGCGATGCAGGACGTGTTCCGCGCCATCGGCCGGCTGGCGCATTCCAATATCACCGTGCTGGTCACCGGCGAGTCCGGCACCGGCAAGGAGCTGGTCGCCCGTGCCCTGCACGAGACTAGCCCGCGCGCCAACAAGCCCTTCATCGCGGTCAACACCGCCGCGATTCCCAAGGACCTGCTGGAAAGCGAGTTCTTCGGCCACGAACGCGGCGCCTTTACCGGCGCCGCCACCCTGCGCAAGGGCCGCTTCGAGCAGGCCGACGGCGGCACCCTGTTCCTGGACGAGATCGGCGACATGCCGGCCGATCTGCAGACCCGCCTGCTGCGCGTACTGCAGAACGGCGAGTTCTACCGCGTCGGCGGCACCGCGCCGATCAAGGTCGATGTCCGGGTGGTCGCCGCCACCCACCAGGACCTCGACCAACTGGTGAAGGAAGGCCGCTTCCGAGAGGACCTCTATCACCGCCTCAATGTCATCCGTGTGCGCATCCCGGCGCTGCGCGAGCGCCCGGAAGACGTGCCGCCGCTGATGCGCCACTTCCTGGCCCGCGCCGGCGAGGAGCTGAAGACCGAGCCCAAGCGGGTGCTGCCGGAAGTGATGGCGCGCCTGCAGAACTTCGAATGGCCGGGCAATGTCCGCCAGCTGGAAAACACCTGCCGCTGGCTGACGGTGATGGCACCGGGCCGCGAGATCCATCTTCAGGATCTGCCGCCGGAGATCGCCGAGCGCGCTGCCGTCGAGGCCAGCCGCCCCGTGGCGCCGCCGGCCGCCGCCCCGGCCGTCCTGGCCGCCGAAGCGCCGGTCACTGCCGCCGCCGCCACGCCGGTGATGCCGGCGGCCTCGACCGCCGGTGGCGACTGGCTCTCGGACCTGCGGCTGTGGGCGCGCGCCGAGCTGGCCAAGGGCCGCGACGGTCTGCTCGACGAAGCCGCGCCGGCCTTCGAGCGGGCGCTGCTGGAAGTGGCGCTGGAGGCCTCGCGCGGCCAGCGCATCGAAGCCGCCAAGCGCCTGGGCTGGGGCCGCAACACCCTCACCCGCAAGATCAAGGAACTCGGACTCGGCGACGACGAGTAGTCGCGTCCGCCAGCCCAGGCCGGCCGCCTGGCTGGCCGCCGTTCGCCACTAGGCCGGCTTGCGCGGTTTGGCTGGTTTGCGCAGCCGTGGCTTCGGCGTTTTGCCGGCCGGGCCCGCCGTCTTGCCGGGTACCGGCGCCAGCAAGTCCTCGCCCTGTGCCGCGAGTCGGCGCGCGGCAAAGGCCATCTGCGCCGCCTCCGACAACTGCGCCAGAAAGCGGGCGTTGACCGCGCCGCCGACTGCTGCGCCGATCAGCGGCAGCGCGCCCGCCGCCTTGCGCCAGCCCAGGCGTTGCACCAGGGTCAGGCTCAGCTTGTTGATGCTGCTGGCCAGGGCCTGCTTGGCGAACTCGCGCTCGGCGGCGCGCTCCAGGCCGTCGCGCAGCGCCTCGTCGGCGATGGTTTCACCGACCTCGACGCCGCCCCGCGCGCTGAGCGCGGCGCGCCAGGCCAGCTGCTTCTCCTCGACGCTGTCGGCGGAGGCAAGCGCGAACAGCGCCGCCGCCAGCTGCGGTGACGGCGCCTCGCCATAGCAGTAGCCGATGCGGATCAGCAGGCGCATCGACAGCAGCACCAGCGCCGGCGCGTCGGCGGCCAGGCCGGCGGCGCCGGCGATGCCCAGCACCGTGCCGGAACCGGCGGCCCAGCCGAGGTCGCTGCGCCCCAGGCGCCGCGCCAGCGCCTGCGCCTCCGCCAGCGGCCGGGCGCGCAGCTCGTCCAGACTGGCGGCGTCGGCGGCGCGCAACACCACGCGCGCCGGCGCCAGCCGCAGGGCATTGCGGTAGAACAGCGCCAGCAGCCGCTGCGCGCCGTGTTCCGGGATCAGCCGCCGCACCAGCCCGACCGCCGGCACCGCCACCTTGGGCATGCCGCGCAGTTCGACGGCCGGCGGCCGGTCGCGCCAGGCACGGACGCTGGCAGGCAGATCGTGCCCGGGCAGCTCGGATTTGGGCGGTGCTGGCTTGGTCATGGTGTCTGGGCGGCAGCTGGCATCGACTGGCGGTGGTGGCAATCAATACCATGCCGACATGTGTCTGATCGCCCTGGCCTGGCGCGCCCACCCGCGCTACCCCCTGATCGTGGTTGCCAACCGCGACGAATTCCACGACCGTCCCGCCGCGCCGCTGGCCGAATGGCCGGACGCGCCCGGCCTTTACGGCGGCCGTGACCTGCGCGCCGGCGGTGCCTGGCTGGCGCTCGGCGCCGGCGGCCGGCTGGCGGCGGTGACCAATGTCCGTGAGCCACAGCCGCCGGCGGCGGGTCTACGCTCGCGCGGCGCGCTGGCCACCGGCTTCCTGCGCGGCGCGATGCCGGCACCGGCGGCGGCGCAGGGTCTGATGGCCGAGGCCGCCGGCTTCGGCGCCTTCAACCTGCTGCTCAGCGATGGCGAGTCGCTGAGCTATGCCAGCAACCGGCCGGAGCCGCGTTGGCAGGCGGTGACGCCGGGCGTGCACGGCCTCTCCAACGCCGGCCTGAATACCCCCTGGCCGAAGACCCTGCGCCTGCGCGCCGCCCTGCAAGGCTGGCTGGAGCAGGGCGAGACCGAGCTGGAACCGCTCTTCGACGCGCTCGCCGATACCCGCGTGCCGGACGACGCCGAACTGCCGGACACCGGTGTCGGGCTGGCGATGGAGCGGCTGCTGGCGCCGCCGTTCATCCGCAGCGCGCGCTACGGCACCCGCGCTTCCAGCGTGGTGCTGGTCGGCCCCGAGGGCTGGCGCTTCGAAGAACGCCGCTTCGGGCCGGACGGCCTGGCGCTCGGTCGTAGCGCGCTCGCCGGCTAGCGGGGCGCTAGACCAGCCGCCGCGCGCCGTCGACCGGGATCACCGCGCCGGCCAGATAGCCGGCCTGCTCGGAGAGCAGCCAACTCACCACCGCCGCCACCTCCGCCGGGGTGCCGAAGCGGCGCATCGGGATGTGCGGCAACTGAGCGTCCTTGTCGATCAGATCCTGGCGCTCCGCCTCGCTGGGCTCGGCGCGCACCTCGGCGGCGATGTGGCCGAGGGCGACGCCGTTGACGCGCACCGCCGGCGCCAGTTCCACCGCCAGGGTTTCGGTCAGCGCCCAGAGGCCGTCCTTGGCGGCGTTGTAGGCGGACAGCCCCGGGCGCGGCTGCTGACGGGTGTGGACATCGAGCAGGTTCACCACCTGGCGCAGTGCGCCGGCGGCCAGCGCCGCCTGGATCAGCAGCAGCGGCGCTTTCAGATTGGTCGCCACCAGCTCGTCGATCTGCGCCGGGGTCAGGCTCGCCAGCGGCGTCGGGTGGTAGGAGGAGGCGTTGTTGACCAGCGCCGTCGGCGGACCCAGACGCAGGCGCACCGCGTCGATCAGCTCGGCTGGGGCCTGTTCGCGGCGCAGGTCGGCGGAGAACACCTGCGCGCTCGCCGGCCGTTCGGTGTTGAGCTGCGCGGCCAACGCATCGGCCTCCTCGCGCGAGCTGCCGCAATGGATCGCCAGCCGCCAGCCGTCGGCGTGCAGGCGGCGGACGATGGCGGCGCCCACCCGCCGCGCGGCGCCGGTTACCAGGGCTACAGGAGCTTCGTTCATGCGCTAGTCTCCGCACTCATTTTTTCGATTCGGATCGTAAGTGTGAACGACTGGCTGACGGCTGTGCTGCTGGGTGTGATCGAGGGCCTCACGGAATTCCTCCCCATCTCCTCGACCGGACATCTGCTGATCGCCGAGGAATGGCTGGGCCGGCGCAGCGACCTGTTCAATGTCGCGATCCAGGCCGGCGCGATTCTGGCGGTCTGCCTGGTCTACCGCACGCGCCTGCTGCAACTGGCGCGCGACTGGCGCCAGCCCGAGGCTTTCGGTTACCTGAGCAAGATCGCGGTGGCTTTCGGCATCACCGCCGTGCTGGGGCTGATCGCCAAGAAGCTCGGTGCCGAGCTGCCCGATACGGTGACGCCCATCGCGGTCGCGCTGATCGTCGGTGCCTTCGTCATCTTCGCGGTGGAAGCCTGGGCCAAGCGCCAGCCGGCGATGGCCGAGCTGACCTGGAAAGTGGCGGTGGCGGTGGGCGTGGCGCAGGTGGTGGCCGGCGTGTTTCCCGGCACCTCGCGCTCGGCAGCGGCGATCTTCGCCGCCATGCTGGCGGGGCTGACGCTGCGGCCGCGCGCCGCCGAGTTCGCCTTCCTGGTCGGCATTCCCACCATGTTCGCGGCCACCGGCTACGAACTGCTGAAAGTGCTGAAGTCCGGCGAAGCGGTCGCCGCCGAGCCCTGGGGGCAGCTGGGACTGGCCTTCGTGGTCGCCGCGATCACCGGCTTCGCGGCGGTGCGCTGGCTGCTGGGGTTCATCGGCAACCACAGCTTCGTGCCGTTCGCCTGGTACCGTCTGGCGCTGGGCGCGGTGCTGCTGCTGGCGCTCTGAGCGGCGCCCACAAAAAAGCCGGTGGCGCTGGGCCACCGGCTGTTTGCAGCGAGACGCCCGATCAGTTGGGCTTTTCTTCCGGGGTCACCGCCTCTTTGGCGGCTTCGCCGGCTTCCTTGATCGCGTCGGCGGCGCTTTCGCCGGCGTCCTTCAGCTTCTCGTTCTCGCGCAGGTCGAGGCCGTCCTTCACCTTGTCTTCCAACTGCTCGACGGCGCTGGGCTCTTCCTTCTTGCAGGCGGTGGTGGTGGCGCCGAGGGCGGCGATCAACAGCAGCAGGGCGATGTTCTTGTTCATGATGCACTCCAGGAAATGGTCGCCACGAAGATGGCGGTTGCCAGTCTGCGCCCGGGCGCTGAATCCGGGGTGAATCGCAGTTAGCCGCTCGTCGTCTTCCGTTGCCGGCTCAGCCACTCGCCCAGGCGCGCGGTGCGCATTTCCGCCAGCGCCGGGCCGATGGCAGCGCCGACGATGCCCTCGGCCATCACCGCGCGCGCCTGCAACTGGGCTGCTTCCGCCGCCGCTGCGCGCAGGTAGTCGAGCTGCGGGTAGTCGCAGTCCTCGTAGCCGAGCCGGCCGCGCGCGTCGCAGAGGCAGGCCTCGCAGACCAGCGCGAACTGGCGCTCGTCCTTGAAGGCCTTCATCCGCTCCAGCAGTTCCAGCAGGGTCTTGGCCCGCAGTTGCCGGACCTGGTGCACCAGCAGGTGCTCGCGGGTGTGGATCAGCGCCACCTCGCGGCAGACCTTGGGCACCCGCAGGCGCTCGCAGAAGCGCTCCACCAGCGGCAGGCCGGCGAGATCGTGACCGTGATGGCTGGGCCAGCGGCTGGGCAGGGTCAGCGCCTTGCCGTAGTCGTGGCAAAGCGCCGCCACCCGCACTTCCAGGCCAAAACCCAGTCGCGCGGCGGCGTCGATGCACATCAGCGTGTGCACGCCGGAGTCCACCTCCGGGTGGTAGTCGGCGCGCTGCGGCACGCCGAACAGCGCCTCCAATTCCGGGAACAGCCGCGCCAGCGCACCGCAGGCGCGCAGGATTTCGAAGTACACCGATGGCCGGCTTGCTTGCGCAGGCGTCACTGCCGCGCTTTCGGACAGCGGCGGCGCCAGCGTCTGCATCAGCGCCCGCTCGGTTTCCTTCCAGACCCGCTCGGCGACCAGATGGTCGATCTCGCCCTCGTTGACCAGTCGTCGACACAGCGCCAGGGTCTCCGGCGCCACGCTGAAGCCCAGCGGCGCGAAGCGGGCGGCGAAGCGCGCCAGCCGCAGCACCCGCAAAGGGTCTTCGGCGAAGGCCGGCGAAACATGGCGCAGCACCCGCGCCTGCAGATCGCGCTGGCCGCCGTAGGGGTCCACCAGGCGGCCGTCGTCGTCGCGGGCGATGGCGTTGATGGTGAGGTCGCGGCGGATCAGATCCTCCTCCAGCGTCACCTCCGGGCCGGTGTGGAAGGTGAAGCCGTGGTAGCCGCGACCGCTCTTGCGCTCGGTGCGCGCCAGCGCGTGTTCTTCCTTGGTCTCCGGGTGCAGGAACACCGGAAAGTCCTTGCCCACCGGCCGGTAGCCGGCGGCGACCATGTCCTCCGGGCTGGCGCCGACCACTACCCAGTCCTGCTCGCGGGCTTGCAAGCCCAGCAGGGCGTCACGGACTGCGCCGCCCACCAGATAGCGCTTCATGGGCGGCGACCCAGGTTCAAGGCGAGCCCGAGGGCGTCACCGGCGGCAGCCAGGCGGCGGCGCGCACCGGCTTGCCGGTTTCCAGCCAGTCGTAGGCGGCGGCATGCAGCAGGATGCGCTGCACGTACACCCGGGTCTCGTTGTAGGGGATGTTCTCGATCCAGACATCGGCGTCGCGGGCGCCGTCGGTGGGCCGCCAGCGCTCGGCGGCGCGGGCACCGGCGTTGTAGGCGGCCAGCGCCAGAATCCAGCGGCCCTGGTACTGGTCGGCTAGTTCGCGCAGATGCAGCGCGCCGAGCGGCACGTTCACCGCCGGGTCGAACAACTGCTCGCGGCTGGGCGCCGGCCGCTGGTAGCGCTTGGCGACCAGCTTGGCGGTGGAGGGCAGCAGTTGCAGCAGGCCGATGGCGTCGGCGGCGGAGACCGCGTCGGCCTTGAACACGCTTTCCTTGCGCATCACCCCGTGGATCCAGATCGGCGGCGTGCCGGACAAGGCCGCCGCGCGCCGCACCTCGCCCTCGTAGGGGCGCGGGAACAGCGCCGGCACGTCGTCGAACAGACCCTGGCGGGTGGCGGTGACCACCGCCTGGTCGTGCCAGCCCCATTGCCCGGCGATGGCGACCAGCGCCGGCCGCAGCTTCGGCTCCAGCGCGTCGAAGCTGGCGCGCCACTCCAGCGAGGCGATGCTGCGCAGTTGCAGCGCCCAGGCCTCTTCGGCGCGGGCAAACGAGGGCAGGGCGGCGAGCGCGGCGCGTGCCTCTGGACTGACCACCGCCACCCGCCGCGAGGGCGGGGTCCAGGCCTGGCCGAGCCGCCAGGCGGCGAGCAGGCCGTAGGTATCGAATTCGCCGGTGAGCGCGCGGTACAGCGGCCGTGCCTGTTCGGACTTGCCCAGCGTCTCCAGGGCACGGGCGCGCCAGTAGCGCCAGCGCGGCTGGTTGGCGAGCGTCGCCGGCAGGGCATCGGTCCAGGCCAGCACTTGCAGCCACTCGCCGTTCCACAAGGCCGCGCGCAGGCGCCATTCCAGCGCCCGGTCGTCGAGCGGCTGGCCGCTCTGGGCCGCCGACTGGAACAGCCCCAGGGCGCTGGGGTCGCGGCTCCAGGCCAGCGGCAGCGCGGCGCTCAGGGTCAGCGCCTCGGTGGTCGCCATCGAGGGCTTGAGCGCCACCAGCAGGCGCGGCAGCAGCGCGGCGGCGGCATCGGTGTTGCGGCGCGCATAGCGCTGCCAGGTTTCACGCAGGCCCTGGTCGTCGATGGCGCTGGCGCCGCCGGCCGCCAGTTGCGCGAAGCCGGCGGCCGGGTTGTCGAGCAGCGCCAGCCAGGCTTCCAGCGCCGGCCGTTGCGCGGCCGGCAGCTCGGCGAGCAGCGGCTTGGCGCGGGCGCTGTCGCCCTCCACCAGTCGGTTGCGGGCCCGGCGCTCGACCAGCGCCGCCGTGTAGACCGGCTGCCGGCGCAGCCAGGCCAGGGCGTTGCCGCAGGCGGCCGGCAGTTCGGCTTCGCTGACCCAGCGCTCGGCGAGGCTCTGCGCCAGCTCGGGCGTCGGACCGGTCGCCAGCCAGGCGTCGAGCGCGCGGCAGCGCAGGGTCTCGTCGCCCAGGTCTTCGCGCCAGGCGGCGAGGAAGGCGGTCCAGTCCTGGCGCTCGGCCAGCTTGGCCAGCCACAGCCGGCGCAGCTCGCGACCGGCCGGCGCCTCGCCCTGCTCGCCGAGGAAGGCGGCGACGGCGGCCTCGGCCTGCGGCTGTCCGGCCGCCAGTTGCGCCTTCAGCCGCGCGGCGCGCAGCCAGGGGTAGAGCGGATAGGCACGCAGCGCGGCGCTGTCGCCGGCCTCGGCGGCCGGATCGGCTCCGGCCAGCGCATAGGCGGCGACAAAGGCGCTGCGGCCGGCGGCGCGTGAGTCTTCGGCGGCCTGGCTGCGCGGCACGAGGCCCAGCATCAGGCCGGCCAGCAGGCCCAGGCTCAGCAGGGGGCGGGAGAGGGAATTAGGATGCGCGCTCATTTGCCGCCATTGTAGGTCCAGCGCCCATGCTCACCCTGTTGATCTTTGCCGCCACCGGCGCGGCGGCCGGCGTCCTGGCCGGGCTGTTCGGGGTCGGTGGCGGGCTGATCATGGTGCCAGCGCTGGCCTTCGTGCTGCCGGCGCTGGGAGTGCCGGCGGCGGTGGTGATGCAGGTCGCCATCGGCACCTCGCTGGCGGTGATCGGCGCCACTTCGATCTCCTCCACCCGCGCCCACCACCAGCGCGGCGCGGTGCGCTGGGACTTGCTGCGCAGCTTCGCTCCCGGCCTTGCCCTCGGCGCCCTCGGCGGTGCCTTCGTCGCGCACCTGCTGTCGGGCGATGCCCTCAAGAACACCGTCGGCACCGGCGCCCTGCTGGTGGCGGCGCAGATGTTCTTCGGCGCCCAGCCGCCGCCGCGCGCCGGCGGTCATCGTCTGCCGGCCGGCGAGTTGCTGGTCGCCGGCGGTGGCATCGGCCTGCTGTCGGCGCTGGTCGGCATCGGCGGCGGCTCGCTGACCGTGCCCTACCTGTCCTGGCGTGGAGTGTCGATGCAGCAGGCGGTGGGCACCGCCGCCGCCGGTGGCATTCCCATCGCCTGGGGCGGCGCGCTGGGCTTTGCGGTGAGCGGCTGGGATGCGCCCGGGCTGGTCGGTGCTCACCTGGGCTACATCAGCCTCTCGGCGTTTTTCGGACTGGCGCTGGCCAGCGTGCTGACCGCACCGTTCGGCGCACGACTCGCGCACGCCCTGCCGGCGCGCACCCTGAAGCGCGCCTTCGCCCTGCTGCTGGCTTCGGTGGGCTTGCTGATGCTGCTGCGCTAGGGCCTGTCACCCATTAGAACGTCGCTGCGTTGCCGGCCGAAAGCGCGTCAGGCAAGGCGCCTGCCGACGCGAAGGCTGGTTGCCTTCGCTAGGCGGGCAACGCCGCATGACGCGCTTTCGGCCAGCAACCCTTCGGGGCGGGACGGTTTTGGGGCATTGCTACGTCAGCAAGAGTTTCAATAGACCCGCTATTGCGCACTCTTGCTTCCTTGCACTGCCCCAAAACCGCCTTCCGCCGCAGCGGCGTTCTAATGGGTGACAGGCCCTAGTCCGGGTCGGCAATCTCTGTTGTCTCCCGCCCTCCGCGTCGGCGTTCTCGCGTGGTGATGGTCCGCCTGCCGCTAAACTCGGCCCTGCACTCGCCCGTCTTTCCGGAGACCTCCATGGTTCTGCTTCAGCGCCTGCTGTCGGTCCTGCTGGTCGCCGGTCTGTCCGCGCCGCTCCACGCGCAAGCGCCTGCCCGCGCGGACAGCGGCTCGCCGGCCTTCCTGCCGCGCTCGCAGGGACAGATCGAGCAGCAGCGCACCGCCGATCTGCTGATCGAGCAGCAGAAGGCGCTGCTCGCCCGCCCGGCGCCAGCGCCGGTGAACAGACTGGATTCCGCCCGCCTGCCGCCGGTGCCGCCGCCCGCGACGGCGGGAGCGACCCTGACCGGGGTCGGCAGCCCCGAGGCCGCTGGGGCCGCCGAGGCCGAGCTGCCGATGCTGCCGCCCGCCCGCCCGGGCGAATGTTTCGCCCTGGTGCGGGTGCCGGCGCAGTACCGGGACCGCTTGCAGGTCGTGCAGCAGAGCCCGGCCAGCGAGTCGCTGGAGGTCCGCCCGCGCCGCTACGCGCTGAGTAGCGAGCGCTACGTGCAGCGCGAGGCCTACGAGCAGACCGAGCTGGAACCGGCCGGCAGCCGTGGCGGCTATGAGCTGCTCAGCGAACAGGTGCTGGAGCAGCCGGCGCGGCTGGTCTGGAAGCGCGGCAGCGGACCGGTGCAGCGCATCGACCAGGCCACTGGCGACATCTACTGCCTGGTCGAGGAACCGGCGGTCTACCGCACGGTGAGCCGCCCGGTGCAGAAAGCGCCCTCCGGCCTGCGCCGGGTGGTGGTGCCGGAGCAGATGGCCAGCCGCCCGGCGGCGCGCCTGATCGACCCGGGCAGCGTCGAGCGCGTGCAGGTGCCGGCGCAGTTGGAGACCCGCTGGGAACGCGAGCTGCTGACGCCCGAGCGCTACGAATGGCGCTCGGTGCTGTGCCCGACCAACATGACCCCGGAAGTGATCGCTCGGGTGCAGCAGTCGCTGCGCGCGGAAGGCTACGACCCTGGTCCGGTCGATGGCCTGCTCGGCGTCCGCACCCAGCGCGCCCTCGCCCAGTACCAGCGCGACCAGCGCGGCTCGCTGGAATCCTTAGCGCGCCAGTAGCGGCTTCAGCGTCGGCCAGACCGCGTCGAGCAGCTTGGGCTGCGCCGCGAGGTTGGGATGGATGCCGTCGTCCTGGAACTGCTGGGGGTCAGCGGCGATGGCCGCGAGGAAGAACGGCACCAGCGGCGTCTTCAGCGCCCGCGCGGTATCAGCGAACACGCCGGCGAAACTCTCGGTGTAGGCGGGGCCGTAGTTGGACGGGATGCGCATCTCGAACAGTACCGGCGTGGCGCCAGCGGCGCGGCTCAGGCCCACCAGCTTTTCGAGATTGCCGCGCAGGGCCTTCACCGGTTGCGCGCGCAGACCGTCGTTGGCGCCGAGTTCGATCAGAACTATTTTCGGCCGCTGCGCCTCCAAGGCGGCGGGCAGGCGGCTCAGGCCGCCGGCGCTGGTGTCGCCGGAGATCGAGGCGTTCACCACCCGGTGCGGATAGCCTTGAGTCTTCAGCCGCTGCTCCAATAGAGATACCCAGCCGGATTCGCGCGGCAGGCCGTAGCCGGCCGACAGCGAGTCGCCCAGCACCAGGATCACCGGCGGCGTCGCCGGCGCGGCGGCGGCCAGGGCCGAGTACAGACACAGCAGCACTACCGAGAAGAAACGAGTCATGACATCGGCCATCGAGGCGAAGGGGCTGGTCAAGCGGGTGACCAGCGGCGAGGGAGCGGAACCACTGACCATCCTGTCGGGGCTGGAGTTGCAGATTCAAGCCGGCGAGAGCGTTGCCATCGTCGGCAGCAGCGGCTCCGGCAAGACCACCCTGCTGTCGCTGCTGGCCGGGCTGGACACTCCCAGTGCCGGTTCCATCCGCCTCGACGGCGAGACCCTGGAGGACAAGAGCGAGGATGCCCGCGCTGCCTTGCGCGCCGGCAGGGTCGGCTTCGTGTTCCAGTCGTTCCAGCTGCTGGCCGGCTTCACCGCGCTGGAGAACGTGATGCTGCCCGCCGAGCTGGCCGGCCGTCGCGACGCCCGCGAGCGCGCCGTCGCCGCGCTGGAGTCGGTCGGGCTGGGCGCACGGCTCAGTCACTATCCGCAGCAGCTTTCCGGCGGCGAGCAGCAGCGCGTGGCGCTGGCGCGCGCCTTCGCCGCCGAGCCGAAGATCCTGTTCGCCGACGAGCCCACCGGCAACCTCGACACCGCCACCGGCGCGCGCATCATCGACCTGCTGTTCGCGCTCAACCGCGAACGCGGCGCGACCCTGGTGCTGGTGACCCACGACGCGCAACTGGCGGCGCGCTGCGGACGCACCCTCAGGCTGCGCGAAGGGCGCCTGGATGGCTGAGCGTGCCGCGCCGGCCGTGCCGCCAGGCGCTGGCCGCCATTGCCGCCAAGGTGCCGATCACCAGGGCCAGTTCGGCCGGCGCCGACAGCGGCACTTCCTCCTGCTGGATCAGGCCCAGGCTCAGCAGCACCAGCAGCAGGTGCACGCTGAACACCGGCAGCGAGGCGCGGCCGAGTCCGGCCAGCATCCGGCCGGGCGCCGCCAGCGCCACCGGCCGCAGCCAGTGGCTCAGACAGGCCAGACTCACCGCCAGCAGCAGGAACTGGCTGAGCCGCAAGGGACGCAGCAGCACCTTGTCGACCCATTGCAGCCAGAACTCCGCATCCACCACGGGCAGCCCCAGGCTGGGCGGCAGCCAGCGGTGGAACCAGGCCAGCGCGAACGCCGTGGCGCCGATTGCCGCCCAGGCCAGCGCCGGGCGGGGCCGCAGTTCCTGTCCGCGACCTTCCGCCAGCAAGTGGCCGACCCAGAGTCCGGACACCCAGAGCAGTTGCCAGGCGAAGTCGTCGAAGTAGCCGAGCACCGGCAGGGGCAGATTGGGCACGGTGTCGCCGGTGGCGCGGTTGAACAGCGCCAGCAGCCAGGCGCGGCCGTGCAGTTGCGCGAAGGCCCAGAGCAACAGGCTCAGACCCAGTGCCGTGGCCCAGCCGCGACGGGCGGCCAGGCGCATCCAGAAGCCGGTGGCCAGCAGCAGCACGATGTAGGTGGGCAGGATGTCGAGCAGCGGCGGCTGGTAGAGCAGCAGCGGCCCGGCCCAGAGCGCCACCAGCGGCTGCTCGAAATAGAAGCTGAGCAGATTGCGCAGCATCGGCCGTTCGCCGAAATGGCCCAGCGCCGCGCCGACCGTGAACAGGAACAGCAGCAGGGCCAGATGCACGCCGTAGAGCTGCCAGGCGCGCCGGCGCAGGCGTTGGCGCAAGGCCGCCTCGCCCTGGCTCTGGCGGATGCGCCAATACACCAGTCCCGCCACCAGGCCGGAGAGGAAGACAAAACCCTCCGCCGCCGACACGAAGCCGAACAGTTGGCTGCTGTAGGCCGAGTAGCGGGTCGGCAGATGGGTCAGCGTCATCAGCACCAGCAGCAGTCCGCGCAGGGCATCGAGTTCGGCGTGGCGGGTCATCGAGATGTGGGTGCGGCGGGGCTGGGGCTGGCCGTGAATTCTAGGAACTGCGGCCGTTCGGCCCAAGAGCTTGCATGAACAATGCCTTTTCTCACGCCCTGCGCAGCCTGCTGCGCGGCTGGCGCTCCGGGCGGCTGCTGATTCTCGGCTTCGCCATCGCCCTGGCAGTGGCCTCGGTCGGCAGCGTCGGCCTGTTTACCGAGCGGGTGCGGCTGGCGCTGGAGCGGCAGAGCGGCGAGGCCCTGGGCGCCGACGCCCTGCTCGGCAGCCGCGATCCGTTGCCGGCGGCCCTGCGTGCGCAGGTCGAGGCTCTGGGCCTGCGCGCGGCGGCGGTCACCGTCTTCCCCAGCGTCGCGGTGGTCGGCGACAACACCAGCCTGGTGTCGGTGAAGGCGGTCGAGGCCGGCTACCCGCTGCGCGGCGAGTTGCGCATCGCCCGTGAGGCCTTCGGCGCGCCGCAGCCGGCGCCCGGCGTGCCGCCGCGCGGCGAGGCCTGGGTGGATGCGCGGGTGCTGCAGGAGCTGGGCATCGCCGTCGGCGCCCCGTTGCAACTGGGGCGCCTGCAGCTCAAGGCCAGCGCGCTGATTGCCTTCGAGCCGGATCGCGGCGGCGGCTTTTCCGATCTCGCGCCACGGCTGATGATCAATGCCGACGACCTGCCGGAGTCCGGCCTGCTGACCCTCGGCAGCCGCGCCAGCTACAACCTGCTGCTGGCCGGCAGCGCCGGGCAGATCGCAGCCGCGCAGCAGCTCAAGCTGGCGCCGGCGCAGAAGTTCGAGACGCCGCGCGACGCCCGTCGCGAACTCAGCTCGGCGCTGGATCGCGCCGGCCGGTTCCTCGACATCGCCGGCCTCGCCGCCGCGCTGCTGGCGGCGGCGGCGGTGGCGCTCACCGCGCGCGGCCACGGTGCCGCGCTGCGCGACGAGGTGGCGCTGCTCAAGACCCTGGGCGCGCGCCGGCGCTTCCTGTTGCAGAGCTTGAGTCTGCAACTACTGCTGCTGGGCCTGATCGCCGGACTGGCGGGTGCGCTGGTGGCGCTGCTGGGGCAGGCGGTGATCGGCGCCCTGCTCAGCGAGGCGATGAAAGTGGAGCTCCCGGCGCCGCCGCTGGCGCCGTTGTTCTCCGCCTATGCGCTGGGCCTGGTGATGCTGCTCGGCTTCGCGCTGCCGCCGGTGCTGGCAGCAGTGCGCACGCCGCCCTTGCGGGTGCTGGCGCGCGAGCTGAGCGCCGGCCCCAGTCGCTGGGTGCCGGGCTTGGCTTTGCTGGCGGTGATCGGCCTGCTGCTCTGGCAGACCGGCGCGCCGGATCTGGCCGGCATCGTCCTGGTCGGCGCCGCGCTGGCCTGCGGCGCCTTGGCGCTGCTGGCCTGGCTGCTGGTGCGGGCGCTGGCACCGCTGCGCCAGCGCGGCGGCTCGGCCTGGCGCTTTGGCCTCGCCAATGTCGCGCGCCGGCAGGCGGCGACGGTGGGGCAGGTGGTGGCTCTGGGCCTGGCGCTGCTGGCCCTGCTGCTGATCTCGGTGGTGCGCCAGGACCTGCTGGAAAGCTGGCGCGACAAGCTGCCGGCGGACATCCCCAATCAGTTCCTGATCAACATCCAGAGCGAGCAGGTGGAGCCGCTCAAGACCTTCTTCCGCGAACGCGGCTACGGCGAGCTGCTGCTGTGGCCGATGGCGCGTGGCCGGCTGGTGGCGCTCAACGGCCAGCCGGTCAGCGAGGAATCCTTCGACGATCCCGAGACGCGGCGCTGGATCAATCGCGAGTTCAATCTGAGCTGGACCGACCACTTCGGCGGCGACAACGAATTGCTCAGCGGCGACTGGTGGGATGCCTCCGCGCGGGGCCAGCCCTGGCTGTCGGCCGACGACTACGCGGTGAAGCGGCTCAAGCTCAAGCTGGGCGATACCCTGGGTCTCGACATCGCCGGCCAGACCTACACGCTGACCGTGAAGAACACCCGCAAGGTCAGTTGGGACAGCTTTAAACCCAACTTTTTCCTGGTCACTCCGCCCGGCACGCTGGATGCCGCGCCGCGCCAGTGGCTGACCAGCTTCCGTCTGGAGCCGGCGCAGCGCGGCCTGCTGTCGGAGCTGGTGCAGGCCTTCCCGAATGTCACCGCGCTGGATCTGGAGGCGGCGATCCAGCAGGTGCGCGGCATCGTCGACCGGGTGGTGCGGGCGGTGGAGTTCGTCTTCCTGTTCGCGCTCCTGGCCGGCCTGCTGGTGCTGCTGGCGGCGATCGACGGCACCCGTGGCGAGCGCATGCGCGAGACCGCACTGCTGCGGACGCTGGGCGCGCGGTCCTCGACGCTGCTCGCGGGGCTGCTCGCCGAGTACGCGCTGCTGGGTCTGCTGGCCGGCCTGGTCGCCGCCGCCGCCGCACAGGGTGTGGCTTGGGGACTCGCCGCCGGGGTGTTCGACATCCCCTACGGACCCCGGCCCCTGCTCTGGCTGCTGGGGGCCTTGGCCGGCACCGCGCTGGTGACGGGGCTGGGCTGGCTGTCGATGCGGCGGGTGCTGAACACCCCGCCGCGCGCAGTGCTGGGTTGAGGGGCTCATTCCAAGGTCGTAGCGGCGGCCCGGCCGCGCCGCGCCGATCTGGCTAAAATGTGCGCCCTTTCGCGCAGCACTCGTCCAACCCCCATGGGAGCTTTCATGAAAAAGCCCGTCAAGGTCGCCGTCACCGGCGCCGCCGGCCAGATTGCCTACTCGCTCATCTTCCGCATCGCCTCCGGCTCGCTGTTCGGCCCCGATCAGCCGGTGCATCTGCAGTTGCTGGAAGTGCCGGTGCCGGAGGTGCTGGAGAAGCTCAAGGGCACGGTGATGGAAGTCGAGGACTGCGCCTTCCCGCTGGTCAGCGGCATCACCGCCACCGGTGACATGAACGAGGCCTTCAGCGGCACCGACTACGCCTTCCTGGTCGGCGCCCGCCCGCGCGGTCCCGGCATGGAGCGCAAGGATCTGCTCACCGCCAACGGCGGCATCTTTGGCCCGCAGGGCAAGGCCATCGCCGCCAACGCCAGCAAGGACGTGCGCGTGCTGGTGGTCGGCAACCCGGCCAACACCAACGCCCTGATCGCCGCCACCGCCGCCAAGGGTCTGGACCCCAAGCAGTTCCACGCCATGGTCCGCCTCGACCACAACCGCGCGGTCAGCCTGCTCTCCGGCAAGACCGGCGTGCACGGCAACGACATCGAGAAGGTCATCATCTGGGGCAACCACAGCTCCACCCAGTACCCCGACCTGCACAACACCAGCGTCGGCGGCAAGCCGGCGCTGTCGCTGATCGACCAGGCCTGGTACGCCAACGAGTTCATCCCCACCGTGCAGCAGCGCGGCGCCGCCATCATCAAGGCGCGCGGCCTGTCCTCCGCTGCCTCCGCTGCCTCCGCCGCCGTTGACCACATGCGCGACTGGGCGCTGGGCTCCAACGGCAAGTGGGTGTCGATGGGTGTGCCCTCCGACGGCAGCTACGGCATCGCCCCGGGCGTGGTCTACGGCTACCCCTGCATCTGCAAGAACGGCCAGTACGAGATCGTCCAGGGCCTGGACGTGAACGAGTTCAGCCGCGCCAAGATGCTGGCCACCGAGACCGAGCTGCGCGAAGAGCGCGCCGCCATCGAGGAGCTGCTCAAGGCCTGATCCGCTCCGGCGTGATCTTTCAAAGGCGCGGCCCTCCAGCCGCGCCTTTTTTCGTTGCAGAATGCGGAATGCAGATCTATCTCTTCTCCCGCCAAGGTGAGGTGCCCCAGCGCCTCGACAGCGTCGAAGCGCTTCCCGAGGAGGGCTTCGTCTGGCTGGACTTCACCCGCCACGAAGCGCAGAGCTGGCCGAAGCGGGTCGAGCAACTGGCCGGTTTCAAGGTGCACGAGGATCACGTCGCCGACAGCTACAACGGCGACCATCCCTCGGTGTTCGAGGGCACCGAGGACTACGACATGCTGATCTTCCAGGGCCTGGTGCCGGAAGACTGCGAGAGCCACAAGGACCTGATCGTCACCAAGTCCGCCGCCTTCTTCCTGTTCGACCGCCTGCTGGTCAGCGTGCATGCGGAAGACAGTGCTTCCTTCAGCCTGGTCAAGCGCAAGTTCTGCGAGACCAAGCTGCGCTTCCCGTCGACGCCGTTCGGCCTGGTGCATGTGCTGCTCGACACCATGGTGGACCGTTCGCTACCGGTGGTGAACGAGCTGGAAGCGCGCCTGGAACACTTGCAGGACATGCTGCTGGACCCGAAGAACCCCTTCGAGGACTGGCACGAGCTGCTCTCGCAGCGCAAGCAGGCGCATGCCCTGGAACTGCTCTGCGAACAGAACCGCATTTCCCTCGATACCTGGGCGCGGGAAATGCGGGTGGAGCTGACCGACGCCCAGCGGGTGCGCCTCAACGACCTGCGCGAGCATCTGCAACGTCTGCAACGCCACGCCGACTCAATCCAGAAGGACATTGAAGTGACCATGCAGCTTCACTTCTCCAGCGTTGCCCACCGCACCAACAAGATTGTGCAGACGCTGACGGTGCTGTCGGCGATCTTCTTTCCGCTCACCCTGGTCACCGGCATCTACGGCATGAACTTCGAGCACATGCCGGAGCTGCACTGGCACTACGGCTACTACGCGGTGCTGGCGGTGCTGGTGCTGGTCGGTGGCGGCCTGATGCTCTGGTTCAAGCGGCGCGGTTACTTCTAGCTCGGTGCGGACTCTTCGGGCGAAGCGCCCGGGCTGCGCTTGACCAGCCGCGCGTAGTAGAAGCCGTCGCCGTCGAAGTCGTTGAGCGCGCCCGGCGCGATGCGGCGGCCGACGCTGCGTGGCTCGCCCCAGCGGGCGTCGATCTTCTTCTCCTGCGCATCCGGCGTCTTCACCAGAAAGCTGCGCACTACTTCCTCGCCCTCGGCGCGCAGGATCGAGCAGGTGGCGTAGACCAGCACGCCGCCGGGCGCCAGTGTCGGCCACAGCGCCTCCAGCAGGCGCGTCTGCTGCGCGGCCAGCTTGGGAATGTCGTCGGCGCGGCGCAGCCACTTGATGTCCGGGTGACGGCGGATCACGCCGCTGCCGCTGCAAGGCGCGTCGAGCAGGATGCGGTCGAACATCTCGCCGTTCCACCAGCCACGGGTGTCGGCGGCATCGGCAGCAAAGCCGACGCAGGACAGGCCCAGACGGTCGAGGTTCTGGCGCACGCGGGCGAGCCGCTTGGCGTCCTTGTCGAGCGCGGTGAGAAACAGTTCTTCCTGGCGTTCCAGCGCCTGCGCGGTCTTGCCGCCCGGCGCCGCGCAGGCGTCGAGCAGGCGCTGGCGCGGGCGCGGGCGCAGTTCCAGCAGGTCCACGGCGATCTGGGCCGAAGCGTCCTGCACCGACACCAGGCCATCGGCGAAGCCGGGCAGTTGCTCGACCGGGCAGGGCTCGGCCAGGCGCAGGGCATCGCGCAGGCCGGGCAGCGGCTCGGCCTGCATGCCGACCTCGGCCAGGCGGCGCAGATAGTCCTCGCGGCTGCCGCGCCGGCGGTTGACGCGCAGGGTGAGCGGCGCCGGCTCGTTGCCGGCCTCCAGCACCGCCGCGTGCTGCTCGCCCCAGTCGCGCCAGACCGCCTGCGACAACCAGTCCGGATAGGAATGGCGGATCGCCGGGTCGGCCGGCAGCCGCTCTTCCAGCGCCGCCGACTCGCGCTGGTAGCGGCGCAGGATGGCGTTGATGAGTCCGCGCGCCTTGGCGATGCCGAGCGCATCGGTGGCGTTGACGGTCTCGCCCACCGCCGCGTGCGGCGGCGTGCCCAGCGTGCGCAACTGGTGCAGTCCGACCGCGAGCAGGGCGTGCGCAGCGCTGGTGGCCGGCAGCGGCTTGTCGAGCAGTTGTGCGATCAGCCAGGACAGCAGACGGTGCTCGCGCAGCACGCCGTAGGCGAGGGTTTTTGCGAAGGCAGCGTCGCGAGGGGGTAGCGCTTTGGGCAGGGCCAGCAGGGCTTCGTCCAGACTTTGGCCGCCCATCACCTTGAGGATGGCGCGGCTCGCTTCGGCTCGGACGTTCATGTGCTGCTATTTAGTATGTCCGCTCGGAAAAGTCTGGCGTGTCGGTGATGCGCCGGTAGCTGCCTTGCACCCAGTCGATTGCGACGACGTCAAGGTCCTCGATAGCCGCCGCGCCGGAGATATCGGTGGTGCTTGTGCTCAGGCGAGTCAGCGGGACCAGCACTTGCGGAGAGCTGTAGGTTGCGATTCGGCTGAGCGGTGCGCCGTGCGATTCGTAGGTGGAGCCGATGACGACCGGCTCTTCGATCCGCGTCAGTTCAGTCTGAGTCTCAGCGAGGAAGTTCTGGAGGATCAGCTTTCCCCCCTGATGGCCGTTGACCTCGCGGCTGCCCAGGAAGCCCTGGACGCGGATTGCCGACTCCGCGACACCGTTGACATTCACATCACCTGCGGCCGGTCGGCGCTGGTCGGTCCCGTAGCCAATCTTCGCGATGATCCATTCCGATTGGTCATGGCTCTCAAGTAGCTTGCCAGCGGCATCAATGCGCAGAGCCTGGTGCACAAGCCGCCCTCCGGTTTTTGTGACCTGCACTACGTTGTAGATGAAGCCGCCATCACGGGTGGCGACGATTTCCTGCGGGTTGTTGGCATCGCCTCCGTCGATGGCGACTGGTTCGCCGCCCGTAAGAGGCAGCAGGTAGCGCCGCATCGGCTCGCCGTCAATCTTGGTGGAGTCAAAGATCATCGAGTCACGATTCAGTGCGATTGGGGACAAACCTTGGTCGGTGGTGTAGATCGTCCGAATGGCGTTGTCTGAAAAATCAAGCGCGAGCAGCTGAGTCTTTAGGGAATCGGAGGCCGGCGTGAAAAGCAGGTAGGTCGTCGTCGCGGACCAGAAGGCTACTCCTAGCCGCCCAGCCTCTGGTGCTGTGTAGACCTTACTAACGCTGCCGTCCGCTTCGATGCGGTAGACCGAGGGGGAGCCCGCCGCACTGGTCCAAGTCAGCCAGCGGGTATCGTTGTCCGACCCGACTGTCACCGGTCGTTTTTCTGCCGAGACGCTCAGCAGCGAATAGGAGTCCAGGTTGGGCGAGTAGAGGCGCAGGTCGCCATTCTCGTAGGCCAGTATTGCTGATCTGATCGAGCCATCGGCCGTGTTCCGGAACAGGAAAGCACCGCCGGTTCGGGAGTACAGCTCACGATCAACCGGTGTATCTAGCGACCCGAGGCGGAAGGTGGCGGTGCCGACCTTGTTGGAGTTGCAGTCTTCATCCGGTCCCTGAATGAAATAGGTGAACAAGCTGTTGCCTGGGTGCGCGAAATCGGTGTACCCGCCCAGCACGTAGCAGACTGGACGTGTTTCGATAGGCCCGGCGTCGGCTGGAAGCTCGTTGGACCGCAGCGAGAGGCTGCGCCACTTCTGGTTTGACAGGTAAATCATGCGCTCGGGGTAGATTTGCTCGACGATGCCGTCACGCCATTCGCCGCTTTGCAGTGGGGCGCTGAGGGTCAGCGTCGGCAGGTCGGTGGTCCTCAGTCGGTCCCGCGAAAAATCCAGCGCGTCGACCGTGTGTATGCCATCGGAGCCAAGGTAGGGCAGGGAGTAGGACAGCGTCGCGCCCGAACCGGAGCCGCCGCTGCTGGATGTGCTGCCGCCCGAAGAGCTGGAACCACCACTCGACGAGGTGCTGCCTCCCGAGGAGGAGCTGCCGCTAGACGAGCTTGAGGTGCCTCCGCTGGACGAACTGCTGCTTGAGGTACTTCCGCCGGAGGAGCTTCCACTGCTGCCGCCTGACGAGCCACTGCTGGAAGTGTCGCCACCACTTGAGGAACTGCTGGAGCTTCCCGACGAGGATGTGCTGCTTCCCGAGCTGCTGCCGCTACCGGAGCTGCCGCTGGATGAACCACTGCTGGAAGTGTCGCCACCACTTGAGGAACTGCTGGAGCTTCCCGACGAGGATGTGCTGCTTCCCGAGCTGCTGCCGCTGCCGGAGCTGCCGCTGGACGAACCGCTGCTGGAAGTGTCGCCACCACTTGAGGAACTGCTGGAGCCTCCCGAGGAGGACGTGCTTCCCCCCGAACTGCTGCCGCTGCCGGAGCTGCCGCTGCCGGAGCTGCCACTGCCGGAGCTGCCACTGGACGAGCCGCTCCCCGAGGACGACGAAGCTCCCGACGATGTCCCACCGCCAGCGTCGCTGCCAGGGCCTCCGCCACCGCAGGCTGCGAGAAGGACAGATAGAGCGAGGCTTGCGGCCATCGGCCGCAGACGGTCAATCAACATGAGGGGGACCCGAGTTTTGTAGGCGGTTTGTCTGTTCGGCAAATCCCAAATTGCCGAGGTGCGACCAGTGTAGGGGTTACTGGCTCGCGCTTTCAAAACGCAAGTTATTTTCCCCCGCTTCCCCGGACAATGGCCCGCCCTGAGGACGTCCTCCGGGGCGTTGGTGCTCGGTGACCAATAGCTGATCGGAACCACATCCGACACGAAAGCCGCCCTTGTCATTCGCCAGCACCGCGCCTGCGACGGCTGCTTCAGTGCCGGGCAGGGCGTTCGCGCGCAATAGCTTGATCCGCTCTCCAGCCAGCAGGCTCCAGGCACCGGGCACTGGGTTGTAGCCACGGATGCGGCGGGCGATTTCCTCCGCCGGCAGCGACCAGTCGATGCGTGCCTCGTCCTTGCTGAGCTTGGTCGCGTACGTCACGCCCTCGGCCGGCTGCGGCACATCGGGCAAGGTGCCGGCTTCCAGGCGACGCAGGGCCTCGACGATCAGGCGCGCACCCATTGGCATCAGTGCGTCGTGCAGTTCACCGGCGGTCATCTCGCCGATTGGCAGGGACTCCCAGAGCAGCATCGGGCCGGTGTCGAGACCGGCGTCCATGCGCATGATGGTGACGCCGGTTTCGGCATCGCCAGCCAGGATGGCGCGCTGGATCGGCGCCGCGCCGCGCCAGCGCGGCAACAGGCTGGCGTGGATGTTGAGGCAGCCCAGGCGGGGGATGTCGAGCACGCTCTGCGGCAGGATCTGGCCGTAGGCGACCACCACCATCGCCTCCGGGGCCAGAGCGCGCAGGGTCGCCAATGCCTCCGGCTCCTTGCGCAGCGAAACCGGTTTGTGCACCGCCAGGCCGAGCGCGCTGGCGCGCTGGGCGACCGGCGAGGGGGTGAGCTTCTGGCCACGTCCGAACGGCCGGTCCGGCTGGGTGTAGACGCCGACGATCTCGTGACCGGCGGCGACCAGGGCGTCGAGTGCGGCGACCGAGAATTCCGGCGTGCCCGCGAACACCAACCTCATGCGCGGGTTCCGGCAGGGCGCCGGCTCATGCGACGCGCTTGGCGAGCTTCTCGCGCTTCTTCTTGTAGCGTTCGCGCTTCAGCGAGGACAGATGGTCGATGTAGAGCTTGCCGTCGAGGTGGTCGATCTCGTGCTGGATCGCCTGCGCCAGCAGACCCTCGGCGATCAGCTCGTAGGGCTGGCCCTGGGCGTCGAGCGCGCGCATCCGCAGCTTGTTGTAGCGGCGCACCTTGTCGCGGTACTCCGGGATCGACAGGCAGCCCTCTTCCATCTCCTGCGGGTCTTCGGCGTCGCTCAACTCGGGGTTGATCATCACCAGCTTCTCGGGCGGCTGGTCCTTGTCGGCGCAGTCCATCACCGCGATGCGCTGGGCGATGCCAACCTGGGTCGCGGCCAGGCCGACGCCGGGGGCGTCGTACATGGTCTCGAACATGTCCTCGATCAGCCGCTGCAGCGCGGCGTCAAAAACGGTGACCGGCTTGGCCTTGATGCGCAGCCGGGGATCGGGATCGTGGAGGATGGTCAGCAGGGCCATGACAGTGGCCTCCCAAAAAACGGACAGCATTTGCGAAAGGGCTTGCAGTTCCCTCCGCAAGCGTTTGACGGCGAAGGGACTTGTGCCACAATCGCCGCAGCTGCCGAGGGAGCCGCCGAGATGACGCAGTATAAAGCCTACGCCCGCGTCGCTGCCGTGAGCGCCACCGCGTTTGCGCTAGCCGCTTGTGCTTCGCAGCCGAAAGTCGCCGACCCGGTCTACACGCTAGCCGTGCCGGCGCGCAGCGCCGAAGTCTCCGAGATCAGCACCACCGCCTTGTCCTCCTCAGCGCCTGACGAAGGCCTGGAGCCGGTCGAGAGCTTGGCCAATGCCCGCGAGATCGCTCCCGAGATCGGCCTGCGCGAGGATGCGCCGCTGCGCTACGTGGTCAAGAAGGGCGACACCCTCTGGGACGTGGCCAAGAAATTCCTCGCCGACCCCTGGCAGTGGCCGGAGCTGTGGTACGTCAACGGCAAGATCGCCAACCCGCACCTGATCTATCCCGGCGATGTGCTGGAACTGGCCTATCTGAAGGGGCGGCCGGTGCTGGCACGCGGCGGCTCCGGCCTGGAGCGGGTGAGCCCGCAGGTGCGCGAGCTGCCACTGGACGCGGCGCTGCCGGCGATCCCGATCGACACCATCCGCAACTTCCTGCGCGGGCCGCGGGTGGTGGACGCCGATACCCTCAACCGCGCGCCCTACATCCTGGAATTCACCGACGCGCACGTGATCGGCGGACCGGACATGGGCGTGTTCATCCAGCAGCTCGGCAAGGACGCTGGCACCGCCTTCTCGGTGGTGCGCAAGGGCGTGGTCTATCGCGACCCCGACAGCCGCGAGATTCTCGGTTACGAGGCGCTGCCGACCGGCGAGGTGGAGCTGCGCAATTTCGGCAGCCCCGCCGAGGGCATGATCACCAAGGCCTTCCAGGAAGTGCTGCGTGGCGACCGCCTGCTGCCGCTGGAGAAGGACAACTTCCTCGCCAACTTCTACCCGCACGCGCCGACGCGGGCGGTGGGCGGCAAGATCATCGCTGTGTTCAACGGGGTTTCGCAGATTGGCCAGTACCAGATCGTCACCCTCAACCGCGGCGCCAAGGCCGGCCTGGAAGCCGGCCATGTGCTGAACATCCTGCAGTCGCGCCGGGCGGTCACCGATCCCTACACCAAGAAGACCGTCAAGCTGCCGCCGCAGAAGGCCGGCCAGCTGATGGTGTTCAAGGTGTCGGCGCAGATCGCCTACGCCCTGGTGATGGACGCCGAGCGGCCGATCCACGTGCTGGACCTGGTCGAAAAGCCCGACCCGGCCGCCGGCCGCTGAACCCGGGCCGCCGGCCGCCGATGGCGCCGGACTCCGCCAGCGCCTGGTTGCGGTTGATCCGCAGCGAAGCGCTCGGCAACGCCGCCGCGCTGCGGCTGGTTACCCATTTCGGATCTGCCCAGGCGGCTGTCGATGCCAGTCCCTCAGCCTGGCTACGCGCCGGCGTCGAGCGCAAGCAGCCGGTCCCGGGCCCGGAGGACCCTCAGGTCGAGGCCGATCTGGCCTGGCTGGCCGGTGCCGGCAACCGGCATCTGATCGACTGGCAGCACCCGGCCTATCCCCAGCGCCTGCGCGACATCGGCAATCCGCCGCTGGCCTTGTTCGTGGTCGGCGACTTCGGCCTGCTGGCGCAACCGCAGCTGGCGATGGTCGGCAGCCGGGCCGCCACCCCGCAGGGTCTGGACAATGCCCGCGCCTTCGCCGCCGAGTTGGCGCGTCGTGGCCTGATCGTCACCAGTGGTCTGGCCCTGGGCATCGACGGCGCTGCCCACCAGGGCGCGCTGGATGGCGGTGGCGCCACGCTGGCGGTCTGCGGTACCGGCCTGGACCGGGTCTACCCGGCGCGCCACAAAGCCTTGGCTCATGCCCTGGTCGAGCGCGGCGGTGCCCTGGTTTCCGAGCTGGCTCCCGGCGCCGGTGCGCGGCGCGAGCATTTTCCCCGCCGCAACCGCCTGATCGCCGGACTCAGTCTGGGGGTGCTGGTGGTCGAGGCCTCGACCGAATCCGGCTCATTGATCACCGCCCGATTGGCGGCCGAGCAGGGGCGGGAGGTGTTCGCCATCCCCGGCTCCATCCACAACCCGCTGGCCAAGGGCTGTCACCGGCTGATCCGCGAGGGCGCCAAGCTGGTGGAGAGCATCGACGACATCCTGCTGGAACTGGCGCCGCAGCTGAGCGCCTGGCTGCAAACGCAGCCGGCCCCGCCGCCGAGCCCGAATCCCAGCGCGATGGAGCCGCCGGCCCCGGATGCAGAGTCTGCGCGGCTGCTGGGCCTGCTCTCCGACGCGCCGCGCGGCATCGACGATCTGGTCGCCGCCAGCGGCCTGCCGGTGCAGCGGGTCAGCATCTTGCTTACCCAACTGGAGTTGCTCGGGCGGGTGGCGGTGCATGCCGGCGGCTATCAGCGCCGGGACCGCTGAATCGTCACCCGTTTGCAACTGCTGGCAACTATAGGTAGTGTCCAGGCTGTCTGGACTCCACAACCAATTGGGTGTGCGTCATGAAAGAAACCGTGCTGGATGTGCTGATGTTCTTGTTCGAGAACTATCACGACACGGAGGTCCACGACGACGACAACCAGGACACCCTGCGTGACGAACTCACCGCCGCCGGCTTTCCGGTCGACGAGGTCAATCACGCCTTCGCCTGGCTGGGCGGCCTGGAAGAGCAGCGGCAGGCGCCGGCGATTGGCAGCCGAGGCTCGATCCGGGTCTACGCCCCGGAAGAAATGGCGGTGCTCAGCACCGAATGCCGTGGCTTCCTGTTCTACCTGGAGCAGCTGGGCATCCTCACCGCCGAGTCGCGCGAGCTGGTGATCGAGCGTCTGCTGAGCCTGGAAAGCGACATCGACCTCGAGCGGGTGAAATGGGTCTGCCTGCTGGTGCTGGTCAGCCAGCCGGGTGAGGAAGAGTCGGCCTGGCATCTGGAAGACATGGTCTACGCGCCGGGGCCGTTCCTGCACTGATTCCGGCGGCTGCCGGTTGCATTGACGGCAAGCCAGCGCTTATAAGCTGACGCCCGGTTAACCCCCCGGGCGTTTTGCTGCTGCGCCCCTGCGCCCCCAAAAAGAAGGTAATGAGCAAGAACCTCGTCATCGTCGAGTCGCCGGCCAAGGCCAAGACCATCCAGAAGTATCTCGGACCGGACTTCGAAGTCCTGGCCAGCTACGGCCACGTCCGCGACCTGGTGCCCAAGGACGGCGCGGTCGATCCCACGCGCGGCTTTGAGATGAAGTACGAGCTGATCGACAAGAACGAGAAGCACGTCAACGCCATCGCCCGCGCACTCAAGCAGGCCGATGCGCTCTACCTCGCCACCGACCCTGATCGCGAGGGCGAGGCGATCAGCTGGCATCTTTCCGAGCTGCTCAAGGACAAGGGCCTGCTGAAGAACAAGCCGGTGCGCCGCATCGTCTTCCACGAAATCACCAAGGCGGCGGTGCAGGATGCGCTGGCGCATCCGCGCGAAGTGGCCGCTGACCTGGTCAACGCCCAGCAGGCGCGCCGCGCGCTGGACTATCTGGTCGGCTTCAACCTCTCGCCGCTGCTCTGGCGCAAGGTGCAGCCGGGCCTCTCGGCCGGCCGCGTGCAGTCGCCGGCGCTGCGGCTGATCTGCGAGCGCGAGGAAGAGATCAAGGCCTTCATCGCCCGCGAGTACTGGACGCTCAGCGCCCGCGCCGACAAGCAGGGCAGCCTGTTCCTGGCCCGGCTGGTCGAGCTGCACGGCAAGAAGGTCGAGCAGTTCAGCATCACCAGCGGCGAGCAGGCGACCGCCGCCCGGCTGGCGCTGGAAGCCGCCGCGCGCGGCCAGTTGAAGGTGGCCAGCGTCGACAAGAAGCAGCGTCGCCGCAATCCCTCGCCGCCGTTCACCACCTCGACCTTGCAGCAGGAAGCCAACCGCAAGCTCGGTTTCACCTCGACCCGCACCATGCGCACCGCGCAGCAGCTGTACGAAGGTGTCGACATCGCCGGCGAGACCATCGGCCTGATCAGCTACATGCGTACCGACTCGGTGAGCCTGGCGCAGGAGGCGATCGCCGAGATCCGCCGCGTCATCGGCAACCAGTACGGCGCCAAGGCGGTGCCGGAAGAGCCGCGCTATTACAAGAGCAAGTCGAAGAACGCCCAGGAAGCGCACGAAGCGGTGCGCCCGACCAGCGCCATGCGCCTGCCGGTGCAGGTGGCGCCCTATCTGACGCCCGATCAGGCCAAGCTCTACGAGCTGATCTGGAAGCGCACTGTCGCCTGCCAGATGACGCAAGCGGTGTTCGACACCGTGGCCGCCGAGCTGCGCGCTGGCAGCGAGCACGCCTTCAAGGCCAATGGCTCGGTGCTGGTGGAGCCCGGCTTCATCGCCGTCTATACCGACAGCAAGGACACCCCGGACGACGAGGACGACGACAAGCGCCTGCCGCCGCTGGAAGTCGGCGAGAGCCTGCGCCTGGTCGACGTCACCCCGGAACAGCACTTCACCGAGCCGCCGCCGCGCTACACCGAAGCCAGTCTGGTGAAGACGCTGGAGGAATACGACATCGGTCGTCCGAGTACCTACGCCAGCATCATCAGCACCCTGCAGGCGCGCGAGTACGTGCGCTTGGAGGGCAAGGCCTTCAATCCCACCGACGTGGGCATGATCGTCAACCGCTTCCTCACCGATCACTTCAACCGCTACGTCGACTACGGCTTCACCGCCGGCCTTGAGGACGACCTCGACGCGGTGTCGCGTGGCGAGAAGGAATGGGTGCCGCTGCTCGCCGAGTTCTGGAAGAGCTTCAAGCCCCAGGTCGACGAGAAGATGGAGCTCAAGCGCCAGGACGCGGTGTCCGACGCGCGGGTGATCGGCGTCGATCCGGTCAGCGGCAAGCCGATGACCGCACGCCTGGGCCGCTACGGGCCGTTCGTGCAGATCGGCAGCAAGGACGACCCGGACGGTGAGAAGCCGCGCTTCGCCAGCCTGAAGGCGAGCCAGCGCATCGACACCATCACCGTCCAGGAAGCCCTGGATTTGTTCAAGCTGCCGCGCAAGCTCGGTCATCTGCCTAATGGCGACGAGGTCGAGGTCAACATCGGCCGCTTCGGTCCCTATGCCCGCCACGGCAAGAACTTCGTCAGCCTGAAGAAGGACGACGACGTGATGACCATCGAGCTGCCTCGGGTCATCGAGCTGATCGAGCAGAAGGCCGCCGCACTCGATGCCGCGACGCTGAAGACCTTCGGCGACACCGGCATCCGCATCATCAAGGGCCGCTTCGGCGCCTACATCACCGATGGCACGCGCAAGGCCAACTTGCCCAAGAAGCGCGAGCCGGAAGATGTCACCGTGTTCGAGGCCGAGGCCTATCTGGCCGAAGCCGAGGCGGCGAAGAAGCCGGTGAAGAAGGGCGCCAAGGGCAAGGCCGCCAAGGCCGAGGGCGAAGCGGCTCCGAAGGCGGCGACCAAGAAGGCTGCCGCCAAGAAGGCGCCGGCGAAGAAAGCCGCGGCCAAGCGCAAGCCGGCCAGCAAGAAGTAGGAACCGACGTATGAGCGACTTGGCGCTGCGGCGCGCGGTCCGGCAATTGCGTGCCGGTGCGGTGGTGGCGGTGCCCACCGAGGCGGTCTGGGGCCTGTCCTGCAATCCCTTCGACCGCGCGGCGGTGGAGCGTCTGCTGCGGCTCAAGGAGCGCGACTGGCGCAAGGGTCTGATCGTGGTCGCCAGCGAGATCGACGCTCTGGCGCCGTTCATCGAGATTCCGTCCTCGATGGCGCTCAAGCGGGCCCGCCAGACCTGGCCCGGGCCGGCCACCTGGGTGTTCCCGGCGGCGCCGACGGCGCCGATCTGGATCAGCGGCGAGCACGACAGCATCGCGGTGCGGGTCACCGCGCATCCGCTGCTGGCGGCCCTGTGCCGTCGCTACGGTGGCGCCCTGGTATCCACCAGCGCCAACCGCGCCGGCCAGCCGCCGGTGCGCAGCATCGCCGAGCTGCGCCTGCGCTTCGGTCCCCAGCTGCCGGCGGTGCCCGGCGCTCTGGGTGGCATGCAGCGGCCCACCAGCATCCGCGAGGCGGCGACCGGCCACATCCTGCGGCGCTGAGCGCTGGCGGGCGCCTACAATCGGCGCATGAGTCCAACTTCCACTATTCCCGACGCCGGTCCTGATCCGGCCGCAGTCGAAGCCTGGCTGCGCGGCTATCAGGACTGGCTGTGCGCCCGCGTCGAGGCCGCCGACGGCGAGGCGCGCTTCCTGCGCGACCGCTGGAGCAAGCCTGCCGACGCCAAGTTGCAGGGCGAGGGCGACACCGCCGTGCTCGCCGAGGGGCGGGTGTTCGAGCGCGCCGGTGTAGCCCGCTCGCTGGTACGCGGGCCGGCGCTGCCGCCTTCGGCGACCAAGCTGCGCCCCGAACTGGCCGGGCGGCCATTCACCGCCATGGGCGTGTCGGTGGTATTCCACCCGCGCAATCCGCACGTACCGACCACCCACTGCAACGTCCGACTGCTCAGCGTCGGTGGCGAGGGCGCGCCGGCCTGGTGGTTTGGCGGCGGCTTTGATCTGACCCCCTATTACGGCTACGCCGAGGACGTGCGCGGCTGGCACGCGGCGGCGCGGGCGGCGGTGGGCGAGGCCCTGTATCCGGCGTTCAAGCGCCAGTGCGACGAGTATTTCTACCTGCCGCACCGGCAGGAGCCGCGCGGCGTCGGCGGGCTGTTCTACGACGATTTCACCGAGGGTGGCTTTGCCGCCGGCTTCGCGCTGATGCAGCGGGTGGGCGAGGGCTTCTGGAATGCCTACGCGCCCATCGTCGAGCGGCGCCAGCACCAAGCCTATGGCGAGCGGGAGACCAGCTGGCAGCGGCTGCGTCGCGGCCGCTATGCCGAATTCAACCTGGTCTGGGATCGTGGTACCCACTTTGGCCTGCAAAGCGGTGGCCGCACCGAGTCGATCCTGATGTCGATGCCGCCCAGAGTCGAGTGGCGCTACGATTTCCAGCCAGAACCCGGCAGTCCGGAGGCGGCACTGATGAGCGACTACCTGATCGCGAAGGATTGGCTGTGAGCGGGCTGCGCCGGCTGCGGCTGATGGTGCACCCCTGGCGCCTGGTGGTGGCGCGGCTGCCGCCTGCGACGCCGCTGCGCGACGCGGTGGACACGCTCGGCGCCGAGGGCTTTGGCGCCGTGGTGCGCTCTGCGGAATCGGTGACCGTGGTGCGCGAAGTGCACGCGCGTGACCAGGGCCTGGTCTGGCGCGCGCTGGAGATCGCAGGGCCGTTCGCGTTCTCCGAAACCGGCGTGCTCGCGGCCCTGGCGGAACCGCTGGCGGCGGCCGGCGTCAGCATCTTTGCCGTCAACAGCTACGAAACCGATTTCGTGCTGGTGCCGGAGGTGGATCTGGAGCGTGCCCGCGAAGCCATCGCCCGCGCCGGCCACCAGCTTGGCTAGCCTTCCGCAATCCGCAATCCGCAATCCGCAATCCGCAATCGAAATGACCCTCACCGAGCTGCGTTACATCGTCAACCTCGACAAGGAACGGCACTTCGGGCGGGCCGCCGAGCGCAGCTTTGTCAGCCAGCCGACGCTGTCGGTGGCGGTGAAGAAGCTCGAAGACGAGCTGGGGGTGATCCTGTTCGAGCGCACCCGTGGCGAGGTGCGGCCCACCGATGTCGGCCTGCGCATCGTCGGCCAGGCCCGGCGGGTACTGGCCGAGGCCAAGCTGGTGGAAGACCTTGCCCGCGAAGGCAAGGACGAGTTGGTTGGCCCCATCCGCCTGGGCGCGATCTACACCGTCGGTCCCTACCTGTTGCCCGGACTGGTGCCGGTGCTGAAGGCGCGGGCGCCGGAGATGCCGCTGGTGATCGAGGAGAACTTCACCGCCAAGCTGCTGGAGCAGTTGCGCGACAACGAGCTGGACGTCGCCATCCTCGCCCTGCCGGTCGATCTCACCGGGCTGGTCGCCTGGCCGGTCTATGACGAGGACTTCGTCGCCGTGCTGCCGGAGGGCCACCGCTGGGCGCAGCTGCCCGCGCTACCGTCCAAGCGGCTGGCCGAGGAGCACCTGCTGCTGCTCGGCCCCGGACACTGCTTCCGCGACCAGGTGGTGCAGGCCTGTCCGAAGTGCATCGAGCCGGAGAACGCCGGCGCCCGGGCGCTGACGGGCTCCTCGCTGGAGACCATCCGCTACATGGTGGCCTCCGGCTTGGGTATCACCGTGGCGCCGCGGGCGGCGATGGAAAACCGCGATGCCGCCGGCCTGGTGGCTGTCGATCTCGCCGAGCCGGCGCCGGGGCGGCAGGTGGCGATCCTGTTCCGGCGCGGCTTCCCGCGCATGCAGGCGGTGCGGGTACTGCGCGAGGCGGTGCTGGCCTCGGGCATGCGCGGCGTACGCTGGTTGCCGGACAGCACCCCGGCCGAGTCGGGACCGCACTGAATCGAAACCGGCGGTGGACCGCTGCGCCGGATCGGCGCACGCGGCCCTGAGCTGGCCTGGCCTTGGGAGAGGCAAATGGCGTGGTTGAATCTGACCGGGGCCAGACCCCGGAATCTGGGCGTGCAGGCCGACGGTAGCCTGAGGGCCTGTCGTCCGGGCGCCGGCAACTGTGTCTGCAGCCAGCACCCGCGCGGCGCTCGCGACCCCAATCACGTGCAGCCGTTCCGTTATTCCGGCAACGCCGGCGACGCCATGACCCGGCTGCTGGCGGTGCTGCTGCAACAGCCGCGCTGCCGGCTGGTCAGCACTTCCCCGACCTATATCCACGCCGAATTCCAGTCGGCCCTGCTGGGCTTTGTCGATGACGCCGAATTCCTGTTGGCGTCGGCGGACTCGCTGATCCACGTCCGTTCCGCAGCGCGGCTGGGCCTTAGCGACTTCGGCATCAACCGCGCCCGTGTCGAGCAGCTGCGCGTCGCCTTCGATTCCATCGACGAGTAGGTCCGGTTGCATCCTTTGGCGGGCTCGCGACGTACCATCGGCGCACCATCACCTCTCGCTCTCATGAAAATCGCTGTCGTCGGTTCCGGTATCTCCGGTCTTTCCGCTGCCTACTTCCTGGCTCAGCGCCACGAAGTCACCCTGTTCGAGCAGGACGGGCGGGTCGGCGGTCACACCCACACCGTCGAAGTGCCGCTGGCGGACGGCGGCCTGCAGCCGGTGGATACCGGCTGGATCGTCTACAACGGCGTCAACTATCCCAACCTCACCGCGCTGTTCGGCGAACTGGGCGTGCAGACCCGGCCGACCAGCATGTCCTTCGCAGTGTCGATCGGCGACGGCCGCTACGAATGGAAGGGCAGCGACCAGCTGTGGAGCGTGTTCGCCCAGCCGTCCAACCTGTTCCGGCCCGGCCACATCCGCATGCTGCTGGACATCCTGCGCCTCAACCGCGTCGCCAATGCCGCCCTGCGTTCGGGCCGGTTGCCGACCGGCAGCCTCGGCGACTGGCTGGACAGCGCCGGCTTCTCGCAGGAGCTGCGCCGCGACTACCTGCTGCCGATGGCCGGCCTGATCTGGAGCTGCTCGCCGCAGAAGGCGGCGGAGTACCCGGTCGACGATTTCATGCGCTTCTTCGACAGCCACAGCCTGTTCACCGCTACCCAGCAGCCGACCTGGCATACGGTGATCGGCGGCAGTCACAGCTACGTCAAGCGCCTGCTTGAGCGCTACCGGGGGCAGATCCGCTTGCACAGTCCGGTGCTCGGGCTGCGGCGGGTCGACGGCGGGGTCGAGCTGCGCAGCGGCGAGGGCAGCGCCCGTTACGACCAGGTGATCTGCGCCACTCACTCTGACCAGGCCCTGCGGCTGCTGGCGGATCCGGCCGAGGACGAGCGCGCGGTGCTGGCCGGCATTCCCTACAACCACAGCCGGGTGCTGCTGCACAGCGACACTTCCTTCCTGCCGCGCCGCCGCGCCGCCTGGGCGAGCTGGAACTACACCCACCCGGTCTCGGAGGTCCACGATGAGCCGATCTCCGGCAGCTACTGGATGAACCTGCTGCAGGGCATCCCCGGTGAGCGCCAGTACATCGTCAGCCTCAATCCGCGCCGGGAGCCGGCGCCCGGCAGCCTGATCGCCGATCTCTCCTACGAGCACCCGCACTACGGCCCCGGCAGCCGCTTGACCCACGACCGACTGCCCGACATCCAGGGCCGTTCCGGCCTCTGGTGGGCCGGCGCCTGGACCGCCTACGGCTTCCACGAGGACGGCCTCAAGTCCGGCCTGCGGGTGGTGCGGGGTATTGATCCGGCCTGTCTGCCGGCCTGGGTGAGCGGGGTCTAGATGCGCTGCCAGCGCCGCTGCGCAGGACCTGCGGCCGGTCGGCAAGCCGGCGGGCAGGGGTGGCGGCGATGAAGGCCGCGGAAGTCCACGCCGAGGACGGCGTGCTCTACACGTTGCGGGTGATGCACCGCCGGCGGGTGGCGCCCGAGTACCGCTTCGTCTACCGCCTGTTCTATCTGCTGCTGGATATCGACCGCCTGCCGGAGCTGGATCGGCGGTTGCGCTGCTTCGGCTACAACCGGCGCGGCCTCATTTCCTTCCACGACCGCGATCACGGCCGTGGCGAGCCGGGCGGGCTGCGGCGCTGGGCGGAATCGGTGCTGGCCGGGCAGGGGGTCGAGCTGGCCGGCGGCCGCATCCGCCTGCTGACCCAGCCGCGCATGCTGGGCTGGGGCTTCAATCCGGTCAGCTTCTGGTACTGCGAGCACGCCGATGGCCGCCTGCGGGCGGTGATCGCCGAGGTCAACAACACCTTTGGCGAACGGCACAGCTATGTGCTGACCGCCGCTTCTGCGGAGGCTAGCTTTGCATCTGCGGACGCGGGCCTGCCGTATGAGCTCGAGCTGACCAAGGAAAAATGCTTCCACGTCTCGCCGCTGTTCGATCTGCGAGGCCGCTACCACTTCCGGTTCTCCGAACCGGGGCAGCGCCTCCGGGTGGTGCTCAACGAGACCCGTGACGGGGCGCCGCTGATCGACACCGCGATGGCGGGCGAACGCCGGGAGCTGAAGGACGCCGTCCTCCTTGGGCAGCTGCTGCGGATGCCGGTGCAGGCCTTCAAGGTCGTCGCCGCCATCCACTGGCAGGCATTGAAGATCTGGTTGCGCGGAGCGAAGTTTCACCGCAAGCCCAGCCCCCCCGATCTGGAGGCGACGTGAAGGAACAAGAACAACAGCAGCAACCCCTGCAGGCGGATTTTCAGCGGATTCTCGGCCGCGACGGCTTTTCGCCGGACCTGCCCAGTGATTTCAGCAGCGCCGGCAGCACCCGAGGCTTGTCCTGGGGGCTGAAGCTGTTCACCTACATGCTGTCCGGCCTGCAGGTCGGCAGCCTGGATCTGAGCCTGCCGAACGGCGCCACCCGACGCTTCGAAGGCACGCGGCCGGGGCCGCACGGGGTGCTGCGGATCAAGAGCGACCGCGTGATTGGCCACGTACTGCGTGGCGGCGAAGTCGGCTTCGGCGAGGCCTATCTCGACGACTGCTGGGACTCGCCCGATCTGGCGCGCCTGCTGGCGGTGCTCTACCTCAACGAGCCCTATTACAAGGGGCCGTTCGAGAAGAACCTGCTCGGCCGCATCTACGGCTACTGGCAGCATCGCCGCCGCGCCAACACCAAGGCCAAGGCGCGCGAGAACATCGAGTACCACTACGACCTCGGCAACGAGTTCTACAAGATGTGGCTCGACGACACCATGGCCTATTCGTCCGGCATGTTCATCCAGCCGAACGAGACCCTGATGGACGCCCAGCTGAACAAGTTCCGGCTGATGTTCGAGCGCCTGGAGCTGAAGCCCGAGCACCATCTGCTGGAGATTGGCTCCGGCTGGGGCGGTTTCGCCATCTACGCGGCCAAACACGCCGGCTGCCGGGTGCATTCGATCACCCTCAGCAAGGAGCAGCTGGCGGAAGCCCGTCTGCGCGCCGAGCAGGCCGGAGTGGCTGATCGGGTGAGTTTCGAGCTGCGCGACTACCGGGATGTCAGCGGCAGCTACGACCGGGTGGTCTCCATCGAGATGTACGAGGCGGTGGGTGAGGAATATTGGCCCGGTTATTTCGAGGCCATCGCCAAGGCCCTGAAGCCCGGCGGCATCGCCGCCCTGCAGGGCATCACCATCAGCCCGAAGATCTTCGATCAGTACCGCAGCAAGCGCGACTTCATCCAGAAGTACATCTTCCCGGGCGGCATGCTCTGCACCCCGGAGCTGTTCCAGGTGCTGGCCGGCACCGCCGGCCTGAGTTCGCACCGGCCGGAGTTCTTCGCCAAGGACTACGCCGACACCCTGGCGCACTGGGACCGCAATGTGCAGGCGGTGCGCGAGCAGATCGTCGGCCAGTTCGACCAGCGCTTCTACCGCATGTGGCGCTATTACCTGGCCTATTGCGAGTGCGGGTTCCGCACCGGCAGTATCGACCTCATGCACATCAGCCTGAAGAAAGCGTGAAACCGGCAATCGTCACACTCGCCCTGGCGTCGCTGCTGGGGCTGATCGCGGTCTCGGTCTGGGCCAGCGGCCTGCAGAGCATCGTGCCGGCGATCCGCGAGCTGCTGACTCAGCCGTCTGCCGGCAACAACCCCTGGTTCATCGCCACTCTCGCCGACGCCTACTTCGGCTTTCTCTGGTTCTGGCTGTGGGTGGCCTACAAGGAAGTGCGCTGGAGCGCCCGCCTGATCTGGTTGTTGCTGATCCTCGGCCTGGGCAACATGGCGATGGCGGCCTACGCCCTGCTGGTCTTGCTGCGCCTGCCCAGGGGGAGCAGCGTCGAGGACTTCCTGCTGCGCCGGCGCCCCGGCCCCCGCTGAAACCCACCCCGATCCGGCTCTGGCCGGCTTCTTGCACCGCTCTGCGGCCGGTTTCCTCAAAACCGGATTAACAGCGACATCAGGCACTTGGCTGATGTAGTTCTAGTTGCGTCGCAGGTCGTTTCCGTTATAGTAAGTTTAGCCACCGGTTTCAGGTCTGGCGCCTGGAGTGCGGTGCAGGGGAATGCGGGTCAACCGGTGCTGGGGGCGGGGCTGACGTTATGTCGATCCTAGATAAGCTGATGGGCAAGGGCGCCAGCCGCGGGCTGGTCGGGCTCGATATCAGCTCGAGCGCCGTAAAACTGCTGGAACTGGCCCGTCGCGGTGACCGCTATGTGGTCGAGTCCTACGCGGTCGAGCCGTTGCCGGTGGACGCCGTCACCGACAAGCAGATCAACCAGCCGGAATTGGTCGCCGAGGCGGTCAAAAAAGCCTTCCAGCGGGCCGGCACCAGCACCAAGAACGTCGCGGTGGCGGTGGCCGGGTCTTCGGTCATCACCAAGATCGTGCAGATGTCCTCTTCGCTGAGCGAGGTGGACATGGAAGAACAGATCAAGGTCGAAGCCGACCAGTACATCCCCTATCCCATCGAGGAGGTCAACATGGACTTCCAGGTGCTGGGGGTGTCCGACAAGGATGCCGGCGCGGTCGACGTGCTGCTTGCCGCCTGCCGGCGCGAGCAGGTCGATCAGCGGGTGGCCGCCGCCGAACTGGCCGGGCTCAAGCCGGTGGTGGTCGACATCGAGGCCTACGCGCTGGAAAGCGCCTGCCAGTTCCTCAGCCACCAGATGCCCAATGAAGGCGCCGGCAAGACCGTCGCCATCGTCGATATGGGGGCTTCGACCACTTCGGTGCTGGTCCTGCACGACAACAAGACCGTCTACACCCGCGAGCAGGCTTTCGGTGGCAAGCAGCTCACCGAAGACATCATGCGTCACTACGGCATGAGCTACGAGGATGCCGGCAAGGCCAAGCGCACCGGCGATCTGCCGGAGGGTTACGAGAGCGAGGTGCTGGCGCACTTCCTGTCCGACATGGCGCAGCAGATCGACCGCAGCTTCCAGTTTTTCTTCGCCGCCTCGGCCACCCACTCGGTGATCGACCAGATCATCCTGGCCGGCGGTTGTGCCCACATCCCCGGCGTCGATCAGGCGATCCAGGACCGTCTGCAGATCCCCACCGTGCTGGCGCGGCCGTTCGCCCGCATGTCGGTGTCCTCCCGGGCGCGCCCCGCCTTGCTGGCCAAGGACGAGGCGGCGCTGCTGATCGCCTGCGGCCTGGCCTGGCGCGCCTTCGACGAGGCCGACTAGGAGACCGGGCATGACCAAGATCAACCTCCTGGACTGGCGCGCCGCACGGCGCGAAAAACGCCGTCAGGAATTCGTCGCCCGCATGGGCCTGGGCATCGTCGCGGCACTGGGTCTGGTCGCGCTTGGCTGGATGATGATGGGCAATGCCGTCAGCCGGCAGCAGGAGCGCAACAGTTATCTGACCCAGCAGATCGCCGAGATCGACCAGAAGATCAAGGAGATCGAGGAGCTGGAGAAGGTCAAGCAGAACCTGTTGGCGCGCATGCGGGTGATCGAGCAGTTGCAGAGTTCGCGTTCGGCGACGGTGCACTTCTTCGACGAGATCGTGAACACCCTGCCGGACGGCATCACCCTGACCGGTGTCCAGCAGAACGGCGACAAGGTGCAGATCAACGGCATCGCCGAGTCCAACGGCCGCATCTCCACCTACATGAAGAATCTGGAAGCCTCGCCCTGGTTCGACGATCCCAAGCTGGTGGTGATCAAGACCAGTGAGCAGAACCGTCAGCGCGAAGGCCAGTTCACCCTGCAGGTCCGCAATCTCACCAAGCAGACCCAGGAAGAGCAGGAAAAGGCGAAGGCCGCCAGCGCCGGAGGCAAGCCGTGAACGTTCAGGACGTCCTGAAGGAACTGCAATCGCTCGACGCCCAGAATCCGGGCGCCTGGCCGGGCTGGGCGCGTACGGCGGCGGTGATCCTGGTGGCCATCCTGCTGGTGGCCTCCGGCACCTGGTTCCTGATCAAGCCGGTGTACGAGGAGCTGCAGGACGAGCAGGCCAAGGAAGTGAGCCTGCGTGAGCAGTTCGAGCGCAAGCAGAAGAAGGTCGCGGCGCTCGACGCCTACAAGGATCAGCTGGCGGAGATGGAGCGCTCGTTTGGCGCCATGCTGCGGCAGCTGCCGAGCAAGACCGAGGTCGCCAACCTCTTGCAGGACATCTCCCAGACCCGCGCCCAGGCCTCGCTGGAAGAAGAGTTGTTCGAGCCGCAGGGCGAGGTGCCGCGCGATTTCTACGCCGAGGTGCCGAACAAGATCGTGGTCACCGGCAGCTATCACGAGATGGGGCAGTTCGTGAGCGCCGTCGCCGCCCTGCCGCGGATCGTCACCATCGACCAGGTCGATCTGAAGCCCGCTGGCGGACAGACCGGCAAGGGCGAGTTGCGGATGTCGGCGCTGGCCAAGACCTACCGCTATCTCGATGACTCCGAACTGCCGGCGCCGGGCAAGGGAGGCGGAAAATGAACCGCCAGCTACTCGCCCTGCTGCTGTCCTTGTCCACGCTGCTGGCCGCCTGCGGCGGCAGCAATGACGACCTCGAGGCCTACGTCGCCGAGGTCAAGGGCCGCAAGACCCGGGCGATCGAGCCGATCCCGCAGATCAAGCAGTACGAGGCATTCGCCTATCTGGCTCCGCCCGAGCGCCGCGACCCCTTCGTGCGCGCCGAGCCGCCACGCGATGCCGCCGCGCCGGCCAGCGCGCTGCGCCCAGACCTGAGCCGCAACCGCGAGCCGCTGGAGGAGTTTCCGCTCGACAGCTTGCGCATGCTCGGCGTGATCAACAAAGGCAGCGACAGCTATGCCCTGGTCAAGGCCCCCGACCGGGTGGTGCACCGCGTCACCCTGGGCAATCACATGGGCCAGAACTACGGGAAGATCGTGAAGATCTCCGAGTCCAAGGTGGATCTGGTCGAGATCGTGCCGGACGGCTTTGGTGGTTTCATGGAACGCCCCGCCAACTTGGCTCTCACGGAATAACGGATTAGGGAGCTCGACCATGCTCAGCGCACTGATGACCCGAAACGAACCGCGGTACCCGCTCCAGCTCGTGGTCCGGGCGTTCCTGCTCCTGGCCGGTCTTTCACTGCTGATGGCGGCGCCTCTGGCCCGCGCGCAGTCGGACCGGGCGCTGCAATCGGTGGACTTCGTCAACCTCGATGGCGACCGCCTGCTGCTGACCCTGACGCTGTCGCAGCCGGCCCCGGAACCGACGGTATTCACCATCGACAAGCCGGCGCGGCTGTCGCTGGATCTCGCCGATACCCGCCTGGCGCTGGCTGAGCGCTACAAGAAGATCGGCATCGGCAAGGCGCGCGCGGTGGCCGCCGCCGAGGCCAAGGGCCGTACCCGGGTAGTGGTCGAGCTGACCGAAACCACGGCGTACACGGTGCGGGTCGACGGCAACAAGGTATTCCTGGAACTGGCCGCCGGTGGCGGCGCTGTGGCGGGCAGGACGGTGGCGCCCAGCGTGGCCGCCGCGACGATGCCGGAAGCCGCCGGAGGCACGGTCAACGCCGTCGACTTCCGCCGTGGCGAAAAGGGCGAGGGCCGGATCGTGGTTTCACTCGGCGACCCGCGCACAGCGGTGGACGTCAAGGAAGAAAGCGGCAAGGTGGTGGTCCGCTTCAAGAACGCCCGCGCGGCCGAGAAGCTGCTGCGCCGCCTCGATGTGCTCGATTTCGCCACGCCGGTGAAGTTCATCGACGTCGCCCGCGAGGGCATCAACACCGTGCTGACTGTCACTCCGATCAGCGGCGCCGATTTCGAGCAGCTCGCCTACCAGTCTGGCGAGCTGTTCACGCTGGAGCTGCAACCACTGACTTCGGAGCGGCTGGAAGAGAAGCGCCGCAACGAGCCGCTCTACACCGGCGAGCGCATCTCGCTGTCGTTCCAGAGCGTCGATGTGCGCTCGCTGCTGCAGATCATTGCCGACGTCGCCGGCACCAACATGGTGGTCAGTGACTCGGTATCCGGCGAGATCGCCATGCGGCTGCAGAACGTGCCCTGGGACCAGGCGCTGGACATCATCCTGCGCACCAAGGGGCTGGGCATCCGCCGGCAGGGCAACGTCATGCTGGTGGCGCCGATGGGCGAGCTGGCCGAGCGCGAGAAGAGCGAGGCCGAGGCGGAAAAGGCCAAGGTCACGCTGTCGCCGCTGCGCTCCGAGATCATCCAGATCAACTACGCCAAGGCCAGCGAGATCGCGGCGCTGCTGAAATCCGGCGAAAACTCGCTGATGAGCGAGCGCGGCCGCATCACCGTCGACGACCGCACCAATACCTTGCTGGTGCTGGAGTCGCGCGAGAAGCTGGCGGAAATCCGCGAGCTGATCAGCCGGCTCGACATCCCGGTGCGGCAGGTCCTGATCGAGTCGCGCATCGTGGTCGCCAACGACGATTATTCCAAGGAGCTGGGTGCCCGCTTCGGCGCCACCACCGTTGGCCGCAACGGCAATAACGGCATCGTCACCAGCACCGGCTCTGCCGCTGGCACCAACACCATCGTCAACGACTATCTCAATGGCGGCTTCCCGGTGAATCTGCCCGGCCCGGTGGGCACCGGCACGCCGGCGACCGACCGCTACAACGTCAACCTGCCGGCCTCGGCCAATGCCGGCCGCATCGCCTTCGCGCTGCTGGGCGCGGACTACCTGCTGGATCTGGAGCTGTCGGCCCTGCAGACCGAAGGCCGTGGCGAGGTCATGTCGAATCCCCGTGTCATTACCGCCAACGCCAAGCAGGCCTCCATCGAGCAGGGCATCGAGATTCCCTACCAGCAGGCGACCAGTAGCGGCGCGACCTCGGTGTCGTTCAAGAAGGCGGTGCTGTCGCTGAAGGTGCTGCCGCAGATCACCCCGGATGAGAAGATCATCATGGACCTGGAGGTCAACAACGACAGCCGTGGCCAGGACGTGAACACCGGCAACGGCGGTTTGGCGCCCTCCATCGACACCCGCAAGATCAACACCCAGGTGCTGGTGGACAATGGTCAGACCGTGGTGCTGGGCGGCATCTACCAGCAGACCAATCGCGATACCGTCAACAAGATCCCCTTCCTGGGCGATCTGCCGTTCCTGGGCAATGCCTTCAAGTTCCGCTCCAACGTCTCGACCAAGGCGGAACTGCTGATCTTCATCACCCCGAGGATCATCACCGAAGGGCTGAAGGTGAATTAAATCGACAGTCCTTGGCATCGGAGCCCCGGGGGTGCTTGGCTATACTCCCGGGGTTTCTCGTTTCTGCGAGCAAAAAATCATGACTTCCAAAGCGAGCCTGCGCGCCGCACTGCTGGCCCTGGCCGGCCTGGTTTCCGCCTGCGGCGGTGGTGGTGGCGACAGCAGCTGCCTGATCCCCGACCTCTGCGGGGGCTCCAGTAGCGGTGGCAGCAGTGGCGGCAGCAATAGCGGAGTCACCGCCGCCAAATCCCGGCTGAAGGTGCTGGGGCCGGTCAACGATGCCACCGGAACCCGCTACGGCTCCGGACAACTGGTGCTGGCACCGTCCAGCCGCACCCTGGGCTTCGTCGCCCGGCTGGAAGACATCCGCAACACCAACAATCCGCGTCCGCTGGCCGGCTACGACATCAACCTCGACGTGCTCTCCGGCGGCACCGCCTACACCAAGGCGCGCAGCGTGGTGCTGAGTTCCGACGGCGTCTGCCCCGCCACCGGCGGCGCCCGTGGCGCGACCACCGATGCCAGCGGCGAGGTGACCTTCTGCTTTGTCGCACCCCCGACCTCGGAGGTCGATGCCGGCGATGAGCTGGCGCTGAGCCTGCGCGCCTCGGCTTTCCTGCCCACCACCGCCGGCTCGACCAGCGTCACCGCCGTGCGCGACAGCTTCGCGCTGTACGTCGAGAATCCGTCCAACAGTTACACCCTGACCGTCGCCGGCCCCAATGGCGAGCCCACCGACGCGGCCACGGTCGGGGCTGGCGAGACCCTGAGCGGCTTCACCGCCACCCTGGCTTCCGAGGCCGGAGCCAGCCTGCCGAGTCCGCGTCCTTTCGTGCGTCTGACCAGCAGCCTGGGCGACATCGTCGGCACCACCGCCTCGGGCGGGACGGTGAACAGCCGTGGTGTGCTGAACTTCGGCTACAAGGGCGGTTGTCCGGACTCCGCAGCCACCACCGAGGTGGTGACGCTGACAGCTGCCGCCACCGTCGGCGGCCAGCCGGTGGAGCAGGAGTACAACCTCAACGTCGTGCGCCGTGCCACCACGCTCAGCATCACCCTGCCGTCTGGCGGCAGCGCCTTTTATTCCGGCGACACCTTGCAGGGCATCAGTTACCGCCTGGTGCGGAGCGGTGGCGGCAGCGTTGCTGCCACCCCGATCACCGTCCAGGCGGCCGTGGTCACCAACGGCATCTCGACGCCGGTGGGCAAATTCATCGAACCGGTGACCGGTGACTTCGGAAACCCGCTGACCTTGCCCGCCTCCTCCAGCGGCAGCCTGACCCTCAACTACCAGGCGGAGTCCGGACTGCGCAGCAACCAGACCGTCACGCTCACCGCCGGCGCCAGTGACGACAGCCTCTGCATACGCTCCACCGCCACCAGCAAGACCCTGCAGGTGCAGCAGAAGGGCACCGGCAGCCTGGTGCTGCTGGGCGACAGCGGCGAGCCCAGCGGCGGCATCAGCCTAGGGCAGGAGGAGATCGGTAGCCTGGTGATACGGGCCCTGGACGGACGCGGCAATGCCGTCCCCGATGTCGCGATCTCGCTGAGCGCGAGCAGCGGCCGCATCGAGATTCCCGGTTCGCCGGGGGCTAGTACCGCCGCCACCGGCGCCGACGGCAGCCTGCTGATCGACTACGTGGCGCCCAGCACCATCGCCGAAGAGGGCAGCGCGACGCTGACCGCCAGCGGTACGGTGGATGGCCGCGCGCTCAGCGGCAGCTACCGCGTCCTGCTGGTGCCGCCGACGCCGCCCTCGGCACCAGTACTGACCCTCAGTGGTCCCGGAGAAGCCTCGCCGGGCATCGAGCGCACCGGCTATGTAGCCCGCTTGCAACGGCTTGACGGGACCGCCGTGCAAGGCACCACCGTGAACCTCACGGCCAGCAATGGCACGGTCACTGTCTACGAGGCCGGCACGCCGCGTCCGGGCGTCACCGCCCTGGCTACCGATGCCACCGGCAAGCTCAGCTTCTCGCTGACGCCGAGCAGCAGCCTGTCCAGCGACACCACGGCGGTCATCACCGCCGCAGTGGCCAGCGGGCAGGCGCTCAGCGCCGAATGCAGCAGCAATGCCGATGCGGTCTGCAGCCGCAGCAGCAACGTCACCGTCCGCAAGGACCGCTTCCAGTTCACCGCGCCGCTGTACGGCGCGGCGGTGGCGGTGGGCAGCGCCAATGCCCAGGCGCTGAACTTTGCCTGGCAGACGGCGGACGGCAGCAGCGTTGCCGAATGCGTCGACCTCAGCGTCAGCTTCACCGGCGCCGGCGATGCCTCCTACGGACTGATTGTCGGCAGCGATCCGACGCCGCAGACGCAGAAGCGGCGCGCCCAGCTCAATGCCAGTGGTGCCTTCTCGACGCCGATCTCGGTGTATAGCGACCGTTCCGGTTTCCTGGAGATCACCGCTCGCGAAAACCGTGGCTGCGCCGCCACCGCCAGCGGCCCGCTCACCGCGACCACCGGCGTGCAGTTCTTCGACGAGGTCTGCGGAACCACCAGCGACGGCCGCAACTGCGTGGACCTCAGCGCGCCGGTGCGGGTACTGACCTCGCCGGACAGCAGCGGCGCTCAGCGCACCGCCACCCTGACTCTGGACGTCCGCAACAACGCCTACCAGCCGATCGACGGTGCGCCGGTGAGTTTCACCATCACCAGCCCGGTCAGCTGCGCCGGCGCCTTGAACGAACGTGTGTTCCCGGGCGGCGGTACCACCAACGCCAATGGCACCGCGACCACCCAGTACTTCGTCCCCAACTTCAGCCCGCAGCTCGCCAACGGGACCAGTTGCCAGGTGGAGATCCAGGGTTGCGTGCGCGGACGCAGCGGTTCCGACCCGGACGCGGTGTTCTGCAGCACGCGGACGGTCATTGTTCAGCAGCCCACTCCCTGATTGCGGATTCCGTGAATCGAAAAAGTCTGTTCCTGGTCGGCCCCATGGGGGCCGGAAAAACCACCATCGGCAAGAAGCTGGCGGAGATCTGCAACCTCGAGTTCGTCGACTCCGATCACGAGATCGAGGTTCGCACCGGTGTCGACATCCCCTACATCTTCGAGAAGGAAGGGGAAGAGGGTTTCCGTCGTCGTGAGCAGGCGGTGCTCGCCGACCTCACCACCCGCAGCGGCATCGTGCTGGCGACCGGTGGCGGCGCGGTGCTGCTGCCGGAGAACCGGGCCCATCTGTCCGCCCGTGGCCTGGTGGTGTATCTGCACGCCGGCCTGGAGCAGCAGCTGGCGCGGACCGAGCGCAGCGAGCACCGGCCGCTGCTGATGCACGGTGATCGTCGCGAGACCCTGATCCGCCTGTTCGAGCACCGCGACCCGCTGTATCGCGAGGTGGCCGATCTGGTGGTGGAAACCGACGGCAAGAATGCCCGCCAGCTGGCGCGCGAAATCCAGGACGCGCTGCTGACCCCGCCCGGAGAAGAGGTGTGAGCCTGCGACGTCTGCCGGTCGCGCTCGGCGAGCGCGCCTACGAGATCCAGATTGGTCGCGGCCTGCTGGCCCGGCCGGAATGCTGGGACAGCCTTGCCGGCCGCCGCCGCGTCCTGGTCACCGACCGCCACGTCGCGGCCCTGCATCTGCCCGCCGTGCTCGCGACCCTGGGCCTGACCGAGGACGACTGCCTGGTTGTCGATGCCGGTGAGGCGGTGAAGAACTGGGACAGCGCCGAACGGGTGCTGGACTGGATGCTGTCGAAGCGGCTGGCGCGCGATGCGGTGCTGATCGCCCTCGGTGGCGGTGTGATCGGCGACTTGGCCGGGTTCTGCGCCGCCATCTACCAGCGCGGCATCGACTTCGTACAGGTGCCGACCACCCTGCTGGCGATGGTCGATTCCAGCGTCGGTGGCAAGACCGGCGTCAACCATCCGCGCGGCAAGAACCTGATCGGCGCCTTCCACCAGCCGCGCGCGGTGATTGCTGACCTCGATAGCCTCAAGACCCTGCCGCGCCGCGAGCTATCGGCCGGTGCCGCCGAAGTCATCAAGTACGGCATGCTCGGCGATGCCGCCTTCTTCGCCGAGCTGGAACAGGGCGGCCTGGCGGCGTTGATGGCCCTGGACGGCGAGACTCCGGCGGCGGTGGTCGAGCGCTGCTGCGCGCTGAAGGCGCGCATCGTCGGCCTCGACGAGCGCGAGGCGGTGGCCGGCGGTCCGCGCGCCCTGCTCAATCTCGGTCATACCTTCGGCCACGCGGTGGAAACCTTTGCCGGCTATGGCCACTGGTTGCACGGCGAGGCCGTTGGCCTGGGGCTGGTGATGGCTGCCGACCTCTCCGCCCGCCTGGGCTGGATCAGCCGCGCCGAGGCCGAGCGCTGCACCGCGCTGGTCGCCGCTGCCGGCCTGCCGTTGCTGCCGCCCGAAGGCATGACTCCCGCAGATTTCCGGCGGCTGATGGCCGGTGACAAAAAGGTTGCCGGCGGCCAGCTGCGGCTGGTGCTGCTGCGTGCGCTCGGCGAAGCGGTGCTGACCGCCGACTTCGACGACGCGGCGCTGTCCGCCTGTCTGCAGCACTACTGCCGCCCGGCATGAGCCACGGCCTCGCGCCCTACGCCTCGACCCCGCAGAACTCGCGCGGCCGACGCCACCCGGAGCCGCCGCCGACCAGTCGTAGCGAGTACCAGCGCGACCGCGACCGCATCATCCACAGCGCCGCGTTCCGGCGCCTGGAGTACAAGACCCAGGTCTTCGTCAATCACGAGGGCGATCTGTTCCGCACCCGGCTGACCCATACGCTGGAAGTCGGCCAGATCGCCCGTACCATCGCCCGTACCCTGCGGCTCAACGAGGACCTGGCCGAGGCGATCTGCCTGGCCCACGACCTCGGCCACACCCCGTTCGGCCACGCCGGACAGGACGCACTGAATGCCTGCATGAAGCCCTACGGCGGCTTCGAGCACAACGCCCAGTCGCTGCGGGTGGTGGACGAGCTGGAAGACAAGTACGCCGAGTTCCTGGGCCTCAACCTCACTTTCGAGACCCGCGAGGGCATCCTCAAGCACTGCTCGCGGCCGCGCGCGGAGCGGTTGGGCGAGGTGGCGCGGCGCTTTCTCGATGGCGGTCAGCCCAGCCTGGAGGCGCAGGTCGCCAATCTGGCCGACGAGATCGCCTACAACAACCACGACATCGACGACGGCATCCGCGCCCGCCTGCTGGAGCTGGAGCAGTTGCGCGAGGTGCCGCTGTTTGCACGCCATCACGATGAGGTGCTGCGGCGCTACCCGCAGGCCACGGCCAAGCAGATGCGCCACGAGACCGTGCGCCGGATCATCGGCACCCTGGTCGATGATCTGGTGCAGGCTTCGCGCGGGCGCCTGCAGGCGGCGGCGCTCGATAGTCCGCAGGCAGTGCGTACCGCGCCACAGCTGCTGATCGGCTACAGCCCGGAGCTGGCCGAGGAAAACCGTGTGCTGAAGCGCTTCCTGCGCGAGCAGCTCTACCAGCATCAGCAGGTCTACCGGGTGATGCAGAAGGCCAAACGGCTGCTGCGCGAGCTGTTCGACGCTTTCATGGCCGATGCCCGTCTGCTGCCGCCGCAGGAATACCGCCAGGCCCAGCGCGCCGAGGCGGCAGAGGGCGAGCAGGGCAGGGCGCGGATCGTTGCCGACTACATCGCCGGTATGACGGATCGTTATGCACTCGATGAATGGGAGCGATTGTTCGACCCGCGCCGATTGCGTTGATTGCAAAGAAAAATTGCGGTTCAGATTGACGCCGGTGTTCACGTTCCTATAATCGAATGTTGCACCGCAGCGAAGCCGTCGTCTTTCCTGAAGACCCCGCCTCCCTTTCGTTTACTACGAATCGGGTCGGGACTCCCTCGAAACTTCCTTAAGCTGCCGCGCCTCCTGCGGCGAGGGTTTCGCCGCCCCAAGTTTTTTCTCGTGGGATTCGCAATGACCCAGTCGCAAGACCAGGCAGTAGGTCTCTATCGGCCGGAATTCGAGCGTGACAGCTGCGGATTCGGTCTGATTGCCCAGATGGACGACGTGGCCAGCCATGGCCTGGTCAAACGGGCGATCAAAGGCCTGGAACGGATGACCCACCGTGGCGCCATCGCCGCCGACGGCAAGACCGGCGACGGCTGCGGCCTGCTGATCAAGAAGCCCGACCGCTTCCTGCGCCGGGCCGCCCGCGAGGCCGGCATCGAGCTGGGTGGCGGCCAGTACGCCGCCGGCAACATCTTCCTGTCCACCGACGAGGCCAAGGCGGCGCGCGCGCGCGCGGTGCTGGCCGAGGCCTGCGCCCATCACGGGCTGAGTCTGGCCGGCTGGCGGGTCATGCCGATCAATCCCGATGCCTGCGGTGAAGAGGCGCGCGCGGTGCTGCCGCGCTTCGAGCAGGTCTTCGTGGTCGCGCCGGCGGGGCTGCACAAGTTCGAGTTCGAGCTGAAGCTCTTCAAGGCGCGCCGCCGCGCCGAGAAGCTGCTCACCGCCGAGGGTGATGACGAGTTCTACGTCACCGCGCTGTCCTGCCGGGTGATCGTCTACAAGGGTCTGCTGATGCCCGAGTGGCTGGAAAGCTTCTACCCGGACCTCGCGGCGCCGGACATGGAAAGCTCGATCTGCGTCTTTCACGAGCGCTTCTCCACCAACACCATGCCGAAGTGGCGGCTCTGCCATCCCTTCCGCTTTCTCGCCCACAACGGCGAGATCAACACCATCAGCGGCAACCGCGCCTGGGCGCAGGCGCGCGCGCCGAAGTTCCAGTGCGCGGCGCTCCCCGACATCCACGAGCTGACCCCGCTGGTGGGCCTCAAGGGCTCGGATTCCGAGAGCCTCGACAACATGTTCGAAGTGCTGCTCGCGGGCGGCATGGACATGTTCGCGGCGCTGCGCGCGCTGATTCCGCCGGCCTGGCAGAACGTCGAAGACCTCGACGCCGACCTGCGCGCCTTCTACGAGTACAACTCGCTGCAGATGGAGCCCTGGGACGGCCCGGCCGGCGTGGTGCTGACCGATGGCCGCTACGCCATCTGCGCCACCGACCGCAACGGTCTGCGTCCGACCCGCTACGTCATCACCCGCGACCGCACCATCGTGCTGGCTTCGGAGATCGGCGTGTCCGATTTCGACCAGCTGCAGGTGGTCGAGAAGGGGCGGCTGTCGCCCGGCCAGATCCTGGCCATCGACACCGACACCGGCTCGCTGCTGCGGCCGGAAGACATCGACCGCATGCTCGCCGGCCGCCAGCCCTACAAGCTCTGGCTGAAGAACGGCAGCAAGCGTCTGGAGGCCAGCCTCAGCGAAGACCCCAATTCGCTCGACAAGCTGCATCCGGAAAGCGTCGCGATCTACCAGAAGCTGTTCAACCTCAGCTTCGAGGAGCGCGACCAGATCCTGCGCGTGCTCGCCGAGAGCGGTCAGGAAACCATCGGTTCGATGGGCGACGACACGCCGTTCGCGGTGCTCTCCGAGCAGAAGCGGTCGGTCTACGACTACTTCCGCCAGCAGTTCGCACAGGTCACCAACCCGCCCATCGACCCGCTGCGCGAGCAGATCGTGATGTCGCTGGAATGCTCGCTGGGCGCCGAGGGCTCGATGTTCGGCGAGACCGCGCAGCGCGCCGAACGCCTGCTGGTCGACTCGCCGGTGCTCAGTGAAGGCAAGTTCAAGAAGCTGCTGGCGCTCGACGACCCGCGCTATAGCCACGAGCTGATCGACCTCAACTACGACCCGGCCCTGGGCCTGCAGGCGGCGATCAATGCCGTCTGCGACAAGGCGGTGGCGGCGGTGCGTGGCGGCAAGGTGGTGCTGGTGCTGTCCGACCGGGCGGTGGACCGTGCGCGGCTACCGATCCCGGCGCTGATGGCGGTGGGCGCGGTGCAGCACCGGTTGATCCACGAAGAGCTGCGTTGCGACTGCAACATCATCGTCGAGACCGCGACCGCGCGTGATCCGCACCACTTCGCCTGCCTGATCGGCTACGGCGCGAGCTGCGTCTACCCCTACCTCGCCTACGCCTCGCTCTACGAAATGGCGCGCAACGGCGAGATCAAGGGCAAGGACCCGGCCGACCTCGCGCTCTATTACCGCAAGGGCATCAACAAGGGCCTGTACAAGATCATCTCGAAGATGGGCATCTCGACCATCGCCAGCTATCGCGGCGCGCAGTTGTTCGAGACGGTGGGTCTGTCCAGCGCGGTGGTCGACAGCTGCTTCGCCGGCACCGTCAACCGCATCCAGGGCGCGACCTTCGAAGACCTCGAAGCCGAGCAGAAGGCCCTGGCCCACGAGGCCTGGATCGCCCGCAAGCAGCCCAGCCACGGCGGCCTCTACAAGTACGTCGAAGGCGGTGAGTACCACGCCTATAACCCGGACATCATCCGCACCCTGCAAACGGCGGTGAAGGAAGGCGACTACGGCGTCTACAAGAGCTACGCCAAGCTGGTCAACGAGCGCCCGGTCGCGGCGCTGCGCGACCTGTTCAAGCTCAACCTCGCCGCCCAGCCCATCCCGCTCGACCAGGTCGAGCCGGTGGAAAGCATCCTCAAGCGCTTCGACTCGGCCGGCATGTCGCTGGGCGCGCTCAGCCCCGAGGCGCACGAGGCGCTGGCGATCGCCATGAACCGTCTCGGCGGCCGCAGCAACAGCGGTGAGGGTGGCGAAGACCCGGCCCGCTACGGCACCGAGAAGACCAGCAAGATCAAGCAGGTCGCTTCCGGCCGCTTCGGCGTGACGCCGGCCTACCTGGTCAATGCCGAGGTCTTGCAGATCAAGGTCGCGCAGGGCGCCAAGCCCGGCGAAGGCGGCCAGTTGCCGGGCGACAAGGTCAACGAGCAGATCGCCAAGCTGCGCTACGCCAAGCCCGGCGTGGCGCTGATCTCGCCGCCGCCGCACCACGACATCTACTCCATCGAAGACCTGGCGCAGTTGATCTTTGACCTGAAGCAGGTCAATCCGCAGGCGATGGTGTCGGTGAAGCTGGTGAGCGGCCCGGGTGTGGGCACCATCGCCGCCGGTGTGGCGAAGTGCTACGCCGACCTCATCACCATCTCCGGCTACGATGGCGGCACCGGCGCCTCGCCGGTGACCTCGGTGAAGTACGCCGGCACGCCCTGGGAGCTGGGTCTTTCCGAAACCCACCAGACGCTGCGCATGAACGGCCTGCGCGACAAGGTGCGGGTGCAGACCGACGGTGGTCTCAAGACCGGCTTCGACGTGGTCAAGGCCGCGATCCTCGGCGCCGAGTCGTTCGGCTTCGGCACCGCGCCGATGGTGGCGCTGGGCTGCAAGTACCTGCGTATCTGCCACCTCAACAACTGCGCCACCGGCGTCGCCACCCAGAACAAGGTGCTGCGTCTGAAGCACTTCATCGGCCTGCCGGAAATGGTGATGAACTATTTCCGTTTCGTCGCCGAGGAAACCCGTGAGTGGCTGGCGGCGCTGGGCGTGAAGAGCCTGGAGGAGCTGATCGGCCGCACCGATCTGCTCGGCATGGCCGAGGGCAAGACCGACAAGCAGCGACATCTCGACCTGTCGCCGATCCTCTCGGCCTCGGGGATGATCCTGCCCAGCGCGCAGTTCTGCACCGGCCCGAATCCGCCCTTCGACCGCGCCGAGCTGGCCGAGCAGATGGTGCGCGACGCGCTGCCGGCCATCGAGGCCAAGAGCGGCGGCGAGTTCCACTACCAGGTCAACAACACCACGCGCTCCATCGGCGCGCGGCTGTCGGGCGAGATCGCCCGCCGCCACGGCAACCTCGGCATGGAGGGCTCGCCGATCAGCCTGAAGCTGACCGGCACCGCCGGCCAGTCGCTGGGCGTATGGAACGCCGGTGGCCTCAACATCGAGCTGGAAGGTGATGCCAACGACTACGTCGGCAAGGGCATGGCCGGCGGCCGCATCGTCGTGAAGCCGCCGAAGGGCGTGCGCTTCAAGACCCAGGACACCGCGATCATCGGCAACACCTGCCTGTACGGTGCCACCGGCGGCACCCTGTACGCGGCCGGCACGGCGGGCGAGCGCTTCGGCGTGCGCAACTCCGGCGCCACGGCGGTGGTGGAAGGCTGCGGCGACCACGGCTGCGAATACATGACCGGCGGCGTCGTCGCGGTCCTCGGCAAGGTGGGCGTCAACTTCGGCGCCGGCATGACCGGCGGCTTTGCCTACGTGCTCGACCAGCAGCGCAACTTCGTGGACCGCTACAACCACGAGCTAATCGACATCCACCGCGTCATCGCCGAAAGCATGGAAGGCCACCAGCATTACCTGCGGGCCTTGATCAAGGACTACGTGGCGGCCACCGGCTCGGCCTGGGGTCAGGTCATTCTCGATGACTTCCGCGACTACGTCGGACGCTTCTGGCTGGTGAAGCCGAAGGCGGCCGACATTGGCTCGCTGCTGTCGGCCATCCGCGCTGCTGCCTAACAGGACTCCCACCCATGGCCGCCAAGAACGCAATGCAGTTCCTCGACATCTCGCGCCAGGACCCGAAGAAGGTCCCGGCCGAGGTGCGCATCCACGATTTCCGCGAAATCTACGGGCAGTTTCCGGCGGATCAGGCCGGCTCCCAGGCCGGACGCTGCCTGTCCTGCGGCAACCCTTACTGCGAGTGGAAGTGCCCGGTGCACAACTACATCCCCAACTGGCTGAAGCTGGTGGAGGAGGGCAACCTGTTCCAGGCCGCTGAGTTGTCGCACCAGACCAATTCGCTGCCGGAAATCTGCGGCCGCGTCTGCCCGCAGGACCGCCTCTGCGAGGGGGCTTGCACGCTCAACGACGGCTTCGGCGCGGTCACCATCGGCAACATCGAGAAATACATCTCCGACGAGGCCTTCAAGCAGGGCTGGCGTCCGGACCTCAGCAAGGTGGTGCCCACCGGCAAGCGCGTCGCCATCATCGGCGCCGGCCCGGCCGGTCTGGGCTGCGCCGACGTGCTGACCCGCAACGGCGTGACGCCGGTGGTGTTCGACAAGTACCCGGAGATCGGCGGCCTGCTCACCTACGGCATTCCGCCGTTCAAGCTGGAAAAGGACGTGGTGAAGAACCGCCGCGCCATCCTTGAGCACCAGGGTGTCGAGTTCCGCCTCAACACCGAGATCGGCAAGGATGTCGCCTTCGATGCCCTGCTGAAGGAATACGACGCGGTCTTCCTCGGTATGGGCACCTACACCGCCATGAAGGGCGAGTTCCCTGGCGAAGACCTGTCCGGCGTGGTGCAGGCGCTGCCGTTCCTGATCAGCAACATCCATCGCGTGATGGGCAGCGAGAAGAGCCCGGCCGACTTCATCGACATGAAGGGCCAGCGCGTGGTCGTGCTCGGCGGTGGCGACACCGCGATGGACTGCAACCGCACCTCGATCCGTCAGGGCGCCGACAGCGTCACCTGCGTCTACCGTCGCGACGAGGCGAACATGCCGGGCTCGCGCCGCGAAGTCGCCAACGCCAAGGAAGAGGGCGTCGAATTCCTGTTCAACCGCGCGCCGGTGGAGATCGTCGGCAAGGGCAAGGTTGAGGGCGTGAAGGTGGTCGAGACCCGCCTCGGCGCGCCCGACGCCAAGGGCCGTCGCAAGCCGGAAGTGGTGCCCGGCTCCGAGCAGATCATCCCGGCCGACCGCGTGGTGATCGCCTTCGGGTTCCGTCCCAGCCCGGCACCGTGGTTTGCCGAGCACGCGCTCAAGCTGCACGAAGACGGTCGCCTCAAGGTCAATGGCGCGGTGCTCGCCAAGCACAAGTTCCAGACCGCCAACGAGAAGGTGTTTGCCGGCGGCGACATGGTGCGCGGCAGCGATCTGGTAGTGACGGCGGTGTTCGAAGGCCGCGAGGCCGCGCAGGGCATCCTCGACTACCTGGGCGTCTGACCCCCGTGACGCACCTGCCGGTGCTGGCCTACGCGGCGCCGCTGCTGGCCTTCAGCGCCTACCGGCGGGTGCGTCGCAACATCGGTCGCCAGCCCTATCGGCCGCTGCGGCTGTGGATCCGCAGCGGCGTGATCGCGCTGATCTTCTTCGCTCTGCTGCGCTGGCCGGCATTCGAGCCGGCATTGGCGCTGGCGATGATCGCCGGCACCGTGGCCGGGGTATTGCTGGCGCGGCTGGGCGTGCGTCTGACCCGCTTCGAGACCCTGCCCGACGGGCGTTTCTACACGCCCAACACCGCCCTCGGCGTCGGCCTTTCGCTGTTGTTCCTGGCGCGTATCGGCTACCGCCTGCTGGTACTGCTGCCGGCCTTGCAGGCGGCCAATGAAAGCGGCGGCGGCGCGGCGCTGCGCAGCGCCATGTCCGGTTCGCGCAGCGCCTTGACCATGGCCTTGCTCGGCTTGGTGCTTGGCTACTTCTTCGCCTACTGCCTGGGGCTGCTGCGCCGTGGTCGGCAGCCCGACACCCTTCCCGCCGAGCCTGCTGCGCCGTAAGGTGAGGGCTTCGGCCGGTCCCGGCCCGTTGCGGAGTCCTGCGATGCTCAAGCTCTTGCTGGTCTGGCTGGTCAACGCGCTTTGCCTGCTGGCCGTAGCGACGCTGGTGCCGGGCGTGCACATCACCGGCTTCGGCTCGGCCCTGATCGGCGCCCTGGTGCTGGGAGTGGTCAACACCCTGATCCGGCCGATCCTGTCGCTGCTCACCTTGCCGATCACCCTGCTGACCCTGGGCCTGTTCAGCTTCGTGATCAACGCCGCGATGTTCGGCTTGGCCGCTTTTCTGATTCGTGGCTTCGGGGTCGATGGCTTCTGGCCGGCGCTGTGGGGCGCTCTCGCGTTCGGCGTCCTGAGCTGGATCGCCAACTCCATCCTGCTGCGCGAGGCGGACTAAGCCGGCTGGTTCAGTCCGACACGCGGACGCCGCCGGCCAGCAGTAACTGCCTCAGGGGTTGCAGTTCGGTCGCCAGTTGTTTCCAGCGATCCACCGACGAGCGATAGATCGGCTGCCGCACCTGCACCGCGCTGGCGGTGGAAACCGGAGCCGCGTTGCGTTCGAAGTGCAGACAGGCGTCCTCCCAGGGCAGCCCACACCAGTCGAGCAGCCGGCGTGTTTCTGCTTCGGGCGCGGCGACCAGGGCTTCGTACTGCAGTTCCAGAATCGCGCCCGGAAAGCGCTGCTGCCAGAACTCCATCAAGCGCTCGAACAGCAGGTAGTAGCGACCGGTGTCGAGCAGGTCGTAGGAGTAGTTGTAGTAGGAGAACTGCAGCGCAAATAGCTGCCGGAAGTTGGACAGGCAGGTGTCGAGCGGATGTCGGCGCAGGCAGATGATTTTCGCTTTCGGTAGCGCCTGGGCGATAAAGCCGGCGTACAGGAAATTGAGCGGCATCTTGTCGACGAAGCGCGGCGTGTGGCCGGTGCCGGGGCGGGTGCTGGCGAGGTAGGCCTCGCCGATCTGCCTGGCCGGCGTGCCATGCAGGCCGGCCAGGGTTTCGGCATCGAGCAGACGCGGCGTGCGGCTGCCGCTGGCGCGCTTGATCGCCAGCCCAAGGTTCTGCAGCTCGCCGGCGGAATGGACCTGGGTATGGCTGGACAGGATGCGCTCGACCAGAGTCGTCCCGGTGCGCGGCATGCCGACCACGAAGATCGGTTCGGGGCTCGCCACGCCCTCGCCATGCAGCCCGGCACCGGCGAAATACTGGTGCAGGGCGGAGAACAGTCTTGCGTCCTCGGCGCAGTCGTAGGCCAGGCTGGCGCGTTTCGCCGACTTGCCGCGAAGCAGATGCTGGAACGCCAGATTCGGCTCGCCGAGGTCCTCGCACTCCTTGGCCAGGGCCATGTGCAGTTGCAGTTGCGCGTCCACCGAGTCCGCTCTTGGCAGCAGGGCCTCGTAGCGTGCCCGGTGATTGCGTTCCGGCGTCTGCGTGCGCAGCTGCGACAGCGGCGGATAGGCCTTCCAGTAGCCGGGATCGGCCGACAGGCAGGCCTCGTAGGCGGTTTCGGCGGAGTCGAAATCGCCGAGAAATTTCAGGGCGCTAGCGAGATTGAACTGATAGTGGGGATTGCCCGGCTCCAGTCCGCAGGCCTGGCGGAACAGCGTCGCCGCCCTAGCATGCAGATTGGCACGGCTGTAGACGACCCCGAGGGTATCCAGGCTCCAGGCCTGCTGCGGCTGCAGGCGCAGCGCCTGCTCGGCGGCATCCAAGGCCTCCGGGATGCGCTGGCTCAGGGCCAACAGGCGCGCCAGCTGTGTCCAGTAGCGCTCCTGCGCCGCGTCGATGGACAGGGCTTGGCGAAGCGCGGTGATGGCGGGCGACCACTGCCGCAGTTCGGTCGCCAGCATGCCGCGCAGGAAGTGTGCCTCAGCCAGGCTCGGTGCCAGCTGCAGCAGGCGCTGGCAGCTCTGCTCTGCCTCGGCGTAACGCCGCGCTTCCAGCAGCCCTTCAAGCTGGCTGCGCAGCCGCTCAATGGCGGCGGTGTCGGCGGTGGCCTTCATGCCACCTCCCCGGGGACTTACTGAAGATCAAAATCGTAGCGGAAGCTCAGGCCGACCCGCAGTGGCTCCAGAACGGTCTTGTAGTAGCTGCGCAACTTGAAGCCATCGCCGTTGTCGGTGTCGCCGCCACCGGCGATGGCGGTGATGTAGCTGCGGTCATTGCGCACGCTGGTCTCGACGTAGCGGTTGAACAGGTTTTCGGCGTACAGGCGTGCGGTCCATTGCCGGTCCGCCACCGACAACGCAGCCCGATGTACCACATAGCCCGACAGCGATTCGCCGTTGTTGCGCTCGCCGACCTTGGTCAGCCGGTCGCCGACCGCGCGGACGCCGTAATTGGCGCTGCCGATCCAGCCGTTGGGCAGCGACTGCGTGTAGCCGATCAGCAGGCTGGCCTGATGCTGGGGCGTGCCCGGCAGGCGGTCGCCAGCGTAGGCATCTTCACCACGGACGATGCCGGGCGCGTCGCGGGTCAGCTGTGCGTCGGTGTAGCTGTAGTTGGCGTTCACGCGCCAGTGACGGCTGAGCAGGCCCTGTACCTGCAGATCCAGGCCCTGGCTCTTGGCCAGGGCGCCGTTGACGGTGATCGGGATCGCGCCGTTGACTGTGGTGCCCGCCACCTGCACGTCCTCCCAGCGGATGTAGTAGACCGAGCCGTTGATGAACAGGCGGTTCTTGAGCCAACTGCTGTGGAAGCCCAGCTCGTGATTGAGTGTCTTGTCCGGCTGGATCAGCACCTCGTTTGGCAGTGCGCAGACGTTCTGCCCGGCAGGCAGGGGATCCAGGCAGGGCGGTACCGAGTTGACCCCGCCGGGCCGGTAGCCCTGGCTGATCGTCAGGTATCCGAGCAGGTCCTTGTTGAACTGGTAGGCGGTGTTGAACTTGAAGATGGAGTCGTCGGCGCTGATCTGGTTGAACTGCGGCGTCAGCAGAATCTCGTTCGGCGCCGAGCCATCCACCAGCGGCAGGGCGAAGGCACTGATCGCGCTGTTCTCGAACTTGAAGGCACGGGCGCCGACGGTCACCGTCCAGGCCGGCGTCAGCTGGTAGCCGAGTTCGCCAAACAGCGCGGTTTCGGTGAAGGTCTGGTCGTCGAGCTGGAAGTACTCGAGATTGTCTGGGCGATCCACGCCCGCGAATCCCGGAAAGCCCGGCACGAACTCGCTGCTGGTGAAGGTGCTGTCGCTCTGGTTGAAGAAGCCGCCGACGATCCAGTTCCAGGGCCCCTCGCCGCTGGAGACCAGGCGCAATTCCTGGTTGAGGCGCTTCTGCCGACCGGTCTCCCGGGTGTAGGCAGAGAAGGCCGGGAAGTCCTCGTAGCCGTACTCGAAGCTCAGCAGCAGGTCGGTCTGGTCGCGTTGTCCCAGCTCGGTATAGCGCGAGTAGCCGGTGGCGGAGGTCAGCTTGGCGAAGTCCAGATCCCAGTTCACTTCCAGGCTCAGCAGCTGGTTCTTGCGCTCGTTGGGCTCCAGATAGCGAAAGCCCGACTGATAGCTGCCGGTGCCGAAGGACTGCCTCTGGTTGATGCTGCGGGAGCCGACGGACTGGTCCTGGTAGTAGTAGCTCAGATTGGCATCGAGCTTGTCGCTGAGCCGGTACAGGAAGGCGAGGTTGCCGGCCAGGGTGTTTTCGCTGTCGGAGTCTTCCTTGCTGTAGAGATTGCTGGCGATCGCTATCGGATCGGTGAAGTCCGGCTCGGGATCGGAGACTCCGGGCTCGCGCACCAGATAGTCGGCGTCGACGAAGCCCGGTGTGTGGATATAGCCCAGCGAGGCGCGCACCGCCGCATCCGGGCTCAGCGGCAGATTGCCGACCGCCACGGTCTTGCTGCCGACGCCGGAGCTGTAGTTGATGCCATAGCTGTCCTGGCTCACGCTCAGTGAGGCCTTGCTGGTGTTGGGGCGATTGGGGATGTAGCGCACCGCGCCACCGAGGCTGCCAGCGCCATAGAGCGTGCCCTGCGGGCCGAGCAGCACCTCGACGCGATTGACGTCGAACAGTTTGAGATCCAGATAGAGCGGGATGTCGCCGATGTAGGTGGAGACCGAGCCGCCGTTGTCATTGCCGCTGGGGCCGAGCGAATCGACGTTGAGGCCACGGGCAATCATCGGATTGCCGTCGCGCCCGCCGGTGTCCTCGAAGTAGATGCCGGGCACCAGCTGGACCAGATCGGACATGTCGGTCATGCCCTGCCGCTGAATCTCGGCGCCGGTGACCGCAGTGATGTTAAGCGGCGTGTCCTGGACGCCGGAGTTTCTCCGCGTCGCGGTCACGGTGACGTTGTCCAGCACCACATCCTCGGCCGCCTTGGCCGTCACCTGCGCGTGCGCCAAGCCCAGGGGTGCGCTGCTGAACAAGGCGGCGACGGCCAGCGCGAGAGGGTGACGGCGGAAGCCTGGAGGCGGGGTCTGACGGGCCATGGAGGAGGGACTCGGGCAAATTCAGGAAGGACTTATGGCCAGGGATTCGCAACATCCGTGCCTCGCTTGGGTTCTCCCTCTCTGCCTCTGGCGCTATGCTCGCGAGCCGTTTGTTCCGCCTCCACCACCGTCGTTTCGTCCCCATGAGCCGCCTGCTAGCCGTTGCCGAACTGGGCCAGTCCATCTGGCTCGACTACATCCGCCGTGATCTGGTCGAGAGCGGGGCGCTGGAGCGCCTGATCGTCGAGGATGGCCTGCGTGGGCTCACCTCCAATCCGGCGATCTTCGAGAAGGCCATTGCCGGCAGCAGCCAGTACGACGTTTCGCTGGCCGGCCATGTGCGCGCCGGACAGCGCGATCCCGAGCAGCTGGTCGAGGTGCTGGCCACCGAGGACATCCGGCTCGCCGCCGATGCTTTCGACCGCCTCTACCGTGACAGCGGCGGCGTCGATGGCTACGTCAGCCTCGAGGTGTCGCCGCGGTTGGCCAACGACAGCGCGCGCACGCTCAGCGAGGCGCGCCGGCTGTGGCGCACCGTCGGCCGGCCCAACCTGATGATCAAGGTGCCGGGCACGCCGGCCGGGGTGCCGGTGGTGCGGCAGCTGATCGCCGAAGGCATCAATGTCAACGTCACCCTGCTGTTCTCGCGCAGCGCCTACCGGGCGGTGGCGGAGGCCTATCTGGCCGGCGCCGAGGACTGGCTCAAGAGCGGCGGCGATCCGGCGAAGCTCGCCAGCGTCGCCAGCTTCTTCGTCAGCCGCATCGACACCGCCGTCGATGCCGAGCTGGCCAAGCTCGGTTCGGAAGCGCTGGCGCTCAGCGGCCAGGTGGCGATCGCCAACGCCAAGCTCGCTTATCAGGATTATCTGGAGCTCTGCGCCAGCCCACGCTGGCAGGCGCTGGCGCAGCGCGGCGTGCGTCCGCAGCGGCTGCTCTGGGCCAGCACAGGTGTGAAGAACCCGGCCTGGCGCGACACCCTGTACGTGGAGGCGCTGATCGGTCCGGAGACGGTCAACACGGTGCCGCCGGCCACCCTGGATGCCTTCCGCGATCACGGTGTCGCCGCGCGCGGTCTGGATCAGGATGTCGCCTTTGCCCGCACCGTGATGGCGGCGGTCGAGCGTCTGGGGATTCCTTTCGAGAAGATCACCGAGCAATTGGCTGGCGATGGCGTGCAGCTGTTCGTCGATGCCTGGGCGCAGCTGTTGCAGGCGGTGGCCGGCAAGCGCGACGCCCTGGAGCAGGCATGAGCGTCTTGCTGCTGAGCCCGGCCGAGGCGCGGGTGCTGGCTTCGCTGGTGGAGAAATCCATCACCACCCCGGCCTATTACCCGATGACGGTCAACGCCCTGGTGGCGGCCGCCAACCAGAAGAGCAGCCGCGAGCCGGTGATGAGCCTGAGCGAGGGCGAGGTCGGCCATGCCCTGCTGAGTCTGGAGGAAAAGGCCCTGGTAGGCCGCGACGACTCCAGTCCGCGCGCCACCAAGTGGCGCCAGAAGTTCCAGCACCAGCTGCTGCTGAAGACCGGCACCCAGGCGGTGCTGGTGACCCTGATGCTGCGTGGTCCGCAGACCACCGCTGAGCTGCGCGCCAACGCTGCGGCGCTGGGCGGCCCGGCGGAGGCCGAGGCGGTGCAGGCGGCGCTGGACGATCTCGCCGACCGCGCCCAGCCGCTGGTGCGGACCCTGCCCCGGCTGGCCGGGCAGTCGGCGGTGCGCCATGTGCAGCTGCTCTGCGGCGAGCCCGATCTCAGTGCCCTGGCGGCGGCCGAACCACCCGCGCGCGGCGGCGCGCATCCGGGCCTGGAGGCGCGCGTTGCCGAACTGGAGCAGCGGCTGGCGAGCCTGGAGCAACGGCTGAGCGCGCTGGGCGGCTGAAGGCGGCGGCCGGCCAGGCTGTCACCTTTAAGCAATATTTCTCGTTGGCGCCCTCCTGCGCCCTGCATAAGCTTATGCCTGGCTGGGGAATTCCCCGGCCGCTTATCGAGCGCCCAGGTGACACGCGGGCGGGGGATCCAAGGAGAGAGCCATGCTTCACCCAGGAATTCGAGTCGCTCCGCGTCAGCTGCTGATCGCGGGTCTTGCCGTGCTGCTGGTGGCCTGCGGTGGCAGCAAGCCCAGCGACGGCGGCAACCCCGACACGCCGCCGCCGTCGGCGGTGGGCCGCACCTTCCTGATCAAGCCGGGCGCGACCGCGACCAACGACATGATCGGCGCCATGATCCAGGCGGCGCCGGGCGATGTCATCGAGTTCGGCTGTGGCTATTTCGAGCTGACCTCCTCGCTGCAGCTGACCAACACCGAAGACGTGCTGGTGAAGGGCTGCGGCAAGGACAAGACCGTGCTTTCCTTCAAGGGCAGCAACTCGCCGGAAGGTGTGCTGGCGGTGAATGTCCATGGCTTCACCGTGCAGGATCTGACGGTGCTGGACACTGGCGGCAATGGCTTCGAGCTGCGCGGCGTCGATCACGGCACCCTGCGCCGGGTGCGTGCGATGTGGTCCTCGGGCGGCGGTCGCCAGAGCGCTGATCCGATCACCGACAAGAACTACGCCGAACGCCTCAACGTCGCCTGTACCGATCCCGCCAGCCAGGATCCCTCGGTGCCCGAGAACTTCCTCGGCGACACCACCTCGCCCGACTACACGGTGAGCAAGCTGTCCGGCCGTTACGGCATCTACCCGGTGGCCTCCGAGAACATCCTGGTCGAGGACTCCGAGTCGATCGGCGCTTCCGATGCCGGCATTTACGTTGGCCAGACCAACAACGCCATCATCAAGAACAGCCGCGCGGCCTTCAACGTCTTCGGTTTCGAGATCGAGAACGTGCAGGGCGGTGAGTACGCAAACAACATTGCCGAGTGCAACACCGGCGGCTTCCTGATCTACGACCTCGACGGTCTGCGCCAGTACGGCGAGCGTTCGCGCATGTACGGCAACATCTCGCGCAACAACAACACCTACAACTTCACCTCCGGCGGCATCGTCGGCAGCGTGCCGGTCGGCACCGGCATGCTCACGCTCGCCTACGACCGCATCGACATCTTCGAGAACACCTTCGAGAACAACAACACCGGCGGCATCATCCACGCCAGCTACGAGCTGTTCCCGGAAGGCGCTGGCCGGCCTGACGAGAAGCGCATCGACTTCTACACCGAAGGCGTGCGTATCTTCCGTAACAAGTTCATCAACAACGGCAACAAGCTGCGCCTGCCGAGCAGTACCGATCTGGCGGGTGGCGATGTGGCGCGCATCCTGCCGACCCTGGTCGGCCTGAAGACCCTGGCGGGCTGCCTGCTGCCGCAGGGCCTGACCACCTGCCTCGCCGCTGGTGGGCCGAACTTCCGGGGTGCCCACATCGTCTGGGATGGCCTGCTCGACAGCTACGATGCCGACTGCCCATACCCGGTGGCCGCCAACGGCGACCCGGTGCCCAAGGACGCCAACGGCAAGCCGATCCTCACCAACGAGGTGCCGAACCCGAGCTGCCACTACAACGCCTACAAGTTCGACACCAGCAAGCCGGCGGCGCCGCGCATCACGCCGGACTGGTATGCCTCCTGCATCGACGACGACAACGAGTTCAGCAGCGACAGCCTGCGCTACAGCAACTTCCACGGCACCAAGGGCCTGGAAGCGGTGCTGGCGGTGGCGACCGCCGATTTCTCGAATCCGGTCTCCCTGCTCACCAATCTGCTCAAGGTGAATCCGCTGGCGGTACTGCAGTTCGCCGCCGACCTCGACGACAGCCCGCACCAGTGCAAGAAGACCTACGGCAAGGAACTGCCGCTGCTGCCGGCGGTGACCATTCCGCCCTTCGTGCGCAGCGGCGACTACGACCCGGCGCCCAGCGAGGCCCTGGTGGCCAAGCTCTGCGGTGCTGCGGTTGGAAACGGCCAGGTCAACTTCGAGGCCGCCGGCGTGAATTGCCCGACGCTCGACCAGTACCACCTGTTCGCCGATGCGCAGGACCCGACCAGCACCCCGAACGGCGGTGGCGTGCCCTACTCGCTGAACAGCAAGCTGTTCTCCGACTACGCGGTGAAGTACCGCGTCGCCTACCTGCCGCCGGGCACCAAGGCGGTGTACCGCGATGCCGCCGGCGACGGCGCCAATGCCACCATCGTGTTCCCGGCCGGCACCATCATCGCCAAGACCTTCTCCTTCGCCGACGACAGCAAGGGCACCGAGACCCCGGTGGAAACCCGCCTGCTGATCAAGCGCGTCAACTCCAAGGGCGCGGCGCGCTGGGATGGCGTGCCCTATATCTGGAGCACCGACGCCACCACCGGCAAGCGGGTCGCCAAGCTGGCCATGGGCGGCGGCAGTGCCTCGGTGAGCTGGGATCATGTCGATGTCGATTCCGGCGTCAAGCACACCGGCTCCACCGCCAGCTATCTGATCCCGCACGCCAACCAGTGCCTGAGCTGCCACTCGCGCGAGGACTCCGAGCCGGGCGCGGCGCCGATCGGGCCGAAGGTGCGGTTCATGAACAAGCCCTATGCGCCGGAATCGAAGAAGGTCAGCGGTCAGAGCCAGCACGAGGTCGCGGGCAAGAACCAGCTCGCCTACTGGTGCAGCAAGGGCCTGATGGCCGGCTGCCCCAGCGACCTGGGCGTGGACAACATCAAGCAGATCGCCACCAAGCTGGAGCGGGTGCCGACCTACAACAAGCCCGGTGACTCCGGCTTTGCCGCCAACTCCGGCCAGGACATCGAAGCCCGTGCCCGCGCCTGGCTGGAGGTCAACTGCCAGCACTGCCACAACGTCAAGGGCTTCGCCGCCTCTACCGGTTTCTATCTCGATTCGCTGCGGCCGGTGGACGGCACCTACGGCATCTGCAAGCAGCCGACCGCGACCGGTCAGGAAGGCAAGGGTGGCCGCACCGTGGACTTCCACCCGGGCAACTCGGCGGATTCCATCGTCGAGCACCGCATCGGTCCCACCGCCACCACCCCGGCGGCGCGGATGCCGCCGCTGGCGCGCAGCGTCGTCGACGAGGAGGGCCACGCCCTGGTCAAGCAGTGGATCGACACCGTGCTGGTGGCCGACGAGTCCAAGTACCCGGGCTCCACCAGCTGCGCCCAGTAGCTAAACTGCCCCTGCAAGGCCGGAAGGGACCGGCCAGGGGAGTTTGCTATGTCCGCAATGGTGCGGGATGAGAAGAACTCGTCCCTGCGGTTTCGCGGCTTGGTCATCACCGGCCAGCCCGCTTTTCCGATCCTGTTGCTTGTCGCCACAGTGCCGCTGTTCGCAGCCTGTTCGCTCGTCACCGTCCGGGGTGGTGACGTCGAAAGGGAGGGGCCGCTGCTCTGCGGTGTGGTTCGAAACCCCGAGGGCTTGCCAATCGCCGTCGATAGACTCACCCTTGGTCTTGGGGTGAGTGCGGAGCGGGTGCTGATCGGGTTCGGGAAGGAATCCGTAGTCAGTATCGGAGACCCGGAACGCTGTCAGGCGATCTTCATCGTCAACGACGAAGTAGGGACGGAGAGCCTGAAGCGATTGTTAGTGTCCGGGAGCGACGACCTCAAGAATATTTGCGTCGTTCAAGGGGAGATGGATAAATGAATAAAGGGATTGCTCTCGCGGGATCGCTCTCGCTCGTTTCATTGGCCGGTTGCAAGGCGCTACACCAGGCTCCACTGGTCTACTCGTCAGGAGTGATCATCGGCGTCTCCGTCACGGCAAGCCCGGCGGAGAGCTACACGCCATCACTCACCGTCGGGTTAAAGCAACTAGATGCTGCGTATGTCCCAGTCATGGTGGCCTTGGATTGTGACGACGTGATCGATGCTCTCAACAAGGCCGACGACGGCCTCGATATTAATGGGGCTCGTCACCCTGGCTTCTCGGGGACGGAGATGTTCGTCAAGGCGTTGGAGCGATGCTCGCCTGCGCCAGTCCAGGCGGACAATGAGCAGTCGAAAGATGACGGATCATCTAGCGGCGAGTCGAGACAACTGGCCGAGCTGAAGAAACTGGTTGCGGCCTCCGAGAGCGAAAAGATAAAGCGCGACAAAGCGATAGAAGATCATGGTCAAGCTTACAAGGCAGTAGCTGACGCTGAGGCCGCTGAGGCGCTCACATCGTCCCAACTAGCGCCCTCAGAGCCACGATGCGACAAAGGCGACGAAGGCGGCATTGCGGCGGCGTCAAAAGACCAGGCCAGCACAAACGGAAGTGCGACTGCTTCCGTGCAGGCGGCCGGTGAAGTACTCCCGACTTGCGACAGTTCCGGGTACCGCGCCGCGCGGGACAAATACGATTCGGAGTTGGAGATCTACAAGAAGCTTGAGGTCGCGAAGAAAGCAGCGACCAATTCGGTTGGTGAGAAGAAATCGCAACTGGCAGCGGCCAACCTGAGCGTAAAAGCCGCTGAGGCATCGGTTCAGGCAGCCGACAAAGAGCTCTTCGACTTCCTGCGCGAGAATCGAGACGTCCTCTCAACCGCTATCCGCCGTGCCCAGGCGGAGACCAAGCACGACGCGTATTCGGTGTACGGCACGTTCGCTGCGGATACCGGCGCCAGCACTGCGGGCCCGCGGAGTTCCGCGTCAACAGGCAACGCCTCCGCCGAGTCGGTTCTGAAGGTGGGCAAGGTTTTCTCTACTGGCGTGGCATCTCAGAATCTGACCCAGGGACTACAAGAGTTCTATGGCAAGCGTGGCGTGACGGATGCCCTGGTGGCGGCTTACGACAAGTGCCTGACCACCGTCGAGTTGGTTCGGGGCAAGCGGATCGCCGAACTCGAAAAGCGGCAGCCTGTACCGGACGAGACGGCGCGCAAGGCCGAATCGGATCAGATCAATAACGGGTTCAAGACCGATCTGGTCGCCTGTGGGCAGCTGGTTGTAGCCGGGGAGAGGCAGCCCGCAGCCGCTGACCCCGGAGCAAAGAGCGATTGATGGTGACGCCGCCGAAGCTTATGGCCGCTGACTGCCGGCATAATTCGCGCCCCTTTGGTCTTCAGATGGCCCCGTGCGCTTCGATCCCGAGTCCCTGCTGGTCCGCGATGTCGCGCAGTTCGCGCGGCTGATCGGCCGCGCGCAGGCCTCCGGCAAGCCGCTGGATGCGGCGCGCTTCGCGCGCGATCTGGAGGCCGCGCAGCAACGCGCCGCCAACCGCCGGGCGCTGCTGCCGAAGCAGATCCACTGGCCGGCGGAGCTGCCAGTGGTGCAGGCGAAGGACGAGATTGCCGAGGCCATCCGCAACCACCAGATCATCGTGCTCTGCGGCGAGACCGGCTCCGGCAAGACCACGCAGTTGCCCAAGCTCTGCCTGGAACTCGGGCGCGGCACCCGCGGCCTGATCGGCCACACCCAGCCGCGCCGGCTGGCCGCGCGCAGCGTCGCCAACCGGATCGCTTCGGAATTGCAGACCACCCTGGGCGAGCTGGTCGGCTACGAGACCCGCTTCGACCGCCGCGTCGGCGAGCGCACGCTGGTGAAGCTGATGACCGACGGCATCCTGCTCGCGGAGTTGCAGCACGACCGCGAGCTCAACGCCTACGACACCATCATCATCGACGAGGCCCACGAGCGCAGCCTCAACATCGACTTCCTGCTCGGCTGGCTCAAGCGCATCGCGCCGCGCCGGCCGGATCTGAAGATCATCATCACCTCGGCGACGCTCGATCCCGAGCGGCTGTCGCGGCACTTCGGCAACGCGCCGATCCTCACCGTCTCCGGTCGCACCTATCCGGTCGATACCTATTACCGCGAGGTCGATCCCGAAGCCGACCTCGAGGACAACGTCGCCTCCGCGATTGATGAGTTATGGGGAAGGCGGCCCGACGGTGACGTGCTGGTGTTCCTGCCCGGCGAGCGCGAGATCCACGGCCTCGCCCGCATGCTGCCCGGCCGCTTTCCGCACGCGGCGGTGCTGCCCTTGTACTCGCGGCTGCCGGCGGCGCAGCAGGACAAGGTGTTTTCCGCTGGTGGACCGGCGCGCATCGTGCTCGCCACCAATGTCGCCGAGACCTCGGTGACGGTGCCGGGCATCCGCTACGTGGTCGACCTCGGCACTGCGCGGCTGTCCCGCTACTCGCCGCGCACCGGCGTGCAGCAGCTGCAGATCGAGCCGGTGTCGCAGGCCGCCGCCAACCAGCGCGCCGGCCGCTGCGGGCGGGTCGCGGCCGGCATCTGCATCCGCCTGTATGCGGAGGAGGACTACCTCTCGCGGCCCTTGTTCACCGATCCGGAAATCCTGCGCAGCAATCTCGCCGGCGTGATCCTGCAGATGGCCTCGCTGGGCCTGGGTGATGTCGATGCCTTCCCCTGGGTCGATCCGCCCGAGAACCGGCACATCAGCGAGGGCTATCGGGTGCTGCACACGCTGGGTGCGATGACCGAAGACCGCGAGCTGACGCCGCTCGGCCGACAGCTCGCGCGACTACCGCTGGACCCGCGCGTCGCGCGCATCGCCTTGGCTGGCAAGGAAACCAGTTCTCCACACGAGGTCTGGGTGCTGGCCGCCGCGCTGTCGGTGCAGGACCCGCACGAAATGCCGCCGGAATCGCAGACCCAGGCGCGCCAGAAGCATGCCGAGTGGCGGCATCCGAAGTCGGATTTCTTCACCCTGCTCAACCTCTGGAACCGCTGGGACGCGGCCGGCGATCAGTCGTCCGGAAAGGGGGGCAGCCAGCGGCAGCTGCGCAAATGGTGCAAGGAGCACTACGTCAGTTATCTGCGGATGGAGGAGTGGGAGGCCGTCTATAAGCAGATCGTCGACATGGTGGGCGACGACAAGACCGCCAAGGCCGCCGTCGCGAAAACGCCCGAGGAGCTGGAAAAGCGCTACGTCGCCATCCACCGCGCGCTGCTCACCGGGCTGATCGACCACATCGGCAACAAGCCGCCGGAGAAGGCCGAGTACCAGGGGCCGCGCGGCCGCCGCTTCAAGATCTTTCCGGGCTCGGCCCTGGCCAAGAAGGCGCCGCCCTGGCTGATGCACGCGGCCATCGTCCACACCAGCCAGGTGTTCGCGCGCAGTTGCGCGGCGGTGGAGCCGGAGTGGCTGGCCGACATCGGCGCGCACCTGGTCAAGCGCGTGCTGCACCACCCGGAGTGGAACGCGCAGCGCGGCGAGGTGACCGCCAACGAGCATGTGTCCCTGCTCGGCCTGCCCCTGCTCAAGCGCCAGCGCCACTACGGCAGCGAGGAGCCGCGCGAGGCGCGCACCATCTTCATCCGCGAGGGCCTGGTGCGTGGCGAGGTGCTGGGCAAGCCGGACTTCCTCAAGAAGAACCTCGCCCTGATCGAGGAAGTGCGCGAGAAGGAAGCGCGGCTGCGTCGGCCGGACCTCCTGGCCGACGAGTCGCAGCTCTACCGCTTTTACGACGCGCGCCTGCCGGAAGACCTGTGCACGGTGGCGGCGCTCAAGGCCTGGCTGCACGGTGGCGCCGAGAAGTCCGCACCCAGGCCGTCGTTGGCGCCGAAGCCGGTCCTTGTCGAAAAGCCGGAGCCCGCCGCGCCGCTGGATTCCCTGGCCGCCCTGCGCGGTCTGCGCTCCGCCGTCGCCGCCACCCCGCCGCCGCCAGCGGCGGTCGCGGTCGCGCCGGGCACCTCGCGCGGCGCCTTGCTGACCATGCGCGAGGCCGACGTGCTGCGTCCCGGCGCCAACGCCGATGTCGAGGAGCTGTTTCCCGACCAGCTGGCCATCGCCGGGCAGCGCTTGTCGCTGAGTTATCAGCACGATCCCGGCACCGACGCCGATGGCGTGAGCTTCCACCTGCCGCTGGCGCAGCTGTTCGCACTGCCGGCCGAACGCTTCGACTGGCTGGTGCCGGGCCTGCTGGCGGGCAAGATCGAAGCCCTGATCAAGACCCTGCCGCAACACCTGCGCCGGCTCTGCCAGCCGGCCGCCGAATACGCCAACGCCATCGTCGAAAGCTCGCAGCCGGAAGGCCCGCTGCTGGAGGCGATCTGCGCCCGCTTCAAGGCGATGACCGGTGTGCAGCTGGAGCCGGCCGATTTCGCGTCGGAGAAGCTGCCCGCCCACTTCCGTCCGCGCCTGCTGGTCGAGGATGCGCACGGCGAGGTGCTGGGTGAGGCCGAGAGCCTGGCCGAGTTGCAGTCGCGCTTCAGCGGCAAGGCGCGTACGGCGTTCAATGCCGTCGCCGCCAAGAAAGCCGAGACCCAGCAGTGGGTGCGCGAATCGCTGAGCGATTGGGATTTCGGCGATCTGCCCGCGACGGTCAGTCTGCCGGGTGGCGCGCGGGCGATTCCAGCCTTGAGCGTCGAGGGCGAGCGCATCGCCCTGCGGCTGTTCGAGTCCGAGGCCGCCGCCGAAACGGCGCACGCCGCTGGCCTGCGCGCGCTGCTGCTGCTCAGGCTCGCCGACCGCGTGCGCGATCTCGCCAAGTCGGCGCGCGGCAAGCTGGCGCTGGCCTTGACCGGCACCCCGCACACGGTCGAGGGCCTGGCGCGGCAACTGGCCGAGCGCTGCGCCGACGAGGTGCTGATCGACGGTCCGGTGCGCTCGGAGGCGGAGTTCCGCGCTGCCCTGGAGCGGCGTGGCCAGTTTTCGCAGTTGGCCTACCAGCGCCTCGATGAGCTGGCCGCTTGGCTCGTCCAGGCCGTAGCGCTGCGGCGTGCGCTGGCTACGGTCGCCCGCAGTCATCCCGACGCCCATGCCGATGCGGCGCAACAGTTGGCGACGCTGCTTGGTCCCGGTTTCGTCACCGCCATCCCGGCCGCGCAGTGGCCGCGCATCGCGACCTATCTGAAGGCCCTGGCCCTGCGGCTGGAGCGGCTGCCGCTGAAGCCGCAGAAGGATGCCGAGGCGATCAAGCAGATCCAGCCCCTGCAAGCGCGCCTGCCCGGGCCCTGGCACCCGGTGCGCTGGCTGATCGAGGAATGGCGCATCGCCCTGTTCGCCCAGGAGCTGCGGGCGCAGGGGGCGCCGACGGCGGCCCGGGTTGAGGCCGCCTTGCGCGGATAATGGATGCGCATTACCGTGCGCATCATTCCCCCGGAGACATTCCTTGCCCAGAACCTATAAGCGCAATGCGGCTGCCGGGGTGCAAATTGCTGAGAAGCAGGCCCCGGAATACGCCGCCGGCAAGCGCCGCCTGAACGTCAGCGTCAGCGCCAAACTCATCGAGCGCGCCCGCGCCGAGGGACTCAATCTGTCGAGCGTGTTGGAAGAAAGCTTGACCGAGCGCCTGCGCAAGGCCGAAGGCGAGCGCTGGCTCGCCGAGAACGCCGAAGCCATCGCCCATTACAACGCCCGTATCGAGAAAGATGGCCTTTGGCACAAGGGCCTGACGCCGTACTACTGACATGACGCAGTTCGATGTCTGCCGTGCGCGCGGCTCGGCCGGCGCTCCTTACCTAGTGATCCTGCAAAGCGATCTTGCCGCGCGACTGGAGACGGCGGTCGTGGCGCCGCTCTGGCCGCTTGCTGCCCAGCCGATGCCGATCCGCAAGCTGCAACCGGTCGTCACCATCAAGGCCGGTGAGCATGTGCTGTCGGTGCAGGAAATGCTGTCGATTCCACGCGGCGCCCTGGGCGCCGTCGTGGATAACCTCCGTCACGAACGGGCCGCGATCATCGCGGCTCTGGATCTCCTTTTCACGGGCTACTGATGCGTACTGCAATCCCCACCCACGAGCGCCTGATCTGCGCCCTCGATGTCCCCGACGCCGAGGCCGCCCGCGCCCTGGTACGCCAGCTCGGCGACGCCGTCAGCTTCTACAAGATCGGCATGGAGCTGTGCATGGCGCCCGGCTTCTTCGAGCTGCTGGACTGGCTCAAGGCCGAGCACAAGAAGGTGTTCGTCGATCTGAAGTTCTTCGACATCCCGGAGACGGTGGCGCGCGCCATCCGCAATCTCTCCGAGCGCGGCGCCGACTTCGCCACCGTGCACGGCAACCAGTCGATCATGGAGGCGGCCGCCAAGGCCAAGTCCGGCCACACCAAGGTACTGGCGGTGACCGCGCTGACCTCGCTGGACCAGGGCGATCTCGACGATCTCGGTTTTAAATGTGACGTTGCCGAGCTGGTGCTGTCGCGCGCCCGCCGCGCCTTGCAGGCCGGCTGCGACGGTGTGGTGTCCTCGGGGCTGGAAGTCCCGCGCCTGCGCCTGGAAGCGCCGCGCGAGCTGATCTGCGTGACGCCCGGCATCCGGCCGGTGGCAAACCGCGTCGAGGCCGACCAGAAGCGCATCGCCACCCCGGCGGCGGCGATCAAGGCCGGCGCCGATTACCTGGTGATCGGTCGGCCGATCCGCGACGCCGCCGATCCGCGCGCGATGGCGCAGGCGATCCAGCTTGAAATCGCCGGAGCCCTGGCATGAGGACGCTCGCCAACGACCGCTTCCTGCGTGCGCTGAAGCGCCAGCCGGTGGACCGCACGCCGGTGTGGATGATGCGCCAGGCCGGCCGCTACCTGCCCGAATACCGCGCCAGCCGCGCCAAGGCCGGCGACTTCATGGCGCTCTGCCGCAATCCGGAGCTGTGCTGCGAGGTCACCCTGCAGCCGCTGGACCGCTATCCCGGGCTCGATACCGCGATCCTGTTCAGCGACATCCTCACCATCCCCGACGCCATGGGCCTGGGCCTGCGCTTCGTCGAGGGCGAGGGGCCGATGTTCGACCGGCCGGTACGCGATGCCGCCGCCATCCGCGCACTGGGCGTGCCCGACCCGGAAGGCGAGCTGCGCTACGTGATGGACGCGGTGCGGACGATACGCTCGGCGCTGGGCGACCGCTGCCCGCTGATCGGCTTCGCCGGCTCGCCCTGGACGCTTGCCACCTACATGGTCGAAGGGCAGGGCGGTCAGGAGTTCGCGCGGATCAAGAAGATGCGTTTCGACGCGCCCGAGCTGCTGATGGAGTTGCTGAACAAGCTGGCCGACAGCGTCGCGCTGTATCTGGAAGCGCAGGCCGCCGCCGGCGCCGACGCGCTGATGGTGTTCGATACCTGGGGCGGTGTGCTCGATGTCGAAGGCTACCGGCAGTTCTCGCTGGCGCCGATGCGCCGCATCGTCGCGCAGCTCAAGGCGCGGCTGCCGGCGATTCCGGTGATCCTGTTCACCAAGAACGGCGGCCAGCAACTGGAAGCCATGGCCGATACCGGCTGTGACGCTCTGGGCCTGGACTGGACCACCGACATCGCGGCCGCCCGCGCGCGGGTGGGCGGGCGCGTGGCGCTACAGGGCAATCTCGATCCGCTCTGCCTGTTCGCCAGCCCGGACCGCATCCGCGAAGAAGTGGCGCGCGTACTGGCTGGCTATGGTCGTGGTCCCGGGCACATCTTCAACCTGGGGCATGGCATCGTGCCCGGGGTAGACCCGGCGCATGCGGGAGCGATGATCGACGCGGTGGTGGAACTTTCGCCGGCCTATCATCACTGAGAGGATGTCAGCGCGATGCCGGAGCCGGCATCGCCACTGCGGTCGCAAGTGGAGTCTGCCGATGATCTCGATGTTGCTGCCGCCCTGGTTTGTCGGAATCCTGACCTTCGCGACCATGTTCGTCGCGTTGCTCTTCTGGTTCACCGCGATGCTGCCCGGCATCCTGCTCAAGCTGCTGCCGGTCTACGGCCTGCAGCGCCTGGCCTCGCGCTACTGCGTCTGGATCGCCCGCAACTGGGTGGCCAGCAACCAGTTGATCTACCGCGTGCTGCACGACGTGGCCAGCCCGGTGGCTTACGGCGAGGTCGAGTTCAACGCCAGCCTGGACCCGGCGCGCAGCTATCTGCTGCTCAGCAACCACCAGTCCTGGGCCGACATCCTGATCCTGTTCGATGTCTTTCACGCCAAGACGCCGTTCCTGCGCTTCTTCCTCAAACGCGATCTGCTGTGGGTGCCGATCATCGGCCTGGTCTGCTGGGCGATGGACTTCCCGTTCATGACCCGCAAATCCAGCGCCGCCGACCGCGAGACTACCCGCAAGGCCTGCGCGGTCTACCGCCACGACCCGGTGACGGTGGTCAATTTCCTCGAAGGCACCCGCTTTACCGAGGCCAAGCGCCTGAGCAAGCGCAGCCCCTACCAGCGGCTGCTGCGACCGAAGACCGGTGGCCTCGCCTACAGCCTCGACGCCATGGGCGAGCAGTTCGCCGGGGTGCTGGATGTCACCGTCTGCTACCAGCCCACCGAGCGCAACCTGCTGTGGAGCTGGCTGTGCGGCGAGCAGGGCCATGTGCGGGTGGTGGTGGACCTGATCCCGGTGCCGGCCGAGCTGCTGCACGGCGACTACGACCGCGACCCCGGTTACCGCGAGCGCTGCCAGACCTGGGTCAATGGCCTCTGGCAGCGCAAGGACGCGCGCCTGGAAGCCCTGCGCCGCCGCCCGGTCTTGCCGGCGCAGACCCCTGCGCACCTCTGAAATCACCGCGCCGGAAACCGGGGCGGTTCCGCGCGCTCGGCTGACGGGTGACAATGGCGCGCTGCCCTCTTTGGAACTGCCGCCTTGCGCTTCAATCAATTGAGCTTCCTCCAACGTGCCGGCCTGGTGCTGCTGGCCCTGTTCCTGGTCGCCGCCACCGGCGCCGGGCTGTTCGTCTGGGCCAAGGTTTCCAGCCTGGAAGCGCAACTGCCCTCGGTCGAGAGCCTGCGCGAACCCAATCTCGGCGCGCCGCTGCTGGTGCTCAGCGCCGAGGGCAAGCGCATGGGCGAGTTCGGCGCCGAGCGGCGCTCGCCGCTGCGCTACGAGCAGTTCCCCAAGCCGCTGCTGCAAGCCTTCCTGGCTGCGGAGGACGACCGCTTCTTCGAGCACAGCGGTGTCGATTTCTTCGGCCTGGTGCGCGCCGCGCTCAAGCTTGCCGCCACCGGCGAGAAGCGCCAGGGCGGCTCGACCATCACCATGCAGTTGGCGCGCAATGTCTTTCTCACGCCCGAGCGCAGCTACGAGCGCAAGATCAAGGAGATTCTGCTGGCGCGGAAGATGGAGCGCGAACTCGACAAGCAGCGCATCTTCGAGATCTACCTCAACCGCATCTTTCTCGGCAGCCGCGCCTACGGTGTCGCCGCCGCCGCCCACGTCTACTTCGGCAAGCCGCTGGACCAACTGACGCTGGCGGAAACCGCCGTGCTCGCTGGCCTGCCCAAGGCACCTTCACGCGACAACCCGCTGGTCAATCCCACTGCCGCCAAGGACCGCCGCAACTACGTGCTGCGGCGCATGCGCGAGCTGGGCTTCATCACCGAGCCCGCTTATCGACAGGCGCTGGACGAACCGCTGCTGGCGCGCGAGCACCCGCCGCAGGTGGAGATCGAGGCGCACTACGTGGCCGAGATGGTGCGGGCGGCGATGTTCGAGAAGTACGGTGAGCAGGCCTATACCGCCGGCTACCGCGTCTACACCACCGTGCAGGCCGGCCGTCAGGAGGCCGCCAACGCCGCTCTGCGCAAGGCCCTGCTCGACTACGAAGAGCGCCATGGCTACAGCGGGCCAGAGGCCAAGGCCGAGCCGGAACTGGCGGCGACGCTGGAGCGAATCAGCCCGGATCGCAACGAGGCCGCTCAGGCGCTGCTGCGCTCGCGGCCGCGCCTGGCCGACCTGCCGGCGGCGCTGGTGCTGTCCGCCAGCCCCGAGCAGTTGGAGGTGTATTCGCTGGAGCGCGGTGTCGAGAGTATCGACGCCAAGGGTTTTGCCTGGACCGGCAAGAAGTACAAGCTGGCGGTCGGTGACGTGGTGCGCATCCGTGCCAGCGGCGACAAGCTGCGGCTGTCCCAGAAGCCCGGCGTGCAGGGCGCCTTTGTGGCGGTGGAGCCGCAGGACGGTGCCATCCGCGCCCTGGTCGGCGGCTACGACTTCTTCGCCGGCAAGTACAACCGTGTCACCCAGGCGCGGCGGCAGGCCGGTTCCGGCTTCAAGCCCTTCCTTTACGCCTCGGCGCTGGCCAAGGGGTACACGCCGGCCTCGATCTTCCTCGACGCGCCCATCGTCTTCGACGATCCGAATCTGGAAAGCGAGTGGCGGCCGTCCAACTACGACGAAGATTTCAAGGGGCCGATGCGCCTGCGCGAGGCCTTGGTGCAGTCGCGCAATCTGGTGTCGATCCGCGTGCTGCAGGCGGTGGGCATGGGCTACGCGCTCAACTACGCGCAGAACTTCGGGCTGGACAAGACGCGGCTGCCGCGTGATCTCACCTTCTCGCTGGGTTCGGCGGCGCTCACACCCCTGGAGATCGCCCGGGGCTACGCGGTGATCGCCAACGGCGGCTTCCTGGTGCAGCCCTATTTCATCAGCCGCATCGAGGACGCGCGCGGCCAGGTGCTGTTCGAGGCCAAGCCAGTGCGCGCTTGCCCGGAATGCCCGGCGGAGATCACCGCCGGCGACCCCGCCGCCCAGCTTGCCGCGCGCACGCTCGACCCGCAGACCGTCTACATGCTCAACAGCATGCTGCACGACGTCACCGTGCGCGGCACCGCCGCTGCGGTGAATGCGATGGGGCGTCGCGACCTGGGTGGCAAGACCGGCACCAGCAACGACGAGACCGATGCCTGGTTCAATGGCTACCAGGCCACGCTCGCCGCCACCGCCTGGATCGGCTACGACACGCCGACGCCGCTCGGTCGTGGCGAGGTCGGTGGTCGCGCTGCGCTGCCGATGTGGATGGACTTCATGCGGGTGGCGCTCAAGGGCGTGCCCGAGCAGGTGGCGCCACGGCCGGCCGGCATGACCGATGTTCGGTTGAATCCCGAAAACGGCAAGCTGGCCTGGGAAGGCGCCGGCAAGGTGATCTACGAAACCCTGCCGCTGGAGCGCCTGCCTCCGCAGGACGACGGCGCCATTCCCGGCCACGAGAGTGAGGCCGGGCAGGCAGCGCAGGATCTGTTCTGATGGGGCGTCGCGGCCTGGGCGATGCCGGCGATCTGGCCGGCGAGGCGGCGCGCATCCTGGTCGAGGAGCAGCTCACCGACTACGGGCTGGCCAAGCGTCGCGCCGCCGAGCGTCTGGGGCTGTCCAGCCGCAGCGCGCTGCCCGACAACGCCCGGGTCGAGACCGAGGTGCTGGCCTACCAGCGGCTGTTCGGCGGCCACGCCTATGTCGAGCGCCTGCAACTGTTACGGCGGACTGCGGTGCAGGCGATGAAGCTGCTGGCCCGCTTCGAGCCGCGCCTGAGCGGCGCGGTGGTGACCGGCGCCATCAGCCAGGCGCACCGGGTGCAGTTGCACTGCTTCCCGGACCAGCCGGAGCTGGTGGATGTGTTCCTCGCCGAGCGCGGCTTCGAGGTCGAGGCCGACGAACGCGACTACCGCTATGGCGACGGCCGCAGTGAACGGGTGCCGCTGGCGCGCTTCGAGGCTGGCGAGATTGGCGTCGATGTCGCGCTGTTCGCGCCCGGGCAGGAGCGCCGGGCACCGCTGGCGGTCGGCAATGGCCGACCGGCGCCGCGCCTGAGTCTGGCGGAGGCCGAGCGCTTGGCGGCGCAGCCGGTCGAGAGCCTGTACTAGCGGCCTGCTTTGGTCGCTCACCGGGCGTTCATCCGCCGGGTTTACGGTCTTCCAAGCCCCAGATCGGGTGCTTTTCAAAGGAGATCGGCATGAATACCAAGGACAAGCTGCAGTCCACCACCACCGACAGCGGCCGCTACGACCAGCTCAAGGGCCAGGCCAAGCAGACCCTGGGGCAGGTCAAGCAAGCCGTGGGCAGCGTCATCGGCAACGAGCGCCTGGAGGCCGAAGGCCGGCTGGACCGCATCGAAGGCGCCGGTGACCGGGTCAAGGGCGAGGTCAAGGAAGCCATCGACAACGCCGGTGACAAGCTGCGCGAGACGGTGACCAAGGTGAAGGCGGGCGCCGAGGCGCTGGCCGAGAAGGCCAAGGAAAAGCTCGACCAAGTCCGCCGCTGAGGCGTTGGTCGCAGCCACAAAAAGCCCGCCGGAAGGCGGGCTTTTTTGTGGCCGGGGCTGGCTTAGCGCTGCGCCACCGGAACCACGTTGCGTTCCGCAGCGCCGGTGTAGACCTGGCGCGGGCGGGCGATCTTCAGCGGACCGTCGCCGACCATCTCGCTCCAGTGCGCGACCCAGCCGACGGTGCGGGCGACCGCGAACATCGGGGTGAACATGTTCACCGGGATGCCCAGCGCCTTGTAGATGATGCCCGAGTAGAAATCGACGTTCGGGTAGAGCTTGCGGGCCTTGAAGTAGTCGTCGTTGAGGGCGATCTCTTCCAGCTTCATCGCCAGTTCGAGCTTGGGATCGTCGATCTTCAGCGCCTTCAAGACCTTGTGGCATTCCTCGCGGATGATGGTCGCGCGCGGATCGAAGTTCTTGTAGACGCGGTGACCGAAGCCCATCAGGCGCACGCCCGACTGCTTGTCCTTCACCTTGTCCATGAAGCCCTGCACGTTCTTCACGTCGCCGATCTCGTCGAGCATGTTCAGCACCGCCTCGTTGGCGCCGCCGTGGGCCGGGCCCCAGAGCGCGGCGATGCCGGCGGAGATGGCGGCGTAGGGGTTGGTGCCGGTGGAGCCGGCCATGCGCACGGTGGAGGTCGAGGCGTTCTGCTCGTGGTCGGCGTGCAGGATGAACAGCACGTCCAGCGCCTTCGCGGCGATCGGATCGACGTGGTAGGGCTCGGCCGGCACCGCGAACATCATGTGCAGCAGGTTGCTGCAATAGTCGAGGTGGTTCTGCGGATACATGAACGGCTGGCCGTAGTACTTCTTGTAGGCCGCCGCCGCGATGGTCGGGATCTTGGCGATCATCCGGTGCGCGAAGATCTCGCGGTGACGCGGATCCTTGTTGTTGCCGGTGTCGTGGTAGAAGCCGGACAGCGAGCCGACCACGCCGGTCAGCATCGCCATCGGGTGGGCGTCGTAGTGAAAGCCGTTGAAGAAGCTCTTCAGGCCCTCGTTGATCATGGTGTGACGACGGATGCTCTGGTCGAAGGTTTCCAGTGCCGTCTTGTTGGGCAGCTCGCCGTTGAGGATCAGGTAGGCGACTTCCAGGAAGCTGCAGTGCTGCGCCAGTTGCGCCACCGGGTAGCCGCGATACAGCAGCACGCCCTCGTCACCGTCGATGTAGGTGATCGCGCTCTTGGTCGAGCAGGTGGAGGTGAAGCCAGGGTCGTAGGTGAAGGCGCCGGTCTTGTCGTAGACCTTGCCCACGTCGAGGCCGACCGGGCCGAGGGTGCCGCCGATAGCCGGCAGATCGACCTTCTCCCCGGTGGCGTTGTTGACCAGGCTGTAGCTGACCTCACTCATCGCGTAGCTCCCAAATATCAAGTAAAGACGTCAAGAAAGGCTGGCAAGAATCGCGCCGTGGCTTGCTCTAGCGGGGCAAGGGCAGGCGGGCGACTCCGCTCTCCACCGCCGCGCGCATCACGGCACCGGCGACGTGCTCGCGCAGGCGGGGATCGAGTGGCTTGGGGATGATGTAATCCGGCCCGAAGGATAGCGAGTTTTGCTTGTAGGCCGCCAGCACGGGTGCCGGCACCGGCTGCTTCGCCAGCTCGGCCAGGGCACGCACCGCCGCCAGCTTCATCGCCTCGTTGATGCTGCGTGCGCGCACGTCCAGCGCCCCCCGGAACAGGAAGGGGAAGCACAGCACGTTGTTGACTTGGTTGGGGTAGTCGCTGCGGCCGGTGCCGACGATGGCGTCGTTGCGCACCCGCTTGGCGATCTCCGGCATGATCTCCGGCACCGGGTTGCTGAGCGCGAAGATCACCGGCTTCTCGTTCATCAAACCGAGCCATTCCTCACGCAGCAGGCCGGGGCCGGAAAGGCCGATGAAGACATCGGCGCCGGCGAGTGCGCCAGCCAGCGTCTTGCGCTCGGAAGGTGCTTGAGCGAATTCACTTTTTTCCTTGCTCAGGCCGGGGCGGTCGGTGCTGATCACGCCCTGGCGGTCGACCAGCCAGAGGTGCTCGGGCTTGGCGCCCAGGCTGCGCGCCAGACGCATCGAGGCAATGCCGGCGGCGCCGGCGCCGACGCAGACGATGCGGGCGTCTTCGAGCGTCTTGCCCTGCAACTCCAGCGCATTGAGCAGCGCCGCGCAGAGCACGATGGCGGTGCCGTGCTGGTCGTCGTGGAACACCGGTATGTCGCAGCGCGCCTGTAGCGCTTCCTCGATCTCGAAGCAGGCCGGCGCGGCGATGTCTTCCAGATTGATGCCACCGAAGGTGCCGGCGATGCGGGCCACGGTTTCGACGAAAGTCTTAGGTTCGCGCTCGTCGACTTCGATGTCGAAACAGTCGAGGTCTGCGAATTTCTTGAACAAAAGGGCCTTGCCTTCCATCACCGGCTTGCCGGCGAGCGCGCCGCAGTCGCCAAGGCCCAGTACCGCCGTGCCGTTGCTAATGACGGCGACCAGGTTGCCCTTGCTGGTGTAGCGGTAGGCGTCCTGCGGGTTCTCCTGGATCGCCAGCACCGGTTCGGCGACGCCGGGCGAGTAGGCCAGCGCTAAGTCCTCCGGCCCCTCGCAGGGCTTGGTGATGCTGACTCCGAGTTTTCCCGGCCTGGGGAACTCGTGGTAGTGGAGGGCGGCGGTGCGGAGGGTATGGCTGGGGATCTGTTCGTTCATGGCGTCAGCGCGTTGCCTGCTTCCTGGGCGCGCATCGGTGTGGTGGGAAAAACGGAGGGCTTGCCCTGTCGCCGGCCTGCGGCCGGGGTGGGGGCAACAAAAAAGCCGCTAGGACATAAGCGGCTTTCTTGGTGCAGCGGGCAGCGGCGATTACTTGCCGTAGCGCTTCTTGAACTTGTCGATGCGACCGCCGGTGTCGGTGACGCGGGTCTTGCCCGTGTAGAACGGGTGCGACAGGTGCGAGGTATCGAGGGTGATGACCGGGTAGGTCTCGCCGTCGGTGTGCTTCACGGTTTCACGGGTCTTGACCGTGGAACGGATGATGAAGCTCTGGTTGGAGCCCGCGTCGCGGAACACCACGGGGCGGTATTCGGGGTGGATGCCTTCTTTCATGGCGGTCTCGGCAACGCCCACAACCGGGCGGATCAAACGAAAAGGGCGCGCAGGATAGCGGCGCAGGGGGCGGATGGCAACTATTTGTCCGCCGGCCTGGCTGCTCAGCGCGGCGCCAGGCGGCGTTCCAGGTGCGCCGGCCAGGCCTGGTGGTTGCGGCGCCGGTCCGCCCCGCGCAGGGGCATCGCCTCGCCGTCCAGGCCCTGGCCGTCACGCGGCGCCCAGACCTGGGGGCGCGGCAGGATCAGGCTCAGCAGACCGTAGAGCACGCCGCTGGCGGCGGCGAGCACGGCCAGGATCAGGGGCAGTTGCTGCCAGTGCAGGGGCGCGAGTTCCATGGCCGGTCCTTATAAGGTGAGTGCGAAGTCGGTAACGAGGCCGACTCTGCCAGCCGGGCCGGAGTTTCCCCGGGCGCTGGGGATGGCCGGTGGAATCCGCCCTCCCAACGGCGGCCGACTGGTGCTCAGGCGGCGAGCCCGATGGGCGAGGCCGGCTGAAGCCGGAAGCCGCGCAGGCCGAGGTCGCTCTCCAGCAGGCTGGCGCTCTGGCGCACGAAGGACTGCACGTCCGGGCTGCCCAGATGCCGCCACAGCGCCTCCTGCGTAGTCCAGTTCTCGTACAAGAGCCAGAGCGCCGGGTCCTCGTCGCTGCGGTGCAGGTTGGCGAGTTGGCAGTCGGGATTGCCACGGCTCAGCGCGACCAGGGTGTGCAGGGCCTGGTCCAGCCAGGGTTCGCGTCCCGGTCGGGCGCGCAGAAAGGCGATGTTGGTGGCGGTCATGGCGGCGCTCCGGGTGGGGAGGGGGATGCGGCCATGCTAGGTGGCCGGGCGCCGGCGGCCCAATACCGGATGCTCTGCAAGTCTTGCCTATTCCTGTGGCCGTGGTCCCGGAGGCGGTCGCAAAGAGTACATTTCGCTGCCTAGTCCTCTTCAGTGCGAGATCGCCATGTTCGATCCCCCGCCCAGTCCCGGCCCGTCTCGGCTGCTTGGCCTGCTCGGCGAGATGCTGCCCGCTGCCGGGGTGTTCAACACCGCCCTGGAGGAGGTGACGCTGGCGCGCGCCGAGCGCGCTTTCGTCAAGGCGCCGGTGCTCTACGAGCCGAAGCTGATGTTCATCTGCCAGGGCCGCAAGCGCGGCTTCTTCGGCGAGCAGACGCTGGTCTTCGACGCCCGCCGCTACCTGGTGGCGGCGGTGCCGCTGCCCTTCGAGTGCGAAACCGAGGCCAGCGTCGAGGAGCCCCTGCTGGCGGTCGGCATCACCATCAAGCTGCCGGTGGCCGCCGAGCTGATCCTGGCCCTCGACGGGCTCGGTGCCCGCGCCGCAGTGCCGCCGCTGGGCATCGCCACGGCGGCGATGGACGCCGGCATGGAAGACAGCCTGCTCCGGCTACTGATGGCGCTGCGCTCGCCGGTGGAAGCGCGGCTGCTGGGGCCGGGCATCGTCCGCGAGATTCTTTACCGCATGCTCACCGGCGAGCAGGGCGCGGCCATCGCCGGGGCGCTGGTGCATCACAGCCACTGCGGCCGCATCGGCCGGGCGCTGCGGCGCATCCACGCCGAGTACGCCGCCGATCTCGACGTGAGCCGCCTGGCCGAGGAGGCCGGCATGGGCGTCGCTGCCTTCCACAGCCACTTCAAGCAGGTCACCCGCACCTCGCCGATCCAGTACCTGAAGACCACCCGCCTGCACAAGGCGCGGCTGCTGATGGCGCACGAGGGCCTGAGCGCCTCGACCGCCGCCGGCCGGGTCGGCTACGAAAGCGCCTCGCAGTTCAGCCGCGAGTTCAAGCGCTTCTTCGGCAGCACGCCGCGCGAAGAGGCCGAGCGCATGAAGAGCGTGCTGGTGCCGACGGCGGCGGTCTCGCCCTACGTCAGCGTGCAGGTGCAATAGCCGGGCTACTGATTTTCGGCTTCGACCTCGACTTCATAGCTTTCGCCGTCTTCCTCCACGGTCAGCCGCACCAGAATCGGCTGGCAGCAGACGTGGCAGTCCTCCGTATAGGTCTGCGAGCCGGCGGAGAGATCAAGGTCCAGCTCGATCTCCTCCCAGCAATACGGGCACTGCACCGCGCGGCTTTCCAGCTCGTACCGGCTCATGAGGGCAGAAACTCCATTTGCAGCGTGTTGAGGTGATTACGGCCGAGCACCGTCGGGCGGATGACCTCGCCGTCGCGCTCCAGCAAGCCTTTCGACAGCATCCGCCCCAGGGCCGGTTCCAGGGCGGTGTCGGCGAGGCCGGTGCGGGCGCGGAAGTCGGCCAGCGCAAAGCCCTCGTGCAGACGCAGGCTGTTGAGCACGTACTCGAAGGCCAGCTCGGCGCCGTCCACCGCGCGTTGTTCCTGCACGCCGGCGGCACTGCCGGCGGTTTCCATAAAGGTCTTCGGATGCTTGTGGCGCGCGCGCCGGAGCACGCGGCCGTCCAGCGTGCGCTTGCCGTGGGCGCCGGCGCCGATGCCGAGATAGTCGCCGAAGCGCCAGTAGTTGAGGTTGTGCGCCGCGCGCCGGCCGGGGCGCGCGTAGGCCGAGGTCTCGTACTGCGCGTAGCCGGCGGCTTCGATCAGGGCCTGGCCCCGTTCCAGCATCTCGTAGGCGAGGTCGCTATCGGGCAGCGTCGGCGGCCTGGCGGCGAACTCGGTATTGGGTTCGAGCGTCAGGTGGTAGTAGCTGACATGTTCCGGCGCGAGCGCGAGCAGGCCGCGCAGATCGGCTTCGGCCTCGGCGAGCGTCTGCTCCGGCAGCGCGAACATCAGGTCGAGGTTGAGGTTGTCGAAACCGGCGTCGCGCGCCATCGCCACCGCCGCACGGGCCTCGTCGGCGCCGTGGATGCGGCCCAGCGCCTTCAGATGCCGGTCGTTGAGCGACTGCACGCCCATCGACAGGCGGTTGACGCCGGCGGCGCGGTAGTCGCGGAAACGCTGCGCCTCGGCGGTGCCCGGATTGGCTTCGAGTGTGATCTCGATGCCCGGCGCGAAGGCCAGCCGTTGCGCCACGCCGTCGAGGATGGCGCCGATGCCGGCACCGCTGAACAGGCTGGGCGTGCCGCCGCCGAAGAAGATGCTGGTCAGCGGCCGTGCTTCAGGGGCCTGCGCCAGCTCGAAGTCGAGGTCGCGCAGCAGCGCCTGCACGTAGTCCGCTTCCGGAATCTGGCCGCGTGCCGGATGCGAATTGAAGTCGCAGTAGGGGCACTTCTTCGCGCACCAGGGGATGTGGATGTAGAGCGCTAAGGGGATCACGGCCGCTCGCGCAGTTGCTTCAGCAAGGCGCGCATGGCGCGGCCGCGATGGCTGATGCGGTTCTTCAGTCCGGGCGTCAGTTCCGCCGAGGTTTTGCCCAGCGAGGGGACGAGGAACAACGGGTCGTAGCCGAAGCCGTTGGCACCGCGTGTTGCGTCGAGAATTTGGCCCGGCCAGTAACCGAGTGCGATCACCGGCGTGGGATCGTCGGCATGGCGCAGCAGCGCCAGCGCCGACACGAAGCGCGCACCGCGCCTGGCCGCCGGGACGCCGGCCAGGGCTTGCAGCAGCTTGGCGTTGTTGGCGGCGTCGTCCGAAGGCTCGCCGGCATAGCGCGCGGAGTAGACGCCGGGCGCGCCGCGTAGCGCCTCGACCTCCAGCCCGGAATCGTCGGCGATGGCCGGCAGGCCGGAGACGCGCGCTGCGTGCCGGGCTTTGAGCAGGGCGTTTTCGATGAAGCTGGGGGCGGTTTCCTCGGGCACCTCCGGGCTGAACTCGGAGACCGGTCTCAGCCGGTAGCCGAGCGGCGCCAGCAGGGTTTGCAGCTCCTTGAGCTTCTTGGCGTTGTGGGAGGCGAGTACGAGATCGTTCATGGCGGCATTGTCCCACGGCCGGCGACGCCCGCCGCTCAGTCGAGGTAGCCCACCTGCCGGAACCAGGCCAGGGCGCGGGCCAGCGCCTCGCGCAGCGACACCTGGCTACGGAAGCCCAGCTCCCGTTCCGCCTTGGCGCCGGACAGGTGCTGGCCGCCGGACATCACCGCGACGGCGGTGGCATCGACCACCGGCAGCGGCCCGCCGAAGTGCCAGCGCAGTGTCTGCACGGCGCTGACCGCACGGACGATGGGCAGCGGCACCGGCTTCGGACGCGGCCGGCCGGCCAGCTCCGCCATCAGCGCGGTGAGCTGGTCCATGTCGCTATCCTCGCCGGTGAGCAGGTAGCGCTCGCCGGGACGGCCGCGTTCGCAGACCGCCAGCAGCCCGCGTCCGGCGTCGCCGCCGTAGATGACGTTGCGCCGGCCGCGCACGTAGTTGGGCAACTGGCCGCGCGCCAGCATCAGCAGCAGCCGGCCGGTGGTGGGGCCGTAGTCGTACTCGCCGAAGGTCATGGTCGGGATGCCGATGCTCACCGGCAGGCCGCGCGCCGCTTGTTCGCGCGCCTGGGCATCCAGCGCCCACTTGAGCTGCACGTAGGGATTGCCGCCCGGCGGCCGGCCGGCGTACTCGCAGGTCTCGTCGCCCGGCCGGCCATCGGCGCGCCTTTGCAGGGCGATGGCGCCGCCGAGATAGACGACGCGCTGCAAAGGTTTGCGCTCGCAGGCGCGGTAGAACGCCGCCATGCGCGCCAGTCCGGCCTCGACCTCGGCGCGCCAGGGGCGCGGCACGGTCGGGTAGGGTGCGGCGGCGTGCAGCACGGCATCGACGCCGTCGAGCGCGGCGTCGAGCCCGGCACCGGTTTCGAGATCGACCGCGACCGCCCGATGGCGCAGGCCCTCGAAGCGCGTCAGCGCGCGCGGATCGCGATAGGCCAGGGTCAGGTCATGGCCGGCCGCCGCTGCGGCGCGCGCCGTCTGCTGGCCGAGCATGCCGGTGGCGCCGAGGATGAGCAGGTGCATGGGCGGGGCCGGGCTGTTTGCGGAGCCGGCATCATCCGCCAAGCGCGGGGTTCAGCGGAAATCGCGCGACAGGTAAGGCAGACCCTCGATCCAGGCGCTGTAGTCGCGGATGCGCCGGGCGACGACGTGGACGACGCCGTCCTGCTTCTGCACCTCGCCAGCGATGATCAGGAAGCCGCCGGTCACCGCCGCCTCGCGGCAAGCTTCCAGCACCTTGGCCCAGACGACGAGATTGACGATGCCGGTGTCATCTTCCAGGGTCAGGAACATCACCCCCTTCGCCTCCGGCGGCCGCTGCCGGAACATGGTCAGGCCGGCGACCCGCAGCCGGCGGCCGTGCGGTAGCTGCGCCAGCCGTTCGTTGGGCGTGACCTTGAGCCGGTCCAGCTTCGGCCGCAGCAGCGCCACCGGATGGCGGCGCAGCGTCAGGCCGGTGCTGCGGTAGTCGCCGACGATCTCCGCGCCCTCGCTGGGCGCGCGCAGCGGCACTGCCGCTTCCAGGCGCGGGATGCCGGCCAGCAGATCGGCCTGCGGCTGGTAGCCGAGCGAGAGCCAGCGCGCGCGGTTGCGATGGCCGGCCAGGGCGCGCAGGGCGTCGGCCTGGGCCAGCAGGTCGAGATCGCGGCGGTTGAGGCGGGCACGGGCGGCGAGGTCGTCGGCGTCGCGGAACGGCTGCTGCGCGCGCGCCGCCACGATCCGCCGCGCCGTCTCTTCGCTGAAGCCGCTGATGCGGTTGAAACCCAGCGTCAGCACGCCCGGATCGCTCCCGTCCGCAGGCCGCGCCCAATGCACGCGGCTGTCCCAGTCGGAGTCGATCACGCTCACCGGCCGCACCTGCACGCCCATCTTCTTCGCCTCGCTGACCAGCATGGTCGGTGGGTAGAAGCCCATCGGCTGGCTGTCGAGCAGGCCGGCGATGAAGGCGGCGGGCTGGTGGCACTTCAGCCAGGACGAGGCGTAGGCGAGGATGGCGAAGCTGGCCGAGTGCGACTCCGGAAAGCCGTAGCTGCCGAAGCCCAGGATCATCTGGTAGATGCTCTCGGCGAACTCGCTCGTGTAGCCGTTGGCGGCCATGCCGGCGAGCAGCTTGTCGCGGTATTTCTCCAGGCCGCCGCTGCGCTTCCAGGCCGCCATCGAGCGCCGCACCTGATCGGCCTCGCCGGGCGTGAAGCCGGCGGCGATGGCGACGATCTGCATCACCTGCTCCTGGAAGATCGGCACCCCGAAAGTGCGGCCGATGGCGGGGATCAGCTCCGCGCGGATCTTCAGCGCCGGGTCTTCCGGCGGCAGCGGCCGGCCCTGCGCGGCCAGCGCCTCGCGCTCGGCCTGCGCCTTCCGCCGCTTCAGGTAGGGATGCACCATGCCGCCCTGGATCGGGCCCGGCCGGACGATGGCGATCTGGATGACGAGGTCGTAGAAGTTGTTGGGCTTCAGGCGCGGCAGCATCGACATCTGCGCGCGCGATTCGATCTGGAACACGCCGACCGTTTTCGCCGCGCGGATCATCGCGTAGGTGGCCGGGTCTTCGCGCGGGATGGATTGCAGCGTGAACGGCGCGCCCTGGCGCTGCGAGACGAAGCCGAGCATGCGCTTGAGCGCGCTGAGCATGCCCAGCGCCAGCACGTCGACCTTGAGCAGGCCCAGGGATTCGAGATCGTCCTTGTCCCACTGGATGATGCTGCGCTCGGGCATCGCCGCGTTCTCCATCGGCACCAGCTCGTGCACGGGCCGGTCGGAAATCACGAAGCCGCCGACGTGCTGCGACAGGTGGCGGGGAAAATCCTTGAGCTGGCGTGCCAGCGCGAGCCAGAGCCGGATCTGCAGCGCCTCGGGATCGAAGCCCAGCTCGCGCAGCCGCTCTTCCCAAGCCGCGCTCTTGTCCCACCAGGCGAGGGCGTCGCTGAGACGGTCGATCAGCTCGGGGGCGACGCCCAGGGCGCGGCCGACATCGCGCAGCACCAGCCGGCTGCGGTAGTGGATGACGGTGGCGGCCAGCGCGGCGTGCTGGCGGCCGTATTTGCGGTAGATGTACTGGATCACCTCCTCGCGGCGCTGGTGCTCGAAGTCGACGTCGATGTCCGGCGCCTCGTCGCGCTCGATGGAGACGAAGCGCTCGAACAGCAGGGTGGTCAGGCCCGGATTCACCTCGGTGATGCCAAGCGCGTAGCAGACCGCCGAATTGGCCGCCGAGCCGCGCCCCTGGCAGAGGATGTTCTGGCTGCGGGCATAGCGGACGATGTCCTCGACGGTGAGGAAGAAGGCCTCGTACTGCTTGTGGCTGATGATGTGCAGCTCGCGGTGAATCTGCCGGCGCACCGTGAACGGCGTGCCCTGCGGCCAGCGCTGGCGCATGCCGCGCAGGGTCAGCTTGCGCAACTGGCTGGCCGGCGTTTCCCCCGGGTCCACCAATGCCTTGGGGTACTCGTAGCGCAGCTCGGTGAGCTGAAAGCGGCAGCGCCGCGCGATGATCAGGCTCTCGGCGATCCAGGCCGGGTCGTAGAGCGCGGCGATCTCCTCGCGTCGGCGCAGGTGGCGCTGGCCGTTGGGCAGTAGCGCCGCGCCGCAGCGCTCGACCGTGGTCTTCAGGCGCAGGGCGGTGAGCACGTCCTGCAGCGGCCGGCGCTCCGGCGCGTGGTAGTGCACATCGCCGCAGGCGACGGCCTTCAGGCCGTGCCGGTGGCCGAGTTCGAGCAGGCGCTCGATGCGGGCGCTGTCGTCGCCGTCGAGGTGGCGCTCGATGGCCAGCCAGCAGGCGCCGGCGCCGAAGCGCTCGGCCATCCACGCGGCTTCGCCGGCATCGGGCTCGGCGCCCGGCAGCCAGATCGCCGCCACCTCGCGCCAGTCGTGGCCGAAGCCGTCGGCGTCGAGCCGGTAGCTGCCCTTGCGCGAGTTCATGCGGGCACGGCTGATGGCAGCGCTGATGCGCGCATAGCCTTCGCGGCTCTCGGCCAGCAACAGCAGACGCGGGCCATCGCTGAGCCGGAACTCGGCGCCGACGATCAGTTGAATGGGGCTGCGCTTGGTCTCCTCCCAGGCGCGCACCACGCCGGCCAGGCTGCACTCGTCAGTGATCGCCAGCGCGCGATAGCCGAGCGCCTGCGCCTGCGCGACCAGCTCCTGCGGATGCGAGCCGCCGCGCAGGAAGCTGAAGTTGGAGACGCAGTGCAGCTCGGCGTAGTCGGGCGTGCCGGGCGGCGCGCCGACGCGATGCTGGGGCAGGTCCAGTTGCGGCGGCCCGGGCGCCTGGTCGTTGGGGGCCTGGCTCATCGGGCGATGCCGGGCGAACCGCCCGCTTCCCGCACCCCTTGGCCTATGGCCGGACACCGTGTCGGCAGGCTCACTCCCACAGCCCCTGCAGATACCAGCGGCCGTCGTCGAGGTCGCGGTAGACCCAGCCGCTACGCTCGCCGAGCGTGACGCGGTGATAGTCGCGGTGGGCGGGCGCGCCGTCCCACCAACCGGTCTCGATGCGCTCGGGCAGGCCTTCGGCCGGTGGCTGGGCGATGGGCTTGGCTTGGCGCAGCAGCCAGAGTGGGCGGCGGCGCGGATGGGTTCCTCCCCCCGCAGGCGGGGGGAGGCTAGGAGGGGGGCGGTTGGGCGGGCCTTGGGTGGTCGACTGCTTCCGCAAACCGCCCCCACCCCAGCCCTCCCCCGCAGGCGGGGGAGGGAGGGCATCGCTGCTGTCGCCTCTCTGCAATAGCGGAGATGTCGCCGCAGGTGGTAGAGGGGGTGGCGACACCACCGGCTGCCCAAGACCGGTCGCGGCCCAGGCCCGCTCCGGCCGATGGTCACCGCGCAGTGCCGGCCGCCAGAGGTTGGGCTCGCCGTAGCGGGCGATCAGCTTTTCCAGCAGCGCCTGCCGCTCGCGGCTCAGGCGGTGCGCGTCGAACAGCGCCGCCTGCGAGCCGCTGATCGGCAGGAAATCGGTCGCCGACAGATGCAGCTCGCGCACCGCCCGGTTGGGGGGCTGGCGGTACAGGCGCTCGCGCAGGATCTCGAACCAGCGCCCCGCGTCGCGGCTGGGACTCAGCAGTTGCAGCGGCACCACGGTCGGCGCGCCGAGGTCGTGGCGCAGCTCCAGCCGGCAGTGCATCGCCGTCACCGCCCGCGCCGAGAGATAGGCGGCGTAGCGCTGGGTCAGGCGCTTGAGCGGAAACAGCAGGGTCTCGACGTTGTCCACCTCGCCATGCAGCTCGAAGCGCGCCGCGAACACCGGCGGCGGCTCGATGGCGCGGTAGGGTTCGGCGCGGCGTGCCAGCAGGCGCTCAAGATCGCGCGGGACTTCCGCGCCGAAGCGCTGGCGCAGGGTTTCCGGGGGCGCCGCGAACAGTGCGCCGAGCCGGGCCAGGCCGACGCTGGCGAGCGCGTCGCGGGTCGCCGCCGGCCAGGGCAGCAGGCCGATCGGCAAGGGGTTCAGCCGCGTCGGCAAGTCCTCGGCGCGCAGGCAGGGCGTGGTTTCGCCGGCCTCCGCCAATACCCCGGCGGCGAGCCGACTGGGGGCGATGCCGAGGCGGGCGGCGCAGTGCCAGTCGAGCAGGTCTAGCAGCACCTGCTCGCGCAGCGCCTCGACGCCGCCGAACAGCGACAGGCTGGCGCCGATCTCCACCGACACCCGCCAGCGCGGCAGCGCGAAAGGCTCGGCCGGCTCCAGCACCTCGGCGACCACCGGGCTGCCAAAGCGGTAGAGCGCGTGGGCGAGGGCTTCGAGCTGTTCGCGTTCGGCCTCGGGCTGGCGCGGCCGGGTCGGCAACTCGGGGCTGCGGCTGCGCGCTTCGGCCAGCGACAGGCCGGCGGGGAGCGTTTTTCCGGCCGGGCCGCCGGCGACCTCGGTGATCAGCCAGCGATGGCTGCCGTGCGCGCCGAGTACGGCGACGCTGGCCTCGACGCCGAGGGCTTCGCGCCCGAGCGCCGGAAAGTCCAGACACAGCCACAGCACGGCAGGATCTCCACGCCTGTGCTCATTGCCCGAGGGCGACCGGCCGCAAGCCGGCGCCGGCCTGGCCGCGCGTCTTCAGCACCTGCACGCGCGGTGTGCCGTGCTCGCGGCGCACCGCCAGACGCAGGGCGGCTGGCGAGGGTTCGGCGGCGCGCTTGAGGCTGCGGAACAGCAGGGCCATGCCGCCGCTTTCCTCGGCGGCGAGTTGCAGGCGGCGCAGGCTCTGGACGCTGGCGGCGTCGGCCCAGACCAGCACGGCGGCGTGACCGGCGCGCAGCAACTGCTCGGCGCTCCACAGGCTTTCGGCCGGATTCGGCGTCTGCACCACCAGGCTGTAGTCGAGCCGCACGCCGCCCTGGGCGAGGCCGGGTGCGTAGGGGATCAGCGGCGGCGCCACGAAGGCGACGTGCTGCTCGGCCTGGGTCAGCCGCGCCAGCAGCGGCAGCACCAGGGCCAGCTCGCCGGTGCCGGGCTGCGGATGCAGCACTTCCGACAGCGCCGCCTTCGGCCAGCCGCCGCCGGGCAGCAGAGCATCGAGGCGCGCGTGGCCGCTGGCTTCGGCGGCGATACGCGGGGCTTGTTGGCCGCGCCAGAGGCGGCCGCTGTCGAGCAGGGCGGTGAGTTCGGGCGGTGGGGTGGCGAGTGAGAGGCGCATGGGGATACCGGTTAACGAACCAGCGGCGAGCCGAAGCCACCGCGAATAAGACCCACCGCCAGCCCTTCGATCACGAGGCTTTCCCGTGAGAGGTCGACGACGATGGGGGAGAAGTCGGGATTGGCCGGCAGCAGCTCGGCGATGGCGCCCTTCAGGCGCAGGGTCTTGACCGTGATCTCGTCCTCCAGCCGCGCCACCACGGTCTGGCCGCTGCGTGCTTCCGGGGTCTGGTGCACAGCCAGGAGGTCGCCGTCGAGGATGCCGGCATCGCGCATCGACTCGCCCTGCACCCGCAGCAGGAAGTGCGCGCGCGGGCGGAAGAAGTCTCCGGCCAGCGGGATGCGGGTCTCGACATTGGGGTCGGAGAGGATGGGTGCGCCGGCGGCGACCCGGCCCACCAGCGGCAGGCTGGCTTCATTGGCGGCCTCACGGCGGGCGAGTTGCACCGCCTCGCTGAGATACTCGTCGGCGCGCTCCAGCAGGCGGATGCCGCGCGAGGCGCCGGGCCTGAGTTCGATCACGCCCTTGCGCTCCAGCGCCCGCAGGTGGTCCTCGGCGGCGGTGGGCGAGCGGAAGCCGAAGGCGGCGACGATCTCCGCCCGGGTCGGCGGGACGCCCTGCTCGTCGCGGTGGCGACGCAGGAAGTCGAGGATTTCGGCCTGGCGGGGGGTGAGGTCCATGGCGGTCGGCGAGGGAACTGTATATCCGTACAGTGCCTCTACCGCCGCCGCCTGTCAATCCTGTTCCGGGCACTGGCCCGGGGTGCCGAAGCCCGTTTCTAGAAGACGGTCAGCACCAGCATCAGCTCGCCGCTGTGGGCGTCGCGGTTGCGGCGCACCACCACCCGCTTCAGGGGCGGGCTGTTGCGCAGCTTGTCGCGGTAGGCGAGTAGCCGTTGGCGGGCGGAAATCGACATGTTGTGCACGGGGGAGATCCGGTGGCGGCTCAGAAGGCTGCGGCGTCGCGCATCGGGCTCCGGCCGTTCGGAGTTTGCAGGCCGCGCAGGGCACGGCCGAGGTCGGAGTCGGCGTTGAGCGGCTCGGCGTGGCCATCGATCAGGTCCTGCACGAACTGGCTGGTGCGCAGGCCCAACACCACCGCGCCATCGGAGCCGCGAAAGCTGAGCCGATCCTGCTCGGGGTAGAGGGCGGCCAGGCACAGCCAGCGGTCATCGCCGCTGCGCCGGTCGCGGACCCGGAACCATTGCTCGGCACGCAGCAGCCGCGCCAGTTGTTCGGGCTGGGCGGCGCTGCGGGTACTGGCCTCCGGCAGCGGGCCGGCGATGCCCGGCGTGGCCAGCGCAGCCGCCGGCTGCGCCGAGCGCGGCGCCGGTCCGTGGGCCTCGGCATAGTGGTCGGCCAAGCCGTCGAGCAGGGCGTGCAGGCGCGCTTCCGGCAGACCGGCGGCCTGCAAGGCTTCGCCGATGCGCAGGGTCAGGTCGATGCGGGTCGTGCGCCGGGCCTGCGGTGCGAAGCTGGCGGCAAACTCGTTGAGCAGCGCCAGCGCCGCCTGGTCCTGCTGGGAACCTCGGCCGTGGCGGCGGCGGATGCCCGCCAGCAGCGGCAGGAAGCCTTCGGTGATGACCGCGCTGGCGCTCCGCGACAGTGGTGCCGGCCGGCGGTCGGCAGTGGCCGGGTCGCTGTTGGCGGCCGCGCCGGACTGCAGCTGGGAGGCATCCAGGGCCTGTTGATCGAGCAGGTGCAGGACTGCGTCCAGCAGCGCCGGCCAGCGCGGCAGGGCCTGCTGTTCCACCAGCCGGTAGGCGAGGGCGCGTTGCTCGGCCGGCAGCGCCATGCGGTGGAAGGCGGCCGCGAAGCAGTCGCCCGGCGTGGCCGGCGCGAAGGCGCTGGCGAGTGCCGGCAGGCCCAGGCTGCGGCTGGCGCTGTCCAGGCGCTGGCGCAGGCGCGGGCCACGCTCCCCGGCCAGACGCTCGCAGACCTGGGCCAGCTGGTCGAGCCGGAGGCGGTCCTCCAGTTCTTCGAGGCTCGGGGCCTCGGCCCGCGAAAGATCCAGCAGGGAGCGGCCGGCGGTCAGCGTCCAGGGGGTCAGGCGTTCGCGGAAGGCCCGGCTGATCTGCCGCAGCAACTCCGCCTGGCTCAGGCGCAGGGCGTCGCCCAGGGCCAGGGCGTTGCGGGTCTCGGCGCTGTTGCGGGCCTGGCCGACCAGACTCTGCAGGGCGGCGTCGAGATGCTCCACGAAGTCACCGGCCAGGGCTTCGGCCTCGCGCAGGGCCAGGTCGCGCAGCGCCGCCGGCAGAGCCGCGACGGCCGGCTGCGGGCGCTCCAGGGCCACCAAGTCGGCAGGCTGGGGGGCGGCGGAGCGGCTGGGTGAGAGGACGGCCATGCGCGCAAACTAGCCTCGCGCCGCCGGTGTGCCGGGGCGGCGGGATGCGAGGCTGGGCCCTGCCGACAAGCGGGTCGCAGTGCCGATCCCGCTTCAAATATCCGCTAATCCGTATAAGCGGATAAAATAGCGCTCCCTCACGCTGCCCAGGCCGCCGTCATGGCTTACGACGCTTCCTCCCCCGACCGCTCCCCGCAGCTGCGCCCGGACTGCTCCGCCGCCCTGCGTGCCTTGCTTGCCCAGCGCCTGCTGGTGATCGACGGCGCCATGGGCACCATGATCCAGGGCTACAAGCTGGAGGAGGAGCACTACTGCGGCGAGCGCTTCGCTACCTGGCACAAGGATCTGAAGGGCAACAACGACCTGCTGGTGCTGACCCAGCCGCAGATCATCCAGGAGATCCACGGCAAGTATCTGGAGGCCGGTGCCGACTTCGTCGAGACCAATACCTTCAATGCCCAGACCATCTCCCTGCACGATTACGGCATGGAGGCGCTGGCCTACGAGTTGAACTACGAAGCTGCGCGGCTGGCCCGCGCCGCCTGCGACGAATGGAGTGCGAAGACGCCGGATCGCCCCCGCTACGTCTGCGGCGCGCTCGGCCCGACCAGCCGCACCTGCTCGATCTCGCCGGACGTCAACGATCCGGGCGCGCGCAACGTCACTTACAACGAGCTGGTCGTCGCGTACCTGGAGCAGGCCAATGGCCTGGTCGATGGCGGCGCCGACGTGCTGCTGATCGAGACCATCTTCGACACCCTCAACGCCAAGGCCGCGATCTTCGCCTGCCTGACGCTGTTCGAGGAGCGCGGCCGCGAGTGGCCGATCATCATCAGCGGCACCATTACCGATGCCTCGGGACGCACGCTGTCCGGGCAGGTCACCGAGGCGTTCTGGAATTCGGTGGCGCACGCCAAGCCGCTGGCGGTGGGCCTCAACTGCGCGCTCGGCGGCAAGGACATGCGCCCCTACATCGCCGAGCTGGCGCGGGTCGCCGACTGCTACGTGAGCTGCTATCCCAACGCCGGCCTGCCGAATGCCTTCGGCGAGTACGACGAAAAGCCGGAGGACACTGCCGCGATCATCCGCGAGTTCGCCGAGAGCGGGCTGGTGAATATCGTCGGCGGCTGCTGCGGCACCACGCCGCCGCACATCGGCGCGATTGCGAAGGCGGTTGCAACGGTGAAGCCGCGTGCGCAGTCCACGCCCAAGCGCGCGCTGCGGCTGGCCGGCCTGGAGCCGTTCAGCATCGGTCTGGAAGGCGAGCGCCAGTTGTTCGTCAACGTCGGCGAGCGCACCAATGTCACCGGCTCGGCGAAGTTTCGCGACCTGATCAAGGCCGGCGACTACAGCACCGCCGTCGCCATCGCCCGCCAGCAGGTCGAGGCCGGTGCGCAGGTGATCGACGTCAACATGGACGAGGGCATGCTCGACGGCCTCGCCGCCATGCGCCGCTTCCTCAACCTGCTGGCCAGCGAGCCGGACATCTCGCGGGTGCCGATCATGATCGACTCCTCGAAGTGGGAGATCATCGAGGCCGGCCTGCAGTGCGTGCAGGGCAAGCCCATCGTCAACTCCATCTCGATGAAGGAGGGCGAGGAGAAGTTCATCCGCGAGGCGCGGCTCTGCCGCAAATACGGCGCCGCCGCCGTGGTGATGGCGTTTGATGAAGAAGGCCAGGCCGACACGCTGGAGCGGCGCAAGGAAATCTGCGCGCGGGCCTACAAGGTACTGACCGAGCAGGTCGGCTTTCCGCCCGAAGACATCATCTTCGACCCCAACATCTTCGCGGTTGCCACCGGCATCGAGGCGCACAACCTCTATGGCATCGACTTCATCGAGTCGGTGAAGTGGATCAAGGCCAACCTGCCGCACGCCAAGATCAGCGGCGGCGTGTCGAACGTGAGCTTCAGCTTCCGTGGCAACAACCATGTCCGCGAGGCGATCCACTCGGTGTTCCTCTACCACGCGATCCGCGAGGGCATGGACATGGGCATCGTCAACGCCGGCGCGCTGATGGTCTACGACCAGCTCGACCCCGAGCTGCGCGAACGCATCGAGGACGTGATCCTGTTCCGTCGCAACGACGCGACCGAGCGCCTGATCGAGATCGCCGGCCGCTTCAGCGGCCAGAAGCAGGAGGCGCGCGCCGAAGACCTGAGCTGGCGCGAGACCACGCCCGGCGCGCGCATCACCTACGCCCTGGTGAAGGGCATTGACCAGTACGTCGAGGCCGATACCGAGGAGCTGCGCCTTGAGATCGCCGCGCGCGGCGGCCGGCCCATCGAGGTGATCGAGGGCCCGCTGATGGAGGGCATGAACGTGGTCGGCGACCTGTTCGGCGCCGGCAAGATGTTCCTGCCGCAGGTGGTGAAGTCGGCCCGGGTGATGAAGAAGGCGGTGGCCTACCTCATCCCGTTCATCGAGGCGGAGAAGGAATCATTGCGCCTGTCGCAAGCGACAGGCGGGCCCGGCGACGTCGCCGAATCGCAGCAGGCTGCGATTCGGGAAACGAAGGGCAAGATCCTGATGGCGACGGTGAAGGGCGATGTCCACGACATCGGCAAGAACATCGTCGGCGTCGTGCTCCAGTGCAACAACTACGAGGTGATCGACCTCGGGGTGATGGTGCCGCCGCAGAAGATCCTCGACACCGCCAAGGCCGAGAAGGTGGACATCATCGGCCTCTCGGGCCTGATCACGCCCTCGCTGGACGAGATGGTGCATCTGGCCAAGGAGATGCAGCGCCAGGGCTTCACCATCCCGCTGCTGATCGGCGGCGCGACCACCTCGCGCGCGCACACCTCGGTGAAGATCGACCCCGCCTACGAAGGCCCGGTGGTCTGGGTGAAGGACGCCTCGCGCTCGGTGCCGGTCGCTGCCGCGCTACTGAGCGACGAGCAGCGCCCGAAGCTGCTGGCCGAAACCAAGGCCGAGTACGACCAGATCCGCGAGCGCCATGCCAGCAAGCACAAGGACGAGAAATTCGTGACGCTGGAGAAGGCGCGCGCCAATCGCACGCCCATCGACTGGAGCGGCTATCACCCGTTCCGGCCGCGCATGCTGCTGCAGCAGGATCATGCGGTTTGCGAGGGTGGGTTGTGCGATCACCCGCAGCACCAACGTCTGGCTCCGGTCGCTGCGCTCCCCTCCCCCTCCGGGGGAGGGGTTGGGGGTGAGGGCCTGCGTCTGAAGGCCAACCCCAAAGTCCCTGAGCAACTGCTGAGCTTCGCCCGCGAGCTGCGCGAGCATCCGACGGATGCCGAAGCGCGCCTCTGGTATCTGCTACGCGACAAGCGCCTCGGTGGCTACAAGTTCCGGCGCCAGCATCCAGTATCCAGCTACGTGCTCGATTTCTATTGCCACGAGCACAAGCTGGCGATTGAGCTTGATGGTGGCCAGCACGTAGAAGAGGATCAGGTTGCGCATGATGAGTTGCGCAGCAAGCTTCTGGCACAGCACGGCATCAAGGTACTGCGCTTCTGGAATGACGAAGTCCTTAAATCGACGGAGTCGGTGCTCGCGGCGATCTGGGATGCGCTCCAGCCGGCTAGGCCCTCACCCCCGGCCCCTCCCCCGGTGGGGGAGGGGAGACAAGCACTGCAGTACGTGAAGGTGTTCAAGGACTACCCGCTGGCCGAACTGCGCGAGTACATCGACTGGCAGCCCTTTTTCATCGCCTGGGAGATGAAGGGCAAGTTTCCGGAGATCCTCAACAATCCGGCCACCAGCGAGCCCGCCCGCAAGCTCTGGGCCGATGCCCAGGCCATGCTCGACCGCTTGATCGCCGAAAAGTGGATTCGCGCCAATGGGGTCTTTGGCCTGTTCCCGGCCAATGCCGTCGATCACGACGACGTCGCGATCTACGCCGACGAGACCCGCACGGTGGAAACGGCGCGCCTGCGCAATCTGCGCCAGCAGGGCGAGCACCGCGTCGGCGTGCCCAACCGCTGCCTCGCCGACTACGTGGCGCCGAAAGAGACCGGTCTGCACGACTACGTTGGCGCTTTTGCGGTGACCGCCGGGCTGGGCTGCAAGGAGAAGGTCGAGGCGTTCAAACAGGCCAATGACGACTACTCGGCGATCCTGCTGGAGTCGCTGGCCGACCGTCTCGCCGAAGCCTTCGCCGAGCGCCTGCACCAGCGCGTGCGCAAGGAATTCTGGGGCCATGCCGCCGACGAGCAACTCAGCAACGAGGAGCTGATCGCCGAGCAGTACGCCGGCATCCGTCCGGCACCCGGCTATGCCGCCTGCCCCGAGCACACCGAGAAGGCGACCATCTGGGCGCTGCTTGATCCCGAGCACGCCGCCGGCATCACGCTCACCGAAAGCATGGCCATGTGGCCCGGCGCCTCGGTGAGCGGCTGGTATTACGCCCACCCGGACGCCCAGTACTTCGTGCTCGGCCGCATCAACAAGGAGCAGGTCGCCAGCTACGCGGAGCGCAAGGGCTGGACGCTGCAACAGGCGGAGAAGTGGCTGGCGCCGAACTTGGGGTACGAACCCGAAGACTGAGGGTTCTGGGCCGGGCGCCGCGAGCCGGAGGGCAGCGGCCGGGCTGGTGGACCGGAGCAGTGCGGCTCGGCGGCTGCCATTGGCCGCCTCGCTCGCACTTGGCCGCCGCAGCAGGCAACCTGTAGGCATGAGCCAGGAACAATTCAGTCGCACCCAACCCATCCTGCTGCCGGGCAAGAACCCGCCGCCGTCGCGATCGCGGCGGCCGCTGTACTGGCTGGCCGGCGCCATCGTGCTCGCCGGGCTGGGGGCCAGCTACTGGTATTCCGAGTACGCCCGGGGCCCGCAGCCGCATCCGGAAAGTGCGCAGTTCCGCGCGCTGGCCGAGCCGCGCCTGGAACTGATCGAGGGCCTGCAAAGCTACGAGTCGGAGCTGCCGCTGCGGCAGGCGCTGGAGGCGGCCGGCTACAGCGTGCAGCGTCGCGAACTGAAGCGGCTGCCCAGCCCCAAGTACCCGCCCCGGCAGATGGTGACGTTGACCGTCGACGGCTACCAGCACCTGCAGGTCGAGGGCCAGCTGGGTCTGGAATTCTTCAACGACCGGCTGATGGAAGTGGACTTCCGTCCTGACGATCCGGCCGCCTACGCGCCGCGTCTGCACCGGCTGCTGCCGGGTTTGGTGCGCGGCCGCACTGGCCATGCCGAGTTGCGCGAGGGCGAGCTGCGGGTCTGGACCAATGTCGATCTCGCCAAGAGCCGGGTCGGTGGCAGCCTGCGCACCGAGGCGCTGGTGCTCTGGCAGGACCTGCGGCTGATCCGCCAGCGCGACGACTGGGACGCCCGCTTCAGCCAGATTCCGCCGCCGGCACCGCGTTGAGTTGCCGGCGGGACTTCAGCGCTTCGCCGGTTTGATGAAGCGCAGGGTCATGCGGTCGGACTCGCCGATGGCCAGATACTTCTCCCGGTCCTGATCCTTCAGCGCCAGGGTCGGCGGCAGGGTCCAGACGCCTTCCGGGTAGTCCTTGCTGTCCTTGGGATTGGCGTTGATCTCGGAGCCCGACAGCGCCAGGAAGCCGGCTTCCTCGGCCAGGCGGTAGACCTCTTCCTCGGTGACGTAGCCGCTCTTCTTCATCTGCTCCAGGCTGCTGCCCGGCCAGGCGCGGTGCTCGACGATGCAGAACAGGCCGCCCGGCTTCAGTGCCCGGTAGGCGGCGGCGAACACCTGCGGCGCGTAGTCGCCGGCGAGCCAGTTGTGGACGTTGCGGAAGCTCAGCACCCGGTCGGCGCTGCCTTCCGGCGCGATCTGCCAGTGGTCCGGCGGGCCCAGGGTGGTGAGCTGCGCGCGGTCGTAGAGCGCCGGCTGCGCCCGCAGCTTGTTGAGCAGCACCTCGTTGAGCCGCAACTGGTAGCGCGGCGAGTTCTCGTCGAGCACGAAGCCGGCGGCGATGTAGTTGCCGCGCTGACGCAGATAGGGCGCCAGAATCTCGGTGTACCAGCCGGCGCCGGGCCACAGCTCGACCACGCTCATGTTCGGCTCGACGCCGAAGAACTCCAGCGTCTCCAGCGGGTGCCGGTAGCGGTCGCGCTCGCGGAACTCCGGGCTGCGATGCGGCGCCGCCACTGCTTCCCGCAGTGCCTTCGGGGCTTCCTTGATGGCCACCGGCTTTTCCAGCGCCAGGCCGGGCACCGGCAGCATCAGCGAGCCGAGGACGAGAGCCAGGGCAACGGCGTTGGCGGGCAGGTACATGGGGCTAGTCCTTGGAGGGCAGGGTGGGGGCGGTTCCGCTCAGACCGGCGTCGCCGGTCACCGTTCAGTGGTGATGGCTGCCGGGGCCGTGGACATGGCCGTGCTCCAGCTCTTCGGCGCTGGCGGCGCGTACCGCCACCACCTCGACATCGAAGTGCAGGGTGGCGCCGGCCAGGGCGTGGTTGCCGTCCAGGGTCACGCTGTCGTCATCGACCGCGATCACCGTGACCATCACCGGGCCCATGTTGCTCTCGGCCTGGAACTGCATGCCGATCTCGGGGCCGGGCATGCCCTCGAACATGCTGCGCGGCATCTTCTGCACCAGCGCCTCGATGCGGGCGCCGTAGCCCTGCTCGGGGGCGATGCTGATCTTGAACTGCTCGCCGGCGCCGCGACCGCTGAGGGCGTCCTCCAGGCCGGGCACGATGTTGCCGGCGCCGTGCAGGTACACCAGCGGCTCGCTGCCGCGCGAGCTGTCGACCACCGCGCCGGCGTCGTCGGTGAGGGTGTAGTGGAAGCTGACGGCGCACTGCGGTCCGATGTTCATGGGCAACTCCGAAAAGGGCGCGCAGTTTATCGCTAGTTCTGGTGCGCGGCCCGCGTAGCTGGCGCGCCGTGGCGACCCGCCGCGCCGCCGTGCCCGCCGGGCCGCCGTGACGGATCAGGTCTGCGCCTGCGCCAGCAGCCAGTCGCGCCACTGCGGCCACAGGGTTTCGCGGAAGCGCGGACGGAAGCCGTCGAAGTGGCCGATGCGCTCGACGCCGATCTCGGCCGGCGTCACCGTCACCCGCTCGCCGCGCGCCCGCTGGAAATAGCCCAGCAGGGCGGCGCCGGCGCGCGCCGGGGCGTAGTCGTCATCGGCGATGCTCACCACCCGCAGCGGCCCCTGGTAGCGGGCGAAGTCGGCCCAGTCACGCTGGCGGGCAAGGTGGCCGAGGTACTCCGGATCGCGGATCCAGGCCGCCCACTGGCGGGCGACGCCGGCCGGCAGATCGTCGCCGCCCAGTAGCCGGCCGGGGAAGCGCCCCAGCGTCAGTGCGCAGCCGGGCAGCAGGACATGGCCGAGCAGCCACATCCGCCGTCGCCACTCGGGCTTGTCCCAGAGCGACCAGTGGCCACTCTGGCTGGCGACCAGCAGGGCGCCGCGCAGGCGGGAGCTGTCCATGAAGCCGAATAGCTGGCCGCCGACGCTATGGCCCAGCCAGAGCAGTGGCGCGCCCGGCGCGCGCTCGGCCAGGTCGTCGAGCGCGGTCGGCAGATCGTGGTCGATCCAGTCGCTGATCGAGGCGCGATAACCGCGCAGGCGCTTCGGCGCCGAGCCACCGAAGCCGCGATAGTCGAGCGTCAGCACTGCCAGGCCGTGCTCGGCGAGATCGCTGGCGAAGGCGGCATAGAAGCGGCGCGGCACGCCCATGGCGCCGGCGAGCAGCACGGCTGCGCGCGGGGTGCCGGTCGGTGCGAAGAAATCGGCGGCCAGCGGGTGCCCGTCGCGGCTTTGCAGTTGCAGCTTATGGACGGCAGGCATGGTGGACTCCGGCGACATACTGTTCGGTATGGTGCCTGTAGGCGGCGGTTGCCGGCAATGACCCGCCGGGTCATTGCCGCTTGCTGTCCGCCGTGCGACGGCGGTGGCGCGCAGCAGAAGTCCGGCTCTCGTGCGTCCGGTTTTGCTTCGCCAACAGCCGGGTGTATCCTGCGCGCCACTTTTGTTCAGCCCCCACGGCGAGATGAGCCCCCGCAAAGCCAGCGTCGAGCGCAACACGCGCGAGACCCAGATCAAGGTCGAGATCAATCTCGACGGCAGTGGCTCGGCGGTTTTCGTCACCGGCGTGCCGTTCTTCGATCACATGCTCGACCAGGTGGCGCGTCACGGCCTGATCGACCTCGCCATCCACGCTCAGGGCGATCTGCAGATCGACGCCCACCACACCGTGGAAGATGTCGGCATCACCCTCGGCCAGGCCTTCGACAAGGCCATCGGCGACAAGAAGGGTATCCGCCGCTACGCCCATGCCTATGTGCCGCTCGACGAAGCACTGTCGCGGGTGGTGATCGACTGCTCCGGCCGCCCGGGCCTGGAGTGGTTCGTGGACTTCCCGCGTTCGCACGTCGGCGAGTTCGATGTCGATCTGCTGCACGAGTTCTTCCAGGGCTTCGTCAACCACGCCAAGGTGACGCTGCACATCGACAGTCTGCGCGGCAAGAACGCGCACCACGTCGCCGAGACCATCTTCAAGGCCTTCGGCCGCGCGCTGCGCGCCGCCGCCGAGATCGACCCCCGCCAGATCGACGTCACGCCCTCGACCAAGGGCGTCCTCTAAGTCCTTCCAGCTTTTCTCCTCCGGTTCCATGCGCAGCATTGGCGTCATTGATTACGGCATGGGCAACCTGCACTCCCTGGCCAAGGCTCTGGAGCGCGTTGCCCCCGACCAGCGTGTGGTGGTCAGTTACGACGCCGAGGAGCTGCTCGATTGCGACCGCCTGGTGCTGCCCGGCGTCGGCGGCGTGCGCGAGTGCATGAAGGAGCTGAACCGCCTGGAGCTGGCGCAACTCGTCGTCGAAGCCAGCAAGAAGGTGCCGATGCTGGGCATCTGTCTGGGCATGCAGGTGATGCTGGAGTTCTCCGAGGAGAACGGCGGCGTGCCGGCGCTGGGCCTGTTTCCCGGCGAGGTGGTGCGCTTCCCCGACCCGCCGGCCGAGGGCGCCGACCGCCTGAAAGTGCCGCACATGGGCTGGAACCGCGTGAAGCAGGCCAAGCCGCATCCGGTCTGGGAGGGCATCCCTGACGAAAGCTGGTTCTACTTCGTGCACAGCTACTACGCCCGCCCCAAGAACCCCGCTCATGTGCTGGGCAGCGCCGAGTACACCCAGGTGTTCGCGGCCGCCGTCGCCCGCGAGAATCTGGTGGCCTTCCAGTTCCATCCGGAGAAGTCCCAGTTGCTCGGGCTGCGGCTGCTGTCCAACTTCGTCAACTGGAATCCTTGACCGGAATCCTTGACCCCGGCTGTTGGCGTGCACCGATGGTGTTACGCTTTGCCGCAAGGATTAACCCCTCACGCGCACAAACCCACTGTCCAGGCGTCCCGCGCCTAGCTACCACGCGTCATGCTCCTGATCCCAGCGATTGACCTCAAGAACGGCCAGTGCGTCCGCCTGCGCCAGGGTGATTTCAACGATGTCACGGTGTTCTCCGACGACCCCGCCGAGATGGCGCGGCGCTGGATCGGCGATGGCGCCGAACGCATCCACGTCGTCGACCTCGACGGGGCGCTCAAGGGTGCGCCGGTCAACCTCAGGGCGGTGGAGAAGATCGTCCAGGCCGCCGGCGATGTGCCGGTACAGATCGGCGGCGGCATCCGCGACGAGGAGACCGTGCAGCGCTACCTCAACATCGGCGTCAGCTACGTGATCCTCGGCACCCGGGTGATTACCGCGCCGCACTTCCTGCACGACCTCTGCATCGAATACCCGCGCCATGTCATCGTCGGCCTCGACGCCAAGGGCGACCACGTTGCCGTCGATGGCTGGAGCAAGCTCAGCCACCACACCGTGGTCGAAATCGCCCAGCAGTGCGAGCACGACGGCGTCGAGGCGATCATCTACACCGACATCGGCCGCGACGGCATGCTCGAAGGCTTCAATGCCGAGTCCACCCAGGCCCTGGCCCGCGCCATCAAGACCCCGGTGATCGCCAGCGGCGGCATTGGCTCGCTGGATGACATCCGCAAGCTCAAGGACCTGGAAGGCGATGGCGTGGTCGGCGCAGTGATCGGCCGCGCGCTCTACGAAGGCAAGTTCAAGCTCGCCGACGCCGTCAAGATCGTAAAGAGCTGATCCGCATGCTCGCGAAACGCATCGTCCCCTGCCTGGACATCGACCGTGGCCGGGTGGTCAAGGGCGTGAAGTTTGAAGACGTGCAGGATGCCGGCGATCCGGTCGAGGTCGCCCGTCGCTACGATGCCCAGGGCGCCGACGAGCTGGTGTTCCTCGACATCACCGCCAGCTCCGACGACCGTCCGACGTTGTTCGCCACCGTTGAAGCCGTGGCGCGCGAGATCTACATCCCGCTCACCGTCGGCGGCGGCGTGCGCAGTTGCGCCGACGTCAAATGCCTGCTCGCCGCCGGCGCCGACAAGGTCAGCATCAACACCGCCGCTGTGCAGAACCCCGACTTTGTGCGCGAGGCGGGTGACCGCTACGGCGTGCAATGCATCGTCGTCGCCATCGACGCCAAGCGGGTGAGCAAGAAGAAGGAGCCGCCGCGCTGGGAAGTGTTCACCCATGGCGGCCGCAAGGCCACCGGCCTCGACGCGGTGGACTGGGCGGCGAAGATGGTGCAGTACGGTGCCGGCGAGCTGCTGGTCACCAGCATGGACCGCGACGGCACCAAGGAAGGCTATGACGTCGAGCTGCTGGCGGCGATCAACCGCCGGGTCAATGTGCCGGTGATCGCCTCCGGCGGCGTCGGCAATCTGGAGCATCTCTACCAGGGCCTGGCCGAGGGCCATGCCGACGCGGCGCTCGCCGCCAGCATCTTCCACCACGGCACCTACACGGTCGGCGAGGCCAAGAGCTACCTCGCCCAGCGCGGCGTGCGGGTACGCCAGTAAGCCGCGCTCCGTGGAAAAAGCCCGCCGATGGCGGGCTTTTTTGTTTGCCGCTGACTCAGGCCGCGACCGCCACTGTGATGCTGGCGGCGTAGCCGCTGCTGTTGCTACCGCTGATCGTCAGCATCTCGGTGCTGGTGCCATCGCTGAAGATGCCGTCGTTGGCATTGCTGGTGTTGTTGGTCGCGCTGTTCGGGTAGAGCGTGGTGTTGCTGTAGGGGTTGCCGCTGCCGTTGGTGACGCTGTCGGGAAAGGCCAACTGCGAGGTGGCGATCACCTTGCTCTTCTGATGCGCGGCGGTGCCGACCCCGGCGTCGGCCGGATAGACCTCGAAGTGGATATGCGTCGCCCGGCCGGAATAACGGCCCGGAAAGATGGTGGTGAAGGTCAACTGCCCGTTGGCATCGCTGATCTGCACCCCGCGCAGCCAGGTGCGGTCGGCGTAGTTGCCGCCGTTCATGTTGCCGCTGTACTGGCTGTAGCTGCCGGCGGCGCTGCAATGCCAGATGTAGACGTAGTAGCCGCTGAGCGTGCCGCAACTGCCATTGGTGTTGAGCAGGTTCATGGTCAGCGTCAGCGCCGTGCCGGCCTGGGTGTTGCTGCCGTCGAAGTCGCTGCGGATGTCGCGGCGGATCACCCGCGAGTCGGTCAGGCAGTTCTTCAGCACGCCGTTGTTGGTGTTCGAGCCGTCCGAAGGGAAGGGGCCATTGGTCTCCTCGGCCACCCGGGTGCAGCTCCCGGTGGTGGAACCCCCGGACGAGGAGCTGGTGGAGCCTCCCGAGGAGGAGGAGCCGCTGCTACTGCTGCTGTCGGTCTCGACCAGTTGTTCGGTGCCGGCCCCGCAGCCGATCACCAGGGCGGCGCCGGCCACCCCGCCCAGCAGATTGATCGCTTCGCGACGGCTGATCCGCCGGCCGAGGCGGGTGGCCGGGGCCTCCTCGGACGCCTGGGAGTTGTTTCCGGGTAAGGTCGTTTTCATGCGCGGCTCCTGGGCGAAACCTGGGGTTGGGAGGAGCCCAGTATTTCGGCGCTGTCGCCGCCGCAGGCCGGTCTTTACCCAGGCTTTACAAGCCCGGACATGGCGGTGGACTGACGCACTGTTGCAGCATTCGCTGGGCTAAACTTGCGCGATGTCCGCTCCCGCCAGTCAGATTCTCGAAGCGCTGGATGCGCAACTGCTCGCCCGCAAGGCAGCCGATGCCGCCAGTTCCTACACCGCCAGCCTCTACGCCAAGGGTGTGGATGGCATCGCCAAGAAGGTGGGCGAGGAGGCGGCCGAGACCATCATCGCCGCCAAGAACCCCGACGACGCGGCGCTGGTCTACGAAGTGGCGGATCTCTGGTTCCACACCCTGGTGCTGCTGACGCACCGGGGCCTTTCCTCCCAGGCGGTGCTGGCCGAACTGGCCCGGCGCATGGGCACCTCCGGCCACGCGGAAAAAGCCGCGCGCTCGAAGTAGGTCATTTTTCTAGGAGATACACATGGGTTCCTTCTCGATTTGGCACTGGCTGATCGTGCTGGTGGTGGTGGTGCTGGTATTCGGCACCAAGAAGTTGCGCGGTGCCGGCGGCGACCTCGGCTCGGCGGTGAAGAACTTCAAGGACGCGATGCGCGAAGGCGAAGCCGAGGCGGCCAAGAAGCCGGAGGCGGTCGCCGCTCAGTCGCAGACCAGCGCGCAGAGCGAAACCAAGAAAGAGCAGGTCTAGCAGCCCCGCCTCGCGGCCGGCCTTCTGCCATGTTCGATATCGGGTTCGGCGAGCTGTTCCTGTGCTTCGTGATCGCCCTGATCGTGCTCGGGCCGGAGCGCCTGCCCAGGGTGGCGCGCAGCGTCGGCCGCTGGACCGGCCAGGCCAAGAGCTACATGCGCAACCTCTCCACCGAGCTGGAGCGTGAAACCCAGGCGGCGGACCTCAAGAAGAAGCTCGACGAGGCCAATCGCCTGGCCCGCGAGCAGTTCGCCATGCTGGAGTCGCAGGTGAAGTCCACCGCCGGCGAGGTCAAGGACGCCGCCACGCCGCCCGGCGAAGGCAAGAACTAGTCGATGCCGATCATCGACCCCAACGCCCCGGGCGCCGAGCAGCCGCTGCTCGCCCACCTGCTGGAACTGCGCACCCGCTTCCTGAACGCCCTCTACGGCGTGCTGGTGCTGCTGCTGCCGATGCTGTTCTTCGCGCGCGACATCTACGCATTCTTCGCCGCGCCGCTGACCAAGCTGCTGCCGGAAGGCGCCTCGATGATCGCCACCGAGGTGGCCTCACCCTTCCTCATCCCCTTCAAGCTGGTGGCGATCCTCTCGATCGTGCTGGCGATGCCCTGGATCCTCTACCAGGTCTGGGGTTTCGTCGCGCCCGGCTTGTACAAGCACGAGCGCAAGCTGATCGCGCCGCTGCTGGCGTCTTCCACGCTGCTGTTCTACGCCGGCGTCGCCTTTGCCTACTACATCACCCTGCCGGCGGTGTTCCATTTCATGATCGGTGTCGCGCCCGCCGGCGTGCAGGTGGCCACCGACATCGGCAAGTACCTGGACTTCATCCTCACCATCTTCATCGCCTTCGGCGTCGCCTTCGAGACGCCGGTGGCCGTGGTGCTGCTGGTCTGGACCGGTTTCGTCAGCGTCGCCCAGCTCAAGGAGGCGCGCGGCTACGTGCTGGTCGGCATCTTCGTGGTCGCGGCGATCATCACCCCGCCCGATGTCGCCAGCCAGGTGCTGGTGGCGGTGCCGTCCTATCTGCTGTTCGAGCTGGGCATATTGTGGGCCGCTTGGATCGGCAAGCAGCGCGCCCGCGATCCTGATCCTGCTTGACGGACGTTTGACCCCCGGCTGACGTAGCATTCGTCCCATGCGCATACTCGTCATCGAAGATCATCCCGACCTCGCCGCCAATGTCGGCGACTACCTCACGGCCCAGGGCCATGCGGTGGACTTCGCCGCCGACGGCCCCACCGGCCTGCTGCGGGCGCAGGACGGCAACGCCGATGTCATCGTCCTCGACCGCCTGCTGCCCGGCCTGGATGGCGCCAGCCTGTGCCGGCGCCTGCGCGGCCAGGGCGTCAATACCCCGGTGCTGATGCTCACCGCGCTGGACGCCGTCAGCGACCGCGTCGATGGCCTCGCCGCCGGCGCCGACGACTACCTGGTCAAACCGTTTGCGCTGTCTGAACTGGCGGCGCGGCTGGCGGCGCTGCACCGGCGCGCCAGCGGCACCGTCGCCGAACAGATCCTGCGGGTCGCGGACCTCGAATGCGATCCCGGCACCGCCGAAGTGCGCCGCGCCGGCAAGCCGATCACCCTCACCCGCGCCGAGCGCCGCCTGCTGGAGGTGCTGCTGCGCCGCTCGCCACGGCTGGTCACCCGTGCCGAGCTGGAGCGCGCGCTCTGGGGCGACGACGCCCCCGATGGCGATGTGCTGCGCGCCCACCTGCACAACCTGCGGGCGGCGGTGGACAAGCCGTTCCCGACCAAGCTCATCCACACCGTGCACGGCGAGGGCTACCGCCTGGCGGTGCTCGACGCCTGAAGCCCTCGTCCGGGGCATCGGCGGTGGCCTCGGTGCTCAGCAGTGGCCGCACGGGCGGCCACCGCCTCCGCCGCCGGCTGGCGTCCTCCCTGGTCAGTCTGTCGCTGCTCAGCGCGCTGCTGCTCGGCCTCGGCTTCCTGGCGGTGGAGCGCTACATCGAACACGCCACCCTCAGCGATCTGCTGGAGCGCGAGATGCGCTACTTCGTGCGCGCCGGCACAGCGCCCGAGCCCAGCGAACTGCAGGGCGAGACCCTGCGCTACTACCGGCCGGCGCGGGGCGGGGCGCCGCCGCCGGCGGTGGTCTGGGCGCTACCGCCAGGGCTGCACGCCGATATCGTCTACGAAGACCGCCCGCACTACGTGCTGGTGCGCCGCCTCGGTCCCGGCGATAGCGCCTACCTCAGCTACAGCGACCGCGCGCTCAGCTCCCGCGAGCAGTTGCTCTGGCTGACCCTGCTGGCCGGCATGGGCTTCACCGCCCTGCTCGGCTGGTGGCTGTCCGGCCGTCTTGCCCAGCAGACCCTGGCCCCGCTCGACGGCCTGGTCGCCGACCTGCGCGGCCTCGACCCCGAGCAGCGCGGCGCCCGGCTGCCGGCGGCGCCGCACGACAGCGAGCTGGCGGTGATCGCCGAGGCGCTCAACGGCCACATGGCGCGGGTGGATGAACTGGTGGAACGCGAGCGCGCCTTCGCTGCCAGCGCCAGCCACGAGCTGCGCACGCCGCTGGCGGTGATCCTGGGTGCCGCCGAGATCCTCGACGCCAGCCAGCCGGCGCCGCCGGTGGCGCGCATCCTGCGCTCGGCGCGCAGCGCCTTGCAGGATCTCGACGCCCTGCTCTGGCTGTCGCGCACCGACGTGGTGCCGGTCGCCGAGGCGCTGCCGCTGCACGAGCGCCTGCCGGCCTTGTGTGCCGCCCAGCTCGACATCAGCGCCGTGGACTGGCAGTTGCAGCCCTGCACGGTGGTGGCGCCGGCCGGCGCGGTGACGGTGATCGTCAGCAATCTGCTGCGCAATTCCTTGCGCGCGGTCACCCAGGCCGGGCGTCAGCAGCCGGGCGCGGTGCGGGTGCGGCTGGACTCGGTAGGGCTGGTGGTCGACGACGACGGCCCCGGCATTCCGCCCGAGGAGCTGCCGCAGGTGTTCGCGCCGCGCAGCCGTGGCCGCGACGGCGGCACCGGAATGGGGCTCTATATCGCCGCCACCCTGGCGCAGCGCCTGCGCTGGCGGCTGAGTCTGGAGAACCGCCCCGAAGGCGGCGCGCGGGCGCGGCTGTCGTTCTGAACGCCGCCGCCGGCCGTCTGTCTCGGCAGCACCTACACTGCGGGTCGGGCCACCGGAGAACCCGATGAAGCTGAGCAGCTTGCACCCCGCGTTGCTGGGCGAATGGTCCGGTGAAAAGAGCCTGTGGTTCGACCCCAAGGCGCCGCCGCACGCGGTCTGCCCCTGCGAAGTGCAGATCACCAGCGAGGCCATGGGCAAGTTCCTGGCGCTGCGCTACCGGTGGAGCTACGAGGGGCAGCCGCAGTCGGGCCTGTTGCTGGTCGGCAACGACAACGAGCGCGCGCTGGTCAGCGCCGCCTGGGTCGATTCCTTCCACAGCAGCGGTTCGGTGATGCACTGCCGGGGCGAGGCCCGCGCAAATGGTTTCCTGGTACTGGGCAGCTATGCCGCGCCGCCCGGGCCGGATTGGGGTTGGGATCTCGTGCTCCAGCTTCTGCCCGCCGGCGGCCTGGAGCTGCTGATGCACAACATCCCGCCCGGCGGCAGCCCGGAGTTGGCAGTGCGCATCCTCTGGGAGCGCTGAGGTCCGTAGCCTGTTCTTCCCCAGGGCTTGCGCAGGGCTTTGATCCGGAGTCGGGCCTGGCTGAGGCGGCGCCGTCTAGCTGCGCATCTGCGCGACCAGCCGAGTGGGCACCCGTCGCCTCGCCAGCGCCCACAGCAGCAGCCCGCAGCCGGCACCGGAGAGCGCGGTGGCGAGCGCGAACAGCGCGCCGTAGCCGAGCGCGTCGCCCAACAGGCCGCCCACCCAGCCGGCCAGGCCGGTGGCGATGACGATGGCGCAGGCCTGTAGCGTGTAGTCGCTGCCGGCGTGCTGGGGATCACTGGCGTCCATCATCAGGGTGAACAGCGCCACCGTCGCCATGCCGCCCAGCACATGTTCCAGGGTGACTGCGCTCTTCAGCAGCCATTCGCCGCCGGGGCCGTAGGCGTGCAGGGCGTAGAGCGCCACCGCTGCGGTCTGCGCCAGACCGCAGTAGAGCAGGGCGCGGCGGCGGCCCAGGCGGTCGGCGGCCAGGCCGCCCAGCAGCGCGCCGAGCAGGCCGCCGCCGGAGCCGGCGATGCCGGCCCAGAGGCCGATCTCGGTCTTGCTCCAGCCGGCATCCACCAGATAGGGCTTCACCATCGCCGAAGCCATGCTGTCGCCGAACTTGTAGGCCACCAGCCAGCACAGCAGCGCCGCCATGCCGGGCAGCCGCAGCCGCGCCCAGATCGCCGGCAGGGGATTGGCGCCGGGCGCGCGCCGTTCCAGTGGTGGTAGCAGGCGCTGTTCGGGGAAGCGCAGCACCGGCCAGAGGCTCAAGCCCAGGAAGGCCGCCATCGCCAGGAAGGCCGCCGCCCAGCCCAGTTGGTCGAGCACGATCATCAGCGCGCCGCCGCCCAGCACCATGCCCAGCCGGTAGCCGCCGACCTGCACGGCATTGCCCAGGCCGCGTTCGCCCGGTTGCAGAAGGTGCACCGCCAGGGCGTCGCTGGGCACGTCCTGGGTGGCGGCGAACAAGGCGCAGAGCACGATGGCGATCTTCAGCCAGAACAGTTTCTGCTCCGGGCTGCCGTCCACCGCCGCCAGCGCCACGGCGGTGAGGATGGTCGCCAGTTGCAGGGGGATGATCCAGTGCTTGCGCAGGCCGTGGGCGTCCACCCAGGGTGCCCACAGCCACTTCAGCGCCCAGGGCAGGAACAGCAGGCCGGAGAGGCCGATGCGCGACAGCGAGACGCCGTCCTCGCGCAGCAGCACCGGCAGCGCCTGGGTGAAGAAGCCGAAAGGCAGACCCTGGCTGAAATACAGGGCGAGCAGCAGCGTCCACTTCTGGGGTGGGCTCATCGGGCGCGGAGTGTCGGTTTCAGGTCTTGCGGGCGAGGGCGCGGCGCATGGCGGCGAAACGCCGCTGCTCGCTGGCATCCAGCGTCGGGTAGCGCAGGTCCAGGCCGCGCAGGGTCTGTACCACGATCTCGGCGATGGCCATGCGCATGTAGCTCTTGGAGTCGGCGGGGATCGCGTACCAGGGCGCGCAGGGGCGGCTGGTGGCGTTCAGGGCGTCCTGGTAGGCGCGCATGTAGCGGTTCCAGTGCTGGCGCTCGCTGACATCGCCGCTGTTGAACTTCCAGTTCTTCGCCGGCTCGTCGAGTCGGGCCAGCAGGCGCTGGCGCTGCTCTTCCTTGCCGACATGCAGCCAGAATTTCAGGATCACCGTGCCATTGCGCGCCAGGTGCTTTTCGTAGTCGCGGATCGACTCGTAGCGGTCGGCCCAGAGCTGCTTGAGCGGCGGCATCGGCTGCGGCAGCCGCTGCGCCTGGAGGAACTCGGGATGCACGCGCACCGCCAGCACCTCCTCGTAGTAGCTGCGGTTGAACACGCCGATGCGGCCGCGCTCGGGCAGGGCCAGCGTGGTGCGCCAGAGGAAGTCGTGCTCCAACTCGCTGCTGCTCGGCTGCTTGAAGCTGGTCACCTGGCAGCCGGCGGGATCGACGCCGGAGAGCACAGCGCGGATGGTGGAGTCCTTGCCGGCGGCATCCATGGCCTGGAACACCAGCAGCAGCGAGCGGTGGTCGTGGGCGTAGAGGATGTGCTGCAAGCTCGCCAGCTCTTCCACCAGTTCCGCCAGCCGCGCCTGGCGGCCGGCCTTGTCGAGGCTGTCCTTGGGCGGCCGGGTCGGCGCCTTGGCGACTTCGAAGCCACCGTCGTAGGGCACGCGCCAGGGGCTGTCGGGAGCGCTGAAGGCTTTCATCCTGTGGGGGCGGGTTTAAGGGCTCACGGCCAACGCTGGCACGCTGTCGCGCCAGCCGCAAGGGTCAGCGCGACGGGATCACGTAGAGCAGTACCGCGAAGTAGTGCAGCGCCGAGCCCAGCAGGGTGAACAGATGCCAGATCGCGTGGTGGTAGCGCATCTTGGTTTGCAGGTAGAAGCCGACCCCGGCGGTATAGGCGCAGCCACCGGCGATCAGCAGCCACAGTCCTTCGCGCGGCAAGCCGTCGGAAAGGCGCGACATCAGCGGCAGCGCGCCCCAGCCCAGGGCCAGATAGATCCACAGTGCGATGCGCTCGTGGGTGTCGGGTGCCAGTACCCGGAAGGCGATGGCCGTGAGCGCCACCGTCCAGGTGGCGATGAACAGCGTCGGCCCTAGCGGACCCTCGACCACCAGCAGGCAGAACGGCGTGTAGGTGCCGGCGATCAGTACGTAGACGAAGGCCTGGTCGATGGCGCGCAGCACGTCCTTGGCGGTCGGCAGCAGCGACAGCGGCACGCTGTGGTAGATCGCCGAGGCCAGATAGGTGAGCAGCATCGCCATGCCGAACATGCTGCAGGCGACGACGTGCAGGTACTCGCCGTACATCGCGGCGCGGGCCGCAAGCACCGCCAGTCCGCCGATGGCCAGCAGCGCGCCCAGACCGTGGCTGACGCTGTGGGCGATCTCCTCCTCGGCCGTATAGGCGGGCGGGGTGCTGAGACGGCGGGTCTGGGGAAGGTCGGCCATGCGCAGACCCTAGCGCAGGCCCGGACGCCGGCGGACGCGGGACTACCAACGGCGCTTATCCGCCGCCAATCGCGCCGGAGGGGATCACGTAGAACAGCACCGCGAAGTAGTGCAGCACGCTGCCGGCCAGCACGAACAGATGCCAGATCGCGTGGTGGTAGGGGAGTTTTTCCCAGGCATAGAACACCACGCCCAGGCTGTAGGAGAGTCCGCCCGCCAGCAGCAGCCAGAGGCCACCGGCCGGCAGCGCTGCCAGCAAGGGCTTGATCGCCAGCACCGCGCACCAGCCCATCGCCAGATACACCGCCAGCGACAGCGCCTCGTAGCGGCCGGTGGTGAAGATCTTGAACACCACGCCGACTGCCGCCAGGCCCCAGGTCAGTGCGAACAGGCTCCAGCCCCAGGGACCGTGCAGGGTCACCAGGGTGAATGGCGTATAGGTGCCGGCGATCAGCAGGTAGATGCAGCAGTGGTCGATCACCCGCAGCACCTGCTTGCTGCGCGGCAGCGGAATGCTGTGGAACAGCGCCGAGGCGGTGTACATCAGGATCAGGGTGGCGCCGAATACGCTGGCCGAAACCACATGCCAGGCATTGCCGTAGAGCGCCGCCTTCGCCACCAGCACGGCGAGCCCGGCGATGGCGGCGAAGGCGCCGACGCCGTGGCTGAGCGCGTGGGCGATCTCCTCGCCGAGGCTGTAGATGCTGTCCGGCAGGGTCACCCGTACCCGCGCCGGTCGCGCGGGAGCGGGGCTGGCCTGCCGGCGCATGCTAGGCGGCGACCACGCGCAGCGTGGTGCCTTCGATGCCCACCACCTTCACCTTGGCGCCGACCGGCAGATCAGGGCCCTGCACGCGCCAGACGCCGTCCTCGACGCGGGCCTTACCCACACCTTCGGTGATCGGCTCGACCAGCACGAACACCTGGCCGAGGTAGCCGCGCCCGCGCTGGTTGAGGCCGTGCTCCACCTGCTCGCGGTCAGCCGGGCGGAAGCGGAACCACAGGCCCACCGCCGCGAACGACAGCACCGCGAACAGCACCACCTCCACCTGCCAGTGCAGGCTGGGAATCAGCCAGGCGGCGGCGCCGGTGACGAAGGCGGCCAGGCCCAGCCAGAGGCAGAAGGTGCCGGGCAGCAGGATCTCGGCGATCAGCAGGCCGAAGCCGAGTACCCACCAGTGCCAGAAGACCAATGCGTCCATGAGCGTCTCCGGTTCAGGTCTGCGGCTTGCCCGCGTCCTTGGCGAGCTGCGCGATGCCGCCCAGCGCGCCGATGATGCTGGCGGCCTCCAGCGGCAGATAGACCGTCTTCTGGTTGGGCGAGAGCGCCATTTCCTTCAGCGCTTCGGTGTACTTCTGGGCGATGAAGTAATTGAGCGCCTGCACATCGCCCTTGCCCACCGCCTCGCTGACCATGATGGTGGCGCGCGCCTCGGCCTGGGCCTCGCGCTCGCGGGCGTCGGCGTCGCGGTAGGCGGCTTCCTTGCGGCCCTCGGCGTCGAGGATGGCCTGCTGCTGCTCGCCCTCGGCGCGCAGGATCTGCGACTGCTTCTCGCCCTCGGCCTTGAGGATCGCCGCCTGGCGGAAGCCTTCGGCTTCGAGGATGTTGGCGCGCTTGTCGCGCTCGGCTTTCATCTGCCGGGCCATGGAATCGACCAGATCCGCCGGCGGGCGGATGTCCTTGACCTCGATACGGGTCACCTTGATGCCCCAGGACGAGGTCGCCTGGTCGATCACCGCCAGCAGCCGGGTGTTGATGTGGTCGCGCTGGCTGAGCAGCTCGTCGAGATCCATCGAGCCCATCACCGTGCGCAGATTGGTCTGGGTCAGGTTGAGGATGGCGTATTCCAGCTGCTGCACCTCGTAGGCGGCCTTGGGCGCATCCAGCACCTGGAAGAACACCACGCCATCGACGCCGACCATGGCATTGTCCTTGGTGATGACCTCCTGGCTGGGCACGTCCAGCACCTGCTCCATCATCGACAGCCGGCGGCCGATGCGGTCCACGTACGGCACCAGCCAGTGCAGGCCGGGGGTGAAGGTGGCGCGGTACTTGCCGAAACGCTCGACGGTGTATTCCATGCCCTGTGGCACGGTGACCACCCCCTTGTAGAGCGTGACGGCGGCGAAGATCAGAAATGCGATGGCGAAGGCGGACATGACGGCTCTCTGTTGGAAGCGGTACCAGGACAGCATCCTAGCGTGTCAACCGGATGGCAGTCGGTGGACTTGTGTGGGCAGGAGCGGCTTCGGACGCCCTCCAGCCTCTCACCGTCACAGGAGCATCGCATGGACCGCAAACCCGTATTCCACCTGGCGCTGGCCTTGAGCGCCGCGCTGCTGGCGCCTTTGGCGCAGGCCCAGACGCCGGTCGAGAACCGCGCCGGACGCATCGACCAGCGCCTGGATCAGCGCGGCGAGCGCCAGGAGCAGCACGCCGACCAGCGCGGCGAGGTCATCGACCAGCGTCTGGACCGCCGTGGCGATGCGGTGGAGCAGCACAGCGACACCCGCGCCGAGCGTCTCAACGCCAACGGCCACGAGCAGGCCGCCAGCCGGATCGACCAGCGTGGTGAGCGCTACCAGAGCCGGGTGGATGAAAAGGGCGACCGCGTCGACGCGCGCCTGGATCAGCGCGGCGAGCGCAAGGAAACCCGGCTGGACAGCAAGGGCGACCGGGTGGTGCAGCGTGCAGACCGTCGTGCCGACCGCCGCCACCGCGATTGACGCGCGGGTGACTGCCAGCGCCCGGTCGCGGACTTCGACGCTCGCCAGCTTCCTGGCCGGCGTCGAGCGGCGGGCGCTGCGCATTGCCCAGCTCGGCACCGGCGGCGACGCCGACGAGGCCCTGGACTGCGTGCAGGAGTCGATGATCCAGCTCGCCCGCCATTACGCCGACCACGATCCCGCCGAGTGGCCACCGCTGTTCTACCGCATCCTCGACAACCGCCTGCGCAAGTGGCGCTACAAGCAATTGCTGCGCGGCCGCTGGCTGGGTCAGCGGCAGTTCGACAACGAGGACGAGGAGGAATCGGCGCTGGAGCGCCTGCCTGCGCCCGAGTCCGAGCGGCCGGAGACGTTGGTCGCTGGCGCGCAGGTACGGCAGCGGCTGCGGCGGGCGCTGCAAAATCTGCCGCACCGGCAGCGTCAGGCCTTTCTGTTGCGGCATTGGGAGGGGCTCTCCACCAGCGAGACCGCCCAGGCCATGGCCTGTAGCGAGGGCAGCGTCAAAACCCATCTGTCGCGGGCGATCAGCGCCCTGCAAAGCCTGCTGGCGCAGGAAGGACTGCAAGCATGAACCGCCCAACCGAGCCGCACGAGCCGCCGCCGCCGGGTACCGAACCGGTGCTGCGCGCGCTCGACCACTGGCAGGACGAGATCGACCCGGTGCAGCGTGCGCGCTTGGCCGCCGCCCGCCGCCGCGCGCTGACCGTCGCCGAGGCCCAGCCCCGGCGCGCCTGGGTCTGGCTGGCGCCGGCGCTGGCCACTGGCCTGCTGCTGGCCTTCGGAATTGGCTTCTGGCCGCAGGCTCCATTGCCGAGCGCGCCGCCGACGCCGGCCATCGAGGAACTGGCGGTCGGCCTGCCGACGGCCGGCGAGGAGCCCTTGCAGGACGAAGACCTCGAATACCTGCTCTGGCTCGCCGCCGACGATGCCGCCTGAGGCCGCCATGAACGCGCTTCCGAATTTTCTCCGCCGCGCCTGGCCGCTGGCGCTGCTGTGCATCGCGCCGACGCTCTGGGCGCAGGACTGGAACCAGCTCAAGCCCGAGCAGCAGCAGGCCTTGTCCGAGTTCGCCGCCGGTTGGGACAGCCTGCCCAGCGACCGCCGCGAGCAACTGTTGCGCCGTGCCGACCGCTACAACGCGCTACCACCCGAGCAAAAGGAACAGCTCAAGGAAGGGCGCCAGCGCTGGCAGTCGCTGAGCCCCGAGGAGCGCGAACGCCTGCGCGGCTTCGTGCGCGAGTTCCGTGAGCTGCCGCCGGAACGCCGCGCCGAGATCCGCGAGCGCTTCCGCGCCGCGCGGCAGTTGCCGGAGGCCGAGCGCAAGAGCATCCGCGACTGCGCGCGCGGCAAGACGCCGGAACAGGCCGCCGACTGCCTGCCGGCGGCGCGCAAATGAGCCGCGCGCCTTCGTGCCGCGCGGCGCTGCTGGCGTTGGTGCTGGCCGGGGCGCCGGGATTCGCCACCGCCGGCGGCGACAGCGGCGGCCGTCGGCACCTGCCCGTGGGCGAGACCCAGCGCAGCTACCTGATCCGCGTGCCGACCCCGCTGCCGAGTGGGCCGCTGCCGCTGGTGCTGATGCTGCACGGCGGCGGCGGCAATGCCGACAACGGCGAGCAGATGAGTGGCTTCACGCCCATTGCCCAGCGCGAGGGCTTCATCGTCGTCTACCCCGACGGCAGCGGCCGTTTCGAGGAGCGCCTGCTGAGCTGGAACGCGCGCCATTGCTGTGCCTACGCGATGGAGCACCGGGTGGACGATGTCGCCTTCATCCGCACGCTGATCTGGCAGGTTGCGCGGGACTATCCGGTGGACCCCCGCCGAATCTATGTCACCGGCATGTCCAACGGCGGGATGATGAGCCACCGCCTGGGCATCGAGTTGTCCGACACCGTCGCCGCGATCGCGCCGGTGGTGGGCACGCTGTTCGGCGACGAAGCGCTTCCGCACCAGCCGGTGTCAGCACTCATCATCAACGGTGGCACCGACCGCATGGTGCCGCCGCAGGGCGGTGCGCTCGGCGGACGCTTCCCCGGCGCCTGGGACGGCACGCCGCTGCGGCCGGCCGGCGAGCAGGGCGCCTTCTGGGCGCGCGCCGATGGTTGCGAGGCGGCGCCCGAGGTCCAGGTGCAGGGCGGCGTGCAGCACTGGCGCTATCGCTGCCCGCAGGGGCTGGCGGTGGAGCGCTATCTGATCGAGGACGCCGGCCATGCCTGGCCCGGGGGACGCGCCGGCCGCCGCCGCGCCGAGGCGCCCAGTCAGGCCCTGAATGCCAGCGAGACCATCTGGGCGTTCTTCAAGGCGCATCCGAAGGCGCCGTAGCTCGCAACGCCCTGGGGCGACTCGTTGGGCGCGAGGAGCGGAAGTTAGCGGCGCACCGCCGCTGCCAGCGCCCGGATGCGTTCCACCATCGAGTAGAAGCCGTTGCGGCGGTTGACGGTGATGTTGCTCTCCAGCCCCAGGCGCTGGAAGCTGCCGGCGATGTCCAGCGCCAGGATTTCCCCGGGCGTCTTGCCGTTGACCAGTGCCATCAGCAGCGCGATCAGCCCCTTCACCAGGCTGGAGTCGGAATCGCCGTTGAAGCGCATGCGGCCGTCCGACTCCAGGCCGCCGACCAGCCAGACCTGCGACATGCAGCCGCGCACCTTGGTCTCCTCGTTGCGCTCGGCCTCGGCCAGCGCCGGCAGCTTGCGGCCGAGGTCGATGAGGTAGGAATAGCGCTCCTCCCAGTCGCCCAGCAGCTCGAAGGTTTCCGCGAGTTCGTCGATGTCCATAATCTCGTGAGGCGTGAGGCGTGAGGCGTGAGGCGTGAGGCGTGAGGCGTGAGGCGTGAGGCGTGAGGCGCGGCACTATACTCGCGTCCCGCAAAATCCCTGACCGACCCGTCCATGTCCCGTATTTCCGGCCGCACCCCCAGCCAGCTCCGCACTGTCCGCATCGAGCGCCGTTTCACCAAGCATGCCGAGGGCTCGGTGCTGGTCTGCTTCGGCGACACCCAGGTGCTGTGCACGGCTAGCGTCGAAGAGCGTGGTCCGGCCTGGAAGAAGGACGGCGGCTGGGTCACCGCCGAGTACGGCATGCTGCCGCGCGCCACCCACACCCGCAGCAAGCGCGAGGCCGCCAGCGGCAAGCAGAGCGGCCGCACCCAGGAGATCCAGCGCCTGATCGGCCGCAGCCTGCGCGCCTGCGTCGATCTCGATGCCCTGCCGGGCCTGACCATCACCATCGACTGCGACGTGCTGCAGGCCGACGGCGGCACCCGCACGGCGGCGATCACCGGCGGCTATGTCGCCCTGGTCGATGCCATCCGCGCCATGCAGGCCAGGAAGCTGATCAAGAAGGACCCGCTGCATGGCCAGATCGCCGCGATCAGCGTCGGCATCGTGAAGGGCACGCCGGTGCTCGACCTCGATTACAACGAGGACAGCGGCTGCGAGTGCGACATGAACGTGGTGATGAACGAGGCCGGCCAGTTCATCGAGGTGCAGGGCACCGCCGAGGGCCATGCCTTCCGGCGCGAGGAGCTGGACCAGTTGCTCGACCTCGCCACTCTCGGCATCCGCGAGTTGATGGAAGCGCAGCGCCAGGCGCTGGGCGTCTAAGGCTCTTTGTTTCGGGGCGGGCGCTGCTGGCTGCTAGCGCTCGGACAAATGCAGCGCGGTCGCGCACTGCCGGCGGTGGCGTTCGCCGGCTTCCCAGGCGGCGATCAGCACCAGCACCGCGCTGGTCGCCAGCGACAGCCACAGCGGCGCGAGATGCGAGGCCAGTGGCAGCAGCGCCGCCAGCGCCAGCAGGCCGAGCAGGCAGGAGCGCGGCAGTTGTCCGCCGATGGTCCAGCGGAACAGCAGGCTGCCCAGCAGGTACAGCGCCGTGCCGCCGAGGATGGCGGCGGTGGCGGCGCCGCTGGCATGGCCCAGCGGATGGGCCAGCACCATCTCGTCGGCCACCGCCGTGACGACGATGCCCGCCACCGGCAGCAGGTGGATGTAGGTGTAGACCAGGCGTGCCAGCCGGCCCGGATCGCGGGCCTGGGCGATGCGGTGGCTGCCGGTTTCCGCGATGCTGTCGAAGTACAGCCACCACATCGCCAGGCTGCCGACGAAGCTGGCCAGGAAGGCGCCAAAGGTCGCCGCCGACCAGGGCATCTCGGCGAAGGTGGCGCCGGTGACCAGCACCGATTCGCCGAGCGCGATGATGATGAACAGCGCGCAACGCTCCGACAGATGACCGCCCTCGACGTTCCAGTCGGTGGACTCCGAGCGGCCCAGGCCCGGCACCCAGAAACCCAGGGAGGGCGAGGCGTATTCCAGTGCCAGGCCGAGGCTCCAGAGTAGTAGCCGGGTTTCGCCCTCGGCGAAGGCGCCGGCGATCCAGAAGCTGCCGCCCAGACTCAGCCAGACCAGGATGCGCTGGAAGTTGCGCACCATGCCCGCCTGGCCGCGCACCGCCCACAGGAAGAACAGGCTGCGTCCCACCTGCATCGCCACGTAGGCGAGTGCGAACACCAGTCCGCGCTCGCCGAACGCCTGCGGCAGCGAGGACGACATCAGCAGGCCCAGGCCCATCAGCACCAGCAGCGCCAGCCGTACCGGTAGCTTCTCCGGGTCCAGCCAGTTGGTGACCCAGGAGGTGAAGATCCATACCCACCAGACCGCCAGCATCAGCAAGGCGGTCTGCGCCAGGCCCAGGGGCGTGAGATGCGCCAGCAGCGTGTGCGAGAGCTGGGTGATGGCGAACACGAACACCAGGTCGAAGAACAGCTCGACGAAGCTGACCTTGCCGTGCTCCTGCGCCTTGCGGACCCGCAGCAGGCTGCTGGCCATCACAGCGAGCCGCGTGACAGCCGGCCGCCGGCTTCCACCCAGGAGAGCAGCAGCAGGCCGCCGATGGCCGCGAGGTTTTTCAGGAAGTGCAGCAGTTGCGCGTGCAGCTCGATGCCCTGCTGGCTCCAGAACGGGTGCGAGAGCACCGCGTCGATGGCCAGGAAGGCTGCCATCAGCAGCGCCAGCCAGCGCACCCGCCAGCCGACGGCGATGCCGAGGCCGGCCGCCAGCTCGAAGGCCGAGAAGGCCAGTGCGCCCAGGGTGTAGTCGCTGCCGCCACCGTCGATCAGCCCCAGTCCGATCAGCAGGCGCGCACCCCCCAGGCCGATGAAGACGCTGGCCAGCAGGACGCGGGCAATGAGGTAGCTGCTATGGCCGGGCATGGCGGGTGTCCCTGGAGTGTCGGTGCGGACGCAGTCTGGCAAATGCGCGCGGCGCTGCAAACCGCAGGCGCCTCACTGGCGCTCGGACAGCAGCCGCGTCAGCAGCTCGATCTGCTCCTGCTGCTTGCGCAGCAGCGCTTCGAGATGCTCGCTGCGCAGGGCGTCGAGCTTGTCGTGCAGGGCCATGATCTCCAGCTCGGACTTGAGATTGACCGCGTAGTCGTGCTCGGCCATCTGACGGTCCTTCGCCGACTGCCGGTTCTGGCTCATCATGATGATCGGCGCCTGGATCGCCGCCAGCATCGACAGCATCAGGTTGAGAAAGATGTAGGGGTAGGGATCGAACGCGGTCTTGCCCAGCACTTCGGTGTTGAGCAGGGTCCAGCCGAGCAGCACGGCGCCGAAGATCAGGATGAAGGTCCAGGAGCCGCCGAACTCCGCCACCCGGTCGGCCAGCCGCTCGCCGAAGCTCGACTGCCGGTCCAGCACCTGTCCGGGGTCCTCGCTCAACGCCTCGTGGCGGTTGGCGTGCGCCAGTACGCGCCGCTCGGTGTTGCTGAGCTGGTCGGCGCGGCGGCCAAACCAGCGGGCGGCGGATTGCAGGTAGTCCAGCGGCTGCGGACGGCTCATGGCGACTCCGGGTTCGTGCGAAGGAAAAAAACAGAACGGCGCCGACCCCTGGAGGTCGGCGCCGTCAGTCTAAGGGGCCTGGTTCAGCCGAGATCGACCGGCACGAACAGTCGGGCCTCGCCGCGCTGCACCAGCAGCGCCAGGTGCTTGGCAGCGTGGTCGGTGATCGCCTTGAGGTCGGCCGCGCTGCCCACCGCCTTGCCGTTGGCGGCGAGCACCACGTCGCCGGGCTGGATGCCGGCTTCGGCCGCCGCGCCGGCCACGTCCTGCACCAGCAGGCCGCCCTCGCTCTCGATCTGCTTCTGCTCGTCCTTGGTCAAAGGCCGCACCGAGAGCCCGAGCTTGCCGGCGGCGGCGCTGTCGGCGCTGGCGACCTCCTGGGCGCCCATGTCGGCGAGCTGCACCACGACTTCCTTGGCCTTGCCGTCGCGCCAGATGCCGAGCTTGGCCTTGGTGCCCGGCGCCAGCCGCGCCACCTGCGCCGGCAGCTCCGAGGACTCGTGGATGTCGGTGCCGTTGAAGCTCAGGATCACGTCACCCGACTTCAGCCCGGCTTCCGCGCCGGGGCTGTCCTTCTGCACCTGCGCCACCAGCGCGCCTTCCGGCTTGGTCAGGCCGAAGCTCTGCGCCAGTTGGCCGTCGAGCGGCTGCACGGTGACGCCGATCCTGCCACGCGCGACATGGCCGCTGGTCTGCAACTGCTGGCTGACGTTCATCGCCACGTCGATGGGGATGGCGAACGACACGCCCTGATAGCCGCCGCTGCGGGTGTAGATCTGCGAGTTGATGCCGATCACCTCGCCGTTGAGATTGAACAGCGGCCCGCCGGAATTGCCGGGATTGATCGCCACGTCGGTTTGCAGGAAGGGCACGTAGCTGCCGTCCGGCAGGGTGCGGCCCTTGGCGCTGACGATGCCCTGGGTGACGCTGTTCTCGAAGCCGAACGGCGCACCGATGGCCACCACCCACTCGCCGACCGCGACATTGTCGGGGTTGCCGAGCTTCACGGTGGGCAGATCCTTGGCGTCGATCTTCAGCACCGCCACATCGCTGGTCTCGTCCTGGCCGATCACCTTGGCGGTGAACTCGCGGCGGTCCACCAGCTTCACGGTGACTTCCTTGGCGTCGGCGACGACATGGGCATTGGTCAGGATCACGCCGTTGCTGCCGACGATGAAGCCCGAGCCCTCGCCGCGCAGCAGCTGGCCCGGCACGCCGCCCTGGCCACGCCAGCGCGGCATCTGGCCAAAGCCGAAGAACTGCGAGAGCGGATCATCGCCTTCGCCGAAGCCGGGCGGCAGGCCCTGCGGCGCGCGGCTGGAGGTCTTCACGGTCTCCTTGGTGGTGATGTTCACCACCGCCGGTCCGTACTGCTTCACCAGCGCGGCGAAGTTGGGCACCACCATCTGCGGCGTGCTGCTGGTCAGCGAGGGCAGCGTGCCGGCGGTGGGCATCGCCGCCTCGGCGTGGCTGTGAAAGCCCAGTGCCAGGACGGCGCCCACGGGAGCCGCGAGTGCGGCGCCCAGGGCGGCGGCGGCCATGGGTTTGCGGACGAAGGTCGGTAGGTTCATTGGGCATCGGCTCCTGTCTCTCGCCCGGCGGGATGCCGGGGCTGAGCAGCACGATGCGCGGCCAGATTTAGGAAACCGTTAAGGCCTTGCGGCTGCCCCGGCGCGGCGGCCGGGATTGCGGCGCTCGCCATTGCTCCGCCGGCGTGCAGGCCCGGCTCAGAGCATCCGTTCGTTGGTCAGCGGCTGCGCCAGGATCCACAGCCCGGCGACGGTGAACGCCACCATCAGCAGCAGCATCGGCAACTGGCTCAGCATCGCCTGCCGGCGGTCGGGCCAGAGACGCAGGGCGATGCGGTGAGCGACGGCGACGCTGAGCACATGGCCGAGCAGGATCAGCCCGACCTGGGTGTGCCAGACCGTGCCCATCGCCGGCAGGATCGGCGCCCGCAGCCACTGCGCGCTGCCGAACAGGTTCCAGCCCCAGCCGAAGGGGTCGGAAAACAGGCTGACGATCTTCAGGCCCTGGGTGAGCAGCAGGGTCGAGTAATGGGTGGCGTGGTAGACCAGCGCGATCGGCAGCAGGCTGTAGCCGAAGTCCAGCGCCAGCGCGCGTAGCGGTCGCGTGCTGCGGGTGAGCCGCTTGGCCAGCCACAGGCAGGCCAGGTAGGCGGCGAGGTAGAGAAAGGGCGAGACCAGCAGCCAGAACAGCTCCCAGCGGATGTACCAGGGCCGCAGCAGCGCGATGGCGCTGATCGGCGGGCTGCCGGCCAGCGCGGTGATCCAGCCGCTGGTGTCGCGCCAGAACAGCCAGACCCACCACTGCGTCGCGCGCAGGCCGTCGAAGGCGGTGGTGGAAAGCATCGCCAGCGCGAAGCACACCGTGCCCAGGTTCTGCGGGCGCTCGTGCAGCAGGCCGCTGAACGGCCAGCGCAGCCGCAGGCGGCCGCGTCCGCCGGTCTGTTCGGCGGGCTGGTAGTCCAGCGGTGCCATCAGCGCGACCAGACGCAGGAACACCGAGAACAGCTCGCAGTGCCGGAACCAGGCGCCGGCACCGACCAGCCAGACGCCGAACAGGTTGAGCGCGCTGTAGGCGAGCAGGGCCAGCGCCAGCGAGGGCGGCTTGCTGTGGCCGAACAGCTCGTAGGCGATGAAGCCCAGGTAGAGCGCCAGCGCCGGCCAGTCGCCCCAGGCCTCGCGGTAGCGCAGCCGTCCGCGCGCGTAGCCACGCCAGACGCGCGCCAGCAGTCCGGTGAGCACCCGCCAGGGGTTGAGCGCCGCGTAGAAATCGCCGAGCAGGGCGGTGAGGTAGGTGATCGCCAGCACGAACACGACCCAGAAGAAGGTCATGCTGAAATTGCGGTAGGGGTCGCGGTTGCCGAACAGCCCGCTGGCGATGCACAGCAGCAGCAGGCCCAGGCTCAAGGCCGCCAGCGCCGGGCGGGCGCGGCGCAGCCAGCGGCCGAAGGCCTGTCTGCCGAGATCGCGGCTGCCGCCCTCGCGCACCGCCGCCGGGGCGCTGGCGAAGTAGGCGGCGAGCAGGAAGGACAGCAGCAGCGCCGCCGAGGCCGCCCAGGCATAGAGCCAGAACGGCACCGGCAGGTTGTAGAGCCGGCCGAAGCCGTGCGCGCCGGCCGGCAGCGGCGCCAGCAGCACCGCCAAGCCGGCGAGCCTCCGCCGCATCCTCACCGTGGTCGGAGCTACGGCGTCGGCAGCTTCTGCGCGTCGGCCGAGGCCTTCTCGGTCTGCTCCCAGAGTTGCAGGAAGGCTTCCGCCGAGTTGTAGAGCGCGCTGGTGGTTTCTTCGCCGCCTTCGATGCGGGCCTCCTCGACGAAGTCGGCGACCAGGCCGTAGTTGGACATGCCCTCCTCGTCCATATTCCAGGCCTTGCCGCCGGGGATGGCCAACTGCTGGACGCTGATCGGCTTGATGCCGGCGGCGGCGTACTGCGGCCCCCAGCCCGGGCCCTGGAACAAGGTGAAGGGAAAGTGCACCGGCTCGCTGCCGGCGCCGCGTGAGCCGGCGAGATTGCGCAGGCCGTTGGCGTCGGCGCCGTAGCCCACCGACAGCGGCCGCTTGGTGCCGGAGGCCTGCCAGATCGGCTTGACCTTCTGCACGAAGGCGGCGAAGTCCTTGCCGTTGGGCAGGGCCGGATAAATGATGCCGCCCTGGCGGAAGATCTGCTCCGCCTGCGCGTTGCTGATCCCGCCGTGACCGCCGTGGCCGGAGATCATCGGGTAGCTCGGCGTGGTCAGCGCGCCCTGGTCGAGCATGTACTGCTTGCTCTTGATCTCGGCGTGGTCGATGTCGAGGATGAAGCCCTTCTTCATGATCTTGTCGATGGCGTACTTGCCGAGATCGGTCACGGTGCGGGCATTGCACTGGCGACCGGGGCCGTAGACCGGCAGCACGCCGCCGGTGGTGGCGATCAGCAACTGCGTGACCGGATCATTGAACTGGGTCAGCGTCGCGGTCTCCAGCACCGCGCCCGCCTCGTAGAAATAGGTCGGGCCTTCGCCACCGTTTTCGCAGGGGTAGGTCTTCCAGAAGCCCAGGGTGTTGGTGAAGCCGACGTAGTTCAGGATCGAACTGAAGATGCCGGTGCCACCCAGCGCGCTATCGACATCGTGGTAGGGGAAGACCTGACGCACGCCCAGATCCCAGACCTCGTCGATCTCGCGGTCGATGTCTTCCTTGGTGCAGTCGCTGACCTCGCCGATGCCGGGCAGGAACTGCACGCGGCAATGGAAGATGTTGGCGAACTCCAGCCCCGGGATCACCGCCAGCTTGCCGTCGCCGACCACGCGGCGTGCCTCGGCCGGGTCCTTGACGATGCGGAACCAGCCCTTGCCGGGGCCGCCTTCCTGGGCGTCGATGTACTTCTCGATGTCGTAGAGGTATTCGACCTGCCTGGTGCCGACATCCATGTCCACGCAGGCCGCCGTCTTGTCGCCGAAGGTCAGCTTGGCGATGTTGCACAGCGCCTCGATGGTGGTGCCGTGGACGGTCATGGTGCGCAGGCCGGCCTTGTAGGCCCGCTCCACCCACTTGTAGTACATCTGCTGGTGCAGCTGCGAGTCGTGCTTGGGCCAGTCGATGAAGGTCGGCCAGCCGACAGTGTCGTGGGTCTGCAACGGGTTGGTGTCGAGGATGATGTTCTCGGCGCTGAGGATGCCCTCGGGGCCGTGCATGGCGATGCAGTTCTTCAGTGCTTCGGGTGCGCCGAAGCGGTCCACCGCGTGGCCGTACATCACGCCGCCGGCCGAGGGGCCACGGTCGCCGCTGCCGTCGGACATGTCTGAGCCCATCGACATGTGCGCGTGCACCTCGGCGAAGCCCAGTACCGGCTTGCCGGGCGCCGGGCCGCTGAAGGTCGGGCCGTCGATGCCGACCGGCATTTCCGGATACTCGGTGCAGCCTTGCGCGGGCTCGAAGCTCAGCGTCGCCGGAGCGCTGCCCAGCACCAGCTTGCCGTCGGCGGCGACGCCCAGACTCTGGCCGAGCGTGGTCGCCGAATAGCGGCCGGCGTCGCCATCGAGAGTCCAGTCGGAGCCGTCGGCCGGGCTGGCCGCCGCGCTCACCGCCGAACGGTTGCCAGTCATCAGGTTCTTGTCGGCGGTGTAGAACAGGTAGCGCCCCAGGCCGGCCGGCTTCATGTAGAAGCGCTCGGCGGCGCTGGCATCCTGGCCGTTGGCGAGGAAGCTGGCGCCGCTGCGCACCGCGTAGGCGCCATCGGCCTTCATCACGAAGCAGCGGTTGGCGAGGTCGTAACGGCTCACCACCGGTCCGCTCGGCCCCGGATCGACGCTGGCCGGCGGTTGCGAGGAGCCGCAGCCGAGCAGTGCGCTGGCGAACAGCAGGGAGGTCAGTTGGCTAAGGGGGGCAACACGGCGCACAGGCTCTCTCCGGCCGGGACTTACTTCGACGATCTGCACTGATTGTCACGTTACGGTAACGTCAGTTCCGGGGGGCGCGAAGTGGTGAAATTCGCTCTGGCTCGGTCGGGGGCGGTCCGATATTCCTTTTTGCGAAGGGGCTGATGGCGCCGCCGGCAGCCCCGTCGGCATCGGGCGACGGCGGCCGATCATTGCTGCTCCGCCTGCGGGCTGCCTTCGGTCCGAAACTGCCGGTACTCTGCGAGCTGCCATCCACGACTCGCGACCCGCGCCCTCCGGTGACTCTTATGCCTGAATCCGATCGCCCCGACGACGACCTGGCCGGTTTGCTGCGCGAGTTGCAGGGTCGCTCCCCGCCGGATGCCGCCGCGCGGCTTGCTGACGAGCCTCCGGCGCGTATCGAAGCGGCTCTCGCGGCGCTGGGCCCGGCGTCGGCGGCGCGCATCGCGGCGCAACTGCCAGGGGCCATCGAGGAGGCCGGCGAAGTCGCCGAATTGCCGGGCGTGGTCTCTGAGCTGATGGAGCCGCCGCGCGGCGCGCTGCCGCAGGAAACCACTGTCGCCGACACCATCGTCTGGCTGCGCGCGCAGCCGGAGCCGCAGCAGCTCACCTATCTCTACGCCCTCGACGCGGCGCAGCGCCTGGTCGGCCTGGTGGTGATGCGCGAGCTGCTGCTGGCCGAGCCCGGCCAGACCCTGGCGCAGGTGATGCTGCGCGAGCCCTTCCGGCTGGCGCCGGAGACGCCGGTGGGCGAGGCGGTGGCCGCCACCGTGCGCCGCCACTACCCGGTCTACCCAGTCTGCGACGAGGCCGGGCGGCTGGTCGGCATCGTCCGTGGCTGGAAGCTGTTCGAGCACCAGGCGCTGGAACTCAGCGCCCAGTCCGGGCGCATGGTCGGTATCGACAAGGAGGAGCGGGTTGGCACGCCGTTCTGGGCGGCGTTCCGGGCACGCCATCCCTGGTTGCAGATCAATCTGCTGACCGCCTTCCTGGCCGCCTTCGTGGTCGGCGCCTTCGAGGACACCATCACCCAGATCGTCGCGCTCGCCGCCTTCCTGCCGCTGCTCGCCGGCCAGAGCGGCAACACCGGCTGCCAGGCCCTGGCGATCAGTCTGCGCGGGCTCACGCTCGGTGATTTCGACAGCCTGCCGCTGGCCCGGCTGCTGACCAAGGAGGCGCTGCTGGGCGCGCTCAACGGCCTGCTCACCGGCCTGGTGGCGGGCGCGGCCATGTGGTGGACCGCCGGTGGTCTCGACGGCAATCCGCAGGCACTGAAGCTGGCGCTGGTGATCGTGCTGGCGATGACCGGCGCCTGCCTGGTCTCCGGCCTGTTCGGTGTGCTGGTGCCGCTGGCCCTGCGCCGCTGCGGCGCCGACCCGGCGACGGCTTCCAGCATCTTCCTGACCACCGGCACGGACATCGCCGGCATGGGGCTGATGCTGGTGCTGGCCACCGCGCTGGTGCTGTGAGGCGTTTCGGTCCGGCGGCGCCAGCGGATGGCGGCCGTGGCGCGGCTCGCAGTGCGCCGAACCCTGACTGCGGGAGTCGGCTGCGATGACACCGACGCCGCTGCTGATCGCCGCCCTGACCGTCTGCGGCTTCGGCACCGCCTTCCTGTCCGGGGTCGCCGGTCTGGGCGGCGGCACCATCCTGATTGGCGTGCTCTACGCGGTGGGGATGGCGCCGGCCGAGGCGGTGCCGCTGTTCGCCGCCGTGCAGCTGGTCTCCAACTCCTCGCGCACCGTCGCCTATCTGCGCCATGTCGAGTGGCGCGCCGCCGGTTGGTTCGCGCTGGCGGCGGTGCCGGCGACCTTCCTGGTCGCGCCCTACGCGGCGGCGGTGGATGGCGACTGGGTGCGGCTGATCCTGGCGCTGCTGATCCTCGCCTCGCTGGCGCCGGGGCAGTCCGCGCGCGCGCCGCTGCCGCCCCGCGCCGCCTACCTGACCGCCGGCCTGCTCAACGGCGCGCTGGGGATGTTCGTGGGCGCCACCGGCCTGTTCGTCGGCCGCCTGTTCTTCCGTCCGGAATGGGCCAAGGAAACCACCATCGGCACCCTGGCGCTGACCCAGGTGATCGGTCATGGCCTGCGGGTGATCGCCTATGGTGCGGTCGGCTACTCGGTGTTTTCCCAGCCCTGGCTGCTGGGGCCGCTGGCGGCCTCGGTGGTGGCGGGGACCTGGGCCGGCAAGCGCGCCAACGCCCACATTTCCGAGGCGCATTTCGCGCGCCTGTTCAGCCTGATCCTGCTCCTGCTCGCCGCCAAACTGCTCTACGACGGCCTTACCGGAATCCTTTCGACATGGAACTGAAGCTCACCGCCGCCCAGCTCGAACAATTGCTCAACAGCGCCTTCCCCAGCGGCAAGGGCGACAATCCGCTGCTGGTCGAGGAAGTCCGCCCCGGCGCCGCCCGCATCCGCATGCGCTACCGGGAATGGATGCAGCGCCCGGGCCGGGTGCTGTCCGGCCCGACCCTGATGGCCGCCGCCGATACCGCCATGTACGTGGCGGTGATGGCGCACATTGGCCCGGAGCTGATGACGGTGACCGCCGACATGAATCTGCGCTTCCTCAACAAGGGCGCGCTCGGCGATGTGGTGGCCGAAGCCAGTATCCTCAAGCTCGGGCGCCGGACCGTGGTGATGGAGGTGCGGGTCTGGTCGGCGGCCGCGCCGGATACCCTGGTGATGCACGCCAGCGGCAGTTACGCGATACCTTCGCCCAAGTCGCCTGCCTAGTCCGCTGAACCGGTCGGCGGCTACGCCTGTCCGCCGGGAAAGCGGATTTCACTGTCGGGCGTCAAAATTCCGACACCACTGAACGATGGATGGAAGCCGCCGTGACTTCAAAGACTTTGCATCCACGTGCACCGCGCCACCGCCAGGCTGGCGCGGTCGCGGTCTTCGCGGCGCTCACCCTGGTCGCGCTGCTGTCGGCACTGGCGCTGGCGGTGGATGTCGGCCGGCTCTACTACGCGCAACGTGATACCCAGCGGCTGGCCGATGTCGCCGCCCTCGACGCCTCGCGGGTGGTCAGCGGCTGCGCGTCCAGCTCCGGCGTGCCGGGCTCCAAGGCGCAGGCCCTGGCCGAGGTGATGGCCAGCCTCGCGCGCAATTCCAGCAGCACCAAGGACTACACGGTCAGCGTCCAGATCGGCCGCCAGCTGAGCAATCCCGGCGGTCTGCGCGGGTTCCAGGAACTCGGTGACGGCGACGACCGCCTCGACGCGGTGCGGGTGCGCATCAGCCGCCAGCAGCCAACCCGGATCTTCCCGCTGGTGACCGGCAACCGGGACGCCAGCCTGACCGCCGTGGCGGTGGGCAGCCAGCAGGCGGTGGGCGCGTTCAATGTCGGCAGCGGCCTGCTCAGCCTCAATACCCAGCAGTCGGCCCTGCTCAACCCGCTGCTGCGCGCGCTGCTCTGCCCGAATGGCGGCGCGGCCTGTACCGCAGGCATCAACCTCACCGCCGCCGACTACGCCGGTCTGGCCAATGCCCATGTCTCCTTGGGCAATCTGCTGGCCGGCGCCACCGAGCTGGGCCTGGGCGTGCAGGATGTTTCCGATCTACTCAATCTCCAGTTGACCCTGCCGCAATGGCTGGGCGTGGTGGGCAACGGGCTGGAATTCGCGCTCACCGGCACCGGGAACCAGGTCAGCAGCGGCGTTTCGGGGCTGGTGCAGGGACTGGCCGGGGTCGCTGAGAGCAACGGCGCCGTCTTCGGCTTGGGCGAGCTGCTGAACATGACCGGGCTGGCGCTCAACCAGCCGGTCAGCGATTTGCTTGCCGCGCTGCCCTTCATCGACGGCATGACCCTGCTGAATGCCTTGGGGCAGGCGGCCACGGCGGCGGCCGCTGGCGGGCCTTCCTCCGTGGCGATTCCCGGGCTGGGCCTATCGGTGCCCGGTGTTGCCGATGTCAAGGTGTTCCTGAAAGTGGTCGAGCCTCAGCAGCCAGGGCTGGGTGCGGTGGGCTCGGAAGGCGCGGTGGCGCGGACCGCGCAGGTGCGTCTGCAGATCCGCATCAGCGCCGGGCAGTTGCTCAATGGCCTGAAGGCGGCGCTGGAGGCCTTGATCAACTCTCTGCTCGGGATATTGGCCATTCTCGGTGTACATAGCAGCGTCGCGATCTTGCCCAGCAGCCTGAATCTGGGCGTCGATGTCGACGTGGCCTCCGCCGAAGCCCAGCTCGAGGCGTTGCAATGCCCTCGCGCCTCCAGCAACAACGGTCATCCCATCGCCTCGCTCAGCGCCAGCACTGCGGTGGCCGATGTGCAGGTCGGCACCTTCAGCGGCACCGCCACCGCCGCTAACCCGCAGACCCTGAGCCCGACCGGCAACCTGCCGCTGGCGACGGTGGCGGTCAATGCCGGCTTGTTGGGCAGCACCAATCTGGCGCTGGGCCTGGAGCTGACCTCGGTGAGCGTCGGCAGCCAGGGGCAGCGCACGCTCAGCCCGATCAGCAGCTATACCGAACGTGATCCCGGCACCGACTCCGGCCCGCCCTACTACCAGGCCAATAACCCGGTCAGCAATATGAATCCGCAGACCATCGGCTCGCCGGTGAACGTCGGCGTGCACCTGGGTGTCACCAGCCAGCAGACCGGCAGCGGCCTGGTTGGCGGTCTGGTCGGCCTGGTCAGCAGCATCGTCAACAGTGTCAACACCGTGATCCTGGCGCCGCTGCTGACGCTGGTGAACTCGCTGGCGACGGCGCTGATCAATCCGCTGCTGCAACTGTTGGGTGTGCAGCTGGGCACTGCGACGGTGACCATGGAGGCGGTGACCGTGAATCAGCCGCAGGTCATCAGCCAGTCGCTGACCGAGGTGGAAAACTGAGTGGCGGCGGCCGGCGCACTCGCGCCGGCCCAGGGTCAGCCCCTGCGGGTCTTCAGCCGCAACTGACCGGCAGTTTTTCCGTGTGCGCCTTCAGCTCGCGCCAGCGCTGCGTCGCTGCTGGCGCAGCCGGACTGCGCGGGTGCTCGCGGCTGAACTGCTGCAGCTCGCGTACCACGCCGGCGCGATCACCGCAGGCACAGGTGCCGAGCGCGAACACTTCCTCGAAGTCCTTGAGCATCTGCTGGACGCTGGCGCGATAAGCCTCGGGGTAGGTCTTGGCGTAGCGCAGCCAGTCGCCGTACAGGCGGTTGAGCAGGCCGTCGCCGTACTTCACGCAACCCACCACCAGCGCGCGCGGCTGCATGTACACCGGGAACAACTGCTCGCCCCAGTAGGCCTGGTAGAGCGCGAAGTAGGCCTGGTCGGCGGGCCGGCCATGGGCGGCGGCGAGCGCGCTGAAGAAAGCCGGCAGCGGCTGCACGAAGATTTCCATGCCGCGCTGCAGATGGATGCCGCGCAGGCGCGCTTGCAGGGCGCTGAACTCGGGCTCGCTGTAGCGCTCGATCACCGCCTCGCCGCCCATGTCGGCCGGGATGTCCATCAGCGCACCCTGCACCGCCTCGGCCTTCTCCAGCAGCGGCTCCAGCGACTGCGGCGCGGTGGCCGCCTCGACGCGCGCCAGTTCGGCCAGGTAGTCCTGCTCGGCCTGGCTGGCGGTCGGCGCGGGCGTGGGCGTCTGCGCGGCGGCGGGCAGACCGAGGGCGCAGAGCAGGGCGAAGGCGGCGAGGGGGCGCTGGGACATGGACAGACTCCGGGTCAATCGGCCAGGGCGCGGCCGCGGGTCTCGATCACCCAGGGCATCAGCAGCAGGCCGATCAGGGGGATGAAGCCGACGTAGAACAGCACGCTGAGCGCGCTGCTGGCCGCCGCCGCACCCTGGCTGGCGATGGCGCCGACCAGGAAGGGACCGCCGGCGGCGATGATGCGGCCGATGTTGTAGCAGAAGCCGGCGCCGGTGCCGCGCAGGCGGGTCGGGAACAGCTCCGGCAGGTAGTAGGTGAAGCTGCCGAACACGCCGAACACCGACAGGCCGATCACGAAGTAGCCGTACAGCCGCCATTGCGGCGCCAGGTCGAGGCCGAAGGTGGCCAGCACTGCCGCCGCCGACACCGCCCAGTAGATGCTGAACATCGCCTTGCGGCCCAGGTACTTGCTGGCCGGGATGGTGAGCAGGGTGCCGATCAGGCCGCCGAGATTGAAGTAGGTCGCGGCGAGCGTCTTCCAGTGCTCGACCATCGCGCGGGTGGCGGCGGCATCCAGACCCAGCGACTCGGCGTTGGCGCGGCCCAGGCCGGCGGCGACGGTGGGGATGAAGGCATTGCAGCTCCACCAGGTGAGCAGGGCGATCACCGCCATGAAGAAGCCGGAGCGGGTCAGCTCACGGACCCCGGGGGCGAACAGCTCCGAGAGCTTCGGCGGGGTGCTGACGGCGGCGACCGCCTTCCAGCGTTCCGGCTCGTGCACGAACAGCCGCACCAGGAAGGCAACCACGGCGGGAATCAGGCCGAACAGGAAGACGTAGCGCCAGCTGGTTTCGGGGGAGTCCTTGAACCAGTTGCCGGCGACTTCCATGTTGACCCAGGTGGCCAGGAACAGGCCCATCGGCGCCGCCGTATAAAGCAGCGCGCCGGCCTCGACGCGCTTCTCCTCGGGCACCGCCTCCGCGACCATCGCCGCGCCCGCCGCCCATTCGCCGCCGATGCCCAGGCTGGCGATGATGCGGAAGGCGATCAGCATCTCGATGTTCTGCGCGAAGGCGCAGGCGGCGGTGCCGAAGGCGTACATCGCCATGGTCAGCAGCAGGGTGCGGGTGCGGCCGATGCGGTCGCAGACCCAGCCGAACAGCACGCCGCCGACCGCCCAGCCGATCAGCAGGATGGAAGTGAGCACGCCGGTCCAGTACAGGGTGGCGCTCTTGGCTGCCGGCGAACCGATCTCCAGACCCAGCAGGGTGGGCACGCAGTTGGGCGCCACGTAGTTGAACAGCAGGCCATCGAAAACGTCGAAGCCCCAGCCCAGCCAGGCGGCGAACAGCACGGTCCATTGATAGCGGCTCAAGCCCAGCATCGACGCATCTCCTCTTCGCGAAAGCGTTCTATTTTTTGGTTGCGGCGGCGAGCTTACAGCGGCAGCGGCGCCTGGTCGCGGTGCCATTCCAGAATGCGCCGGTACTGCTCCGGGTCTTTGACGTGCACCACGTCGCCCTCGCGCGGAAAGGTCCAGTCGTAGAGCCGCGACAGATAGAAGCGGAAGGCGGCGGCGCGCAGCACCAGCGGCCAGGCGGCGCGTTCGGCGGCGTTCAACTCGCGCGAGCCGCGATAGGCCAGGGTCATCATCTGCCAGCGCGCCGGGTTGGGGCGGCCGTCGGGATCGGTGCACCAGTCGTTGAGCGTCACTGCCAGGTCGTAGGCGAGGGCGTCGGTGCAGGCGTAGTAGAAGTCGATGACGCCGGTGAGGCGGTCCTCGACGAACAGCACGTTGTCGCGGAACAGGTCGGCGTGGATCACGCCCTGCGGCAGCGTCGCCCAGTCGAGCTGCGCCTGCGCCGCCAGCTCGCTTTCGATCAGCGCGCGCTGCGCGGCATCGACTCTCGGCAGCAGGGTTTCGGCGGTGGCCTGGCGCCAGGCCGGGCCACGGGTGTTGTCGGCGCGGCCGGCGAAGGACAGGCCGGCGACGTGCAGCTCGCCCAGCGCCCGACCCACCGCCTGGCATTGGGCGATGTTGGGGAACAACACGCTCTGGCCGACCAGCCGGCGCACCAGGGCCGCCGGCTTGCCGTTGAGGCTGGTGAGGTTGGCGCCCTCGCGGCTGCGTGCCGGCATTGCGCTCGGATAGCCACGGCCGGCGAGATGGTCCATCAGGCCGAGGAAGAACGGCAGGTCTTCGTGGTTGAGCCGCTCGAACAGGGTCAGCACCCAGCGGCCGTCAGTGGTATCGACGAAGTAGTTGGTGTTCTCCACCCCTTCGCCGATGCCCTGATAGCCGATCAGCTCGCCCACCGGGTAGGCCTTGAGGAAATCGCGCAACTCGTTGTGGCTGACCTTGGTGAAGACGGACATGAGGAAGGGGCGGGCGAGGGGAGGACGCCGCCGCGCGCCATCAGGCCCCGGCGGGCGCGCTGATTCTAGCCGCTGCCCGCGCGAACGCAGCCCCGCCTTGGCTTGTCCTGGCGGGCCGGTTGATCGGCCCTGCTCAGCCCATCGCCTGCGGGGTGTGCCCGGTCCAGCGCTTGAAGGCGCGGCGAAACTCGCGGCCGTCGCTGAAACCCAGTTCGGCAGCGATGTCGATGATGCGCTGCCGGTGCGGCTGGCTCAGCAGTTCGCGCGCGCGCTGCTCGCGCACCTGGTCGAGCAACTGGCGGAAGCTGATGCCGCTCTGCGCCAGCCGGCGCCGCAGGGTGCGCTCGGTGATATTGAGGCGCCCGGCGATCTCGCTCATCCCCGGTGGCGCCTGCAGCTGGGCGCTGAGCAGGCGGCCGACGACATGCGTCAGGTCGTCCTCCGGCAGTACCCGCGAGGCCTTGCGGCACAGCTCCTCGCCCAGACGCACGCCGAAGGGGTTGTGGGTCTTCAGTGGCCGCGCCAGCCAGTGCTGTTCGCCGATCAGACGGTTGTGTGCGCAATCGAAGCGCACCTCGCAGCCGAATGCCGCGCGGTAGGCCTCGGCATAGGCGGGTGCCGGGTAGCTGAACTCCATGCGCAGCGGCGTGAAGCGCTCGCCCAAGAGGTGCTGCACCAGGGTCAGGCTGCTGGTGAACAGCTCCTCGCAGAGAAACGGCAAGAGGTCGGGGTCGGGGAAGCGCGGCGTGGCGGAGACGATCACCGTCTGCTGCCGGCTGTCGGTATCGAGGGCGATGTCCATCAGGCTGCCGGAGACCTGGTGGTACTGCGCGGCCAGGCGCAGCGCGTCGCCGAGGTTGGCGCTGGCCATCATCGCGAAGGCGAGTACGCCGAAGAAGGCCGGGGTTTCCTGTCGGCCGATTTCCAGGCCGGCTTCCGGCACCTGCAGTGCCTGCAGGGCGCGGCGCAGTACCACCGAGGCCTGCCGGTAGGAGACGCGCAAGTCAGGATCGCTGAGCTGGCTGGCATCCAGTCCGGAGCCGGCAAACCAGCGCTCCGGCGAGAGGCTGCGCGATTCCGCGTAGGTGCAGACAGCGGCGAGCACCGCCGGTGGCACCACCGGGGCGGTGTAGCGGGTGTCGTGGGTCTTGGGGCAGGTGAGTAGGGTCATGTGCGGTTGTCCGTTTTCCCCCCCGCGCGATTCCTGATTGGCCCTTCTTCCATGTGGACCTTGTCGATCTACTAGCAACAACTTCGCCATTCCATTTGGTCTTGACAAACGCTTAACGGAGTCGCTGTCCATGACTGAAGTCAGCCGCAACGCCGTCACCCTGCCGGTCTGCATCGTCGGTGCCGGCCCCGGTGGGCTGAGCATAGCGCGCGCGCTCAAGCGCCTGGGCATTCCCTACGAGCAGTTCGAGCGCCACCGCGATGTCGGTGGCATCTGGGATCTCGACAACCCCGGCACCCCGATGTACCGCTCGGCGCATTTCATTTCCTCGCGCTCGCAATCCGGCTTCTATGACTACCCGATGCCGGCGTCGTATCCGGACTATCCGGGGAATAAACAGATTCTTGACTACGCGCGGCAATTCGCCCGCAGTTTCGATCTGTATGCGGCGATCCGCTTCAACACCGCGGTGGAAGACATCCGCCGTGACGGTGAGGTATGGAAAGTGCGGCTGGCGGGTGGCGAGACCCGCGACTACCGCGCCGTGGTCTGCGCCACCGGCACCAACTGGCATCCCTCGCTGCCGCGCCATCCGGGCGAGTTCAAGGGCGAGATCCGGCATTCGGTGAGCTATCGCGATCCGGAGGAATTCCGTGGCAAGCGGGTGCTGATCATCGGTGCTGGCAACTCCGGCTGCGACATCGCCTGCGATGCCGCCGCGAATGCTGACGCGGCTTTCATCAGCCTGCGTCGTGGCTATCACTTCCTGCCCAAGCACCTGTTTGGGATTCCGGTGGACGAATTCGGTGCACGCGGCCCGCAGATGCCGATGTGGCTGGAGCAGCGGGTGTTCGGCTGGCTGCTGCGCATGGTCAATGGCGATCTCACCCGCTTCGGTCTGCCCAAGCCCGACCACAAGCTGTTCGAGTCGCACCCCATCCTCAATTCGCAGTTGCTGCACTACCTCCAGCACGGCGACATCGCGGTGCGGCCGGATGTCGATCACTTCGAGGGTGAGGAGGTGGTGTTCAAGGGTGGTCAGCGCGAGCGCATCGACCTGGTGCTCTACGCCACCGGCTACGAGATGAAGATTCCCTACATGGACGAGTCCTACTTCGCCTGGGAAGGCGGTCGTCCGCAGCTCTATCTCAACGCCTTCAACCGTCGTCACCACAACCTGTTCGGGCTGGGTTATCTGGAGACCAACTCCAGCGCCTACACCCTGTTCGACCGCATCTCGCAGTTGATCGCCAACTACCTGCGTGACCAGCAGGAGCGGCCCTCCTCGGCGCTCGCTTTCGACGCACTGATCCACGGTGACCAACCGGATCTCTCCGGCGGCATCCACTTCGTCGGCTCGGCGCGCCATGCGGTCTACATCGAGATCGCCGCCTACAAGAAGTACATCGAGAAGCTGCGCCGCAGCATGGGCTGGCCGGAGCTGGTGCCGGGCTACTTCGATGGCATCCAGGTGGATCGTCAGGGGAAGGCGGCGTGAGCGCGCCTCTGGTCTGGCGGGATCGCGTCGCGCTGGTGACCGGCGCCGCCGGCGCCATCGGCAGCCGCATCTGCCTGGAACTCGATGCTGCCGGTCTGCGCCTGGTGCTGGTCGATCTCGATGCCGAGGCGCTGGCCGCGCTGGCGGCGAAGCTGTCGCGACCGGCGCTGTGCATCGCCGGTGATCTCTGTGATCGCGCACTGTTGCAGAGTCTGCCCGAGCGGGTGCTCAAGGAATGTGGTTCTTGCGATCTCCTGGTCAACAACGTCGGCATCGTGTCCACCACGCCGTTCGAACAGGCGGAGCTGGCGCAGATCGAGCGTGAGCTGAACATCAATCTGATGGTGCCGACGCTGCTCACCCGCCTGTTGCTGCCGCTGCTCAGCGCCTCTGGCCAGGGGCGCGTCATCACCATCGCCTCGATGGCGGCGATCATGCCGCTGGCCGAGAGCGCGGTGTACAGCGCCTCCAAGTTCGCATTGCGCGGACTGATGCTGAGTCTGGCGCTGCGCAAGCCGAAGACCGGTGTGCATTTCGCGCTGGTGAATCCCTCGTCGGTGGACACGCCGATGCTGCGCTACGAAGCGGTCAACGGCGGTTCGCCGCTGAACTTCCTGGGCGAGCCGATCGCGCCGGAGCGCGTCGCCGCCACAGTGCGCGCGCTATTGCAGGGCGAGGCGGTTGAACGCTGCGTGCCGGCCAGCGAAGGCTGGAGCGCCAAGCTCGCCCTGCTGTTCCCAAATCTTCTTCCGCGTCTCGTGCCTGGGTTCAACCGCAGTGGCGAGCGTGGCCGCGAGCGCTACATCGCGGCGCGGAAATTGCAACGCCCGGCGCGGCGCACTTGAGGCGCGCAGACGGCAGGTTCATGCGGCATCCCTGTTTCGTTTTTGGCATTCACATGGAGAGGTGGCAGTCGATGAAGAAGTTGAAACTGTTCGGCGCTGCGGCGCTGTCGGTGGCGGCGATGACGGTTCTGTCCTCGGCGCCGGTGCAGGCGCAGAGCGCCGGCAAGTCGCTGACTCCGGTTGGCGCGGAGAAGTCGGCCAACGCCGACGGCAGCATCCCGGCGTTCGCCGGCGGCGAGCTGAAGGCGCCGGCCGGCTGGAAGGCCGGGCAGCCCCGCCCCAATCCCTACGCCAGTGAAAAGCCGCTGGTGTCGATCACCAAGGCCAATGCCGCCCAGTACCAGGCCAATCTGACGCCGGGCCAGTTGGAACTGCTCAATACCCTGCCGGGCTACCGCCTCGACATCTATCCCACGCATCGCAGCTGCGGCTACCCGGACTTCGTCTACCAGCGCAGCGAGGAAAACCTGAAGACTGCAAAGATCGCAGCCAATGGCTACGAACTGGCGGCGGCGGCGCCGGCCGGCTTTCCCTTCCCGCAGCCGAACAGCGGTATCGAGGCGATCTGGAACTACAAGCTGCGCTGGCTGGGCGAAGGCCGCACCGAGCCCAACTACACCCTGCTCTCGCCCGGTCGCGGTGGCAGCGACTTCGTGAAGGTGCGCATCGAGTCGAGCATGCTCACGCCGTTCGGAAACCCCAAGGCGAAGACGCTGGCCGAGGCCGAGGGTGTCGAGTTCAAGTTCATCCAGGAAGTCACCGAGCCCGCCGCCCGTGTCGGTGAGATCACGCTCGGCATCTACTACCTCAACAAGACCAACGAGGGCTGGATCTACATGCCCGGCCAGCGCCGGGTGAAGCGGCTTTCCACCTACGCCTACGACGCGCCGCTGATGGGCCTGGAGAACACCTACTACGTCGATCAGGCCTGGATGTACAACGGCATGCTCGACCGCTACGACTACAAGCTGGTCGGCAAGAAGGAAATCTACGTTCCCTACAACACCTTCGAGCTGCGCAACGCCAAGCGCTTCACCGCCAAGACCCTGTTCGGCGCGCAGTACCCCAACCGCGACGCCTACCGCTACGAGAAGCACCGCGTGTGGGTGGTCGAGGCGACGGTCAAGGCTGGCCAGCGTCACGCCGCCGCCAAGCGCACCTTCTATCTCGACGAGGATAGCTGGACCATCCTGCTTGCCGATCTCTACGACTCGCAGGGCAAGATCGCCCGCGTCCAGGAGGGCTCGATCCTGCCGGCCTGGGAGCTGGGCGCCTGCGTCAACCAGGAGTTCTTCAGCTACGACCTCAACAGCGGCCGCTACTTCGGCGACGTGATGGTGTTCGGCGAGCCGGAAACCGATTGGCTGGCCGCCGCTCAGGGCCGGATCAAGAAGGACATGTTCACCGAGTCCTATTTGCAGCGCGCGGGCTCGCGCTAACTCCCGACCATCGAGGAAATCGCCATGGATGCTGGGCAACAGTCGCGCGCCAAGGAAGGCGCGCCGGTGGTGGGCATGCGCCTGCTGATCGCTTTCGCTGCGGCGCTCTGCGCCGCCTCGCCGGCACAGGCCTTCCGCTTCAAGGCGGCCGGCATCAACGGCTCCTTCGACAGCGTGCTGTCCTACGGCATGCAGGTACGCATGCAGGACCAGGACTGCCAGTTGATCGCGCTCGATGCCGGCGGCTGCGCCGCGCTCGGTGCCGAGCTGTCCGAGGCCTCGGCGGATGTCTATCTGATCAATGCCGACGACGGCGATCAGAACTACAAGAAGGGCGACGTGGTGTCGGCGGTGTTCAAGGGGCTGCACGAGCTTTATCTCAAGCAGCCGGACTGGGGCACCAGCCTGCTGGTGCGCTATTCCGAGCTCTACGACTTCAAGATCGACGACACCCGCCGCACCGAAATCACCGAGGAGGGCAAGAAGCTGGCGGTGCGCGACCACCGCCTGCTGGACGCCTGGATCGGCCAGGATTTCGACCTGTTCGAGCGCAACGGCCGCATCCGCGTCGGCAGCCAGGTGCTGACCTGGGGCGAGAGCATCTTCACCATCGGTGGCATCAACACCATCAATGCCATCGACCTGCGCCGCATGCACACGCCGGGCACCCAGCTCAAGGAGCTGTACCGGCCGGCGCCGATGGTCTCGCTGTCGCTGGACCTCACCGACACGCTGAGCATGGAGAGCTACTGGCAGTGGAAGTGGAACGAGTTCCAGCTCGACGCCGCCGGCACCTACTTCTCCACCGCCGACGTGGCGGGCGAGGGCGCTGACCGCGCGCTCTACATCCCCACCTCGCAGGTCAATGCCGGCATCGCCGCCATCCCGGGCGGCACCATCCTGCTCGGTCAGGCGCCTTCCGGCACGCTCGGCGACCCCGGCGCCACCGGCCTCAGCCGCGAGCAGTTGCTGAACCCCGACTACGTCATCCCGCGTCTGGCCGACGGTCTCAACCGACCCGAGTTCCTGGTCCGGCTGGGCTATGGCAATGCCGGCTCCGCGCTGCCCTACCTCGGCACCTCCGAGGGCAAGGACAGCGGTCAGTGGGGCCTCTCCTTCCGCTACCGGCCGGAGTGGTTCTCGGGTTCCTTCGGCCTCTATTACATCGAGTTCAACGAGAAGATTCCCTTCGTCAGTTTCAAGGTCACCGACGCGGCGGCCACCAGCAATCCGGTCTCTGCCGGCTTCAAGCTGGAGTACCCCGATGGCCGCCGCATGATCGGTGGCTCGGTATCGACCACGGTCGGATCCTGGGGCATCGGCAGCGAACTGGCCTACCAGCCCAAGCAGGCGGTGATGATCGACACCTCGGTGCCCAGCGGCAACATCGCCAGCAGCGCGCCCTATGCCTGCGTCAACGGCGGTGGCGAGGCCGAAGGCAAGTACTGCAAGGGCTGGGTCGACGAGGAGAAGTACCAGTTCGCGGTCAACGGCCTGCAGGTGATGTCGCCGGCCGATGGCATCGGCCAGTACATCCTGAGGGCTACTGGCGCTTCCGAGGGCATGATCCTGCTGGAAGTCTCCGGCACCTATTACCCGGGCCTGGACGTGCACGGCGGCATTCCCTGGTCGATGCCCTCCTACTCGCTGCCCGACCCATTCTCCTGGGGCTACACGCTGTCCAGCAATGTCGCCTATCCGAACGTGTTCGGTCTGGGTTGGACGGTGATGCCGCAGCTCGACCTCGCGCAGGGCGTGCAGGGCAGCTCACCCAATGCCCTGCCCTGGGTCGCGAACACGGTGGCCGCCACCACCTCGCTCAACTTCGTGCGCCGTGGCAACCAGTTCGCCGCCTCGCTCGGCTATACCAAGTACAGCGGTGGCGGCAACGTCAATCTGGTGCGTGACCGCGACTTCCTCTCCTTCGCCGTGACCTATTCGTTCTGATGCACGCCTCCCTGTCGCCCCGCGCCGAGCCACGCGCATGAACCGTTTCGTGTCCTTGCTGGAGCGCGCGCTGTTCGGCCATCGCGCCCTGGTGTTGTTCGCCTCTGCGCTGCTGACGCTGGCGATGGCCTACGCCGCCAGCGGTCTGAAGATCTCCGCCGGCTTCGAGAAGATGCTGCCCGAGCGCCACGAGTACGTGGAGACTTTCGAGCAGTACCGCAACGAGCTGTTCGACGCCAACCGCGTGGTGATCGTGGTGCGGGCGCGGCAGGGCTCGATCTGGACCGAGGCGAATCTCAAGACCCTGTTGCAGGTGAGCGACGCCGTCACCTATCTCGACGGCGTCAACCGTGGCAGCGTGATGTCGCTGTGGACGCCGAACGTGTTCTACAACGAGATCACCGAGGACGGCTTCCTCTCCGAGCAGCTGATCAGCGGCACGATCACTCCGGATTCGCTCACCCCCGAGGTCATCGAGCAGATCAAGCACCGGGTGGTGGTGTCCGGCTATTCCGGCCTGCTGGTGTCGAAGGACGAGGCCGGCGCGGTGATCGTCGCCGAGCTGAACGAGGTCGATCCGCGCAGCGGCGAGCCGCTGGACTACATCGCCTTCGCGCACGCGCTGGATGAGAAGATCCGCGCGCCGTTCGAGAACGACCAGGTCGAGGTGCAGATCATCGGCTTCTCGAAGGTGGTCGGCGACATCGCCGACGGCGCCAGCGGCGTGCTGCTGTTCTGCGCCATCGCCCTGGTGCTGACCGCGCTGGCGGTGTACTGGTACTGCCGGTCCTGGAAGCTCACCCTGCTGCCGGTGGTGTGCTCGCTGCTGTCGCTGATCTGGCAGTTCGGCAGCCTGCGCATCCTCGGCTACGGGCTCGACCCGCTGGCGGTGCTGGTGCCCTTCCTGGTGTTCGCCATCGGCGTCTCGCACGGCGTGCAGCAGATCAACTTCATCGTCCGCCAGTTGGCCGCCGGCGACGACAGCCTCGCCGCCGCCAAGGCCAGCTTCAGCGGCCTGTTGATTCCCGGCTCGCTGGCGCTCGCCACTGCGCTGATCAGCTTCGGGACCATGATGCTGGTGCCGATCCCGATGATCCGCGAGCTGGCGCTCACCGCCTCCATCGGCGTCGGCTACAAGATCATCACCAATCTCATCCTGCTGCCGGTGGCGGCCTCCTACTTCCGCCTGCCGCCGGGCTACGCGGAGCGGGCGCTGGCGCAGCGCGAACGGCGCTCGCTGTGGATGAAGGAAGTGGCGCGGGTGGCCAAGCCGCGCAATGCCGCGCTGATGACGGTGGCGACGCTGCTGCTGTTCGTCGTCGCCGTGCTGCTGAGCCAGGGCCGCCATGTCGGCAGCCTGCAACCGGGCGCCTCAGAGCTGCGGCCCGATGCCCGCTACAACCTCGATTCGGTGTCGGTGGCGCAGAGCTTCGACATTGGCCTGGACTGGCTCACGGTGGTGGTCGAGGCGCCGGCCGATTCCTGCGAAGACGTCGAGCTGTTCCGCGCCTTCGACCAGTTCGGCTGGGAGATGAGCCGCGTGCCCGGCGTGGTCTCGGTGGAGTCGGCGGCGACGCTGACCAAGCTCTACAACGCCGGTTTCAACGAGGGCCAGCCGAAGATGGCGGCGATCCCGCGCGACGGCCAGTCGCTGGGCTACACCCTGCACCAGTTGCAGCAGAGCCGTGGCATCCGCAACGCCGATTGCAGCGTGCTGGCGCTCAACCTCTATCTCGCCGATCACAAGGCCACCACCATCAAGGGCCTGGTCGCGGCGGTGAAGCAGTACCGCGAGGCGCATCCGCTGCCGGGCGTGAAGATCCGCCTGGCCAGCGGCAACGCCGGCATCGAGGCCGCCACCAACGAGGTGCTGGAGGAGAGCGAGCTGCCGATGATGCTCTACGTCTACGCCGCCATCCTGCTGCTGGTGTTCCTCGCCTACCGCGACTGGCGGGCGATGATCGCCTGCTGCCTGCCGCTGACGGTGGCGACCTTCATCGGCTACGCCTTCATGAAGTACAACGACATCGGCCTGACCATCGCCACCCTGCCGGTGATGGTGCTGGCGGTGGGCGTGGGGGTGGACTACGCCTTCTACATCTACAACCGCCTGCAATGGCATCTGGCGCAAGGGCTCGACATCGTCGCCGCCTTCGAGCAGGCCTTGCAGGAGACCGGCGTGGCGACGGTGTTCACCGCGCTGACCCTGTCGGTGGGTGTGGCCACCTGGTCGTTCTCGGCGCTCAAGTTCCAGGCCGACATGGGCAAGCTGCTCACCTTCATGTTCATGGTCAACATGCTGATGGCGATCACCGCCCTGCCGGCCTTCGCGGTGGTGCTGGAGCGCCTGTTCCCAAGAACCAAGCCGGTGCGGGTGCCCGGCCTGATGCATCACTGAGGGCACCGCGATGAACTCCTTCCATCCCTGTGCCCTGGCCGCCGCGCTGCTGTTGCCGCTGGCCGCCGCCGCCATTCCGCCGCCCGCGCAGCCGCCCGCTGCGGTGGCTGTCGCCCGCCCCGAGCAGGCGCCGCTGCTGGCGGCGACCCGCGCCGGTGAGCGCATCGTCGCGGTCGGCGATCACGGCGTGATCCTGCTTTCCGACGACGAGGGTCAGAGCTTCCGCCAGGCCAGGTCGGTGCCGACCCAGGTGCTGCTCACCGCGCTCAGCTTCGTCGATGCCAAACAGGGCTGGGCCGCCGGCCACGATGGCAGCGTGCTCGCCACCAGCGACGGCGGCGAAACCTGGCGTCTGCAACGCACCGACACCCAGGGCGACAAGCCCTTGTTCGCCATCCACTTCGAGGATGCCCGTCATGGCCTCGCGGTCGGCCTGTTCGGCACGGCCATCCGCACCGAGGACGGCGGCGCCAGCTGGCAGCCGCTGGTGATCGCCACCGGCGAGCGCCCGGACCGGCATCTGTTCACGCTGTTCGGCGGTCGCGGCCGGCCGCTGTTCGTCGGCGCCGAGTCCGGCGTGCTGTTCCGCTCCACCGACGGCGGCCGTGTCTGGCAGGAAATCCAGACCGCCAACACCGGTTCGTTCTGGGCCGGCACCGCGCTGGAAGCGCAGGCCTGGCTGGTGGCCGGTCTGCGCGGCCACGTCTACCAGAGCCTGGACGATGGCCTGAGCTGGAGCGCGCTCGACAGCGGCACCCAGCAGTCGCTGACCGCCGTGGCGCGGCTCGGCGACGGCCGCCTGCTGCTGGCCGGACTGGGCGGCACCCTGCTGGCCCGGGCGCCCGGCACGACTGGCTTCGCCCCGGTCGCGCGGGCCGACCGCGCTGGCCTCGCCGCCATCGTCGAAACCAGCGGCGGCCCCCTGCTGCTCGGAGGCAGCGGCGTGGCGCGCTGAGCTTCGCGCCGCCGTAGCGAAGGAATCGCAGTACCGGGGCACAGGATCGCTCCGGGCGGATCGGGTACGGCCAAGGGAGCAGGCACATGGGCGGCGGCAAGGTTTTGGCGGTGGCGGTGATCGCTGTCTGGTTGACGGCCTGCGGCCAGCGCGGCGAGCCGCCGGCTTCCATCGCGGGCGCGGGCGACCGGCTGGCCTTTGATCGCCTGCCCGAGGCCCGCCAGATCGGGCAGCGGGTCAAGCTGGTGGACACACCGGCCGGCGCGGTCGCCGACCGGGTGTTCGTCGATGGACTGGGCCGCGAGGCCTATTTCCGGGGCTACAACGTCTCCGGCAGCGTCAAGCACGCCAGCAAGGGTTTTCTGCCCTTTCTCGATCAGGACGACGCCCGTTTCGGGCTCGATCTCCTGGCGCGCAACACCGGCAGCAACCTGGTGCGCTACACCCTGTCCTGGGAGGGCGTGCAGCCACGGCCGGGGGCGGAGGGCATCGACTACGCCTATCTGGAAAAGCTCACCGCGCAGATTCGCGAAGCGGCACGCAACCGCCTGTACGTCTTCCTCGATTACCACTGGGACATCTATACCCGCCATCTCTATGCGCCGGATTCCACCTACGCCGGCAACGGCGCGCCAGCCTGGGTGACGCCGCCGTCGATCTACGGCCAGGCGAACTGCTTCGACGTGATGATCCCGGTGCCGGACCTGGTGCTGCTGCTGGATGGCTTCGGCCTGCCGCTGTTCGAGCTGGAGGCCTTGCTCGGCCTGCCGGTGCACGAGCTGCTGCTGACCCTGGTGCCGGACATCGCCGGCCTGCTGCCGCTGCCCTTCCCGCTGCCGTTCTGCTTCAGTTGGAGCCAGTACCTGCTCAGCAGCCAGAGCATCCGCCTGGCCTACTACGACTTCTGGCGCAACGCCGAGGTGCCCACCGAGATCGGCACCGTGCGGGTGCAGGACGAGTTCCTGCGCCAGTTGGCCGCCACCGCCGGCTATCTGCGCAGCCACTTGAGCGCCGAGGAATTCGACTACGTGCTCGGCCTGCAACCCTTCAACGAGCCTTATTTCGGCGACGGCCACAGCGGCCAGGCGGCGCGCTTCGACAACGACTACCTCTGGCCCTTCTATCGCCGGGTGAAGGCGGTGCTCGAAGCCCAGGGCTGGGGCGACAAGCCGGTGTACGCCGAGCCGCAGGTGACCTGGGACACCAATGCCGGCATCACCCCGGCCACCGGCGGTGGCTATCTGGAGGGTGAGCGCCCCGGCGCGGCCTATGTGTTCACGCCGCATTTCTACGATGCCGGCCGCTTTGGGGTGAACCTCACCGCCATCGACAACGGCGCCTACCTGCCCAACCTCGACCGCATCCGTGCCGAGACCCGCTTTCTCGACACGCCGGTGGTGCTCGGCGAGTTCGGCGCGCCGCTGTACCGCGCCGTCGGCGGCGGTGTGACCCAGCTCGACACCGTGCGCAGCATCAAGTCGGTGTACCAGGCGCTGGAGCTGTCCGACGCCAGTCAGGCGGAGAAGAGCCGCTACGCGGATCTCTACACGGCGCCGATCTCGGCGACGCAATGGCAGTGGGACATCTATTCCGGCCAGCATGCCGAGCCGCGCAATGGCACCAATCCCGACGACATCCTGAGCGAGGCCGACGCCTGGAACGGCGAGGACTTCTCGGTGATCGGCAGCCGCCACCGCTTCGCCGAGGCGCCGGCCCCGGATGCCGGCGCGGCCGACATCGACAGCCTGGTGCAGTACCACCTCGATCCCCTGGTGGTGGAGCGCGCCTATCCGCGCCGGGTGCAGGGCGAGATGATGAGCTTCCACTACAACGACGGCTCGCCGGATCAGTCCGGCGAGCGCACCGACTGGGTGGAGCTGCGGCCGACGCCGGGCGGCAGTGCCTACTTCTCCCAGAACAAATGGCTGCTGGCGATATGGCGCGGGCGCCGGTCCGAAGCCCCCACCGAGCTCTACCTGCCGCGCCACCTGGCGCCGGAACATCTGGTGGTGCTCACCGAACGCCAGCTCTCGGTCGGCGGGCTCCGGCCCGGTGCCAGTCCCAGTGGCGCGGCCAACGAGCTGCTGCTGACCGCCGATCCCGAGCGGGTCGCCGGTGCCGGCCGGCGGCTGCTGGTCTGGGACAGCCCGGATGCCGACGAGACCGCCGACAGTCTCCATTTCGCCCTGGTGCTGGATAGCGCCGGCACGCCGCCCCAGCCGGCCACGCTGGCGGCCTTGCAGCAGGCGCTGATCGCGCGGCTGTCGCAGCGGCAGAGCCCGTTCTACTTCGCCGGCAAGATGACGCAGGCCTCGAGCTATCCCTCGGAGTAGTCCAGTCGCCGCTGGCGGCGGGGGGGCACGGTAGAAAAAAGCCGGGTCTGCCCGCATCATCCGCCGCCATGAAACTCGCCTTCACCAAGATGCACGGCTGCGGCAATGACTTCGTGGTCATCGACGCCACCGCCGCGCCGTTCCGTCCCGATGCCGCCCTGCTGCACCGGCTCACCGACCGCCGCTTCGGCGTCGGCTGCGACCAGGTGCTGGTGGTGCAGGCGCCGAGCAGCCCGGATGTGGACTTCGACTACCGCATCTTCAATGCCGACGGCAGCGAGGTCGGCCAGTGCGGCAACGGCTCGCGGGCGCTGGCGGTGTTCATCCGCGACCGTGGCCTGAGCGACCAGACCGAGCTGAAGGTGCAGACCCGCAGCGCGCGCATGCGCCTGGCCTTGCAGGCCGACGGTCAGGTGACGGTCGATATGGGCGCGCCGCGCTTCGCGCCCGCCGAGGTGCCGCTGACGCTGCCCGAGGCCGAGCTGTACGCGCTGGAGCTGGCCGGCTTCGGGCGCGTCGAGTTCGGCGCCGTGAGCATGGGCAATCCGCACGCGGTGATCCTGGTGCCGGATTGCGCCAGCGCGCCGGTCGAGGCGCTCGGCCGCGCCGTGCAGGCGCGAGCGGATGTGTTCCCGGAGGGCGTCAACGTCGGCTTCCTCCAGGTGCAGGATCGCGGCCACGGCCGGCTGCGCGTCTACGAGCGCGGCAGCGGCGAGACCCTGGCCTGCGGCAGCGGCGCCTGCGCCGCGCATGTGGTGGCGCGCCGGCGCGGCCTGTTCGACGAGCGCTCGCGGCTAGAATTGACCGGCGGCGCCCTGGAGCTGCACTGGACTGGCGTCGGCCAGAGCGTGCACATGACCGGGCCGGCCGTCACCGTATTCACTGGGGAACTGGAATGGCCGAACTAGACGCGGTCGCCGAGCCGGCCGCGCCGGTGCTGGACGAGAAGCAGGTGGTGGCCTACCTCAAGAGCCGGCCGGAATTCCTGCTGCGGCATCCCGAACTGCTGGAACATCTGGAAGTGGTGCACGCCACCGGTTCGGCGGTGTCGCTGATCGAGCGCCAGGTGGATCTGCTGCGCGGCAAGAACCTGAAGCTGGAAGACCGTCTCGCGCGGCTGCTGGAAACCGCCGCCGACAACGAGAAACGCGCCGCCAATGTCCACAAGCTGGCGCGCACCCTGATCCGTGCGCCCTCGCTGGCGGCGGTGGTCGCCGGCCTGCGCAGCTGCATGAAGGAGGACTTCGGCGTTGACGAGGTCACCATCGGCGTCAACGCCAACGTCTACAAGCGCCACGACATCGAAGGCTTCGTGCCGCTGGAACCGGACAGCGCCCTGGTACGCGCGTTCGAGAACTTCATCCGCACCCGGCTGATCGAGTGCGGCCCCTTGGACGCTGAGCGCGCCAAACGGCTGTTTCCCAAGGCCGAGCAGCCGATCCTGTCGGCGGCCATCGTGCCGCTGGAAAAGGAGAAGAACCTCGGCCTGGTCGCCCTGGGTTCGCGCGAGGCGGAGCGCTTCCAGCCGCGCCAAGGGAAACTCTTTCTGGAAATGACCGCCGAACTGGTCGCCGCCGCCCTACGTGCGCGATTGGGGTGAGCCGGATCAGGCGAACTGCCTTGAATGGCAGTTCGCCCCGGCGAACGCCCGGCCAAGGATGGCCGGGCAGGGGGTGGGAAGGATGCTGGGGTTGCGCCGGGGACGGCCTACTGCAAGTTCCCGGCAGTTCGCCCCGGCGACGATTTCGCCGGAGCGAAATCGAGTGAGCGCAGCGAACCCGTAGGGCAGGCCCCAGGAAGGGGCCTGCAACGCCCGGCCAGGGATGGCCGGGCAGGGGGTGGAAGAATGCTGTCGTCGCGCCAGGGATGGCCTACTGCTTGGTTTTGAAGCTTGCCCGAGGCCAAGCCGCGCGCTGACGGTGGCATGCTCTCCCCATGCCCCAACCCCTAGCCACCGAACTCGCTACCAGCGTTAACGCCTACCTGGAATACCTCCAGGTGGTGCGCCGGACGCCGGCCAGCAGCCTGGCCGGTCGCCGCCAGGACTTGCAGCGCTTTCTGGAGTTCGCCCGAGAGCGCGGCCTGGAGCGGGTCGAGCAGATCGACGTGCACTCGGTGCGCGCCTACGTCGCCCGCCGCAGTCGCTTGGGTCTGGCGCCAGTGAGCGTGCGTCGCGAGCTGTCCAGCCTGCGCAGCTTCCTGCAGGCCCAGTGCCGCAACGGCCTGCTGCTGGCGAATCCGGCCGCCGAGGTGCGCTCGCCCAAAGTGGCGCGGCGCCTGCCCTCGGCCTTCGAGGCCGAACCTCTGAACGTGGCGCTGGATCAGGAGCCCGACGGCGCCCTGGAGGCCCGCGACCGGGCGATGGCCGAGTTGCTGTATTCCTGCGGACTGCGTCTGGGCGAGCTGCAGCCTTTGCAGTTGGGCCAGTTCGACGCCGGCTTGAGCGAGTTGCGGGTCACCGGCAAGGGCGGCAAGACCCGGGTGCTGCCGGTCGGCGCCCAGGCGCGGGCGGCCTTGGCCGCCTGGCTGGCGCTGCGCCCGGGCGGGCAGGGCGCCGGTGCAGCCCTGTTCCCGGGGCGGGATGGCGAGCCGCTGTCGCGCAGCGCCATTGCCGGTCGGCTCAAGCTCTGGGCGCGACGTGCCGGTCTGGCCGGGCGGGTCCATCCGCATCGTTTTCGCCACGCCTTCGCCAGCCATCTGCTGGAAGGCAGTGGCGACCTGCGCGCCGTCCAGGAGCTGCTGGGCCACGCCAACCTGGCGACCACCCAAATCTACACCCACCTCGATTTCGACCGTCTGGCCAGGGTTTACGACCAGGCGCACCCGCGCGCCCGGAGCAAGTCCGGGCCGAAATAATGTTGCAGGGCAACATCGCGACGGTGATAAAATTCCCAATTGAGGTTTCGTTAACGACCTTTCCTCCGTTGTATCTCCATTGTTTTGTCATTCAACCCGCTGTCTCCCTGGGAGTTTCATAAATGAACAATCTGCTCAAGATCGCCCTGCTGGCCGCCCCTATCGCTCTCGCCGCGTGCAAGAAGGAAGAGGCTGCTGCTCCGGTGGAAGCCCCGGCCGCCGCTCCGGTCGTCGAAGCTGCTCCGGCCGCGACCGAAGCTGCCCCGGCTGAAGCCGCTCCGGCCGCTGCCGACGCTGCTGCTGCCGCCGCCACCGACGCCGCCGCTGCTCCGGCTGCCGCCGAAGCCGCCCCGGCTGCTGCCCCGGCCGAAGAGCCCAAGAAGTAAGTCCCTGCGCGGCTTGCCGCGCACACTGCTTCTCCCGGTTCGCCGGGAACAAAGAGCACCGCAAGGTGCTCTTTGTGTTTCCGGAGGCCTGTCGTCGCGCTGCGGCCGACCCGGTTGAAAAGCCGCCCCCACCCCCAATCTTTGCCGGCATCCATCCCGTGGGCGACTCGCCCGGAGCAGGTTCATGCAGCAATTCGACGGCACCACCATCCTCGCTGTGCGCCGCAATGGCACGGTGGTCATCGGTGGCGATGGTCAGGTTTCCATGGGCAACACCATGGTCAAGGGCAACGCCCGCAAGGTGCGGCGCCTCTACAACGGGCAGGTGATTGCGGGTTTCGCCGGCGGCACCGCCGACGCCTTCACGCTGTTCGAGCGCTTCGAGGGCAAGCTGGAAAAGCACGGCGGCCAACTGGTGCGCGCCGCCGTGGAGATGGCCAAGGACTGGCGCACCGACCGCTACCTGCGCAAGCTCGAAGCGCTACTGCTGGTCGCCGACAAGGAGGCGACGCTGATGATCTCCGGCAACGGTGACGTGATGGAGCCGGAGGCGCACGGGGTGCTGGCGATCGGTTCCGGCGGCAGCTTTGCCACCGCCGCCGCCCGCGCCCTGGTCGAGCACTCTGAACTTGGCGCCCGCGAGATTGTCGAGAAGGCGCTGCACATCGCCGCCGACATCTGCATCTACACCAATCACAACCTCACCATTGAGACCATCGATGCCTGATAACGGGAGTCCTGTGAACGAAACCCAGCCGTCCTCGGCGACATTGATGACGCCGCGCGAGATCGTGCAGGCCCTGGACCAGCACATCGTCGGCCAGGCCGCCGCCAAGCGGGCGGTGTCCATCGCCCTGCGCAATCGCTGGCGCCGGCAGCAGACGCCGGCCGGCATGCGCGCCGAGATCACCCCGAAGAACATCCTGATGATCGGCCCCACCGGGGTCGGCAAGACCGAGATCGCGCGCCGCCTGGCCAAGCTCGCCAATGCGCCGTTCGTGAAGGTGGAGGCGACCAAGTTCACCGAGGTGGGCTACGTCGGCAAGGATGTCGATACCATCGTCCGCGATCTGGTCGACGTCGCGGTCAAGCAGACCCGCGAGCAGGCCGCGCGCCGGGTGCGCGACAAGGCCGAGGCTGCCGCCGAGGAGCGCGTGCTCGACGCCCTGCTGCCGCCGCCCAAGGACTTCGGCGAGGCCAGCGAGTCGCGCCAGCAGGAGAACAGCGCCGCCCGCCAGGTGTTCCGCAAGCGCCTGCGCGAGGGCAAGCTGGACGACACCGAGATCGAGATCAAGCTCAATGCCGCCGCGCCCAACGTGCAGTTGATGGGGCCGCCGGGCATGGAGGAAATGACCCAGCAGTTGCAGTCCATGTTCGCCGGCATGGGCCAGGGCAAGACTCGCAGCAAGAAGATGAAGATCGCCGAGGCCATGAAGCAGCTCACCGACGAGGAAGCCGGCAAGCTGGTGGACGAGGAGGCGATCAAGACCGAGGCGCTGCACAACGTCGAGGAGAACGGCATTGTCTTCATCGACGAGATCGACAAGGTCGCCAAGCGTGGCGAGTACGCCGGCGCCGATGTCTCCCGCGAAGGCGTGCAGCGCGACCTGCTGCCGCTGATCGAGGGCTCGACGGTGAGCACCAAGTACGGCTCGGTGAAGACCGACCACGTGCTGTTCATCTGCTCGGGCGCGTTTCATCTGTCCAAGCCTTCCGACCTGATTCCCGAGTTGCAGGGCCGCCTGCCGATCCGTGTCGAGCTGGAGGCGCTCAAGGTCGAGGACTTCGTGCGCATCCTCACCGAGCCCAACTACTCGCTCACCGAGCAGTACCGGGCGCTGCTGGCCACCGAGGGCGTGAACGTCGAGTTCAGCCCCGAGGGCGTGCGCCGGCTGGCCGAGGTCGCCTTCCAGGTCAACGAGCGCACCGAGAACATTGGCGCCCGTCGCCTGCACACGGTGATGGAACGGCTCATGGAGGAGCTGGCTTTCGAGGCTCCCGACCGCGCCGGCAGCAGCCTCACGGTGGACGCCGCCTATGTCGATGGCAAGTTGGGCAAGCTGGCCGCCGACGAAGATCTTTCTCGCTACATTCTTTGAGACTGTCATGCACGCACCGACTCCCGCCGGCATCAAGCTGCACCGCGCCGATCAGACCCTGGAACTGCGCTACGCCACCGGTCGCCAGTTCATGCTCTCGGCGGAGTATCTGCGGGTGTTCTCGCCCAGCGCCGAGGTGCGTGGTCACGGCCTGGAAGAGCCGGTGCTGGTGCCCGGCAAGCGCGCGGTGGGCATTCAGGAGATCGTGCCGGTAGGGCAGTATGCGGTGCGCCTGGTATTCGACGACGGGCACGACAGCGGCCTGTACTCCTGGGACGTGCTCTGGGAGCTGGGCCGCGAGCAGGAAAAGAACTGGGCGCGCTACCAGCAGCGCCTGGCCGAGCACGGCATGAGCCGTGACCGCGATCTGGTCAAGCTCGCCGCCCTGCCCAAGAAGTTCACTCCGCCCAAGGTTCAACGCGCCTGAGCGCGCGGGCCGGTTCCGGCGGCGCGGATTTCAGTTGATGCCGCGCCCCCTGCGGCGTAAGGTGCGCGCACATGAAAATCGTCATTCTCGGTGCCGGGCAGGTCGGTTCCACGCTCGCTGAAAACCTGGCTCGCGAGTCCAACGACATCACCGTGGTCGACCGCGACGCCAGCATGCTGGCGGCCCTGCAGGAGCGGGTCGATCTGCGCACGGTGCAGGGGCATGCCTCGCATCCCGACGTGCTGCGCCGCGCCGGCGGCGACGACGCCGACATGCTGATCGCGGTCACCGACGCCGACGAAACCAATCTGCTCGCCTGCAAGATCGCCCACACCCTGTTCCGCACCCCGACCAAGATCGCCCGGGTGCGCAGCGCCGACTACCTGCGCGACTCCGGCACCCTGTTCGCCCAGGACGCGCTGGCGGTGGACATGTGCATCAGCCCCGAGCAGCTGGTCACCGACTACATCCGCCGGCTGATCGAGTACCCCGGTGCCCTGCAGGTGGTGGACTTCGCCGACGGTCGCCTGCGGCTGGTCGGCGTGCGCGCCTACTACGGCGGTCCGCTGGTGTCGCGCCAGCTCAAGGAGTTGCCGCAGCACCTGCCCAAGGGCGTCGAGGCGCGGGTGGCGGCCATCTACCGTCGCGGCCGCGCCATCCTGCCGGAGGGCGACACCATCATCGAGGCGGAGGACGAGGTGTTCTTCCTCGCCGCCGCCGAGCACATCCCGAAGATCATCGCCGAGCTGCGCCGCCACGATAAGCCGGTGAAGCGGGTGATGATCGCCGGCGGCGGCAACATCGGCCTGCGCCTGGCGCGGGCGCTGCAGGACCATGTGCAGGTCAAGCTGATCGAGAAGGACAAGGTCCGCGCCAACGCGCTGGCCGCCGAGCTGGATCACGTGGTGGTGCTGCACGGCGATGCCGCCAACGAGTCGCTGCTGCTGGAAGAGAACATCGACGACGTCGATGTCTTCTGCGCCATCACCAACGACGACGAAGCCAATGTGCTGGCGGCGATGCTGGCCAAGCGCCTGGGGGCCGGCAAGGCGCTGTCGCTGATCAATCGCCTGGCCTATGTCGATCTGGTGGAGGAGAACTCCGCCGTCGACATCGCCATCTCGCCGCAGCAGTCCACCATCAGTGCCCTGCTGGCACACGTGCGCCGTGGCGACGTGGTCAAGGTCTACACCCTGCGCCGTGGCGCCGCCGAGGCGATCGAGGCGGTGGCGCACGGCGAGCGCAGCAGCAGCAAGGTGGTGGGGCGGCGCATCGACGAGATCAAGATGCCGGTGGGCGCCACCATCGGTGCCATCGTCCGTGGCGAGCAGGTGATCATCGTCCACCACGACACCGTGATCGAGGCGGAGGATCACGTGATCCTGTTCATCGTCGACAAGAAGAAGACCCGCGAGGTCGAGAAGCTGTTCCAGGTCAGCTTCGGCTTCCTGTAGGCAGCGCGCGGCGCGGCCTGGCGCTTTAGTCCTTCCAGAAGCTGGGCGTCAGCACCACGAACAGGGTGAATACTTCCAGGCGCCCGAGCAGCATGGCGAAGGTGCAGACCCAGGTCTGGAAGTCGTTGAGCACGCCGTAGTTGCCCGCCGGGCCGACCAGGCTTAAGCCAGGGCCGGCGTTGTTGACGCTGGCCACGACCGCCGAGAAGGCGGTGAGCAGGTCCAGGCCGGTGGCGAGCATGATCAGGGTCAGCACCAGCACGCTCATCAGGTAGAGGTGGGCGTAGCCGAGCACCGACATCACCACCTTGGGCGGAATCACTTTGCCGCCGATCTTCAGCACCGCGATGCTGTTCGGGTGCATCAGGCTGAACATCTCGCGGCCGCTCTGCTTGAACAGGATCAGCACGCGGATCATCTTCATGCCGCCGCCGGTGGAGCCGGAGCTGGCGCCGACGCAGGACATCAGCAGCATCACCAGCGGCACGAACAGCGGCCAGGTGTTGTAGTCGACGCTGGCGAAGCCGCTGGAGGTGGCCAGCGACACCAGATTGAAGCTGACGTGACGCAGGCTGGTCCAGAAACTCTCGTACTGGCCATGCAGCCAGAGAAAGGCGCTGAGCAGCAGGGCGACGATCAAGAACAGCGGCAGGATCGCCTTGGCCTCGGCGTCTTCCCAGTAATAGCGCAGGCGGGCGTGGCGCCAGGCCAGGAAATGGGTGGCGAAGTTCAGCGTCGCCAGCAGCATGAAGAAGATCGCGATGCCCTCGATCAGCGGTGAGTCGAAGTAGCCGAAGCTCGCATCGTGGGTGGAGAAGCCGCCCAGCGACAGGGCCGCGAAGGCGTGGCAGATGGCGTCCAGCCAGTTCATGCCGGCGAACCGGAAGCAGATCGCGCACAGCGCGGTGAGGGCGATGTAGATCGTCCACAGCGACTTCGCGGTCTGGGTGATGCGCGGAGTCAGCTTGTCGTCCTTCATCGGCCCCGGCGTCTCGGCCTTGTAGAGCTGCATGCCGCCGACGCCCAGCAAGGGCAGGATCGCCACCGCCAGCACGATGATGCCCATGCCGCCCAGCCAGGTCAGCTCATGGCGCCAGAGGTTGGTGGAGGGCGGCAGCCGGTCGAGACCGGTCAGCGTGGTCGAACCGGTGGTGGTGAGGCCGGAGATGGTCTCGAACATGGCGTCGGTGAACGACAGGCCGTCGATGGTGATCATCAGCGGAATGGTCGCGCTGAGACCCATCAGCACCCAGGACAGGGTGACCAGCAGGAAGCCCTCGCGCGGCTTGATGTCGCGCTTGGCATGGCGGGTCAGGAACCAGAGCGCGCCGCCCAGCACCAGGTTGATGACCATCGCCGCCACGAAGTCCCAGTGCTCGCCGTCGGCAGTGATCAGCGAGCAGGCGATGGGCAGGGTGTAGGTGAGGCTGAACAGCATCAACAGCAGGCCCAGCACGCGGGCCACCGGCAGGATTCCGCGCACTGCGGCGCTGTTGTTGTTGTGCATGGAGTGCAGTTTACGCCGGAGCTAAGGGACTGACGCCGGACGGGATTTTCGTCACCGCAGGCGGGTGTATATTGAACGCCCATTCAGCGGGCGGCCAGTCCGTTGCCGCTGGCCACGAGGAGTAAAGACCCATGACCGCCGCCGTTCTGAACCTGCCCGAGACCAACACCCTGGACGCCGAAGTGCGTCGGGTGTTCGAGAAGCAATTCGACACCGCCATCCGCCTGCGCCGCTCCACGGCCGAGGAGCGCATCGCCAAGATCAAGAAGCTGAAGGCGGCGGTGCTCGCCCACAGCACGGCCTTGCAGGAGGCGATGTACAAGGACTTCAAGAAGCCGGCCGTCGAGGTCGATCTCACCGAGATTCTGCCGGTGGTGGCCGAAGCCAACGACGCCATCCGCAAGACCAAGAAGTGGATGAAGCCGAGCGGCGTCTGGCCGACCATGATGATGGGCGGCACCAAGGCCTATGTGCAGTACGAGCCGCGCGGCCGCTGCCTGATCGTCGCGCCCTGGAACTACCCGGTGAACCTTTGCTTCGTGCCGCTGGTGAGCGCCATCGCCGCCGGCAACACCGCCATCCTCAAGCCCAGCGAGATGACCCCGCACACCAGCGCGGTGATGGTGAAGATCGTCAAGGAAACCTTCACCGAGGACGAGGTGGCGATCTTCGAGGGCGATGTCGCGGTCTCCACCGCCCTGCTGGCGCTGCCCTTCGACCACATCTTCTTCACCGGCTCGCCGGCGGTCGGCAAGGTGGTGATGGCGGCGGCCGCCAAGCACCTCACCAGCGTCACCCTGGAACTGGGCGGCAAGTCGCCGACCATCGTCGACGAAACCGCCGACCTCGATCTCGCCGCCAAGAACATCCTCTGGGGCAAGTTCACCAACTGCGGCCAGACCTGCGTCGCCCCCGATCACATCTTCGTCCACGAGTCGGTCAAGGCTGCCTTCATCGAAAAGGCGACGGCGGTCCTGAAGAGTTCCTACGGCGACAGCGATGCCGCCCAGGCCCGCTCGGACAGCCTGACCCACGTGGTCAACCAGCGGCACACCCAGCGCGTCGCCGGCCTGCTGGAAGACGCCAAGAGCCGGGGCGCCAAGGTGCTCAGCGGCGGTGGCGTCAACGTCGCCGACCAGTGGGTGGCGCCGACCCTGATCACCGACATTCCGGCCGAGGCCAAGATCATGTCGGAAGAGATCTTTGGCCCGCTGCTGCCGATCATCGGCTACACCAGCCTGCAGAAGGTCATTGACGAGATCAACGCCAACCCCAAGCCGCTGGCGCTCTACGTCTGGAGCCGCAACGAGGCCAACATCCAGAAGGTGATGAAGGAGACCACCGCCGGCGGTTCCTGCATCAACCACACGGTGGTGCACTACCTGCACGGCAACCTGCCGTTCGGCGGCGTCAACAACTCCGGCATCGGTAGCGCCCACGGCCTCTATGGCTTCAAGGCCTTCAGCCACGAGCGGGCGGTGGTGCGTACCCAGTTCATGATGGCGCGCATGTTCTTCCCGCCGTACAGCGGCTTCATGAAGAAGGTCGTGCCCTGGTTGATGAAGCTGGTCTGAGCGCCTTCGCTCGGTACCAAAAAGCCCCGCCGCCAGCGGGGCTTTTTCGTGGTGCGCAGTCGCGTGCGCTCAGTGCCGCAGTTGCGCCTCCGCCGGCACCTCGCCGGCGCGCTTGAGCGCCCACTCGGTGCTGATCGGCCCCACGGTTTCCAGCACCGCCACCGCTCCCAGCACGATGGCCGACAACGGCGCGGCGAACTCCGGGTAGAGCGTTTCCGTGGACTGCACCAGGCCGATGGCCATGCCGGCCATCGGCACCAGGGTCAGTCCGGTGGTGGCGCTGGGCAAGGTCGCCAGGCCGTGGCCGCGCAGCACCAGGAAGCAGGCGAGCCACTTGGCGGCGGCGCGCGCGAGCACGAAGGCGAGCACCGGCAAGATCGCCTGGGAAAGGTGGTCGAGATGCAGGTTGGCGCCGGCGAACACGAACAGGATCAGGAAGAACAGCTCACCGCCCCGGCCGAACTGCACCGAGCGCAGGTGCTCGGGGCTGTCGATGTTGCGAGCGGCCAGGCCGAGGGTCAGCAGCACCAGCAGCGGGGAGACCGGCAGGCTCTTGGCCAGGCCCAGCGAGATCAGCACCATGGCCACCACCAGCACGAAGGCATCACCGCCTTCCGGCGGCAGCAGCCAGCGGCTGAGTCGCACCAGGACGAAGGCCAGGCCGGTGCCCACCAGCACCGAGCCGGCGAGTTGCAGCAGCGGGCCGCTGAGGCTGGTCAGCCAGCCGGCCTGCTGTTCGAGATGCACAAACGGCAGGATCGCGGTGTAGAGCAGGAAGGCGGCGACATTGTTGAAGGCGACCAGACGCATCGACAGCTCGGTCACCACGCCGCTGGCCTTGAGCTCGCGCGCCACCATCAGCAGCACCGCCGGCGAGGACGACACCGCGACGGCGGCGGCCAGCGCCGCATGCAGCGGCTCGACCTTGAGGCCACGCAGGGCGGCGAACACGCCGGCGAAGGTGAGCAGGCACTCAAGCAGAGCGGTCAGCCAGGTGCGGCGCTCGCTGAAGAAGGCGCGCACGTCCAGCAGCAGGCCGAGCTGGAACAGGATCAGGCCCAGGGCGATATCGACGAACACCCGCGCCTCGCCGAGCATCGTCGGGCTGACCAGGCCGAGCACGCTGGGGCCGGCGAGAAAGCCGACGAAGATCATGCCGGTGATTCCCGGCAGGCGACCGCTGCGGTTGGCCAGCGCGGCGCCGATCAGGCCGAGCAGGAGCAGGGCACCGAACAGCAGCAGGGTGTTGGGCACGGCGACGGGCGTGGACATGGCGGTTTGCGGCTGTACGTGTTGTTGGAGAAAGACTAGCCGAGGTCTGTCGCCGGGAGGGCGAAAACCGTATCGGCCGCGCCGGCGGATTCAGGCCGCCAGGCGCGCCAGCCCGAGCAGGGCGGGCTCCTCGGCGCGGATGCGCCAGACCGGCACCGCCGCCAGCTCGGGACCGAAGTGGGGCTTGTCCTCGAAGCCTTCGCGGAAGCAGTTGCCATCCAGCAGTGGGCCAAGCCGGCGCGAGACGCCGCCAGCCAGGTAGAGGCCGCCCCAGGCACCGAAGCTGAGCACCAGATTGCCGCAGACACGGCCCAGCCAGCGGCTGTACTGGCGCATGGCCTTGGCGCTGCGCGGGTCGCTGCGGACCCGCTCGTGCAGCAGGCCAGGGTCGTCGAGGTGCTCGCCGGTGTGCAGGGCGTGATGGCGCAGCAGGCCGGGACCGGAGAACAGGGTTTCGATCGACACCGCCTTCAGTGGCGACAACCGGGTCAGGCAGGCGCGCTCCTCGACCGTCGCCGCCGGCAGGTCGGCGTGGCCGGCCTCGGTTTCCAGAATGGCGCCGTCGGCGGTCAGCACCGCGACGCCGAAGCCGGTGCCGAGGCCGACCACCACCCGCGTGCCCTGTCCGGGCTGGCGATCCGGTCCGAACGCTTCCAGGTCCGACGACGGCAGCAGGGGCAGGGCGGCGGCGACCGCCGCGAGATCGTTGAGCAGCAGCACCGGTAGCCCCAGCGCCGCCGACAGCTCCTCGCGCGAGAGGGTCAGGGCGAGGTTGGTGAGGGTGACGCTGGCGCGTCCGGGCAGGCGCCGGATGCGTCCGGCGGCGCCGATGGTGAGCCCGCTCAGGGTCTCGCCCTGGCGTTCGCGGTAGCTCCGCAGCAAGGGCAGCAGATCCTGGCGCGGGCTGGCGTGGCGCTCCAGCGCGCTTAGGCTGCCATCGCTGGCGGCCAGTGCCAGACGCACGGTGGTGCCGCCGAGATCAACGATCATCCGGTAAGCATTCATGCGCGCGTACCTCGCAGGCTGTCGAGATAGGACTGCCGCCAGCCGCGCAGGTCCTGCCGGCACAGGCCGGCATAGAGCGCGGCATGGCGGGCGCGACGTTCGGCGCGCGGCATCTGCCGCGCCTGTTCCAGCGCGCGGCCCACCGAGGCGACGTCGTAGGGATTCACCAGCAGCGCCTCGGGCATCTGCGCCGAGGCGCCGGCAAAGCGGGACAGCACCAGCACCCCGGGATCGTCGGCGTCCTGCGCGGCGACATACTCCTTGGCCACCAGATTCATGCCGTCGCGGATCGGCGTGACCAGGCCGATGCTGGCGGCGCGGTACAGCCCGGCCAGCGTGGCGCGGGAGAGGATGCGATTGATGTAGTGCACCGGCGTCCAGTCGGTCTCGCCGTACTGGGCGTTGATCTTCACCGTCAGCTGCTCCAGCTCCAGGCGGAAGCGGCGGTAGTCCTCCACCTGCTCGCGCGACAGCGGCGCCACCTGCAGGTACTCGACCTGCCGGCGCGCCTCGGGGAACTGCGCCAGCAGGCTCTCGAAGGCGCGCATGCGCCGGACCAGGCCCTTGGTGTAGTCGAGCCGATCGACGCCGACCACCAGGGCACGGTCGCGCAGGTTGGCGCGCAGGCGCAGGAACTCGGACTCGCCCTCCTCGGCGGTCGCCAGCGCCCGGAAGCCGGCGGGATCAATCCCGATGGGAAAGGCGTCCAGCCGGACCTCCCGGCCGCGATGCAACAGGCTGCCGCCTTCCAGCGGCACGGCCAGGGTCTTCGCCAGGTAGTCGCGCAGGTGCGCGGCGTCGGCCTCGGTCTGGGTGCCGATCAGGTCGTAGGCGGCGAAGTCCTCGGCCAGCCGTTCGTGGCCGGGCAGGGTCTCGAACAGCGCCGCTGGTGGGAAGGGAATGTGCAGGAAAAAGCCGATCCGCTGACTCACCCCGAGGCGACGCAGCGCGCCGGCCAGAGGGATGAGGTGGTAGTCCTGCACCCAGATCACGTCGTCCGGCCGCAGGCGCGCCGCCAGCAGCCGGGCGAAGCGCTCGTTCACCGCCCGGTACTGATGCTCGGCTTCTTCGTCGTAGGCGGTGAGATCGACCCGGAAGTGCAGCAGGGGCCAGAGGCAGCGGTTGGCGTAGCTCTCGTAGTAGCCGGCGAACTCCTCGCGGCTGAGGGCGACGGTGGCGAAGGAGACCTTGCCGTGGCGCTGCTCGTGCACGCTGTCGCTGGGGCGCCGGCTGGTCTCGCCGTTCCAGCCGAACCACAGGCCCTCGCTGCCTTCGCGCAGGGCCTCGTCCAGCGCCACGGCCAAGCCGCCGGCGCGGTCGCTGCTGTCGGGCAGGGCGACCCGGTTGGAGACCACCACCAGCCTCATACCACTTCTTCCCAGTCGCGCGAGAGGCGGACGGCGGCGTTGATGATGCCGACCATGGAATAGGTCTGCGGAAAATTGCCCCAGAGCTGTTGCGATTGCGGGTGCAGGTCTTCGGACAGCAGGCCGAGGTGGTTGCGGCAGCTCAGCAGGTTCTCGAACAGCGCCCGGGCTTCGTCGCGGCGGCCGGCGCGGGCGAGGGCGTCGAGATACCAGAAGGTGCAGACGGTGAACGCGGTTTCCGGAGCGCCGAAATCGTCCGGCGCGTGGTAGCGGAACAGATGCGCGCCGCGCTTGAGCTTGTGCTCGATGGCGGTCAGCGTGGAGAGGATCCGGGGGTGGTTGCCGGGGTGAAAGCCGACCTCCGGCATCAGCAGCAGGCCGGCGTCGAGGTCGCGGCCGCCGAAACTCTCGACATAGCAGTTCAGCTCGGCGTTCCAGCCTTCGTTCTCGACTGCCGCACGGATCACTTCGGCGCGCTTGCGCCAGTAGGGTTCGCGTGCGCTCAGGCCCAGGTGCGCGGCGATGCGCGCCAGGCGGTCGCAGGCCGCCCAGCACATCAGCGCCGAAGAGGTGTGCACGCGCGCGCGATGGCGCAGCTCCCACATGCCGGCGTCCGGGGTGTGGTAGTGGTGGAAGGCGAGCTCGCCCATCCGCTCGTAGAGCGCGAAGTCCTCGATGCCGGAACGGCGCAGCAGGCGTTCGTCAAAGAACGACTGCGCCGCCGCCAGCACCACATTGCCGTAGACATCGTGCTGGATGTGCTCGTGCGCCTGGTTGCCGACGCGCACCGGACCGTGGCCGGCGAAACCGGACAACTGGCTGGCGATGCGTTCGCTGAGCTGGGTCTCCAGCCCGACCCCGAACACCGGTTGCAGATGGCTGTTGGCGCTCAGGGCCACGTTCTGGAGAAAGCCGAGATAGTGCTCCATGGTCTCGACCTCGGACAGCGAGTTGAGCGCGCGCACCACGAAGAAGGCATCGCGCAGCCAGCAGTAGCGGTAGTCCCAGTTGCGGGCGCTGCCCGGCGCTTCCGGCAGGCTGGTGGTGAGCGCGGCGACGATGGCGCCGGTTTCCTCGCTGGTGCAGAGCTTGAGGGTGATCGCCGCGCGGATCACCGCCGACTGCCATTCCAGCGGCAGCGCCAGGCGCCGGGTCCATTCGCGCCATTCCGACTCGGTGCGCTCCTGAAAATCCCGGCTCAGTGGCTCGATGGCGCCTTCCGGCGTTTCATCCGGCCCCAGGTGAAAAGCCAGCGGCTCGCGGAGCATGAACGCGGTTTCCGCCAGCACATAGCCAATCGGCGCATTGGTGGTGAGCCGCAGGCTGAACTCCGGACCAACGTAGCGGACATGGTTGGAGCCCTGGGTGACGGCTGGGGGCAGCGCCCCGTAGTTGAACGCCGGGCGCAGGCGCACGGTGATGCGCGGCACGCCGGCCAGCGGCCGCAGGCGGCGGACCATCGCCAGCGGCCGGAACTGCCGGCCATGCAGGCGGAAGCGCGGCGCGAAGTCAGTGATCTCCACCGCGTTGCCGGCGTCGTCGCGCAGGACGGTGACCAGCACGGCGGTATTGTCCAGGTAGCGCTGCTCGCTGCGGGTCTGGCCCTCGAGTTCCACCGACCAGTAGCCCTGCGCCTGCGGCAGCGCGGCGTTGCGCCCCAGCAGCGAGTGGAACACCGGATCGCCGTCCACTCTCGGCATGCAGGCCCAGACCACCTCGGCGCGTTCGTCGATCAGCGCGCTGAAGCTGCAATTGCCGATGATGCCCAGCGGCAGGCCGGCATGACGGCCGCCGCTCAGGTCGGGGGGTGGAGTAAGAGGCTGTTGAGCCATTGGAAAACCTCCTGGGTGTCGTGAAAGCGATGCCGCGCCCGGCTGTCGCCGACCCCGACCTTGATGCCGATGCCGCCCAGCGCCTGGGCCGCCGCGAAGCCGTCTTCGTCGGTGACATCGTCGCCAACGAAGACTGGTAGGCGTCCGGCGAAGGGCGCCGCCGCCATGAAGCGCCGCAGCGCTGTGCCCTTGTCGATGCCGCGTGGCTTGATCTCGAACACCTGCTTGCCGGCCAGCAGGCGCGCGTCTGCCAGCGCCGCCGCCGCCGCCGCGCGCTGCTCGCAGAGAGCCGCCGACCCGGGGCGGGCGCGGTAGTGCACCGCGAGGGCCAGGTCCTTGTCCTCGATCCAGACGCCGGGCGGGGCTTGCCAGTCGGCCAGGCTGCGTCGCGCCGGGTCCAGGCTGGCGGTCGGCATTCGCTGCGGCGCCTGGCCGGGCCAGCGCCACTCGCCGCCGTGGATGCCGGCCAGCGCCAGGCCCGGCGGCAGATGCCGCTCCAACTGCTGCAAGGGGCGCCCGGAAACCACGGCCAGCGCCTTGTTCAGCCGCTTCTGGAGCGCCGGCAACAGGCTGTGCAACTGCGCGGGCGGCTGTATCGCGTCCGGGTGGTCGGCGAGCGCGACCAGGGTGCCGTCGAAATCGAGGAACAGGGCTACTTCTTCTGCGCGAAGGCGGATGAGGTCCGTCATCACTCCGGTTTTATTGGGGGCCGCCGGGCGCCGGGTGCAACAGGCGCGGGAAGTGGCGACACGGTGAATGGCCATCTCCCGACGACGGTCGGGAGACACGGAATGTGGCCCGACTATAGCAAGGCTGGCTCGATGGGCGGCCGCCGACGCTTATAGGCAGTGATAAGCCGGCCTGATCGGGCGCCCGCCGGAATTAATTGGAACTGTTACTGACCGGTAACTATCTTATCGACGCTCTCTTCCGGTCGAATCCCGCCCATGTGGCTGATCCAGCTCGCGCTACGGCGCCCGTACACCTTCGCGGTTCTGGCCATCGTCATCCTGCTCGGCGGCGGGCTGGCGGCGCGCAGCGTGCAGAAGGACATCTTCCCCAACATCGAGATTCCGGTGATCTCGGTGATCTGGACCTATCCGGGCCTGGCCGCCTTCGACTTCGAGCGGCGCATCACCCAGTACTCGGAAAACTCGCTCAGCGCCAACGTCAACGACATCGAGCACATCGAGAGCCAGACCACCGAGGGCGTCGGCCTGATCCGGGTGTACTTCCATCCGGGTGCGAAGTCGGAGGTGGCGCTGGCGCAGGCGACCGCGATCAGCCAGACCATCCAGCGCATCATGCCGACCGGCGTCACCCCGCCGATCCTGGTCCGCTACCGCGCCGACTCGGTGCCGCTGATCCAGCTCGCGCTGTCCAGCGAGACCATGAGCGAGGCGCAGATCTTCGACTACGCCAATACGCGTATCCGTCCGACCATCGCCGCCCTTCAGGGCGTGACCATGCCGGCGCCCTACGGCGGCGCGGCGCGCCTGGTGAATGTCGACATCGACCCGGCGGCACTGCGCGCGCGAGGACTGTCGGCGCGCGATGTCGCCGAGGCGGTGAGCCTGCAGAACCTCACCCTGCCGGCCGGCTCGGCGAAGATCGGAGACACCCAGTACGCGGTGCAGCTCAACAGCTCGCCGGCGGTGCTCCAGCAGCTCAACGATCTGCCGGTGCGCGAGGTGGCGGGGAGCATGGTCTATCTGCGCGATGTCGCCAGCGTCCACGACGGCCAGGAGCCGCAGATCAACATCGTGCGCGTCGATGGCAAGCGCAGCGTGCTGGTGCAGATCCTCAAGAACGGCAATGCCTCCACCCTGGACATCGTCGAGGGCGTGAAAGGCCTGCTGCCGAGCATCCGCGATGCCGCGCCACCGGGCATGCAGATCGAGCTGCGTTTCGACCAGAGCCAGTTCGTGCGCGGCGCCATCGCCGGCGTGGCGGTGGAAGGCCTGATCGCCGCCCTGCTCACCGCCACCTTCATCCTGCTGTTCCTGGGTAGCTGGCGCTCGACGCTGATCGTCGCCATCTCGATCCCGCTGTCGGTGCTGGCCTCCATCGCCCTGCTCACCGCGCTCGGCCACACGCTCAACCTGATGACCCTCGGCGGTCTGGCACTGGCGATCGGCATCCTGGTCGACGAAGCGACCATCACCATCGAGAACATCCACCGTCATCGCGGCATGGGCAAGGGGCTCACCGAGTCCATCCTCGACGGCTCGGCGGAAATCGCCTTCCCGGCCCTGGTCTCGGCGCTGGTGCTGACCATCGTGTTCATCCCGGTGGGCCTGCTCGGCGGCGTCGCGCGCTACCTGTTCATCCCGCTGGCGCTGGCGGTGGTGTTCGCCATCCTGAGCTCCTATGTGCTGTCGCGCACGCTCACCCCGGCGCTCGCCAACTGGCTGCTGCGCGGCGAGCCGCACGATGCCCATGGCGCCGCGCCGCGCGGCTTCTTCGGCCACGTCCACCATCGCTTCAATGCCGGCTTCGAGGCGATGCGCGCGCGCTACGCCCTGGCGCTGGAATGGACGCTGGCGCACCGGCTCACCGCGCTGCTGGCGATGGCGATGGTGGTCGCCGCGACGGCGGTGGTGACGCCCTTCGTCGGCCGCGAGTTCTTCCCCACCGTCGATGGCGGCCAGATCCGCCTGCATGTGCGTGCGCCCACCGGCACCCGCATCGAGCGCACCGAGCAGATCTACTCGGCGGTGGAAGACGAGATCCGCCGCCTGCTGGGCACGGATGTCGCCCTGATCGTCGACAACATCGGCCAGCCGGCGGTGAAGTACTCGATGGCCTTCGGCGACTCGGTGACCACCGGCCCGCACGACGGCGAGGTGCTGATCGCGCTCGCCCACGAGCGGAGCAAGTCGGCACCGGAGTGGATGCAGGTGCTGCGCGAACAACTACCGAGCAAGTTCCCCGAGCTCGATTTCTACTTCCAGCCGGCCGACATCGTCAGCCAGATCCTCAACTTCGGCCTGCCGGCGCAGATCAATGTGAAGGTGATCGGCTTCAAGCGCGCCGACAATTTCGCGCTGGCGCAGAAGCTCCAAGAGCGCATCGCCGCCATCCCCGGCGCGGTCGATGTCACCCTGCACCAGAGCAACGACCTGCCGACCCTCAAGCTCGATGTGGACCGTGCCCGCGCGCTGGAGCTGGGCGTGACCCAGCGCGATGTCGCCAACGACCTGCTGGTGACCCTGTCCGGCTCCGGCACCGTGCAGCCGAATTTCTGGATGGACCCGGTCACCGGCAATCCCTACCGCGTCGCGGTGCAGTTGCCGGAGCGGGAGATGAACTCGGTCGCCGGCCTGCTCAACACGCCGGTGTCGGTGGGGCAGGGCGAGCCGCAGTTGCTGAGCAATCTTGCGAGCATCGAGCGCGGCTTGGCGCCGGCGGTGATCAGCCACTACAACGTGCAGCCCAGCTACGATCTGTTCGTCAGTGTCGCCGGACGCGACCTCGGCGCGGTGGCGGCCGACCTCGATGGCGTGCTCGACGCCGCGCGCAAGGAGCTGCAACCCGGCAACCGCATCGAGCTGCGCGGCAGCGTCACCGCCATGCGCGAGGCCTTCTCGCGACTCGGCTTCGGCCTGCTCGGCGCGGCAGTGCTGGTGTACCTGCTGATGGTGGTCAACTTCCAGTCCTGGCGCGATCCCTTCATCGTCCTCACCGCGCTGCCGGCGGCTGGCAGCGGCGTGGTCTGGGGCCTGTGGCTGAGCCAGACCTATTTCAGCGTGCCGGCCTTGATGGGCGCGATCATGACCATCGGCCTGGCCACCGCCAATTCCATCCTGCTGGTCACCTTCGCCAACCAGCGCATGGCCGAGGGTCTGGACAGCTTCGCCGCCGCGCTGGACGCCGGCGCCACCCGCCTGCGGCCGGTGCTGATGACCGCCGGCGCCATGCTGATCGGCATGCTGCCGATGGCCCTGGGCCTGGGCGAGGGCGGCGAGCAGAACGCGCCGCTGGGTCGCGCGGTGATCGGTGGTCTTTCATTCGCCACCTTCGGCACCCTGCTGTTCGTGCCGGTGGTCTATGCGACGCTGCGGCGGGGCGTACGGCCCGGCCCGGCGCTCGCGGTTTCCTCCCATTGACGTGTCGCGGAGCCTCCGCATGTCCCAGAAAAAGTCCTATCTCTACCTCGGTGCCACCGCGCTGACGCTCGCCGGCTTCGCCGCCATCGGTCTGGCGCCGCGCCTGCACGCCGAGGCGCCCAAGGCCGAGGCCGCCGCCGCGCCGGTGCCGACGCTGAGCGTGGTCGAAGTGCAGGCCGCGCCGGCGGAGAACGGCCTGAGTCTGCCGGGCACGCTGCGCGCCTGGCAGGACACTGCCATCCACGCCCGCGCCGCCGGCTATCTCAAGCGCTATCTGGTCGATCTCGGCGATGCGGTGCAGGCCGGCCAGTTGCTGGCGGAAATCGAAACCCCCGACCTCGACCAGGACCGCATCGCCGCGCGCGCGCAACTGGCCCAGGCCGAGGCCGAACTGGCCTTGGCCAAGAGCACCAACCAGCGCTACCAGGAGCTGGTGCGCCAGGGCGCGGTGTCCAAGCTGGAAGCCGATCAGCGCGCCACCGCGCTGGCCGCCGGCGAGGCCAGCGTCAACAGCGCCAAGGCGCAACTGGCCCGGCTCAACGAGTTGAGCGGCTTCAAGCGCGTCACCGCCCCCTTCGCCGGCCGCATCACCGCCCGCAACGCCGAGCCTGGCATGCTGGTGAGCGGCAGCGAGAGCCTGTTCCGCCTGGCCGATACCCGGCAACTGCGGGTCAGCGTGCAGGTGCCGCAGGCGTCGGCGCCGGGGGTGACAGTCGGCCTGCCGGCGCAGATCAGCCTGCGCGAGCTGCCGGGCCAGGTGTTCAGTGGCAGCGTCAGCCGCAGCGCCGGCGTGCTCGACGCCGCGCGCACGCTCACCACCGAGATCCGGATCGACAACCACGACGGCCGCCTGCTGGCCGGCGCCTCGGTCGATGTCAGCCTGCAGTTGCCCAACGCGCAGCCGGCGCTGCTGATCCCGGCCAACGCGCTGATCGTCAACGGCAAGGGCAATCAGGTCGCCAGCGTGCAGGCCGACAGCACGCTCAAGCTGCTGCCGGTGCGGCTCGGCCGCGATCTCGGCAAGCAACTGGAAGTGCTGGAGGGCCTGTCCGCCGGCGCGCGGGTGGTGCTCAACCCGCCCGATACCCTGCGCGACGGCCAGACTGTGATTGCCCAGGCGGCCAAGGTCGAGCCGGCGAAGCCGGCGGCGAAGAGCTGAGCACCCGCCGCCGACCAGTTGGTGACGGCGGCAATGCCTCAGAATGCGCCGCGCCAGCACGGCTAGGAGGGCGGCGATGGGTCTCGGAGAACTGCTGGGTAGCAAGCTGCCGCTGATCCAGGCGCCGATGGCCGGGGTTCAGGGCAGCGCGCTCGCGATCGCCGTGGCGCGGGCGGGCGGTCTGGGCTCCTTGCCCTGCGCCATGCTCGGTGCCGGGCAGATCGCCGGCGAGGTGGCGGCCCTGCGCGCAGCCGGACTGACCGCCTTCAATCTCAACTTCTTCTGCCATGTGCCGCCCGCGCCGGATGCCGCGCGCGAGGCGGCCTGGCGCGCGGCGCTGGCGCCGTACTACGCGGAGTTCGGCATCGACCCGGCCGGCATCGCGCCCGGCCCGGGTCGGGCGCCGTTCACGGCGGAGTCCGCCGCGCTGGTGGAGGCGCTGCGGCCGACGGTGGTGAGTTTCCACTTCGGCCTGCCGGAGCCAGAGCTGCTGGCGCGGGTGCGGGCCAGCGGCGCGCGGCTGCTGGCTTCGGCGACCACGCTGGCGGAGGCGCTGTGGCTACAGGCGCGCGGCGTCGATGCGGTGATCGCCCAGGGGCTGGAGGCCGGCGGTCATCGCGGCCATTTCCTCTCCGAGGACTTGAGCGAGCAATCGGGAACCTTCGCGCTGCTGCCGCCACTGGTCGCGGCGCTGCGGGTGCCGGTGATCGCCGCTGGCGGCATTGCCGATGCGCGTGGCGTCGCCGCCGCGATGGCCCTGGGTGCCGCCGGCGTGCAGATCGGCTCTGCCTACCTGCTGTGCCCCGAAGCGACCACCAGCGCGGTGCATCGCGCTGCGCTGCGGGCGCCGTCGGCGCGCCACACCGCGCTCACCAATCTGTACTCCGGGCGGCCGGCGCGCGGCATCGTCAATCGGCTGATGCGCGAGCTGGGTCCGCTCAGCCAACTGGCGCCGGCGTTTCCGCTCGCCAGCACGGCGGTGGCGCCGCTGCGCGCGAAGGCCGAAGCGGCCGGCAGCGGCGACTACTCGCCGCTCTGGGCCGGGCAGAACCTCAGCGGCTGTCGCGAGATCGGTGCCGCCGAGCTGACGCGGGAGCTGGCGCGCGGCTTCTGATTTTCTGATCCGGCAGGCACGAATGGCTCGCCGGGATTTAGCGCCGCCCGGCCGCAGCGGTTAAGTTGCGACGCAATCCCAAGCCCCTGGAAGTCTTTGCCGGAGATCAAGCTCGTGCCCTCGACACACCGGGAATTTCATCGCGCCGAACGTATCGGCTGGCTGCGCGCGGCGGTGCTGGGCGCCAACGACGGCACCATCTCGGTGGCCAGCCTGGTGGTCGGCGTGGCGGCGGCGGGCAGCGCGCCCGCCGACGTGCTGCTGACCGGCGTCGCCGGACTGGTCGCCGGAGCGATGTCGATGGCGGCCGGCGAGTACGTGTCGGTGCAGTCGCAGGCCGATACCGAGCGTGCCGACTTGCGACGCGAGAAGTCGGAGCTGGAGACCCAGCCGGAGCGCGAGCTGGCGGAACTCGCCGGCATCTATGTGCAGCGCGGTCTGAGCCCGGCGCTGGCGCGGCAGGTAGCCGAGCAGTTGATGGCCAACGATGCGCTGCAAGCCCATGCCCGCGACGAGCTGGGCATCACCGAAACCCTGCGGGCGCGACCGGTGCAGGCGGCCCTGGCCTCGGCGGCCTCGTTCGTGGTCGGTGCCCTGGTGCCCCTGGCGACAGTGCTGCTGGCGCCGGCGGCGCAGCTCGCACTGGTCAGCTCGGCGAGCGCGCTGCTGACCCTGCTGGTTCTGGGCGGTGTCGCCGCCCGCGCCGGCCGCGCGCCAGTCGTGCGCGGCGCGCTGCGGGTGGCGTTCTGGGGCGCGCTGGCGATGGCGCTCACCGCCGGCATCGGCCGCCTGTTCGGCACTGCGGTTTAGCTAGCGACCGCCTGGCGCGCCTCAGCCACGGTCCGGGTAGACGGTGCGGGCCTGCTCCTTCAGCAGGGCCAGCAGGCGCTGCGCCGGCAGCGAGGTTTCGCCCTTGCGGCTGAGCGCGCCGATGGTGATCTGGGTGTCCTCGGGCAGGGCGAGGGGGCGCGCCACCAGCCCCTCGGGCACCGTGCCCAGCACGTAGCTCATCACCCAGAACAACCCCAGGCCCTCGCGGACCAGCTTGGGGCCGGCGCTGGTCTGGGTGGTTTCGATCAGGTTCGGCTCCAGGCCGTGGGCGCGCATCAGGCCCAGCACGGCGTCGTGCAACTGCGGATTGATCAGGCGCGCGAACAGCACGATGCGTTCGCCGCGCAGGGCGGCGACCGAGACGCTGTCCTGCCGGGCCAGCGGATGCTCCGGCGGCAGCACGATCAGCCAGCGGCCGCTGACCAGGGGCGTGAAGTCCAGCGACTCCGGCAGCTCGCCGCGCAGGTAGCCGATGCCGAGGTCGATGCCGTGGCTGGGCAGGGCCTCGGCCTGGCGGGGCGAGGCCAGTTCCAGCCGCTCGAAGCGCAGGTTGGGAAACTCCGCCAGCAACGCGCGGATCGCCGGCGCCACGAACGGCAGATTGAGGTATTCGGTGTAGCCCAGCGTGAGCTTGCGGTCGGCGAGGCCGGCGGCGGAACGGGCGGCGACGCTGGCTTCGTCCAGCGCCCGCAGGGTGCGGCTGGCGCCCTCGCGGAAGGCTTCGCCTGCGGTGGTCAGCCGCACGCCGCGCGCCTCGCGCTCGAACAGCTTCACCTCCAGCGCCTGTTCCAGGGCGGCGATCTGCTGCGACAGCGCCGGCTGGGTCAGGAAGATGCGCTCGGCGGCGCGGCGAAAGCTTTTTTCTTCCGCGACCGCAAGAAAGGAGCGTAGTTGGCGAAACTCGATGCGCATCCGGCGAGTCTATGCGGCCGACCCGCCAAACGCGACGCAAACACCGGGTCTGGCATCCTGCTGATAGATCCCGCTTCCTTTCCGCTTTCGACCCAGGTCCACCATGCGCCATCCCTTGCTTTCGCTGCTGATTCTGCTGGGCCTCGCCGGCTGTGGTCAGGAGGCTTCCGACAAGACGCAAATCAGCGCGGTGGTCGTGGAGCGCGGCGACGTAGCCGCTGCGGTGACCGCCGGCGGCACCCTGCAGGCGCTGGTGACGGTGCAGGTGGGTTCGCAGGTATCCGGCCGCATCGCCAGCCTGGAGGCCGACTACAACAGCATCGTCAAGAAGGGGCAGGTGGTGGCGCGCATCGACCCGCAGCAGTTGCAGGCGGCGGTGCGGCGTACCGAGGCCAATGTCGCCGCCGCCACCGGCAATGTCGCCAAGAGCAAGGCGACGCTGGCCGACGCCGAGCGGCAGTTGCGGCGGGCGCGCGAGCTGCTGCCGCAGGGCTATGTCTCGCAGGCGGAGATCGACAGCCTGGCCACCGCCGTCGAACAGGCGCAGGCCGAGGTCGCCGCGCAGCAGGGCGCGCTGGCGCAGGCGCGCGCCGCCTATTCCGAGGCCCAGGTCAATCTCGACTACACGGTGATCCGCTCGCCCACCGACGGCATGGTGGTGACCCGCAGCGTCGATGTCGGCCAGACCGTCGCCGCGTCCTTGCAGGCGCCGGTGCTGTTCACCATCGCGCAGGATCTGAAGAAGATGCAGGTGCACACCAGCGTCGCCGAATCCGATGTCGGCCAGCTCAAGGAGGGCATGGCGGCGGAATTCAGCGTCGATGCCTATCCGGCCCGCAAGTTCCAGGGCCGGGTGTCGCAGGTGCGGGTGTCGCCGACCACGGTACAGAACGTGGTCACCTACGACGCGGTGGTCGATGTCGAAAACCCGGAGCTGGAGCTGAAGCCGGGCATGACCGCCAACGTCAGCTTCCGCACCGCCGAAGCCAAGGACGTGTTGAAGGTGGCCAATGCGGCGCTGCGCTTCAAGCCGCCGCAGGCCTGGCTGGATGCCGCCAAGGCTGCCCGCGAGAAGGCCGGCAGCGGCGGCGGTCCGGCCGCTGGCGGCAATGGCAACGGCAGCGAGCGCCAGCGTGATCCGACCATCAAGCGGGTCTGGAAGAAGCCGGCGGACGGCAGCGACCCGGTCCCCGTGCCGGTGCGGGTGGGCGTCACCGACGGTGCGGTCTCGCAGATCACGCCGCTGCGCGAGGGCACCCTTGCCGAGGGCGATCAGCTGGTCACCGGGGTCAGCGGAGGCGCTGCCGCCGCCGGCGGCAAGAGCAGCGGCATGGCGCCGCCGGGGCCGTTCTGATGGCCCTGATCGAGCTGGATGGCATCGTCCGTAGCTACCGCCTGGGTGGCGAGGACTTCCAGGCGCTGCGCGGCGTCTCGCTGCGCGTCGAGGCCGGCGAGTTCGTGGCGATCATGGGGCAGTCGGGTTCCGGCAAATCAACGCTGATGAACATCCTCGGCTGTCTCGATACCCCCAGTGCCGGCGAGTACCGGTTGGCCGGCGAGCGGGTGTCAGCGCTGCCGGCGGCGCGGCTGGCGCAGTTGCGCAGCCGCCTGATCGGCTTCGTGTTCCAGAACTTCAACCTCTTGCCGAGAGTCTCGGCGCTGGACAACGTCGCGCTGCCGCTCGCCTACGCGCGGGTGCCGCGCAAGGAGCGGCTGCGGCGCGCGCAGGAGGCGCTGGAGCGGGTCGGCCTGGCCGAGAAGCTGCGCAACACCCCCAGCCAGCTTTCCGGCGGACAGCAACAGCGCGTCGCCATCGCCCGTGCCCTGGTCACCCGGCCGCAGGTGCTGTTCGCCGACGAGCCCACCGGCAACCTCGATTCCACCACCAGCGTCGCGGTGATCGCCCTGCTGCAGCAGCTCTGGCAGGCCGGACAGACCATCGTCATGGTCACCCACGAACCCGACATCGCCGCCCACGCCGCGCGGGTCATCACCCTGCGCGATGGCCAGGTGCTCAGCGATGTCCGCCAGCAAGCCTTGCTGATCGCCAGCGGAGCGCCGGCATGAATCCCCTGGAAACCCTCTACACCGCGCTCAGCGCGCTGGCCCGCAACACCCTGCGTTCGGCGCTCACCGCGCTGGGCATCGTCATCGGCGTGGCGGCGGTGATCGCGATGGTGGCGATCGGCTCCGGCGCGCGCGCCAAGGTCGATGCGGCCTTCGCCTCGATGGGCACCAATCTGCTGGTGGTCCTGTCGGGCTCCTCGCAGGCGGGCGGCGTGCGCGGCGGCTTCGGCAGCCAGCCGACGCTCACCTGGGCCGATCTCAAGGCGATCCAGACCCAGGTCGATTCGGTGCTGGCGGCGGCGCCGCAGTTGCGCGCCAACGGCAATCTGGTCGCCGAATCCGGCAACTGGACCACCCAGATCACCGGCACCTCGCCGGAGTTCTTCGTGATCCGCGACTGGGCGGCGGCCGATGGCGCGCTGTTCAGCCAGAGCGATCTCGACGCCACCCGCAAGGTGGTAGTGCTGGGCGCGACGGTGGCCGAGAACCTGTTCGGCGAGGCTTCGCCGGTCGGGCAGACGGTGCGCATCAGCAACACGCCGTTCACCGTGCTCGGCGTGCTGGCCAAGAAAGGCCAGTCGGCGATGGGCCAGGACTACGACGATGCTGCCTTCATCCCCACCAGCGCCTACCGCACCAAGTTCAGCGCCGGGCTGGCCAACTACATCGCCGGCAGCATCCAGGTGCGCGCGCAGGATGGCCAACTGGAGCAGGCGCAGACCGCGATTTCCGAACTGCTGCGCGAGCGCCATCGTCTGGGTGCCAAGCCCGACGACTTCAACATCCGCAACCTCACCGAGATGGCCGAGGCACGCAGCGAGTCGACCAAGACCTTCAGCACCCTGCTGGCGGCGGTGGCCGGGGTGTCGCTGCTGGTCGGCGGCATCGGGGTGATGAACATCATGCTGGTGTCGGTCACCGAACGCACCCGCGAAATCGGCCTGCGCATGGCGCTCGGTGCGCGGCCGGTGGACATCCTCGCGCAGTTCCTGGCCGAGGCCTCGATGCTCTCCGCCCTGGGCGGAGTGCTGGGCGTGCTGCTGGGCGTGGCCGCCGCCAGCTACCTGGCGCAGCAGTTCGGCTGGAGCCTGCTGATCTCGCCGGCGGTGGTGGGGCTGGCCGTCGGCTTCTCGGCCCTGGTGGGCGTCGCCTTCGGGCTCTACCCGGCGCTGCGGGCCTCGCGGCTGGACCCGATCACCGCGTTGCGGCACGAGTAAGCGGATCGCCGCTGTCCAGAGCGACAGCCGTTTCCAAGGAAGCCCCTTGTGTCGGCCTGCGGCCGGGTGTCCGTGCCTGGGCGAGGATCGGCGGGGCTCCTCGGCGGGCGGAGCACGGGTGCCGGTCCTGGCCCTGGATTTCGGCGCGGACGCCCGTCCGGCGAACGGCAGTTGACTTTCCTGTGGATCGCCATGATCCTAATTGAACGGTCGTTTTAGAACCTACCTGGAGGAAGACGCATGACCACCGCAAGCCTGCCCACGCCCGCGAGCTGGACCGACAACAAACGCTATCTCTGGCCGCTCGGCGCGCTGGTGATGTTCCTGCCGATGGCCGGCGCCCTTGCCTACCAGTACAGCGGCTGGGCGATCACGCTCTGGTTCGGATTCTTCATCCTCTACGGCCTGATCCCGCTCGCCGACCGCCTGATGGGCGAGGACGACTCCAATCCCCCGGATTCGGCGATGGGTTCCCTGGCCAGCGACGGCTACTACCGCTGGGCGCTGTTCGCCTCGGTGCCGGTCTACCTGGGCATGTGGGCCTACATGATCTGGTTCATCACCAGCCAGACCTTGCCCTGGTACGGCTGGCTGGGCGCGGTACTGTCGCTGGGTGTCGGCTGCGGGCTGGCGATCAACATCGGCCACGAGCTGGGCCACCAGACCGATCCGCTGGAGCGCTTCCTGGCCAAGCTGGTCCTGGCGCCCGGCTTCTACGGCCACTTCTACGTCGAGCACAACCGCGGCCACCACGTCCGCGTTGCCACCCCCGAGGATCCGGCTTCCTCGCGCTTTGGCGAGACCTTCTACGAATTCCTGCCGCGCTGCGTCTACGGCTCGTTCAAGTCGGCCTGGGAGATCGAGAAGAAGCGCCTGGCCCGCGAGGGCAAGAGCGTCTGGCACTGGAGCAATGACAACCTGCAGTCCTGGGCGCTGACCGCCCTGCTCTGGGGCGCGATGATCGCCTGGCTGGGCTGGGTGGCGCTGCCGGTGCTGGTGATCGCCGCGGTCTACGGCGGCAGCCTGCTGGAGGTGGTGAACTACCTGGAGCACTACGGCCTGATGCGTCAGAAGCGCGCCGACGGCGGTTACGAGCGCTGCCAGCCGCACCACTCCTGGAACAGCAACCACGTGGTCACCAATGTGCTGCTCTACCACCTGCAGCGGCACAGCGACCACCACGCCAACCCGACCCGCAGCTACCAGACCCTGCGCAACTTCGAGGACGTGCCGCGCCTGCCCTCCGGTTACGCGGCGATGATCCTGTTCGCCTACATCCCGCCGCTGTGGTTCTGGTTGATGGACCCCAAGGTGGTCGCCCATCACGGTGGCGACATGCGCAAGGCCAACATCAAGCCGTCCATCCGCGAGCAGGTCATCGCCCGCTATTCGGCCGCCGCCTGAGCTGCCAGACCTCCCCGGAGCTGAGCCTCCGGGGAGGCGAAAGGCGGGCTTCTTCGGCTAGGATTCGCGCCTCATTCACCGCCTGTTTAGAGAAACTGTATGAAGAAGTGGCGCTGCCTCGTCTGCGATTTCGTGTACGACGAGGCTCAGGGATGGCCGGACGAGGGCATTGCCCCCGGCACCAAGTGGGAAGACGTGCCGGCGGGCTGGTCCTGCCCCGATTGTGGCGCGTCCAAGGCGGATTTCGAGCTGGTCGAAGACTAGCCGCGCCGCGCGGATCTGGTTTGCCAGGCCCCGGTCGGGGTCTGGCGGTTCCCGTTTCTGGCGGCATCCACGACCGGCTCCAGCCCGTAGTGGATCGGCGATGCCGCCCCCGTTCCTATCCCGTTCCCGTTATGTCCCAGTTCGATAACGTCAGCGTCGTCAAGAAGGCCAATGTCTATTTCGGCGGCCAGTGCGTCAGCCACACCGTGCTGCTTCCGGACGGCAGCAAGAAGAGCATCGGCGTGATCCTGCCCAGCCAGCTCACCTTCAGCACCGCCGCGCCGGAGGTGATGGAGGTCATCGCCGGCCATTGCCGGGTGCGCCTGAAGGGCGAGGCCACCAGCAAGGATTACCGGGGCGGCGAGTCGTTCAGCGTGCCGGGCAATTCCAGCTTCGAGATCGAGACCCTCGACGCGCTGCACTACGTCTGCCACTTCGGCTGAGCACGGCTGCGTCCGGCATCGCGCCGGCCGCGTAAGCAGGGACGTGCCCCCACGTCCCGGAAGATTTCATGCAGGCTGACCGCCGCCGCGCGTTTGCGGTCCTGCTCGTCCGCCGGCTTGCCGGCGCACTGTGGCTACTGACGAGCGCCGCCGTCGCGCAGACTCCGTACACCCCGGCCGACGAGCGTCAGGCGCTGTCTGCCGCCAGTCCCTTGCGCGGTTTGGCCGCGACTGGCGCGGCGTCGGCCTCCACGCCGTCCGCCGCCGAGTCTGCCGAGCAGGCTTTGCGTCTTGCCCAGCAGGCCCTGGAACTGGGCCGGGCACGCGCCGATCCGCGCTGGTTCGGCGTCGCCGAGGCCGCCTTGCAGTCCTGGGAGTCGGTACCGACGCCACCGCCGGCGATCCAGCGGCTGCGCGCGGTGCTGCGCCAGCGGCGGCACGATTTCGCCGGCGCGCTCGCCGATCTCGATGCGCTGTTGCTGGCGGATCCGGACGACAGCCAAGCGCGGCTGGTCCGCGCGGTCATCCATGCCGTGCAGGGCCGGCCGCAGCAGTCGCAGGCCGACTGCCTGCGCCTGATCGGCGCCAGCAGCCTGCTGCTCGCCACCACCTGTCTGGCCAACGCCCGCGGTCTGCTGGGGCAGGCGGTGCCGATGCTGGCGGCGCTTGAGGGGCAGTTGCAGTCGCCGGCCGGCCTCGATGCCGGCGCCGAGGAGCGGCGCTGGGCCCTGACTGTCGCCGCCGAACTGGCGGTGCGCCTGCAGCGTCCGGCGCAGGCCTCGCGCTACTACGCCGAGGCCCTGGCGCTGGCCAGCCGGGCGCAGGTCGAGGACGTCTACCTGCAAGCCTCCTGGGCGGATTTTCAGCTGGCGCAAGGCGAGGCCGCGCGGGTCGAGCGCGGTCTGCGCCGCACCCGCAGCGATCTCACCCTGCTCCGCCTGGCCATCGCCGAGCGCCGACTGGCCGAGGCCGGCCAGCTCGCGTTCCAGTCGCGTTGGCAGGCGCATGCCGAGGAGCTGGAAGCGCGCTTCCAGCTTGCCCGCCAGCGCGGCGAGAGCGGGCACGGCCGCGAGGAGGCGCTGCTGGCGCTGGCGCTGCGTGATGATCCTCTGCAGGCCTTGCGTCACAGCGAGCGGAACTGGCAGCTGCAGCGCGAGCCGGCCGATGCCCGCCTGCTGCTGGAGTCGGCCATCGCCGCCGGCCGTCCCGACGCGGCCGAGCCGGTACGCGCCTGGCTGCGCAGCACCGGTCTGGAGGATCTAGCGCTGCGCCGCCTCGCCGGCCTGGAGGCGCCATGAGCGCCGCGCTGATGGCCCGAGGCACCGGGCTCTGGCTGTGCCTGCTGGCCCTGCTGCTGCCGACGCCGCCGGCCGCCGCCCATGCCGGTAGCACCGCCTACCTGTTCGCCCAGGTCGAGGGCGCCGGCCTGAGCCTGCGCTGGGACTTGGCACTGCGCGACCTCGACCTGGCGCTCGGGCTGGATGCCGATGGCGACGGCGAGATCCGCTGGGGCGAGGTGCGGGCGATGCAAGCGGCGATTCGCGGCTACGCCGGTTCCCGGCTGAGCGTGATGGCCGATGGTCATGTCTGCGTGCTGCGGGTCGAACCCGGGCTGCAGATCGCCGACCGTCGCGACGGCCGCTATGCCGTGCTCCAACTGCGGGCTGAGTGTCCGCGCCGGCCGGGGCAGCTGTTGCTCGGGTACCAGGCGCTTTTTGATCTGGACGCCTCGCACCGGGGTCTGCTGAGGCTGCGCTACGGCAGCGACGCCCAGGACAGCCAGAGCGGCAGCTTCGCGCCCGACCGCCGGCAGCTGCGCTTCGGCGCCGAGCCCGGAGTGTTCGGGCCGCTCGGCCAGTATCTGGTCGAGGGCATCGAGCACGTCCTCGGCGGCTGGGACCATCTGCTGTTCCTGCTGGCCTTGTTCCTGCCCGCCGCTCTGCGTTGGTCGGGTGGGCGCTGGCAGCCGGTGTCAGGACTCAAGCCGGTGCTGCTGCACAGCGCTACCCTGGTCACCGCCTTCACGCTGGCGCATGCCCTGACGCTTTGCCTGGTGGCGCTGGAGGCCTTCCGCCTGCCGTCGCGCTGGGTGGAATCGGCGGTGGCGGCCTCGGTGCTGTTCGCCGGGCTCAACAATCTCTGGCCGATGGTGCAGCAGCGCCTGCACTGGCTGGCGGCGGGCTTCGGTCTGATCCACGGTGCCGCCATCGCTGGCGCGCTGCTGGAACTGGGGCTGCCCCTGCAAGGGCGGGTCTCGGCGCTGCTGGGCTTCAATCTGGGCGTCGAGCTGGCACAGCTGAGCTTGGTGCTGCTGCTGGTGCCGGTGGGCTATGTCCTGCGCGAGCGGCCCGGCTACCGGCGTTGGCTGCTGCGGCCGGGCTCCTGGCTGGTCGCCGCCGCTGGCCTGATCTGGCTGATTGACCGGCTGTTCGCGATGAACTGGCCGCTGCCGATCTGAACCAGGCCCGACGACGAATATCCTCCCCGCCAGGCAAAAAATAGGCCCCGTGAGGGGCCTTGAGGGGAAGCGAAGAAAAAATCAGCTCGGAGTGCAACCGATGCTGACGCTGTTGAGATCGCCGGCGGCGGTTTCGCTGTCGAGCAGCTCACGACCGTTGAGGCTGACTGGCTGGCTGGTCTCGCAAGTCTGGGTGCCGATCAGGGACTTGGCGAACTCCAGGATGCTGTTGACGGTGGGCATGGCCCCCTGCGGCGAACCATCGTCGCCGCAGGCGGCCAGCCCCAGGGCCAGCACTGTGGAAAGCAGAAGGCGTCGGATCATGGCGCGTTGCTCCCCTTACTTGCGGCTGGCCAGCGCCGAACCGGCGAGCGGCGGAGCCAGGTAGGGGAAGGCGGTCAGGTATTCGTCGGCAGAGGGCATGGCGCCATCGTTGACCACCGCGCCGGCATTCTTCACCACCGGAGCGGCGCCGGAGACATCGCAGGTTTGCAGGCCGTTGGTGCCGGTAAGCGCGCCCTCGGCGACGGTCAGCGCGATGTCGACCACGTCGTCGATCGGCCGGCGACCGTTGGGGAAGCCGCCCAGATCGCAATCCAGGAAGCCGAGCTGCTTCTGCTCGGCGACCGGGGTCGGCGCCAGCGCGGTATTCAGGCGCAGCATCTCGCCCGGCACGGTCTGGTTGGCCGGCGCCGTGTACTTGAAGGCGGTGCCGTTGACGTTGGCGGTCACGCCGGTGACGAACACGGCCAGCAGGTCGTTGCGCGGCGTGGCCGGCGGTTCCACGCCGAACAGCACCTTGACCAGCACCGGCAGGGTCGGGGTTAGCACGTACTTGCCGAAGTTGGCGACGTCGTTGGCCGGCACGCTGGCGTTGAACTTGTCCTTGTCGGTGATGCCGATCACCACCTCGTTGACCAGCGGCGAGCCCAGGCGCGAAACCTGGGTCCAGGCGCCACCTTCAACGGCCGGACCGCGCTGGTTGCCATTGCCGACTGGGCCGGTCGGCGCCGGGTTCAGCAGGCGGCTCTGACGCAGGCTGGCAGTGGTCCAGCCGCCGATCACCGGATCGTTGCCGTTGGTGAGGCAGGCGGTCGGCAGCTCCAGCGCCAGCGAGGAGATGTTCTTGTCGCCGATGGTGTTGCTGGCAGAGTCGCGCGCGCCCAGCGGGTTGAGGTTGACCTGGTCGAACACCTGGCCGAGGTTTACCACGAAGCCCTCGCGGCGCTGGCCGACGAACACGCGGCCGTTGGTGGCGCAGCCGGGCAGCTTGATGTCGTAGACGAACTTCTCGGCATAGCCGGGGTAGTCGGGGATCGACTTGTTGCCGATGTTGTCGACCGGCTTGTCGAAGCTGGTGCTGCCGTCGGGCTTGGTCACTGCCGAGGCCGTGCCGGTGCGGCGGTCGCCGCGCACCAGGGTGAGGCTGTAGCTCTCGGTGACATTGAGCGCGCCCGGGTTGCTGCCGCTGCCGCCGCCGAGATTGATCAGCGGCACCTGCACGCTGTTACCGCCGATCACCAGATTGCCGTTGACCACGCCCAGGCTGGGGATATTGGCCTGGCCGAACTTGTTGCTGAAGCGGAACTGGAAGGTGAGGTCTTCCTTGGCGTCGCCATTGTTGTCGAGATGGATCTCGTAGAGCGCGTCCGGATCCATGAAGAAGTAATTGGGACCGCCGTAGCTGTCCTGTAGAGGCAGGTAGTTGGCGATCAGCGTGGTGAACCCGGAGCGACCTTCTTCGTAGCTGCGGAACATGTAGAAATCGGTGCCATCGACTTTCGGCGACTCGGTGATGGCGGGAGCCTCACGGTGGCTCGATGCGGCGGCGCTGCCGGCCACCGACAGCAAAGCCGCAGCCACGACGGGCTGCAAGCGAAAACGGTTCATCGGAATCTCCTCGGAATTTAGGGGGTCAAGCCCCCTGAGTTACGGAGCGAGTTCCGGTTCAGATGCCGCCTTCGATTCGAATCGGCAGAAATCGCCGCTGCTCGGTTCACCGACATGCACAGTCGGGCTGTCGGCAATCAGCCGCACGCGGAAGCGGCCGAGGTCGGCAACCAGTTCTTCGCCGACCCGCCGGAGTCCGCGATCCCCCTCGTTGCCGATGCGCAGCAGGCTGTCGTCGGGCAACTCCGGCAGATCGCCCGGCGGCATCTTCTTGATCCCCAACACCGTCAGCAGCGGCGGCAGCCGGGCCGGCACGCCGTAGCGGCAGCCGTTGAGGCGCTCTGACAGCCAGTCGGTGCGCAGTACCGCGCGGTCGTCCTTGCCCTCGGCCTCGAAGCGCAGCAGCAGCGCGCGCTCCTGGCCGTCCTTGTAGTACAGGAACAGCTCTTCGGCCCGTTCCTTGTCCGGCACCAGCTTGTAGACCTGGCCGGTGAGTACGGTCGGGGTCGCGGCCTGGGCTGGGCGCGCCAGCGTCCAGTCGCCGAAGCGGATGGCCGCGCCGGGGTCGAAGGGGGCGGCATGGGCGATTGGCATGACCGAAAGGAATCCGATCAATAGCGAAATTTTCGATGCCGGCATGAAAGGCATGGGCTAGACTCCGGCGACTTGCAAGATCGCCTTTGGTTGGAGGGGCTGTGATCTTGCCATCGAATCAAACCTAAAGCAGGAGCGTCCATGCCGGTCAAACTTGCCGTGCTCAAAGAAACGCGCGCGAACGAACGCCGTGTCGCCCTCGTCCCCGTCGTCGCCGACAAGCTCAACAAGCTGGGCCTGGAGCTGTCGCTGCAGGCCGGCGCCGGCGAGGCGGTGAAGCTGGCCGACAGCGCGTACAAGAACGTCCACGCCATCGCCAACCCGCAGGGGATGGTCGGCGACGCCGACATCGTTTGCAGTGTGCAGCCGCCTTCGCTGGAGGTGGTGGAGGCGATGAAGGAGGGCGCGATCCTGCTGTCCTTCGTCTATGCCCACAAGGAAGTCGAGCTGGTCAAGAAGCTGCGTGACAAGAAGATCACCAGCTTTGCGATGGAGCTGGTGCCGCGCATCACCCGCGCGCAGGCGATGGACGCGCTGTCCTCGCAGGCCGCTCTCGCCGGCTATTACGCGGCGCTGATGGGCGCCACCCATCTCGCCCGCATCCTGCCGATGATGACCACCGCCGTCGGCTCGATCCGCCCGGCCAAGTGCCTGGTCATGGGTTTGGGCGTCGCCGGCTTGCAGGCGCTCGCCACTGCGCGCCGTCTGGGTGCGATGACCGAAGGTTATGACGTGCGTCCCGAGACCAAGGAGCAGGCCGAGTCGCTGGGCGCGAAGTTTGTCGACACCGGCGTCGATGCCCGCGGAACCGGCGGCTACGCCCGCGAGCTGACCCAGGAAGAAAAGGACAAGATCGCCGCCGTCGTCACCAAGCACATCCAGTCCGCCGACATCATCATCACCACCGCCGCCATTCCCGGCCGCCCCTCGCCGAAGCTGATCAGCAAGGCGCAGGTGGACGGCATGAAGGCCGGCGCGGTGATCATCGACCTCGCCGCCGAGGGCGGCGGCAATACCGAGTACACCGTGCCCGGCGAGACCGTGCAGGTCGGCCAGGTCAGCGTGGTCGGCCCGCTCAATGTGCCCTCGATGCTCGGCGAGCACGCCAGCGAGCTGTACGCCAAGAACCAGCTCAACCTGATCGAGCTGTTCATCAAGGACAAGGCGATCAACATCGACTGGAGCGACGAGGTGCTGGCCAAGGCCTGCCTGACGCATGCCGGCGAGATCAAGAACGAGGCGGCCAAGAAGGCCGTCGAAGGGTGAGCCGGAATTAGCGGACGGCCCACAGGCCGTCCGCCCGGCGAACGCCCGGCCATGGATGGCCGGGCCGGGGTCGGATCAAGTAGTGCGATGTCGCGCCAGGGATGGCAACCACAGAGGCTGAGACTAGGAGTAAAGGAATGGAACCGACCACCGTCATCACGGGCTTCGTCGCCCTCTACATCTTCATGCTCGCCGCCTTCACCGGCTACGAGATCATCGGCCGGGTGCCGGCGATCCTGCACACGCCGCTGATGTCCGGCAGCAACTTCGTGCACGGCATCGTCGTGGTCGGTGCGATGTTCGCGCTGCTCAATGCCACCACGGTGATCGAGCAGGCCATCGGCTTCTTCGGCGTGCTGCTGGGCGCGGGTAACGCCGCCGGCGGCTATGTCGTGACCGAACGCATGCTGGAAATGTTCAAGCCCAGCGACAAGAAGAAGAGCTAAGCGGAGTCACGCCATGAGCCCACAACTCCTCATCGACATCTCGGCGCTGCTGGCGTCGTTCCTGTTCATCTACGGCCTCAAGCGCATGTCCTCGCCGGTGACCGCGCGCAGCGGCATCGTCGTCGCCGGCGTCGGCATGCTGGTCGCGGTGCTGGCGGCCTTCCTCTATTACTTCGGCGTCTCGGAGGCGGCCAAGCCGCACCTGACCACCAACACCATCCTCGCCGCCATCGCCCTCGGCGTCGGCGTGGGCTGGGCCTGGTGGAGCGGCAAGAAGGTCGCGATGACCTCGATGCCGCAGATGGTCGCGCTTTACAACGGCATGGGCGGTGGTGCCGCCGCCGCCATCGGCGCGGTGGAACTGCTGAAGACCAGCGGCCATCACGGCGCGCTACCGCTGGTGGTGACCATCATCGGTTCGCTGATCGGCGCGATCTCGCTGTCGGGCTCGCTGATCGCCTGGGCCAAGCTCGACGGCCGCATCAACGGCACCTGGCGGGTCAAGGGCCAGCAGCTGATCAATGGCACGGTGTTCCTGGCGACCCTGGTGCTCGGTCTCTACATCGCCCTGGTGGCCGAAGGTCACGCCCACCCGGCGGTGACCGGCGCCTTCTTCGCGCTGGCGCTGATCTTCGGCGTGCTGATGACCATGCCCATCGGCGGCGCCGACATGCCGGTGGTGATCTCGCTCTACAACGCCTTCACCGGCCTCGCGGTCGGCTTCGAGGGGTATGTGCTGCAGAACCCGGCGCTGATGATCGCCGGCATGGTGGTCGGCTCCGCCGGCACCCTGCTGACCCTGCTGATGGCCAAGGCCATGAACCGCAGCGTCGCCAACGTGATCTTCTCCAACTTCGGCCCGGCGGGTGACGAGGTGCAGGGCGAGATCAAGGGCAGCCAGAAGCCGGCCGAGGCCGGCGACGCGGCGATCAACATGCGCTATGCGTCGAAGGTGATCATCGCCCCCGGCTACGGCCTCGCCGTCGCCCAGGCGCAGCACAAGCTGTTCGAGTTCGTGAAGCTGCTGACCGACGCCGGCGTCGAGGTGAAGTTCGCGATCCATCCGGTGGCGGGCCGCATGCCCGGCCACATGAACGTGCTGCTCGCCGAGGCCGGCGTGCCCTACGACATGATCTTCGACATGGAAGATGTCAACGGCGAGTTCAAGGAGGCCGACGTTGCCATCGTCATCGGCGCCAACGACACCGTGAACCCGGCGGCGCGCACCAACAAGTCCTCGCCGATCTATGGCATGCCGATCCTCAACGTCGATCAGGCCAAGCAGGTCTACGTGGTCAAGCGCGGTCAGGGCAAGGGCTATTCGGGCGTCGAGAACGAGCTGTTCTTCGCCGACAACACCAACCTGGTCTACGGCGACGCGCAGAAGGTGATGGTGCAGATGATCCAGGCGGTGAAGTCGCTGGACGGCGGCGGTCACTAAGCCCAGCGCATTTCCCCCGGCCACGGCCCCGCTCGCGCGGCGCCGTGGCCGGTTTCGTTTTGGGCTCCGCTAGAGATTCAGCGCCGTCTTGGCGCTGGCCCAGTAGGCACGGCGTTCGGTGAGCCCGTTCTTGCCGCCGTTGATCTTGACGGTGATGGTGACGAAATCCGCGTCGTCATCGTCGTCGCTGCGGTCGTCGGCCAGTTCGTTGAGGCCGTTCGACCTCCAATAATGGGCGGCCGAGCGGGCCGCCGGCCCGGCTTGCAGCAACAGGTCGGGGTTGCCGGTGAGTGGCAGGCCCAGCGCCGTGCCGACCGCCTTGTAGGTGCCGCGACCGGTCACCTGCAGCAGACCACGACCGCGAAAGCGCCAACCGTCGCCGCTGGCGGCATCGCCATTGCCCATGCGGTCGGCATAGACGCGGTTGGCGAGCTTTTCCGGCTGGGCGACGTATGGCGCAGCGTCGGCCTCGGTGGGGAAGCGCTTGGGCCAGACCGCGCAGATGCGTTTGGCGCTGCTGTAGTGGAGGTTCTCCACCAGACGCCGCATCTCGCCCGACTCGTGGGCGATCTGCGCCAGGAAGGCGGCGATGCGATCAGCCCGGCTGGCGATCTGGAATTCGGCCATGGCGCTGTTGAGCACCGCGGTCCAGGTGGGGATGTCCGGATTCCGGGGCATGATCCGGCTCAGCTGGGTTTGGGTGATTTGCATGGGAACCTCTCTGGTGGAGCGGAGACCGCGAACTTCATTTCGATTTCGGGGTGGACTTGTCCTCGCTGGCCGGCTTGACGCTGGTGCGGATGTTGGCGAGCTGGTTGAGCAGGTCGAACCAGAACGGCGCGCCCATGCAGATGGCCAGCGCGGTGATCAGCAGGCCGCCGAACTTCTGCAGCCAGTCCAGCCAGTGGGCATGGCGCGGCGCCGACAGCAGCGGATCGTCGTCCCAGCCAATGGGCAGGCCCAGCGTGCTGGCGTAGTCGATGCGGCGGGCGATGCCGTCCTTGAGTTTTTTCTCGCAGGCGGCGGCCGGGTCGTCACTGCTGCTGCCTCCGTCGCCGGAGCTGGTCTGCCCGGATTCCGCCTGGCCGGCGCTGCCTGCCGGCTTCGGGTCAGTCCCGGCGGGGGGCGGGGTCTCCGGCGTCGTCGTGTCCGCGCAACGGATCTCATAGGCCGCCAGTTCGCCGTCAGCGGCGTCCTTCAGTGCCTGCTCGACGATCTGGCCGCGCAGCGCCGGGTCGTTGGATAGCACCTGCGCGATGCGCAGGCTGTCCAGATTCAGCGTCGCCGCCATCAGCCCGCCGCTGAGCAGCAGCACCAGTTGCACATGGCGCCGATACCAACCCGAGTAGCGCTCGGCGGAAGCGGTGAAGTAGGCGGCGATCTTTTCCTGCTGGGCCTTGGCGTCAGCGGCCGCATCGGGGGCGAGACTCAAGGCGATTTCTGCCAGGCGGGCGAAGGGGTTGCCGGCTGGCTGTGCCGTTGCCTCGGTTGCCACCGGCGGGTTGGCCGCCAGCCACTGCACGGCGGCGGCGAATCGCTCCGGCGGGATGTAGGACGGCAGTTGCCCGCCACGCACCCACCAGCCGATCAGCGGCAGGCGGCTCAGGCGGCCGCTGTAGAGCGAGGCGATGTGGGGGCTGTTGTAGAAGCGTTCGACCAGTGTGTCCAGGGTCTTGCCGTCGGTATTGCCGGGCAGGGTCGCCGCCAGCAGTTCCTGCACCCCTTTTCGGAGCAAGGCTCCGCGACGGCGCAGCACCACCTCCACCAGTTCCACCGCCGCCGACGCGGCGGTGCTGAAGACCAGGTACACCACGCTCAGGCCGATGAGCACATCGAGAATCTGGATCAGCATGGCAGCTCTCCGTTCGGTTCAGGGCGCGCCGGCGGCTAGCCAGAGCTCGAAGTGGTAGGGGCGGGCGCCGCCGGCCTTGCCGCTGAAGTCGCGGATGGCCTGTCCCTGGGGATCCTCGGCCGCGAGATCGGGAAAGGCCTGGCAGCGCAGGGCGGCGTCGGCCAGGTCGGCGCGTAGCCTGGTGGCCCAGGAGGCTTCGTCGGCGAAGAAGTAGCGCAGTTGGCTGGCCGGCGGCGCGCGGCGGCCGCCGACGTTCTCGATGCCCGGCAGGGCATAGCCGTATTCGCGTAGCCGCTTGCCGAGGCAGGCCGCCGCCGCCCGTTGGGATTCGCCGGCGATCTGGATGTAGACCCGAGGTTTCAGCGGCAGCGCCTTGATCTCCGCTGTGCGGCGAGCAACGGCAGTCTCCAGCGCCGCCAGCATCTGCTTCAGTTCGACCGCCGGCAGTTCCTTGTTCTCCTTTTTTGCCTGTTCCTCGATCAGTTGCTTGAGCTGCCCGGGCTTGGTTGCCGGCTCCTGCTTGATCTGATCGCAGCGGCTCAGCGCGTCGTTCAAGGGTTGCTGATTCTTCTCGCGCGCGGACCTGGATACCGCCGCCGCCAGTTCGGCGCTGGGCCTGGCCAGGGTCATTTCCACGAATTGCAGGCTGAACTCCCTGCACTCGCAGGCGAGTGGGGTGTCGCTGCCACGCCGATTCGCCGGCGGCGCCGTCAGCAGGCTGGTCAGCACGCCCAGGGTCTGTTCACCCACCAGGCCACGGCGGATCAGCGTCACCTGGTTGGCCAGCAGGCCGCAGGTGGCATCGGCATTGAACCTGGCCGGCTCGGCCGTGCCGGCTGGAAACTGGCGGTCCTGTATCGCCTGGAGCAGGCGCTGCGCCTGTTCCTTGTCCTTCTCGTGCGCCAACTGCTGGTCTTGCAACTGTTGCTGGTAGCGGTGCCGGAGTTGGTCCTGCCGCTCCTGCTGTTGGCTGTACAGATAGGTGCAGAAGGGCAACACCACGCCCAGCACCGCCGCGAGGGGCGCGCTGCTCTTGGCCGGCGTGCTGGGTGCTGCGGGAGCGGCTTGCGATTCCTGAGGGCCGCCGCCAGTGGCGGGCAGGCCCGACCCGATGTTTCCCGACATCGTTTCCCCTTCCGGTATCGCGAAACCGGCATCGTCTTGCGCCCGTGGACGCTGGTGCCGATTTCGCTTCCCGTTCGTTGTGTGCGACCTCCCCAGGCCGCTGGCGGATGATTACGCCGGTTTCCGGAATTCGGCAATGGCCCTTGGTCGGCTGGTCTGGTTCCGCACTGTGAAGGTCCTTGCTAGTGTGTGAGCCTGGCTCCATTCCTCCCGGCGTGATGACCCAAGCCCGCTATTACGATCTGCTGGTGGCCGGCATGGTCGCCGTGCTGCTCTGCTCCAACCTGATCGGCCCGGCCAAGGTCTGCTCGGTGGATCTGCCTCTGCTGGGCACGGTCAGCTTCGGAGCCGGCAATCTGTTCTTCCCGATCAGCTACATCTTTGGTGACGTGCTCACCGAGGTGTACGGCTATGCCCGGGCGCGGCGGGCGATCTGGGCGGGCTTTGGCGCCCTGCTGTTCGCCAGCTTCATGACCACGGTGATCGTGCATCTGCCACCCGCTGCCAACGAGCCCTTCAATGCGCTGCTGCAACCGGCGCTGGAGACCGCTTTCGGCAGTACCTGGCGGATCGTGCTGGCCAGCATCGTCGCCTACTGGGTCGGCGACTTCGTCAACTCCTATGTGTTGGCGCGCCTCAAGGTGTTCACCGCCGGCCGTTTCCTGTGGGTACGCACGATCGGTTCGACCATCGTCGGGCAGGCGGCGGATTCGATGCTGTTCTATCCGATCGCCTTCTACGGCATCTGGACCCACGACGCCTTGCTGGCGGTCATGGGTTTCAACCTGCTGTTCAAGATCGGCATCGAGGTGCTGTTCACTCCGATCACCTACTGGGCAGTGGCGCGCCTGAAGCGCGCCGAGGGAGTGGATGTATTCGACCGCGACACCGACTTCACGCCGTTCTCGCTGAAGACCTGAGTGGGGCCAGGCCCGCAGCCTGCCGGCGTCGCTCCAGGCCGGCGGAAGCTGCCTTTAAGGAAGTAAGCGGCGCAGCCAGCTTGAGCATCCTTGAGTTGCTACTGAGGGGCTCAACGGGAGGTCGGCCGTGATGGCGAGGAAGTCGATGGCTGGCGGAGCAAAGACACGACTCGGCTGCGGCGTTACGCGAGCGGCTACCTCGGCATGGGCGATGCCGTCGGGGTTCAGTACGGCAGCAAGCCGCCGGGCGTCGAGGTCGGCGGCGGCGTCGACAGCAGCGGCGGCAAGGGCGCCGGCAGCAAACTGTCCAGGGGCTGCACCAGGGGCGGCAGCAGGTTCTGCTGCTCGATGTTGCGACGGTAGAAATCCTTCAACCGCTCCTGCTCCATCGGAGGTAAGGCTTCGAAGCGGCGGTGCTGCTCGAGCAGGCGGCCCTGCTCGAAGCTGGGCAGGCTGCGGAACTCGGCGCGGCGCTCCAGCACCTGCTGACGCTCGACGGCGTTCATCCGCTGCCAGGTCGCCAGCTGCTGGCTGGCCTCGGCGCGCTGGTCGGCGCTCATCTGCAGCCAACGGCTGGCACCCTCGGCCAGGCGTTGACGACGCTGGTCCGGGAGCTGGTCGAAGACTGCCGCCTCGCCCTTGATGGCCGGCGCAATCAGGGCCTGCTGCTGCGGACTCAGGTTTTGCCACTGTGGTGCCGCCGCCAGCAGCTGGCTGCTCGTCGCCATTAGCAGGACGGCGAGGAAATGGCGCAGATCAAGGCGCACGACGACCTCCACGCGCTTCGGGCGCGGGTGTGTCGGGAGTCTTGTTGGCCTTCTTTTCCATGTTCAGTAGCGCCCGCTCTTCGGCGGTCCAGTCTCCAAGAAATTCCAGCAGGGCGGCGTTGGGTTGCAGCGGTGCCGCCGGGGGCGGTTGCGGCGGCGGGGCGGCGCAGGCCCAAGGGCTTGCGATCACCGCGACCAGCCACAACCAGCCGCGAAGACTAGGCATTCGGTTCCGTAAGGCGTTCGAGTTCCGGATGCTGTGCCAGCCAGCGGTAGAACTCGATATCGCGGTAGAACTCCGGGCCCGCTTCATCGACTGTCCATTCCAACGCGGCAGTTTCCAAAGCGTTGACCGCCGGTGCCGTCGGCGGGCTGGCCAGACGGTTGGGCAGCAGGGCGAAGCCCAGCACCAGACTGGCGAGCGCCGCCGGCGCCAGCAGCCAGCGGTTGATGCCGCCGCGACGCTCTTCCAGCGCGGCTACCGCGCGCCGGCGGGCGGCGGCGAGGCGGGCAGCCTCGGTGTAGTCGAGTGCCTCGGTGGCGCGCAGCCGGGCCTGGGCGACCTGCGCGAAAGCTCGGTCGGCGGCGGAGAGGTCTTCGAAAGAGTGAGTGCTGTTGTTCATGCAGTGAGGCTCCGATTGTGTATCGGCGTGGGGCGCCACGCTAGTTAGACCAGGCGTCGCCGAGTTTGCCGCGCAGATTCGACAGCGCGCGGGCCAGATGGGTTTTCACGCTGCCGTCGGAGCAGCCCATGACTTGGGCGGTCTCTTCGGTGGACAGGCCGTCCCAGACCCGCAGCACGAAGGCCTGGCGCTGACGCTCCGGCAATTCGGCGAGGGCGATCTTCAGACGGGCCATGGCTTCGTCCTGCATCAGCCGCTCGGTGGAGTCGGGGATCGCCAGGTCGGGTGCGCGTTCCTCGACGCTCGGGCTGTCTTCCTCGTCGTCGCGCTCGCTGCGCCAAAAGAAGAAGCGGTTGCGCACGCCCTGGCGGCGCTGCCAGTCGCGGATCTTGTTTTCCAGGATGCGGTGAAACAGCGGCGCCCACTCTTCCGGTGGACGCCGCCCGTAGGCGCGAGCCAAGTGCAGCATCGCGTCCTGTACGACATCGAGCGCGTCGTCGCGCGAGCGGGTGGCGATTTCCGCCACCCGCAGCGCGCGCGCCTGCGCCTGCAGCAGAAAGGCGTTGAGCCCTTCGGGGGTTCCCCCTTCGGCCACGGGCGGCGCGCGCCGGGCTGCGCTTTACTTGGCGCTGCCTTCGACTTTGACGTCGGCATCGACGTCAGCACTCACCGAGGTGCCGCTGGCCACGCCCGCAGCGGTGCCGAGCAGACCGCCGACGGCGCCGGTGACCGCCTTGCCGCCGGCAGTGGCGGTGTTCTTCACGCCGGTCCCGGTGCTGGTGACGGTCTCGGTGGCGACGCCGGCGCCGGCCTTGAGCTTCTTCTTGGTCTTCAGCGCGCTGTCCTTGGCGGCCTCGGTGGCCTGGCCCGCAGCCTGGCTGCCGCCATCGACGGTGGCGCTGGCCGAGGCTTTGCCGGCCTCCAGCTTGGCGCCGGCGGTGGTCCCGGCCTTGGCAGCCTGGCCGATGCCGAGCTGGGCCTTGCCGGTGGCCGCGTCGAGCGCACCCGAGGCCTGAGAGGCCGCGTTGGTGCTGATGTTGGCGTTGACGCTGGCATTCGCGGCGGCGCCGGCCTCGGCCGCCAGGACCGGCAGGCTGAGGGCAAGGAGGCTGGAGGCGAGCAGGCTGCGCTGAAAGAGTTTCATCGTGGGAATCCTCATCAAGAAAAATTCCGGGAGACCGGAGGCTGTAAGCAACGGCGATCTGACTGGGCCGTTGACCGGCGGCGACACTGCGCCAACGCACTGAACCGCATCTGAACTGCGTCTCCAGCCTGGTTTTGTCAAGCCATTGCGGCGCTGGTTATGCACAGCAATCCCGCTGGAAAAATGGCCAGGGCGGTCAAGATGGATGTCTGATGGCACCTTTGTTTGGTTTCTTAATTACATGAAAACAAATGGAATAATTCTTGAATGTGACGCTAATGCCAGGTGTTTTGAGGCCATTTCGGCGGACTGTGGGATGATCCTCCCCCGCCTTATCCCCAAAGTTATCCACAAGTTGATTCCGTCTCGTGGCGCTTGACCTGGTGGCAGTGGCCCTGCCGACCCCCCTGCGACGCTGTTTCGATTATCTGGTACCGCCGGAGTTGCGCGCCTGCCTGCCGCCCGGCGTACGCGTCGAGGTGCCATTCGGTCGCCGGCAGTTGATCGGGCTGGTGGTTTCGGCGCCGCGTCAGGCCGAGGGCGGTGGCTACCAGTACAAGCCGGTGTCGCGGGTGCTGGACCCTGCGCCGCTGGCGCCGCCGGACTGGCTCAAGCTCGTGCTCTGGGCCGCCGAGTACTACCAGTACCCGGTGGGCGAGGTGGTCGCCGCCGCGCTGCCCGCGCCCCTGCGCGAAGGTCGGCCGGCGCTGGGGCGACAGGCCCGGCGTCTGGGTTTGACCGGGGCCGGCCGGCAGGCCCTGGCCCTGCTGCCGGCGCGCGCGCACCGTCAGCGCGCGCTGCTGAGCGCGCTGGCAGCGGCGGATCTGCAGCTGCTCGCCGGGGAGGCCAGCGGCTTTGATGCTGCGGTGCTGCGGAAAGCGCTGGAACAACAGTGGGTGGAAGAGCGGGATGCCGTCGCCGAGCCCGGGGCGCGGACGGCCGCACCGCCGCTGTCGGCAGCGCAGCAGCAGGCCCTGGCGGCATTGCAGTCGGCGCCGCCGGGGTTTTCGGTCAGCTTGCTGGAGGGAGTAACCGGGTCTGGGAAGACCGAGTTGTACCTGCGCTTGGCGGAGCAGACGCTGCTGGCGGGGCGGCAGGTGCTGGTGCTGGTGCCGGAGATCGGCCTCACCCCCCAGCTCAGCGCCCGCTTCGCCGAGCGCTTTGGCGCGGCCGTGGCCAGCTTCCATTCCGGCATGACCGAGGTCGAGCGCAACGACGCCTGGCTGGCGGTGGCGGCGCGCCGGGTGCAGGTGCTGGTCGGCACCCGCTCGGCGGTGTTCGCGCCGTTCGCCGATCTGGGGCTGGTCGTGGTCGACGAGGAGCACGACGCCTCCTACAAGCAGCAGGAAGGCTTCCGCTACCACGCCCGTGACCTGGCGCTGCTGCGTGCCAAGGAATGCGCGGCAATGGCCGTGCTGGGCAGCGCCACCCCGGCGCTGGAATCGCTGGCCCATGCCCGCAGCGGCCGCTACCGCCATGTGCGGCTGGAGCAGCGCATCAGCGGCCGGGCGCCGCCGCCGGCGCAGCTGATTGACCTCAACGTCTACCCGACCCGGCACGGCCTGACCGAACCGCTGCTGGCGGCGGTGTCGCGGCATCTCGAGGCCGGTGGCCAGTGCCTGCTGTTCATCAACCGCCGGGGCTATGCGCCGACCCTGCTCTGCGAGGTCTGCCACTGGACCGCGCCCTGCCGGCACTGCGATGCCCGGATGACCCTGCACCGGGCGCGCGGCCGCCTGGTCTGTCATCACTGTGGGCACGAGGAGCTGCCACCCCGGGTCTGTCCGTCCTGCGGCGGCGCGCGCCTGCTGCCGGTGGGCGAGGGCACCGAACGGATCGAGGACGCGCTACGCAATCACTTTCCCGGCCACCGGGTGGAGCGCTTCGATGCCGAGCGCCTGCGCGGCGGCGACAAGCTGGAGCGGCTGCTCGACGAGGTGCGCGCCCGCAAGGTGGAGATCCTGGTTGGCACTCAGATGCTGGCCAAGGGCCATGATTTCCCGGCGCTGAGCCTGGTCGGCGTGGTCAACGCTGATCAGGCGCTGTTCTCCGCCGATTTTCGCGCCGTGGAGCGGCTCGGACAGCTGCTCACCCAGGTTGCCGGTCGCGCCGGTCGCGCCGAGCAGTCGCCGCACCCGGCGGAAGTGCTGATCCAGACCCGTGAGCCGCAGAACCCGCAGCTGCGACTGCTGCTGGGCGCTGGCTACGGCGCACTTGCCGAGCGCCTGCTGGCCGAACGCGCCGAAGCCGGGCTGCCGCCTTCCGGCCATCTGGTGCTGCTGCGGGCGGAGGCGCCGCACATGACCGAGGCCCAGGTGTTTCTGCGCGGCGCCCGTGACCTGGCGCTGGCGATGCTCGACGGCGCCAGCGAGGTGCAGTTGCTGGGGCCGGCGCCGGCGCCGATGGAGCGGCGCGAGGGCCGCTATCGCGCGCAGCTGCTGCTGCAGGCCAGCCGACGCGCGCCGCTGCATCGTCTGCTGCCGGGCTGGCTGGATCAGCTGGAGGCCTTGCCGGCGGCGCGGCGCCTGCGCTGGTCGCTGGACGTCGACCCGATCGACCTGTTCTAGCGGTAAAACGCAAGCTGCGCTCATGGGAGTCGCGGCTAGACCTTGGTCGATACACTGCGGTGCAGCCCTGCATCAGCTTTGCCGCTGACTCGGTTTTTAAGCGAAAATCCACGAGTCAAAAAAGAGGAAGCGTCCGGTTCGCTCCCCTATCCCCCCGGAGAAGTCATGAATCTGCACGAATACCAGGCGAAGGCTCTCTTCGCCCGTTACGGCATCGCCGTCCCGGAGGGCCGCCTGGCTACCTCCGCCGAACAAGCCCGGGCGATGGCGAAGGAATTGGGTGGCGACAAGTTTGTCGTCAAGGCGCAGGTGCATGCCGGCGGTCGCGGCAAGGCCGGCGGCGTCAAGCTGGTCGAGGGTTTCGACGCGGTGGAAGAAACCGCCCGCAAGATGATCGGCACCCGTCTGGTCACCAAGCAGACCGACGCCAAAGGCTTGCCGGTCAACAGCGTCTGGGTCGAGAAGCCCAGCGCCATCGCCCGCGAGCTGTACGTGTCGGCCCTGGTCGACCGCTCGCTGGAAAAGATCATCTTCATGGCCAGCCCGGAAGGCGGCATGGACATCGAAGAGGTTGCCGAGAAGCATCCGGAGAAGATCAAGTCGATCGCCGTGCATCCGGCCGCCGGCCTGCAGCCCTACCAGTGCCGCGAACTGGCCTTCTTCATGGATCTGAACAAGGAGCAGGCCGAGCAGTTCACCAAGACCCTGCTCGGCATCTACAAGATCCTGATCGAGTGCGATGCCTCGATGGTCGAGATCAATCCGATGATCGTGACCAAGGAGGGCAACATCTTCACGCTCGATGCGAAGCTGAACTTCGACGAGAACGCGCTCTACCGCCAGAAGGCGATCGCTGAGCAGCGCGACCTCTCGCAGGAAGACGAGCGCGAGCGCGTCGCCCAGCAGTTCGATCTCAACTACGTCTCGCTGGACGGCAACATCGGCTGCATGGTCAACGGCGCCGGCCTGGCGATGGCGACCATGGACATCGTCAAGCTGCACGGCGGTGCGCCGGCCAACTTCCTCGACGTCGGCGGCGGTGCCACCACCGAGCGCGTCACCAACGCCTTCAAGCTCATCACCTCCAGCCCGGACGTGAAGGCGATCTTCGTCAACATCTTCGGTGGCATCGTCCGCTGTGACCTGATCGCCGAGGGCATCATCGAGGCCACCAAGCAGGTTGGCCTGAAGATCCCCGTCGTCGCCCGCCTGCAGGGCACCAACATGGAGAAGGGCCGCGAGCTGCTCGAAAAGAGCGGGCTCAAGATCACTCCTGTTTCCGATCTCACCGAGGCCGCGAAAACGGTCGTCGCGCTGGCTAAGGGCTAAGGAACCGCACTCATGAGCATCCTCGTCAACAAGAACACCAAGCTCATCTGCCAGGGCTTCACCGGCAAGCAGGGCACTTTCCACTCCGAGCAGTGCATCGCCTACGGAACCCAGATGGTCGGCGGTATCTCGCCCGGCAAGGGCGGCAGCAAGCACCTCAACCTGCCGGTGTTCAACACCGCCCACGAGGCGGTGAAGGAAACCGGCGCCGACGCCAGCATGATCTACGTGCCGGCGCCGGGCGCGGCCGACGCGATCCTGGAAGCGGCCGACGCCGGCATCAAGATCATCGTCTGCATCACCGAAGGCATCCCGGTGAACGACATGGTCAAGGTCAAGACCACGCTGCGCCACCAGTACCCGGACGCGGTGCTGATCGGCCCCAACTGCCCCGGCATCATCACTCCGGGCGAATGCAAGATCGGCATCATGCCGGGCCACATCCACAAGCCGGGTCGCATCGGCGTGGTGTCGCGCTCGGGCACGCTGACCTATGAAACCGTGCACCAGACCACCCAGAATGGTTTGGGCCAGTCCACCTGCGTCGGCATCGGCGGCGACCCGGTGCGCGGCATGGGCTTCATCGACGTCATCAAGCTGTTCGAGGCCGACCCGCAGACCGAGGGCATCATCATGGTCGGCGAGATCGGCGGCTCTTCCGAGGAAGAGGCGGCGGCCTACATCAAGACCAGCGTCAAGAAGCCGGTGGTGGCCTACATCGCGGGTGTGACCGCTCCTCCGGGCAAGCGCATGGGCCACGCTGGCGCCATCGTCTCCGGCGGCAAGGGTACCGCCGACGAGAAGTTCAAGGCGCTGGAAGCCGCGGGCGTGAAAACCGTGCGCAGCCCGGCCGATCTCGGCGCGGCGATGCTCTCGCTGCTCAAGTAAGCGATCCCGCTTGGCAAAAAGCCCGCAGACTGCGGGCTTTTTTTCTTTACAGTGCGCCCATGAACAATCGCTCCCTCACTCTGGCGCTGGCCCAGCTCAATCTCTGGGTCGGCGACGTCGAAGGCAATGTCGGCAAGATCGTCGCGGCGGCCCACAAGGCGCGCGATGAGTTGAAGGCGGATCTGGTCGCCTGCCCTGAGCTGAGCCTGATCGGCTATCCGCCGGACGACCTCCTGCTGCGCTCCGGCCTGCCGGCGGTGATCGAGGCTGGCGTGCAGCGGCTGCTGACGGAAGTGCAGGGCATCACGCTCATCGTCGGCCTGCCGGAATACCGCGACGGGGCCATCTACAACGCCGCCTGGGTGCTGCGCGATGGCGCGGTGATCGCCCGCTACCGCAAGCAGCACTTGCCCAACTACGGCGTGTTCGATGACCGTCGCCACTACCGGCCAGGCTTCAGCCCCTGCCTGTTCGAGCTGGGAGGGCGTCGGATCGGCCTGACCATCTGCGAGGACATCTGGCTGTCGCAGCCGGCGGCCCAGGCGCGCGACGCCGGCGCCGAGCTGCTCATCAACATCAACGCCAGCCCTTACGAGCTGGGCAAGTCGGCGCAGCGGCGGCGCACCCTGGACTCGCGGGTGGCCGAGACCGGCCTGCCCATCCTCTACGTCAACTGCGTCGGCGGGCAGGACGAGGTGGTGTACGACGGTGACTCCTGCGCCCTGCGTGCCGACGGCTCGCTGGCCTTCGCCGCGCCGCTGTGGGAGGAGGGTGTGCACGCGGTGCGCCTGGAGAACGGCCGGCTGGAAGGCGCGCTGCGCGCCGAGCCGTCCGAGGAAGCGGTGGTCTACCAGGGTTTGGTGCGCGCGACGCGTGACTACGTCGACCGCAACGGCTTCCCCGGCGCGCTGATCGGCCTCTCCGGCGGCATCGACTCGGCCCTGGTCGCCGCCATCGCCGCCGACGCCCTGGGGGCGGAGCGGGTCTGGGGCGTGTCCATGCCCTCGCGCTACACGCTGGAGATGTCCAATGACGACGCGCGTCTGGAGGCCGAGGCGCTGGGCATCCGCTATTCGACGCTGCCGATCGAGCGTGCCTTCGGAGCATTCACCGAGACCCTGGCCGAGAGCTTCGCCGGCCGCAAACCTGATCTCACCGAAGAGAACCTGCAATCGCGTTCGCGCGGGGTGCTGCTGATGGCCTTGTCCAACAAGTTCGGCCAGGTGGTGCTGACCACCGGCAACAAGAGCGAGATGGCGGTGGGCTATGCGACGCTTTATGGCGACATGTGCGGCGGCTTCGCGCCGATCAAGGACTGCTACAAGACCCTGGTCTACCGCCTGGCTCGCTACCGCAACACGTTGTCGCCGGTGATCCCCGAGCGGGTGATCGTGCGCCCGCCCTCGGCGGAACTGCGCCCCGACCAGAAGGACTCCGACTCGCTGCCGCCCTACGAGGTGCTTGACCCGGTGCTGGAGGCCTACGTCGAGGACAGCCGCTCGATTCCGGAGATCGTCGCCATGGGTTTCGACGAGGCAGTGGTGCGCCGGGTCGCCGGCCTGGTCCGGCGCAGCGAGTACAAACGCCGCCAGGCGCCGCCCGGTCCGAAGATCACCCGTTGCGCGTTTGGCCGCGAACGGCGTTATCCGATTACCGCGCTCTACGGCGATATCTGAGCGATCCGAGCAGGCAGCAAAAAACCGCGCGTTGCGCGGCCTTTTGTTGGATTCTGCGACCTACTTCTTCTCGTCCTTGCGGTCCGGATCGAGGAAGGAGAAGAAATCGACCACGCGGGTGAAGAAGCCGCGCTTTTCCGCCGGAGCCTCCCCTTTCTTTTCCTCGGCGGGTGCTGCCGCGGCCGGCGCCGGGGTAGCGGCTGCTGCTTCTTCGTCGCCGGTGTTGATCGACACCCGCAGGGGCGAGCCGTTGATCGAGATGCCGCCTTCGCCGGTCTGAGGAGTCGCGGTCTTGCCTTCGCCGGTGGGGATCACCAGCTCGGTGGTCTCCCGCTTGCTGCTGTCCAGGAAGGAGAAGGCGCCGGCAATGCGCGAAAACACACCGGGCTCCGGCGCTGGCGCCGGGGCACTGGCGCTGCTGTCAGCACGATCACTCAGGCTGGCCGCCGGCTGAGCGGCGAGGATGCGCGCAGCGTCGTCGGCCTGCTGCTTGAGTCCGAGGGCGGTGTAGCTCTTCTGCAGTGTCTTGAGCGCTTCCAGCGTGGCCGGGGCACCCGGGTACTGGGCGATGATCTGCTCGGCCCGCTTGGCGGCGGCCAGATGCGCGCCGCGACGCTCGTAGTAGTGCACCACGTGCATCTCGTTGGCGGCGATGCGGTTGCGCAGGTCCACCATGCGCGCCCGCGCGTCCTCGCCGTAGCGGGAGTTGGGGTACTTCTGGATCAGCAGGGAGAACTCGTCGTAGGCCTTGCGCAGGCTGCCGACGTCGCCCTTGGTGTGATCCAGCGGCAGGGAATCCAGCAGGCCGGCGTCCCGCTCGGCCTGAATCACGCCCTTCAGGTATTGCACATAGTCGGCCCCGGCGTGCCGGGGATGCTCACGCAGGAAACGGTCGGCGGCGGCCAGGGCCTCGTCCGGACGGAATTCCCGCTGCATTGCGTAGATCTTTTCCAGCTCCGCCTGCACCGCGTACTCGGTGAACGGATAGCGCTCGATCAGCGTGTCGTAGCGGGTCTGGGCTTCGGTGAAGTCCGAGGAGTCCAGGGCCTTGCGGGCCACACGGTACAATTGGTCCGCCTCCAGCTTCAGTTCGCGTTCGCTGACCTGCGACTTGTTCAGCGAGCTGCGCGAGTCCTTGTCCTTGAAAGGATTGACCGGCCGGGCGCTGGGATCGCGCTTCGCGTCGGAACTGCAACCCGTCAGCCAGAGCACGGAGGCGAGCGTGGCCGCAGCCAGCTTCAAGGCGGAAGACGATTTCATAGATGACGCGCGATGGGCATGAAGACAGACCGGCAGTATAGCCCAGCCCCCGCCTCCGGCCCGGAGCTGGATGAAGACGAGGATGTCCAGTTGGCGCTGGTGCCTGCGGAGTTGCAGGACGCGCGTCTGGATGCCGCTGCGGCGCAAGGTTTCCCGGACTACTCCCGGATGCGGCTGAAAACCTGGATCGAGCAGGGTCGTCTGTCCGTTAACGGCCGGGTCTGCACCAAGCCGCGTCAGCCGGTGATGGCGGGCGACCGTCTGGACCTGCGCCCCGAGGCCAGCGTCGAGTCGGCGCTGAAGCCGCAGGACCTGCCGCTGGACGTGGTGTACGCCGATGCGCACTTGCTGGTCCTCAACAAGCCGGCCGGCTTCACCGTGCACCCGGGCGCCGGGGCGCCGGACGGGACGGTGCAGAACGCCCTGCTGCACCACTATCCGCAGACCGCAGGCGTGCCGCGCGCCGGCCTGATCCACCGCTTGGACAAGGACACCACCGGCCTGATGGTGGTGGCTCTGGATGAAGCCGCCCACACCGGGCTGACCGCGGCCATGGCCCGCCGCGAGATTCGTCGCGAGTACGACGCCCTGGTGAACGGCAGCCTGGTGGTCGGTGGCACCATCGACGCGCCATTGGGGCGCCATCCCCGGGACCGCATCAAGCGGGCGGTCGTGTTCGGCGGGCGGCCCGCCGTCACCCACTACAAGGTCAGTGAGCGCTTTGCCTGGCACACCCTGTTGCGAGTGCGGCTGGAAACCGGACGCACCCACCAGATTCGCGTCCATCTCGCTCACATCAAGCATCCGGTAGCCGGCGATCCGGTCTACGGCGGCGAGACTTTTCGCGCGCGCGGTGCCAGCGCCGAGTTGCGCGCGGCGGTGGCCGGCATGGGCAGGCAGGCCCTGCACGCGGCGAGTCTGGGTTTTGAACACCCGGTGACTGGCGAGGTACTGAGTTTCGAGGCGCCGCGCCCGGCGGACTTCGAAGCCTTGTTGACGCTGCTACGGCGCGAGTCGGCGCTGTGAACGCGGCGCTGGAGCTGATCCGCCCCGACTGGCCAGCTCCATCGGAGGTGCAGGCCCTGGTCAGTACTCGCGAAGGCGGTGTCAGCCTGGGCCCGTACCGGAGTCTCAATCTGGGCGGCCACGTCGGCGATCAGCCGGCCGCCGTGGTGGAGAACCGGCGTCGCCTGCTGAAGCAGGCCTTGCTGCCGCGCGAGCCGGCTTGGCTAAATCAGGTGCATGGCCTGGCGGTGCTGCGGCTTGAGCCGTGCTCCGAGGCTGGTCAGTCGGCCGACGCCTGCTGGACCGACGCGGCCGGGGTGCCTTGCGCGGTGCTGAGCGCCGACTGCCTGCCGGTGCTGTTCTGTTCGAGGGACGGTCGCCATGTCGCGGCTGCGCACGCCGGCTGGCGTGGGCTGGCGCAGGGCGTGCTGGAGGCGACCGTGGCGGCCCTGCCGGTCGAACCCGCCGAACTCCTCGCCTGGCTGGGGCCGGCGATTGGTCCAGAAGCCTTCGAGGTTGGGGAGGAAGTCCGGGCCGCGTTCGTGGCGCAGTCGGCAGAGGATGCTGCCCACTTCAGCGCCGACGGCGGACGCTGGCGAGCCGACCTGTTCGCCCTCGCCCGGGCACGGCTGCGACGGGTCGGCCTGAACGCGGTTTATGGCGGCGGAATCTGCACCTACTCAGACCCGACGCGGTTCTTCTCGCATCGGCGCGATGGCCTCAGTGGGCGCATGGTCAGCCTGATCTGGCGCCAGGCTTAAGTAAAAACTCTTGTTGCATGCCCAGTTGCGCGTTTGATACAAAGCGGCAACACCGGCCCTTCGTGGGCTGAATTCCCCAAGTCTAGTTTCGCGGGGCGTCATCATGGGGCGCACCTGACGACGGGGTCACTGTAGGCATTTGGCCTACATCAATAAGTCATGAATTACCTACCGTACTGGAGGGGAGATGCAGCACATGAAGATTGCCAGAGCCGTCCCGGGCCTCGGCCGCCACACATTGTCCGGACTGCTGGTGCTGGCGATGACCAGCGCGCCGGCGGCGGCGTTCGAGTTCGATCTGGCCGGAACCACGGTGAAGGTGGAAAACCTGTTCACGGTCGGCGCGATGATGCGCATGCAGGATCGCGACAGCACGCTCGTCGGCAAGTCCTCGCTCAATCCCGGCATCTGCGTCAGCCGGGTGGCCGGCACTTACGACGGCGATGACCGCGAATACGCGGGGCATACCTGCAACGCTGGCGAGCCCGCCGATGGCTACGACAACGCCAACCAGTTCTTTGTCGCGCAGCCGGGCGCCTACTCGCCCAATGGCGACAACGGCAATCTCAATTTCGACAAGTACGACGTGGTGTCGGCGGCCACCAAGCTGACCTCGGACATCTCCTTTTCGTTGGGCGAGTTCAATTTCTTCACCCGCACCACCGGCTATTTCGACAGCCAGTACGCCAATCTCAAGGAGCGGCACCCGGACGCCACCGCGCAACCCGGTGAGACCGACATCCCCAACGATGTCCGCGAACTGACCGGCGCGCGCCTGAAGTTTCTCGACTACTTCGTCAGCCGCCGCTTCGAGTTCGCCGACCGCGCGTTCAACTTCAAGCTTGGCAATCAGGTGCTGAACTGGGGCGAGAGCGCCTTCCTGCTGCCCAACTCGCTGAACGCCATCAATCCGCCGGATCAGGCCATCCTGCGCGTACCGGGCTTTGATCTGAAGGAGCTTTCGCAGCCGGTCGGCATGGCCTTGCTCGAGGGCGATGTGATCGACAACCTCGGATTCCAGTTGTTCTATCAGTACGACTGGGAGCCGGTCATTCCCGACCCGGTCGGCAGCTACTTCTCCACCTCCGACATCGTTGGCGCCGGCGGCGACTACGCGATGCTGTCGTTCTCGAAAGCGCCGGAGGACCCGGGCCAGTTCTACGAGCCGGCGCGCAATCCGGACGACCCGGCTTACATCCTCGGTTCGCGCTCCAGCCGCACCCTGCTGGTCGATCATGCCGCCACCAACGCCCGTCTGCCGCAGGGTGGTGGTCAGTATGGTCTGGCCTTGAAGGGCTTTTTGGAGAACTTCAACAACGGCACCGAGCTGGCTTTCTACTTCGCCAACTACCACGCTCGCTTTCCCAGCATCTCCGGCTTCGCCGCCGACGCCACCTGCCTGCCCGATCCCATCCTCGGCACGCCGATCGACAACATCCTGCAACTCGCAGTGAGTTGCGGTGCGCTCGATCCGACCGACCCCACCGCCACCGCGCAGTTCCTCGCCGGCACGCTGACCCAGTTGTCCGCCGGCAATCTGCAGTTGGCCCTGCCGCGCGAGGCGCTGCCGCTGGATAGCGCCCGGCTGTTCATCGAATACCCCGAGAACATCCAGATGTACGGCATGTCGTTCAACACCACCTTCGGCGATCTGGCGGTGTCCGGCGAGTACGTCTACCGCCCCAATCTGCCGATCCAGATCCATTCCACCGACCTGGTGTTCGCGCTGTCGCAGCCGGCGTTCCCCAGTGAGGATCTGGACCTCGGTATCGCGGTGTTGCCGGGGCGCCGTTCGGCGGTTCCGGACTTCGTCGCCACCAACTATCGTGGCGAGCCACCCACCGCCGGCAGCTATGTGCGTGGCTGGGAGCCGATGAAGATCGGCCAGGCCAACCTCAACATCCTGAAGAACATTGGCGGCGACAATCCCTTCGGCGCCTCGCAGATCACCTTGCTGCTGGAGCTGGGCCACACGCACATCTTCGACATGCCGGGCCTGGACGAGTTGCAGTTCAACGGTGCTGGCACCGATAGCCACATCTCCAGCGGCGCCGACGGCAGCATCGGCATCAACCCGCGCGATGTGCGCACCAACCCCAACGATCCCTCCACCAACGCCGCCGATGGCGATCCGACGGTGCGGCAGAATCCCACCGCCTGGTACGACACCGGCGGTTTTGGTACCGCCGATTCCTACGGCTACCGCCTGGTGACGCTGCTGCGCTACGACAGCGCGCTGTACGGCGCGAACATTGAGCTGCTCAATACCTTCTTCCACGACGTCGAGGGCGTTGGGCCTGGACTGGGGCAGAACTTCGTCGAGGGCCGCAAGCAGATCCTGTCCGGCATCCGCGTCGATTACCTGTCCCGGTTCATCGGCGAGCTGCGTTATACCTGGTTCACTGGCGGCGGCATTCGCGACCCTCTGCGTGATCGCGACAATCTGCTCCTGTCCTTCGGCTATCAGTTCTAGGCCTCTCCAGTCTGGTCAAAATCCGCGCGTCGGAGCAGCCAAAGGCAGTTTGACCGTGTAGGATTCCGGCAGCGTCCGCCCCAAGGGCGGGCCTGCTGGGAGGAGACCTCGGCAGTCAGCCGTGGGTATTCATCAAGAAAAGGTGAGCACATGAAGAAGCGGGATCAAAAGACCCTGACCGTACTGGCCGGTGCCTTGCTGGCCACTTTCGCCGGGCTGCTGGTTGCCCAGGAACCCACGGAGTCGGCGACCGAGCCGACCGCCGACGCGGCCAGTGATTCCGCCACCGAGGCTGTCGAGTCCGAGCCGGCGGCCGAAGAGGCTGCCGAACCGGCCGCGGCCCCGGTTAAGCCCCGTCCTTCCGAGATCGCCCGGCTGGCTTCACAGGGGCTGATGCTGGATGTGGCCAATTCGGGCAAGCATCTGTTCGCCGTGGGTGATCGCGGCACGGTGCTGGTTTCCAACAACAGCCGCGACTGGGCGCAGGTCCAGACGCCAGTGCGTTCGCCGCTGACCGGTGTGGCTTTCGCCAGCGAGACGGTGGGTTACGCCGTGGGTCACGACGCGGTGATCCTGAAGACCACCGACGCCGGCAAGACCTGGCTGCTGCAGAACTTCCAACCCGAGCTGGAAAAGCCGTTCCTCGATGTGATCGCGCTGGATGCCGACAACGTCATCGCGGTCGGCGGCTACGGCCTGATGTATCGCACCACCGACGGCGGTGCGACCTGGAACGAGGCCGACGCGCCGGCGGTGCGAGAAGATGAGCTGCACCTCAATGCCATCAGCAAGCTTGGCAATGGCAGTCTGCTGGTGGTGGGCGAGCAGGGCACGATGGGTATCTCCCTGGACGGTGGCAACAGTTGGGAGAAGCTGACTTCCCCCTACGACGGCTCCCTCTACGGCGCCATCGCGGTGGGCACCGGCGGCGCGCTGATCTACGGACTGCGCGGCAACGTCTATCGCAGCGACGACGTCAAGGCCGGGCACTGGACCCAGGTTAATGTCGATACCGTGTCCTCCTTCTTTGGTGGTGTCCCGCTGGCCGACGGTGGCGTGGCCTTGGTCGGGCTGGCGGGCAAGGTGCTCAAGCTGGAGCCCAGCGGCGCGGTGGTCCCGGTGAAGGTGACCTCGCCACGCACCGACGCCAATGGCAACACCACCGACAAGGAAGTGACCGGCAGCTTTGCCGCCGCCGTCGCCTGGGCCGGACGCCTGGTGGTGGTTGGCGAGCAGGGCGTGCAGAGCGTCAAGATCAACTAGCCATCCGGCGCGCCGGCGGCTTCATCCATAGCGGTCCCAGCGGTGGACCACAGCGGCGCGCGTCGGTTGGCGCGCGCAGATCAGCGGGGAGCTTCAATACATGAGCGATAACGGAACCTTGACCAAGTCCCAGAAGATTCTGCGCGCCATCGAGCCGCTGATCTACGCGCGTCGCTGGCTGACCATGGGCATCCTGCTGGTGCTGACGGTGTTCTTCGCCGCCGTGGCCGCGACCATGAAGCCGGATGCCGGGTACGACAAGTCGATCCCGCTCGAGCACGACTACATGAAGGTGCTCAAGCAGTATCAGGCGGAGTTTGGTTCCGCCAACAACGTGCTGGTGGCGCTGATCCAGAAGGACGGGAAGGGCGAGATTTACAACGGCGAGTTCCTGGCCTCGCTGAAGGCGGCCACGGACGAGGTGTTCTTCCTGCCTGGCGTGGATCGCTCGCGGGTGTCCTCGCTGTTCACCCCCGATGTCCGCTACGTCGAAGTGGTGGAAGGCGGGTTCAAGGGCGGCAACGTCATCCCGGCCGAATACCAGCCGACCGAGGAGATGTACACCCTGGTCAAGGGCAATGTGAACAAGGGTGGTCACGTCGGTCGCTACACCACCAACGACCAGCGCGGCGCGATGATCTACTCCGAGTTGCTGGAGGTGGATCCGGTCAGTGGCGAAAAGCTCGATTACGTCGCGGTGGCCCGCATCCTAGAAGACAAGGTGCGTGGCCGCTTCATGAGCCCGAAGAAGTACGTCTACAAGCTCACCAGCGACTACGAGTCGATTCCCGCTGGCACCGTTGTTGGCGAGCGCTTCAGCCTGCCGCAGGGCTTCCTCAACAAGGCGCTGGATGGTCTCTACAAGTTTGACTACAAGTACCAGCCCAATCCCGACGAGGCGCCGCAGCTTGTTCGCATCGGCATTCAGCACACCAGCTACGAGGAAATCGACAACCCGCAGTACAACCCCGATGTGAACGTTCACATCCTCGGGTTTGCCAAGGTGGTCGGTGACATCATCGAAGAGCTGGTGCCGGTGGTCGGCTTCTTCCTGCTGACCCTGGTGCTGACCCAGTTGCTGCTCTGGGCCTATCTCGGCAGCTTTAAGCTGGCGCTGCTGCCGCTGGTGTGCTCCATCACCGCGGTGATCTGGGAGTTTGGCCTGCTCAAGCTGTTCGGCAAGGGGCTGGACCCGTTCGCCATCCTGGTGCCGTTCCTGATCCTGTCGATCTCGGTGTCGCACGGCGTGCAGTACTGCAACGCCTGGGTCAGCGAGATTTCGATGAACAAGCGCAACAGTTTCGACGCCTCGCTGGAGACCTGGCGCCGTCTGGCGATCTACGGAACCATGGCGATCATGACCGGCGTGGTCGGCTTCGCGCTGATCGGCCTGATCCCGATCGACATCATCCGCGAGATGTCGCTCAACGCCTGCCTGGGCATGGCGGCGATCATCGTCACCAACAAGGTGATGATGCCGATCTGGCTGACCTGGATCGACATCGGCGACCCCAAGGCCTTCGCCGAGAAGCAGGAGAAGCGCGACGCGATCTTCGATCCGCTGTGGCACCTGCTATCGCAGATGACCAATCCGAAGCCGGCGATCATCTCCATCCTCATTGCCGGTCTGCTGCTGGGCTGGAGTCTGTGGAAGGGCAAGGAGCTGCAGGTCGGCGACAGCCAGGCCGGCGTCCCCGAGCTGTTGCCGGATTCCCGCTACAACAATGACACCGCGGCGGTTCAGGCCAACTTCGCCATCGGCACCGACATCATCAAGGTGATCGCCGAGACCGAGCCGGAAGCCTGCGTGAAGTACGACGTGATGGATCAGATCGACCGCTTCGGCTGGCGCATGGACAACACCGAGGGCGTGCAGTCCACCATCTCGCTGCCCTGGGCGGCGCGGCAGGTGAACCTGGCCTTCTCGGAAGCTAGCCCCAAGTACAAGGTCCTGCCGCGCAACCAGTACACCATGGTGCAGGCGATCACGCCGATCCCGACTTCCTCGGGCCTGCTTTCGGCCAACTGCTCGGCGATGGCGGTGATGGTGTTCACCCGCGATCACAAGGCTTCGACGCTGGAGCGCATCGTCCACGAAGTCGGTGTCTTCAACCAGGAGAACGCGGCGGAGTTCTACGAACTGCATGACGACGTCAACGCCCAATACTGCGCCGACAAGCTCACTGCCCGGCGCGAACTGGGCGAAGCCAAGGTTTCGCTACAGCGCCAGACCGAGAAGCTCAAGAAGGCCAAGAAGGGCATCGGTGACGAAGAGCTGGCCGCGCATCCCAAGATCCAGGAACTGACCGCCGCCATCGGCGCCGCGGACGAGAAGCACAAGAGCTTCGACAAGGTCTGCCCGGTGAACTTCGCCCTGGCCTCCGGTCAGGTGGGCGTGATGGCGGCGACCAACGAGGAAGTGCACCGCCTCGAAAAGCCGATCCTCTACATCGTCTACATCGGCATCGCGATCTGCGTGTTCCTGTCCTTCTTCGAATGGCAGTCGATTGTCGCCATCATGATGCCGCTGGCCCTGGTCAGTTGGATGGCCTATGCGGTGATGGCCATCCTCGGCATCGGCATGAAGACCGCAACCTTGCCGGTGGTGGCTTTGGCGGCCGGTGTCGGTGTCGACTACGGCATCTACATCTACGCAACCTTTGCTGACGCGCTGGCGGCGGGATACCGCTACAAGGAAGCCTATTTCAAGACCCTGAAGATGACTGGCAAGGCGGTGGCCTTCACCGGTCTGACGCTCGCCTTCGGTGTCGCCACCTGGCTGTGGTCGGGCCTGCAGTTCCAGCGCGACATGGGCAAGCTGCTGATGTTCATGTTCATCGCCAACATGTTTGGCGCCCTGCTGCTGCTGCCGGCGATTGCGACCTTCCTGCTGAAGCCCAAGCAACTGGCCCCGGGCGAGCAGCCGGTGTTCAAGCCGCGCCACTGAGGCGGCAAACCAAAAGGCCCGGGTATTCCCCGGGCCTTTTTCATGCGCGCCGGCTTGATTGGGCCGACGTGCGAAGCATCAGTCCAGCTTGCCACCCTCCGGGCGCCGGTACTCCGGGCATTCCACCTGGGTGAGTCTGCGGGTTTCCAGGCACAGCGCGGTCAGCCGCCCGCCCCAGACAGCGCCGGTATCCAGACCCCATACCCGATGTTCCGGCCAGTGCACCTGTCCGAGGGTGGACCAGTGACCAAACAGGATTTCGGCGTTCCGGCTGGCACGTCCGGGTACCGCAAACCAGGGCATCAGTCCCTCGGCTTGGCTGCCTGGCGCGCCCTTGGGGCGCAGGTCCAAGTGCCCGAGGGCATCGCAGTAGCGCAGGCGGGTGAAGGCATTGACGATGAAGCGCAACCGACGATGGCCGCGCAGTCCCGGACTCCAGAGCGCAGGCTCGTCGCCGTACATGCTGGACAGAAAGCGTGCATGGTCCGGTCCCCGCAGCACCGCCTCGACCTGCCGTGCGGCCCGGCGCGCCTGGGCGAGATTCCACTGCGGCGGCAAGCCGGCGTGCAGCAGCAGCCAGCCCTCGTGTTCGTGCAGCAGGGGACGGTGCCGCAGCCAGTCCAGCAGCTCCTGGCGGTCTGGTGCCGCGAGCACCGCATCGAGCGTGTCGCGGCGCCCGGCGCGGCCGCCGGCGGCGCGCGCCAGCAGATGCAGATCGTGATTGCCGAGCACGCTGACGGCGGTATTCCCCAGCCCACGGATGAAGCGCAACACCTGCAAGGACTCGGGGCCGCGATTGACGAGATCGCCAGCGAACCAGAGTCGGTCTGCGGCAGGGTCGAAGTTCAGGTGTTCGAGCAGACGCTGCAGGGGTTCGAAACAGCCCTGCAGATCACCGATGACATAGTGGCTCATGGTCTTCCATCAGAGCCGTTTGCCGAACGGCGGACAGGCGGCGGTTTTTTGACGTTCGGGCGTCTTTGACACCCCGGGATTGGAACGCATACTGGTCTGGCGATAAAGCAAGTGCCCGGTCGCAAAGTTTTCCACTAAAGGAGTACACCATGTTGAAGAATGTGATGCGGTTTTTGAAGGACGAAGAAGGCGCCAGCGCTGTTGAATACGGTCTGGTGGTTGGTCTGATCGCTGTGGCGCTGGTCGCAATCATGACGGTGTTCGCGCCCGATGATGGCGGTGGTGCTCTGGGCGGTGCGTTCCAGGCCATCAGCGACACCCTGCCCAAGTAGAACTTGAGTCCGGGCCGGGAAACTGCGGTCGTCGCGCTGATTGTCTGGGCGGCTACGGTCGCTGCGGTGGATTGGCGACAGCGACGCGTACCTAACACGCTCCTGTTGGCGGCTTTGTTGCCAGCAGGAGTGGCTTTGATCTGGTTCGGCGTTGGTATCCTGGGAGTCAGTCCAGTTTCCAGTTTCCTGGGCGCGCTGGCGGCGGGTTTGATACTGCTGCCGGGCTATCTCTGGTTCGGGCTCGGCGCCGGGGACGTTAAGCTTGCGGCGGTACTCGGTTTCCTGGTTGGCTGGGGAGGGCTGTGTTGGCTAATGCTGTTGGCTGCCCTGGTTCTAGGATTGATGTCGACACTTGTTCTGGTTGGCTTGGGTCCGGTCAGAGCTAGCACGGTCCGCCTACCAGCTGCCGTAGCTCTTGGCGGTGGTTTCTTTCTGGTGTTGCTGTTCACGTCTATGGGGAATCGATGAACACGGTGCGCCGAAATAATGGCCAGGGCCGCCTTCGTGAGCGCGGCGCCTCCGCGGTGGAATTCGCATTGGTATTCCCAGTGCTGTTTCTCTTGGTCTACGCAGTGGTCGTCTATTCCTACATCTACGTACTGCAGCAAGCGATCACTTACACCGCGCAGCACCTCGCTGAGGCGGCCGTGGCGGTAAACCCTACACCTTCGAGCAGTTACACAGCTCGCATCCAAACCCGGATTCAGCAGTTGGCGGCACAGCAGTTGCAATGGTTGCCGCAGAAGACCCTTGTTGTTGGTGAAAGCGGTGAGAAAGTGGTGCCCCAGTTTCGTACAGTTGACGGGAGCGATGTCATCGTCATCCAGCTGCGGTTGCCATTGAAAAGTCCAGACCTGTTTCCGTCGTTCTCATTGCCGGGCGGTGTTTCAATGCCGCCAGTACCGGCGCAGTTGGTGGCACAGGCGACCGCACGCATCTGAATCAAATTGTCAGCGTCCACAGAGGCTTTCCGTTGCCGGGACGTGTAAGAATCCAGTGGTGGTACTTCGAGGGATCGACAGAACATGAGCAGCACAGCGCTGAAAGTGGCAGCGGTAATCCTGGTGCTGTTGACCGTAGTGCTCGCCGCACTCGGGTTCAGCATGAGCCGTAACTACGCCGCCCGCGCCGCCAAGGCGGAAGCGGATGCAGCCAAGGTGGTGGGCCAGCAGGCTCCGCAGACGCTGGCTGTGGTCGCGCTCAAGCCCCTGGCGGCCTACAAGACCATCGCCCGGGACGATGTCTCCCTGGTCCCCGTGGTCGTGACCCCGACGGACTACTACGCCAATCTTGACGAGGTGGTAGGGCGGGTGCCGCTGGTGGACGTCGATGCCGGCGCTCCGATCACCCATCGCTATTTCAAGGAAGGAAACATCCTCGCCAAGGTGATCCCGGCCGGGCACCAGGCGCTGGCGCTGGAGGTCAACGAGGTGGTCGCCACCGGCGGCTTTGTCCGCCCAGGCGACAACGTCGATGTGCTGGTGTATTTCCGCGGTGGCGCCGGGGTCAACGACGCTCAGTCGCGGGTCCTGCTTGAAAATGCACGGGTGCTGGCCTTTGAGGAGCGCATCATCGAGCGCCCCGAGGGGCTCAAGGACGATGAGAAGCAGGATGCCAGCCGGCGCCGTCAGCGCACCGCCGTGATCGCCGTGCCTGACAAGGACACCACCCGGGTGATGCTGGGTGTGAGCCTGGGCGATGTCCGGTTGGCCTTGCGCGGCCAGCAGACCGCGACCTCCGAGGAAGCTCCAGCCGAGTTGACCGAGGCCGGGCTGCCGCTGTCCGAGACCGCGAAATCTGCGGAGAAGGACCAGAAGGTGCCGGACAAGGCGATCACCGCCGCCGAACTGTCCAGGGTCAAGCCGCCACCGGCTTTGGAGAAGAAGCTTGCTCCGCCTGCAGTGGTGGAGGTTATCCAGGGCTCGCAGATCACCAAGGTATCCCAATGAAACGCGCAAGGAACGCAACGATGCAGTCGGCGGTGATGGCATGCGGCATGGCCTGCATGCTGGTGTTGGGCGCGGCTGCCGCACAGGCTCCGGCGGCTCTGGCTGCGGACGCACGGGTCATCGCGGTCGAGGCCGGCGTCCACAAGTTGCTGCGCCAGCCTCAGGAAGTCACCCGGGTCGCGGTGGGCGATCCTGCGGTGGCCGAGGTCACGGTGGTGAATCGCCGCGACGTGCTGGTGACCGGTAAGAAAACCGGCATCACCAGTTTGCTGATCTGGCCCAAGGGCGTGGCGAGCGCGCAGGAATTCCGTCTTCGCGTCGGCCCGGCGGTCGACCCCGTCAAGCCCAAGCTGGTAGACCCGGAAACCGCCAAGGCCAAGAGCGACGCGCAGGACGGACTCACCGGAACCACCGATAGCGTGCTGGCCCATCGGCGGGCCAAGATCGCCGCCGACCTCCAGGCTTTGACCGAAACCGGCAAGCCGGCCTCGGTTTCCGACCGCAGCAGCGTTGCGCTCGACACCCAGGTGATGACCGAGGTGAAGATCGTCGAGGTCAAGCGCAGCACCCTGCAGCAGATGGGGCTCAACATCCTCAAGAACACTCCCAATACTACTGCGGGCTTGCTGACTCCGGGCTCGCTCAGCCGTATTGACGTCAATGGCAGCGGAGGCGCCTATGACGCCTCGGTGGCTGCGCCGATTACTAACGCCTTCAATCTGGTGATCGGCAATCCGGCTGACGGTCTGCTGGGCATACTCAGCCTGCTGGAGAACCGCGGGCTGGCGCGCACCTACGCCGAGCCGACCCTGACCGCGATGAGCGGTCAGACCGCCAGCTTCCTGGCCGGTGGCGAGTTTCCGATCCCGGTCAGCCAAGGCGGCACCAACAGCAGCATCACGGTGAATTACCGCGAGTTTGGTATCCGGCTGTCGCTGACGCCGACGGTGCTGTCGCGTGACCGCATCGCCCTGAAGGTGGCTCCGGAAGTCAGTGACCTCGATTTCTCGGCAGGCATCACTTCCGGTGGGGTGTCAGTGCCGGCGCTGTCGGTCCGACGCACCGACACCACCGTGGAGTTGGGCGATGGCGAGAGCTTCGTGATCTCCGGCTTGGTCAGCAACTCGATGATCAACAGCATCGACAAGGTGCCCTGGCTGGGCGACCTTCCGGTCATCGGCGCCTTCTTCAAGAACTCCAGCGTCAATCGCGAGCAGCGCGAACTGGTGATGGTGGTGACCCCGCGCCTGGTGCGACCGATTGCCCGCGATGCCCGGCGTCCGGCGCTGCCGGGGGCTGATGTGGAGGCCTACAGGCCCTCCTTCGGCCAGTTGATGCTGTTCGAAAGTGGCAAGTTCGAGACGGAATCCTTCGGTTTCAGCAAGTAACAGCACCCGCCCCGGCCCTCCATGAGCTCAAAAGCCACCGCCTTCGTCATCGCCGACGATCCGGCCTATCAGCCTTGGTTGCAGGCGGCGCTGGGCTCCAGTGTCGAATGCAATTTCACCCGTCCGCTGGACACCGCCGACCTGCTGGGTCGGCTGGAACGGGCTGGCCGGGTGGATCTGCTGTTCTGCGATTTCGAGGATTACAACGCCGCCGAACGTGCCCTGCTGGTCGAGGCTGTGGTCGAGCGTTTTCCGGAACTGCCGGTGGTGGGCATGGGTTCCAGCGAGGACGCCGCCACGGTGCTCACCGCCATGCGCTCCGGGGCCCGGGATTTCTTCGTACTGCGCCGTGATGACAGCAAGCTCGCCGCTCAGATCGGAAAGCTGCTGCGTCGGGCCGGTGCCGCTGCCCAGGTGGCGGTAGCCGCCAATGTCGGGCAGGGCAAGCTGTACTCGGTGATCGGCGCTCAGCCCTACGAGGCCATCGCCTTCCTGAGCACCCACCTGGCGCTGTGCTTCGCCGAGCGTGCCCGCAACGGCGAGCGCATCCTGCTGGTGGATGCCGCCATGCCGGCCGGTGCCGGCGCGATCTTCCTCAACCTGTCGCCGACCTACAGTCTGATCGACGCGGTTTCGGACGTGCACCGCTGCGATCAGACGCTGGTCGACACTGCTTTCACGCGCCATTCCAGCGGGGTGTATCTGCTGTCGCTGCCGGAAGACGGAATCGGCCGGCCGACCTTGCCGGCGGAGGATTTCGGTCGTCTGCTCGGAGTGCTGCGCAGCCTGTTCCAGGTCGTCGTGGTGGCTCTTGATGGCCAGAGCGGGACTCCGTTCCTGCGCGGGGCGGTCAGCCAGTCGGATCGGGTTCTGGTGCTCACCGACCAATCCATTCTCAAGTCGCGCCAGACCAAGTACCTGCTGCGCGCCCTGCGGCTCGAAGACGTCAACCTCGACCGCGCCGGACTGGTGATCGACAACTACCGTCGCCGCCTGGGGCTGGAGCCCGCCAATCTCGCGGAACTGTTTGATCTGCCCTTGCTGGCCACGCTTACCACGGAAGGCTACAACCGGATTCAGGCAATGAACTCCGGCGAATCGTTGTTCTCGGTCGCGCCCAAGGATCCGTACTGCGACGCCGTGCGCAAACTGGCGGGCGCTCTGCTGGTGGGTGCTGCGGCGCCGGTCGAGGCTGGCAATGGTGGCCTCCTGGGCCGTCTGTTCCGGTAAGGGACTGACGACCATGTCCATCGTCGTCGATCCCGTTCAGCGCTTCCGGCTCTCGGATCAGTACCAGCAGCTGAAGGGCAACCTGCACCGTTTCCTGATCCAGCAGATCGAGGAGCGCGATCTTGATATTTCCACCTGGGCCGATGAGAAGCTCGAGCGCTTCGTGGGCGAGCAGGTGCGCCGCTACGTGCTCGACAATCGGCTGCCGGTCAATCAGCGCGAAAGCGAGGCCCTGGCCGCCGACGCCCGCCACGAACTGACTGGCTTCGGCCCGATCCAGCACCTGGTGGACGACGACACGGTGAACGACATTGTCGTCAACGGGCCGGCCGCTGTGTTCGTCGAACGTGGTGGTGTGCTGGAAGGCGCGCCGGTGCGCTTCACTGACGACAACCATGTGATCCGGGTGATCCAGCGCATCCTCGCCCCAATCGGGCGCCGGGTCGATGAATCGACTCCGATGGTCGACGCCCGCCTGCCCGACGGCTCGCGCGTCAACGCCATCATCCCGCCGATCGCCCTGAACGGCCCTTGCCTGTCCATCCGCAAATTCCGCAAGTCGGCCTTGACCGCCGACGATCTGCTGCGCTCCGATACGGTTAGCCGCATCGAAATCGACTACTTGCGCGAGCGGGTTCGAGATCGCGCCAATCTCATCGTGGTTGGCGGAACCGGGTCGGGAAAGACCACCTTCCTCAATCTCATCAGCCAATGGATCCCCTCCGAGGAGCGGGTTATCACGGTCGAGGACGCCGCCGAGTTGAGATTGGAAAACGCCCATGTGGTGCGGTTGGAAACACGTCCGCCGAATCTCGAAGGCCAGCGGGCCGTCACCGCGCGCGACCTGGTTCGCAATGCCCTGCGCATGCGCCCGGATCGCATCATCGTTGGCGAGGTTCGCGGTGATGAAGTGCTCGACATGCTGCAGGCGATGAACACAGGTCACGACGGCTCGATGACCACCCTGCACGCCAATTCCACCCGGGACGCCATCCACCGCCTGGAGCTGCTGGCCGGCTTCGCCGGCTTCAAGGGCAGCAGCGCGACGTTCCGGGGGCAGATTGCTTCGTCAATCGACCTGTTCGTACACGTAGCCCGTCTTCCGACTGGCGCACGCAAGCTCATGGCCGTCTCCGAGGTAATCGGACTCGAAGGCGACGGCTTGCAGCTGCGGGATCTGTTTCGCTACGACCCGGTCAGCGGCCGGCGTCAAGATTTGCGGGGCGTCCACTAAATGCCCGCTCAAGCCATAGTCTTTTTCGGCCTCGCCCTGTTGATGGGGATCGGTGCAGCGCTATTGCTGCTGCGCGCCAATAGCTCTGCTCGCCGCGCCGACGTCGACCTGCGCCTGCGGGTGCTCGGCGACGAAGCCAATCCCGACGAACTTATGGTGCGGCGTCGTTCGCAAGGCAACTTCCTGGTGCGCTTTGTGACGCGTCTGCTTCTGCGTGCCGGCATTGATCTGCCGCCCGAGACGGTCGCCAAGGCACTGCTGGTGGCCGTTGCCTTGGTACCCCTGCTGCTGCTGGCGTTCGGTGTTCTGGCGGGCAGCTTGGCGATCGGGATCGCAATGATCATCGTCGTCGGCGTACTGTCACGCAATGCGGCCCGTCGTCGGGCCAAGATCGTGGAGCAGCTGCCGCCGTTTCTGGAAAGCGTGATGCGGGTATTGACCGCAGGTAACACGCTTGAGGAATCGCTGGCCGCGGCCGCCCGGGAGGCCCCAGATCCGATACGACCCCTGTTCGTCAGTATTGGACGCCAAGTTCGACTGGGTGCCCCGGTGGATTTTGTTCTCGCCGAAGCCGGTGACATTCATCACCTGCGCGATTTGAAGATCATGGCCTTGGCGGCTTCCATCAACCGCAAGTACGGTGGCTCACTCAAGCAAGTGATGAAGAGCCTTATAACCACCATCCGCCAGCGCGATGTCGCGGCCCGCGAGTTGCGTGCCTTGACCGCTGAGACTCGATTCTCCGCGATGGTGTTGGCGATTATTCCGGTGGCGCTCTCGTTCTACATTTTCAGTCGCAACACCGCTTACTACGCCACCATGTGGGCCAACCCCAGCGGGCGCTGGTACCTGATTGCCTCCGTGGTTCTGCAGCTGGTTGGCGTTGCCATCCTGTTCCGGATGATGAATGCCACCGAGGACCCCGACGCATGAACGCCGTTGCCTTCGGGGTGGTGGTCGCGATTGCAATCGTCCTGGCGGCGATCACTCTTTCGCTACTTTTTGTGCTGGGCGTGCGTACGCGCCAGGACAGCCGTCTGAAACGCCGAGTCCTTGGGCAGGATGCCCCGGCCGAGGATTTCGAGGAAGCCACAGCCAATCCGGCGGTGCAGGGCTTGGCTCGGACTGGCAAGAGTGTCGAGCAGTGGGTGGACAAGGAGGGCGAGACGCCGCGCTTGTTGGCCCAGGCGGGCTGGCGCGGGGCGGACCGGCGGCTGGTCTTCTACGTATTCCAGGCCGTCTTACCCTTGCTGATGGTGCTGCTCCTAGTCGCTCTATGGACACTGGGGAAGACGCCGGGCTTGAGCATCCTGCTTTACGCCTTTGTTCTGTTTTCTTTGTCGTTCCTCGTGCCGCGCTGGGTGCTGCGGTCGGCGGCGAACGCCCGCCGTCAGCGAATCGCCCGAGAAGTCCCGTTGCTTTTGCATCTGCTGGTGCTGCTGTTCGAGGCGGGTCTCTCCATTCGCCAGGCCTTTGCCAGCATCGTTCGTGACGGAGGCGGCGTGTTGCCCGAACTTGGCTCGGAATTCGAGCTGGTCATCCGCCAACTGGAAGCCGGTGCCGAGACCGCCGACGTGCTGAAGAATCTAGGCGAAGCGATGTCGGTGGATGATCTCACCGGCGTACTCGCTGTCTTGCGTCAGGTTGATCGCTATGGCGGAGAAGTACGCGGCCCGCTTCTGGAGGCTATGTCCCTGATCGAAGAAAGGCGTGGTCTGGAACTGCGCGAAAAGGTCAACCTGATTTCCGGGCGTATGACCGTCATCATGGTGCTGTTCTTCTTTCCGGCGCTGTTGATTTTCGTGGCCGGACCGGCGGTGGTTTCACTGATGAAGGCCTTGGGCGCGGTTTCCGGAGGCGGCTGATGCTGGTTCCCGCGTCCCGGACCGAGCTTCGCCTGGCACTTCCGCTGGCTACGGTGCTGCTCGGCCTGTCGGCTTGCGGTGGTCTGCGCACGCTCGACAATCCGATTGGCTCGGGCAAGTCGGCGGCTGCCAACTCCGAGGCGGCGCTCTATCTCGATGCCGTGCGCTCGCTGATGGCGCAGGGCCAGTTTTACGCCGCACTCGCGCACATCCAGGAAGACCGTCGTGCCCACGGCGACAGTCCCGAACTGCGGCTGCTGGAAGCCGACGCCCGGCGCAATCTGGGCCAGACCCGCGAGGCGGAAGTCCTCTACAAAGGACTGTTGACCGGGTCCCAGGCCGGCTCCGCCAAGCACGGAATGGGCAGGCTCTACGCCAGTCGCGATCTGCCGACCGCGATCCGCTATCTGCGCGAGGCGTCCGCGTTGCGGCCCACCGATGTCGATGTCCGCAACGACCTGGGTTACGCCCTGATGCAGGCGGGCCGCTACAACGAGGCCAAGCCGGAGCTTGCCACCGCCGCCGAGCTGGCGCCGAACGAGGCCAAGGCTCGCAACAACCTCATCATCCTGCTGATCCTGATGCGCGACGAAGCGGCCGTGCGGCGCGTGGCCGACAAGGCCGGTGTCGACGCCGGCGCGCTTGCCCGCCTGCGTAGCCAGGCGCAGAGTCTGAAGCAGACCCCAATTTCCCCTCAATCTGGCAGCCGCCAGACCACCAGCCGCACCGGAGGTGCCGGATGAAACTCTCAGCCAACTTGTTTTCGGGCCTGGCTTCCCTGATCGCGGCGCTGACGCTCAGCAGCTGGGTGACGCTGGCTGCCGCGCAGACCGATCAGCGCCAGTTTGCCGCTGACGCCGGCCGTGAGCCGCCGGCCAAGGCCGAGGCTGGTAGCGAGCCGGTGCTGGGCGCCGATTCTCACGCCTGGATCGATCTGCAAGCCAGCGGCAGCGCCGCCGCCGGCGCGGTGCGTCCGCTGCCGGGCGAGGTGGCCGACGCGATCTACCAGCGTTATCTCGACAGCTTCAAGCATCCGATCCCGGAACAGTTCACGCGCGAAAGCGCTGGCTCCCAGGGACAGAGCGGCGGCAATGGCAGTAGCAGCAACTGACCGGCCCAGTTCAGGCGGAGTTGCCGAGGTTATTGCCGCCCGGAAGCTGACCGCGCTGTTGACTACGACCGTGCCGGCCGCTGCGGTCCTGCGCGCAGGCAATCAGCGGCGCAGCGCCTCTGAACGGAGACATCTGGGTACCAGTGCCCGCGTGCGGAGTATCGGCGCTGGTCCTGCCGGGCCGGCGGCCGATGCCGGCTAGCCGCCTCCAGCAGTTCCGCGCGCAACAGCCACTCTGGGTGCAGGCGGCGGCCCTGCTGTCGCTACTGAGCGTGCTGGCCGCGCTGTGGCTGTCCTTGCAATCGCTGTGGTCGGCGCAGCAGCTGCAGGTGCGGATCAACCGTGCCTGGGCATTGGAGTCCGCGCAGCGCCAATTGCTTCCGATACTCGAGACCGGAACCGACGCCGCCCTGGAGACCGCGTTGCAGGGCCTGCTGCAAGGTGCCGACCTCGGTTTTCGCTACCTGGCGGTGCTGGATGCCGATGGGCAGGCGCTGATCGCTCGCGGCCGTTACGAGTCGATCAATCGCAGCCGCTGGCTGTCGGCGCCGGCGCGCAGCCGGCTGCGCCTCGCGCTCTACAACAGCTTCGGCGAAACCGGCCGCATCAGCCTCAACGACGGCGAGCGCCGCCTGGGTTCGCTGGAATACGCCATCGGTGCCAACACCGCCCACCTGGTCCGCGACGAGGCGGTGGAGCGTCTCTATCGACTGGGTTTCTACGGTGCCGTGCTGGCGCTGCTGTTCGGCGGTGCCAGCCTGTTGCTGCTGCGCGCTCTGTGGCCGCCGGCGGCCACGCTGTCGAGGCGGCTGACCGCCGCGCCGACCGGCGGTGCCGACAAGCCTGCGCCGCCGCCCCTCGCCGCGCTGGCGATGCCGGGCGAAGAAGCCTACGACCAGATGCAGATCGGCATGCTGCTGGTGGATGCCGAGCAGCGGGTGCGAGCGATCAACGCCACCGCCAGTCGTCTCACCGGCTGGTCGGCGAGCGACGCCATAGGGCAGCTGATCTACACCGTGTTTCACCTGCGCGACGCGCAGGGCCAGCCGCTGGCCAGCCCGGCGGAACGCTGTCTGCGCGAGCACAGCGGGCAAGCCAGTCAGCAGCTGCGGCTGCGGCCACGCGGCGGCAGTCTGAGCGAGCAGCACGTCGAAGCCAGCGCCTGTCCTCTGCCACTGGCCGATGGTGGGCAGGGCGCGTTGATGCTGTTCCGCGACATCAGCGCGGTAGTGGCCGAGCGTCGGCGCCAGGAGCAGCGTGCCGCGCTCGCCGAGGGGATCGTCGATCACCTCGCCGAAAGCGTGCTGACCACCGATCTTCAGGGTGTAATTCAGTCGGCCAACGCCCGCGCCCTGCGCCTGTTCGGCTACACCGAGGAGGAGATGTCGCGGATGACGGTGCCGCGTCTGCTGCCAGTACCGTTCATGAATACCCCGGGCCTCAAGCTCACTGACTACGTCGCTGCCGGCAGTGGGCGCATGCCCAAGCTGGCTGGCTGGCGCAAGGACGCCACCACCTTCCCGGCGGAACTGCTGGTGGAGGTGATGCCGGGTGATGATCAGGAGCGACTGGTGGTGGTGGTGCGCGATATCAGCGAGCGCTTGCGCAGCCAGGGTCTGGCCCAGCGTCTGGGGCGGTTGCTGGATGCCGCCGGCGAGGAGATTTACGTCTTCGACGCGCAGTCCCTGTACTTCATCGAGGTCAACAAGGGCGCCCGCCGCAATCTCGGCCTCAAGCCCGAGCAGCTGGCGCGGATGAGTCTGAGCAGCATCGCCACCGATCTCGACCCTGCCGCCCTGCAAGGCTATCTGTCGAAGCTGCGTGGCGGCGACAGCGACCACGTCAGCTACAAGACCCGGCACCGCCGCCAGGACGGCAGCAGCTACCCGGTGGAAGTGCGGCTGTCGTTCTCGCGCGAGGAAGAGCCGCCGGTGTTCATGGCCATCGCGCTCGACATCACCGAGCGCGAGGCCGCCGAAAAGCAGATGCGCCAGCTGGCGCATTTCGACAGTCTCACCGGCCTGCCCAATCGCACCCTGCTGGTGGACCGTCTGCAGCAGGCGATGCGGGTCGCTGCGCGCGGGGATCGTCAGCTGGGGCTGTTCTTTCTCGGTCTCGACGACTTCAAGGCCATCAACGAACGCCATGGCCATGCCGTCGGCGACCAGATCCTGCGTGCGGTCGCCGACCGTCTGGGCAGCGGTCTGCGGGTCGCCGATACGGTGTCCCGTCTCGGCGGTGACGAGTTCGTGGTGCTCGCCCAGGGTGTTCGTGACACCGACGAGGCGCTGCTGCTGGCGGAGAAAATCCAGGAGCAGCTGCGGGTGCCGATGGAGGTCCGTGGACAGCGCTTTCCGCTCAGCGCCAGCATCGGCATCAGCCTCTCGCCCCTGGATCCCGCCGATGCCGAAGGACTGTTGCGGCATGCCGATCTGGCGATGATCCAGGCCCGACGGCAGGGGCCGGGACAGGTGCGTCTGCATCCGCTCGATCACCCCGAAACCCCTGACGGCGAACAGCCGCCGGACCTGTCCCGCGACATCCACGCCGCCCTGGAGGCCGGGGAGATCCAGCTGCGCCTGCTGCCGGTGTTTGGTGTCGATGATTCGGTGGTAGCCGCCGAGGCGGATTTCTGCTGGCAGCACCCGCGCCACGGCGACATCGGCTCCGAGGAAACCCTGCGCGCCGCGCGCCGCCTGGGCCTGAACTCGGTGATCGAATCCTGGTTGCTGCGCGAGGTGTTGCGGCTGCAAAGCCCCAATCAGGCGCAGGCCCTGCCAGCCTTGCCGATCCTGTTGCCGCTGACTGCCCGGCAGTGGCGTGATCCGGAGTTCGCCGAGCGTCTGCGGGAACTGCTGGAGCAGTTCCGGGTGCCACCGTCGCAGCTGATTCCGCTGATCGAAGGCGAGGACTGGCCAGACGCGGTCGACTCCCTGCCCATGCTGTGGTCGCGGCTGCTGCGCCAGGGACTACGCCTGGCGGTGCGCCGCCCGGCACTCGATGCCGTGCTGGAGTCGGTCGCCCTGCTGGTGCTGCCGGCGGAAGCGGCCGCTGGCGGCAGTCAGGATGAGGCCAGCCTGGAGCGCATCCGCCGCTACGCCAGCGCTGGCCGGCCGTTACTGCTGGAGGGTTTGGGCGCCGGCCAGTCGCGGCAACGCTTTCAGCAGGCGGGCGTCAGCTACTTCTGCAGCCCGGCCTTGCAGGCCCCGCTGTCCGCAGTGCAGTTCATGGCCCGCTACGGCGGCCGGCCGCTGAAGCCGCTCTAGTCGGGCGGTCCGGGGTCTTCCCGATCACCTCCGCCCCGGCAATCGGCAGAGGCCAGCCTGCCGCCGCTTGGCGCCAGCTCCGCTCAGGCCTTCTTGTCGGTGAGTCGCAGCAAGCCTTCCTGCGCCACGCTCGCAACCAACCGCCCCCGCCGATCAAACACCTGGCCGCGGGTCATGCCGCGCGCGCCCTGTGAGGTCGGCGAATCCATCGAGTACAGCAGCCAGTCGTCGACGCGCAGATCGCGGTGGAACCACAGCGCGTGGTCCAGCGAGGCCACCACCATGTCCGGCGAGTACCAGCTCTTGCCGTGCGGGCGCAGCGCGGTGCCGATCAGGTTGAAGTCGCTGGCGTAGGCCAACAGGCAGCGGTGCAGGATGGGGGCGTCCGGCAGGTTCTGGCCGATGCGGAACCAGATCGCCTGGCGCGGCTCGGTGACGTTGGGCTTGAGCGGGCTCCAGGGGTAGACCGGACGGAACTCCAGCACTTCGGCGCGCTTGAGCGAGGCGAGGATGCGCGGGTGCACCTCGCCGGCCTCGGCGATCCACTGCGGGATCAGCTCGGCGGTGGAGCGCAGCGATTCCGGCGGCGGCACCTCGGGCATCGTCACCTGGTGCTCCAGGCCGTCTTCCGGCACCTGGAAGGAGGCGATCATCGACAGGATCGGACGACCGTGCTGGATCGCCTGCACGCGGCGGGCGCTGAAGCTGCCGCCGTCGCGGATGCGGTCCACCTCGTAGACGATGGGCGCGTTCATGTCGCCGGGCAGCAGGAAGTAGGCGTGCAGCGAGTGCGGCATGCGGCCTTCGATGGTGCGGGTGGCGGCGACGATGGCCTGGCCGATCACCTGGCCGCCGAACACGCTGCGGCCGCCGAGGTCGCGGGAACGGCCTCGGAACAGATTGAGTTCCAGGGTTTCCAGATCAAGCTGGGCAACCAGCTCGCGCAGGAAGGTTTCGGGTGTGGTCTTGGGGCTGTCGTCGCTCATCGTGTGCTGAAATGGCGGAAATGAATGCCCCCATTATCGCGGCTGCCCGCCGTTCCTGCCGATGAATTGCCGCCCGGCTTGCGGTGCCTGCTGCATCGCGCTGTCGATCTCCTCGCCGATGCCGCTGCACCCGCAGGGCAAGCCGGCGGGTGTGCGCTGTGGACACCTCACCGAGGATCTGCGCTGCGCGATCTTCCACGAGCCGACCCGGCCGCGCGTCTGCGCCAGCTTAAGACCCGAGCCGGAGATGTGCGGTGACAGCCGCGAGCACGCGCTGGTCTGGATCGCCGAACTGGAACGCCAGACCCTGCCAGCGCCGCCGCGCTGAACTAACTCAGGGCAACAGGCCGGCGCGCCACTTCAGATAGTCGGCGGCGCACTGCTGCGGCTGCTCGACCATCGGCAGATGGCCGACGCCGGGCAGCAGGATGGAAGTGGAGTTGGGCATCAGCCCGCGCAGCACGCTGGCGCCGGAGGGGTGCAGGATGCGGTCCTTGCTGCCCCAGACGATCAGCGCCGACAACTGCGCCGCCGGGCTGTTGCCGAGCACGGTTTCCTGCGGCGGCGAGACGCCGTAGAGCTGCTGGCGGATCTGCTCGTGCAGCAGGGCATTGGCGGCGGCGCGGGCGGTCATGGTCTTGCGCACGAAGCCGGGCAGGGGCGGCGCGCTGCCGAACACCCAGTTGAGCCGGGCGTCGAATTCGGCGCGGTCGTGCACTACCAGAGGCAGGGCGCCGCCGGCCTCCATGAACTGCACCATCTCGCTCTTGTCGGCGTTGGCGACGCCGGCCGGGGCCAGCAGCCAGAGGCTCAGCACCGCGTCGGGATGCGCCGCAGCATAGGTGCTGGCGATCCAGCCGCCCATGCTGTTGCCGCCCAGATGCAGCTTGCTGATGCCCAGTTGCTGCAAGAGCCGGTGCAGGCGCTCGGCCTGCTGCGGCACGGTATAGCCGGCGCTGATCGGCGGTTGGTCGCTATCGCCGAAGCCGATCAGGTCGGGGATGAGAACCCGCTGGGTCTGGGTCAGCGTGCGGGCGACGCGGGTCCAGTTGTCCTTGTCGCCGCCGAAGCCGTGGATCAGCACCAGCGGTGGCGCCGTGTCGCCGTCCGGCCCGCCTTCCAGCAGCACCCAGTCGAGGCCATCGACCGTCACCCGCCGCTCGTGCAGGCCGGAGGCGCGGCGCTCGGCCTGGATCGCCAGGCCGGTGGCGGTGTCCGGCGCCAGCCAGGCCAGGCCGGCCACGCCGCCGAATACCAGCAGCGGCACCAGCAGTGCCAGCCACAGCAGTTTCTTCGCCATGTTTCTAGAGTCTCCCCTGCATGATGTCCTGCTCCTGCGTGTGCAGGGCCTTGCCTTCGGCGAGCCGGCGGCTACGCCAGCCGACCCGCACGCCCACGTCGGGACGGGTGTCGCTGGTCAGGGTCAGTTCCAGGGTTTCGCCAGTCGCCAGTCGCACCGGTTCCAGCAGCGGCAGATAAACCTGATCCCAGTGGGTGGCAGGCGCGCTGGGGGCCGTCGAGAGGCTGATGCCGGGCACCAGCTCGGCCTCCCACCACAGCGCCCAGCCGTAGACCGTCGCTTCGCCAAGCGGCTTCGCCGACCAGTGCAGGCTTTGCCGGCGCAGCGAGGGCGCCGGTTCGGCGTCGGCGCGGAACTCCAGACGGTCCCAGACCTTGGCCAGCGCCTCGTCACCACCGAGGTCGGCGGTGTCGATGCGGCGCACGTACATGTTGTTGAGGCTCACCCGCCGGGCTTCGTCGAGGCGGATGCCGAAACCGACCTTGGGCCAGATGTCGATCTCGTCCTGAAGGCGCGGGCTCAGCACCGGGGCGACGAACTGCCGCAGGCCGCAGGGGATCAGCACGCCGTTCTTCTTCAGGTAGCGGCGGGCGTCGGCCAGGGTTTCCAGCAGGCCTTCTTCCAGCGCGTAGTTGCCGAGGGTTTCCGAGACCACCACGTCGACCTTGGGCGGCCGCTTCAACTCCGCCGAATGGCCCTGGATGAAGCTCAGGCCGTCGATGCGGTTCTGCCGCGCCAGCTCCTGGGCCAGGTTCAGGGTGTCGGTGTACTCGATCAGCGTGCAGTGCGTAGCGCCCAGTTGCCGTGCCAGGAAGGACAGAAAGCCGGTGCCCGCGCCGAGATCGGCGACCGTGCTCTTGCCCGGCACGATCACCGACTTCAGCGCGGCATGGAAGGCGGCGTTGCGGGCCTCGTCGCCCAGCAGCTTGCGGTGCAATTCGATTTCGCTCATGTCAGCAATTGTCTCTCATAGTGGACAATGCGCGCCCCATGAAGCTGCCCGACTACCCCGCGCTCGAAGCTCTGCCCGCCTTGCGGGCGGCGCTGCGCGCGGCCGGCCGGGCGGTGCTGGCGGCGCCTCCGGGCTCGGGCAAGACCACCACCATCCCGCTGGCCCTGCTCGACGAACCCTGGCTGGCCGGCAAGAAGATCGTGCTGCTGGAGCCGCGCCGGGTGGCGGCGCGCGCCGCTGCCGCGCGCATGGCGGCCCTGCTGGGCGAGAAGGTGGGTGGCCGGGTGGGCTACCAGATCCGCTTCGAGCGCCGCATCGGCCCGGAGACCCGCATCGAGGTGGTCACCGAGGGTCTGCTCACCCGCCGCCTGCAAGCGGACCCGGAACTGCCGGGCGTGGGTCTGGTGATCTTCGACGAGTTCCACGAGCGCAGCCTCGATGCCGACCTCGCGCTGGCGCTGGCGCTGGATGCCCGCGACAACCTCAACCCCGAGCTGCGCCTCCTGGTGATGTCGGCGACGCTGGATACCGAGCGGGTTGCGCAACTGCTGGCTGACCCCTTGCTCCCTCTGTCGTCTGCGGGAGAGGCTGGGGGCGTTCCTGCGACGATGGCTGCGACGCCCCCCTCCCAGCCTCCCCCTGCAGGCGGGGGGAGGGGCATTGTCCCAGCGCCCATCATCACGGCCGGCGGCAGCCTGTACCCGGTGGACATCCGCTACCGGCCCGCACGCCCGGAGGCCGCGCACGACGAGGCAGTGGCGGCGCTGGTCAGCAACGCCTTGGCCGAAACCGAGGGCGACATCCTGTGCTTCCTGCCCGGCGCCCGCGAGATTCGCGGCGTTGAGCGGCGGGTGAGCGAGCGCTACCGCGAGCTGGCGATCCGGCCGCTATACGGCGAGCTGTCCAGCGACTTGCAGGACCTGGCCCTGCGCCCCAACGCCGAGGGCCGGCGCAAGCTGATCCTCGCCACCAACATCGCCCAGACCTCGCTGACCGTCGAGGGTGTGACCACGGTGGTCGATGGTGGGCTGGTTCGCGCGGCCCGCTTCGATCTCGGCGCTGGCGCCAATGTGCTGGAGACGCGGCGGGTGTCGCGCGCCTCCGCCGACCAGCGTGCCGGCCGCGCCGGTCGCCTCGGGCCGGGCACCGCCTACCGGCTGTGGTCGCAGGAGCAGCACGGCCGCCTGGTGGCGCACGACACCCCGGAAGTCCTCGCCGCCGACCTCAGCCGCTTCGCGCTGGAACTGGCCGGCTGGGGCATCGCCGATCCGGCCGCGCTTCGGCTGCTGGACGCACCGACCGCCGCCAACTGGAGCTATGCCCGCGAGTTGCTGCTGGCAATGGGCGCCATCGACGCCCAGGGCAGGATCACTGCGCACGGTCGCCAACTGGCGCGCCTGCCGACCGCGCCGCGCCTGGCGCATCTGCTCTTGCAGGGGCAGGCGCGCGGGCAGGGCGAGCTGGCGGCATGGCTGGCGGCGGCGCTGGAGGAGCGCGAGGCCGATGGCGGCAGCGATGCCGGCGAGCGCGTCGCCCGTTTGCGCGCCGGCCGTGGCGATCCGGGTCAGTTGCGGCGGGTGCAGGACTCGGTGCGGCAGTTCCTGCGGCTGCTGGAATCTCCCTCCCCCGCAAGCGGGGTAGGGGCGGGGAGTGGGCGTTCCACGCCGGAGCGTTCCCCGCAGGCAGCGGCAGGAGAGGAAGCGGTCGCGGTACTGCTCTCTCATGCCTTTCCCGAGCGTCTGGCGCGCCGCCGCGAGGGCAGCCGCGACAGCGGCCGCCAGCAGCGTGAGGTGGCCTTCCTCTGCGCCGACGGCGGCGAGGCGCGGCTGCCGGAAACCGATCCGCTGGCGCGCGCCGACTGGCTGGCCATCGCGCACTGGAGCGTCGAAGGCAATCAGCGTCGCATCCGCCTCGCCGCGCCGCTGGACGAGGCGCAGTTGCGCGCCGAGCACGGCGGCCGTCTGCGTCGCGAGGCGCTGGTGCGCTGGGATGCCGGCCTTGGCGCTGTGCAGGCCGAGCAACAGGAGCGTCTGGGCGCTCTGGTGCTGTCGGCGCGGCCGTTACGCGAGCCCGATGCCGCCGCGCGCGAACAGATCCGCGCCGCGCTGATCGCCGGCATCCGCGCCACCGGCCTCCATGCGCTGCCCTGGAGCGAGGGCGCGCGTGGCTGGCAGGCGCGGGTGGAGTCGCTGCGCCACTGGCAGCCCGAGGCCGGCTGGCCGGAGGTCAGCGACCCGGCCCTGCTGGCGAGCCTGGAAGACTGGCTCTCGCCCTATCTGGACGGCATGAGCCGCCTGAGTCACCTCGACAAGCTGGATCTGATGGGCGCGCTTCAGGCCCAGCTCGACTACCCGCAGCAGCAGGCGCTGTCGCGGCTGGCGCCGACCCATCTGACCGTGCCCAGCGGCAACCGTCACGCACTCAGCTACACGCCGGGGCAGGCGCCAGCGCTGGAGGTGAAGTTGCAGGAAATGTTCGGCGCCAGCGACACCCCGACGGTCTGCGATGGCCGGGTGAAGGTGGTGCTGCACATGCTCTCACCGGGGAGGAAGCCCATCGCCATCACCGCCGATCTCGCCGGCTTCTGGGCGCGCAGTTACTTTGAGGTCAAGAAGGATCTGCGTGGCCGTTATCCGCGCCATCCCTGGCCGGACGATCCGCTGGCCGCCCAGGCCACGGCGCGGGCGAAGCCCAGAGGCACCTGATCGGCCTGTTCTCCCGTAAACCCAAGGCCCTGGATCGCGAGTTCCCGTCATGACCACCCTCATCCGTTACGCCGTTCCCGCCGATGCCGCCGCCATCGCGGCGATCTATGCGCCCTACGTCAGCGACACCGCCATCACCTTCGAGATCGACCCGCCACCGGATGCGGCCGAGATGGCTAGGCGTCTGGAAACAGTGATGGCCCGCTTCCCCTGGCTGGTGGCCGAGCGCGAGGGGCGGGTGCTGGGCTATGCCTATGCCAGCGAACACCGCAGCCGCGCCGCCTATCGCTGGGGTGTGGACGTCGGCATTTATCTGGCGCCGGAGGCGCATCGGCGGGGGCTGGGACGGCAGCTCTACCTGCGTCTGTTTCACATCCTGCGGGCGCTGGGCCTGTATCACGCCTACGCCGGCATCACCTTGCCGAACGCCGGCAGCGTCGGCCTGCACGAGGCCTGCGGGTTCTCGCTGGTGGGCATTTACCGCCGGGTCGGGTACAAGTGCGCCGCCTGGCATGACGTCGGCTGGTGGCAACTGGCCTTGCAGACGCATTTCGATCACCCGGCAGAGCCGCGCGCGTTCGCGGCACTGTCCCCGGCCGAGCGGCAGGCGCTGCTCGTCGCTCCCCTCTAAGAGAACCCCTTTCCCGTGCTGACCATCAAGAACCTCACCCTCCGCTTCGGCGGCCCGCCGCTGCTCGACCGCGTCAGCCTGGTGGTGGAGCGCGGCGAGCGGGTCTGCGTGCTCGGACGCAACGGCGAGGGCAAGTCCACGCTGTTGCGGATCATCGCCGGCACCCAGGTGGCGGACGATGGCGAGGTGATCAAGGCGCCCGGCATGCGCATCGCCGAGATGCCGCAGGACATCCCGGCCAGCCTGCCGGGTACGGTGCGCGACGTGGTCGCCAGCGGCCTGGGCGAGATCGGTCAGGTGCTGGCCGAGTACCACCATCTGCTGGCCGAGTCCGAGCACGCGGAGCCGAAGCGCCTGGACCAGATCCTGGAGCGCATGGGCAAGCTCCAGGGCCGGCTGGACGCTGGCGATGGCTGGACGCTGGACGCGCGCGTCGAGGCCATCGTCACCCGCCTGGAACTGCCGGGCGACACCCTGTTCAACGATCTTTCCGGCGGCTACAAGCGCCGCGCTCTGCTGGGCCGGGCGCTGGCGCTGGAGCCGGATCTGCTGCTGCTCGACGAACCCACCAACCACCTCGATCTCGACAGCATCGCCTGGATCGAAAATTTCCTGCTGTCCTGGCCGGGGGCGCTGCTGTTCATCACCCACGACCGCGCCTTTCTGCGCCGGCTGGCGACCCGCATCGTCGAACTGGATCGCGGCCAGTTGAGCAGCTGGCCCGGCGACTACGACAACTATTTGCGCCGACGCGAGGAGCGCCTGGCCTCCGAGGCCAAGACCCAGTTCGAGTTCGACAAGAAGCTGGCGCAGGAGGAGGTCTGGATCCGCAAGGGCATCCAGGCCCGGCGCACCCGCGACATGGGCCGCGTTGGCCGCCTGATGGAGATGCGCCGGCAGTACGCCGAGCGGCGCAACCTGCAAGGCAAGGCGGAGTTCATCGTCCAGGAGGCGGCGGCCTCCGGCAAGCTGGTGGCCGAGGCCAAGAATGTTGGCTACGCGGTCGGCGGCCGCACCATCCTGCGCAACGTCTCGCTCAACGTCATCCGTGGCGACAAGATCGGCATCATCGGTCCCAATGGTGCTGGCAAGACCACCCTGCTGAACCTGCTGCTGGGGCGGCTGGAGCCGACCTCCGGCGAGCTGAAGACTGGCACCAATATCGAGGTCGCCTGGTTCGACCAGATGCGCGCCACGCTCGATGAGAACAAGCCAGTCTGGGAGAACATCGCCGGCGGCAAGGAGTTCGTCACCATTGGCGAGGGCGAAAACGCCAAGCGCAAGCATGTGATGGGCTATCTGCAGGAATTCCTGTTCACGCCCGACCGCGCGCGCAGCCCGACGCGGGTGCTGTCCGGCGGTGAGCGCGCGCGTTTGCTGCTGGCGCAGTTGTTCAGCCAGCCCGCCAACCTGCTGGTGCTCGACGAACCGACCAACGATCTCGACGTCGAGACCCTGGACCTGCTCGAAGACCTGCTGCTGGATTTTGCCGGCACCGTGCTGGTGGTCAGCCACGACCGTGCCTTTCTCGACAACGTCGTCACCCGCACCCTGGCTTTCGAGGGTGGTGGGCGGGTGGCGGAGTACATCGGCGGCTACAGCGACTGGCTGCGTCAGCGGCCGGCGGTGGCAGCGGCGGCGCCTGCCAGCAAGCCGACGGCGCGGCCCGAGGTGCCGGTGGCGGCTGTCGCGCCTCCCCAGGCCGGTCCTGCGCTGAGTTCCAAGGAGAAGCGCGAGTTGCAGGAGTTGCCCGCACGCATCGAGAAGCTGGAGGCCGAGATTGCCCGGCTCGGCGAGTCTCTGGCCGATCTCTACGGCCGCGAGCCGGCCAAGGCCATCGAGGTTCAGAAGCGGGTATCGGTCCTCAACGAGGAGCTGAGTGGCGCCTACCAGCGCTGGGAGCGCCTGGAAGCCCACAAAAGCCTCTGAAATCCGTCGCGACGGCTTGACAAAACTGGGGGTCCCCCCGGAGAATCTCGGGCTCGTTTGCTGGAGGGATACTCAAGCGGCCAACGAGGGCAGACTGTAAATCTGCTGACTTATGTCTACGAAGGTTCGAATCCTTCTCCCTCCACCATTTTTACCAGTTGTTTGTTGATTTTCTGGCGGTCCCGGCGGGTGTAGTTCAATGGTAGAACTTCAGCCTTCCAAGCTGATAGCGTGGGTTCGATTCCCATCACCCGCTCCAGCAGAAGCAGTATTCAGCAAAGCTCACATAGCTCAGTCGGTAGAGCACTTTCTTGGTAAGGAAGAGGTCATCGGTTCGATTCCGATTGTGAGCACCACTTTTTAATGACAGTTCTTTGATTTAGACGCGGAGCGCAGCGATGGCCAAGGAAAAGTTTTCCCGTAACAAGCCGCACGTAAACGTGGGCACGATTGGTCACGTTGACCATGGCAAGACCACGACGACGGCGGCGCTGACCAAGGTGTCGTCGGACAAGTACGGCAACACCAAGTACGTGGCGTATGACGAAGTGGCGAAGGCTTCTGAGAGCCAGGGCCGTCGTGACTCGACCAAGATTCTGACGATTGCGACCTCGCACGTGGAATACGAAACCGAGAACCGTCACTACGCGCACGTTGACTGCCCTGGGCACGCCGACTACGTCAAGAACATGATCACCGGTGCTGCGCAGATGGACGGCGCGATTCTGGTGGTGTCCGCGACGGACGGCCCGATGCCGCAGACCCGCGAGCACGTGCTGCTGGCCAAGCAGGTGAACGTCCCCAAGATTGTCGTCTGGCTGAACAAGTGCGACCTCGTTGACGACGTCGAGCTGCTCGACCTGGTCGAGATGGAAGTGCGCGACCTGCTCGCCAAGTACGGCTTTGACGGCGACAACACCCCGGTGATCCGTGGCTCCGCCACCCAGGCCATCAAGGGCGATGCCGAAGGCATCGCCAACCTCCAGAAGCTCTACGACGCTCTGGACACCTGGATTCCCGAGCCGCAGCGCGAAACCGACAAGCCCTTCCTGCTGCCGGTGGAAGACGTGTTCTCCATCTCCGGTCGTGGCACCGTCGCCACCGGCCGTATCGAGCGTGGCGTGGTCAAGGTGGGCGAAGAAGTCGAGATCGTCGGCTTCCGCGACACCGCCAAGACCATCATCACTGGCGTTGAGATGTTCCGTAAGCTGCTCGACCAGGGCCAGGCCGGTGACAACGTCGGTCTGCTGCTGCGCGGCACCAAGAAGGAAGACATCGAGCGCGGCCAGGTGCTGTGCAAGCCGGGCAGCATCAAGCCCCACACCAAGTTTGAGGGTGAGGTGTACGTGCTGACCAAGGAAGAAGGCGGCCGTCACACCCCGTTCTTCAACAACTACCGTCCGCAGTTCTACTTCCGCACCACCGACGTGACCGGTAGCTGCCAGCTGAAGGCCGGCACCGAGATGGTGATGCCGGGCGACAACGTGGCGATGACGGTGGAACTGATCGCCCCGATCGCGATGGAAGAGCAGGTCCGCTTCGCCATCCGTGAAGGCGGTCGTACCGTCGGCGCGGGCGTGGTGACCAAGATCCTGGCCTGAGAATCCTTCAAGTCCATCGCGAGATGGATTGACAGGTTTTCGAAGGGGCGCGTATCATCGCGCCCCTTTTGGTTTTGCTGGTTTTATTTTTCTGGCTGTGATCTTGGTTGTTTTGCCGGTTTGCGAGGGCTGCAGGGGGATAGCTCAATTGGTAGAGCGTCGGTCTCCAAAACCGAAGGTTGGGGGTTCGAAGCCCTCTCTCCCTGCCATTCGCAACGGCTAAGCAACTGGATCATGGTTCATCACCGGGTGTCATGATGGAATCCCAAGCCCTTGAGGCTGGTTCTCCCCGCAAGGATCAGGCTCTGCTGGCGCTCGCCGCCATCCTGTTCGCCGGCGGACTGTTCGCCTTCTACTACTTTGAAGCCGAGCTGCCGACCGTGGTTCGGGTGCTGCTGCTGCTGGCCGCTGTGGGTGCCTCTGCGGCCGTGGGTTACCGCACGGCGACCGGTCAGGCGGTATGGGGCGCCATTGCGGGTGCCCGTACCGAGCTGCGCAAGGTGGTGTGGCCGACCCGCCAGGAAAGCGTGCAGACCACGCTGATGATCGCGGTGGTGGTGCTGATCATGTCGCTGCTGATGTGGGGGCTCGATGGTGCGCTCCTGTTCGGCGTCGAAAAACTCACTGGCCGGGGCTAGTTCATGACTATGCGTTGGTATGTCGTGCATGCGTACGCCCAGTACGAAAACAGCGTGGCCAAGGCGCTCAAGGAGCGTATCGGCCGTGCCGGGCTGAATGAGCAGTTTGGTGAGATCCTGGTGCCGACCGAGGAAGTGGTCGAGATCAAGGATGGCCAGAAGCGCACCACCGAGCGCAAGTTCTTTCCGGGTTACGTCTTCGTCAACATGGAAATGAACGAAGACACCTGGCACTTGGTCAAGTCCACGCCGAAGGTGCTGGGCTTCATCGGTGGCACGGCGGAAAAGCCGGCGCCGATTTCCGACAAGGAAGCCAACGCCATCCTCAACCGCGTCGAAGAAGCGGTCGAGCGGCCCAAGCCCAAGACCCTGTTCGAGCCGGGTCAGCAGGTCCGTGTCAACGACGGTCCGTTCGCCGACTTCACCGGTGTGGTCGAAGAGGTCAACTACGAGAAGAACCGTCTGCGCGTGGCGGTGCTGATCTTTGGCCGCTCGACGCCGGTGGAGCTGGAGTTCTCGCAGGTCGAGAAGACCTAAAAATCCTTTCGCGGCGGCTTTAGATGGCCGTCGCGGATTGCGGTGAGTTTGTCGCGGAATCATTTCTCCCTTCACGCCTGTCCGGGCGCGAAGGGTTTCACAGGGGAGCCGCCAGTGCAGAAGCTGGGGCGTTCGTACCCAAACCAGGAGCGTTAGATGGCCAAGAAAGTACAGGGCTACGTCAAGCTGCAGGTGCCAGCGGGCAAAGCCAATCCCTCTCCCCCGATCGGTCCCGCGCTGGGCTCGCAGGGCGTCAACATCATGGCGTTCTGCAAAGAGTTCAATGCGGCCACCCAGAAGCTGGAAGTCGGCATGCCGATTCCGGTGGTGATCACCGTCTATTCGGACAAGTCCTTCACCTTCGTGATGAAGACGCCGCCGGCGACCTTCTTCATCAAGAAAGCGCTCGGCCTGGAGTCCGGTTCCTCGAACCCGAACACCAAAAAGGTCGGCAAGATTTCCCGCAGTCAGCTCGAAGAGATCGCCAAGGCCAAGTGGCCGGATCTCACCGCTGCCGACATGGATGCCGCTGTTCGCACCATCGCCGGTTCCGCCCGCAGCATGGGCGTCGATTCCGAGCTGAAGTAAGGGGAAGACCATGAAGCAGACCAAGCGCGAAAAGCTGTTCGCCTCCAAGGTGCAGGCCGGCAAGAGCTACCCCATCGAGCAGGCGCTCGACATTCTCAAGGCGTGCTCCACCGCCAAGTTCAAGGAGTCGGTGGACATCGCCGTCAACCTGGGCATTGATCCCAAGAAGTCCGACCAGAACGTCCGTGGCTCCACCGTGTTGCCGCACGGCAACGGCAAATCGGTGCGGGTGGCGGTGTTCACCCAGGGCGCCAAGGCTCAGGAAGCCAAGGACGCCGGTGCCGATGCCGTCGGTATGGACGACCTTGCCGCCGCCATGAAGGGTGGCGACCTGAACTATCAGGTGGTGATTGCCTCGCCGGACGCCATGCGCGTTGTCGGTTCTCTCGGCCAGGTGCTGGGCCCCCGTGGCCTGATGCCGAACCCGAAGACCGGCACGGTCACGCCGGACGTGGCTGGCGCGGTGCGCAATGCCAAGGCCGGTATGGCCAAGTTCCGCGCCGACAAGGCCGGCATCCTGCACGCCTCCGTGGGTTCCGCCGACTTCGAGAAGTCGAAGCTGATCGAGAACCTGCTGGCGGTGGTCCGCGACATCCGCAAGGCCAAGCCGGCCTCGGCGAAGGGCGTCTACTTCAAGAAGCTGACGCTCTCCACCACCATGGGCCCCGGCATCATCGTCGACCTGTCGAGCCTGCCGGAGTGAGGTGGGCATAGGTGAATGTCCAGCGGACATTCACCTCGGCGGACCGGCAAGCCGAGCAAGGCTTGCCGAGCCGCCGCAGCAGCAGGGCCGAGGTTGGTGGGCCAAGGAATTCGGCGGCGAAAGCCGCTTGTAAAAGAACTTTGTTGTGTGGCTCCAAGCCACATCATCAAAGACCGTCAGTGCTCCAGGGCGTTGTTGGCCCAAGGGCTTAAAGGCTGAAACGCCGCTGCCGCAGATGGTGTGACCCGAACGCCGCCACAAGCGGAAGAAGGAAGCACCGAAAGGCCGGAGGATTCCAACTAACCGTGGATGAATCCGATTTCGTAGTTAGCACCAGGAGTTAAACAAGTCCCATGCCGCTCAAGCTGGAAGACAAGAAGGTCCTGGTTGCGGAAGTCAACGACGTTGCCAAGCGCGCGCTCTCGGCGGTTGCCGCCGAGTACCGCGGCCTGACGGCCGGCAAGTTTGACGCCCTGCGCAGCAAGGCCCGTGACAACGGGATCTATCTGCACGTGGTGAAGAACACGCTGGCCCGCAAGGCGGTTGAAGGTACTCAGTTCGAGTGCCTGATCCCGGCGCTGGTCGGTCCGCTGGTGCTCGGTTTCTCGCTCGAGGATCCGGGTGCTGTCGGCCGCGTCATCAAGGACTTTGCCAAGGAAAACGACAAGCTGGTCGTGAAAGCGCTGGCCGTCGGCGGAACGCTGTACCCCGCCTCGGACATCGACCGCCTCGCCTCGCTGCCCACCAAGGATCAGGCCATCGCCCTGCTCCTGGGCACGATGAAGGCCCCGATCGGCAGCTTCGTCCGCACCCTGGCCGAGCCCACCGCCAAGTTTGTCCGCACGGTCCAGGCCGTCGCCGACAAGCAGGGCGAGTAAGGACTCTCCGCATCCTCTCCGCTGTACCCAACAAACTACTTTTGGAGTTTCAAAATGTCCCTCAGCAATCAGGAAATCCTTGACGCGATCGCCGCCAAGTCCGTCATGGACATCGTCGAGCTGGTCAAGATGATGGAAGAGAAGTTCGGCGTGTCCGCCGCTGCTGTCGCCGTCGCCGCTGGCCCCGCTGCCGGTGCCGCCGCCGCCGCCCCGGTGGAAGAGAAGACCGAGTTCACGGTCGTCCTCTCCGCCATCGACGCCGCCAAGAAGGTCAACGTGATCAAGGTTGTCCGCGAGATCACCGGCCTCGGCCTGAAGGAAGCCAAGGACCTCGTCGAAGGCGCTCCGCAGACCGTGAAGGATGGCGTCAACAAGGCTGACGCTGCCGCCCTCAAGGCCAAGCTCGAAGAGGCCGGCGCCAAGGTTGACGTCAAGTAAGACCTTGCACCGACTCGCTAGCTGCGATTCAAGCAAAAGGCTGGGGGCTGCAATGCCCCCGGCCTCTTGCCGTTTTTGCTTTCCCCAAATTGTTGTTGGTAGTACCTGAAGAAATTCGGTGGTTTGCGGTCTGAGCCCGACTCAGAGCGCAAACCACCGCATTGCTGACGGTGCGGATTGATTCATTAGACGAGGATTACGACCGATGGCCTACTCGTTCACCGAGAAAAAGCGCATCCGCAAGGATTTCCGCAAGCAGACGGAGACGATGGAAGTCCCCTTCCTGCTCACCACCCAGATCGACTCCTACCGGGAGTATCTGCAGGCCGAGACGCAGCCCTCCAAGCGCAAGGACATTGGCTTGCAGGCCGCGTTCAAGTCGGTGTTCCCGATGAACGCCTACAACGGCTCCGCCGCTCTGGAGTTCGTCAAGTACCGCCTGGAAGAGCCGATCTTCGACGAGAAGGAGTGCCGCATCCGTGGCCTCACCTACTCCGCACCGCTCAAGGTCACCACCCGCCTGGTGATCTTCGACCGCGAGTCGAAGGAGAAGAAGGTGAAGGATGTCCGTGAGCAGGAGGTCTACATGGGCGAAGTGCCGCTCATGACCGACAACGGCACCTTCATCATCAACGGCACCGAGCGCGTCATCGTCAGCCAGTTGCACCGTTCGCCGGGCGTGTTCTTCGACCACGACCGTGGCAAGACCCACTCTTCCGGCAAGCTGCTGTACAGCGCCCGCATCATCCCGTACCGCGGCTCCTGGCTGGACTTCGAGTTCGACCCCAAGGACAACCTGTTCGTGCGTATCGACCGTCGCCGCAAGCTGCCGGCGACGATCCTGCTGCGCGCGCTGTCCTTCGACAACCAGAAGATGCTCGAAACCTTCCACGAGCAGAACCGCTTCACCCTCACCCCCGAGGGCGCCGAGCTGAGCCTGGTCGCCGAGCGTCTGCGCGGCGAAACCGCGCAGTTCGACATCGTTGCCAAGGGCAAGGTGCTGGTGGAAGAGGGCAAGCGCATCACCGCCCGCCACATCAAGCTGATCATCGAAGCCGGCCTGAAGAGCCTGGCGGTGCCAGACAGCTATCTGCTGGGCAAGATCGTCTCCCACGATGTCATCCACCCGGACACCGGCGAAGTGCTGGCTGCCGCCAATAGCGAGCTGAAGCAGGATCTGCTGACCAGCTTCCGCAGCGCCGGCATCAAGGAACTGCGCACGCTCTACGTCAACGACCTCGACAAGGGTCCGTACGTCTCCACCACGCTGCAGATCGACCCGACCAAGACCCGCCTCGAGGCCCTGGTCGAGATCTACCGCATGATGCGTCCCGGCGAGCCGCCGACCAAGGACGCCGCCGAGACCCTGTTCGCCGGCCTGTTCTTCAGCGCCGACCGCTACGACCTCTCGGCCGTGGGTCGCATGAAGTTCAACCGCCGTCTGCGTCGCGACTCGGTAACTGGTCCGGGCGTGCTCGACACCGAGGACATCCTGTCGGTCATGAAGGAGATCATCGCCATCCGCAACGGCGAAGGTCAGACCGACGATATCGACCATCTCGGCAACCGCCGCATCCGCGCGGTGGGCGAAATGACCGAGAACGTGTTCCGCACCGGTCTGGTCCGCGTCGAGCGCGCGGTGCGCGAGCGCCTGGCGCTGGCGGAAGCCGACAACCTCACCCCGCAGGACCTCATCAACGCCAAGCCGGTGGGCGCGGCGATCAAGGAGTTCTTCGGCTCCAGCCAGCTGTCGCAGTTCATGGACCAGAACAACCCGCTGTCGGAGGTCACGCACAAGCGTCGCGTGTCCGCCCTCGGCCCGGGCGGTCTGACCCGCGAGCGCGCCGGCTTCGAAGTCCGCGACGTGCACCCGACCCACTACGGCCGCGTCTGCCCGATTGAAACGCCGGAAGGCCCGAACATCGGTCTGATCAACTCGCTGGCCTGCTACGCGCGCACCAACGAGTACGGCTTCCTGGAAACCCCTTACCGCCGGGTCACCGACGGCAAGGTCACCGACCAGATCGACTACCTGTCGGCCATCGAAGAAGGCCGCTACGTGATCGCCCAGGCGAACTCGGAGCTGGACAAGGGCGGCAAGCTGACTTCCGAACTGGTGTCGGTCCGCTTCCAGAACGAATTCACCATGATGACGCCCGACAAGGTCCAGTACATGGACGTGTCGCCGCGCCAGATCGTCTCGGTTGCCGCCGCGCTGATTCCCTTCCTGGAACACGACGACGCCAACCGCGCCCTCATGGGTTCGAACATGCAGCGTCAGGCGGTCCCGACCCTGCGCGCCGACAAGCCGCTGGTCGGCACCGGCATGGAAAAGCGCGTTGCCGTCGACTCCGGCAATGCCATCGTCGCCAAGCGTGGCGGCGTGGTCGACAAGGTCGACGCCGGCCGCGTGGTGATCCGCGTCAACGACGAAGAGACCATCGCTGGCGAAGCCGGCGTGGACATCTACAACTTCGTCAAGTACACCCGCTCCAACCAGACCACCTGTATCAACCAGCGCCCGATCGTGAAGCCGGGCGAGGTGGTGGCGCGTGGCGACGTGATCGCCGACGGCCCGTCCACCGACCTCGGTGAACTGGCGCTCGGCCAGAACATGCTGATCGCCTTCATGCCCTGGAACGGCTACAACTTCGAAGACTCCATCCTGCTCAGCGAGCGGGTGGTGGAAGAGGATCGTTTCACCACGATCCACATCGAAGAGCTGACCTGCGTGGCGCGCGAGACCAAGCTGGGCTCGGAAGAAATCACCGCCGACATCCCCAACGTCAACGAGTCGGCCCTGCGTCGCCTCGACGAGTCGGGCATCGTCTACATCGGTGCCGAAGTGAAGGCCGGTGACATCCTGGTCGGCAAGGTCACGCCCAAGGGCGAGACCCAGCTGACGCCGGAAGAGAAGCTGCTGCGCGCGATCTTTGGCGAGAAGGCCTCGGACGTGAAGGACACCTCGCTGAAGGTGCCGGCCGGCACCGACGGCACGGTCATCGACGTGCGCGTGTTCACCCGCGAAGGCGTCAAGAAGGACAAGCGCGCGCTCGCCATCGAGGAAGCCGAACTGGCCTCGGTCCGCAAGGACTTGAACGACCAGATGCGCATCTTCGAGGAAGACATCTACGACCGCGTGCGTCGCCTGCTGACCGGCAAGGTCGCTGACGGCGGCCCGATGAAGCTGAAGAAGGGCACGACCATCGACAGCGCCTACCTCGACGGCCTCGAGCGCGAGAAGTTCTTCGAAGTGCGCCTGGCCGACGACCTCGCCCAGGAGCAGCTGGAAGCCGCCGCCAAGCAGCTGAAGGAAATGCGCGTCGAGTTCGACAAGCGCTTCGACTCCAAGAAGCGCAAGATCCAGCAGGGCGACGAGCTGCAGCCCGGCGTGCTGAAGATGGTCAAGGTCTATCTCGCCGTGCGCCGCCGCATTCAGCCGGGCGACAAGATGGCCGGCCGTCACGGTAACAAGGGCGTGGTGTCGATGATCGTTCCGGTCGAAGACATGCCGCATCTGCCGGACGGCACCCCGGTGGACATCGTGCTCAACCCGCTGGGCGTGCCTTCGCGCATGAACATCGGTCAGTTGCTCGAAGTCCATCTCGGCTGGGCCGCGCGCGGCCTGGGCCACAAGATCGACGCCATGATCCGCCAGCAGAAGGCGGTCGCCGAACTGCGCAAGTTCCTCGGCAAGATCTACTCGCTGGGCCGTGGCGTCGGCGCCAACCTCGACGAGATGAACGACGCCGAAATCGTCACCCTCGCGCACAACCTGGTGAAGGGCGTGCCGATGGCGACGCCGGTGTTCGACGGTGCCGCCGAGAGCGAGATCAAGGACCTGCTCGAACTCGCCGGCCTGCCGCGCACCGGCCAGGCCCAGCTCACCGACGGCCGTACCGGCGAGCAGTTCAGCCGCCAGGTCACCGTCGGCTACATGTACATGCTCAAGCTCAACCACCTCGTCGACGACAAGATGCACGCGCGTTCGACCGGCCCGTACTCGCTGGTCACCCAGCAGCCGCTGGGCGGCAAGGCGCAGTTTGGCGGTCAGCGCTTCGGGGAGATGGAAGTCTGGGCGCTGGAAGCCTACGGCGCGGCCTACACGCTGCAGGAAATGCTCACGGTCAAGTCCGACGACACCAACGGTCGCACCAAGATGTACAAGAACATCGTGGACGGCGATCACAAGATGACGGCGGGCATGCCGGAGTCCTTCAACGTGCTGGTGAAGGAAATCCGCTCGATTGGCTTGAACATCGAGCTGGAACAGAACCAGTAAGGCCCCGGCGAAACGAATCAGGAGTAACCCATGAAAGACCTTTTCAATTTCATCAAGCCGCCGGAAGAGTTCGAGGACTTCGACGCCATCAAGATCGGCCTGTCGTCACCGGAAACGGTGCGCAGCTGGTCCTTCGGCGAAGTGAAGAAGCCGGAAACCATCAACTACCGCACCTTCAAGCCGGAGCGTGACGGCCTGTTCTGCGCCAAGATCTTCGGACCGATCAAGGACTACGAGTGCCTGTGCGGCAAGTACAAGCGCCTGAAGCACCGTGGCGTGGTCTGCGAGAAGTGCGGCGTGGAAGTCACCGTCGCCAAGGTGCGCCGCGAGCGCATGGGCCACATCGAGCTGGCCAGCCCGGTCGCCCACATCTGGTTCCTGAAGTCGCTGCCCAGCCGTATCGGTCTGCTGCTCGACATGCCGCTGCGCGCCATCGAGCGGGTGCTGTACTTCGAAGCCCACATGGTCGTTGACCCGGGCATGACCCCGCTGGAAAAGGGCCAGCTGCTGACCGAAGAGGACTACCTCGAAGCGGTCGAGAAGTACGGCGACGACTTCGATGCCCGCATGGGCGCCGAGGCCGTGCACGACCTGCTCAAGCACATGAACCTGGAGGCCGAGACCCTCAAGCTGCGCGAGGACATCGCCGCCACCGGTTCCGACACCAAGATCAAGAAGCTCGGCAAGCGCCTGAAGCTGATCGAATACCTCATCAGCTCCAAGAACAAGCCGGAGTGGATGGTGTTCACGGTGCTGCCGGTGCTGCCGCCGGACCTGCGTCCGCTGGTGCCGCTGGACGGTGGCCGCTTCGCGACCTCCGACCTCAACGATCTGTACCGCCGCGTCATCAACCGCAACAACCGCCTCAAGCGGCTGCTGGAGCTGACCGCGCCGGACATCATCGTGCGCAACGAAAAGCGCATGCTGCAGGAATCTGTTGACGCCCTGATCGACAACGGCCGTCGCGGCCGCGCGATCACCGGCACCAACAAGCGCGCCCTCAAGTCGCTCGCCGACATGATCAAGGGCAAGCAGGGCCGCTTCCGCCAGAACCTGCTCGGCAAGCGCGTCGACTACTCCGGCCGTTCGGTCATCGTGGTCGGCCCGACGCTGAAGCTGCACCAGTGCGGTCTGCCCAAGAAGATGGCGCTGGAGCTGTTCAAGCCCTTCGTGTTCAGCCGTCTGCAGCGCCTGGGCATCGCCACCACCATCAAGGCGGCGAAGAAGATGGTGGAGCGCGAGGAGCCGGCGGTGTGGGACGCGCTGGAAGAGTGCATCAAGGAGCACCCGGTTCTGCTGAACCGCGCGCCGACCCTGCACCGTCTCGGCATCCAGGCCTTCGAGCCGATCCTGATCGAAGGCAAGGCCATCAACCTGCATCCGCTCGTCTGCACGGCGTTCAACGCCGACTTCGACGGTGACCAGATGGCCGTGCACGTCCCGCTGAGCCTCGAAGCGCAGCTGGAAGCGCGCGTGCTGATGATGGCGACCAACAACATCCTGTCGCCCGCCAACGGCCAGCCGATCATCGTCCCCTCGCAGGACGTGGTGCTCGGTCTGTACTGGATGACCCGTGAGCGTCTGGCCGCCAAGGGCGAGGGCATGGTCTTCAGCGACCTCGCCGAAGTCCACCGCGCCTACGAGAACGGCGTCGTCGATCTGCAGGCCAAGATCAAGGTGCGCCTGAAGGACTTCGACGAGGTCGCGGGCGCCCAGGTGACCCGTCTGATCGAGACCACCACCGGCCGCGCCCTGCTGTCGGAAGTGCTGCCCGAGAAGATCCCGTTCAGCGTCATCAACAAGACCCTGACCAAGAAGGAAGTCGGCCGCGTGCTCGACGCGGTGTACCGCCGCGCCGGCGCCAAGGACACCGTGGTGTTCGCCGACCAGTTCATGTACGCCGGCTTCCGCATGTCCACCCGCTCGGGCATCTCCTTCTGCATCGACGACATCATCGTGCCGGACGAGAAGGCCAAGCTGCTGGAAGTGGCCGAGGACAAGGTCAAGGAAATCGACAACCAGTACCAGCAGGGTCTGACCACCCAGACCGAGCGCTACAACCAGGTGGTCGACATCTGGTCGAAGGCCAACGACGACGTCGCCAAGGCGATGATGGCGCGCATCGGCAAGGAGAAGGTCACCCTCAAGGACGGCAGCCAGGCCGAGCAGCCGAGCTTCAACTCGGTGTTCATGATGGCGGACTCCGGTGCGCGTGGTAGCGCCGCCCAGATCCGTCAGCTCGCCGGTATGCGTGGCCTGATGGCCAAGCCCGACGGCTCGATCATCGAAACGCCGATCACCGCGAACTTCCGCGAAGGCCTCAACGTTCTGCAGTACTTCATCTCCACCCACGGTGCCCGTAAGGGTCTGTCGGATACGGCCTTGAAGACCGCGAACTCGGGTTACCTGACCCGCCGTCTGGTCGACGTCGCTCAGGACGTGGTGATCACCTCGCAGGATTGCGGCACCGAACAGGGTCTGCTGATGACCCCGGTGGTGGAAGGTGGCGACGTGCTGGAACCGCTGCGCGACCGCGTGCTGGGTCGTACCGCGCTCAAGGACGTCACCAAGCCGGGCACCGAGGAAGTGATCGTCACCGAAGGCAGCCTGATTGACGAAAAGACCGCCGACCTGCTCGACAAGCACGGCGTCGACGAGATCTGGGTGCGCAGCTCCATCACCTGTGAAATGCCCTTTGGCGTCTGCGCCAAGTGCTACGGCCGCGACCTCGCGCGCGGTCACCAGGTGAACATCGGCGAAGCGGTCGGCGTCATCGCCGCGCAGTCGATCGGTGAGCCGGGTACCCAGCTGACCATGCGTACCTTCCACGTCGGCGGCGCGGCTTCGCGTGCGGCGGCGGCGGACGGTGTCGACGCGCGTGCCGCCGGTACCATCCGTGAGCACAACGTCAAGACCGTGAAGCACAAGGACGGCCACCGCGTGGCGGTGTCGCGTACCGGCGAACTGGGCGTGGTCGATGCCCAGGGTCGTGAGCGCGAGCGCTACAAGATGCCCTACGGCGCCACCATCCTGGTCAAGGAAGGCGATGCCATCAAGGCCGGTCAGCGTCTGGCCAAGTGGGACGCGCACACCCACCCGATCGTTACCGAAATCGCCGGTCGCGTGCGCTTCAAGGACTTCGAGGACGGCATCACCGTCACTCGCGAGACCGACGACATCACCGGCATGTCTACGCTGGTGATCACCGAGCCCAAGACCCGTGGTTCGGCCGGTAAGGACCTGAAGCCGGTCATCGAACTGCTCGACGTGAACACCGGCAAGCCGCTGATGTTCCCGGGCACCGAGATCCCGGCCGCCTACGCGCTGCCGCCCAAGGCCATCGTCAGCATCGAGGACGACGGCGAAGTGGGCGTCGGCGACGTCATCGCCCGTCTGCCGCAGGAATCCGCCAAGTCGCGCGACATCACCGGCGGTCTGCCGCGCGTTGCCGACCTGTTCGAGGCACGCAAGCCGAAGGACCCGGCGGTGCTCGCCGAGGCCAGCGGCACCATCAAGTTCGGCGCGCCCACCAAGGGCAAGCAGCGCATCAAGATCGTGCTGCCGGACGGCGAAGAGGTCGAGCAGCTGGTGCCGAAGTGGACGCAGATCACCGTGTTTGAAGGTGAGCACGTCGAGCGCGGCGAGCAGATCTCCGACGGCGAGCCGAGCCCGCACGACATCCTGCGTCTGCAGGGCGTCACCGCGCTGGCGAACTACCTGGTGAAGGAAATCCAGGACGTGTACCGCCTGCAGGGCGTGCGCATCAACGACAAGCACATCGAGACGATCATCCGTCAGATGCTCCGCAAGGTGGAGATCACCGAAACCGGTGACACCCGCTTCCTGCAGGGCGAACAGGCGGAAATCTTCCACGTGCTGTCCGAGAACCGGAAGATCAAGGGCAAGGGCGAGCGCCCGGCGAAGTTCGACCGTCAGCTGCTGGGCATCACCAAGGCCTCGCTGTCGACCGAGAGTTTCATCTCCGCCGCCTCGTTCCAGGAAACCACCCGCGTGCTCACCGAGGCCTCCGTGCGCGGCAGCCGCGACGAGCTGCGTGGTCTGAAGGAGAACGTGATCGTCGGCCGTCTGATCCCGGCCGGTACCGGTCTGGCGCATCACGAGCAGCGTCGCCGCATGCGCGGCGGCAGCTTGCTCGAAGATCTGCAGACCGCGCGCAACTCGACGCCGATCACCGACATCTTCACCGCCGAGCGTGGCGAGTCCCGCGACAGCGACGATGCCGACGACGAAGCCGAGGCGGGCTCCGAGGAGTAGACGCTGTTGTGGTGCAGAAAGGCCGGGCATTGCCCGGCCTTTCTGTTTCTGGCGCCGGCGCTTGTTGCTGTTGCGCCGCCACCCGCATCGGTGGCCGGGCGCTGTGGCCTAGCTGTCGTTTCTCACCACGTTATTCAGTGATTGAGAAGTTGATTGGGGATTCTGCTGAGCGGTGGTTTCCCGTGGAGCGCGGCATGAGGTCTGCACTGGTTGTAGTGACTGACCCACGTTGGCAGTGCCGCATTACGCAGGTCTGAGGTGTCGTAGGACTGCGCGTAAGCCCACTCCCGCAGCAAGGTTTGTTGGTGCGTGGCGTATAGGGCCGGGTGCGCTTGTGTTTGATCCTCAGCCGTCGGCAGGCTTTGGCGAAGGTCTTTGAGCGATAGGCCGAGCCGTTATCGGTGAGCACCCGCTCCACCCGCACGCCGAGGCCTCTGAGCCAACGCAGGGCGCGCAGCAGGAAGCGAGTGGTCGTGCCTTGCTTCTCATTCGGCAGCACTTCGACGTAGGCCAGCCGAGAGGCGTCATCCACGCAGACGTGGATGCACTCTTTGCCTGCTTTGGGCGTGTCTTGTCGGCGGTTGCCCGTGACCCGGTGTCCGGGCTGCGCAAAGCGGCCCAAGGTCTTGATGTCGAGGTGGATCATCGAGCCGGGATACGGA